>NC_016641.1:4643096-6083395 GCF_000235585.1 Paenibacillus terrae HPL-003
TGCAATCACTTGCTTGTACCACTCAAAAGATTTTTTTCTTGATCTTTTCAAACTACCATTACCATTGTCGTCTCTATCTACATAGACAAATCCATAACGCTTTTTCATCTCACCAGTACCCGCGGAAACACAATCGATACAACCCCATGAAGTGTAACCAATTAAGTTTACTCCGTCCAATTCAATTGCTCTTTTCATTTCCTTAATGTCTCGTATCTATCATACAACTGATTTAGTGAGTATCTTAGACCAATTGGATCAATCTGCCAACCCCATTCTGAGGATTTGACATATGGATTCTTAATACTGAATCTAGTGAGTGGTTTTTGTTTCATCTACATGCTCTTCATTGGACCCGTTCTTCACAGCATCTGACATATAAGGGGTCCCGCCAACATTTTAACGAAAATATACGCTAAGCCTTCAGAAGCGACCGGCTTAGCGTTTTTACTTACTCTTAGCAAAAGCAATCCACGATTTCTGATGACCCAATAGTTGGTGATAAGTACTAACGCCTAAATATACCGCCGGTACAATTCTCTTCGCCGTTCTCCACGAAGCTGAGCATAAATCTGTGTGGTGGATGCTTTTTCGTGCCCAAGCATTCCCTGGATAAACTCAAGCGGTGCACCGTTATCTAGTAACTGGCAGGCGTAAGTGTGACGAAAACGATGCGGGTAGACGTTAACAGCAACATTAGTCAGGCTTGCCAGCTTTTTTAATGAGTGACGAATCGTAGGTATCGACATACGGCGAGCAGGCTGAGTTTCCGTAACAAATAGAGCTGTACAGGAATCATCACGGCTCTCCAAATATCTTTTTATCCATATTTTGCATTCGGTCGTAAAATAAATCTCCCTTTGTTTTGCCCCTTTTCCATTCACAATGGCTGAACAGTCTTCCAAGTTGATGTCTTCAATATCATGTTTCTGCACTTCGCCAACACGGCAACCCGTACTATAAAGAAATTCAAGTATTGCATATTCCCGTGGAGACTCACAAGAAATTTTCAGAAGAATAACATCTTCTTCAATCAAGAATTTGGGAATGCGCTTATCTGTTTTTGGCTCTCTCAGTTTTAGGATATAAGTTTGCCAAGAATACAAAATTACCGTTGAATTTATCGGATCATTATAATGAATCCACCTTGAGATGTCCGCAAATATCTCCAATAACTGTGGCAAACTTATGCTTCCAAAACAAAAAAGCCCTTGAATATCAAGGACTTGACCAATGGACATAAACGTTGTTTACACGTTAATGGACTCTAAGGTATTTCGAGGGAGCGCAATGAATTAATTTATAACGTCTCTCTTAAGAACCTTCCTTGGGCAATCTTACGACCGCTCTACTTCGGGCTTCTTGCCACACCTATGGATATAGGCATATAACCCCCATCTGATGGCTCAAGGACAGTACTGCTACCCCGTTGGACTTAAGTTTATTTTTTGTAGTAGCTCAAATCGCAAGTATGAATTGCAGAATCATCATTAATGACCTGAAAGTTATAATTAGCAATATCTACATGAGTTGCAAGACTAAACTTTGTTCGATCTCTTTTCAATATTCCTTTCGAAGGACCGTCTGAGATTATGCCTGCCCTATGCACAATCCAATCCACATCTTGTGCTTCTTCAACTAAATATTCAATTACAGTTTCATTATCTTTATGCTGACCGAGAAGACCGTTATATCTAGCTACAGTATTTCTAAGAATCCAAGTCACAAAAGGGAGTCTTTCTTTATATCGACGCGTGAGTCCTCCGGCCTGATATAGGAAACGTTTTACACCTTGTCGCCGCATAGCTGGGATAAGCTTCTTAATAAAGATAGTATTGATCGGCGCCTTATTTTGTTCCTGAGCATTTCCAAGCATACAAATTACAAAGTCGACTCCATCTAATAATTCGTCAATATTTTCATAATTTGTGATGGAACCTTTGATTAGCTCTAAATTTATATTTTGTATTTTAATTTTTTCTGGATTTCTAACTAAGGCTTTTACTTTATGACCCTCTTTAAGCGCTATGGAAACAAAGTGTTGGCCAGTTCTACCAGTTGCACCAAATACTAAGAATGTTGAATTCGAATTTTTCATTGATAATGATCCCTTCAAAAAGAGATTCAGAATGTACGGCTTATTTGTTCCCTTGAAGGCTGAAGCCATCACACGCTCAAATTTGCCCCAGTGAACCGTCAACTAACTTTTCATTCGTATAAAGCCCATGACAACAGCAATCAGACAAGAGGCTTCATGCTCCCGTGAGTTTGTGCGACATATCAATAAGAGCCTTTTGATCCTCTTTATTCACTTCGATGGCAAACTTGCGTTGAAAATTACCAGGCTTGTTCCACATGTAAGCCGATGTCCCTTTGCCCTTCAGGAGTGCCTGAACAGGGTTACGAGCCGCTAATTCGACTGAGTTGAGAAAAGGTCGTGCCACTGCGACGCAAGCTCTGAAATACCATGGCGCATTTTTAAAGATATCCGTTCGAGCAACTCCTGGGGTTGTACATCCCGTGAAAATCTTAGGTTGAGTCTTGGCAAGATAGTCTGCATAATACATGCATGCGCCAACGATCGGAAGCGTCATCGTCCAGAAATTGAATTTTTCGAAGGATTGGAACTTCTTGATGTCGAATTTGGGAACCTTACTCACTGTGCCCACCATCATTATTACCCGAGGATGGTCTGCCTTAAGAAGTTTCGGCAGCAGGAGCTGAGTTAGGTGATAACGGCTTAAGTAAGCCAACGCGAAAAAAAGTGGGAGACCGTCCTTTGTTCTGATGTCTCTCGGATCAAAAATACCCGCCGAGTGTAACAGTCCGTCGATCTTGTCGGTAATTTCATTGATCTGTCGTGCCGCATCTTTGACTCCATCGTGAGTCGCGAGGTCCACCGAGAGAAAAATCGCTCGATTGCGGGCTACTCCAAAAGATGCCATTGCGTTCTCACCTTTTTGTTTATCACGCCCCAAAATAATCACGCGATTGCCCGCGTCAATAAGTTCGTGAGCCGACTGCAGGCCAACACCGCTATTCCCCCCCGTAATTACAAAAGTATTCATACTCTTTCACTCCCTTATCTTTATTGACAATCTTTATGCATATATGGGGGAAGGTTTGAAATTACTGCGACCGCTGATGTCCGAGATCAGTAAAGGCCCCGCTCGGATAGAGGGACTAAGCAATAACAGGTTCTTTTGTGACCTTCTTCATTTAACTAACGCTATTTTGAGAAATAATGTCCTTGCTCCAGATCTGCGAGAAGCCCCTGTTGGACAGGCTTCCAGCCGAGCAGTTCCTTCGTCCCTTCACTTGATCTTGCTAAGTCAAGCGACGCGATCATGCCTAGAAAACCGAAGATTGCTTGTGCTTCTTTACGCGGGATGCTGACAACCGGCACATCCAAGTGACGACCGATGACGCCAGCAATGTCGCTAAACGGAATGCCTTCGTCGTCCACGCCATCCAGTCGTGAGCCTGCAGGCGCAGATTCTACAGCAAGGCGGAACAAAACTGCCGCATCCAAGCGATGAATCGCTGGCCAACGGTTGGTGCCGTCTCCAATGTAAGCCGAAGAGCCTCTTTCCTGGGCGATCCGGATTAATTGTGGTACGAAGCCTTTATCTCCTTCTCCATGAACGGAAGGTGCAAGCGAGACGATCGATGCTCTCACGCCTTGTTCTATAAACGCAAGTGCTGCATCCTCCGATGCTTTGCCATTAGCATGAGCTGTGATAACAAGTGGTTTACCAGAGCCTGCAAGCCCCTCTCCTAATGCTTCGATGGCACGAAGATCAGTTTCTAATGATGCGGCGAAATTAGAGAAATCGTGGTTAAATGCCAGATGAATAACACCGTCTGAATTGGCTGCACTGCTGCGCAGTAAATCCAGATCCTCCAAAACACCGCGAGCCACCTCAGCTCCCAAGCTTTCTAATACGTGAGCACCACTCTCTGAACGGGTCAGACCAACTACCTGATGGCCCGCACCGATGAGTTCGTGGACAACAGCTGTACCAATATAACCTGCTGCACCTGTAACGAATATACGCATAATCGTTTTACGCCTCCTTAAGCATTTGACGAAGATATGACTCCAGTTTAAACTATGAAGTAAACTCTAAGGCAAGCGTTTGGAGGTATGATTTCATATGAAAATTCAAGAATTAGCAGACTTGATGGGTCTAACACCCCACACCATTCGTTTTTATGAGAAGGAAGGCTTGCTTGACAGCAGGCATATTCAGCGAGAGAAGAATAATTACCGCAACTACTCAGACGAAGCAATTGGGCGGTTAAAGCTGATTAAGAAATTTCAAGGCATCGGCTGCTCGTTAGCTGAACTGAAGACGATTTTGCAGGATCACGATACGAACGCACGCACGAACCAAGAAGTAATAGAATGGATTCTTCAGAAGATCAATGAGATCGAGCGCAAGAAGGACGAATACGATCATATGCTTGTAACGCTGAATTGGATGCTGACATACAGGAAGCTGCTGAATGAAGATCCCCAGCAAGCTGAGGCTATGATGGCGGAATTACGCCTTAGAATTAGCATCTAGCTGTATACACGTGAAAAAGCTCTATGGACGTAAATTCCGTCACAAAGAGCTTTTCGCGGCTCACAACAAATAACCATCGCTTATTTCAAGGCATCGGCTGCTCGTTAGCTAGGCTGAAGACGATTTTGCAGGATCACGGTACATTTGCGATTTTGAGAAGCAGATTGGACGTCCCCAGGTGACGTTGACCAGTTTCAGTGACGACATCACAAGGTTCGTAATCGGTCTCGGCCTGCTCGTACTGCTAACTCATGTCCCGATCCGATCATTGCGGTAAGTGAGCATGGGCCGATCATCACTCAAGACTTGTGGGACATGGTTCAAACTGCCCCGATATCATTCGTAGTCACAATATTCCTCCTCACCCAACCGGGTGATAAACATTAATACTTAATTTCGATATTCATCAGTATTCCCTGCTACCTTAAGTTTAATTTATTCCCTACGTTACAGTTGATTTCCCCAAAAAGATTCGAGCAAATACCCAATTCTTCGCCCTACTTATGATACGGTTCACTGCGAATAATCTCCAACTTTCCTGCTGCCAGTTAGCGCAGCAAAGCTGCCGTTTGGTCCCGCGACAGCCTCGAGGTGTAGTATTTTTATATCAGGTGTTGGAAATATGCAATGAGACATTAATAATATTGTTCATTTATAGTTCACCTTCGATTATCATTCTGTATAACATGACAATGCTAAACTGTTAACAGATGTGGAAGGTAACAAATTGCTAAAATCAAAACTCATTTGTCGAGTGGATCTCGCAAAAGTGAAAAAACGCTGTTCCATCGCCGAGCTATCGTATCCGTTCAAAGAGTCGCGACATGCGGCTCCTACGCGAACGTGCCCGTTAGTAAGTAGCTTTTATGCTTGCCAATATTCTTGTGTGATACTGTATAGATTATGATGTTCCCAAACACCATTGATTTTAAGATAGTATTCCGCAAAACCGTCATATCGAAACCCTACTTTCTCCAAAACTTGAATAGAGCCCTTGTTTCGAGGCATAACCCCAGCTTGTACCCTACACCTCCAGGTCCAAAAGCGAATTTTAGTGCCAAGCGAACAGCCTCCGTGGTAAATCCTTGCCCGTTATACTGCTCATCCAGGAAATAGTCCAGTGTATAAGTTCGAACTGGTAAAGAGGGCACGTTTACGGAACTTCACATATACATTGAGCTCCTTAAGATCAAGACTAAAGCTAACTCGGTCAATATACCAAGGTCAAGGTTCCGGAGTATGAAGAAGTTCTTCGAGTTCTCTTTCGTTAAATGTGACTATTAACATATGAAAACACCTCTCGTCTACTGGTCTTTTAATTTCCAGTGTTGAGAGGTGTTTAAATTAGTAACTGTGAAGAAGCAAAAAATCCCATTTTCCCGTAATATTCAAAAGCTAGTTTCCTTGACCGACGGGTCGTGGTTTGCTATAACTGCAACGCAATCGAGTCTGTAAAATATATTGTGTAAACTCTCAAACCCATTAAAATGGAAGTAAGAGAAAGGTTGGGAGAACACTATGGGACTCTGGTCAAAACAGCAACTTCGGGAATTCATTAAAGAGAACAATTTAGTCACTGCACAGGATGCACAGAATGCGTTAAAAGACCTATTTGCAGAGACGATTCAGGAGATGCTGGAAGCCGAAATGGATACCCATTTGGGCTATGGAAAGCATGAGGTAAAGGCCAAGCTTACCCCGAACAGCCGCAACGGAAAAAGTCGTAAAACAGTAGTCAGTGAGTACGGCGAACAGGAAATCAGCATCCCTCGAGATCGCCTGGGTGAGTTTGAGCCACTGGTTGTCAAGAAGCATCAATCGAACGTAACCGGCATCGAAGAGCAAATTATTGCCCTGTATGCCAAAGGGATCAGCACGAGGGAAATCCAAGATCATTTGGGACAGATGTACGGTATTGAGGTCTCTCCTACGCTCATTTCCAATGTCACGAATAAGATTGTGCCTCTCATTAAAGAATGGCAGAGTCGGCCTCTGCAAGGCATTTATGCAGTTGTTTATCTGGGATGCCATTCACTTTCAAAGTAAAGCAAGACGGGGGCCATTATTAAACAAGGCAGCCTACATGGGTCATTGGGCATCGATCTGGACGGAAATAAGGATGTCTTAGGCATGTGGATTGGCGAGAATGAATCCTCCAAGTTCTGGCTGAGTGTCCTGAATGAACTCAAGAATCGCGGGGTTCAGGACATACTCATTATCTGCGTAGATAACCTGTCTGGATTTTCTCAGGCGATTGCGGCCTGCTATCCCCAAACCGAAATCCAAAAGTGTATCATTCACCAGATCCGCAGCTCCACCCGGTACGTTTCGTACAAGGATATTAAGAAAGTAACTGCCGACTTAAAGCCCATTTATAAGGCAGCAACCGAAGAAGGGGCTTTGCTTGAACTCGACCATTTCGAGGAAGTCTGGGGTACGAAATATCCCCTCATTATCCGCTCCTGGCGAACCAATTGGGAGGAGCTCGCTACCTTTTTCAAGTACCCGCCCGAGATCCGCAAACTCATCTACACGACGAATATGATCGAGAGTTACCACCGGCAGCTTCGTAAAGTGACAAAGGGGAAAAGTATCTTTCCTACCGATGAAGCTCTGCTTAAAATGCTTTATCTAGCCACCGTCGATGTCACTCGGAAATGGACAGGACGTGTCCAGAACTGGGGACAAATGCTCCTCCAATTTTCCGTCTTTTTTCCGGATCGGGTCGGTCAACACTTGCGTTAAAATCACAACTTTCCCCTCGGGGAAAACTATGCCTAAAAGAGCTTACACAAAATTATTGACAGACCCACGCAATCGTTTCTTTTCGAAAACTCTTGAATCCACCTTAGAGACTCAAGAGCCTGCTCTTTGTTATATGTGACACCTGGTATTACAAGTTCATTCCATGATTTCGCGGAATAACCTGCATCCGATGCAAGAAGCAGCCATCCATCTTGTACTCGAACTAATATGGATATGTGGCCGACAGTACCACTCAGCAAACTTCTCCGTTAGTTGAATACATTGGTGGACTAAGAAGGTTGTGGTCCCTTAAATCCCTCAATAATAACAAGATCAATTTTTGATGCATGAAGTCTGAGTTTGATTGCTTGCTGATACTCTGTTGAGTTCCAACAGTCAAGTGCAGATTGATAGGAAGGGAACTCAATAATCATATTCCGGGATCGGGCACTCCCTTCTGGTACCAAATGATTGTCCCCACCCGCCAGAAGGCGAGCACTATACTTCTTCAGAATCTCAGGAGTAGCTGCCACGTATGCTTGAAATTTTTCCTGATCGTGGACATCAATGCCTACGACCCAATAACCTTTAACCATTTGTTTTCCTCCTATCCGCCATTCGCTATTTTAAAGTGAATTATAGTAATGTTACAAAGAATTAATGTGCAGATCATTAGTCAAAACTGCCACTAATTTTAGCTCCGTCACACAAGTCTAATGCTCTTTTATTTCAGTCTGCAACATTATTATCTCAGTCTAAATCTAAACAATAACACTCTTCTTATTTAGCTTCTGCATAGCATTTATAATCGTTTCATGCCCATCTGCTATTGGAGTTCCTTTTATTATTATGATCAATAGCTTGATGAACTAAAGCTTGATTATTTAGCTCTCCGACGATAACCTTCTAATTCGGATTTTGACATTTCAATGCGATCTGGACTTCTAACGTATGCGGTATTCTTTATCACTTAGCCGTGTTCGAGCATGATCTTGCCAATAGCTCCACTTGCACCAAATAAAGTAATATTCATGGAGGCTCCTTTCATTTTATGTGCTTGTATTAAGCACAATTTATTCTAATAAAAAGTCGCAGGATCATATGCAACTTAGTGTTAGCTATCGGGCTTTATTGTTCTTTAAAGGAATTGGACTCGATCCATTAATTGAGCAATCGTGTAACTTCGCAAATACTCAATTGTCTTTAATTCGGCTTCCTGGAGAATCTTTTCAAGTTCAACATCAAACTGTTCAACATCTAACTGTTCTCCGGCTTCTCCGCAATCACAATCCACTTTAATTTCGGCATCATTGGAAACACTACTTATTGCTTCGTATATATCGCCTATTGTAATCTCTGCTGAAGATTTTCTTAAAAAATATCCACCCTCCCGTCCGCCTTTTGATTCAACAATACCGGCATTGTTCAATGACTGCATAACTCTGCGAATAAAGGTGGCATGCGAATCGACTTGACTCGCTATCATCGCACTGCTTATCATGTTGCCACTTTTGGCTAGCCAAACAATGGCCTGAATCGCTATTTTTAGACGAGGGGGACCAATGTGAACACCCCGAGACGCTCTACTCAATATTCTCCCCCCTTCTCAATTCTAAATGCAACTTTAATAAGCACATTATACACATTGAAACATCTATACACAAGGGGATTTTAAATTCTAGCATTGATTCTTGTCGCGTTGAGTAAATGGTACTGGCAGCTGGATCCCCGTTTTTTGTAAATTAACAATTAATGCATGCTGCCTGTTAGCCATACATGCAGCGCAAGCTTAATGGCGAAAACTTTATCTACCCACTTATGCCGAGCATACAGCTCGACGACGGCAATCGCCCGCAGCAAGGTCTACGGAATTTGAGCAGGAAGCGGCCAAGCCGCTGCACAAAGCTGGATGTACTGTAAGGAGCACCTATTCGCTCCAATTCACCTAAATCAATACCCAACTCCAATGTTAGCGTTGCGGCAGCTACAGCAGGTCCCGAACCGCTTTTCAGAGCTTTCTCCGCCTCCTCTCGAAGCATTACCGATATACTCCCGTGATGGTCATAGAACACATCTGGTTGATGGCGTCGCTCAGCGACCCTTCTCATTTCCGGAGTTGTCAATTCTGCATCTGAGCGGCTATTTGTGAAGATCAGGGCTTTTTTGAGGTGGGTGCTCTCGTAAATGTGATTATAGTAAGCTTTTTTGGCATTTTGCAGTTGCTCTGCCTGTTCCTCATCACGGGCTTCCGGCCCCAAGCCATGCTTTGGCTGAAACATAATTATGGTCCATACGCCCACGGCCAGTTATATTTTTCCACATAACTTGGAACATTTCATATATGTAGAAGGGTTCTTCAAAACTGATCGTTCTTCGTTGTGAATTGGAAGAACGTTGAGTCGTATGACGAAAATGGAATCAACCGACCTTTAAAAGATCAAATAAAAAAGTTAATGTAGCAGCCAAATATAAAAGATTACTTAAAAACAATTGCTACATGAATAAGGATAGTCCCAGCACATTTAGGGACTGTCTTTTTTTGCCCCCTGATTGCCTTTGTCATACAAAAATCGCCGTTTTTCCCCTCACACCGCGCTGGCGCCGCGTTTTACGCCCCTTTTTGCCTCCGAAGAAAAATCGCCGAAAAAAAGAATCGTTCCACTTCCGTTCAAGATGATTCTCCAGTTCCCTTTTCCAGCTATTTATTATGTAAATGCCATTGTGCATAATTTGATGATCGTTCTCCCGACAAAAAGCGCCGAACCTCCTCGATGGATATCCCCGCCTCCTTGGCCATAGCGAGCAGAGCCTCCCATTCAGGGTCGACTTCCTCGGGATACCGATCACGAACAATAACCTGGGCGGACTTTTTCAACAACAATCCCCTCCTAAGATCATTATTGGGGCTTGTCCCGGGCAGACCAGCCATCCTAGTATCTCTACCTTAGATCTGGGACTTTGTGCCCCTGCTTTTCGGGCAGGTTTACCCTTTACTGGTGCTACAGTTTGCCAATGGATAACGGGCTTTCAGCCGGAAAGCTTCCTTGGTACTAATTATAATGTCCCCGATTTGAAAAGTATGTCGCTCCGCGTAGACCAAGCAAGCAGATTTCGTGGGAGAAGTTAGACCTTTTTGTTTATATATTACATTTATTGTCGATTACAGTAAGAAAAATTGATGCAGCCACAAAACAGAATTCCGTTCTTAAAAAAGAACGAAATTCATGAAAAATAAACGTAAACGGCCGAAATATCAAGAAAACTCAAGATTTTCGTTCTTTATTGAGAATTTTTCGATGGTTCTCCGGTTTTCCTTTCTTCTAGGATTTCGTGTATATTTGAGTCGTGGAATTTGTTCTTAATAACGAACAAATCAACGAACAGACGAAAATCTGCTTAGAAAGGAGAGACCTTTTCTGCGAAGATCCCGAACTGACGTGATCCGCAAACTGCGCAAAAAACGAAAGAAACAAACTATGGTTAAATCGCTGCAATCCGGATTGATCCTTTCTACCTTGCTATTGTGGACCTCCCAGCAAGTCGGCACCACCTTCGGAGGATACACCAGCGTACGCGAGGATAATTTGGAAATTAAGGCTTGCCGGGTATTCCCCAGTCAAATCGAAAGCCAACTTTCGCTGTTGGCCGAACACCTCGAACGGGCCGCTTCATTAAAAGGAAGATTGATGGGCGCTACCGATTCGCTTTATGCCAGCGGCGAAGGTGCAAGCGGTTTCAAGGTCAGCAGCCGGTTGGAGGCGGCCGACCTGTCGGAGCGAATCGGTGAATTGAACGCCATGATTCAGCAGTTGGAGCAGCAAAAGGCCTTGAATCAGTCCATTTGGCAGGAACTGCTTCAGGAACTTACCGCCGCCTCCGCGCTGATTCATGAACTGCTAACCTCGCTGAACGGTCTGGAGCCGAATTGCGCCAAACTGTCGCAAACGACGCTGCTGGACCGCATCACCGACCTTTTGAAGCGGCACGGATTGCTTTCCGATCCACTAAGCGGGACGCTGCAAGAGATCCTGAACTACTTGCGTTCCGTCCATCATTTAGGATTGATGACGTCCGACAGCTTTGAGGCCGATAGCTATGCAGCCTTTGCCTCCGCCCAACCTTTCGACGGCCGGATCGCTGTCGATGGAGACCCCGTCGGAGGAGTGCTGCTCACTTACTTTGAAAGCGTGCAGGCCTCCCTGCAGTCGGCCATAGCAGGTCTGACCGCCGACATCTCCAGTCTGGAGGCGCAGAGAGCGCAACTGTTGACGGAGGCGAAATCGCAGCGGCCGGCGGAAATCAAACGGCTGAAGAAGCTGCGGGAAAAGCAAGCCAAACAAGAAGAGCAAGCCGGAAAGGATGAAACGGCAGCCCCGGACGAGGCCGAGAACCCGAACGACGGCGAAACGCCTCCGCCGGGAGACGAACAACCAGCAAAGAGTGAAACGCCTGCCGATGGGGAGAACTCGACGGTTGGCGAGACGGGCGGCGGGGATGTACGGACTCCTGCGGATGGCGACGACGACGCGGGCGAAAATTCCTCCTCCGCTGGAGAATCCGCCGATGCCGATGCCGCCCCCTCTTCCGCAAATGATCCGAAAGGCGGTGAATGAGTTATGCGGATTCGAAAATGGTTGGGAAATGCGCTGACGTTTCTGATGGCGGCTGCCTTTATTACCGTGGCCGGCTCCGTCGTCATGTCGAAAATGTCCGGCAGCGCACCGAATTTCTACGGTTATCAGCTGAAAACGGTGTTGTCCGGCTCGATGGAGCCCTCCATACTTACCGGTTCCATCGTGGCCATTAAGCCCGGAGGCGACATGACCCGATTTACCGCCGGCGATGTCATCACCTTCCGGGCGGACGACAAGAAGCTGATTACCCACCGAATCGTCAAAGTAACCCGCAATGAGCTAACCGGTCAGATCCTTTACCAGACCAAGGGAGACAACAACGATGCCGCCGACCTGGAGCCGGTTGATCCGGCCAATGTCACCGGTGTTTACACCGGCTTTACCGTCCCTTACGCAGGATACGTTCTCAACTTCGCCGGAACGAAATTGGGTAACGTCACACTGTTGATCATCCCGGGGGTCCTTTTGTTCTTGTATGCCTTAGCGTCCTTATGGAAAACCATTTCGACGCTGGAAGACAAGAAGTCGGACCCGAACACATCCCAACCTGACACCAAGGCCCCATAACACACTAAATCGCTTGTTTCTAACTTTCGGTTGTTCTCCTTATGACTTCATAAGGGTGCAATATAAAAAAAAAATCATTTAAAATTAGGGAGGTATTTTGTATGGGTATCAAAAAGACCTTGGGTTTAGGAGTAGCAGCTGCAGCGCTTGGATTGAGTTTGATCGGCGGAGGCACGTTCGCTTACTTTAGCGATTCCGTGGAAACGACCGGCACGTTCGCCGCAGGCACCTTGGATCTCAACGCCGATCCGACGGCGATCATTGACGTGGGCACCCTCAAACCGGGGGATTTCGCAATCCGCACGTTCAAACTGAAAAACGAAGGTACGCTCGACATCGCCAAGGTATTACTGAAAACGACCTATACAGTTACGAATAAGTCGGGCGCCCCTGAAAACGTGGATGACTTCGGCAAACACGTCATCGTTAGATTTTTGAAGAACATCGACAAACAGGATACCGTCATTTACCAAACCTCGCTGTATGATCTGCAAAGTCTAGCCCCTGACGCCGTGGAGAACAAATGGGTGGCCTGGTTCGAAGAGCACGGGGGCCTGAAAGCCGGCGATACCGACGACTTGATCGTCAAGTTCGAATTCAAGGATAACGGTCAGGATCAAAACGAGTTCCAAGGTGACGCTTTGAACCTGAAATGGACATTCGAAGCGAAGCAAGGCGCAGGAGAAGCCAAATAATTCAGCCGTCATATCGAAGCAGAACACCTTACCCCGGTCCTGGGATAAGGTGTTCTTTATTTAACGAAATTCGGACTATACGCCTTTGTCCTATCACGTATATTTTGATATAATGGCATCAAATTATTCTGATAGAAGGGCGATCGCTACATGGCAGAACGTATTGGCGACCGCATCCAAAAAATCCGCCAGGATCGGGGGTATTCCTTGTCCGAGCTTGCGGATAAAGCGGATGTGGCAAAATCCTACCTGAGCAATGTCGAACGAAATATTCAATCGAATCCTTCCATTTCCTTCATCGAGAAAATTGCCGATGCTTTAAACGTTTCGATCCACCTGCTCTTGTACGGCGACCGTCCTGCGGAGGACTTGCTTGACCCGGAATGGTGGGAACTGGTGCAGGAAGCGATGGCTTCGGGCGTCAGCAAAAAAGAGTTCAAGGACTTCCTCGAATACCAGAAGTGGAAAATGGGACAAAAGGAATAACGACCAGCGCAAAAAAGGCGCGAGCCGCCAGGGATATCTCCCCTGTCGGCTTGCGCTTTTGGGTTGCCTTAAAACATTTTGTATCCGGCCTGCCGCAGCTTGCGGAGCGTCCATCCGCTCAGAATGGTTCCGCCCAGCCTACTCCATTAATGAGGCTCATAGGTATGCAGAAAAATATAGGATAGGTCTGTTTCCGGGTATCGCATGTTTCTGACTTCGGTTCACCAGTAAAATTACCATCAGTAGAACAATAGCGCAATCGCTTTATGGGTCAAAAGTTCTACACACAATATTTCTTGCTTGTTCCGCCCGAAGTGATTGATTGACTTTACAAATAACGTATCGGCTTCCCGCAGCACCCGTTTTAAGAGCTGGTATTCTGGACAGTCGAAATTTTTGCCACTGGCTTAATCAATAAACATGCACTCGACTGGAATCCCCTGCTCGCGTAGAGCTGAAATCTGGCGATCCTCGTTTTGATCTTTGGTAGAAACTCTCCCTTGCCATATTCTCTTGCCAACGTCTTCATCAATTCCCCCAAGCGTTTAAAAAGGTGTTGCGCCAATTATAATCGTTTATAATGGAAAAACCCCCCTTTATAAACGTATATTCTGGCTGAATGAGGTTGCCTGCAAAGTCATACATTTCACTGGGTGATAGATCGAAATTACGTTGTATCCAAAGTTGCAAGGACCCTATATATGCGGAAGCCAGATAAGAAAACAAATAAAGTTGTGTGTACTCACAAAAAGTAGATTAGAAACCTGCCGTCCAACCGGCGTCGGCGGTTATCACAGCGCCGTTTACAAAGCTTGATTCGTCTGAAGCCAGGAACAAAGCTACTTTTGCGATTTCTCCCGCTTGTCCTACACGAGGAATTACGCCTTGTGTAACCTTCGTTCGGGAAGTACCAAACTCATTCAGGTTATGAATCGTTGAAGTAATGTTTGTAGCTGTCGCACCTGGCGCAATAGCATTGCATCGAATACCTTTTTGAGCGTACATGAAACCCGTGTTTTTCGTAATACCAATCACCGCATGCTTCGAAGCGGTATAAGCTGCGCCCGCATGCGCACCACTGAAGCCGCCCGTAGACGCCGTATTTATAATCACGCCATTTCCCTTATTCAAAAAGATCGGAATCGCTTTGCGGATTGCACGCATAACACCTTTGGTATTAATATCGAATATAAGATCCCATCTCTCGTCGTCAACATCTCCTACAGGCGCCATGTTATCCATAATGCCGGCATTATTAACCAAAATATCGAGTGTGCCGAATTCGTTGACGGCTGTATCAATCATAGTGTTAATATCATTCAGATCAGCCACATTGGTTTTTACTGCGATTGCAGTTCCGCCAGCTGTTTTAATTCCTGCTGCAACCACTTGCGCAGCTTCAATGTTCAGGTCTGAAACCACAACACTTGCACCTTCCCCTGCGAATAATTCTGCAATCGCTTTCCCCATTCCCGATGCTGAGCCAGTAACAACCGCAACTTTCCCTTTCAAACGCATGAAGGATCCCTCCAATATTTTATTGAACAATAGTTCATATAAAGTATAGATTTACTTTTAAACTTAAGTCAATTATACGAAAGGACATATTCAATCGAAGGACTGTTATTGATTGTGTCGGTGACCCGCTCACGTGTAGGGGGCCAGAAAGGGGAGCGTCAGCTTTTGCTCCGATCGCGATGTCCGGCCAGCAGAGATCAGAGGCAAGCTGCCCCTTGCTGCTCGATTGCTCTGTTGCGTTTACGTTCGAATGATGCTGAATCACACTAGACATTCATCTAATCGTATATGAATAAAGTTCTTGTCCTTGTATTTGGACAAGAACTTATATCGTTAAAACAAAAAAGCCGCCAATTAGACGACTTTTTAAGCGCATGGTGGTGGCTGTCAAGCCATCTCCCTGTAGAGCAAGATGCATACATCTTAGCGGACACCCTTTGAAAAAAAACGGTAGTTCTAATACCAGGCCCGTCATGAAATGAGTATCGTTGAAGGATATGACTTTCTCGTTTGTGAAGGAGTTGTCTGAGATTTTGGTGTGGCAGTGCAGATCGACTATTGTCATTTGATTTTCCTCAACCTCCTTTGTCAGGAAAATATCAAGACGTTTATCCCCGCAATTACGGTAACCGTAACAATGACCGACTTTAGCCCCTCTTGCGACAACTTTCGAAAGAAGCTCAGGCCGACCCATCCCCCCGCCAATACGGCTATTGTACCGATTAAAATATAGGTCCAACTTGCTTTTCGGAGGGAGTCAGCATCCGTTGTAGTTCTGATTGTCGTAGACGGCTTACTTCCTGCCAAAGCAGCGCCGTGGCGGACGGGTGGATCGAAACTTAATTCCGATACGCTTCCCGGATGGCATTCGGTATGTCCTTGTAGCCGGCTTTATCTACGATGTTCAGCACGCAGATCGTAAAAGCATCGAGAATCGCTTCCCTCTCGTCGATTCGCAGTTAGCAAAATGAGCCAGATAGGCCTAATCGCCAGTAGTTCCATCGCCATATCCAAGCTCACATAGAAAGGCGGAACCAATTCGAAACTGAGTACCCCATAACGAGCGACTCCTGCAGCAGTATCCGTTTTGCTTCCTCACAGTTGGTTGCGACGTATACGATGAGATCCGGTTGTGTTTCCAGAAAAGCGGCTATTTCGTTCAAACAAGTACCCTGATCAGATACGAGCAAAACATGTATGGGTTCAGTCATCATTTTCTCCTCGATATCTCTCTCACACGAAAACCGGACACCCCCATGAGTTCAGGGCAGTGTCCGGTTTCATTGGGGGCAACACGCTACATACTCCATTTCTGTTGGTTGCCGTTGCTAGTGTTGTTAGCACTTTAGCAACTCTTTTGGTTCGGAATAGATAGGTTATTTGCGATGCAGCTTTTTCTCTTTTATCGCATCAACGCATTGAATACCTAGACTCTGCGAACCCAGCGGACTCGGCTTATTCCCGTAGAAGCCGTGGAAATCCGACCCGCCCGTCATGATCAACCCATACTCATGAGCCAGTGCCCGCGCTCTAGCCTCATCTATCGCGCTGTGGTCCGGATGTTTGACCTCGATGCCCATCAGCCCGGCCTCCGCCCATTCCGGCACCGCATCATAATTATCCATCTGTCCCGGATGCGCCAGCACTGGGACACCGCCTGCGGCGAGAATCGTGCGGATCGCATCGAACGCATCGACATAGGTCAGTGGCACATATGCGATGCCCGGCTCCTTGCCATCACCGCCGCGGGCAAATAACATCTTGTACAGCGGGCTGTAGATCGAGTCGGTGTAGCCGCGGTCGATTAGGGCGTGCATGATGTGCTGCTTGTATACGCCCGTCCCGCCTTGGGCATACGACTGCACCTGCCCCCAGTCGATGTTGTATCCCACTTCCCGAATCCGCTCGACCATCACCCGACACGCCTCATGCCGGGACACCCGCAGCGGCGCACACAGTTCTTCTATCGCCGCATGATTCGGCTCCACGTAGAAGCCAAGAAAATGTGAGCGTCTCCCGCGTTTGTAATCATAGGCCGAAATCTCGATGCCGGGAATAACCTCTACTCCGTACTGTTCGCCCAGCGCCATCGCTTCCCGCAAGCCCATCGTCGTATCGTGGTTCGTAATCGCCAGATGCGTCACGCCCGCCTCCTTGGCCATCCGAATGACTTCCTCGGTTGTGAACGAATTGTCCGAGATTTTCGTGTGGCAATGCAGTTCGACCATCGCTGCCTTATGTTCATTCCATGTGTACATCATCAAATCGACTTCTTTCTCTATTAATTCCGTTGCTCTATGAAACTATTTTCGTTCGTGCTTCTCTTCGGCAGGAGTATACCCGTTACGATCAGGAGTACTCCCGCCACGAGAAAAATCCATTGGGTTTGGAACAGTCCCCCGATGATACCGCCAAGCAAAGCGCCGAACATTGCGCCAAGCTGATTGGCGCTGGTCGTCAAGCCAAACGCCCGTCCCTGAAACGTTGTACTGGAGCTGCGCACAATCATGATGCTGGCGGAAGGCGCGATGCCGGCTACGAACAAGCCGAAGAGGAATTGCACCGCAACGAATAACCATAAGGCATGGACAGTGAATTGCAGAATGGCGACACCCCCGGATAGCAGCAGGCAAACGGTCAAAATTCGTTCGACTCCGAAACGCTCGCCTGCACGCCCCCACCAAGGGGGAGCGATCATTTCCGCGATCCCGATCAAAAACAAAATGAAGCCTGAAGTAAGCACAACACCTTCCAGATTTCCCTGCAGATGCGCAATATGGAGGGAAAGCAATGGCTGCATCATATTGAGGCTGCAATGCAGGACGAGCATCAACCCGAGCGCCAGCAGCAGCGATCGGTTATGCACTACGGCCTTCAGATCCCCGACAACACGGAAGGCAGAATCGGGGTTTGGTCGGCTTTCTTCCATTACGCCGAACCATACGGCAACCGTTGCGGCAAAGATGAGCAATGCGGAAACAAGAAATGAAGTTCTCATCCCGAAGATGGCGGATAACGCGCCGCCCAGCAATGGTCCACAAACGCTTCCCGCCATTGCCCCCGCCTGCATCAAGCCTAGGCTCCATCCCATCCGTTCCCGTGGTACGGCCGAGGCGACAATCGCCATAGAAGCCGGTACGAATCCGCCGACACATCCGTGCAGCAGCCTGACCGCAACCAATTGCCATGGCGATTGGACGAAAGCCATCAAACTGTACACGACCGCGAGACTGATACCGGCCCGAATGACCATCTTTCTCCTGCCGAAGCGGTCGGCAAGCGATCCCCATAGTGGAGCCATAAGTGCGCTGACCAAAAAGGCAGCCGCATAGACAACGCCCGACCAACCGTCGAGCTGGTCCGCCGGCACTCCCAGATCGAACAGAAATAATGGCAAGAACGATACGACCATCGTATAGCTGGCGCCGCATAAAAACAGACCGATTCCTAAAACCCACATCGCCTTTTGCCACTTTTCCATTCGTACCCGCTTACGGATCACTGTCGAAGCCTTCGTTTTCCGTATCAAATTAAGTAGACTGCCTCTGTGGAAGCCAGATCGACCGCACCAGGAAATGCGGCTTTGGCGCTTGTCCAATTGCGTGCCTGGTCTGCCCGGCTCGTGCCGAAGTGGGTCAAAATCAGCCGATGGACAGAAGCTTGGGCAGCGATCTGCCCGGCTTGCGTACCAGTCAAATGCCCGTGGTCCGTCGTCATGTCGTTCTCATAAGCAAAAGTGGATTCGCAAATGAGCAAGTCGGCATGCTGCGCATGCGTGATCAATTCGTCATAATAGCCCGTATCCGCCGTATATACCAGCGTTTTCGTCCCATTCGTCACGCGCGGCGAATAGCAGGGACCGGGATGCCGCGTCTGCTGAAACGTAACACGTAAGGTGCCGATGTCTAAGGCGTCCTCCGGCTTATAGGCAATAACATCGAACGTCATGCCGAAGCGGTCGCGATTGCCGAACAGCAGTTGATCGACGTCCGCCAGCACCTGCTTCCCGTTTGCTTCCGGCACGTACAGTTTGATCTTCTTCCACGGCTTTCCTTGCAATTGTGTCAGGAAGCAGAGGGAAGTGTATGGCACCAGATCCAGGTAATGGTCCGCGTGCATATGAGAGATTACGATGCCGTCGAGCTGCTGGGCCAAATTGGACTTCTGCAGCAAGGACAATGCCCCGGAGCCACAATCCAGCAGTAATCGTGTATCCCCATCGGCAATCAAATACGACGAAGTCGCCCCTCCTTCCATAGGTGCTCCTGCCCAGTGTCCCAATATCTTCAATTCCATCGTCAATCGCTCCTTTATCGCTTATCTCCCGTCAGGAGGTTGTTAGAGTTGGTTGCAGGTCCAGCACCTGATCGGCTATTTGTTGCATCATATCCAGGTCGTGAAACACACCGATCATCGTCGTCCCCTGTTTTTTCATTTCCTGCAAAAGAGAAATCACGTTCGCCTTGGAGCGAGGGTCGAGAGAAGCGGTAGGTTCGTCCAAAATCAGCAACCGGGGCCGAACGATCAAAGCTCGCGCCAGGTTGACCCGCTGCTGCTCTCCGCCACTGAAAGTGGTTGGATACGCCCGCCACAGTGAACGCGGAATGTTCAGCGCGGCCAGCAATTCTTCGGCTTGCCGGTGCGCCGTCTCTTCCGCCTGTCCGGCAAGCAGCGCCCGTTCAGCAACGATATCCAGTGTCGGAATACGCGGGATAACCCGCAAGAACTGGGAGACGTATCCGATCTCTTCTTGCCGAAGTCGGCTCACGATCCGCTCGGACGCCTGAGCCAGATCGATCTCCCCGTAGCGGGAGGAGCGGAACAGAATAGCTCCGCTTGATGGCAAATAAGTACGGTAGATGCATTTGAGAATCGAGGATTTTCCGACACCGCTCGTTCCCTTAATACCGAGAAATTCACCCTCGGCAACGGAAAAAGACAATTCCCGCACGGGCGCTACCGTCATCCTTTCATGGAGAGAGAGCGTGAATGATTTTGACAGTGATTGCACGTTTAACATAAGAATCAGTCCCTTCCTTAAAGTGCGAGTTCAAAAAGTCAGATTTTCAGGACCGAGAAGGTTAGATGAAGCTAGGGACTGAGTAGCGGAGCGTACGTTCTGGGTACGTGAGCAACGGAAGGCCCGGCTGAATTCAAGATTCGACGTCGAGTCCTCTTCATTGAACCCCTTCGTCTTGGAAAGATGACTTTTTGAACTACCTCTTAAAGTGCGGAATGCACCAGCAGCTGCGTATACGGATGCTGCGGGTCTTCCAACACCTGGTCCGTCAGACCTTGCTCGATGATGCGGCCCTGCCGCATGACGAGCGTCCGATCCGCTAGCATGCGGATCACCCCGAAATCGTGCGATACAACCAGCATCGCGACCTGAAGCTCACGCTGAAGTTCCCGGATCAGATCGAGTACTTTCGCTTGTACGGAAAGATCAAGCCCGGTCGTCACTTCATCGAGCAGGAGCAACGGCGGACGATTCGCGAGCGCCTTGGCGATCTGCACCCGCTGCTGCATACCGCCGCTGAATTGCTTCGGCGGCTCGTCCATCCGAGCTGGCACAATTTCCATTCTGCCGAGCAATTCCGCCGCCCGTTTACGAATGGTCCCGACATGGTAGCAGTCCGCCGCCAACAATTTTTCGGCGATATTGCCACTGCTGGAAATCGCCATTTTCAAACCCAAATGCGGATTTTGGTACACCATACCGAGCAGATGATCGCGAATATATCGCTTGCTTTGATCGGACTCCTGCAGCAAATTGCGTGAGCCCTCGTAATAAGTGGACAAGTACATTTCCCCGGTCGTTGCCGGTTCATCGAAATTCAGGCAGCGAATGAGCGTGCTTTTGCCCGAACCACTTTCGCCCACAATACCGAGAATTTCGCCCGGATACAGCTCGAAGTCGATGTCGGCACAACCCACACTGTTCCCGTAATTTTTGCTTAATCCCTTCACCACCATCAACGGCTGATCGGCCTTATCGAAAAACGCTGATGATGATTCCGAATGTATCGCTTGCACGGTCATTTCAGCACCCCCTTCGCTATCCCGCGTTCGCGTTGTTTGCGGCAATAATTCGTGTCGGAGCATTGGTGCTGTTTGGCTCCCGTCGCCTCGTCGATCACCTCATCCATGAGCGTATGGCTGCTTCCGCACCATCGGCACGTATAACCGCGCTCCGTGTCTGCCTCAAAAGGATAATCCTCGAATTGAATCGGCACGACGTCGGTATAGGGAGGAACCGCATAAATTTTCTTTTCCCGTCCGGCGCCGAAGATCGTCAAATGCTCGGCGTGATGCAATTTAGGCGTATCTTGACACGGAATCGGACTAGGAGACATCAGGTAACGGTCATGCACCATCACCGGATAATCCATCGTGATCGTAATTGTCCCCCAGCGCACGATCTGCTCGTACAGCCGCAGCCACATCGAGCTGTAGTCGCGGGAAGCCTGCTGGCGCCGGGTCACTTCTTCCCGCGGCTCCACTCTGCTCAGCGGCTCCGGCTTCGGTGTCTGCAAAATGAGGAGCTGATCTTCCCGCAACGGTTCCTCCGGGATGCGGTGCCGGCTTTGGATCAGCGTGGCAAGCGCGGTATCTTCCGTCGTCTCGATCCCGGCCGTATGCTCCACGAGGCGGCGAATGTTAACGGCGTTGACACTGTCATCGCTTCCCTGATCGATCACCTTCAGCACATCGTGACGGCCCAGATGGGCGAGCGTCAGTTGCAGGCCACCCGTTCCGTAGCCTTTGGCGATCGGCAAATCCCGAGAAGCGAACGGTACCTGATGCCCCGGGAGAGCAATCGCCTTTAACGTTTTGCGGCGGATTTCACGTTTCGAGCCTTCGTCGAGAAAGGCAAAGTTGTACGTCTGATCGCTAAACCTCCTGCTTGTCATCTGTTGCAATCGTCTCTGCCTCCTTGGCTTGCATTTTTTCCCTGACGCGTTCCACTTGTTCCAGCTTCGTTTGAAAGCCGACATAATGCGGCATGTTCAGATGGTAGATGATACCGCCAGAGTCCAGCCCGTCGATATGCTTAAGTACAAACTCTTCGTCTTCAGACGGGGCCGTTCCACCTTTCTCCAAGCTATACTCCAGGATGGCCATCGCGATCGCTTTCTGCTCGTTATGGCCGAAGCAGAGCCCGAACCCCGTTTCCAGGACGATCTGGCCGGAAGCCGGGTCCTGATGGAACGAATTGACGGTCTCCACCTCTGTCAGCAGCAGCTCGCCGATGTACACGCCGTCTTCGTCTTCCTCCTCCTCCTCCGCATACGGGTGGGGAAGATAAGCCGGCACGTAGCCGACCCGCGTCTCCCCGATCGTCGCATGGGCGGTGCCGAAGCCGCGCAAGTTGCTATAAGCCAGCGAGACCAACACGCCGGTTTCGCCCCGCGTGAGTGCCTGCAGACGAGCGGAGCGGACGGACGGGAAGTGGATGTTGTCCCGTGTAATGTCGAAAGGCTCCTCTTCCGTCGCTTCGTCCACCTCTTCTAGGGACGCTACCCAACCTTCCTGCCGCAGCCGCTCCAGAATACGCTCGAAGGAGGCGGATTCCGCCGGTGCGGACAGCTCTTCTTGAAACTCCCGCAGGAAAGCATCAATCGTTTCGCTCCCCTCCTCGCGAAGCTGAACATCGAGCAGACGATGCGTGTAGTCACGCGTCGGACCGAGGATTTGCCCGCCCGGAATGTCGCGGAAGGACGCGGAGATGCGGCGAATGATGCGCATCCGGTCCGTATCAAGCGTCAGTGTCGTATGGTTGCGCTGCAGTGTCGATCGATACGAACGCAGCAGGAAAGCCGCTTCGTACGGATCGCCTTCGGCCTGCTTCAGGGCGATCGCGGCGAATTCCGGCGCGTATAATCCGCCTTCGCTCATCACCCGGTCGATCAGCAGCCGGAACTGCCCGACAAGTTGCTGACTATCAAGCGGCTCATTGGCGTCCTTCAAGCGGTAATACTGGACGAGACGAGCCGCTTGTTCGATCGCCTCTCTCCCGCCGGTTACAGTGACATAGCCCATTCCTGGTTCTCCTCCTTGATCTTGGTCGTTCGTGGCAGCGCCAAAATATGTCCGTGCCGGTCATAGGCAATCAGATCAATCCCGAGCGGATATTCGGCGTTCAGCCGCTTCCTCTCCACCATCCAGATGGGTGAAAGTCCCGCCGCATCGAAGCCGACCTGGTCATTAATGCCCGGCCCCGCCGCGATCCACATCGCCTGATCGACGGGGGCCTCCGACAGTTCGTTCACCTGGACGATCAGCGTAGCGCCAAGTTCGGGTTCCGGCAGCGTGCCGCAACGAAGCTGCCCGGTGATCGTGCGGATTTCCGCTTCGCCCAGATCCCCGTCGGCGAATACATAGTCCGCCCCTGCCGGATCGGTCGGCCGGCTCATCGTCTGGCCCCGAATTGCGGTAACGAGCGCTTCCCCGGTCTTCAGGCGAGACGCGAAGCGAACTGTGCCATCCAGCAGCGTCAGGGCAATCGCGAGTCCCGTCCGGTCTGCGAACGCCGGCAATGGCAATTGGCCGGCTTGCTCCCGTATCGATCCGACCGTACCCGGCCGAGCCATCGCTTGCAGTAAAATTCGGTACACCCCTATAGTATCGTGAACAGAATCGAATCCTTCGTCGATGTGCCGATCATCATTTGTCATTCGTATTCTCCTCCTTGGTGGCGAAGTCGACTTTCGTCCGCAGGGAAGCGGCCAATTGTTCCTGGTGTCTGCGTTCGATTCTTCGTTCTTCTTCCAGCAGGGCATCGCTCCATGCCGACGTGATCGGCAGCCGGGCGCGATAAGCCGCATCCACGACCGCCAGCGCGTATGCCTTGTCCAGATCTTCCCCGATCATCGTACCAAAGCCGTAACGATTCTCGATGGAAACGGTGCATTCCGTCAGCAGCACCTCGCCCAGGTAAAACGGATGCCGGGTAACCAAATCCCGGGCTTTCGACATTGCCAGACTTTTCATCGGCGGCTTTTCAATCCGTATGGGGTACCGCTCTTCGACCTGCGTGGCGAATTGAATCAGCAAGTCGCGATCCCCTTCCACCAGAATCCGTGTTCTTTGTGACGTTCTCATACGCCTGCCTCCGGTTTGATGATTGCACAGCAGGCGAATGTCAGGTCAGGGTCGACCTCGACCGGAACGCCGCGCTCGGCCGCCAGATGCAGAATATGCCGGATATAAGGATCGTCCGGTCGTTTCACGAGCACTTTCCAAGGCGATTGGATCAATAAAACACGGGTCGTTTCGCCGACACCTGGTTTGAGGAATGTGTTGTCATCGATACCGTATTGGCGCATCAGCTCCTGTAAATTATGCAGTCCCTGCCATGTTTCTTTCATGTATTGCGGATTGGCGATCCACGCTTCCGCCTGGCGTCTTGCCTCTTCAGTGATGTGAGCAAATTCCGCTGCGATCGTATCGACGAAAACATGCGAAACATCGTCCTCGGCCCACTCCCGATAATATCTCGCACCATGGAAATCGCCCGGCCCGATCAAATCTTCCTGCATTACCGACTTGCTGATCAAGCCATTCACATGCGCATTCAGCAGCGCGCTCGGGATCAAAAAGTCGTCCCGAGTGCCAAATGTCGAGGAACAATGGCCGATATCGGCCAGAACGGCAATATCATCCTGCAAATTTGTGCCGTAAGTGGCATTGAAGGATTTAACCACATCGGTCAACACCCGGCGAGTAGCCCCTTTGCCCGTCCAACTATCGATAAATTGGATATGATAATCCGGATGACGCTGCAGCATGTAGATCAGTGCATTTTGATCAACATGCGGCCTTAGAATGGAAAAGCTATAGTGGGGCAGATCCACATCATGGACGAGTTGCAGATACCGTTTGATGAGCACCCCGATTGGGGTACCATCGCGCCGGATCGAAGCGAGTACCGTTCGCTCGCCGTGCCTTGCGTAGATCAACTCGGATACAATGCCTACCGTTAATGCAACCTTGCGGGCTTGCTCCTTCAATGTAGAATAAAACAGGTCCATATATGCTTTTGGCGGCGTATATTCATACACGTCCTCAATGGCATACTGCGACAGATCCTTGAGTAAAAACGTTACTTCTTCCGGCCGGTAACTCCCCATCGGAGCAGGCTCAGCTACATGACAGGCTAACAATGAATTCATTTGTCTGTTACTCCCTTTCACGCTATAGTCAACCTACACAACTTCACCTAATCGATCGTCAAAGCTTCATGCGGCTCATTGCCCTGCAATTGCTTTCTGAAAGCTTGCTGCATCTTTATATTTTCGTAGCCGATGTGGAGATAAAAGCTGTGCGCTTCGGCCCGCATTCCTCCCGACCGCAATCGAATCTCCCGAAAACCGCGAGCATTCGCCCAGTCTTCACAATACTGCATTAAGGTTGTGCCGATGCGGTTCCCTCGCTGATCTTGATCCACAACAAGTCCCGCAATTTCGATACAGGCCGGAACAGAGATGTAAAATCGTTCATGAGCGTGAATCCAGCCCGCAAGCCGGTCGTTCATGTCGGATACATAAACAATATGATCGTTTGCCGTCAATAGCTTTGATAGTCTGGAAGAAATGGTTCCAACGTCCGCCGGGTAACCCAATTGACCAGCAAGTCGAGCAATTTCCGGACTATCCGCAATCGTTGCTTCCCGATATGCGATTTGCAATGGTGCACCTCCTTCCCTGACTCCACCGTACGTTACTTCAGCAGTTCATTCGCCTGCGCCTCCGCATCCCTAAGAGCATCTTCTACTGTTTTCTGTTGGTTTATGGCCGCGGTAATATTATCTTGCAGCACGGTGTTCAATTTAACAGGATCCGTTCCAGGAAAGCTGTTCCACGGCACTGCATCCTTTACTTGCTCGTACGGTGTTTTCGACAATGGATTGTCCATGAGGAACGTTTGCATCCATTCCGGTTTTTCCAGCGCGCTTTCTCGACTCACCATACTGCCCGTTCCCTTGGCATAAATTGTCATGCTTTCAGGAGAAGCAAGAAATTTGATAAAATCCCAAGCTGCTTGCTGTTTTTTGTTATCTTTGGCCAGCATCATCACGCCGGCTCCGCCGATAGGCACTTGACGATAATTACCGTCTAAGGAGGGGAAAACAGCAGTGCTTAGCTCAATCGACTTTTGAGCGCTGTATTTGGCTATTCTTGATGACGAGGCGATGTATATGCCTACTTTTCCGGCCAAAAAGCTTTGTTCCGCTTGCGTTGTTGTCAAAAGCGGCATCGATTTGTCGGTATTCACCAAATCGACCCAATACTGCAAAGCTTTACGCCCCTCTACGGAATTGAATCCGACTTGCTTCGAATCCTTCATCATGTTTCCATGCGCTGTACCCAGCATCGTTTGGAACATCCAGTTTCCCGATGCGGCATATTCGAAATACACGCCGTATTGATCGTCATGGGTCATTTTTTTTGCGGCTTCACGAAGCTCATCCCATGTCTTCGGCGGATTTTTCGGATCCAAGTTAGATGCTCGCAACAGATTGTTATTGATATACATGATCGGTTCAGTGACTTGCATAGGAAGACTATACACTTGCCCATCCGGTCCTCTCCCTAGATCCAAAAGATTAGGGAAAAAATCGTTCAAATTATAGTTTTCCTGCTCAATGAACGATTGCAGCGGAACGACTGGAAAATTATCCAGCGCGAACTGATGATATCCATAGCCCATTCCAATCACATCCGGCAATTGCTTCGCGACAGTCAACGTCTGCAGCTTTTGAACAACCCCTTCATGATTGCCGGGGATGAAAGTAGCTTGTACCCGAACCTTATCCTGCGATTTGTTATATTCGTCGACGAGTTGATCAATAACATCTCCTGAAAAGCCATGGGCAAACTGGATTTCCACAACGTCGCCTGCTTCGGGAGATAAGTTGCTGCAACCGACGACTATACTTAAAATTGAAACGATAACCATAAGAATGATCCGTCTGTTTTTCATTGCGCATCTCCCTTATTGACGTTTAAAAAGCGCAAAGCATGAAAAGGATTGAGTTGACGTCGTTTCCACATCGATATTTCGCTCGTGTGCGAGCTGCAGAATGTGTTTCAAATTCGGATTATCCATTCGATCCACAAGAATCTTCCATGGATTGCGTTTCAATATGCCTTTTGTCGTCTCGGCGATACCTGGCGCTACCAGCTTACTGTCAGGAATGTTAAAGTCCTGTTGAATTTTTTGCACAACCTGGCGCCCCTGAAAGGTGGCCATCAATAGATCCGGATTTTTTGTCAGCCTGTCAGCCTGCTTCTTGGCTTCATCAGCTATTATGGAAAATTTGGAAGCCACCGTATCGACGAACACATTGGATACGTCTTGATCGGACCATTCGCTGTAATATTTTGCGCCGTGGAAATCCGTTGGTCCTACGAATTCATTGATTACACTTTTACTGATTAAGCCGGTAACCAACGCGTTCAACAAGGAACACGGCAATAAAAAATCATCCCTTGTTCCGTATAGGGGAGCGCTATGAGCTGGATCGGCGAGGACGGCCAGATCGCTTGACAGGCTAGTGCCGCACGTTTTATTGAACTCAGCGATGAATTGATGCAGAAGCTCGGAGGTCAACCCTTTGCCAGACCAGCCATCGATAAATTGAATATCGTAGCCGGGGTGCTGCTGGATCATATAGGTGAGGGCATTCCAATCCAGACCATGCGTTTTAAAGATCGAAAAGCTGTAATGAGGCAACTCGACTTGATGAATCGTCCTCAAATAACGCTTGACGAGAACTCCAATCGGTGTACCGGATCGACGTAAAGAAGCAAGCATCGTCTGCTGTCCCCGTTGCTGAATGATCAATTCCGATAGAATCCCTGCCGCCAGCGCAACCCGATCCGCCGACTCTTGAAGCGCAGTGTGAAACATATCCATATATTCCGCCGAGGGACGGTTTTCAACATAGAACGACTTTACAAAATGCTCATCTTCGACTCGTTCTTCCTGATCCAGCTCCGTAATCGCATAATCAGATAAATCTTTTAGCAAATAGGTTACATCCTGTGAGGGGTAACTCCCCATTGGTGTCGGTTCGGCTATAGGCTTGTCGAGCCATGTTGTCTTCGTCATTTCTGTAATCCTCCCTTTTTTATTTTAATAAGGCGTTCGCTTGCTTCTCCGCCTCTTGGAGCGCCGCATCCACCGACTTTTGATTCAGTAGAGCAGCTGAAATATGATCTTTCAGGATCGTCACGATTTTCGGACCATTCTCGCCGGGGAAGCCCTGCCATGGAATCATATCCCCCATTTGCTCGTACGGCGCTTGGAAGACAGGTTCCTTTTTCAGATAACCACCCATCAATTGATCTTGTTCCAAGGCGCTTTTGCGCGTGACCACATACCCGATCGATTGTGAAATTTTGGTGGTCGCCTCAGGGGAGGTCATGTACTTCATGAAATCCAATGCTGCTTTTTGTTTGCCCGGGTCTTGGGCAAGAATCATGATATTTCCGCCGCCGCCCGGAACTTTGCGCGGCTTGCCGTCCGTTGTAGGGAAAGCGGCCGTGCCCAAATCGAACTTTGCCTGTTGCTTGTACGTGACCAGATTGACGGCGGAGACGACAGACATGGCGATGTTGCCGGATAAAAAGCTTTGATCTGCCTGCTGCTTGCTCAAATTCGGCATCGTCTTGTCCACATTTTGCAAATCGTACAAATACTGCAGTGTCTTCCGTCCTTCCCCTGAGTTGAATCCGACGCTGGCGGCGTCTTTCATCAACTGTCCGCCGGCGGAGGCGAGCAAACCTTGGAATAACCAATTCCCCGTTGCATTGTAGTCGAAATAGACACCATATTGATCGCCATGCGTCAGTTTTTTCGCTGCCTCCCGGATTTCGCTCCAGGTCTGGGGCGGATGGTCAGGATCGAGCCCTGCCTCCCGGAATAAATCTTTGTTGATGAACATAATGGGTGAGCTCACCGCGAAGGGAAGTCCGTACAGCTTGCCATCGCTCCCCTTCGCCATGTCCAGCGTGCTTGGGAAAAAGTCCGATAGATCGTTAGTGCCTCCCTCCTGAAGACCTTCGAGCGGTGCGATTCCAAAGTTGTCGATCGCAAATTGCGTGTACGGAAATCCGTTCACGGTTACGTCTGGAAGCTGCCTGGACACGGCCCGGGTTTGCAGCTTCTCAATCATTTCATCCCAATTAGCGGCCAAGTAAACCGATTTGACGTGCACCTTGCTTTGCGACCGATTGTACTCCTCCGTCAATTTCTCAATGACATCGCTTTTGAAAATATGAGCAAATTCGATTTCTACCGGACCTTGATTGGATTGCTCCTGCGTTTCAGCATTCGGTTGCTTGCTGCAAGCAGTAACTACCAGGATGATCGCAACCATCCAAACGATACTCCACCGTTTCATCGCCTCTATCCCCCTACTTATGTGAAATCAATTATTGTGTGCATCCGGGCATCAACTGGTTGACGAACGGTGAAATGTCCTTCATCTTTTCCAGATGAAGAATGGAGTCCAGCATGTCGTCGACGCGAGCGGAAGAGTATTTGTCGTCCGCAAAACGCCTGAATCTCACGGCAAGCTCATCCGTTGTCCATGGATCGTCCCGACTGCCTTTCCCGTTCCATACGACCCGATTCAGTATCCGACCGTCCTGCAGATGGAGGTTCAACTCACTTCCCCAGTTTGCCGGATACGCCCGCGTGTATGTCTCGGAAGCAGAAACTTGCACCTTAGCGGCCAGTTCCAAGACACGGCGATCGCGAATCCGTTCTTCGGTAAACTGCGGAATGCCGACCTCGCCGTCGTACAGGGCAACGGCAATGCCGTACGGAATCGAAAGACCCGCCTCGGATACATTGCCGGGCTGCTGAACCATCCCGCACTGTTTTACGCCAATTTCATACGTAGACACGTCGATCTTCACAATCTCCTCCGGACGGAGGCGATATTCCCGGCGCAAGTCCAGGATGCCGTCGAGCGACATATGCATACTGCGGCAGCAAGGATACGGCTTGCGGACAACATCCATCAGATCATATCGTTGTCCGAGCTGGTCAACCACCGTATCCGCATTGAATTCATCGGACGTCATCTTGTATAAACCGCCATCGTCCGCCTCCAACACGGCGCGCGCACCCGTCATGCCGCCTAGAGCAAGCAACGCGGCTTTGATGCCACCTTCCGCAGCCCGGCCGGGATGAAACTTGATGCTGGTGGCACCATCTTGCTGGAACGCCCATGACCCGCCCGACTGCGATCCGGCAATCCCAAGCGCGTGTACGGTGCGCTCGGCATCCAGGCCGATGATTTTCGCCGCGCAGAGTGCAGCGCCGAATACGCCTACAGTGGAGGTCGCGTGCCACCCTTTCAGCCGATGAGAAGAAGCTCCAATACCTTTGCCGATACGGATGCCGGTCTCATAACCGGCCGCCAGAGCGGCGATCAGTTGCTTGCCCGAAATACGGTGCATCTCTCCCAATGCCAGAGCGACCGGCAGCATCACGGCACCTACATGCATTTTCGCCGACAGATGAACGTCATCCAGCCCAAGCGACATCGCCATCATGCCATTGATCAAGGATGCCGTCATGGCGGATGCCCGGCGGTCAGTTCCCCAGATGACGCAATCTGTGGAACTATCGTAGCGCTTGAGCGCTTCGATGCTGCCTTGTACGTTCGGTTCGGAAGCTGCGCCGATCGCTACTCCCAGCGTATCGAGCACCTGCTCTTTTGTTTTGGCAATCACCTCCTTCGGCAAATCCTCGTACGACAAAGGAGCGAAAAAATGTGCCAATCGGGTTGTAATTGTCATGCCTTTCCCTCCCATTCAACCTTTGAGTCCGCTATTGGCGAAGCCTTCGACAAAACTCTTCTGCGCCAGCATGAAGAGAACCAGTACAGGCAGCATGGATAGCGTGGCAGCAGCCATCGTCGGAACGTATTCCAACGACGATTCCTGACGGAACTGCACAAGTGCCAGCGGCAGCGGCTGCAGCGATTTTTCCGTCAAAATTAACAACGGCCATTGAAAGTCGTTCCAAGTCCCGATGAACAAGATGATGGTCAAGGCGCCCAGTACAGGACCGATCAAGCGCAGATATACATGCCACAATGTGCCTGCAGCCGAACAACCGTCGATAATGGAGGCCTCGCCCAATTCGCGTGGAACTGTCAGAAAGGCTTGTCTGAGCAAAAAGATCGCATAGCCGCTGGCCATATGCGGAACGATGACGCCTGCGAACGTGTTCAGCCAGTTCAATTCATTCACAATAATATAGGTCGGCACCATCGTGACCTGGTTCGGCATCATCATCGTCAAGAGCACGAAGAAGAACAACACCTCTCTACCACGAAACCGAAAATGAGCAAATGCATAGGCTGCCAATATACTGATGACCAGCTGGCCAGCCACCTGCAACGAAGACAGAACGACGCTGTTATACAGCCATTGGAAGAACGGCATATCACGGAATACGCGGACGTAGCCGTCGAGACGAAAAGTATCGGGCCACATTAGAGGGCCGGAGAAAACCTCGCCTTCCGTTTTGAATGAAGTCATGATCATCCATATAAGGGGCAGTAACGTTAGAACGGCAAGCGCCAGTAAAATGCCGTGTTTCACAATCTCTTCAAGGTACCGCCTCTGCCAAGTCAAACAGTTCCCTCCTCGCTCAGCAAGCTATTGATAATGGACCACTTTTTGTCCGATTTTTAATTGCAGGACGGTCAACGCACCGACAGCAATCAGGAACATCGTGGAGGAAGCCGCGGCGGCTCCGATGTCGAAAAACTGGAACGCTTCCTGATAAATCTGGTACACGATGACATTCGTCGCATTGTTCGGCCCGCCGTGTGTCGTGATCTGAATCGTCGCAAATACCTGGAACGAGGACAGAATGTTCATCACGACGATAAAGAACGTAACGGGAGACAACAGCGGAATCGTCACGTACACCATTTGCTGCAAGCGGCTGGCACCATCGATCGACGCGGCTTCATATAACGACCGATCGATCGCCTTTCTGCCCGAAATATAGAGAATCATGTTGTAGCCAAAATGCTTCCATATCCCGATGACCGCCAAAGCCCCGAGTGCCAACTTCGGATCGTTAAGCCAGTTCCCTCCCTTTAGTCCGACAAAGGACAGCAATCGATTGACCATGCCGATATCGGGGTTATACATCAGGTCCCACACAATACTGATAATGGATATGGAGCTGACCACGGGAAGATAAAACACCAGTCGATACATCTGCTTGCCGCGCCATATATTTTCAATCAGCAGCGCCAGCAGGAAACCAATCAAGATGGAAAGCGGCACCGTATACAGGACATACAAGACGGTGTTCCAAATCGCTTTCCAAAACACTTCGCTTTTCAGTAAACTCACATAATTGGACATACCGACAAACGTTTTGGTCGGGCTGATCATATTCCAACGATGAAAACTGAGATAAAGCGAATAAAAGAAAGGGGCCACGAAGAACACCAAATATAGGACAAGCGCTGGTAACAGAAACCAATAGGCCGTCATCTTCCCCCATCGCAGCCGCCTGGCAGCCCTTTTTGCTCCGGTCGGCTTGGAAGTTAATTCCGCGATATGTTCCATTGCATGCCTCCTCGTTGAATCGTATTCGCTAATTTTCCGTGTTTTCAAAATCGATTACATATTGACAACGGTCTCCGCGGGCACGCCCAATCACCATCGTCGCCGGCGTTCCATCCGGATGACCTCGAACGGATATGCTTTGTACGATCGGTATCTCTTGTGAAATCTCAAGCAACTCCGCTTCCCGCTCCGTCGGCATACGCGCTTCAATGATCGTAAATTTGCGCGATAGATTTGTTTTATGCAGATCGAAAAGTAAATTAGAAAAAGATGGGGAATCAGATAAATAGGTTTCGATCTCTGGAAAATTTTTTTCCGGATAGCTTGCCGTAGCTAGATTTAATGGCGCTGTTCCTGAAAATCGCAATGTTTCCACACGGTATACCTTATCTTGCATCGTCAGCTTCAAGTTCTCCCGTTCGGCCGTGGTAGGCTCGTCCAAACACCACTCTACCAAATGCGTAACAGGCTGGTCTCCGTTCAGAAACCGGGTATCTTCAAATCGGGTAAGTACGCTTGTCACTACTGGAGGCCTCTTATTCGCGTAACAACCTTTTCCTTGAACGGGAACAACCCAGCCGAGATTTTCCAATCGAGTGAGGGCACGTCTGACCACGTTCCGATCGACTCGAAAACGTTCGACAAGTTGATGCTGCGAGGGCACCTTTTGTCCAGGAAGAATTTCATTATTCTTGATTTGTTGGATGATATATTCGGCGATTTTCAGATGATCCTGAATGTGTTCCTGATGTCTCATATCCTCCCTCCTTTCCTCGCATTCACTGTAACTTGGTACCAAGTAGAGATGGTTTTCGGAATGTAAAATCTGTTATAAAAAATTGTTAATTATGTGGCTTACGGGTCTTTTTCTGCATAAAAAAACCATCCGCTGGTTTCCATTGGATGGCTCGTGCAATCGGTAAATATACTAAACGTTATGTATACAAAATTGTCTTGGAAATATTTAATATTTCCTGATGAAGGTCCTTACCGGCCGCAAGAATACTACTACCTAACAGATATGTATTAATCGGCTCTCCGTTTAAACAAGTAATTTTACCACCTGCTTCTTCCTATATAACTTTCTTCACCCATAATTGTGTGATGAGGAAAGTCTTCCTTTATTCGTTGTACTACCATTTGCTCATTTTGGCGGTCTACGAATGTAACTAATTCTTTATGCGATGCTTTCGAACCTGCATCAATATGTCCTTCTAAGTGCCGCAAACTGTTTTTTCCTGTCTCGATGACACATTCTTTGAGAACGCGAAGGTATTGTTTAGACATTTCTTGAACCGCTTCTGGGTGCTCTCTTAAATAATCCCAAAATGCAAGATGTCGTTCAATCTCAGTGCTTCCAACTTGAAAAATATGAACATGATGAGTTCGACTGTTCTCACCCTTTGGTTCATATCCGATTTCTTTCATGAATTGATTGTGTTGATCGACCAATTTGAAGTCATTAACGACAGGCATGATATCGATGACTGGCTTTGCTTCTAATCCCGAGACAGACGTACTGCCATGTGGCGAATGGGACCAATTATTCGCCGAAGTTAAGCCGCAGTTTGGTTGCTGCTTCCTCATACATCCAAGCCCATTGCTTGTTGTATGGCGTTACTTCAACTTTTCTCATAACCAACTTCCCGACTTTGTTTTGATTAATGCATCCAGTAATTACGGAGACTCGACATTATTCTACCCATTAGTTGAGCGCCCGAGAAGATTATGTTCAACGACTATTTATCGACAGTTGGATGAGTAATGAAAACCCAAAATAAAGGTGAATTACACCTCAATTCCAAAGTCAAATTGTATTCAGCTTCATCAAAAGAGCTAAACCCTTGATAATAAAGGATTTAGCTCTTATTGTTGTTAATCACAACTAAATGTAAAACATCTATCCTTGCATATCTACAAGCAGCTAGTTAAAGCCACCTTTTTGCCTCCATCATTTCGCATTGCTGATGGTAGAGTTCCGAGATGATCAAAAGCTGAGGCTTTTTTATTTTTGGATCAACTTTCCCCCCTCAAGGAAAAGAACGCGATCACAAAGCGGCAGCACTCGTTCATCATGTGTTACAATAACCGCGCTCTTTCTTTGAAGTTTTACTTGCTTCGCAATCATACTTACTATATCCAGCCCACGTGACGCATCTAAACTGGCCGTTGGTTCATCTGCGAAAAGGACAGCAGGGTCGTTCATTAGGGCTCTTGCGATAGCGACCCGCTGCCGCTCACCCCCTGAAAGTTTCTCGGGGTATGCATTTAGTCGATGAGACAACCCTACCCTATCGAGCAACTCTTTGGCCCGCTCAACCGCCTGCGCTTTCTTCATTCCAGATAGTTTGGCTACCAGCAACAACTGTTCTTTTACTTTCAAATAGGGAACTAAATTGGCGCTCTGAAATATAAAGCCAATTTTGCGAAGTCGCAGTTCTGAAAGACCCTGCTTAGTTTTTCCAAAGATGGACTCACCGTCAAGCAGAACATCTCCACTCGTTGGTTCAAGCAGTGCCCCAGCTATGGACAAAAATGTACTTTTACCCGAACCTGACGGGCCCATAACCGCGACAAGTTCGCATTCAGCCACCTCAAGGTCTAACTTATCCAGAACGATTCTTTCTGTGCCGCCATCTTCAAAAGAATGTGTAATTTCCTTCAATTCAAGTCTGTTTCTCATGCCATAGTCCTCCCAATTGCATCCAAAGCATCAATTTTAGTGACTTTCCATACCGAAAATAGTGACCCGACTAAAGACATTGCTATAAAAATCAAACAAGTAAACAGCAATGTGGAATATTCTAATTGAAAAGGCATGGAGCTTGGCAAAATGGACTTAAAAAGCTGAATCAACACGACACTAATAGACAAACTGCCAACAGATAAAACAAACACCTGCAATGCCACACTCCCGGCTAAATAAGCTGTACGTGTGCCAATGGCTTTCAATATCCCGAATTGACTGGTTTTCTGAATCGTGATGACATAAAAAAATACGGCTAATACAAAAGCAGAGATAACAAACAAGAATGCAATCATCATCATTAGTGAGCCCTGCTCTTCTTTATATCCGGGGATTGCCGAAACAGCCTCGGATTTGGTAATGACTTCTGAATTAGGCAACGCATCCTGAAGCTCCGTAACTTTTTCCGGCACAGCTTTGATAGCAATGGCATTGAATACTATGCTGCTTGCCGGATCGGCTCCTTGACGAGTCGTTGCCTGCGCTTGTAGCTCAACCCAATCCTGCTTGTTTAAGAAAACAGCCGGTGTATGGCTGAAAGACTCGTTTTTGACAAATCCGTCCACAATCCATTTCGTTCCCGAAGCCTGATCTTCAATTGTTGTCCCAATCTTCACACCATAATCAACCATGGTCTGGTCAACGAGAACACGCCCTTTTACCTCCTCCGAAAGGGGTGATCCATCCGTTACTTTTGACGCTAACCAACCTCCCGGGTTAATGGCAAGCAAAGTAACGTCAACCTTTTCCGTGCCTCCTGTCGGAATGACTGTCGCCATTCTCACACCAAGCGGCTCCGCATTATCTGCGCCTGCGATTTGGGCGGCTTCTTGAAGCAGATTTTGATCGATATGAGACCGGGTAAAACGGTGATTGGAGTCCTGCTCCATGATAAAATGAGTTGCAGGCATATTCTTAACAGAAGCCGCGTTATCATACGCAAGCCCTTGGGCCAAGCCAGTAACGAACAAGACAAGAAATGCTACGAGTACCATAATCGTAGCAATTAGCAAATACCGAGCCCTAGCAAATCTCATTTCACGAATAGCTAAAAACATTTATGTTTCCCTCCTTTGTTATGACCAAAGTATAGGAAGTGAAAATGAACAGTAAATGAACAGCATGTTACAAATGAGGCAATGCCACAGTAAAGAGTGTCCCTTCAGTCGAGCTGGTCACTTCAATGCGACCTCCGTGGATCTGGACAATTTTTTTTACAATCGCCAGCCCAAGTCCTGATCGTCCGGAAGAAGACTTTCGGGCAGCGTCCACACGGTAGAACCGATCAAAAATAAATGGTAAATGTTCTGGGGGAATTCCGTTCCCTGTATCCCGAATATAAATCAAACATTCAGAACCTATTTGCTCTGCTCGTATATCGATAGTTCTTCCATGGGGGATATGATTCACCGCGTTGCTAAGTAAGTTCATCCATATTTGCATCAGCAATACCTCGTCCCCATAAATCTTAATTGAATCGGGTACGGACATTTTTAGCAACAGTTCCTTCTCGTCCAGTTGCCATTGCAGCATTTGAACCGCTTGACGAATTTGACTCCGCAGCGGAAAAGCCATTTTTGATAAAGCCGATTGCCCTTGTTCCAGTGATGAAAGCAATAGAAGTTGTTTGCTCAGCAATGAGAGATGGCGGCTTTCTTCTTCGATAATGGTTGAATAGTGCTCACGATCTTCTTGGGGCAGATCACACTCGGCCAATACTTTAGCGAATCCTTGAATTGAAGTGAGAGGTGATTGAATTTCATGCGATACATTCGCCACAAATTGTTGACGTGATTGATCGACTCTCTCCAATTCACGGCTCATAATCATGAAATGTCCGGCCAATTGCCCGATTTCATCTCGTCTTTTGGTCGATAATGTAAGATTATAGTTACCTTGGGCAATTTGTTTTGTCGCATCAGACAGGCGTGTAAGCGGCTTAACCAAATATCTGGTACTGATTAAAAACAGTAAGATGCTTATTGCGACAGTGAGAAGGCCGATCAATGCGAAGAAAATACGCAATTCGCCAAACTGTAGAATCACGTCGGGGCGCATAAATAAGGCATAATTTTTATTGCTGAACTGAACAAGTATTCCAACTGTGTTGCTTAACCGATTATCGAAGAAGCCTGAGATAAACCATTTGTTTGGGAACTGGGCGACACCGTGATACACTTTCCCTGCCAATACCAAATCTATTGCTTTCTCGTCCAAATCCCGCACCCGGAATTCACGTCCATAGGATCGATCATCGCCTTGGCCATCCGTCACATAAATTTCATAACCAAGTGATGCCGCATTTTGCAAATATAAATCAATACTTTCAGGTGTTTTCTCAACATATTGTTTCATTTGCTTTACAATGCTTACCAACTTCTCGTCATTGTAAGGCTTCAGTTTTACATGATAGTAAGTATTCGATAAAAGAAATCCCAGTATGCTGCTGGAAACGATAACAGCCAACGTAGTTAAGAAGACTCGTAAGTACAACGATCTCACCGCGCTTTCACCTCAATCTTATAACCGATACCTCGCACCGTCTGGATCGTGAAATCCTCCGTATAATCAGCAAAACGCTGGCGCAGCCTTTTAATATGAACACTTACGGTATTGTCATCGCCTTCATAGTCCGCTCCCCAGACAAGGCGAATCAGTTCGTCGCGTGAGAAAAGCCGTCCCGGATACTGCGCAAGCTGTGAAAGCAGCTCGAATTCTTTCATAGGCATAATGAAAACGGTTTGACCATCCGATACTTCGACATTTTTCCGATCGATCACGATGCGATTCATCCGAATGATGTCACCGAAAGTTCGATGATAGCGGCGAAACAGCGCCTTAACTCTAAAAACCAATTCTTCCGAATCAAACGGTTTCGTTACATAATCGTCTGTTCCTCGCAAATAGCCCTGTTTTTTATCCGATAGTTGATCCAATGCAGTAAGCATGATGATCGGAATATCATAGTTCGTCCTAATATAATCGCATAGGTCGAAACCATCCAATCCAGGCATCATAATATCAATAATCGCCAGATCTATAGGAGCTTGTTCCAGCAATTTGACCGCATCTATGCCGTCTTGGGCCTCATGCACCTGATAGCCTTCCTTTGTCATGGCATATCGAACGAGCCTTCTGATATTTGCATTATCGTCAGTGAGAAGCAAATGCTTTATCATTATGGAATCACTACACTCCGTTTCGTCTCAAATTTAAAAGTTTTATTATATCATATCCCAATTCCCACATGCTGATAATTGAATCGGTTCCGAATCGCTCATCATAAGCGGCTTTATAACGTTGTTGTCGGTTTCCACATTCCGGTCAAGCGATGGAATCAATGCCGTAATTTCGGTCATGATTTACACATGCACAGACATACGAAAAATAGGGCGCTCCCTGTTCATTCAGGAACGCCCTCCTCGCATTGAATATTCGTTTTATTATCGCCACATTTGCTTTAGAGATTTCAGTTCTCCTTCAGCAGCATTCATGGAATAATACATTTCCGCATCCTATATAATACGCTGGCGAATTTTTGCGCACAATGTATCCAAAATCATGACTGTGGCCAAGATTAAGATAACAATGGTAAGTGATTCCTGGTACCGGAAAAGACGGAGAGTACTAGTCAGTTCAAATCCTACCCCCCCGGCTCCGACCAGCCCCAGTACTGTTGCTGACCTTACATTGATTTCCCAGCGATAGAGGTTTACGGTTATAAACTCTGGCAAAATTTGTGGCCAGATGGCATAGCGGATAACCTGCCAACGATTGGCACCTGACGCTTCCAGGGCTTCGATCTGGCCTTTATCAGTATTTTCGATAGCTTCAGCATAAAATTTACCGAGCATTCCCGCCGAATGGATGGCAAGAGCCAGTACACCGGGAAACGGTCCTAAGCCCACTGCAGTTACAAAAATTAACGCCACAATCATTTCCGAAATCGATCGGATCGTGTTAAGAATAGTGCGGCAAATATTGTAAATCACAGGATGTGGACTGATATTTTGGGCCGCACCTATTCCAAGCGGAATAGCAATGATGACGGCAAGTACAGTACCAACAAGTGCCATTTGAACGGTCTCAAGAACGGATAATGAATATTTGCCCAAATGTGTAAAATCTGGAGGAAATGATCTGGAGATAAAATCCCATATATTGGGGAGTCCTTTGATCAGATCGAAAATACTGAAATTAACCTGCTGAGCACTCCAGCCTAATACAACAAGAGCAACAATTGTAGATAACAATTTCGGGAAATTTTTTTTTACGTCAAAAGACTCCCGGCCAACCTTGGCACTCATACTATTTTTCTGATCATCCATCATGTCTTTGCTCCTCATGCTTTCTATCTTCACCTGATTCCTGATTGTTCTCGTAAAGTCGATACAAATCAGAAGCATTGACCTGATCAGAACGATAATCCGCCACGATATTCCCGGAGTTCAGACCGAGAATTCTTTTGCTGTATTTTGGAGCCAGGTCAATCTGATGCAGGGTAATAATCATGGTTAATTTCTCTTCCTCATAGATTTCCATCAAAAGATCCATGATAGAATGGGATGTTTTGGGGTCCAGGCTGGCAACAGGCTCATCGGCAAGCAGTAATTTCGGCTGTTGAACCAAGGCTCTCGCAATAGCAATCCTTTGCATTTGCCCACCGCTCAAGCTATCGGCTCTTTGATTCCGTTTCTCAACTAATCCTACCTTCTCCAGGTAATGAAGAGCTAATTCATAGTCTTCCTTTTTATACACCTTGAATAAAGATGGTAGGGTCGGATTATAGGACAGGCGCCCACAGAGCACGTTATCCAGTACTGTGAGCCGCTTGACAAGGTTAAAATTCTGAAAGATCATTCCGATATTTTTTCTTATAAACCGTATTTCCTTTTTATTGGTTGGAAGCTTTTTTCCATCCATATAGATACTGCCGGAAGTTGCTTCAACCAACCCGTTCAAGCACCTTAACAGGGTTGATTTGCCGGCCCCGCTGGGGCCGAGCAACACAACCGCGTCATTGCTTTCAAAGGAGCAATTAATATTTTTTAAAATGATTTCTTGACCATAAGATTTGACCAAGTCAACTACTTCAATCATTGTTTTCCTCCGTTGTATTAAGACTATTTCATTTTTGTAAGATCCACGTTCAATATTTTTGCGATTTCCCGTAAATTGTCATAAGCTGAATCCTTCGTTTCTCCATATTTATCCAATCCCAAGGCCTTCAAAGATTCAGGGGATTCCTTATCCATGTCAAGATACGCCTGTTTAATTTTCCTAATCAATCCGCTGTCCAGATCTTTTCGTACTGCTACCGGAGAGGTAGGAATGGGAGCAGACTCATGAATAATATCTACATCCGGGAGCAGGTTTTTCTCCATCATTGTTTTATATTCGGTATCGGAAGTAGCACCGGCATCCACTTTTTTATTCTGCACTGACAGAGCCGAAGCATCCCCTCCACCCGCATAGATCGAAGTGGAAAAGTCTTTGTCAGGATCAATCCCATTTTTCAGCAGTTCGTTTCTAGGCACTAAATTTCCTGAAGTGGATGCCGGATCGATAAATGCAAATGTCTTTCCTTTAAGGTCGGAAATACTTTTAATTCCCGAGTCCTTGCGTGCAAGGATAACGCTCTTGTACGTCGGCAATCCAGTTTCTAACGTAACCTTCGACACGATAGCCTCGGCATTGGCCTTGTCGGTAGCCAGCAAATATGAAAAAGGTCCTAAATGGGCAACGTCAATTTGCTTGCTCCTCATTGCTTCCACTACAGCTGTATAATCATTGGCCACAAAGATTTCAACTTCTAAGCCGAGCTTCTTGGAAAGATAATTTTTTAAAGGCTCCATTTTGGATTCAACATTTTCACTGTCTTCGCTGGGAATAACCCCGATTCTCAATTTGTCAGGCTGACTGCTTTTAGCAGCTCCAGTGTTTTGAGTGCCTTGTGCGGTGCATCCAATCGTTCCGAAGATGAATAGAATACACAATAAGGGGATAAGTGCTTTTCTTATGTTAGACATGATATTGCTCCTCTCCAATCCGTTCATGTTTATAGCTTGAGCATTCAATCCTTGGCATTCCCTAAGAATTCGGAAGATGAATAAGCCAGCAGCGTCGTTAAATGCGTATAGTAATATTGAACCCCTTGCTCCAGACGTCTCGGCGTTATTTCAAGATTCCCTGCCGTACCCGCCACCTTACCTGATTCAATGATTTTTGAGAAAGCATCATCCATAACCTTTTGTACCACAGGATGCCCGGCATTTCCGGGATGTCCAAGAGATTGAGAAAGGTCGGAAGGACCTATAAATAACACGTCAATTCCTTCAACTTTTGCGATGGAATCAAGGTTATCAACAGCATCCTTGTCCTCAATTTGGACGCAGACCAACAGATCTTGATTAGCCTGTTCGGCATATTCGGTTAAAGTAATCCCGAATCCGTAATTGGCAGAGCGTGTTCCCACGGCCAAGCTTCTGTTGCCGATCGGATGGTATTTTACAGCGTTGATGATTTCCTGAGCCTCTGCCGCAGAGCTGACATGGGGCGCTTGTATCCCCTTCACACCACGATCCATGTATTGCCCGATCAGTTCCGGATCGTTTTTTTGCGGTCTAATGATAGGTGTGATGTTGCTCGCTTCGGCTGCCATGACCATGTATTCAACGGTTTCCAAGGTTATGGAACCATGCTCGCAATCAATCAGCACCCAATCGTATCCTAATTTCCCGGCCATTTCTACAAGCTGGACAGAAGGGATCATAATGGAGACCCCTAAAGCCGCTTTACCTGCTAAAAGTTTTTGCTTCATCTTATTTCGCAATGTAATATCCCCTTTAAAACATTGGTATTTTTATTTAATCCCATGCAAGTTAAGTATTTATTCACGACTTAATCGTTTAATCAAATTAGCCAGCAGCCTTGTTCTCGGCAACAAGCTTTCGATATCCAAAAACTCCTCAGCAGTATGCGCGTTACCGCCACGCGGACCTAACGCATCAATCGTAGCTATCCCTACTGCCGAAGTCAGGTTGCCGTCCGATCCTGAACCTATTTTCATATCCGTTAACGAATCTCCCAGCTGCATCGCTTCTTCTTGCACGATTTTCAATAAATGCTCAGATTTCGCAGTTTTGATCATCGGAGGTCTTGTAATACCGCCTTGCAAGACTAACGTTGTTCCTTCAGTCGTTGCCGCCCCGCAAATATCTCTGATTTTGCGCTCCAACTCCATAGCCTGTTCCAATGTCTCCATTCGTACATCAATCGAAGCCTTGGCCTGGGCAGCAATTGTGTTGGGCGTCGTTCCGCCGCTAATCACCCCGACATTGACATGTACGCCTGCACTTGGATCAGTCAGCGCATGAAGTTGAATAATTTTATGCGCAAGTTCACCAATGGCGCTTCGTCCCTTTTCCGGTTCTTCCCCGGAATGCGCCGCCTTACCGGTTACATGCAATTCGAATTTCCCCCCGCCGCGCCGTCCGGTTATAAGCCTCCCCGTCATATCGCTCGGTTCAACGATCAAAGCATACTTCACGCTTGCCGCTTCACGCTCAATCAATTCCCTGGAATAAATCGAACCGTGCTCTTCATCCGAATTCAGAATGATTTTGACCCGCTTGAAGCTCTCGTCGCCTTGTTCAATCAATGATTTTATCGCAAACAGCGTCATGACCAGACTGGCCTTCATATCGTATATGCCGGGTCCGTAAGCAAAGGCTTCATCGCGTGAAAATGGCCGTCTTTGTGCGGTACCCACAGGAAATACCGTGTCCATATGCCCAATAATCAAGATGTTCGGGTGCTGCTCCTCAGGATGAACAATGACCAAATGATCCCCCCGCTCGGATTGCCGATCGACCGCAACCTGAAATCCAAGCGCCTGATAAGCAGAAGCCAGCACATCCCCCACCTGCTCCACACCCGCTTTATAAAACGTCCCGCTATCGATATTGACAAGCTTCTCAATCAGGTCAAGCATGTCCGCTTCCTTGTTATCCCAAAAATTTGTCGGCATCGTATCTCATCCTTTCTTCGCGGCTTTCGCAAGAGCTTCTTTCGTATTTTCACAAAAACAATCGGTGAGATATGTCGATCCATTCACATTAGCGATCTGAATTCCTTTTACTCGTTCGGAATCCGCATATAATTCTTCATACTTCACAGCGTCGTGCTGAACTGCCTGCTCTTCGCAACCTTTCAGACCTTCAAATAAAACCCTTCCTGTAAAGCCGCTTTCACCCGTAACCCCAACCAGGTGCAAAGCCGTTGGCGCAATGTCAATAATGCCTGCCGGAATGTCCGTCACATGACCTTTTTTAAAGCTTGGGCCGATTCCCATGCAAAACGGTCGCATATCCTCATTCCGGATAGAGCCATGATAGGCTTTATTCTCCGTCTTGGAGTTTAAATAATGAACAACGCCTTGAATGCCATCCTGATTTATTTCATCGGTCCACGCTGGCACAACGGCCAACAGAGGGGCTCTCTCGTGAGTAATGTTTCCGATCACCGCACTCAAAGGCAGAGCATTGTTCAGTTGCTGATGAAGCGGTTCTCTCGCCAATAGCATACCGCACCAAGGTTGAGCGGATAACCAGTCAGCGAACGCCTGCAATTCCTCGACTTGATTCTCGTCCCCATAAATGAAAGCGTCCACTGCGATAAAATTCAGTTCTCTATTCAATTCTTTCCGGGCTTGATTCAAGTAATGCTCCAGACTACCGACCATGTTCGCTGTTGAATGTCCGTGATCGCTGATCAGCATGATATCCAATTCATCCTCGAGGCCAAGTTGCGAGACAGCCTCCAAAATCTCGGACAAACATTGATCCACTAGCCTTAGGGCTTGTTTAGCCTCTTGCGAACCAATGCCGCAATAATGTTGCGTTTCATCCGGTTCGGGAAGCCACAGCACCATAACGGTATTCTGCTCATCAGGCAATTGCTGTTCAATGAGCGTGCGAACGGACCATAAAGTGCGTTCCTTCTTGCGGATCGAGACATCGGTTTCGTCAGCGACCGGGCCTCGGGCAGCATGCATTTCGCTAAGCTCTGGAAGACCATAGTCGGTAGACGGATTCATGACATGCTGCGGATGGTTAAAATTCCAGAGCAATGAAGCTCCGGGCGAACTTCCGCCCGAAACCGTCAAGCGCAAGTTCGCTTCGGCCAATCGGTCCCCAAGCGTCGGACGCAAGAGCAGCTCTTCCCCCGTTCGTTGCTGGAATTGCAATATTTCCCGATGGTCACCTGTCTGCAGCAGTCCGTCTTCCGAAAAGTGAGGCGCGTACATGAGATTGCCCATCAAACCATGCTGCCCTGGATAGGATCCAGTCGTTAATGAGGCCATGCACACCCGTGTCAGCGATGGATAAGCCGAATAAAAAGATTTGAATAGCGTCCCGTTTTGCATTAACTGGCAATAAGTAGGCATCGTGTCGGCATTAACCTGATCGGGCCTTAATCCATCCGTTCCGATAATGAGTACCCGCCGTCCCGAAGGACTTTTCTTCTCAGTCGTTTTCCCCATGGTTTCTCAGTCCTCTCTATTTCTTCAACAGCTCACGTATCTTGTCGGCAGCTTCCTTCATTGATTGTTGGGCCGGAACATTTTCGGCATAGGTTCTTCCGAGCGCATTTTGGATTTCAGTCTCAATCTTTTCGAAGTTAGGCACCACCGGGATTCCCTTACCATAAGGAAGTTGATCGATAGTGATTTTGAAGAAAGGATTTTCTTTATAAAACTTCGCCATTTCAGGCGCATCAACGGCAGATTTGCGAATCGGCATATATCCGGTATGCTCAGCAAAATAAATGGTTTGCTGCTTATCGGTAAGGAACTTCATGAACTTCCAGGCTGCATCTTGCTTTTCCTTCGGTGCCTTCGCCACAATGGCGAGATTTCCCCCAGAGGTTGTAGGAACCGCATATTCTTTAAACTTTGGCACAAAATTGACGCCAAGCTTAAACTTGACATTCTGTTGGACCTGGTTCAGGTCTCCTGTTGAGGCCAGCAGGAAAGCTACCTTGCCGTTTTGGAAATTGATCATTTCCTGATCGCCGTCTCTATTCCCGCCCATAGGCTGCATCATGGTTTTATCGTCATATATCATTTTCTGGTACATTTCCAGACCTTGAATCGCCGGCGCTTGGTCGATCACAACATCCTTTTGATCCGGGCTAAGAATATCTCCCCCATTGGACCACATCAACGAGTAGTAGTAGAGGGGAGGCAGCAATGACGCGTAGCCGAATCGTTCTGTCTTCCCATCCTTGACGACGGTCGCTTTCTTCGCGGCGGCCATCATATCATCCCAAGTGGTTACCGGATGCTCTGGATCAAGCCCGATCTCCTTCGCAATATCTTTATTGTAGAACAAGATCGGAGTACTCCGGTTGAAGGGAAGGGTGTATGTCTTTCCTTCGATTAAAGTGTCGTCTACAAAGCTGTCCACAAAATCGTTGTACTTAAACTCCGGATCATTCTGAATATAAGAGTCAAGCGGCAGCAATGCTTTATTGTAAGCAAAGGACGGCCAGAATCTCGCATTTAACTGAACAACATCCGGTACAGAATTACCCACAATTGCCGTCAATAATTTCTTGCCGATATTATTCGTACTTTCCTGGAATACCGCATTGACCTTCACTTCATTTTGCGATTGATTAAATTGTTCGGTCAAATCTTTGATGGTATCCCCGATCACGCCGCTATTGCCATACCAAAACTCAATTTGTACCGGACCCTGCTTGTTATTTTGCTCTGATGTGGTGGAAGACGAAGCTCCTTGCCCACAACCTGCAAGCAACAAAACCAAACTTGACGCCATGATAACACTTTTAATGAATGTACGTTTCAATGATTTCACCTCGTTTGTATAATGGCTGATCGCTTACTTTAACCCCGTAGTGGCCACGCCTTTGACAATAAACTTCTGCATGGAAATGAATAATACGGCTAATGGAGAGATAATAACTGTAGCAGCGGCCATGACCAGATTCCACTGCGTTCCTCCGCTCCCTCCGCCGCCTTCTTCCATAAATCGCGACAGTCCTAACTGAACTGTCCGCAAATTTTCATTGTTGGTTACAATGAGCGGCCAAAACAGTTCATTATAATTCCAGATAAAGGACAACAAGATATACGTCACAACAGCAGCTCCCGATAATGGCATCATGAGATGGCGCATGATTCTGGTGTGTCCGCAGCCATCGAGAATGGCCGCTTCCTCAAGCTCTTTTGGTACTTGCATAAAGGCTTGCCGCAGCATAAATATGCCAAAGGCCTTTACGGTGAATGGCGCGATCAAGCCCATATACGTATCCACCCACCCTAATTGTTTGATCGTCAAAAAATTAGGGATAAACGTAACTTGGTCCGGAATCATCATGGTAGCGAGAACCAAGAGAAACAGAAAACCGCTTCCCTTAAAACGCAGTCTGGCAAAGGCATAAGCAGCCGGGATGATCAGCAGCAGTTGCACCACGATAGTGATGCTTGCTGTGAATAGGCTATTGAATAGATACCGGGCCAGCGGAGCCATTTTCCATATTTCCACGTAGTTTTCCCAGTGGAACACTTCCGGGAACAACGTAGGAGGAAACACGTACACTTGATCATTGCTCTTTAATGAATTGCTTAACATCCATATAAAGGGGAATAATATAACAATTGAAAAAAGAATCAAAAGGGCGAATCCGAACCAGCTAAATGCAACTCGCTTCAATCTCATTAATAGTGCACCCACCTTTTGGAGACTTTCATCTGGATGAATGTGATGAGCATAAGGATCACAAAAAGCACCGATGATGCTGCGGAAGCATAGCCGATATCAAAAAATTCAAAGGCATTCTGGTAAATGTAATAAATGATCATATTCGTGCTTTCTGCCGGTCCGCCACGGGTCATCGTAAACAGCAGATCGAAATCTTCAAAAGCGCCAATTAACGCGACGATCACAACAAACAAGATATAAGGAGAGAGCAGCGGCAGCGTAATCCGGGTAAACACCTGCAGCCTTCCCGCTCCATCCATCTTGGCCGCTTCATACAGGGATTCCGCTATATTTTGCTTGCCGGCCAGAAGAATCACCATGTAGTAGCCGACTACCTTCCATACTTTCGTAATGATTAGCGCAGCCATGGCCCACCCCGGCTTTGCCAGCCAAGGAGCGGGAGGAATAGAGAAGAAATCGAGCACCCAGTTGATCAGACCAAAATTCTGGTTGTACATCCATACCCATAGGGTTCCTATAGCCGCCATAGGCGTAATGTAGGGCAAAAATACGACCGACCGAAACCACCTGACTCCTCGCAGTTTTTCGTCCAGTACAACAGCCAGTACAGTAGCCAGCAAGACCGTAAAGCCGACTGAGAAAATTCCAAATATAAACGTGTTTCCAACGACACTCCAAAATTCGGACGAGGTAAACATCCGCGAATAATTGCCTGCGAAAATCCAATTAAAATCAGGGGTAATCAGATTCCAGTCCGTCAGGCTCAGAAAAAAGGTCATACCCATCGGATACAGATGAAATACAACAAGAAGAATAATGGCTGGAAAAACCAATACATAAGCCGTTAAATTCGTATACACCCATTTGGCTATGCTTGTTTTGTTTTTCACCGTTTGCCCGCTCAAACCCCTCTTCCTTTCCCAAACCAGATGTTTATCCATATGCACTCCTTTGCATCGATTGATGGCTTACAGAATTCGAATCATACTAGGAATCATTTCAGATTCTCCGCTCTCATTTTCAATAGAGACAATGCCGCCCTGATCAAGGCAACAGCCTCCTGCAATTGTGCCAGGGATGTAGCATAGGAAAGCCGAACAAATTGGGGAGCCTGAAACATGTCCCCCGGCGTTACGACGACACCCACTTGATCCAGCAAATATTCGGCAAAGTCCTTGCTATCAGCAATCGTCCCCTCCTCATAAACTGAACCAAAGTAACGGGACACATCCACCATCAAGTAAAAAGCACCTCTCGCATTGGGGCATGACAATCCCCGAATTGATTGAATTTCACGAATCAGATATTGCCTTCGTTCATCAAAAGATTTTGTCATTTCATTGACCGAATCCCCCTCATCTTTGAGCGCCGCAATAGCTGCATATTGACCGATCGAACTTGGATTGGAGGTGGTGTAGCTTTGAATGACCGTCATGACGCGAATCACGGGCAATGGGCCGCAGGCGTAACCGATTCGCCAGCCCGTCATGGCATACGCCTTGGATAACCCGTTGATCGTAATCGTCCGTGCTTTAATTTCCTCGCTTAAAGCCGCGATCGAGGGAACTTTCTCACCATAATTCAGATATTCATAGATTTCATCCGCAATAATGTAAAGATCATGACGAACAGCGATCATGCCGATGGCATACAACGTTTCTCGATCAAGCACCGCTCCGGTCGGATTATTGGGATTTGTCAGCAAAATAGCCCGCGTCTTGGAAGTTATTTTACTGGCAAGCCGCTCCACGTTTAGCTGAAAGTCTTGCTCCGGTTCGGTTTCAACAAACACAGGAACCGCCCCTGCGTAGGCGATCATTTCCGGGTAACTCCCCCAGCAGGGAATCGGTAAAAGAACTTCGTCGCCCTCGTTGCAAATCGAGAGCAACGCATTCGCCACGGCTTGCTTAGCTCCAGTGGTGATGACCACCTCCTCCGGGCTATAACTAAGATCGTTATCTCTCTTGAGTTTGTCACAGACAGCCTGCCGAACATCATGTGTCCCCTGCACGGGGGTATACTTCGTTACGCCTTTGATAATCGCTTCTACACCTGCATGAGCAATATGGACCGGTGTGGGAAAATCCGGTTCCCCCACGTTAAGCGCGATAAGCTTGCGGCCTGATCGGCGAAGTGTTTCGACTTTATCTCTTAATTCCGCTCCGATATAAGGATTTAGCGTGCGGGCACGATGACTCAGTTGATAATTCAATGGTTGACTTCCCCTTTCGTTTCATGTGGTTTCTACAATGAAATCTTAACACCCAAATGTAAATTAAGCGTAAAAACAACATATTTATATTGTAAATTTTATAAAAACCAATATAAACCAAAATAAAAACAACACATCATTTGTTTTCAAACGACGTGTTGTTTTTTCCACATTTCTCTTAAATTTAAATAGAAACCCATTGTAATGAGGACAATTCGGTGTGTGATTTCCATTCTTCAGGCAAGTCCGTATCCGTAATAATCATGTCCACTTCAAGCAGGGAAGTTACTTTATACAGATGCTTGACTCCCATTTTTGAAGCATCTGCTACCAGCACTTTCTTTTGGCTTTGGGCCAATAAGCTTTTCATCATTATCGCGCTCTCGCTTTGAAACGTACTGATATTTTCAGGCGTAAAACCCCCGCAGGAAAAAAAAGCTTTGTTGACGGAAATGTCCCTTAGCATGTCTTGAGCAAGCACGCCCGACATTCCCATCGAAGAAACTTGAAGCTCTCCGCCAATCTGAATCACTCGACCATCAAATTCCCCATTTCGCTTATATTGAGCGAATTCAAAAATGATCGGAACGGAATTGCTGACCACCGTAAGCTCCTTTTTGTCTCTTAAGAAAGACGGCATTTGGGCGATGGTGCTCCCTGCCTGGAGGAATATAATATCATTGTCCTCTACCCAATTGGCTGCCTCTGCAGCCAATTTTCTTTTGACCTCCAGATTGATCGACTCTCGATCGTTATATATCCATTCCAGCTTTTGATGGCTCGTTTTGATCGCTCCGCCAAATATTTTTTTTAATTTGTTCAGACTCTCCAGCTTGTCCAGGTCTCGCCGAATGGTCTCAGTTGTCACGCCGAATTTTTCGGCGAGCTCTTTTACATAAACTTTGTCGCGTTCCTCTAATTCCTGTAATATCTCTTTCCTTCTTTTCTCCACTTCGCTATAAGAAGAATGCATCCTTACCCTCCACACTCTTTATGTATTCCAGTACATTTATCTTAACTGAATCACACCAAAGAATCCATGGGGAAACGAAGGGAATAACTTTGCTTCTCGGTAATTTACAACTAAAAAACAATGTGATTTCATTTCAATAACATACTCAGATAGCATCAGCAACATAAAAACCACATCTAAACAGACATATACTACAGCCGGTTTACACGCTTTCGAATCCATGCCGTTAAGAAAAGGAGAAGACCAAGAGCAATGTAGGAAAAATCTAATATGACTTGGCTCGTTCCCAAATATATTTCGAATTCGTCAACGCTAGGGGTTCTCCACATACTCATTACTAGCGTAAGCAAGCCTAATGGAAACACAAGATGGCGATATTGTTTAAGTCCAAGTAATTGACTTGTTCCCAATGCTGCCGTGTACAGATAGGTGGTTAACTGAATGAACGTGCCGGGGAGCCAAACGATCAGTAACAAAGCGTCGACATGTTGGAAAAATTCCCCTATTTTTATGTACCGAACAACTTCAATAAACGGATAATTCAATGTGCTGACATGCTTGCCGAAAAGAAAAACAGATACGAGCCCAGAGACAGACAATGTAACCATGAGACAAAGCCAGGTTAATAATACGTACGCTTTCATTTTCCTCTGATTTGACACGAACGGGGAATATATTCCAAGCATCATATATCCAGAGAACCAACTTAACGGAATGATGGCCCCCTTAACAGAAGGAATGATCCCTTTGCCCATAATAGGTAAGATATTGTTTATGTCCCATTCAGTAATCGACAAGATGACCAACAGTCCGAACACCAAGAATGTAAGCGGAAGGTACAGTTGTGCAAGCCTTCCTAAAACCTCCACACCACCTCTGACGGCGTAGGATACAAGCAAGACCATACCGCTAATGAGGATAAGTGGGGGAGTTTTTCGTAAAAAGACGGCCGAAATAAAGTCACCGTATTCCCTCAATATAACGGAAGTCAGAATAATTCCGTATAATATGACGGCAAGCCCCGCGACTTTGCCCAACCAAGGTCCAAGCAGCCGCTCACTGTACTGGATTATGGTTTCCTTCTGAAACATGTGACTGAGGCGGAGCATCGCAAGAACGAATAGCAAACCGGGCAGATGAGCCCAAATTGGTGATAACCACAAATCATGCCCAGCATCCTTTCCCGTTATTTTTGGAATATACAGGATTCCGTCGTAGGCAGCAACCGAATAAAAAAGAAGACCTAGCTGCGCTGCGGAAATCTTTCCTTTCTCCATCATAGAAAAACTCTCCTCATTTCAAACCGGAAATCAACGGCTTGAATATACTGTTAAACATAACGATCGGCCCAGGAATATCGGGAAATATAAGGATGAGCACAGCCATGAGCCATGCGATACCTGTAACGGCGATCAATGACGCCCGTTCTTTCTTTTGATTGTCTACTAGACAGCGCCACTCAGCCCAAACTATCAAGGCGATTGCAAATGTTGTTCCCGCCACGTTTAACCAAGTCACTTGGCTCTACACCTCATTTCAAGAATCGCCGACGGGCTCATTGTTCATCCCGATTTGTTGGATCTTTACCTTAACCATCACATTGGCTTGAACCGAAGGATATATTCGTTTCCAACGCTTTTCTAAATGTTGCCATTCCCGAGGATTTCGGCGGTTGATCGCTTCGCCGAAGCCGAAAATATCGGCCCCCATCCCTTGGGCTTGCTTAATTGTTGTCTCTACTTTTCGTCGGATTTTGTCGGCAGCTGCATGTTCAATATCGCGAATAAATTTCGAATCCGAAGTTTTAAAGTGAGTCGTATTTTGAACGACGCTCATCTCGGCTTCGATAAAAAAGTCCATATGCGGTATTTCTCCCTCAAGTTTTGGAACAAGTCGAGTGCTGGAAGAAAGGACTCCTAACGATAGTAACGAAGAGGGGGGCCATTCCAACTTCACCGTCTCAACATCCCCTTCCATCTCTTTCAAGATCCATTTCATCCCCGAGAATGACTCCCCTTGAATCAATCCGACCATATGGTTACGGGAGAAGACTGCATAACCTTTCACATATGGGACGCTTTCCTTTCCGTCTTGTGTAGTGTCGACATAAGGAACTACCGCATCTTTTGAAATATTGCCGAGGTTCTGTACGAGACGGTTTAGGGTTATCGATCTGCGAAAGATCCATTTGGATTCACCGCCCAGAAAATCCGCTTTGGTCCGTTCGAGCGGGGAGGCGGAAGTGAGAAAAGCACGTGCTGTATCCTTGCAGACGAATGGTTGAACCCGAAGGCGAATATTACTGTCGCGAGCGAGATAATCCAACTGTTCCCGTAACTGGCTGCGAGATAACGATTCTCCTACAACCAACATTTCAAGTTGCCCCCAGTAGACGGCGCGGGACAGCTTTCGCTGTAGATCGGAGGCAGCTTCCGCTATCGTTGCCCCCGAAGCGGACCAAATCAAAGTCGAACCGCTAGTTTTAGATTTACTGTTATTCTGTTGTGTCGCACCCCCTCCCTCCTTAGGAATGACAATCTCTAGAGATAATTCAATCTCCCCATCTTTCTTCTGGTCCAAACCGGCTGTAGTCACAATCGCCAGATCATTTACTTCGTTTCTGTCCCAACAACCCGTTGAAAATAGCAAAACGGATGCCGTCATTACTAGCAATACTCCCTTACAAACATGTATCCAGATGAATAATAATCTTATCTCCATAATCCGTCAGTCCCCGCCTCCCCTGCCTGAGCCCGGTTTCTGCCCCCGAGCAAGTCGATGGCGGTTCTGTAATTTTGCAAAACCGGGACGGCTTGTCATTTTCCATCGTGGAGCCCGAATGGCGGTATCCATCATTTCATTTGGGACAAAAGGTGCAAAAGGAGATAAGAATGGGACGCCGTAAGAACGAAGCATACACAAATGCGTCGTTATCGCAATAATACCAAACATCACACCAAGCAACCCTAGCGTCCCACCAAGAATAATGAGCGGCAGCCTCAATAGACGAATGGCGAACTCTAGAGAATAGTGGGGAGCTGTAAATCCCGCAATGCCTGTGAACGCAATAATAATAACGATCGGTGCCGACACGAGCCCGGCCGAGACAGCGGCTTCTCCTACGACTAACGCACCGACGATCGTAACAGCCGAACCGATTTGCCTTGGAAGACGGAGACCGGCTTCACGCAGCACCTCGAACGCGAGTTGCATCATCATTACTTCTAAGAAAGTCGGGAACGGAATTTCCTCACGTGCTGAGGCAATACTGACCAACAGCTTGCCTGGCACCATTTCATGATGAAAATTCAAAATCGCGACGTACACTGCCGGAAGTATCATGGATAAGATAAGCGTCCAGTACCGCAAAAAACGCAAGAAGCTGGAGTACACTGATCGGTTGTAATAATCGTCTGCTGCTTGCAGAAGCGTAGCCAACGTCGCGGGAACGATGAGCACATCAGGCGTGCCGTCGACCAACAGAACGACACGGCCTTCGAGCAAGCTCGCTACCACAACATCAACCCGTTCCGTAAACTGCTGCTGTGGAAACGGCGAGTATGGATTGTCTTCTGTTAGTTCTTCTATGTACCCGGTCTCCAGTACGCTGTCGATATCGATACGCTCAAGCCTGCTTTGCACCTCATGTAATAAGGAAGGTTTAGCCAAACCGTCAATATAAGCAATACAGATTTCAGTCCCCGTATAGCTGCCAATTCTGTGCGATTTTACTTGCAGCTTTATGCTCTGAATTCTTCGTCGCAACAGCGAAAGATTGGTCGAAATCGATTCGGTAAAGCCTTCACGTGGCCCCCGCAACGATGTCTCAGTCTGAGGTTCTTCTATATTACGCTTGTCCCATTGAGCGACTCCTAGTAGTAAAGCACTGGTACAACCGTCAATTAGAAGAATGGAATTTCCTTGGATCAATTGCTTAGCACATTCCTCAACGGTCGCAGCCTCATCGACAGAATTTACGGATAGGAGGCGCATTTTAACAGATTGCAAATCGCTGCATACTACGTCCCTCGATTGCATGAGAGGCTTCAGGACGTTATTGTCGATCTCCTGCCTATCTGACATGCTCTGTATATTGACGAGTTCAGCCCTGATCGTTCCACCGATCAAAAACGAGCGAAACGAAACGTCATCGGCTTTACCTAGTACTCCTTTGAGAGCCTCTACATTGGGGTCTAACTCAGTAACCAGAGCAGTGCGATCTTTTTGCACCCTCACCTCCTCCTATCACCAAATCAAGTTATGGCTGTTCAATTTTATTGATGTTTAATTTAACCTGAGAGACGATTTTTTATCCCCATCTTTCACCAGTTACAAAAGCAATGTTTCTCTAACGCTCAAAAACCGAGCGGATAACGATAAAAGAAAGAGCAAGCATTAGCGGAAATCACCACTAACATTTGCTCTTTTTCATCCTCAAAATGGACTCATTTACTCCAGCTTCTTCTTATTAGCTGCGATTTGATTATTTCTCTCCTCCAACAATTTATCATAGCCATTGGCCTTTCGATATTGGATAAATTCATTCATCGCCTGATCGATTTCGCTATCCGATTTGGCATCCAAGATCTTGGCGAGCGTCTGCGACCAGTTCTGATCGATCTTCTCCTTATTTCTGGAAGATTCTTTAGATAAATATACATCCAGACTCGCTAATTCGAATTGTGGCACCACGTGATCTTGAGTCCATTTCTTAGGCTGCTGCAGAGCCTTCGGGAACTGAGAAATTCCCATTTGCCGGGAGAGCAGAGCGCTATCCTGCAGCCACAGATGAGTTGTCAAGCCAACCTTCTTCTCGAAGCTGGCAGGATCGGTCTGCTTGAGCTCCAACAGATCTGGATTCAAGACAGGCTTTCCGTCCTTGATGGTGTAGGTTTCGCCTTCGCGTCCAAAGTCCATTACGTTGTTGCCGTACTCGCTGACCAGATAAGTTACCAATTCCATCGCCTTTTGCGGATCCTTGGCATTCTTGGTAATAAAGGTCTGTGTCCAGCCTTCAATGGAAGTGCCCGGCAATGCGGTTTTATTTCCTATCGTAGAAGATGGCCCGTTAACGGCAATGTACTCTTTGTCTGGGTGCTCCTTCGTCCACATGGACAACGGATCCGGCTCACCATTCAGGTCAGAAGAGAAATAAACGAAGTAGCTGCCATTCGTTAGTCGCGCATTCTTGTCGTCTTTGGTCATCGTAATCATGTCCCGGTCTGTCAGCCCTTTCTGCCGGGCATCGACGATCACTTTAAGCCATTTCTGAAAATCTGCATCTGTATAACGGTCATAATATTTACCGTCTTTCGTCAACACAGGGACCCCGATAAAATCGGCCAGCGTTTTATTGAAAATTCCGTTCGGATCAAAGTTTCCTTTTTGGAAATTAGGTATCCCCAGCGGAATAACCGTTTTTCCCGTTTCATCCTTCACAGCCAGCTTCTGCGCGGCTTCCAATGCCGAAATAAATCCTTCCGGCGTGGTCATATCAGGCTTGCCGAGCTGTTCATAAATATCCTTCCGAACCAGAAATGCCTCGTTGCCATAAATGCCGCCCTTCTCATAATCCGAATTCGTATTTGAGGAGTTAGGATACCCGTAAATATGGCCGTCGTCCCGTGTGAAGAACTTGAGCGTTCCCGGCTTGGCCGCTTTATCCAGAAAATAGGGGTCATACTTCTTGGCCAGCTCATCCAGCGGAATCGCGAATTTTTCGGCTTCCTTAACAAAAGGGTCGGTTCCCTCCAGAGTAATGATGTCCGGCAAATCTCCGGAGGCCATCATGGTATTCAGCTTGTCGTCGCTGCCGCTTGAGTAAGTGATGTTTACTCCGGTATCCTCCGTAATATACTTGGTAGCCACATCATTGCCCCAGGTCTGGGCGAACCAATCGAAATTAATGTACCAGTCAAGGTCAGCCTTTGCCTTGTCGTTCTTCCAGCTCGGCGTATCTTTGGTCACTTCAATCTTCGAGTCCGGCAATTCTGCGCTTGTAGTCTTGCTGCCGCAGCCGGCCAAAGACACTGCCAATGCCACCAAAGTCAGAATGATGATCGATTTCTTCATGATGTTCTCCCTCACTTTTATCATTATTCTTTGACTCCTCCAACCAGCATACCGCTAATAAAGTATTTCTGAAGGAAAGGGTAAATCAGCATAATAGGCAAAGTAGTAATGATCATTGTAGCCTGCTGCAAGGATTGTGTCGTAAATGTCTTGGAAACATACACTCCCGCTTTGGCAGAGCTGGCAGCACCAGCACTTGTTAACAGCTGATACAAATAATATTGTATCGGATACAGAGTTTTATCCGTCACATACAGCTTAGCCACGAAGAAATCATTCCACTGGTACACGCCATGGAACAAGGCGATCGTCGCCAGGACCGGGAAAGAAAGCGGGACAATAATTTTGAAGAACACCTGAAATACACTGGCCCCGTCAATCTTCGCTGATTCTTCAATCGATTCCGGCAAGCTCCTGAAGAAGTTCATTAAGATGATCATGTCGTAAAAGCTGAATAGCACGGGGATAATGTACACCCAGAAGCTGTTCGCTAGACCCAGCGACTTGGCCACCAGGAATGACGGGATCATCCCGCCGTTGAAGAACATTGTGATGATGCCCATACGGATGAATATCTTTCTTCCCAGTAAATAAGACTTGCTCAGCGCATAGGCTGCGGCCCCTGTAATGGCCAAGTGCCCGATGACACCGATTACAGTTTTGGCTACCGTAACTCCAAACGCCGTGTAAATGGTCGAATCCTTCAATATGGTTTCATAGTTGACCAGTGTAAATTCTCTCGGGAATAGATAAATGCCCCCTTTCATCGCGTCATACCCGTCATTGAACGAGAGGGCGACGATATTGATCAAGGGTAATACGATGATAGAAATGAAAAGCAGCATGAACAGCACATTAAAAACGTTAAATATTTTCTCGCCTCTATCCAGCCCCATATAGCTCCCTCCCTTCTAAAAAATTGTACTATCGCTAAGCTTCTTGGTTAAGAAATTGGCTACCAGCAGCAGCGTTACCGATATGACGGACGAGAAGATTCCGACCGCAGTCGCGAATGAGAAGTCCCCTTGCGCCAGACCTAAATGATAAACATAAGAATCGATGACTTCACTGCGCAGCATGTTCGAAGAATTTTGCAGGACGAGAGTCTGATCCAGATTCGCTCCCAGTATAGAGCCTACACGCAGTAAAAACATCAGCACGATAATATTTTTGATGCCGGGAAGCGTGACATACCAGATTCTCTTCAGGATTTTCGCTCCATCGACCTTCGCCGCCTCATATAACGATGGATCAATTCCCGCTATGGCTGCGAGATAGAGAATGGTTCCCCAGCCAACTTCTTTCCAAATATCCGACAGCGTCGCTATCCACCAATAAGCATTCGCATTTGACAGAAAAGAGAGCGGTTCAGATATGAGATGTGTCGACAGTAGGAAGCTGTTCACCAGTCCCGACGAGCCGAGCCAGGATGTAATCATGCCGCCAAGAATTACCCATGACAGGAAGTGGGGCAAATAAGATACCGTCTGTGAAAATTTCTTGAATAATGCTAATCTGATCTGATTGATTAATATAGCCAGGACGATCTCCAGCGGAAAACCGATCAACAGCTTCATCAGGCTGATGGCTAGCGTGTTCGTCAGCACATTATAGAAATCTTTGTCCCCCAAAAAGGCTTTGAAATTATCCAAACCTACAAATTCCGAGCCCGTAAAACCGGATAACGGAGAATAATCCTGAAAGGCGATGATCAATCCCAACATCGGGACAAACGAGAAAACAATCATCAATATAATGCTCGGCCAGACCATCACTTGAAGCTCCCACTGGGATAGAAACTTATGTTTAAATGTGGATTTCATCCGTATACCCCCTCTCAATTCAGGTACAGCATTGTCAGTTCATTCCGAATCATGTAAGCGCTATCCAGAATCTGCTAGCTGATTCGAAAATTTCGAACTTGTGTATGGTTCAGCCCTTTGCATAAACTTGGAGGCCTTATTTAGGCAAGGATTTTCGAGACCAAAACAAGACATTTACCCCGACTTGGAGAAGTCAACCGGAACCCCCAGGAGAGGGAAGTCAGTTTGGCATTCTCCAAGTAGGTCTATTTTTTTGAGGAAATGCAAAACTAGAATCAAAAGAACGTGATCATTTCGGATAAATGGTTCTAATTCATGACATTTTATTGATATTCTATGGTAAACACGGGATGGTCAAGATCATTGATATATATATTGAATTTTCCCGTTTCAACCGTTTGCTGCAGGCTGGTATCCAAATATTGAAGATCATCCAAGGCCAGAGTCATCTGTACGGCCACTGACTGATGCGCTGGTACACTTACGACTTGGTACTTCTTCATCTCGCGCACAGGACGTACCGCCTTTGAGACAAGATCTTCAATGTATAGGACAGTGATTTCAGAATAGTCATACCCACTAGGATTGCTCACCTGAAAAGAGATCGTCAATTCCTGACCAGCTGTCAGATGATGACGCGAAATTTTAAAATCAGAATACTGCGCACCGGTATAAGTCAGCCCGTGCCCGAATGGGAACAAAGGCCCGATTTCACAATCCTGATACCTGCTGCTGTAGCTAGATTCATTAGCCGGACGACCCGTGCTGTACTCATTGTAATAGATCGGCGCTTGCGCCGAATGACGCGGAAACGACATCGTCAGTTTCCCCGACGGAGTATCCCGGCCTGTAATCAGCTCCGCAATCGCGCTGCCGGCCTGTGTACCCGGATACCAGCACCACAAGAGAGCGGGGATTTCATCGACAATGTTCTGAAGCGCCAATGGCCGGCCCGAGAAAAAAACACAGGCATACGGTTTGTTCGTCTGCTTGACTTCACGGATAAGCTGCTGCTGGCTGGCCTCCAGATCGATATTCACGCTGCTATGCCCTTCACCGCTTAATTCCCAGTGCTCCCCAACCGCCACAACAATATAATCGCATTGCTCTAGTTGGGCTTGAGGACACTCCTTCAGGGATTCATAGACTTGCAGATCGAATGAATCATCCACCCGCTTCATCCCTTCCGCTAAGGAAACTACATCGTCAAAGCTTCCTTTGCACCGCCAATTGCCCAGCAATTGATTGCTACCAGCAAACGGACCGACAATGATGATCTTTTTGTATTCCTTGCTTATAGGCAGCATTTGTTCATTTTTCAGCAGCACGCAGCTTCTCTTGGCGATGTCCTTAGCATGCTCCAGAAAGTGGGGATTCATTAAGACTTCATTCTCACGAGCTTCATTTACAAAAGGATTTTCAAATAAGCCTAGTTCATTTTTAAGCTGCAAAATTTTCAGAACGGCTGCATCTATATCCTGGATTAGCGCCGGGTTCTCTTCTAGAATTTGTTCATAATGCTCAAGATACAAGGTTGAGACCATTTCGATATCGATGCCCGCTTTTAGAGCCAGTTCAGCAGCGTCCTTGCCATTGCCGGCAACGCGGTGGTTCTGCAGTTCGGCGACAGCCCCCCAATCTGATATTACGATGTCGTCAAATTGATAGGCCTCTCTTAGAATTTCCTTCATCATCTGCTCACTCGCACTTACAGGAACCCCGTTGAAAGTATTGAATGAGCTCATCACAAATTTTGGCTTTTCTTGAAGCGCTATTTCATAAGGCTTGCCATAATAGGCGTAGAATTCTCTCCAGGACATATCGACAGCATTGTAGTCCTTACCTCCAATGCCAGCTCCATAAGCGGCAAAATGCTTTAGACAGGCCGCTACTCCTGACTCGGCAATCTCTCCGTCTTCGCCTTTCTGATAGCCTCTGATCATCGCCCGGCCAAGATTGCCGGACAGCAGATGGTCCTCGCCGAAGGATTCCATCACTCTTCCCCATCTGGAGTCGCGCACAAGGTCGACCATCGGCGAGAAATTCACATGTATACCCGCTGCACGCAATTCCGAAGCAGTATCCGCCGCTACCTGCTGCACGATTCCCTCATCCCAGGCACAAGAGAGCCCTAATGGTATCGGAAAAATCGTCTTGTATCCGTGTATCGCATCGTGCATGAACAGCAGAGGGATCTTAAGCCGCGACTTCTGCAAATATTCAGTTTGAATCAGGTTCGTGATCCTGGCGCTCGACACACCGATAATACTTCCCATCGTATACAGTGTATCTCCCTCAAGCATATGAGCCGGGAAGTCTGGTCCGGTCTCAACCATTTCGTTATCGATTTTGCCGACGTAATGTTCCCCAGTCGTCTGAGAGAGCTGTCCGATCTTCTCGGCGAGCGTCATCTCCTGAAGAAGTTCGATTATTTTTTTATTGTCCATATAGTCCCCTTTATTTCCAATCCAGCTTAGGTAAAATATCTTGCTGCAATTTGCAAATTTCGTCGATCATTGCGCAGGCCTGGTAATAAGTCGGAGCCTGAGGATCTAGTAAGATCGCCTGCAGCAGCTTCGTCTTGGATTGCTCCACAAAAGCCTCAAGCAACAATTTATGGATCGTGCCCTGAATATGAATCGTTCCGATAAGCGCAGTCGGCAGTTCTACCGTCATCGGCTTCAGCGTAATTCCTTTGCCGTTAACGATCGCCTGGGTCTCAACAACCATATCGTCAGGAAGTCCCTTAATCGCACCGTAGTTCGGTAAATTGACCGCGTTCAGTTCAATCTCATCATCGAAGAAAATCGCCTCAATGATCGGAACCGCATATTCATTGCTGCGGCAGACCTTCGACTTATCGAAGATATAGGCCTCTTCCACCCAGAGCTCCTGCGTCTGAATCTTCGAGAACAAGCCTTGATCCAGATTGTTGCCGCTTGCACTGTATACGAACTCAGGGGTTCTGGAATCTTTCTCCCACAGCTTCTCGCGAATTGGATCATAGCGGTATTGCAGGGACAAGCCCACATAGAAATCCTCTGCATATGTGATATATTCACCCACATGGTTGGTGCCTGGATAAGGGTAATATCCATAAGTGCGGTACATCGTTCTAGATAGCGCGACATGTTCGAATTGCGCCAGACGGTTGGCCTTCCGCTCCTTCTCATCAAATAACGGATACAGATCCTCACCTGTTTTCTTGTTCCAGATCTTGGTGAAGAAACCGAAGTGGTTCAAGCCACCGCCTTCCATTCCGATATCTGCGATATCCATCTCCAGGAATTGGGACAGCTGCTCGATCCCCATATCCAGTCCATGGCATAGACCTACAACTTTGACCGAGGTTAGCTTCGAGATAGCCTCAACCAATTTCGCTTCAGGATTCGTATAGTTAATGAACCAGGCGTCTGGGCAGACACGTTCCATCGTGCGGGCGATTTCGAGCATCGGACCCAGATTTCGCAGTGTATGGAACATCGAGCCAGGACCGCCGTTCTCACCGTAAATTTGCTTACTGCCGAAGCGGCGAGGAATATGGAAATCCTGCGACCAATAGAAGTAGCGATTTACCTCAATCGCCACGATAACGAAATCGGCCGCCTGCAGAGCCGCTTCCAAGTTGGTCGTCTGCCAAATGTTCGCCGGATGCGAGAAGGCGGTAAACATATCTGTTGCATATTTATAGGTTCTTGCCACATTCTCTTCTTCAATGTCCATCAGTGCGATCTCCAGCTCAACCTGAGTTTTCAACCGCTCGGACAGCACCATATCCTGAAGTGCTCCCAGAGCAAAGGAAACGCTGCCGGCTCCAATTAACGCAACTTTCATTTTCTTCATGTTGTTCGTGCTCCTTTATTGTTTTTTAACGCCATGTACCCTGCCCCAATCACTCCTGCATCAGGGCCGAATTTAGGCAAGACTACCTTGACTTTGTCGCTTAAATGCTCAAATACTTTGGTTTTAGCGCTTTCAATAATTTTATCTATCAGCCATTGGTTGTTGTGAATGACCGCTCCTCCAATGACAAATATATCTGGATCGATCGTCTGCATTAATGAAGCAATCGCGTTGGAGAAATACTCGACCCAGGTATTCACGACACTTGCTGCCTTCTCGTCATGCTGCTTGTATTTCTCGAACAATAAATGCGCCGTAGCCTCGCTCCCGTACAGATTTTGACTCTCTTTCTCCAAGGCTCTACCGCTGCACAGAGCTTCGAGCGTGCCGGGATGTAATGTCGAATAGCTCTTGTCGTTATCAGATATAACCATGCTGCCAATCTCTCCGGCATAGCCATGCGCACCATGGAGCACCTCGTTGTTCAGAACGATTCCGCTGCCAATCCCCGTACTGACCGTAATATAGATCGATTGATCATACGCCTGGGAAGCGCCATGCTCTGATTCCAGCAGGGTCACGACATTTACATCATTCTCAAAATGAACTTCATAACCGGGGAAAAAGCGCTTTATAAATTCGGTATGAACCCCTTCCAGGCAGGGAATGTTGGTCGCATCGCATATAATCTCGGTTCGCTTCTTCCAAGGAACAGGCAAGGCAATCCCTATCTTGTCCACCGTCTTGTGATGATCCACTTTCTCGATCACTCGCTTGACATAGTTGAAAACTTCATCAGCACTTTGGAACTCGCTAGTTAATGCCGTCTCTTTTCGGACCAATTCCAGATGCTCATTTACTAACCCGACTCGTATATTCGTTCCTCCAATATCTACTCCAATGACGCTGTTACTCATAATTTGAACTCCTCAGTTTTTATCTCTATATAATATATTTCGCTGCCTCCGAATCCAGGAAGAAATCAATATGTTCATAACCGAGCAGCTCTTGAGCAGGCAGCTTCGCATTTGGATTTGTAAATATTTCCTTAACAATCCCAGCTTTGCGTTCGCCGGTCATCGCTACAATCATCCTCTTGCTGCCCGCCACCTGACTTAGACCCAAGGTGATTCCTCTGTCCAATGCCGTAGGCTGATGGAAATATTTCTGGGCCACGGTCTTGGTCGTCTCCGACAGATCTACGACACTGCTATGATCCAGCACTGGACTGCCTGGCTCATTCAAGCCGATGTGACCGTTCATTCCAACCCCCATCAAACTGAAAGTTATCGGATGCTGATCGATAAAGCGGTCGATTCTCCGGCATTCCTGCTCCAAATCCGGTGCCATCCCATCAAAGAATTCGATCTGCCGGGGGTCCAAATGGATAAGCGAAAATAAATCCTGATTCAGCATTTGATAGCAGCTTCCCTCAGACTCTCTGCTTATTCCGACCCACTCGTCCAGACTGACAATTTTAAGCTGCTGAACCCTTGCATGAATCTCGGCGTCTCCGGCAAATTTCAAGTAGCTCTTCTGCGGTGTGCTGCCCGACGCCAAGCAGAACACTGGATGCTCATGCGATAGGTGCTCTTTCATCTCTCTGGCAATGGCATCTGCAACTTTCTCTTCAGTCGCAAAAATTTTAATCATCACGTTCACATCCTATCCGGAAATTACTTTTATCATTTCATGCTGAAGCGAGAGTACGGCAGCTCCGACAGCCGTCGAATGATGCGAATCACTGTAAGTTATCGTCGGAGTCCACTCCACGTACTGCCCGACATAATATCTTGTTCTCTCAAGAATCCGTTCGGGGAACAGCGCTACCATCTTGCCACTAATAATAATCTGGTCGATGTCGAGCACGCTGATGATATTAATCATCGCCAAGGCTAGATGCTTGCCTACATAATCTGCGCACGCTTCGATGTCTGATTGAGAGCTAAGATCATAGCTGCTCAACAAATGCTGAATCCCCAGCTTGCTCTCCAGCCAGCCGACGGAGGACGGTGATCTTCTGTACTCCGGATCAAAGCACATATATTCCAGTTCACCCGCGCTTGCATTGAATCCTCTGTGCAGCTCCTTATTGATAATCAGGCCGCCGCCGATCCCGTCCCCAACTGCAATATGAACCAGATCAGTCAGCGCTTGCCCGGAGTTCTCCAGATTGCGGAATTCAGCTACTGTAGAAGCGTTTACATCGTTCTCAAGGAAAATAGGCAAATCAACCCGGTTGATCAGATTCTCGATGATCGGCTCATAATTGTAATCCTGCTCCTTATTGCCCTGAATCCTCATTCTGATCGTTTTCTTCCTTGTGTTTATCGCCCCATCGACCCCGATACCGATGCCTAAGACAACGCTGTTCGTTTTCTTTGCTACATTCTTCATACGCAAAATGATGTCTTCAAAAATCGAGATAAACTGTTCACTATAAAACGGAATATCCGTCTCTATGGAGTACGAATCGATAATTTTGCTGTACAGATTGATAAGCAGAGCAGTAATTCTGTTGCCTATGATTTGAATTCCGACGGTTACATAGCTGTTCTCATTAAATCGGTATACCGTTCTTTTTCTTCCCAAACCGCCAGAGCCTTCCCGGCTTTCTCCAGTAGCGGTCAACAATCCGATCTCTTCAAAGAAATTGATGATCTTACTTACCGTTACAAAGCTCATCGCCGTCTTCTCCGCGATTTCGACCTTCGCCAATTCCGGATTCTGCATCACAATATCAAAAATGATCTTTCTGTTCTCATCCTTAATGTCATTCGGCAAAAACGACTTCATTCTGTTACTCCTTTCGATTTATTCAACTTAATTAATTAATGTTCTTAAATAATTTAGGAAAAATATAAAGGCCGTTTCTGACCTTTACACAACATTATATACATACTGTGCTCTGTGTCAATGGCTATTTTTGAATTCTGGTACCTTCATTTATTTAAAAACTGGCAAGTGACGGTAAGAATCTTCCTGATGGATGAACGTACCGAACGCATCCCAATCTTCCATTGTTTTGTTTAAAATCAGGTCGTATTCGTTGGCCAAGCTCCACCAGATATGGCGGAACGAACCTAATCTTCTCAGGCAGTAGTCCAAGTACGTTAAATTCTCTTCTCGAATCAATTTCGCAAATCCCCATCTTTCATAAGGACGGAACAAAATCAGGTCGGTCTCAATCCCCATGTCCATCAATGCTGTCAATTGTCTCTCCAAGTTCGCCCAATAGGCGAAGTCCGGACGATGAACATCCCAAGCTTCCTTCGGCGTTTTTGGCGAAGGGATACCATTTAGGATCGGCATTGTTATAAACCATGCTCTTCGGGAACAGGCACATCCTGATTTTATTAAATGGACTCTCGGATAACGTTTTCTTCGTTAGCTCCATGAGCTCCTCGGATTGATGCGTCCATGAGTAGGCAGTCGTCCCAAACGGAATATATTGATGGCCGTCCGCATATTGCCGTTCTTTCGGACACTAGAGAACCGTTGTGTTTTGCGATGTATCCGCTTTCGTATTTGCTATAACGCTGATCTGTATGATCTTTTGGCTGCATCCTTCTGCGGTGACTGTCACGGTAATTATGCCGACATCCTTGGGCCTTACAACCGCCAAAGCTTTCCCGTCGAAAGTTGTACGTTCGGTATCAAAGAAGTTTTCCGAAGACTTCGGGTTAGCACTTCCGAATCCTTGTAATACACCTGAACCCTTCACCTGGACCGAAACTTTACGGTCGGCGGTGCTGTATACATTTCCATGTCCGTCCACCAAACTGATCATCACAAACGACAGATCTCTATCGGACGCGGCGATTTCCGCCCGATCCGCCTCTACTTTCAACTGGACGTCACCGGTTGCCGAATGAAGCGTCATTCGTCCGGTTGCTTGACCATCCGTATAGGCTACGGCTGCGATTTCCCCTGGCTCGTAGACTACATCGAATTCTGCTTTATTTCGGTGATCATAGCCCGCAGCAGCTTTGCCTGCCGATTTGCCGTTCACCAACAGCTCTACTTCATCCGCATCGGCATATACTTCTACTCGAATCGGTTTTCCTTCATACCCGTCCCAAGACCAACTGCCTACGGAATCGCTCCAACTCCATTTGCTAGGAAAGGGTTGTTTGCCGTAATGCTCGGGGCGTTGAACCGCGATGTACGGATCCTTACGAAGGCCAAACACGATTTCGCGATAGTAAGATACCGGGCGCCGGTTGCCGATAATATCGATATCGCCGCACCAAGCCGTAAGCCAGGGGTATGATCCTAAAAAGCTCACTTCATCAGGATCATACTTGACTCTTCCGGCCCCTACTTCACCTAGATAGTCCCATCCCGTCCAGGTAAAATCACCAACAATGTGGCTGTTCTCCAACACCTGCTTCCAATTTTTGTCGATCATCGGAGGAAACGTCTCGCTTCCAACGATCACACGATTCGGAAATAGCTCCCTGTCCATCTGATAACGAGCTTCTGCATAGTTATAACCTGCGATGTCAACGTAACCAAACGATTCTGCCGTTCGATGCGTGGCGAAATCGGATGTTGTAATCGCTGCCTGGGCCTGACCGATGTTGTTCATTAATGTATTAATGCCTTCAATGTTTTGATTCTCGCTTATCTTCTTTTTGATTTCATCCCAGACGGATATGACAAAGCTAATCGAGTTGGTTACGAAGCGGGTACTGTCAAGCGAACGTATCTTCTCCGCCAACTTATGACCCCATACGGAAGCAATCGGTCTCCCCGCTTCCGGAATTTCATTTCCGATACTATACATAATGACACAAGGGTGATTGTAATCCTTGTCTATCATCGCTTGGATATCTTTCTCCCACCAGACTGGAAAATGAAGCGCGTAATCATGATCGACTTTGGTTGAGGTCCACATATCAAAGCTTTCGTCCATTACGAGCATGCCGAGACGATCGCAAGCATCCAGAAGCGCCTTGCTCATCGGATGGTGCGCGCTACGCAATGCATTAAAGCCTGCCTGCTTCAGAATCTCGACGCGCCGTTCTTCGGCTCTATCGATCGTGGCTGCTCCGAGCACGCCATTGTCGTGATGAATGCAGGCACCGCGCAGTTTTACGACTTCGCTATTGATGCAGAGTCCTCTGTCTGGATCAAGTGTAAGCGAACGTATCCCGAAGGAATTCGTTTCTTCGTCCAGTTGTTCATTCTCCTTCATCACGCGAGTTCGACATGTATATAAATAGGGCTGTTCTACGCTCCAAAGCTTGGGCTGTCGAACATAAATACGCTGACGCAATGTAGCCCTCTCCCCTGCAAACGTGGTCAACGTTGCAGAGTCGCTGCCAACAATGTTACCGTCGACGTCGACGATTTCCGTTAAAACGTTGACCGTATGAGTGAGCAGCCCTTCGTTTTCAATGACGGTCGCCACATGGACTACAGCGCGATCAGCCTGTATATCAGGGGTGGAAATTTTGACGCCGTCAAGAGCGATATGCACCAAATTCCCTATGATGAGTTTGGTGTTCCGGTAAATCCCTGCACCGGAGTACCAACGGGAATCTTTGTAATTCAACGAAATCACTTTAATCTCATTTTCTTCCCCATATTTCAGGAAACGGTCTACTTTAATATAGAAATTCGTATAGCCATTAGGCTGTTGTCCGGCAAAAGCTCCATTCAAATACACCATAGCATTCATATATACGCCTTCAAACTCGATGGTCACTCTTTTATCTTTGTACTCTGCCGGCACAAAGAACATCTTTTTATACTCATATTCCCTTTCCGGGTAAAAGCCGATATTGTGACTGCTGTTGTTCCTTTCTATGGGTTGATTGCGGTTTCTTTCGATCATTGCATCATGGGGCAAAGTGACGGTCTTTAACGGAATCTTTGCAACTGCTTTTTCTGAAAAAAAACTGGTTTTCGAGCCAACCGTCCAATTATCGTTAAAAGAAGTACGAATCATGTTTAATCTCACTCCATTTCTCTCGCATACATTTTGGTGGCCCTTCAATCTTCGGATATCATGGTATATAACACCCAAACGGGTCCAATAAGCCCGCTTGGCTCCTGCTGCGCAAAGGACGACAAGAAGTCGCGCTGTTCTTTCACCAACGTATTCGTAACTTCGATGACAAGTTTATTTGTACCCTGCTTGATCAGGTCGTGAATCTCGAAGCGGTAAGGCGGACAGATACGCACCCCCGCTTGCTCGCCGTTTAGCCATACCTCTGCCGTTTCATACACCTCGCCCAATTCCAGCAGGGCCCCGCTCGCGGATTCGTTCCACGCAAATTCCGTTTCATATCGGAAGGTGCCCGCAAATCGAGGCAAGCCATCAGGTCCGCTCATATTCGTTAAAGCCGACAGTCTTTCCCATTCCTGAAAATGAGGATATTGCTCAGCTTCAGCGATGGATACGGCCCATTCACCTTTAAGCTCAAATTCCGAACCAATCGGATGTTCAGGCCGCTGAACCGCATAACCTTCAGGTATAGCTCCATGCAGCAGCACGATGGATTCATATGGATGAAGAACGAGCTGCACTGCTTTTGCATCGTCCTCCTCATTTGCATCCAGACGGGCCAACCGATTCTGGAAGGCGTCATAGGCATATACATGGCCCTGGACAGGCAAAACAATCTTCGTAGAAATCGTATGATGCGGACTTTCGTTAAAGAACATGAACACTTCCAAATCGTCATGGCTGTAGTGATAATTCCGAAGATACGGTTCGTATTGGCCGCTTCTAATATCGAAATGTCCGGCCGTAATAAGCTCCTGCACCAGCTTATCCAAAGCGATCACCTTCACATTCCGATGCTCAGCAAGCCTTGACAGTTCGGCAGACACGTCAATGCCCTCACTTGATCGTACCGGCAGCCCTTCAACAAAGCGAACGGGCAATCCTTGTTCGGCACACTGGACCAAGCGCTGAACCATCGCCACGGGAAGCGCTTCTGCATAGGGTACGATCAGACACTCATAATCTTCGCGGTGGACATGCAGTTTCCCGCCCTTAACGGTGGCTGTTTCCAATAGAGCATCAATGGGCAGAATGTCGCAGTCGATCTGATGCTGCATTAACTTCTTCACTGGCTTATGGAAATACATCGCTGCTCCAGACCATTCGGCTTCAGCGTGATACACCACGGCCGCGGTTGCCACATGCCTACCTTCCGAAATCAGATGACTGATCCGATTGATATATCGATTTAACTGCTTATAGTAGCGGTACTGCGGATTTTTCCCGCCCGCATACATATGCGGCGGACAATCCGGGTCCGGAAATGCTTTTTGGGTAAAGGCATGCGGAACAAAATAGTTAACGCCGCGAACGAGCATATGGTCTGTAAGCCACTTCATCAGTTTTAGCCCTTCCGTCCAGCCATACGCCCCATATACTTCGCACATCGTCCGACCTAGTTTCTTCGGATCGATGTGCCCGAGTGACACACCAAGTTTGGCGAGGCCATAGTGGAAGAATTCACTATCTGTCTCTCCCCCCGTTGGCTGGCGGAAAGACAATTCATCGAAGCCGGGAACGATCTGCCACAGCACGACATCAAGGCCCGACATGTCTTGCCCCCAGAGCGAGCGGAAGAAGTGTCCGGCACCGGGACCAAGCCTGGCATGGACATTGTTGTCTTCAAGAACATGCCCGATGTATTCCACCCCGCGAGCTCTGCACCAAGCTCCGATTTGGCCGCAGAAATTGTCCGCATAGAGCTTGCTGATGATATTCATATAGGTAAACCGTACGATCTTCGACTGTTCTCCCGCATCCTGCCAGAGAAGATATAGGAGCTTACGATACCCGGCGCCCAGCGCCTGTTCAAGCAGGGCTGGCATCTCTCGGCTCCAGGGAAGCGGCACTCCCTGTTTTCCCGGTCGAGAGTTGAAGTCAAAGGTTTTCTCATCATTGTAAAATCCGGGTTCATCTGAAAAAAAGCCGATAAATGTCTGTCCGAAATCCGCTTTGTACCGTTCGTAAAAAGCCTCGTATACTGTATCGAGCAAAATACGAGCCGAATCCCGGTCAAGCGGATTCAAATAATCTTTCTGCTCTTTACTGCCGCCATCCTTATTTTCTGAAATAATAAATACTCGCCAATACCCTTCAGGGATATCCCAATAGAGGATACCGTCATGCACAAGGTCAGTTATATCGACACAGTCATCGAGCAATGTTCCATCAGTTGGATTGCGGCGGACCGCGGTAACTGAAACCAACTTATTTTTACCGCTCGCGTGTTGGGGCTGCGAGATCGTTGGCCGAAGCCCGCACATCAGTAAGGTATCCAGCAACAGAGATGTTCCTTGGGCAGGACCGATCGTATCGATATAACGTTCCCCCAAAAACATGCGATGAAGCTCTGCCGGAGCCTCCTTTACTTTTCCTCCCGCATGTCCCGTTGGAAAATGATCGTCATCGAGAATCCATACCTTCATGCCTCGATTCCGGGCTTCCTCCATAATAATGTCCATATCCTTCCACCATTTCGGTCCAAGAAAATCCGGATGAGGCCGGGACTCCACGCACACGGCGTCGATCCCGGCTTCATGAACACGGGCCATCTCGTCCCGAATTACCTGTTCCTCCTCACCATGCTGCCATAGAAAAGGAAGGATATAATTATGTTCCTGACCCTCCAGCACTTCCATTAGTCGATTTCTCATAATTGCCTCCTGTTACAAGCTCAGTTAATTGATCCGGTGCCTGCCGCCAGCCTGGATTAAAATATCCGCCCGTCGTCGAATCGATGCCGGGAGGATAAACTATTATTTATTCACTTTTGAATACCATTCTCTGGCACGATTCGTAACCTCTTCACCACCGTATTGGTTCCACTTCTCGACGAATTCATCAAACTTGCTGATCGGGTATTGCCCAAGAATAATCTTGGTGGCGTATTCCACATACAGCGTACGATTGTTAATGTCCGGGTAGCCGTCATACACACTCGCCGGCATGCCGTCGCCAGCAATGATCTTGGCATACTGCTGGGCTTCCTTCATATTTCGGGTGACCTGATCTATTGCCCACTTATTGTCTTCCGATGCAGTGCTCTTGAAGAGCTCGGTGGTAAAATCAAGTGTCGCTACAGACGAAGATGTATTAAGAATCATATTTTCCTGAGTGCTCTTGTCATCAGGCAGTTTGACGGCTTTACCGTCCTTCATCGTATAGTGCATTCCTTCTACGCCGAGGAACAAATCTTTCCAATTCTTTTTATCGTACATGTTGTTCAGCAGCTTTAAGGTGGCCATTAACTTCTCTTGATCCTTATTGTTCTTGACGACCCATTGAGGTGGGGCAAATCTCTTCCAGGTGTAGAAGCCCTTATAGCCCTCTACCCGTGGTACGGGGAGAACGGAAAATTCAGCCTTCACGCCCGTGTTTTTATTTAAGTTTTCTAAAATCAAATTCCCATGCTCGATCCAATGGAAATAGTTACCTACTTTATCGGACTGGATCTTGCCGTCCCACTTATCCTTTGTGTTTAAAAGCGACTCCTTATCGATTAATCCTTCCTTGTACAACTCCGCCAAAAACTCCAGAGCTGCTTTCATATTCGGAGTTACCGCAGAATAAGTCAGCTGCCCGTCGTAAATGTCCCATTCCGGGTAGCCTTCGAACATGGCTACCCCGTACATGGCGAACAAATGATCCATCCAGCGGGCCTGCTCACGACCGCCTGTCGGAATCTCATCCTTTTGACCATTGCCATTAGGATCTTTGTCCCGGAATGCCTTCAGCACCTGTACATATTCGTCTTGGGTCTTCGGCATCGGCAGGCCCAGCTTATCGAGCCAATCCTGGCGGATCATGCCGCCGTACCTTCCGTAGTCCACCATACCCGGAATATAATAGATCTTCCCTTGACCGGTAGGGTCGTTCGCCTTGACCACCTTCCACATATCCTGTGGAATGGCTTCCCATACGTTCGGTGCATATTTAGGCAACAGCTCAGTCAGATCGGCAATCGCGCCGCTTTTAGCCAGACTGTTCTCAATGCCCTGCTGGGGTATGAACAGATCCGGCATTTCGTTAGCAGCGATTTTCAGGTTCAACTGATTCAGGTAGTTAGTGCCTCCATTCCACTCCACATAAGGATTGATGACACCTACGCCAAGCTTTTCCTTGTATAATTCATACAGCTTGCTACCTTTCTCGACCGGTTTATAACCGATGTTCGTTCCCCATACTTCAATATCGACAACATTATCTCCGCTAGAGGCCTGATTCTGGCTCGTATTCGCTTGGCCTTCGGAAGCATTTTTACTTCCGCTGCATCCCGTTGCTGCAGTAGCTGCAAGGATAATTGCGGCCAGGAGCAGGCCCGTCTTTTTAAGTTTCATACTTTTCCCCCTTGAACGTATTTAAGTTTAGAACGGTTTAATAAAAAACCGGAAAACTTCATCCTTTTACGGAGCCGATCATGGCTCCTTTGACGAAATATTTCTGCAAGAAAGGATACACCAGTATGATCGGTATAATTGCGAAAATAACTGTCGCCGCTCTCAAGGTTCGCTCATTATAGTTGAGATCAGCCGTTGATGCGGCCCCCGCCATAATCACGTTATCGTCGGTGATGAACTGTCTGATCTTGATCTGAAGCGGGAACAAATTCGTATCCTGCAAGAAAAAGAGAGGATGCTGGAACTGATTCCAGAGCACCACACCGTAGAATAAAGCAAGTGTTGCCAGTACGGCCTTGGACAGTGGAAGCACGAATTGGAACAGCATTCGGAAATATCCGCAACCCTCAAGAAGGGCGGCTTCCTCCAGATCCTTGGAGAATTGTTTGAAGAAGGTTCTCATGATGATTAGATTGAATGGATTCAGAATATGCGGCACGATCAGAACCAGTGGATTATCATACAGGCCGATACTCCGAACCGTCAGGAAATAAGGCACAATAGGCGCCTTGAAGATCATAGCGATCACGACCCCCACCATAATGACGGAACCCCAGCGGAACTCGGGCTTTGACAGTGGGTACGCGAACAAGGCGGTCATCAGAAGCGCCAATACCGTGCCGATCACCGTGGAGCCCAGCGTCAGGAAAAATGATTTCCATAAGTCAGGACGGTCGATGATATACATCCATGAATCCAGCGTAAATTGCTTCGGCCATAATGTGACCAGGTTCATATCGACAGCACTTTTGGAGCTGAACGAGGTCGCGATCACGGACAGGAGCGGTATGATTGCTATTATGGAAAACAGGATGAGAAAGACTGTAATTCCCGTAACGAATACCTTTTCCCCTCTCGATTCAGGCATATCTACCAGAGCCCCCCATCATCCGATACTTTCTTCGACAGCTTATTGAACGTGTATACCATAATAAATCCAATCACCGATTGAAACAGCCCTACCGCTGTAGCAAAACTGTACTGCGCCTGCTGAATACCAGTCCGGAACACGTACGTATCCAGGATATCTCCTACGTTGTATGTCATCGGAGTGAGCAGATTGTACACCTGATCAAAGCCGAGATCCAAGAAATTTCCTATTTCCAGCAAGAACAATACCATTACGGTAGGTAAGAGAATCGGGAACGTAATATGGCGAATTTGCCTAAATCTCGATGCGCCGTCGATCATTGCTGATTCATAGAGCTGAAGATCAATCGCGCTTATAGCAGCCATATACACCACGGTGCCCCATCCGGCATCCCTCCATATCGAAGCAAGCACGTAAATCGGTCGGAAGTATGCGCTTTCTTGCATGGCTAGCACTGACTCGTCTCCGAACCACCCGATAATAATGTTGAACAATCCGCTTAATGAAAAGAAATCGAAGAGAATACCTCCAACGATTACCCAAGACAAAAAATGCGGAATGTACAGAGCGGTCTGGATTCCTTTCTTCAACGCTGTTTTTCGAATCTCGTTGATCATCAGCGCCAGCAGTACCGGCACCGGGAAGATCAGTACGAGCTTGAGAGCTCCCAACATCAGGGTGTTGCCGAACACTCGGGCGAAGTCAGGATGATCAATCAAGGTCTTAAAATGCTTGAAGCCTACCCAGGGACTATCCATGAAACCTTGGAAAACTGAATAATCTTTGAAGGCGATTACAGCACCAGCCAGCGGAATGTATTTAAATACGATGAGAAAAACGATTCCCGGAATCGCCATCACGTACAGTGGCCAGTGCATCTTCATGCGATGAAATGCAATAGCTTTCAATGTGTTCCCCCCAGTGCAAGTTTATTGAATCCGCTTACATTTATAATATATAGCCTGGATACTCTACGCTCAATCAGGCATTTTTAAGGATAACAAAGCCATTTTTAAGTCTAAGATATAATTAAAAACCACTCCTTTGTGGAGTGGCTGAGTATGCAGCTTTACACGCTCGGTAGATTCTTCCGGTATTCTCTGGGTCTGCTCCCTGTCAGCTTTTCGAACATCCGCGTAAAATGCTGTGGATCCGAGTACCCTACCTGCTGGCAGATTTCATATATTTTCAAATCGGTGTTCTCCAGCAAAGTTTTCGCTTTATCGATTCGGATCTGTATTAAGTAATTCAAATAGGTTTCTCCTGTCTTTTGTTTGAAAACCTGGCTCAAATAAAAAGGGCTTATATAAAATCGGGCAGCCAGATTTGCCAGGCTAATGGGTTCATTGTAATGCTTCTGTACGTATTCCTTGATCTCTGTAATCATATCCTTCTTTTTGGGAATATTATGCTCCAGCTTGAATGCAAGAATCCCTCGAATGACTTGAATCATCCATTCCTCCAGGTATTCCAGCGTTCGAAATCTTGAAATGCCCTCTAAAGACAAAATGTTCCGGCCCAGGAATTCATTCTGCTGCAGTTGCTGAAAAGACATCTTTCGGATACTTGATAAAAGAATGTGTAAGCATTTCAACTGGAGGTCTGCCGGGCTCATGCTTGGTTCAGCTTCCATCCCTCGAAAAATCTCGCGAATGATATTCACGCATCCGATCTCGTCCATGTTGTCGAGAGCTGCTTCCAATTGGGCTATGGCCTCTTCAGATACGGTGTGACTCCTGCTTGTCATATTCATGATCTCGGAAAATGGGATTACAGCGTGTGCTCCCTTGATGACTTTGTAACTTAGCGCATTTCTTGCTTCCTCAAAAGATTGGCTAATTCCCATTGCCTGCTCCTGCACCGTGCCGACTCCAACAGTGATAGACAGCTTCAATTCCCGATAGATTGCCTCCTTCATACGATTCATGGTACGGACCAATGCGCCATAATCAATGATACTGCCATGGGCAATCACCACAGCAATCTGGGCTACCGAATATCGAAACCGATATACTTTCCGGAACTGTCCCAGAGCTATGTCTATCTGTCGGAATACTGGCTGTAAACCAAGTTCCTTCAGGAAATCCGTACTGCCATCGAATTCAAGCATGATGGACACAAACCTGATTGTTTCCATTGGAATTTGAGCAATCCTAAGCAACTCTCCCATAAGGTCTGATTGGTCACTGCCAGTATCCAGGATGTCCCGCAACGCATCTTCCTGGATACGGTTATACACCTCCTGCTTCAACTCGTCTACTTCCTGCAATTTAGCCCTGTCCGCACGGACCAGCTCCATGACCTGACAAACACAGCTGCGCAGCTCTTCTTCCTCAACCGGCTTGTTGATATAAAATCGGGCTCCCAGTTGCAAGCCTTTGCGGGCGTATTCAAATTCCGCATAACCGCTTAACAAAATGAATTCCGCCCGGCAATCCTCTTCCTTGAGCATGCGAATCATATCCAGGCCATCAGCCTGAGGCATACGGATATCAGTAATGACAATGTCCGGTTGCTTTTTACGAATTAATTGGTAACCTTCCAGGCCGTTGTATGCTGCACCAACCACCTCGCATTCAGGGATAAAACGCTCGATGATGGTTTTAAGACCCGTGACAATCCCTTTCTCATCATCCACCAGAAACACCTTCATACTGATACCTCCCTTGTTGCTCTACTGTTCACAACGACTGTATCATGGGAATATGTATTTCTACCGTTGTACCGTTACCATCACTACTAAGAAGCGACAGATAATACGAGTCCCCGTAGTGCAGCTTGATCCGCTCCGCAATATTCTTCAAACCAAGGCCTTTGCTTGCTAATTCCTTCGCATGCTCTAATTTGTATTTGTCAAAGTCAGCGTCCTCCAATAAAGCCCGTAATTCCGCCTGCTTTGATGGTGAGATTCCGCATCCGTCGTCCGTGATCCGGATCTTAATCCCCCCTTCCTCGGTCCATGTACCTACGATAACGATTTGCATCGTTTTGCTGTAGCCCTGAAAACCATGGTTAATGCTATTCTCAACGATTTGCTGAAAAACGAGCGGAATAATACTACATTGCTGCATAGCCTCTGGAATGCGTATGTCCAACTTGAAGCTGTTATCGAAGCGGATATTCTGAAGCTGCAGATAGTTCTCTGTATACTCCAGCTCGTGCATAATCGAATGCTCTTTGCCTTCCTTCCCAAGCACCAAACGAAACATCCGTGCCAGGATTTTGATCATGCTTGCGATTTCATCCTCATCCTTCAATAATGCCTTCATTCGAATGGATTCTAATGTGTTATACAGCATATGCGGATTGATCTGATTTTGAAGTGCCATGAACTTGGCTTTTCGATACTTGATTTCGGCTAAATATACATCTTCAATCAAGGTTCGGATCGTCACGATCATGCTGTTATAGGTATGCACCAGATTTCCTATCTCGTCATTGGCTTGCTGACTGCTCTCGATCGGCACATATTGCCCATTCTCCGCCTGCTTCATGCTTCTGCGAAGCTCTTTGATCGGTTTCGTAATACGGTAGCTGGCTCCCATCGAAATCGCAGTCATCAGCAGCCATCCCGCAGAAATCGCTATAATCGTCACTTCTTTGACTTTACTGATCTTTAATAGCAACTTCTCGCGCGGGATCTGTGTCTTGATAACCAGTTGTCCTAATCGGGTGCTTCCGGAGAGAATAATCAGGTCCTTGCTGCTCGTATCCTTGGTATAATCGATGTCCGACTCCAGCACTTGCTTCCAGGTAGCCCGACCACTGGCCGCATCAGAATGATAAATGATTTCTCCCAATGCATTGCTGACGGTAACACTCATACCGTATTTATCCCGGGCCGACACAAAGTCTTGGTTTAATTTCAGGAGGTTAAACGGATCAAGATCGATAAGGATCACTCCTCTGAACGCTCCGTCCGAGCTGAGCAGCACTCTACCGACGGTAATGAGAGCACCGTCCCCCCGATCCTCATAATAAGAGCGGTCGTGCAATCCTGTAATAAAAATTTTTTCGTTCGAGCCGCGTAGCCGCTTGTACCATTCTTGGGACAATAGTGAAGCTTCGTTTACCATACTCGTGGTATTGGAATACTGGTAGATACTGTTGTCCTCGCTGATTAGCATTAGATTTCCTATCTCTGGTCTCAGTATGGCTACCCTCATAAGCAGCCGCTGTATGGTCACTCGCTGGAGGGCCTGTTCGTCTATAGGCTGGCTTCGTGTGTCCCTCAATTTATTGATGATGTCGTTATCAACTAGGACTGACTTGGTTACCCTATCATATTCTTCCATGAACTGATTCAAGGTGGTCTCAAGCTGCGAGGTATATAAGGCAGCGAATTCTTGAGAGGAATCCTCCAATTCTGCTGCCGCTTGATGATATATGAATGCGCTTACAATTAAGAATGGAATGACACAAGCCACAAGACATCCCATCAACAGTTTATTTTGAAGCTTCATGTTCCTTAGCTTCGTCACTGCTCCGTGGAACCACTTATCATGCACCATCTTTGACCCTTCCTCTGCTAAGCGTCCTTTGTCCTATTGTACACACTGCAACCTCCATTTGCACTAATCTCCTTCATAATCATAAAAATGACTGTGTTTAGCTTAAAAATAACATGTTGATCATTTGTTTTCCAGTGCTTATATTTTATGAAAGCGGATACATTATCCGCTTTATGTAATTTTTTACACGCCTACAATTTTTGCAGGGGAGGTGAGAATAAGTACCAATGTACTAAATCATTTTAAAACAGATGTCGGTAGGATCGATCCATTTTGATGATTGTAGCAAGCGATAACAAAATACTGGTTATTTGGAGGCGAATTGGATGAAAAAAAGCTTCTTTTTAGTCTTCACGGTGCTTAGTTTATTATTATCAATGGGAATACCAACTCAGGCTGCTTCCATCAGCTCTTCAGACAACAACAGTTCGGAAGCCAGAAACAATGGAATCGGAAGAGTGGAAATAAGCACTATTCCATTACCGGATGATGTGAAGGTGCTGGAAAGCAGTACTTACACGTACTCAGGGAAGGTCCTTATTATTTATAAAACAGAGAACGATATCCATACAGCCGATTTTTGGAACATAGGTGTTCTCAACGATAACGGAACGAATTTCAAGGTCATCTACTCTGGAGTCATCCCGACAAAACCAAAGTCGCCCGGGGTTCGGATTATGCCATTCCAGGATAATAAGCGGGTATTGCTGGGGGATTATGTCCTTGAATGTTCGCCTAACATCGACAATTCCTTAAGTACAACTTTAGTTCCCGTCGAATTTCCGTCGATATTAGTAAATGATCCAGATACGTTCAAACATTGGTCTGAAATCATCATAGCACCTGACAATAAGCATATGAGCTGGACTATGCTCCGCTCGGATATTGGTGCTGCGGCAGCGATCGGTGTCTTGGAGCGTCATACGGATAACTATGTTCTCGAAGATGTGCAGCTTATTAGTACAATGCACTCCCTTGAAAACGACCCGAATAACCCAGGCTTTTTCATCCCCAAGCCCTTGCGGGGCGGAGAAGTGAAGCAATTTGTCAAAGGGGGAAATGCCATATCCATTGTCGGGGGAATGCATTACAGTACACCGGATTCCATAGTACAGGATTTAGATTCTGCAAGTGTTACACAGATCACTTATACTCCCGGATATAATGAAACAACGATCTTTTCCCCTGATGAACGGTTGGGAATGACAATGACTACAAGATTCTCGGAGCATACTGATCCTGCGATCTTTGGACTTATGCCTAGGCCCTACGGTATATATACCTCAACGGATATGATGTATTTGCTGTACACCTATGCCGTAACCGGGGTACGCAATTTCAGAGAGGGCAACGTTGGCCCGGCTTTGATCGACATTAACCGCTCGATGCACCAGGAAGGATATCAAGGCGTACAACTCACAACGGATGAGAATTGGGTTTATTACTCGCCTATGTCCTGGCACCCCGATGGTAAACGTGCTATGTGGCTTGAAGTGTTAAGGGGCAGCAATGGTTCTCAAATGCGGGTTCAGAAAGCAAAATTACTTGATTATAAGCCTAAAAAAACTGTACCGATTAAACCAACCACGGATAATATTCCGTACGGTATTCAAGATTTAAGCGTATTGGACTCTGTGTATGGGAATGTAGATGGGAAAATTGCTGGAAAAAATTCTGGATACCTCTATTACAAAAGAACAGGTTCATCATTGTTCTCAGGCCAATCGGAAGTTCAGTATGTAAACTTTAGCGATGATGGTGTGAATTTCTACAATGGATATGAGAAGACAAACTCTAGTTTAGCCAGTGAAAGCCGCTACGAAGCTAATGTTCAATTAACTGGTGACAAACAAGGTGAAATGAAATTTAGAGCTACCTTCTCCCCCATGACGGGATCTATGCCTGCTAGGCTATTGTTTGATACAGATGTAGATGGCAAGCCCAAAAGCTATGGTTATGCTACCTATAACGGAGTCACTTTAAATATCGAAGATCTTTTGGAATAGTCGATACATTTTGCGTTGACATCAAGAAGCACCCTGGATGAAAATCAGGGGTGCTTCTTGATGTCATCGATTTCTCAAGCGGACGATTCCCCATACGACAAATGATAGTAAGGTCAAACAGAGTCCTGTAAGAGAAACTGCCGGCCATTGCCCGACACTCCACATATAGCTGCCTAACGAAGACCCAAAAGCTCCGCCAATAAATGTGCTTACCATTAAAACCGTGTTCAGCCTGCTTCTGGCTCCTTCATCTAATGCATATATGCGAGCTTGATTCGAAATTTGAGCCCCTTGAACGCCAATATCCATAAGAATAATACCAAGCAGAGAACAATGAAAATTGTACCGTACAAGAAAAATAAAGCAAAGGATACGGCTAGAACTATAATCATAGCACCGATGATTACTTTGGGCTGAAAACGATCAGTAATACGATCAATCCAAGGTACAACTAAAGCACCAGCTACCCCAAACAATCCAAATAACCCGGCAACTTGACTGGAATAATTATAGGGCGATCCTTCCAGAAAAAAGCAAGCGAGGTTATTCAATATGAACATATTATATAGCGGACTATAGAGCAGGAGCAAATAAAGATCCGCGGATTTCCTGTATATGCGCAAATTACGAAATCAATCGATAATCGAATAAATAACCGCTTCGTGGGGACGTAATTGCAAACAAGTTCCTCCTAACTCCACCTTATCCTTCGCTGGAGGTCCATCATAATTGTGCAATAAGGCCCGAGCATGTTGAAATCTGTCTTGCCATGGAGCAGGAAGTTCATAAAGCTGTTGCACGTCGGAATGGTTCAGGACAACAAGCCAGGTTTCCTCTTCGAGACTACGCGTATAAGCATACACGTGAGCTTCTCCCCCGGACTGATCGGCATAATCGCCGTACACCATGACATTATGCATTTTACGCAGGCTGATCAATCGCTGATAATACGCATAGATGGAATCTTGCGCTGCCAGATCGCGCTCCACGTTGATCTCTGCATAATTGGGATTGATCTGAATCCAAGGCTGTCCCGTAGTAAATCCGGCATGCTGTTCCCCATTCCACTGCATAGGAGTCCGGGAGTTGTCCCTGCTGAGTGGCTGCAGTTCACGCAGCACCTGATCAGGCGCCCCTCCTTTTTCTAACGCTTCCCTATATTTGTTGTGCATCGCGATGTCCTGGTAATCGTCGATCGAAGGGAAATCAACCCCTGTCATTCCGATCTCCTCACCTTGGAATACATAAGGTGTCCCGGGAAGCGTATGAATCATCGTTGCCAGCAGCTTCGCTGATTGCACTCGATATGCCCCATCATTTCCATAACGGGTCACCTGTCTTGTATGATCGTGATTGTTCAGGAATTGTGAATTCCAGCCCTCGTGCCGGAATGCATCATGCCAGGTAGCCTGAATATGACGGTATCGGTCCAAATCCCATGCAGGCATGTCGTCCGCCACCTGGAAATGAAACAGCGTATGCAGCTCCTGTCGCTTCTCCGCAACATACAGCAAGCCATCCTCAGGAGTAACAAAAGGAATCTCCCCTACTGTCATGATGTTGTAATGACGCAGCACTTCCCTGTTCATTTCCTGCAGATAATCATGAATGCCCGGATTATTCCCCAGGTAGTCAATATGCTCGGGCCACTCCGTATCAGGAAATCCTGGTATCTTCGCCAGCAGATTGATTACATCCATTCGAAAGCCGTCAATGCCCTGATCAAGCCAGAAACGCATCATGCGGTATATCTCTTGCCGCAGCTCTGCGTTCTCCCAATTAAGGTCAGGTTGTTCTTTGGCAAACGAATGAAAGTAGTATTCCCCTGTTTGTTCATCATACGTCCAAGTAGATGGTTCGAAGTACGAACGCCAGTTGTTCGGTGGGCCTTCTTCCTTTCCAGGCTTCCATATATACCAGTCGCGTTTCGGATTGTCCAGCGATGAACGCGATTCCTCAAACCAAGGATGCGCATAGGAAGTATGATTGACTACCAGATCCATAATGAGCTTCATGTCCAGCTCGTGAACCTTGACCAGCAGTTTCCTGAAATCCTCCATCGTGCCTGCTTTTGGTATAATCTGATAATAATCGGCGATATCATATCCATTGTCTTTGTCGGGCGACTCATAAATCGGGTTAAGCCAGATCACGTCAATGCCCAGCCTCTTGATGTAATCAAGCTTCTGCATTAATCCCTGCAGATCGCCGTATCCGTCACCGTTTGCATCCATGAAGCTGCGCCAATACACCTGGTAAACGACGGCCTCTTTCCACCATGCACGGTTGACTGTACGATTGTCGCTATGATTCATGTATTTGTTGCCCCCTTATATTCTGCATAAACGCAAAGTGGACTGTCAGAGAAGCGCAAGGCTATCAGCGTCCATAAGTATGCAGCGTTTCTTCAAGAAACGACAGGTTCACCCCACCCGTATCCTTCACAACGACATCCGCCCCTACAGGTTTAAGTACGCTTCTCTTCCCCTATTCCGATCGCAATCATGCCCGCAGCCTTGATCACTCCTAAGGCCATCATATCACTAGCACAGAAAAAGGCGGTTATTTCCGGATATGCTCTTAGCAGCTCCGCGGCCTGACGCTGTCGCCTCTTCTTGCGTAAAGTCGCCGTTTACTATCCATTCCCGCTTCCAGTTAAGCCCGGCTTGGTTCATTGCTGTGACGAAACCATCAAAGCGTTCCTTGGATACAAAAGCTTCTAGATATCCGTAAATCATGGCAATTTTCTGTTGCCCTAGCCTGATCAAATGCTCCACGGCAGCCAGAGCGCTATCCTTGTGATTCGTCGATACATAGCCCACATTTTCGCTCTGAATCGGAATGTCAATCAATACACAAGAAATATCGCTGTCCAGAACTTCCCGCAAATACGGATCGTCGGTTTTGGCGCCCTGCAGGATCACCCCATCAACTTTACGTTCCCGACATAACTGTGTATACGTTTTCATTTGCTGCTTAGCAGTGTTCGTGCTGAACAAAATGAGATCATAGTCCGAATTGGTAGCGCTACATTAATTCCGCATAACACTTCGAACACAAAATTGTTGTCGATGTTCTTGTACGTCATTCCCGACACGAGCAGTCCCAGTGTCTTCGTTTCCTTCATGACCAATCCTCTGGTCAGGCCGTTCGGACTGTAGTTTAAGGACTCAGCAGCTTCCTTAATCAGCTTGCGGGTACTTTCACTGATGTCAGAATAGCCATTTAGCGCTCTTGAAACGGTCGTAATTGTAGCCAATTTTTTCATCCAAAACGTTTCGGGTCACTTTCTATGGTTGAATATAAATCATTATCTCAAAATAATCAAGCCTATTCGACAAATTTAAAGCATATACTTATTTGCGGCATTTACGATCGCGTCTGCTTTTAAACTAGTGATGTCGCCTTGCCACAAGATCAATTTATCTGCCTGACTGAATGGATTTCTTGGAAACAGGGTTGAAATGAACTCAAGTTGTTCGACTTGGATAACTTCTTGTTCTCTAAGTTCGATTTGTAATACTCTTATGAACTAATGCATTTATTCCAATTCTTCACCATTCGTTTTAATTACATTTCGATACCAATGGAATGACTTTTTCTTAACACGGCGTTTTGTTCCTCTGTTCATATCGTCCTGATCTACATATATGAAACCGTAGCGTTTGGATACTTGACTTGTACTGGCGCTAATAATGTCAATGCATCCCCAACTGGTATACCCGAAGACATCTACACCGTCTACAATCGCTTCTTTGATCTGTTTTATATGCTCTCTTAGATAGTCAACGCGATAATCATCTCTGATGATATCTCCTTCTTTAACCGTATCTACTGCACCTAATCCATTTTCAGAAATGAATAGCGGCTTTTGATAACGATCATAGAGTTAGTTTAAAGCAGTTCGTAATCCTTTAGGATCTACCTGCCATCCCCATTCACTTGCTGACAAATAAGGGTTTTTAATACCTCCGATTAGAACGTTTCCTACTGCGCCCTCTAATTGTTCAGGATGTGCACTTACTGCGCTGGACATGTAGTAGCTAAATGATCCATAATCCACAGGGTAGTATCTATATAAGTTGAATTAAAGCGGTTGCATTATTTTGAATTTCGATTATAATACCTGTATACAGGTATCCAAGTATACCTGATTTTTTTCAAAAGGTGATTTTATGAGCGAATCTAAGGAATTTCTATATCCCCCAAAATGGCTCTCTAAAGCTTCAACAGGAGACCGTGTAGCCCATGAACTTAGAATGCGTATTATTTCAGGCATGATTGAAACCGGTTCCATACTTTCAGAAAACAAATTAGCTGCAGACTTTTCAGTGAGTCGTTCACCCATACGTGAAGCGTTAAAAACACTGGCATCTGAAAATATTATCCGACTAGAAAAAATGGGTGCAGTTGTTATCGGTTTAACAGAAAAAGAAATAGAAGAAATTTATGACGTTCGTCTACTGATCGAAACGTTCGTATTTGAACGTCTCGTAAGAATGGACATAAATGAATTAGTAATGGAACTTAGCAAAATACTGGAGATGATGAAGGTGGCGATCAAATATCAAGATGCTGATGAATTTTCCTATCAGGACATCTTGTTCCATGAAACCATAATTCGTTTCATTGGTCACTCCTACATTCTAATGATCTGGAATAATTTAAAACCCGTGATGGAAGGCTTCATTCTTTTATCAATGCGTATGCGTTTCAAGGAGAAGTATGAAGACTTTACTCGGGTCGTGAAGAACCATGAATTATATATTGATGCAATCAAAACAAAGGATAGAAAACTCATGATTAAGTCTTTACACGAAAATTTTGATGACGTTCAAGGAAAAGTAGATGACTTATGGCGATCACAACAAATGCTATCTAAAGGAGTTGAGCAACAAGATGACTAGCTATATGTTAGGTGTCGATATCGGCACCACCAGTACAAAAGCCGTGTTATTTAGCGAACGGGGCGAAGTAATTCAGCATGAAAACATTACATATCCACTATACACACCGGATATCTCTACCGCCGAACAAGATCCCGAAGAGATTTTTCAGGCTGTACTACAAGTCATTTCGAATATTGTGATGCACCATGCAGATAAAAGGCTGTCGTTTATTTCATTTAGTAGTGCTATGCACAGTGTCATAGCTATGGATGAACATGATCAGCCGCTTACGCCTGTAATAACTTGGGCAGATAACCGCAGTGAAGCATGGGCACATAAAATTAAAGATGAGTTGAATGGCCATGAGGTCTATACACGAACCGGGACCCCTATTCATCCCATGTCACCCTTAAGCAAAATCGCCTGGATTGTGAATGACCGACCTGAAATAGCTGTCAAAACGAAAAAGTATATCGGAATTAAAGAATATATCTTTAAAAAATTCTTTGACCAATATGTTGTCGATTACTCACTGGCTTCATGCATGGGGATGATGAATCTCCACACATTGGACTGGGACGAAGAAGCATTAACCATTGCAGGTGTCACAAGAGCACAATTATCTACTCTAGTGCCCACAACCCAAATGTTCACCAACTGCAATCCGCAATTAGCCAAGCAAGTTGGAATCGATCCACAGATACCTTTTGTTATTGGGGCAAGTGATGGAGTACTTTCGAATCTAGGTGTTAATGCTATTCGAAAAGGGGAAATTGCCATCACCATTGGGACAAGCGGTGCCATTCGCACCATTATTGACAAGCCCAAAACGGATGTAAAAGGAAGGATCTTCTGTTATGCCTTAACAGAGAAACATTGGGTCATTGGCGGACCCGTGAATAATGGCGGAATGGTCTTTCGCTGGATCCGGGATGAGCTTGCATCATCCGAGGTAGAGACAGCCAAAAGACTGGGAATTGACCCTTACGAGGTATTAACCAAGATTGCTGAACGTGTCAGACCTGGTTCCGATGGGCTGATATTTCATCCATATCTCGCAGGTGAACGTGCTCCATTATGGAATCCTGACGTCCGCGGATCATTCTTTGGTTTAACCTTGTCACATAAAAAAGAACACATGATACGAGCTGCTTTAGAAGGTGTTATTTTCAATCTATACACTGTATTTTTAGCACTAACGGAATGCATGGATGGCCCTGTAACACGTATTCAAGCAACTGGAGGATTTTCGAGGTCAGAGGTTTGGAGGCAAATGTTATCCGACATATTCGCATCGGAAGTAGTCGTACCGGAAAGCTATGAGAGCTCATGTTTGGGTGCCTGTATTTTAGGCTTATATGCCATCGGAAAAATTGACTCCTTTGAGGTTGTCTCTGAAATGGTTGGCAGCACCTTCAAGCACACACCTAAGGAAGAAGCAACCAAGGAATACCGGCATTTACTTCCAATCTTCATTAACTTGTCCAGAGTATTAGAAGAGGATTATACACGAATCTCCAACTATCAGAGAAATTTAATAAAACACAACTAGGGGGAACTGACTATGCCATTAGTTACTGTTGCAGCCGGGATTGTTGCCTTATTAATTCTAATCATGGGCTTTAAATTAAACACCTTTATTTCATTAATCATTGTATCGTTCGGCGTTGCTCTGGCGCTTGGAATGCCACTGGAGCAAATTATTAAAACAATTGAAACAGGATTAGGTGGAACCCTTGGTCACTTGGCATTAATATTTGGACTTGGAGCCATGTTAGGCAAGTTAATCGCCGATTCTGGAGGTGCGCAGCGAATTGCGATGACCCTCGTCAACAAATTTGGTGAAAAAAATATACAATGGGCTGTCGTCATAGCCTCATTTATTATCGGTGTGGCCCTATTTTTTGAAGTAGGCTTAGTATTATTAATTCCCATCGTCTTTGCGATTTCCAGGCAATTAAAGATTTCCATTTTGTATCTCGGTATTCCAATGGCAGCGTCATTATCTGTAACACACGGATTCTTGCCACCACATCCGGGCCCAACGGTTATTGCGGGTGAATTTGGTGCAAATATTGGTGAAGTATTGCTTTACGGTTTGATTGTTGCGATCCCGACGGTCATTTTGGCCGGTCCTGTATTCACCAAATTTGCTCAAAAACTGGTACCCGACTCATTCACAAAATCAGGCGATATCGCTTCTCTAGGAAAACAAAAGGAATTCAAGCTAGAGGATACACCTGGATTCGGAATCAGTGTATTTACCGCTCTACTTCCTGTTATTTTAATGTCTATCGCTACCATCATTTCGCTTCTCCAAAAAACGATAGGACTTGAGGATAACGGCGTACTAGCAGCTATTCGCTTTATTGGGGAAGCTGGTACTTCTATGCTGATCTCCCTATTGGTAGCAATCTATACAATGGGGCTGGCAAGAAAGATTCCTATTAAAAATGTAATGGAGTCTTGTACAACGGCTATCTCGCATATTGGAATGATGCTCTTAATCATTGGGGGCGGCGGTGCCTTCAAACAGGTCTTAATCGATGGCGGTGTAGGTGACTATGTAGCCGAGTTATTCAAAGAAACTTCACTGTCGCCAATCTTGCTTGCTTGGATCATTGCAGCCATCTTGCGTATTTCATTAGGGTCTGCGACGGTTGCTGCTTTAACCACGGCCGGGCTAGTGATTCCCATGTTAGGACAAACTGACGCTAACCTTGCTCTAGTTGTGCTTGCAACAGGTGCGGGTAGTGTAATCGCTTCACATGTTAATGATGCTGGTTTCTGGATATTCAAAGAATATTTTGGATTAAGTATGAAAGAAACATTTGCAACATGGACCTTACTAGAAACCATCATATCCGTAGCTGGATTAGGCATTATTTTATTACTGAGTTCATTTGTGTAATTCATCCATGCCCCCCCACTTCGTGAGGGGGTTACCCAATTAACCAACAAGGAGCTGGGAAAATGTTAAATACAATTGGTGTTATTGGTTTGGGGGTAATGGGGAGTAATATTGCTTTAAACATGGCTAGTAAATATGAGCAAGTTGCTGTGTATAATTACACGAGAGACTTAACCGATAAGCTCGTACAAAAACTTGAAGGACAGACTGTTACTCCTTACTACGATTTAGAAGCCTTTGTACAGTCCTTGGAAGTCCCAAGAAAAATCTTCGTTATGGTTACCGCAGGTAAAGCCATTGATTCGGTGATCCATTCCTTAGCCGCCTTCCTTGAAGAAGGTGATATCATCATGGATGGCGGTAACTCCCATTATGAAGATACGGAGCGCAGATATGATGAACTCAAATCGAAAGGAATTGGTTTTTTAGGGATCGGTATTTCAGGTGGTGAAGTCGGTGCTTTAACAGGGCCTTCCATCATGCCTGGCGGAGATAAAGATGTCTATGAAAAAGCTGCTCCGATTCTTACGAAAATAGCAGCACAGGTTGAGAGTGAGCCATGCTGTGTCTATATCGGTCCCAAAGGGGCGGGGCACTTTGTGAAAATGGTACATAATGGGATCGAATATGCAGATATGCAACTCATCGTCGAAGCCTATACGTTTTTAAGAGAAAAGTTGGGTCTATCGGTTGAGGACATAGCGGACATCTTTGAAACATGGAATCAAGGAGAATTGAAAAGTTATTTAGTCGAAATCACGGCAGAAATTTTAAGAAAAAAAGATGATGTAACCGGCTTGCCGCTAATCAATGTAATTCTTGATAAAGCCGGGCAAAAAGGAACAGGTAAATGGACAAGCATTCAATCCATCGATAATGGAATCCCAACATCGATCATAACCGAATCTTTATTTGCTCGTTATATTTCTTCTTTAAAAGAGGAACGTGTAATGGCAGAAACGATCTTGGCAGGACCAGACAAGGATCAACAAAGTCTGGATAAAGATATGTGGGTTGAATACGTCAGACAAGCCTTATATATGGGTAAAATTTGTGCCTACGCGCAAGGCTTTACCCAATATAAAATGACGTCCAGACAGTATAATTGGAATTTGCCATTAAAGGATATTGCCCTTATTTTCCGTGGTGGCTGTATCATTCGCGCACAATTTTTAAACGTCATAAGCGAGGCCTATCAGGAGAAGCCTAGTCTGACCAATTTATTACTCTCTCCTTATTTCGCGAAAAAGATTAAAGACTATCAATATGGATTGCGAAAAGTAGTGAGTAAAGGCATTCAAGCAGGTATCGCTTTTCCATGTTTAAGTGCTTCCCTCACATATTACGATAGCTATAGAACTGGAACGTCCAACGCCAACCTACTACAAGCACAACGCGATTATTTTGGTGCCCATACCTATGAACGAAGTGATTTAGAAGGAGTCTTCCACACAAACTGGCAGTGATATAAAGCGACAGTTCCCCCTTCCTTTTAGACCGATGGGAAGGGGATTTTTGCACCTACTTATCCGACCTTCCATACCGCTTACATTACATATATTACATTAAAATTTGATGCAGATTTTCCCGAAATGTACACCTTGGGCGAAGTATTTCAACGCGTCGATTGGCTCCTCAAATGGGTACATTCGATTTTCACGAAGCACTCTCTGTTTTTCATTTGTTGAGTCATGCCAATATCGCTATCCTTGATGGAAACCATACACATTCGTAAAAAATTACAATATAAAAAAATAATAAGGATTCGTATATCATCAGACAGTACTTGCTAAGTAAGCTGCCGTTATTTGAACAAGGAGTAGACCCAAACCCTTGGCCAATATCACAGTTTTATTACTGAAAAGATGTATTTACTAACCTATATTATTGTTTTGGTCATTATAAAATCAATTTGCTCTTCATCACCCATATAAAAAGAGTGTGCACCCGTTTGAACAAACCCCAGCTTCTTATAAAAAGCAATAGCGTTTTCATTTTTTTCCCATACACCGAGCCAGATTTCCTTTTTATTTTGTTCCATTGCAATTTCCATAGCTTTATTTAGCAGATATTTACCAAGCCCATATTTTTGATATCTGTTTTTTATATAAACCCTCTCAATTTCGAGTGACTCATCACCCATTTTTTCGGATTGGGCCTCATTCATATTTACCTTTAAATATCCAGCAAGTTCCTCATTAAAATAGATGAAAAAGATTTCTGAAGAGGCATTGGACAATTCCTCCTCCAACTGTTTAGAGTTAAATGCTCTTTCCAGATAGGCTTTCATATTTTCAGGTGAATTCTGATCTTTAAAAGTATCGTTGAATGTTTCAATACTTATTTCTTGGAGTATTTGTAAATCTTCACGGCCGCACTTTATTATTTTTACAGTCAATTTAATGTATCGCTCCTTCATATAAATCAATAATTTCTCTTGTTCCCCTTTTTTACAAATTCCCATTCATCCCCTACATTTTCTCTTACTCTTTGAAGAAGATTGAAAATGGTTTCTACTTCTCTTTCCGAAAATCCCTCTAATGCAACGTTATTGGAATGATCATTTTCTCTTTTTATAAAAGGATAAACATTGTTCCCTTTCTCTGTTGGAAAGAGCTTTTTATTTTTTTTGTTATGGTTATCCTCTTTCTTTTCAATAAAGCCATTAATTACAAGTTTTTTTATAGCACGAGATGCTGTTGTTCGATCTACTTTTATCATCTCAGCTAGCTTTTCTTGAATGATTCCTGGGTTTTCACATATTCGCACAAGATACAAATACTGCCCTTTTGTAAGGTCATATTCTTTAAATTCTATATTACTTATAGAATCTAATGCCCTTGCTATCATTCCAATTTCACGAAGTACTTCCTTCATAATTAACTCCTTTGCACCTATTTTGTTGCAAATGCAATAAAAATGATATATATTAAATTTACCCTAATTTTGTTGCGTTTGCAACATTAAATTATGATAAAGAGGTCGAGTAAAGTGAAATATGTTTTTTTTGTATTAGGAATTTTTATATTATCCCTAGGTATTTCGTTCACTATACAATCAGACCTTGGGACTTCACCTTTTGATGCACTTTTGGTAGGACTGTCCACTAATGTGGGGCTTACTGTGGGAAGTTGGGAAATAATAATAGCTATAATATTAATATGTTGTAATTCACTTTTAAAAAGACAAAAACCGGAAGTTTTGGGGTTGTTAACAGCATTTATAACGGGTATTGGTATTGATATGTGGCTTTTTTTATTGCACAATTTGATAACACCTGAACTATGGTACAGCAAAGTTGTTTGTTTTGGAATTGGTTTAGTTGTTGTAGGATTAGGAACTGCAACATATTTACAGACAAATTTTGCACCCATTCCAGTTGACCGATTAACATTAATCATACAAGAATTAACTAGAACAAATCTATTTTTTTCGAGAACATTCATCTACCTCATATTCTTGATAATAGGAGTGATTTTAAATGGACCCATTGGCGTTGGAACTTTGTTAACCGTTTGTTTAGGGGGGCTAATACTCAATTTCTTTATGCCATTTACTGAAAAAGTACTAGACCGCATATTAGCACACTCTGGTACATCACCAAATCATGAACAAGATAAAAAGCATTCTATATAGAATGCTTTTTATCTTGCTTATTCAACTAACCTGATCCGTTAGTTGACCTATCAAAGAACTGTGTTCATTGTAATATCATCACGTTGATTTCGATACAGAATTGTACTTTGTACTTAGTTCTGGATCTATCTCATTTTTCTACTAGAAAAACAACAGCTATCCATAGTACCAATTCAAGAAACCATCCCTAAAAGGTTTCTAAGTATTGCTATCAAAAAAGATTTGCCCCTTTCTTCGGCAGCTCAAAGGTTTATTGAGCTTTTTCAAAGCCGTACAGTATAAATTTGGGTATATAAAGGGCTTCTTGTTATACCAATCAACGAAGGATACGCTCCTAGAATCTTACTGAGTGACTTTTTAAATCCGAAATGACTTTCTCAAAGTATAATATTCGCTAGCTCCATCAGGCTTTTTATTTCATAGGTTGGTTGAATTTCAGATGCGTTTATTTTCCCAGCAGGATTGAACCAGCAGCTATCAATTCCGTAATTGTTTCCACCCTGGATATCCGAAGTCAAAGAATCTCCGATCATAAGAACCTTATTTTTATCCGAAATGGCAAGTTTCTTAAATGCATAATCAAAAATAGCGGCTTGTGGTTTTTGGCAGCCCACTTCCTCGGAAATAATCACCTGTTCAAACACATTACGCAGTGGCGAACGCTGAATTCGGGAGGTTTGTACCTCTTTGATTCCGTTCGTAATGATCGCCAAGCGACAATCGGAAAGCATTTCACAAATTTCAACCGCTCCGTTAATCAAAAAAGCTCCTTCACCCAAATAACGTAAATAAACAGTACTAAATTCATCTGGATTTAAATCCAACTCATGAACAGCAAACAATCGCTTGAACCTCTCCACTCGCAACTCCGCCGAGGTAATATGTCCTTCCTCTGCTTCCCGCCACAGCACACTATTGATTTCATCATAGCTGGCCTTATACTCAGTGGCCCCTTGTGGCAAGCCGGATTGGGTAAACGTGTTATGTAGTGCATGACGCTCTGCTTTTTTAAAATCAAATAGTGTATCATCAACATCAAACAAAATAACTTCGTATTTCATGATTGCCTCCATGTCATTAACTTACTATATTAGCCAGCCTCTTGCCCCTTAGAGCTGCCCCAACTGGAAGTATCAAACGCCGGGAGTAAACTAAAAATGCAGTTTGATCTCCCGGTTATTATACAGAACCTGATTGAGCCGTCAAGTCACGAACAGCGGAGCCAGAGTATTGTTAAATTACTTCTCGGTAGCTTCCGCTCTATGCCATCAATATTCCAAATCTTCTCCGTTGGAAGCAATGATTTTCTGATAATAATAAAATAAATCTTTTCGGATGCGTTTAAGGCTTCCTTGCCCCAAATCGTCTTGATCTACATAAATGAAGCCGTAACGTTTGGACATCTCGGATGTACCTGCCGATATAATATCAATGGGACCCCACCACGTATAGCCAAGCAAGTTGACCCCGTCCCTGATATATTTTTTCATTTATGCTACATGTTGGCCTAAATAGGAAAAGAGGCCCATGTGTATTTAGTCATTCAACTGGAAGACGCCATCAATCAGGCATTTGTCTTCTTGACCGAAAAGGAGTACCATCTTCCCATTCCATTTGATGAAAAGAGAACGTCTTATTCTCCAAAAGCTTTTAACGGAGAACTGCATCTATTGACTGCACGGCTCGCTACAACCGAAGAGACTGCGGCATACAAAAACCTTGCCAAAAATGAATATGATCATCATGGAAACACCTCTTTATTCCCTCATGCATCAGCCAATGTGGAGACCCGCGGTGAGGCTGTGTTTGCGGCTCGAAATGCCATTAACGGCAATACGGTCACATACTCCCATGGAGGATGGCCGTTTGAATCATGGGGAATTAACCAGCGCGATGATGCGGAGTTTAAGGTCCATTTTGGGCGGCTCGTTGAAATTGACAAGATTGTTCTATACCTGCGCGCCGATTTCCCGCATGATAATTATTGGACCAACGTAACATTCACCTTTTCTGACGACAGTAAGCAGACGGTAGAACTTTTGAAAACGGGCCAAGCGCAATCAATTTTGCTGGAACCCAAAAAAGTGGAATGGATCACTCTAGGCCAAATGATTAAATCGGATGACTCCTCACCATTTCCAGCCCTCACCCAGTTTGAGGTGTATGGGTGTGAAGCCCTGGACCGCTGATGATCTTATATATAGTGTTTTTGCTAACAAAAAAAAGCGCCATCGTGGCGACTTCTATGCGAATATACCAGACGTTGGTTTACCCTCCCCTGAATTCCAATCGTCCGGTGGCTGACTTGGATACTGGAAGAGATCCACCACACAGACAGGCTTTATTCCAACCGATTTCAGATGGTCGTCGAATCCCAGCGAGAAGCTCCAGCAACCTTTAATCTGTTCCGCTTCATATATAATACTGGTGACACTCCCACCATTCGCTGAAACATGCGACTGAAGTAAAATTCACTACGAAAACCGACCCCAGCCGCCACTTCCTTCACCCGATTGTTCTTCACATTAAGCATCTGCTTCGCCCGGGTCATACGCACATTGCTCAGATACTCGACTGGGGGCAAACCTGGATTACTTTTATCCCAAAGTGGCTTAATATAACCGTTAGCTCCTTTTCAGTACTGTGCAGCCGGCTTTGCTAATATAATCTAAAGACATGATATCACGGTGGCTTCTTCTATTTTCAGGAAAGGAAGATAAGTATATGCCGATACGTCCGCCAATATTACAGAGAGGTGATACCGTTGGAATCGTTACCTTGGGCAGCCCGCTGGATGCAAACATCATTAATGCACGGATCGAAACTTTGAGAGGAATGGAGTTCAATGTCGTATTGGGTCAATATGTATATACGCAAAACGGGTTTCTAGCCGGCACAGATGAGCAGCGGGCATCCGATTTGATGATGATGTTTCAAAACAAGCAGGTTAAAATGATACTTCCCACTAGAGGCGGCACAGGAGTGGCAGGAATTCTTCCGTATCTTGATTATAATGTGATCCGGAATAATCCAAAAATCGTTACAGGCTACAGTGACATAACGGTATTGTTAAACGTACTGCATCAATATGTGGATTTAATAACATTCCATAGCCTGCTGCTTATTGACTTCAAATCCGAAACGCCCGCCTATAATTTCGACCAGTTTTTTTCCGCTACAACCTTATATTCATTAACCCGACCGATCCTGAACCCGCCGGGAATTCCACTGATAAGCCGGGTTCCAGGCAACGTTACGGGTCCGCTTGTGGGCGGTAATCTGACATCGTTTGTCGATACGTTGGGTACGCCTTTCGAAATCGATACAAGGGGTAAAATTCTGGTTCTTGAAGAAACACATGAGCCTACCAATACCGTCTACAGGTACTTGAATGATTTGAAGCTGGCCGGAAAATTTAGTGACTGCATCGGCATTATTATGGGGGAATGTACAGGTTGTCAGGCGGCATACGGCACATCCTATGAGGATTTAATAAAAGAATTCGTTATACCTCTCGGTAAGCCCCTGTTAACGAACCTTGCAACAGGTCATGGTATTTATAAAGCGGCTTTGCCGATTGGCGCAACGGTTAATCTCAATACAGTCAATAATTCAATAACTGTGGTTGGACCCACCGTCAGTGTATAACGATCGATTCATAGGAGCAGACGAACTGCTTCACAATACGTTAATATTGCCAATATTGGAAATTATACTAATAAAATAACATAAAAAGAAAAAAATATATAAAAGGCATTAAAAGTGTATTTGAATTCGGGAGACCAATCATTCGAAAAACTATTCAATCCAACCCGCAGATACATTGTTTTACTTGTTTTTACATAAACCTCTGAATTGAGCTTTACCTGTTTGCCGTTCATTTGCAATCGGGGAAACGTTCGCCCTTCTGCCCAGGGGCCACATGAAGGTCCAGAATCTTTTGTCCTATTTCCAAATTCATATTTATTTCCTCCCAAGATATCTTTTTCTTCACTTGATTGATCTACTAACCAGTTTTAAACCTACTACAGATCCGAGTACCATGGCAATACACACGATCCTCAAGGCATTTCGGGATTCTCCATAAAATAGACACTGAATAGAGGCTCATCTGTAATTTGCTAAACAACAGTTGTTTCTTTATAGCGTTCCCATAAGACGAATGAGCGTATAACATCAACCTCCAGAGTCATATAGCACTTATATACCTTATAAAAAAACAGAAAACCCCGAGCTGGAAGAGCCAGATCAAGGTTTCAACATGCAATTTCATATCATAATCATTTATTATTAGAGCGCACCTGTTCCCAGCCACCAATGGTCAATTAAATTTGATATAACGGAGGTAATCGAAATCGGCATAGCCGCCCGCCTGCTTCGTAGCATAATTGAATAACCCGATCCGATAGCCCATAAAATGTTCAAGCAAATAGCTCATTTGCAACGGTTGGCCCAACGGATTCCATGCTTCATCGTCAGCTGAATAATAAAAGCGAGCAAGATCTAAGCTATCCCTGAAATCGAAATCAATCTTCAAGTAGATCCGGCTGTCCGACCAACGAACGGACTCAAGAGTCTCTTGGCTGCCGTTGCTGCCTTTGACACAATGGGTTAAGCGGCGTTCACCATTGTCCAGAACCTCTATGCCGATTGTGCCATATTGGCTCTGCAGCGCAACCAGTCCTGCATAATCGCCTACATTCATGAATGAAGTATCCAGTAGCGTTATGCCGCTGCAGGCCGGGCCTTCCGTACGCTGCGTTAATGTATTTCGGGCGAACTCAACGCCGGAGGCCACTTCCCCGGAGTGCAGACGCAACCAGCCTGCCCGTTCAGTCACTGACCAAAGCTCATGATCCGGATTATGATTCCACTGCCAATTCAGTGCCAATTTATTTTCACTGTAAATAAAATCATCGCTGATTACGAGCGGCGTGGGAGCCGCATCCGGCAGTTCAGCTTCAAAAGACTGGGGTGCTTTCCCGTTCACTCCAATCACGGGCCAGTCATCGACCCATTGCAGCGGGAGCACGCAAGGAATTCTTCCCACGGAGCCATGATCTTGGAACAGCAAGGCGTACCATTCCCCCGCCGGAGTGTCAATAATTCCGCCTTGCGCGATGCCATTATTCTGATAGCCCATGTCATCATCGAGAATGACCTTGTGTTCGTAAGGACCGAGCAGTTCACGTGAACGATAGCATAGCTGTCGTCTGCGCCGATTTCGAATACCTGGCCAATCAATAAAGAACAAATAATAATACCCGTTCAGCTTATGGGCATGACAGCCCTCGGCTCTCAGGTTAATCCCTTCACGTTCGGTCTCAAACAACAGCTGGTTAATTCCTCCGGCCTTAATGTCCTTGACATCCTCTGCCAGCTCCGTAATTCGGATATCCCCGTTGCCATGGAACACGAAGACACGGCCTTCATCGAACAACAGACTCGGATCATGGTGAAGTCCTTGAATGACATGTCGTTCCCATACCCCATTTTCGATGTCAGCCGTTTGGTAGACATAGAACTGTTGCATGTCATTGCTCGAAAAGCACACATAATAGAGATCGTTATGATAGCGCAGGCTTGACGCCCATGATCCATTTCCGTAAATGCCTTTCCCGTCGAGTAGCTCATGAGCCTCATTATCCTCGAAAGAATTGAATACATAATTGACAATTTTCCAATCTCTCAGGTTCTCCGATTTCATAATCGGACATCCAGGTATGGAGTGCATGCTTGTGCTAACCATATAGAACGTTTTCCCTACTCTGATTACATCCGGATCTGGCACATCAGCCCAAATGACCGGGTTAGTTATCGTTATTTTGCTCACATTCACCGCTCCTTGGTTCTTTACTTCTCGAACTCCCAGGATTTCATCTGAAAGAAATTACTTGTGTAGTAAATGCATCTCCTTTTTTACATTGAGTTATTTTTTAAATCGGATTCACAAAAAAACTGCTACCTTAGGGAATTACATAATGGATGCCATCCACTTGCAATTCGTTTGTGGCTTCCCTGGCGTGGATGGTTTCAATGGAATAAATGTGTCAAAATGGGTTCCGGCTTGCCCTCGAACGGACCATACGGACTGCTGCTGCGGGCAATGATTTTCCGGTGATCATTACTGGTGCCGCCTGAAGCCGTCATCAGGTAATATATCCCCTTGATTTTATACAGATGCGGTCCCTCCACCCATGGACCTCCGTCGCCTCTCCAAATCACCATAGATTCTGACAACACCATACCGGATAAGGGATCAATTTCGTACTGGACAATGTGGGATTCCAGTTCGGCTCCGCTCTGTACGGTCACATAAATGCGTCCATCGTTATCAAAGAAAAGGGATGGATCGATTCCCCCATAGGGTTAGAAGAATGGGATCGGACCAGGGACCCTCGGGCTGCTTTGCTGTCACGTAGAAATTTCCAATCGCTCTCACATCCGTCATAATCATGTAAAAGCGTCCCGCATGGTAACGCAAAGTGGGGCGTAAATCCCGTCGGAACTGCCGCTTGTTCGGAGATCCACCTGGGATCGACGGGTCAAAATAAAGATCAAGCTGATTTTTTTGCGGAAAATATATTGAGGCTGGGTATCTTTATTATACCTTCAAAGAATGCGATTACAATTCATAAAGTAAAGGTTTACACCCCCTAAATTAATAGAGGGCGTAACTTTATCACTCAGACTCCAGCGTCATTCTGAATGAGGATTTACCGAATTTTTAATAGAACTCAAACCCCTTTCATAAGGATGTCTGCTCATTTTTTATCCCAATAGATAGCACGTATGGATACTCGCACACGCGGGTTAAACGCCGTATCGTATACTGTTATACCTGTATGAAAGAAAGAGGTGGAATGAGTGGCTGATTTGGGAGTCGTTATGCCGCTATATAAGCAGGATCCCCATTTTCTAAAGGCAGCAATCGATTCGATTCAATCGCAACAGTTTCAGGACTTTGTCGTTCTAATCGTCATTGATGGAGCACCAGAAATGGAACCGATGGTCAAAACATTTATCCAAAACGATTCTCGATTTTTTATTCTATCTCAACCTAAAGACCAAGGGGTAGCAAAGTCGCTGAACATTGGGTTCAAGGAATTTTTTAAACATGAGCAAATTCAGTATTTGACTTGGGTTTCTAGCGACAACATCTACTATCCTTCATTTCTCGGAACGCTTCGTGAAAAATTGCTGAAAGGTCCCGATGAATTGGGACTGGTGTACAGTTCCTTTCAATCTATCAACAATGAAGGTAAACCATTGTATGATGAGTTCCAATTAGCTGTACAGCGAAAATACCAGTCCCAGCCTAAAGATAAATTATTGGACTCCTCCATTATCGGCGTCTCATTCATGTACAAATCCAAATATGCCAAAATGATTGATGGTTATCTCACGGTACCCATCGCAGATTACGAGTACTTTCTTAGAATCACGGAGCATTGCGAAATCCGTTTCCTTCCCGTAGAGCTGATGGACTACCGTGTTAACTCCACTTTTAGCGTCTCCTCTTCTCTCCAAACTGTGGAAAAACATCGGAACTGGAGGTACACGTACCACCTTGCTCGGCATCAAGCACGTATCAGGAGAGGTATTCCGCACCTGCTTACTGTGCTTTATCCACTCAACAAGGCAGATTCAACTGCGACAGAGAGGATTGAGAATTTATACGAGCAAACCTTCAGCAATTATGTATGTTACGTACTTGATTTAAGTCATGACCAACAAGTTTCCAACGTATTGTCGGCCATTTCACACCCGCTGACCAATTTTAAATGGCTTCCTAATGTAAATGAGGTCAATGCACTTTTTTATATCGTCCAAATGGTTCAGACCCCTTTTGTAATGATTATTAATTCAAAGCTGTACCCGGTCGATACAGATCTGGACATTTTGACAAACGGGCTCCTAAAGGCCGACTCCTTGGTATGCTCTAATTGTTACACAGAATCTCACAAAGAGGTTGGTTACCGCTACCCCGATAGTCCTTTTACTATCAGACACATGTATAACGAACTATTCCGTACTGAACAGTTAATTAAACTTCTGAAACAACACATTCATGACTGAAATGAGGAATGATTATGAAATTACTTTTTACCTTCTTTAATCCAAGCGGAGGCATGGAAACTTTAAATCGGATCCGTTGTAGAGCTTTGATTAAACAAGGGATAGAATGTCATCTGTTATATACCCTCGATGGAGATGGGAAGAAAAATATCAAGGGAATTCCAACATTTATTTTCTCGGATGAAACTCGGATAAGAGCACTTATTGAACGACAGAACTATGACGCTATTATTGTATGCACCGACATCCAGTTACTGTATCAAATCAGAATGATGGGTTATGAAGGACCTATGATCTTTGAAATACAAGGTATGGGTACTTATGAAAACGCACGTGCCATTCTTTCAGATTTCAGCGGACGGATCCTGTCATACGCGGATGCACTGCTTTATCCGGAAACTTCCCATCTGAAGAAATTACTCACTGAAATGTTTCCAGCCATGATGCATTTTTGTTTTGATGATCCTTTGGATACTGAAAGTTTTGGTTATTCATCGTACCCTCCCAAGCCCTTTCCCATTATTGGCTGGATCGGAAGAATCGAACGAAACAAGAACTGGAGAGATTTTCTAAATATCGGGGCGGCGCTCAAACTTCATTATCCCGATTTGTATATGTGGATGTTTGATGATGCGATGCTTTTTGAGCCGGATGAATTAGCTGATTTTGATCATATGGTATGTCAATTAAATCTTTCTGACAGACTCATCCGGCAATCCAACGTTCCTCATGAAATGATGGCAGATTATTTATCCCTTATAGGAGATTCCGGCGGTTTTTTATGCTCTACTTCCATCACTGAAGGGTTCGGATATGCCGTTGCCGAAGCGATGATTTGCAGATGTCCTGTTGTCACCACGGATTCGGACGGTGTGAGAGCATTCCTGTACCCCGGCAAAACCGGGTTGTTGTACCAAAGAGGAAATATTGATCAAGCGGTACAAGCGGGAATCTCAATCATGGAGAACAAATCCTTACGGTCCAAGTTAATACTCCGAGCCGAAAAGTTAATCAAGAAACGTTTTTCAACAGTAATGTACGTCAACCAGTTTAAAAAAATGCTGATAAATTTAAAAGATCGCCACGGTCAGAAAAGGGCGAATAGCTCCGTAAAACTAAATTCATGACAGGCGAGAGCTGTGGAACCAAACTAAAGCGGCAACATAACGTCTCGAAAAAAATCGTAGCCACTCTTCAGGGAATTATTGAAGTTTGGAATATAGCATATCACTTCATACCTATAACGTCCTGGCTCTCGAGGGAGAAATGCGTGTCACACACATCGTATGACCTTTTCTGAACATCGTCAAACTGGAGGAAGGAAATCCCTCGCTCTATATGATTAGCGAGGGATTTAACGGTCGAATTCTGGCAGCGCATACATTCCAATTGTTTTTAAATCGGATGCTGTACTGTATCACCGTCCTTATCATCAGCGAAATGGAAAAGCCTCTCAACATGCTGAATGAAATGTCGGCTTTCAGTGGTCACCCTCTTTCTACAGGGGGTTGTCCCCCATCTGAAAGACATACGAAACGTGTATCTACCGATGGCTGATACCTCTGTGCTGAGAATGGAGGCGAAACAAGCGGCTTTATTTCAACCGTTCATCATGCCTTGGCCGCGTTGTTCGTCCCCCCCTTGCCAACAAGGCAAGAGATATGGTGGACTCTGCTTCTGTGTGGATCACTTTCTCGTTATTGGTTATCGCCAAACCAAATGTTTTCAGTTCCTGTCCGTGTATCTGTCCAAACGGTAACAAGACGGTCTGTTTGAGGGACAATGGCATTACCAATGTAGTCTCCGATCAGGGGAAGGCCTGCAACGCTAAACGAAGTCGTCGTGATACGGGTATTTGTAAACGTTGTTCCACCGTCCCTCGATGTAGCAAGAAAAACGTCAATATCCGGTGAATTTAGCCGATTTGTGTAATAGGAAACAAACACCGCCCCATCCGTGGGGGAAACGGTGATCGTCGGGAAAAAGCTCTGGGATCCCACCGGGCTGTTGGTAATGGGCACCGGTGCCCCCCAATCTACGCCAAAACTCGTAGAGATTGCGATGAAGATATCGGAATAACCTTGCCGATAGTCCTGCCACACGGCATAAACATTTCCTTGAGTCGTTGGCGCATTTGAGATGTCTGCTGACAAGGAGGGATACGTCAAGCACCTGAATTGATATCCTGGCAGTGGCGAAGGCGGAACGACGACGGGGGCAATCTGGGTTTCAGTTTGGAATGTTGCTCCACCGTCCAGTGATGTACGAATTTTAAATTCGGTATTACCAGGAGGTTGGGTTATCCAACCCACGATAAGAATTCCATTTAACGTGATTGCAATTCCAGGGAATTCTTCAAACTCGGTGACTGAAGAAAGGAGACTGGGACCAGAGTACGTGCTTCCCCCATCTAGGGAGCGATTGAAGAATATTGTATTTCCCGGTATAAATTGCGTGTTGTAATCATGCGTATAACTCGTATAAATGTTTCCAAAAAATGGGCTGGATCCGGCCTTATCGGTGGCCACAACCACCTGATCGTCATTGACAAACTGCCCATATCCTTGGTTCACAATGACCGGAGGACCGAATGAAGATGCATTGTCGTTAGACGTATAGGAAACAATCGTTCCGCTGAGACCGTCTGAATCAAAGGCGTGAGCTGCCACGACGAACGAACTGGGGAAAAAATAATCAATATGAGGCGCCTCTATGCCGGTGAATCCGTTTGGTAACGGGAGCAACGTCGTGCTCCATGAGGCACCTGCATCGATTGACTGGTATAGGCCAATATTCGGCGGGCCTGCACTTAGATCGACCGCCACCGCCACCATAACGGAGGGATTCAGCCAGTTTACCGCGATGGTTGGCTCAAACTGGCTACTCGTACTTGGCGAGATTTGTATATTTACCATGAGTACCTCCCTTTATATTCAGGAAATTGTAATCACCTCAACTTATGGGTTAAGCTGCCCAATTTGAGTGAGTTGTTCTTGCAGTACCTTTTGATGAGGAATTACGTTTCCGGATGAATCTGTTCCGAATACAGTAATGACAGTATCTGTTGGAACAGTGCCTGTAACAAGAAATTGAACTTGGTAAGAAGTATTACCTGCAATGTTAAAATTCAGAATTTGACTCGTGTTCGCATTGATGTTCAGTGAATTGGAATATACCAGTGCCTTACTTACCAAGCTATTCCACACATAGATGTGATAAACAACGTTAGATGAAAAACTAAGATTATCATTATCAATGTTAATGACAATGTTTGATGCAGGGGTGGTTCCCGTATTCGTAATGATACCAGTTGTTAAAGGCATGAAATCACTACCTTTCAATCCGTTTTTATTACTATATGAACTTCGGGTCCAAGTGTGTGGACAATGTTACAGGGCTTTCTACCATTTTTATCTGTTAAGATTTCCATTGAAGCTTCGAGCAATCCATTTACAAAGGCTATATTGAGCAGGTACACTTCTCTTCTAGAGTCTTGAACTTTAGCCGAGGCAGGTGCAGCCGTTATCGACCTTGATGAAGGGATAGCAATTTTATGATACACTAGTGTTAATTTCGACTTGGATTAGAATCTCCTGAGAAGTGGTAAGAAAGGCGGAATTCGTCAATGACATATACGTTTATAATTGAACCGAAGACATATACGGCATTTCACAACGAGGATGTGCTAATTGAGCAGTGCAGGGCATGGGGCCTTCTGTCGGAGAAGGCAACCAAGCTCAAGACTTTTTATTATAAAGGCAACGACCTGAACGTCCCCTGCACCATAGTGGGGTGTGTCGATTACATGACTACGGTTATTGAGTTCGACAACGGCCAGAAGCACTGCATTCATCCCTCTTATCTGAAAGAGATGCAGGCTTCCAGCTTCGGGGTACGCAATACCAGCGCTGCCGGAACAGACAAGAGCGACGATTCAGTAGTCCTATCCACGGCAGCTACGACGAATACAAGCGAAGCTGGCACCGCCTCCCCTGCAGATGCTGCTTCCATGGACAAGGCCGGAATGGATACATATTCGGCAGCTATGGTTGGAGAAGCACCCGAATTGGGCCAGCCGGTTGTGGGTGAAACCGACGGCGCGGACCCGTTCTTGGGTGCAAACGCAGGTGACATGGAAGACAGTATGGATGACAGCATAGAGACTGGTGCCGAGCGTTCTGGTTCCGGTTTTAAGGGTGACCCAGATGGTCTGGTGGAGGAATATGTTGGCCCTAGCGGCAAGCCGCTTCTGGATGCCGCACCTTCAGTCCAAACCAGCCGGGCCAAGGCGGCCAAGCTGGAGCTGCCGGAAGGCAAGGTGAAAATGACTGCTGTTGTGAAAGAGTTCACGACAGTACCGAACCATTTTGCAGATAGTGATGACGAAGTGATTATCTATGAAGCGGTATCCATCTTAGAACCGGATGTGCTGGAGGTAGGCGAGGCCTGGTCAAGCCACAGCGTCACAATGAAGAAGCAGGAGCTGGAAATAGGCGACACCCTCACTTTCGAGGCTAAAATGATCAAGAAAAAACTTGCCAAGCACCCAGTCGCTTTTAAGATTAACAACCCTTCAAAGATCCAGAAAAATACTTGATCAAGTTCCAGCTATCTGAAGCTCGGCCATGAAGGCCATATGAACATAGGAAAAGTCAGCACCGGTCTTGTACTTCGGATGGCGAGCCCATGAATCCCGCCATGTCAACCTGCATCACACGTGTCACCAGTACTGGAACGCTGGTTGCGACGGTTCAATTTATCAGGTCCGAATACAAGATTTGCGGATTGCTTGGCCATCTCAATAACGTTCATAACCTTCTCGCTATGCTCAAGCATGACTGCGACTTTTTCCAAATCAAGTTCTTTGATGATACGGTCAAATTCAACGAATTCGTCATACATGCGATGCGGATGCTCTTTCAAATCTACCCGAATTGGCGTTTCCTTATTGAGGACGTAATCAAAGCATTCGATGATATTCGCTGAACTTGCCATGTGTATATATCCCTTATTGCCTTGAATGTTCACTGCATTGGGGGCTGTACTGTCTTTGGAACCTATGCAGACACACTTGAAATCACCGTAATCCAGCAGCAGCATACCTGAAGTGTCAATACCACGTTCCATGTTTGCCCAATACTCTACCTTCTTAGGGCTCCCAAAGAAACCAACAACCAAATGAATATTATATAAATTAATATCCATCAAGGCTCCACCAGACATTTCCGGGTTAAAGGCAGGTAGGATTTCTCCCGCTTTGAAGGCTGCATATCGCGATGAATATTGGGAATAGTTACATTCCACTATTTTGATCTCACCCAGCTTAGGCAGATACTCCTTCATAGACAAATAATTTTTTAGATATTGAGTTGTAATGGCTTCCACTAACACCAGTTCTTTTTGTTGAGCAATCTCTTTAAGCTCTATGAATTCTTGTAAATTAGAAGTGAACGGTTTCTCACAAATGACATGCTTTCCGCTCATTAATGCTTCTTTGGCATATGAATAATGAAGATGATTGGGCAGCCCGATGTAGATTGTATCTACATCATCATTTTCGAGCATTTTGTTGTAATCTGAATAGATCTGGGAAATCCCATACTTTTTCTGCAGAGACAGCAATTTTTCCTGGTCCTTAGGTCTTGAGCTGATTGCCTGTAAGGTAATCGTAGGGATTTCCTGGATAAAGCTTAATAAATCTCCCACAATCATTCCTACTCCAACGATTCCCAATTTCATTTTAGTTGCACTCCTCTACGCCTTTTTCAAGTATTTCCATAGCAGTTATTGTTTCTTCGTCTTTAATCACTTTTTCTTTGCCATGTACGATGGCTTGATAGATATCGTCATACACTCGAGCATAATCACCCTTTTCAGAGACCACTTTTTCTTCATGATACTTGCCTTCATCATCCAGGTACGTTAAGATTCCATAATGCTGAGGTAAATCAATACCAAAGTCGGCGTGCCTCTTGGGAAGGTAAAATAATTTTAGGTGTTCCTCCTGGCGGTCCTCGGTTTGTTTCACGAAAACACCCTTTTTACCATATACAACAAAACTCGGACGCGCTTTTAAGCGGAAAAAGCTCGATTTGATGGATACTTTGAGTGAGGAATAATAAAAGTCCAGATCGAAGTAATCATTCATTCTACCGGAGCCCAGCAATTGACGAACATCGTAATGAATCGTGTCAGGCTTCCCAAAATAGGATAGCACCTGGTCAATGGTGTGAACTCCATGCCCGTATAAATAACTGTTATATTTGGAAAAATGGGAGGTGGCGTTCGGGATCTCCGGTCGATAATAATCGTAATGCATTTCCACCTCCAGCAAATCTCCAAGTTTTCCTGATTCAATAACTTTCTTTGTAGTGAGGAAATCCGAATCATATCGTCTGTTCTGATAGCATTGGATCACCAGATTTTTCTCTTTGGCGTATTGAAAGATGGACACTGCTTCATCTTTTGTTAACATAAAAGGCTTCTCAACAAGCACATTCTTTCCGTGGTCGAGCGCCATTTTCGCATAAGAATAATGGGACTCTGTATGTGTACAGACAACAATCAACTGAATCTCCTTATCATTCATTAAGGCTGCAATATCATCTGTGTAAAGTACTCCAGGCGTTTTCTCCCACTCCGCTTTATCTGGATTACGGGCGTATATCGTCTTTACTTTCAAGTGATCTCGGTTCAATGAAAAAGGAAGATGGTAACGGTTGGTGCTTTTGCCATTCCCAATGTATCCGATGGTCAGCATATTCATTCCCCCTCAGGCTCTTTTTCATTTATTATAAAAGAAGAAAGTCGTGCGTAAAGGATTTGCCGCCATAACGGTACATTCGACCAATGATTTGTATCCATGACGGCTTATTTTTAAACAAAATGTTTATTTGATGTTCTTGATCCACGTTATTTCAATTAAGCTGGGGTGAATCTGTTGAAAATACTGACGCAATTATCAGATATGCATAATTTTACACCAAATGAAAAAAGCATCGCTTCCTATATTTTGACTCATAAGGAACGTATCCTTCACTTAACTGTTCAAGAACTTGCGAAAGTTACGTATACCTCGCATTCCGCGATTAACCGTTTGACTCATAAACTTGGACTATCTGGCTTCAAGGAGTTCATCATCAAACTTGCTCTGGAATTCCAGCAAAACACCCAGAACATTTCCAATGTGGACCCCAATTACCCTTTCAGCTTGGGGGAGTCTTCACTTCAGGTGGCAAAAGAGATTGCGGAATTAATGAAGGAAACCATTGAAAAAAACTTTGCGTTTATGGATGATGACTTGCTGTCACAAACAGCCCAGTTGCTGGATCGAGCAGAAAGAATTTTCATCTATGCCTTGGGCGATTCACAAATCCGAGCGAAAAGTTTTCAGAATAAATTGTTTAAAATCAACAAATATGTAGTCATTGCCACTGAGCTATCCGAATGGGCTCACCATACCGTCAATCTTACACCACGAGATTGCGCCATTTTCTTAACCTACCATGGAAAGTCGCCGAGTTATATAAAAGCGGCTCAACATTTCAGACACGAGAACATCCCTTTTATAACGATCACAGCGACCAATCAAAGTGAGTTGGCAAATCTCAGCACGATCTGTATACAGGTTCCTAATGACGAAGTGAAACTTGCCAAGATTGGTACATTTTCTTCGCAAATCGCCTTTGACTACGTGTTAAACGTTATATACTCCTGTATCTATAAAATCGACTACTTGAAAAACATGCAAACTGCAACAGAATCGTTTAAAAAGTTCTATGTCAATGACATGATGGATGACGTATAGAGTGAATAGAATCCTCTTCTTCGTCTTCATAGATAGAGAAGTGGCTAAAAGGAGGCTGACGTAACCATTAGAACGGATCCTAAGACTGGCGGAGGTTCTCACGCAAAGGCTACTACAAAAGGCTACTATAAAAGGCTACTAGCAACAGTCTGCTTGTAGCCTTTTTATTTAAACAAGTATTTGTTATATACATCCCTTTCTTGAATCAATTGCGATTATGTCTGGTATGAGAAAAATAAGCTGGTCAAAGCTCAACCATTTTTGTTGCGACATTGTTGCAGAACTCGCTGTCATGTTCCACAAAAAGTATCGTTGGCGAATACTCCAGCAGCAGCTCTTCAATTTGCATACGGGAAATGACATCGATGAAATTCAGCGGCTCATCCCAAATATGCAGATGAACCTGCTCGCTCAGGCTTTTGGCAATCAGCACCTTCTTCTTCTGGCCGCCGCTATAAGCGGATAGATCCTTCTCGAATTGCACTCTGGAGAAATCAAGCTTTCTCAGAATAGATTTGAAAAGGCTCTCGTCAATCCCGTTGTCCCGGGCGTAATCTGTCAGACTACCCTGCAAATGCGAGGTATCTTGGGACACGTAGGAGATTTTTAGCTGACTGTCCTTTGTGAAGCTGCCAGTGTGGTCTATATCCACGCCGCAGATTAGTTTGAGGATACTTGATTTTCCGGAGCCATTTTTTCCCGAAAGCGCGATTCGCTCCCCCTGCTCAATCGTAAAACTCACGTCTGCACAAACCTGTTTTTCTCCGTAAAAAATAGAAACCTGTTCAAGCTCGGCAAGCACTTTTTTATGATAAGCAAGCTGTGAGATCTCCAGGGTGTCCGAGCTTTCTATATTTTTCAGCAGTTTGGATTTTTCGGCAAGCGCCGATTGCTGTCTTTGCTCAATGGACTTAGACCGTTTCATCATCTTGGCAGCTTTATGGCCGATATAGCCTTTGTCTACCTTGGAGCCGGAATTTCTGGTTCCGTTTTTAGTTTTTTCCACTTCGTAAGACCAGTTCCCCGTACGCTTGGAAGAATCTGATAGGCGCTTAATGTCTTTTTTAAGCTTCTCGTTCTGTGCAAATTCAAAGTTATCCTGTCTCTCCTTATTCTCCCACCAGCTAGAAAAATTACCTTTTTGAATCTCAATGTTGGTTTTGTTGATGGACAGGATGTGATCCACACAGTTATCCAGAAAGGATCTGTCGTGAGAAACCAGAATATATCCGCTTTTGGTACTCAGATAATTACTGACCAATTTTCTAGCATTCATGTCCAGATGATTCGTGGGCTCATCGATCAACAGAAAGCTGTTTTCCTTAATAAACAATGCGGCCAGGAGCACTTTCGTCTGCTCACCGTTTGACAAAGAAGCAAATGGACGATATAGAACGTCTTCATCAACCTTCAGCAATGAGAGCTCACGCATGAATTGCCATTGAACATAGTCTGGAAAGATTTCGTTGATTACATCCAGCGTATGATCTTCCTTGTTTGGCACAGGATACGGAAAGTATTCAAAATTGACATTAGCAGAGATAGCCCCGCTGTATTCATGTTTGCCGAGCAGTAACTGAAGAAATGTGGTCTTCCCTCTTCCGTTCCTGCCCGTAAATCCCAGCTTCCAATCAGTGTCGATCTGAAAATTCACGTTTTCGAATATGTTATCGTAGCTACCATCATAGGCAAACGTCAGGCTGGTAACATTAATTAATGACATCATGTGGTCCTCCTGTATAAAAAATAAAAGCCGCAAGAAAGTTAATTTCTCGCAGCTCAAATAGATACAGAAAAACCAGCCAGCCTCCCAATGGAAGGCAGATGATTAAGGATCTAACGTTTGAGTGAGAAGAAAATGTAACTTTCTTGCTTATAAAGCAATAAAACATGCGAAACTTATCGCACTAAAATGTTTTATTAGTTTATAGATCAGCAAGAAAATCCTACATTATCCTTCTCAACCCCATTCATTAAAGTAAATGTATATTATCATACCATTTTATTAAACACAACTCCTCAATGTTAATTTATTTAAATATTAGATGTTTTATAAGTACATGTTTCATAAGTACAATATCAGCGAAGCCATACAACTTCAACACATTCGTCTGAAATACAGCAGAAGTATCCCTTCTCACCCAACGGCTATCACTCATGTCGGGGATACTCACAAAAACCCGGGCGGGGAAGATCCCGCCGGGATTTTGTTTGAAAGGATCATTTACCGCTTCTGGATTTTTAATTGATCTCCAAATAATCAATGTACGCATCCCATGTCCCGTCATCGGCTGTTACAACAAGCTCAATCTCTTGATTTCCGGTTCCATGGCTGACATTGTTTAGGGTGTAGACCGCAGGGCTGCTCCCACCGAAGTAGAAGGTTCCCTTCGTCTGTCCGCCGATTTTCAAGTCAACTCTAGCCATGTTGGAGTTATTCGAAGCACCACGGAGTGAGAAATTATGGGTACCGCTCTCGAAATACTGTGTGTATTTCACCGAATCATTGTTGGCGTATAAAGCAACTCCGGAGAACGGCGAGCTGATATTCGAGGTGTACTGACCGCCTTTGGTCATACTCTCGCATTCCTTTTTCGTACCTGTGCTTGGTGTACCGCCGTCAGGCGCGACCGCCCGGCCGGTACTCGTCGAGATCATGCCAGAGCAAAGGCCCCGGCTCTTGAGGTTCTGCGCGATCTGCGGGATCGCTTGGAGTGTATTCTGGTACTGGTCATGCATCAGAATCACGTCGCCGTTTTGCAGCCTGCCTGCGGCGGCTACGATCTGGGCGGTGGTGGCTCCATTCCAGTCCTGGGAGTCAACGTTCCATAGCACTTCGGTAAGGCCGTTTTGGGTCTCGATGGACTTCAAGGTCGCGTTGGTTTCGCCGTACGGCGGACGGAACAACTTCGGTGCCGTGCCGGTAATGGACTGCAGCGTTTGTTGCGTGCGTGTAATTTCCGATGACATCTGTGAGGCGCTCAGTTGCGTCATATGCGGATGCGACCATGAATGGTTGCCGATCCACATGCCTGCTGCCTGCTGGTCCCGTACGATTGATGGGTAATTCTGCGCATTCTGTCCAAGGTTGAAGAACGTTGCGCGCAAGCCGTTTTGCTTCAGTGTGTTAAGCAGCGTTGTGGTGTTGTTGGGATTCGGACCATCGTCGAAGGTTAATGCTACATAGCCGTTCGAACAATCAGCCGCAAGCGCCTCGTTGTCGGACGTCGCCAGCGAGCCCATGAACAAAGACACGATGAGCGACCCGATCGCCACCCATTTTCCTGCTTTAGCTTTAAACATGGTTCTATTCCTCCTTGCAATTTTGAATGGCTAGTATCGTTGTTCGCGTCACTCCGAACCGCTTCAACTCTCTACTAGATTTGGGATTTGTCCTTAGCTCCTTCCGATCTTTTAACATCCCGACAAAAAAAGCATTTTGCGGGGAAGATCCCGCCGGGATTTTGTTTGAAAGGATCATTTACCGCTTCTGGATTTTTAGTTGATCTCCAAATAATCAATGTACGCATCCCATGTCCCGTCATCGGCTGTTACAACAAGCTCAATCTCTTGATTCCGGTTCCATGGCTGACATTGTTTAGGGTGTAGACCGCAGGATTGCTTCCGCCGAAGTAGAAGGTTCCCTTTGTCTGTCCGCCGATTTTTAAGTCGACTCTAGCCATGTTGGAGTTATTTGAAGCACCACGGAGTGAGAAATTATGGGTACCGCTCTCGAAATACTGTGTGTATTTCACCGAATCATTGTTGGCGTATAAAGCGACTCCGGAGAACGACGAGCTGATATTCGAGGTGTACTGACCGCCTTTGGTCATACTCTCGCATTCCTTTTTCGTACCTGTGCTTGGAGGAGTTGGATCCGTACCCCCGCCTGCGCCAATAGTAAGTGTATTACTAGTCACAATTGCACTCCCACTACTTTGATATCCCTCTACCGTAAGCGAAACTTCATTCATCTTTCCCATCTGCATTCCTTTGCTCTGCCATGCATTAAAGTGTTGGCTAACAGATATAGTTCCGCTCGTACGTTTCGATGTCCGGACACTCCAATACTGCTTAAAAGTTGCAATGCCTTTAATGGAAGGTTGGTTAACTCTGGTGGTCTCATATATGTTATATGTACCCCCGTCAACGGTAATGGTGCCCTTTGAAGTTCCTCCTGGCGGACGCCAACTGCCCCAGCTATCGACGATGTAAAATTCTACTAGTGGGTCAACCATTCACCCGTAGACACATAAATACGAATTGCCGTTTGGCTGGTAGTCGGCACTGTAGTTTACTGATATGTTTCCAAGTTGCTGGTGTGTCTGGGTCTCGTTGAATTTCTTGCCTTTACGGAATAACGCATTTCCGATGTTACTCCACTGGGCACTGAACGTGCCACCACTATTGAGGGTCATACTTGTGGTTCCGGAATCCTTCCACAACTCATAGTAGTAACCATCTTGGGTGCCACTTTGATTTGAGGTGATCGTTGTTGCCGCCTGTGCGGTTACTGCTGGCAATGTAAGCGAAAAACAAATTAAGATTGCTAAAAATAACCTCATTCTTTTTGTTTCATTTGACATTCCTCCTTTTTGGTTAATTTGCATTTAGTCTTACTAGGATGCTGTGCAGCCCGTAGCAAACCTAAACACTATTTCTTTATACTGATTTAATTGTAAGCGATTACAAAAAAATTTTATCATAAGCTCCCTTAATATTTAACCTGCAAAATTTAAGTTTATACTGTAAAATGTTTAGTTTTTCGTGGTTGGAAATGGAAATATCATCATCCATATTGCCTATTTAGATTCTTGACCCATCTTAAGAGACCTGGGTTTTTGAGAAAATCAAATGTTTTTATTGGGAGTTTAACATCCATCCCACCTTGTGTTGGAACCCTGCTATCGGTTCCGACAAATGCACTCACTTCGTTTCTATGGCTATTGCTATAACTCCTATGGATTTAAGTATAACGGTGAGCATTTTTTTCATCATTTATGCACGAGGATTTAAGCGACATTTGAAGCTCGTTATCTGCCTGAAGCTCTCCATAAGACTGAAACCGACCCGTTTCATCGTAAATTCAAATATGATAGGAGTTAAGCTGCTTCATTCCACTTACGAACGAGTCCGCTTCACGTAACGGAAATGTCTCGTAAATTCGGACGATGTCCTGGCCAAAGTCAAGTAAGGTGATTTGCAAGGTACCCACATCCATGAGTCTTCAAGAGTTGAAATTTCAATTGCTCAAACACAACTAGCCTTGAAAGAAGAAGTACTAACATATTCATGCGGGCGGCAAAGAGAGAGCAAAAAACACCCTGATGAAGGAAAGAAAACAGTTTCCTTCCCGATCAGGGCGTTGCACTGTGTACTGTTAAGGCCATGTCCCGTTCCTGGATCACCAGCCGATGGCCGCTCCATCGCAGCGGGGGTCCGTGCCACCGATCCGGAAGCCGCTGTCATTGATCAAAATAGCATGTGCGTGCCCCATGGCCCCGGCAAAATCCTCAACTGGTTTTACCGTGTGTCCGGCCAGCTTCAAACGCCGCTGCACTTCTTCAGTGATCCGGCCTTCCAGTCTCAGCTCCTGCGTTTCTTCCCCCCATGTTCGGCCCCACACCCAGCGCGGTTCATGCACGGCGGTCTGCGGGTCCATTCCGTAATCGACCATGCGGGTCAGCAGCGCGGTCTGCGTCTGTGGCTGGCCTTCCCCTCCCTGGGTTCCATATAAAATATATGGCTTCCCATTGCGGCAGGCCATTGCCGGCATCAGCGTATGAAACGTTCTCTTGTCCGGTTCAAGCCTGTTCACATGCGAAGGATCAAGGGAAAAGAACGAGCCCCGGTTCTGCAGCAGAATGCCGGTGTCTCCTCCTGTCACCGCCGAGCCGAATTCAAAATACAGGCTTTGTATAAAGGAGACGGCATTGCCCTCTCCGTCTACTACCGCCGCGTATGCCGTATCATTACCTACCGGCTGGGTATCCATTGGCAGGGAGCGGTCCATATGGATGCAGGCTGCCAGATCCGCGGTATAGGACTTGGACAGCAGACGGTCCAGAGGGATGGAGGAAAATCGTGGGTCTGTCAAATACCGGTTGCGGTCGCGGAAGCTCAGCTTCAGCGCCTCCACAAGCAGGTGATAGTACTCAAAGGAACCGTGTTCTATACTGCCCAAATCAAACTGCTCGAGAATATGAAGCGCCATGATGCCGGTAAAGCCCTGTGAGTTCGGCGGGACCTGATATAGGTCAAGACCACGGTAACTCCCTATGATCGGCTCCACCCATTCACCTCTGTGCCTCGCAAAATCCTCCAGCGTCAGCAGCCCGCCTTGCTCCGCAAGTGAGCGAACAATCTCCTGGCCAACACTGCCTGAATAAAATACGTCCCGGCCGTGGTCCGCAATTTGAAGCAGGCTGATTCCCAAAGCAGACTGCACAAAGCGGCTGCCCTGCTCCGGGACCTTTCCTCCGGGCAGATAGATGGCGGCCGTCTGTGGATGAGCCGCCAGCACCTCGAAGCGCTCGGCCGTATTGGCATGTTGATCCGGCGACAGCGGGAAGCCTTCCAGCGCATAGCGGATCGCGGGCTCAAGCACCTCTGCCAGCGTCTTTGAGCCGTATTCCCGCAGTACGGCATCCCAGCCGTCCACCATGCCCGGCACGGTAATGACGCTGCGGGGTCCCCGCTGTGGGATGGCGGATTCGCCCGCAAAGCAGGCGGCTGTAACCCGGCTGCCCGAACGGCCGCTCGCATTATAGGCCCTGACTTTTCCCTCCTGGCTGCTATAGGTCATCCAGAAGGAATCGCCACCCAGTCCCGTCATATGTGGGTATACGACGGCAAGACAAGCGCTCACCGCGACGGCGGCATCAAAAGCGTTGCCTCCCTGCTGCAAAATACGCGAACCGGCCGCGCTTGCCAAATAATGAGGGCTGACAACCATCGTCTGTGTTCCTGTAATCGATGCAACCATTACGCCCCCACTTCCTCTCCCTTTATAACTGACAAATCAATTCTATTTGATGCCATTACTTTATACGGCCTTACGCATATGTCTGAGCTGCATGCAAAGCGGACTGCCAGCCGCCGCAGGCATACACCCAACGGCTCATTTTTGTGCCTGACAGCAGCTGCGTTACATCAGCCGCATCCGTTACAACAAAGTTGCAGGCATGCCCTTCTTCTATTTCGTACCCTTCACAGCCTATAATACCAGCAGGTATATCGGTGATCATCCGCAGCAGCTGTGCCAGATCCCGTTCACTGCCCATATGGGCCGCATACGATGTGATTTGGGCGATCTGTATCAGATCCCCGCGGCCGAACGGATGGAACGGGTCTTGAATGTTGTCGGAGGCCGCCGCCAGCGGAATGCCTTCCGCAAGCAGCTCGCGAATTCGTGTTGTACCCCGTCTTACCAGGCCGCGATCTTCCCGTCCCTGAAGGTATAGGTTCACCGCAGGCAGCGTTACCGCGTTCAAACCGGCTTCCTTCATCTTCGCCATCACATGCTGTGCATCCTTTTCCGTCATCGCAGACAGCGAGCACAGATGATCTGCCGTCACCCTGCCTTGATAACCGCAGCAAATCGTATGCTCAGCTATGCTCAGCACAGTTCTTCTCCCGGGATCGTCACTTTCATCCGCATGCAGATCAACTGGTACCCCGAAACGTTCTGCCATTCGGAAAACCCTGCCAATCTCCCTTTCAGGGTCATCTGCCAGATGAGGAGCTCCGCCCAGTACATCAATCCCCATGCGCAGTGCTTCCTCGACTGCCTCATCCGCAGCTTCATGATTGCCGCGGAACGGAACCATCAACGCATATTGGATCGCCATGCTACCCTTCAGCTTCTCCCGTACTTCCAAGGCCGCCTCAATCGTCCGAAAGGCCACCTCTCTCCCCAGATGAACAGGGAAGTCAAGGTGGCTCCTTACGGTCGTGGTCCCGTAGCTCAGTGCCATTCTGGCGGCCGTCAGCATGCGTTCCGCCAACTGCTCCTTGCTGAAGCTCTGTACGGCCTGACTGTAATTATGAATGGCTTCCTGAAGCGTGCCGGAGCGGTTCGGCACCTGCACGAGCGAAAAGGCTTTGTCCAGATGCATATGACAGTCAACCAGACCAGGAAGCATAATGCCGCCCCGCAGATCGATGCAATCCGCGTCTGCCAACCGTTTCAGGTCCGATCCGGCCTGATACGGGACAATCAGACGGGAAGCGCTGCTGTCCCCTGCATCAAGGAAACAGTCTTGCCGCCGGATGCTAACCCATTTTCCGCCCTCCGCCTTAAGTTCATACAGACGGTGGTCTTCCCGATGCGGAAGGCGTACATTAATGAAATGCAGTCCTGCACTCATTGCGCGGTAGCCAGCGCCTGAAGCACGGCCAGATCCTCCTCATCTAGCTCGGTGGCAGGACCCGCTTTGATCATATCTGAGAACAATTCGTCCGGTACCATGGTCGTCAGACAATACAGGCGTGTGCTGCCCGTGTTGATAATATCGTGATGGTTGCCCGGCGGAATAATAATGAATGAGCCTTGGCGGATCGGAGTCTCATATTCGCTGCCAACTTTAGCAATCCCCTCCCCTTTTAGCACATAAAAATATTCATAAGCTTCCCGGTGTTCATTGGATGGAGTTCTGCCTCCCACCTCGAAGATCTCCACAAATGAAGTGAAAGGCACCTGCTCCCTGTCGCACAGCAGTATGAACTTGTTCGTATCCTGTGCGGAAATTTTGTGGACGGGACAATTCTCAAAGTTACCGGCAACCAGCCCTGGAATGTTCACCATATACATTCAACCTCACTTTTGATTGATTTTAATTTATGCCTCGCTTTTCATCTTTTCAGCGGCAGCTTCAAACAGGATATGTCCTTTTCCGTGCTGCGCACAGCCGTGGTGGCAATCTTCAACCCGCCTGTTCCCGTGCTGTTCGTTTCACCCCTGACACCGTTCGGATGCCGGGCGAACAACGGGAAGGCGCTGCCTGTCAATTCAAGCCGGATATACGTGCCAGCCGGCAGGGTGGCCGCCAAGGGACGCAGCCGGATCCGTGCCGTTCTCCATTCATTGGATGCTTCTGCTCCTTCACTGCAGATTTCCGTACGGCCCACGCTCAGTAGCCGGGCCGTTCCATTCTCGGATACGGTCGTCAGGACAGCCACCAGATCCGTCGGACCTCCCAGTGTCTGGTACTGCACGGACAACTCCGGGGACCCAAAAATCGGGATATCCTCTGCAAGCGGTCCTCCCGTATATACCAGAATCTCTTGCCGTTCCTGAATGGCAATGCGGTCGGACGGCAGGTAAGAGTCCAGACGCATCGGGAGACGCGAGTCGTATACGAATACATCCGGCACAGCTTCCTCCACGTCTTCCATACGCCTTTCGAGTCTGCCGCCTCCTGCCGCACCGTTTGCCGGGGTTTGTGACCCCGATAAATAGAACCATTCGGACGGAGAGAGCTCATCCTCAAGTACAGAAGGCAGCTGTTCCGCCGTATGCCATTCATGACTCAATTGGTCAAAATAACGGATCGACGGTTCTCCGGGCAATTCCGTGTCTTCCTTGCCCTTCAGCCAATAATCAAACCAGCGCAGCTGCTCCAGATGATGACCACCGTCCGCCTGCTCGCCATGATCGATTCCGCCCGCTCTGCGCCCCCATGGAATGTGGGCCCACGGGCCGACAATGAGCCGATGAAAGCAATCCGACGTGGCAGTAGCTTGCAGAGCCTCGAACGACTGTAGCGTGCCCATCAGGAAACCGTCATACCAGCCCCCAATATGCAAAGCCGGCACCGGCTCCCCGACGATCTCGTCGATCCAGTTCATCCGCTCCCAGTACTCATCGTACGCTATATGATCGATCCAATCATAAAATGCGGGAAAGTATTGCTCCAGAATCGGATGTCTTTCATTCAGTGGCATTTTCCAGAGCATCTCCTCGGGGCTGCGCATAAACCGTGAGCATTGCTCGGCCGTCTCGAAGTCACCCGCCCTTTGCGCCGTGTCACGAGCCAGCTGGAAAGCCCACGGCAGATGATTGCCAAGCGCGAAGGAGCCATGCGGGTAAAATAAGCCGTGGTACATGTCTGCCGGGCACATGCTCGGGGCAATCGCCCTGAGCGCAGGCGGATGAAGGGAAGCCGCCGCCCATTGTGTGAGCCCTTGATAAGAGAAACCGTACATGCCTACTTTCCCGGTCGAGCCGGGCAGACCTGCTGCCCATCCGATGGTATCAAACCCGTCCTCTGCTTCCTGTACAAACGGATCAAATTCGCCTTCCGACTCTCCCCGTCCCCTGACATCCTGGATCACCACGATATATCCCTTACTGGCATACCAGACGGGATGGGCATGCGTAACGGTAGAGGCAATCGCCCGGCCGTAAGGCTGGCGCATCAGCAGCACCGGATATTCTCCCGTCTCATCAGGCATGTATATATCTGAATACAACGTTACACCGTCACGCATCATGCAAGGAACCTTGCGGCGGATGACCACATTTCCAAATTTCATGCGACTCGCTCCTTTCTGTAGATCCGGATTTACTATAAAAAATCCGTATGGTACGCTAGCTGCTGCTGTGTGGCCAATCTCCCGTCACCCGTTGATTAGATGCCGCTGACCGCTGGACGGTTTAATTTCTCCTGATTGAGAATTCCCTTCGGGTCGTTGCGGTGTTTGATTTCCCACAAACGGTCGTGGGCGTATGATCGTCCGCCTTCCTTCAAATCCCAAGTATGCGGATTATTGACTACAACCCGGTTTTCCTCGTAACGCCCCATCATCTGATTCAGGCGTTCCTCCGTTGTGAAGGGAACCAGCGGCAGGCCGGAGATCAGCAAATTTCCGTTTTGCCGGGCAAATTCTATATGATTCATCACTTCCGGATATTCCTTTTTCATAGCCGAGATTTGCTCAAGGGCACAGGCTGGATCAAAATTCAGCTGCAGGTAGGTTAAGCCCGGGTCTGTCTTGCGCGCCCACAAGGTTGTATGGTTCCATGTAAAGTCGGATACACCGACGCCTTTATGATATTGCTCGGCGGAGACCTTTTTAGACGTTTGCCCACCGTTTTCCGCTATGGCACGCTCCAGCCACGATTCACAGGCCGTATCCATTTCAAGCAGTACAGCGGTCCTTCCTTCGGGAATATCAAGAGGTACAAAATAGGATGAAATCGGCCATTCATGAATAGAAATGAGCCTCTTTACAAGGGACGTATCTTCAGCAACCAACTGCCCGAAGCGAAAAGCTTGTTCAAAGCTGTCAAAGGTTACTGCCCACTGCATCCATTCCACCCGCGGGGCCAGATTGATTTCCACCTCGGACAGAATGCCAATCGTACCGTAGGTATGCAGGTAGGGCAGCACCTCTTCTCCTTGCAGCTCAATGGTACGGGGCTGAACCTCGACGGTCTTGATTTTCAATGAACGTACCAGCCCGTCCCAGATGGTCCCCCAACTGATCGAACCGATGCCGCCAAAACCACCGCACAAAAAACCGCCGATCGTCGCAGTTTGAAAGGTGGAAGGCATCGTTCGCAGCTCATAGCCCTCCTTGCGGGCAGTGGATTCCATTTTGCCCAGTCTTGCTCCAGCCTGAACCCGCATTATGCCTTCTCCCGTTTCGAGCACCTTGTTGTACTTGGCCAGATTCAGCACGATTCCGCCTGTGACCGGGACACATTGGCCATAGTTGCCAGTGCCGTTGCCTCTGACGGTCAGTGGAACCCCCAGCTCCGCGGTAATGGAGAGCAGTGTGTCAAGCTCCTCCTCGGTGCGCGGACTGGCGATACACTCGGCGACCTTGCCCTGCAGCTGACTGGTCAGCACAGGGGAGAAGTGATGATAATCCATCGAATATTTGGTAAGCGCGGGCTCCTCCCACTGCAACAACTCAGGTTCGATGCGTTCTTTCAGAATGGCTGTCCAATGTTCATTCATTCGGTTCCCCTCCGTATGTTTTCATTCAGCCCGCCAAAGGCCCATCCTCTTAAGAATGCGGCAGGAACTTATCCGTGAATACCTTGCTGATATCAGGCTCTGATTTCAATGCTCCAATCTCCGTCAACTGCCGTCCGAGCTCCGTCCATCGCTCATCTGTCATATAGCCGACACCGTGTTCCACCGCATCACCTTCATACACGAACGGGATGAGCGTTTTCGCTGCATAGTTCAGCTTTTCTTTCGTGAAATCCGGGTTTTCCTTTAAAATGACGTCATTCACAGTATCATAATTGGTCTTGTAATAATCCCAGCCCTTCATCGAAGCCTCGACATAAGCACGCACAATATCAGGATGGTCCTGAATATACTGCTCTGTTGTGAACAGCACATTGGAATATGGGTTATAGCCGGCATCCGCCAGCAGCAGGAAATTAACGTCCACATTCTGTTGCTTCATCTCGTACGGCTCACTAGTTACATATCCCTGAATGGCAATCTTTTCATCGGCTACAAAAGGAGCCAGAGAACCGGTATAAGCCATTTCTTTCACGTTATCCAATTTGTATTTGCTCTTCACATAATCCCAGAACACCGAGCCTGTCCCTACGTAAACGGCATGGTTGTTCAAGTCAGCAAGGGAGGAAATGTTCTGGTTGGTATGCACCATAATCCCCTGCGGGCTTTTCTGGAAGATCGTCGCTATCGCTACCAAAGGGATTCCTTCTTCACGGGCGACCAGCAGTTGATCCGCCGTGGTAAGTCCGAACTGCGCCTTGCCGGAAGCCACGATCTGTGTTGGAGACACCTGCGGCCCTCCTGCCTGGATGGTCATATCCAAACCTGCCTCTTTGTAATATCCTTCTTCCTTTGCCGCATACAGACCGCCGTGCTCCGCCTGTGCAAACCAGTTCGTCACCTGTGTGACTGCCGTGAGTTCCCCGCTTCCCCCCGTGGAGCCCGATGTCTCGGCAGCGGCATTCTGAGCGGTTTGCTGATTGCCGCAAGCCGCCAGCAATGTGGATAAGGAGAGCATTGCTACCAGTAAAACAGCAAATCCCTTTTGTCTGTATTTGTTCATCTCATTACCACTCCCCAAGGAAAATTACTGATGATTGTATTCTACGTCTGCTACCGGATTACGAAGTGTTGTAAAGCCGCTGATTCTGCATTCGGCGATATCTCCGCGCTTTATCTGGACGGACCCCGGTGTGCCCGTCATGATCACGTCACCCGGATAGAGAGTCATCATCTGTGAAAAATACGAGACAATGAACCATGGATGATAAATCATGCGGGACACAGTATTGCTATGAATAACCTCATCGTTCAACACAGTTTCAACGGCGAGGCTCTGCAGATCGCTTATTTCGTCAGGTGTTATTAGCTGTGGTCCAAGACTGAAAAATGTATCGAATACCTTGGATCGCTGCAGGAATCTGGGATTCCGTGCGTGAATGTCCTGACTTGTCATATCCAGTGTTGCGGCAAAGCCGGCGATGACGTCCCGCGCACGTTCTTCCGGCACATTTTTGCAGCTACGGCCGATAATAATGCCAAGCTCCGCTTCTGATGTCACATTCACGGCCTGAGCCGGCAGACGGATATACTCTTCCGGCCCGATCAGGCTTGAGTCCGGCTTCATGAAGCAGACTGGCTCAAGCTCTGGAGGAGTGGATCCGAGATCGATCGCTTTCTGTACATAATTCATGCCAATTCCCCATATTTTGCGGGGGTGGCGGAAGAGAGGAGCCGGTATGGCCTCCTCCGTCGGTATGAAAGAGCTCGATGACCCTATTTTGTTCCCGGTTTTCTGATACCACTGAACAAGCTCCTCCAGCTGACCCTGCTGCAATATCTTCATGACAGTGCTTCCCCATGAGCTTCCTTCCGCCCTATTGATCTCCTCCAGAAGGAAACATCGGCCTTCATGCTCAATCGCGGCCCGTTCTCCAGCGCCGTGTTTCAGACTAACGAGCTTCACGGGCGGCTTCCTGCCGGCTGCTGAACCGGTTCAGTCCCGCGGACATCGGTGATTTCAAAATCACACAGTTCCTCCAGCGCCTCCGACAGAATCGCCGAGATTCTGTCCTGAATGATTCTGCCTTTCTCAGGCGTGGCCGTCGTAGCATCTCCAGCAATGCCAGTAGCGGAGATATCAGCCATCTTCCAGGCGAAGCGGATTTTCCCTTCTAATGTAAGAAAGCGGTAAGAGGACATATCAGGAAGCTCTTTGACAAGGAACTCCTTCTGCACCCAGTCCGGTTTGATGGACATCACCAGAGAAGTCTCATAATCGCCACCGTGAATACCGTATTCCAGTTCCTCGGAAGACAGGAGGTCCTCCGCCACATTCAGACTGCTGGGACTGAGATAGAAAACCATCATCCCCGTTCTGATCCGGATTTCCCGTGATACGGTATTCAGCAAATCCACGTTACCGCCATGTGTATTAAACAGCAGCAGCTTGCGAAAGCCACTAGCCTTCAGACTTTCTGCAATGTCGAGCATTACGGCATGCAGCGTGCTCGCGGACAAGGAAATGGTGCCCGGCAGCCCGATATGTTCATTGCTTTTGCCATACGAGATCGGAGGCAGCAGCCAAATCTCCTTATCCGGCCGCACGCGCTCCAGCGTTTGTGTTAATGTCGCTTCCCCAATCAGAGTGTCCGTATATACAGGCAGATGGGGTCCATGCTGCTCTACAGCTCCGACCGGCAGTATGACTAGTGCCTTCTCCTTTGGAAGTTCTTTGACTTGTTTGCTTGTTAGACGGGGCAGAAAGCGCTCCCCCCATACCGTTCCATCATATCGTTGAAACATAACTGACACCCTTTCTTCTGCGGCTTTGATGTTCTTTTCGCGTAGCTTAATGTCCTTATACATCGAGTGAAGCTCTTATCCTTTTACTGCCGGAACAAGGGATGCGGCCCATTCCAGCAGACGCCGATCCTGTCCCGGGCCGACGATGAGGGAAATACCGACCGGGCAGCCCAATACCTCGGCAGCGGGGATTGTAAGCTGCGGCAGACCCGACAAGCCGGCAATGCAGGTCAAACGCATCGTTTGCACTCTTCGTTCTTCAATTAGCGGCCCGTTAAGCCCCAGCTTCGGGGCAACTCCGGTAGTTGTCGGTATCACAAGCACCGCATCCGTTCCAAGCAGGTCAGCCATGTGCTTGCGCACCTCAAGCCGGCGTTCTACTTCCTTCTCCTGATCGGCACGTTCAATGGTGCCTGCCCAGGAGAACCGCCCGGCAATATCTGGTCCGAAGACTGGCTGCTCACGTTCAATCCAGGCCCCATGCTCCTGCCATATTTCGTAGCCCTGGATCGTCCTGAACATGGCCATCCATTCAGGCAGTCCCTGCGGGGCGATGCGAACAGCTTCATGGCTCTCAGCCAAGCCGCACAGCAACTCCAGGCAGGAGGCAAGCGCATCTTTGCTCTCAGTGTCAGCCAGCTCCCAGGCATCCTCACCGATCAGCACCCGGCTAAAGCCGGAACCCGAGGCAGTCTGCGGCAGAAGCACTTTACCTACCCGACACAGCGTCTCGGGATCGCGCGCCATCCAGCCGACGGTGTCGAAGCTGGGAGCGAGTGGGATAACACCATTCTCGGAGACAATGCCCTGCGTTGGACGCATTCCATAAACTCCGCAGTACGAAGACGGCACACGTACCGATCCTCCCGTATCCGTTCCAAGGGCAAAGTCGGCAAGCCCTGCGGCGACGGCAACCGCCGATCCACTAGATGAACCGCCAGGGATACGATCAGGGGCCTTCGGATTCACCGGTGTTCCGTAATGGACATTTTCACCGTTCAGGCTGAACATCAGCTCATCTGTATGAGTCGTGCCCGTTAGTCGCGCCCCTTGCTGCAACAGCAGGCTGAGGGTTTCCGCGTGCTCCGCCGCCGGGCCGTGAGTCTGGAGCCAACATGGATTGCCCGCGCCATTTGTATTATCACGGACAGCAAACACATCCTTGACCATAAAGCTGAGTCCGCTCAGCGTTCCCTGTCCTGTCGGTTCAACTGTCACCTGGTTGACAATGGCGTTCCATTGATCTTTCATCGAGTCATCCCATCCCTTCCGCTCACCCTTCTAGAGATGCCAGCTCTTCCGAGGTATTTCCCTCTTTACGAGCCGCTGCCCCGTTCAGCTCTTCTACCAGCCAGGTGGAGTCCGCGACGAAGCCATAACATTGCTTGATATTGTACAAGGTGGCTTCTATGCAGAAAGCTGGGGAGCTCGTTGCCGAGCAGTCCTCCAGAAGTATGCCGTCATATCCGAGGCAAGCCGCGTCCTGCAGTGTATGCATGACACACTGATCGAGATTTACCCCGGCAAACAACACCGTCTGAATATTCAAATTGCGTAGGATACTGTCCAGTGGTGTGTCCCAAAACCCGCTCATGCGGTATTTATCCACATAGATATCATCAGGGGCCGCATCCAGGCCGTTGACAATTGCCGCTCCCCAACTGCCTTTCTCCAGCACCTTGGAGCCGTTCCCCGGCAGCGTGTCCCCGATGCCGTTGCCCCGTCCGTCTGGATTGTATACATGAAGCACGGATGGCGGCACGTTCATCCGGTCTTCCCGATTGCCCCAGTTCACCCAGATGACGGGCACACCCGCTTTACGCAGCTCAGGCAGTAGCCGATTCAGCCGACTGACCGGGTTCAGGAGCGGCGATGTATCCGCCCCGATGGAATCCAGCCAGCCTCCCGGTGTGCAGAAATCATTCTGCATATCGATGACAATGACAGCCGTATGCTCCAGATCAAATACGACCTCCTGCGGCTGTGCAGGAAGGGTTATGGGCTTGCTGTACTTTTGCGTCCGCCTTAGATCCACCAGCGTTTCGGACACTTGCCAATAGCTCTTTCGATTTCCAAGTTTGAACATATTAAGTTCCCTCATTTTCCTGAAAATTCTGGTTTGAGGCTATAAATACTTCGGTTCACACTTATGGTTTCATCAGATATTCGGTCGTGAACGCCTTGGCAACATCCTGTGTCTTCGTTAATCCTTTGCCCTTGATCATCTGATCCTGCAGGGTGCTCCAGCGTTCCTTTGTCATGTAACCGATACCGTTTGCCTCGGATTCCTTATTAAGAATAAAGGGCTTTTCCTGCTCCGCCTCATAATTCATTGCTTCTAGCTTCATATCTGGATTGTAGGTCTGAATGAACGGGTTTACCTTTTTATAGTTGTCAAGATAATAGCTCCAACCCTTTTGGCTTGCCTGTACCACAGCCTCTACGACATCGGGGTGCTCTTTAAGGTAGTCTTCGGTTGTAAAAAGAACATCTGCATAGTTCGCATAACCGGAATCTGCAATTTTCAGATAGTCCACCTCAACCCCCTGCTGGGAAAGCGCGTAAGGCTCGTTCGTGATGTAGCCCTGATTCAGCGAATTGGGGTCATTGATAAAATTGACAAGCTGTCCGTTATACTTCATTTCTTTTACATCCGTCAGATTGTATTGGCTCTTGATATATTCCCAGTAAGGCACCGCTGTACCAATGTATACGGTTTTGCCGTTCAGGTCGGTGAAATCCTGGATGTTTTGCCCTTTGTGGTACATAAGAACCTGTGGTGTGCTCTGAAAGCCAGCAAGGATACCAACAACAGGGATTCCCTGTTCCCGCGCCTTCAAAATTTCATCCGCATAAGAGATGCCGAATTCAGCTTTGCCCGCAGCAACAAGCTGCATGGTTGACACCTCGGGACCTCCCGGCTGAATCGTCATGTCGATCCCCTTGTCCTTATAGTAGCTCTGCTGCAATGCCGCAAAATAGCCTCCATCTTCCCCTTTGGAGTACCAGCCTTCGATCAGTCTCACCTGCTTCAGATCTGTTCCGGCTTCCCCTTTGGCCGGGGCGGAGGATTCTGGAGCAAAGGAATTGGAGCATGCGCTCAGAAGCAGCATGATCAATGCCGCAGCCGACAGCAGCCACTTCTTGTAACGTAAGTTCATATGATGTTTGGACATGTTGGATCCCTCTCCCGGTTCTGGTATCATTTCATTGCCGACTCATGCCAGGACTTCAAAAGCTTGTTCGACACCATGTTGATGATCAGGAAAAATGCTATTCCCAAGGCGGATGCCGCCAAGCCGCAAGCGAACAGATAAGGAGTTTGCAGACGGGTTGCCGCAACGGTAATCCCGTATCCGAGTCCACCCTGTCCGCCGCCAATGCCTGCAATGTATTCACCCACGATCGCTCCGACAACCGAACTGGAGCATGAAATTTTCAGCCCCGCCATAATGTACGGGAGCGCCGCCGGAAATCGCAGCTTCCAGATTGTCTGCAGCTTGCTCGCATTATACAAATAGAATAAATTTTTCATATTCTGATCCGTTGAGTTCAATCCGATAAGTGTATTCGATAAAATCGGGAAAAAGCTGATCAGGAATGAGATGATCACAATGGCATTGATTCCCGCTCCGAACCAGATCACAATGATCGGCGCTACCGCTACGACCGGAATAGTTTGCAGAATAATGGCGTACGGATATACGCTTTTTTCCACCGTTTTGGACAGCGCCAGCAGAATGGCTAATGAAATACCGAGCACTACACTGATCGCAAAACCGATCAACGCCTCTACAATGGTTGTGCTTACCGACGTAATCAGATTTGTGCTATTCTCGGCCGCCGCCGCCGCAATATCGGATGGCTTGGGCAAAATATACGGAGGCATTCCGATCATCCGCACGATCATCTCCCATCCGCCGATAAACAGGACAAACACGACTAATGGCGGCAGAACTTTCTTCAGTAGGCTCAGGACCTGATTCTCGCCTGCCGGATAACCGCTGCGGGCATTCCCCTTCCCGGAAGCCCGGATACCTGCCGCCGTTTCAACGGCTGGATTAGCTGCCATATCTTCCATTTTTTCCACCCCTCTCATTTTGGCTATCAATGCTTCAGCACAGCGGACACGCTGCGTACATATTCACCGAATTCAGGACGGGTCCGGAATTCATCATCCCTCGGATAAGCAAACGGAATATCGATGAAATCCGAAATTTTTCCGGGACGGGGCGTCATCACCACTACTTTTGTCGATAGAAACACACTTTCAAACACGTTATGCGTAATGAACAGAACCGACATCTTTTTGTCCTGTTCCCAAATATTCAGTAGTTCATCCTGCAGCGTCTGCCTGGTAATTTCATCAAGGGCGCCAAACGGTTCATCCATTAACAGCAACTTGGGTCTGGATATCAACGCTCGCGCAATCGATACCCTCATCTTCATTCCCCCTGACAGCTCACGGGGCAGCACCTTCATATATTCCTTCAGGCCTACCAGCTCAAGAACCCGCTCCCCTTCGGTGATACGCTCCTTCCTGGATATGCCGCGCAAGGTAAGAGGCATGGTAACATTATCAATCAGCTTGGCCCATGGCAGCAGGGTATGCTCCTGAAACACAAAGGCAATCTCGTTCTGCTTGCGCGCTTCCTTCGGTGAGGTGCCCAGCACGGACAGATGACCCGAGGTCGGTTCCGTCAAACCGGCAATCATATTAAAAATGGTCGATTTACCGCAACCGGAAGGGCCGACAAAACAGAGAAATTCCCCTTCCCCCACATGCAGATCCGCATGCTGCACAGCTACAGTGCCATTGGGGTAGATTTTGCCGACATCATCGATAACAAGCATGGAGCGGCTGTCCTTTTCGGCCGCAGCCTGTTGATTTTGGGTAAGCTGCATCTGAATCCCCTCTTCTCTTTGAAGTTGTGTCCTATCATAAAGCTAAAAAATATGAATGTAAATATTCCTTACACATTTTTGGCTTTTAATCTAACGATATGGGCTTCTCATTGGTTTAAAAACAAAATTATTAGTAATTTGTGTTAACTTATATAACATTAAAAAGATAAAAAGGATTGCAGAAATTCGACAAAAGCCTATATAATTGCTTAAAAAGTTACCTCGTGTCCGGGACCTGAATTATATACGCATCATGGGAGTGATTTAATATGCATTTAACTGTAGAAGATGCCTTGACGGTCTATCCGTTATCGGAAGGGAAGCTGGCCGCCGGTAAAAAGGGGATTTTCCGAACAATCAGCTCCATTAATTTGATGGATGCGCCGGATGTGATCAATTGGATGAAAGAAGGGGAGCTGCTGCTGACTACGGCTTATGCGATCAGGGATTCACCCGAGGAATTTGTCAATTTGCTGCAAAAGCTGAATGAACGCGGAGCCTCCGGGCTTGGCATCAAGCTTGGCCGCTACTGGGCGGAAATTCCAGAGATTGCCCTGGTTGAAGCCGATCGGTTGGGCTTCCCCCTAATTGAGCTCCCTTTTGAATTCACCTTCTCCGAGCAGATCACCGCTCTCTTCCAATCCGAGTTCCAACGCGATACCCGCAGGCTGAATGAATTGCTTGAAACGCAGAAGAAGCTGGTTGATTTTGCGATGCAGGCGGATGAGTACACCAATTATTTTCAAAGCATCACAAGCATTTTGGGGCGTCCTGTAGCCATCGTCACCTCTGAGGGACAGACCTTGTATAACGTGACACACTGTTCTGAAATGGAGCTGTTGAGCGACTGGCCCTGGCATCAGGACAATCGGTTTTATAAGGCAGCCAACAACTTGTTGTATCGGGTCCCCTTGCTGAAAAATGGAAAATCATACGGTTACTTGCTTGTTCAGACCGAAAATCTGCTGGAAGTACATGATATGGAGGGCATTTTTCACCAGGCTGCCGTTATTCTTTCCTATCATCTGGAGGTCATCCGAAATCAGGAGACTTCTGCGGCAGACAGTCGTCTTGGCGCGACTATGGAGCGTTACTTGAAGGGAAACGCCTCCCGGAAAACGGTGCTCGAATTTGCCGAAGCGTTGGGAAGCACATTTTGGAGCACTCCCTACGTGTGCATGATATTATCCTCCACAGGAGCTGATGCGTGGGACCATGAGAGTCAGCGCCGCAGACTGAGGGAGATTCAGGATAAGCTTCAGGACCATCCAAAAACGTCCTCCTTGGAGTCCCATCATTTCTATGTGATGAACCGCGTATATTCCCTCTTTCCCATTCCGGAAGAGGAGGCCAAAGAACGCAGGCAGTATGAGAATTCTGCACGTTTGTATACGGATATGATGCATGCATGGGACCACGGAGCAGGAGCAAGGACATGTTTTATCAGTAAAGTGAGAATGGGTATGGAGGAGTTCATCGACGGCTTCCGGGAGTGTGGGGAGGCCGAGAGAATCAGCACGGAGCTCGGTTTAAGCGAACCGGTTGTCATGTTTGCCGACCTGGAATTCATTTATCTATTCAAGCATATTCCGCAGGAGGTCATGTTCAGGTACTGCTCTTATTTGTTCCGTCCACTGCTGGATAAGGACGAGGAATACGCCAGCGAGATGATGCACACGCTTGAAGCCTATTTCGCCAACAACGGCCAGGTGAATGAAACCGCACGTGAGCTATTTATCCATCGCAATACGGTGCTGTACAGGCTGGAGAAAATTTCGGGGCTGCTGAATCTGGATTTGAAGAACACCGATCATCTACTGCTATTAAAGCTGGGGCTTATGTTTAAGCATTTGATGCCGACCGACAAATAGGCTTGATTTAAAAATAGCTACAAGAAGGGTATCCCACAGAAGCCTACCGGCTGCGGAATACCCTTTTTTGCCTCTTATCCACGTAAAACCTTCCAGGATTATCAAAACTGATATGCATAGGATCGGTCCCACTCCTCCCGGTGCGTAGGATATCAAGGCTTTAATCATACTATTCTCATTTTTTTGTTGAATTCACTTCCTTGTTCACTCTCCTATATTGAACTTATAAATGGTGCGAGGGCATGATCGTACACTCCGTTCTTTCTACCAGAACCGATGTTACTGCTCTTTTCCACCCAGCATAATTAACCTCGCGTTGTTCAATCTCCATCTTAGAATCATAAATGTTGCCAAGACCTGATTGACTTACAATTTCTTTCGCTGAACTCCACCATCCTGTATAAATCCCTCCCAAATACATTGATCCCAGCGCCGATACCTCAGCGATCCCCGATTTAATCACTTGGGTTCCAAGCATATCCGCCTGAAATTGCATAAGTGTTGCATTACCCGATGCTCCTCCATCGACGTATAGTTTATTCAGGTTAATTCCCGAGCTGGATTGCATAAGAATTACCGCATCCTTAACCTGATAAGCTATACTCTCCAGCGCCGCTCTAACGATATGACCTTTTCTTGTACTCCTATTTATTCCGGTAATCGCTGCTCTTGCATGTGAATCCCAGTAAGGTGCCCCCAGTCCCACAAAAGCAGGTACAAGGTATACGCCTTCACACGCCGGAGTTTCCTTCGATAATACTTCCATTTCTTCAAATGTGCTAAACAATCCCATATTATCACGTAACCAGTTCAGACTATCGCCTGTCGTACGGATTACAGCTTCCAGCGCATATGTGATTTTCCCACTCATTCCCCAAGCAATGGCTGCCACGAGTCCTCGTTCAGAAGCATGGCAATGCTCACCCACATTCATCATCACGGAGGTTCCTGTTCCAAAAGTAGCTTTAGCACTTCCGATTTCGAAACAGTGATTACCGAATAATGCAGCCTGTGAATCACCAATAATTCCTGTAATCGGTATTTCAAGGCCGAAAAATCCCGAAGGATCCGTATATCCGAAACATTCGTCAGAGTTTTTCACTTCAGGCAAGATACTGATTGGAACCTTAAAAAGCGCACATAACTCTTCATCCCATTGCAGGGTATGGATATTGAAGAGTGATGTCCTGCTAGCGTTTGTGTAATCAGTAGCATGTGTTTTGCCCCCTGTCAGCTTCCAAAGCAGCCAGCTATCGATCGTTCCCGCAAGCAGTCTTCCCTGCAGCAGCTTTTCGGCAGCTGCAGGAATATGCTGCAATATCCAACTCCATTTACTTGCTGAAAAATAAGGGTCCAGCAACAATCCAGCTTTACTCTGAATCAACTTTTCAAAACCTGCATTCTTCAGAACTTCACAGGTATCCGCAGTCCGTTGACACTGCCATACAATGGCCGGATGAACGGGAAGGCCTGTTACAGCATCCCAGATTACAGCTGTTTCTCTTTGATTTGTGATAGTTAGTGCTGCAAGCTTATCAGGAGTAATACCTCCTATTTCCAACACACTTAGTGCTGCAAGCATTACATTATCATAAATTTCAATCGGGTTATGCTCTACCCATCCCGGTTGAGGATAGATCTGAGTATGGGGAAAGGACGTTTTGGCTATAATTTCACCTGCACAATTGAATAGTATAGCTTTGGTTCCAGAAGTACTTTGATCTATCGTCAGAATAAATTGCTTCTTCATCAGACCGTTCCTGCCTTGCCGATCATATCAAGCGCGATTTGCTTGATATTTTGCTGCGTAATGCCATAATGCTCAAATACCTCGGCCGTTTTCCCGGCAATGGCTGGTTCATCTGGAATTCCGAGTATTTTTATAGGAACCGGATGATTCTGAACAACAACTTCAGCCACAGCGGCACCAAGTCCACCATGAATGCTATGCTCTTCAACAGTGATGATGCGGCCCGTTTCACGTGCAGCCATAAGAATGGCTTCTTTATCCAGCGGCTTGATCGTATGCATGTTCAGAACACGCGCCGATACCCCCTCATCTGCAAGTGCGTTTGCAGCATCTAGTGCAATCCGCACCGTCTCACCGGTACCGATAATAGTCAACTCTGTACCTTTTTTGAGAGTTACAGCTTTACCGATTTCAAACGAATAATCATCGGATTCATACACATCTTCCACAGGATTTCGACCAATCCGCACATAAACCCCGCCGTTATATTTTACCAGGGCTTCGGTCAGCTTTTTGGTCTCGTGACGGTCGGCTGGCAGAATAATCGCCAGGCCCGGGATGGCTCTTGCAACAGCAATGTCCTGTACGGAGTGATGTGACATGCCTAGTGCTCCGTAACTGATCCCGCCGCTGATTCCAATCAGCTTCACATTGGTCCGCGAATAGGCAACGTCTACCTTGACTTGTTCGATACTGCGCATGCTAAGAAAGCAGGCCGGTGAAGTCACAAATGGTTTTTTACCGCTATGAGCCAGTCCGGCAGACATACCAACAATATTTTGTTCCGCGATCCCCACTTCGACAAATTGTTCCGGGAACGTGTTAGCAAAAGGAGCCATCGCTGCAGAACCTCGGGAATCACTGGCGAGTACCATGATGTCGCGATCGTCTCTGGCCAAGTCCAACAGCGTGTCACATATCACCTGGCGGTTGGGAATTTTATTCATCATTAATGCACCTGTCCTTCCTGTGTCAGTTGTTGAATCGTTCCCTGCAATTCCGCAAGTGCAAGCTTCAGTTCCTCATCATTCAGAACATGGTGATGCCAGGCTGGAACGTTCTCGGCAAAGGATACGCCCTTTCCTTTGATCGTGTTCGCCATAATTAGCGTTGGCTTGCCGGACGCTTCTGGTACAGCGTGAAAGGCTTGCAGCAGTTGTTCTATATCGTTGCCGTCAACGGCGACAACGTTCCAGCCAAATGCTGCCCATTTCTCTTCCAGCGGTTCCAATCCCATTACTTCTTCCGTAGATCCGCTGATTTGCAATCTATTGCGATCAATAATGCCGACCAGATTATCCAATTTGTAATGAGAGCCTGCCATAGCGGCCTCCCAGTTAGAACCCTCAGCCTGTTCTCCGTCTCCCATCAGACAGAACACACGATATGGACGGTTATCGCGCTTGGCTGCCAATGCCATCCCTACCGAAATCGGTAATCCGTGGCCTAGAGCGCCAGTATTCATCTCGATACCAGGAACCTTGTTGTTGGGGTGCCCGATCAACCGGGTGCCAAACTGGCTGTAGGTTTCGAGCTCTTCTTTTGGGAAAAAACCCAAGTCTGCCAAGACACACCAAAGTGATTCAACGGAATGCCCTTTACTGGCGATGAACCGATCGCGGTCCTCCCATTGCGGACGGGCCGGATCGATGTTCATAACGTCATAGTATAATGCCGTCAAAATGTCTGTATTGCTCAATGACCCCCCGGTGTGTCCTGTCTGTGCACGGTGAATAATGGTCAGCAGCTCCATGCGGATCTGGGCTGCTTTTACTTTCAATTCCTGGATGTCCATTGTGATCCTCCTTAAGGAATGTTTTTCTTCGTTGCTCATCTTGTTAACCAGACGTGGAGTTATTAACGGAGGCTGGAACGATTCCGGGCAAGGTCAGATCCTCTCAGCCAGCTTTGAATTTCCTGTTCTGTTGGATCTACCGGGTCTGGCGTCAAGCCGGGAATATAATTGCATGCTTCGTATATGGCCGGAATTACATTGGCATGGATGCCCACGGAATGATGAACGTAAGGTCCCTTGACCAGTTTTTCCTCCCACAGTGGCCAGTCGTTCACTTCGACCCAGACATAGGAGCCACGAGTGTAGGGACCTTCAATCCCCCGAGCACGTCCAAGAAACATGGAATATTCACCATGATCACCATCAAATCGGGCAATGGTCATCTGTCCACCGCGGATCTCCCCTTCGTGTGTTCCCGGTGAATGATCGTCGAAGAGAAAATGTTTGCGCAATTTTGGTTTATTTTCCACAGAGAGAGATACCGGGAAATTGCCGCAGTGAAAAAGAAGCTCACCGTTGTCGTTTTCAGGATGACGAACGGTAATATCGGCGAAGAAAGTAGGCATGGTGTTCATCGTTGCCGCCTGTACCATAATGGAGGTAATGGCTCCATGAATATCCGTTTCACATGTGACCGGAATTTGCTCATCCGTCAGGATGGCGTTAGCCAAACATGGCATGATCGACATAACATCCTGTAGAGATGACCAACATTGAATTGCAATAGCACTGCTTCCCGTTTCCTGGGCAAACGACTTCATAGCCACTTTCAATGCGGCGATTCGTCTGATATCGTCTTCCGTTACTTCACTGTAGTCGAGCTTTTGCTTGATATAATCCATCGTCTCCAACAGCTCGGCATTATTACTTGAAGCAATCTTCTTAGTTCGCAACTGAATATCAACAAGAGTAATGGGGTGAATCTCAATGCCAAAGCGTTCAAGCAGTTCACCCTCATTGCACATCATCGTCCAGAACGAAGCGGGACGGGGCCCAATCTGAAGAATCCTGAGACTCTTGAACTGGCGTACTACATTGGCAGCGGCCACAAAGTTGGTGAAGCCCCGTTCAAATACCGGGTCATTGACCCAACTATTTGTGACGTAGGTAAAAGGAACATTGAATCGACGCAATACCTTTCCTGTAGCAAATATTCCACATTGTGTATCCCGAAGACGCATACCATCTGCCAACGGGGCTTCATCACGCGGCCCCCATAGCAGAACCGGTTTGCCAATAGCCTTGCCTACCCTGGCAACAGTATCTTCTGTGCCGAAGTTGCAATGTGGAAAAAATACGGCATCCACCTCTTCATCTTTGAAGCGTTTAATGATCAAATCTGCATTAATATGATCATCATACAGCAGGCCCTCCTCGTTAAGCCCTTCCAAATCAACAATATCGATATCCATTCCAAAGCTTTCAATCTGTTTACGAATTTCCATCTTGTACTTGAAGGCATCCTCGGCACTAAAGATAAATCGCCGCGTTGGAGCATAACCAAGCTTCAGTTTTTTCATCATCATTCTCCTCACAATCGAAAAAGTAAATAATTCAGTTCAACAAAACTAAATGCTGAATAAAAATCAAAATAATAACTAAACTAAAACTAAACTAAAGAAATCCAAACAAATACTAAATATTACTTTATTCACGATTACGATGCCATGTTAACACCGATATTTTATGCTGTCAACGAAAACAATAATGATTTTAACTAAAGTAAGCCCTTTATTAAATAAACTATATTCATTAATTTTATATAAACATTGTATCATCTAAAAATATATTGTACACTGCATGTAATCAACACTTCGTTTTGTTTATCTTAGTATGAACTTGACATTCAGAGACCACGGGACACTTCGATTATCGGCTTCGACAATATCAACGAATCGCACATTGTCACTCCAGAGCTTCATGAGCCCCTCTTTCCACTATGCATTCCAGGTAAATTATAAAAAATCCATTTCATTTGAATAATCTCAGAAGGGGGGAACATCTTGAATGAATAAACGGATGGTTTTAATTTTGAAGCACTTGCTGGCCGTAGATGATCCGGTTCAGAGCGAACATTTGGCTAAATTGATTCAAGTCACTTCACGCACCATTCGAAGCGATATTAAAGAACTCGGTGAATTTCTCAGCAAGCATGGTGCGTCTATTGAACCCGTTCGTTCAAGAGGGTACGAGCTGAAAATCACGAATGACCGCAGCTTTCGCACTCTTCTGGAACAGCTTTTTTTATCTAACGAGCCTCACGATCCCCACTCTCCCGATTACAGGAAGTTATATCTAATCAGACGTCTCCTACTTGCGGACAACTATGTAAAGTTGGAAGATTTAGCAGACGAACTTTATATCAGTAAATCAACGATTCAGAATGATTTCAAAGAAGTTAAGCTGATGCTACAAACTTACGGAATTGCCGTTGACAAACGTCCGAACTACGGGGTGCGACTGTCAGGTGATGAAGTCCGGATGAGGTTTTGCATGTCCGAATTCATCATGAATCATTCAGAGAAGAAACAGGACGAAGGGCTGACGTCTGGATCGCGAATTATACACTCCGAAGAAATGACATTAATCCGCGGCGTTATTCTTGAGCAAATTCAAAATTATGGAGTGATGCTATCCGATGTCGCCTTCAGTAATCTGACTATTCACATTGCTATTGCTTGCAAACGGATACGTGAAGGAAACCAGGTAGCCATGCTATCCGAAGATGTGAAGAACTTCCGGGATGCCGAAGAGTTCCAAGCGGCCCAACACATTGTTGGATTAATTGAGAAGGAACTGCAATTGACTTTTCCTGAAAACGAGGTTGCCTACATTGCTATGCATTTATCTGGGAATAAATGGTTTTCAGGGATTGAGGGACAACAGGCACAAGATATAGGACCTGAAAGGCTGCTGGAGCGCCGCATTTATGAGCTTGGCAAGGAAATGCTCACCGAAATTGATCACGATTTAAACCTCAATATCAGCCTTGACTCTGAGCTGTTAATAGGCATTTGCCTTCATCTGAAACCAGCACTCAACCGAGTAAAATATGGCATGAATATTCGCAACCCGATGCTAGACCATATCAAGACCAACTATCCACTTGCTTTTCAGGCCGGCGTCATTGGAGCAAAACTGTTGGAAAGCAAGCTGAACGTTAACATTCCTGAAGCGGAGATGGGTTATCTGGCCATTCATATCGGAGCTGCTATGGAAAGACAGCACCTGAACACACGTGCCAAGCGCTGTATTGTTGTTTGTACTTCAGGTGTAGGAAGCGCTCGGCTTCTCCATTACAAACTGAAGAGCAAATTTGGCAATCGTCTTGAAGTGGCTGGTACAACGGAGTATTACAAGCTCCCACATGTGCCTTTGCACAATATCGACTTTGTCGTAAGCACCGTTCCCATCCCTGAGAAGCTGTCAGTTCCGGTAGTGGTTGTGCAAACCCTACTCGGAGGTGGAGATATGGACCATATCGAAAATCTTTTGGCGGGCGAAAGAAAATACATCTTCAATTACATCAGAGAAGACCTTGTTTTTCTTAGACAGAATTTTAGAACTAAAGAAGAAGTCATCTCTTTCTTAGGGAAAAAGATGCATGCTTCCATGCTCATTCGTTCTTCCGAAGGATTCATTGGTCTTGTCCTGGAACGTGAAAATGCCGCACCTACAGCCTACGGCAATCTGGTTGCAATCCCCCACCCCATTATTCCGCAGAGTCGTTGTACCGTCTGGGCCATATGCACTTTAAAACAACCGATCGACTGGGCCGGAAAACCTGTACAGTTTATTTGCCTGCTTAGTATCGATAAAAACGGTGACGAGCCGCCATCAATAATGTACAAACATCTGATAGAAATTGTAGATCATCCAGAAATTGTTCAACAGCTGCTTAAATGCGAAACTTATGAAGAATTTGCCCGCATCATTCTCAAACATAATCTGTATTAGCTCCAATCCACAGGGCAGCGAAACCGAAAATTTAGCGCCGGTTCGCTGTTCTGTTTTGCATTTTAACGAAGGTGCCTGATGAAGAGTTTTCCGCTACTAGTGGAAAAGAATTGAGTTTAGAAGCATGCTGAAATCCTATACACTGAACCTGCAATTTAAAATAGATTGAAACAACGTAAGAGGTGAAATGAATGGATGAATATCAGGAAATCATAATGGGAATTATCACAAATTCAGGTGTTGCCAAGAGTAAAGCAATGGAAGCCATCAGTCTCGCCCAAAAAGGGCATATGGATCAGGCTGCTGCACGCCTTGAAGAAGGAAAAGCCGAACTGGTCAAGGCCCATAAATCCCAGACCCGGCTGATTCAACAGGAAGCGGGCGGTACTTCTCATGAAGTCACCCTGCTAATGGTACACGCTCAAGATCACCTGATGTCCGCTATTACAACCAAGGATTTGGCAGGACACATTGTAGAGCTTTACAGTAGACTAAGTCGTTATGAAACAGCACTCCATCTTACAACCATCGGGGAGGAATAACAGATGAAACAAATTACACTCGTATGTGCAGCAGGTATGTCAACAAGTATGTTGGTTCAGAAAATGCAAAAAGCCGCTCAGGCACAGAACATTCAGGTTGAGATCAGGGCTACATCGGAAGGTTCTTTCAAAGAATACGCTGATAAAACCGATGTCCTGTTAATCGGGCCTCAGGTGGGTTACCTTGAAGATGATTTTAAGTCCAAATACGGCCCCCAAGGTATAAAGGTAAGCGTCATCAACACAATGGACTACGGCATGATGAATGGCGAGAAAGTTTTGACAGATGCATTGAGCCTGTAGATCAGGCTTGATGTACCATTCACCGATGTGAAAGGAGTTATTTATGAAGCACAACCAACTAAAGGAATTTCCTCCAACGTTTTTATGGGGTGCATCTACATCGGCCTATCAATTTGAAGGAGCATGGAACGAGGACGGAAAGGGTCCTTCTGTTATTGATACTCGCTCCCCCAGAGAGGGGATTTCAGATTATACAGTCGCAAGCAACCACTATCATCATTACCGGGAAGACATCGCTTTATTGGCGGAAATGGGTTTTAAGGCTTACCGTTTTTCCATTGCCTGGACCCGCATATATCCACAGGGTACCGGCCAACTAAATTCGCAAGGCATCCGGTTTTATAATGATGTGATTAATGAACTGCTTCGCTACGGCATTGAGCCGATTGTAACGATGTATCATTTTGATCTACCTGCAGCTTTGGAGAAGCAAGGTGGATGGTCGAACCGAAGAACCATTGATGCATTTGAAGCGTATGCAAAGACCTTGTTCGAAAACTTTGGGGATCGTGTGAAGTATTGGTTAACGATCAATGAGCAAAATATGATGATTCTGCACGGATCAGCCCTTGGAACGCTTGATCCTTCACTTCAAGATCCAAAAAAAGAACTCTATCAGCAGAATCACCATATGTTACTCGCTCAAGCGAAAGCCATGATCTTGTGCAAAAAAATGCTGCCTCATGCAAAAGTGGCCCCTGCACCCAATATTTCATGTGTTTATCCAGCCTCCCCCTGTCCGGATGACGTTTTGGCCGCAGATAACTTTAACGCCATCCGTAACTGGTTGTATCTGGATATGGCCGTATACGGTCGTTACAATACTTTAGTGTGGAGCTATTTCGAAGAAAAGGGATATACACCTAAAATTGCCGAAGGCGATATGGATATCCTCGCAGCGGCACAGCCGGATTTTATTGCCTTCAATTATTACAGCTCCGCTACAGTCAAATCCAATCTTCGGGATACCGAAGAAAAAGGCGGTATGGGTGATCAGCAAATTGCGGTTGGAGAAGCCGGTGTATATGCAGGAAGCGGTAATGAATATTTAGAGCGGACGGCTTTTGGCTGGAGGATTGATCCAGCAGGTCTTCGAGTTACGTTAAGAACCATCTATGACCGATACCAACTCCCAATGATGATCACGGAGAACGGTCTTGGTGCCCATGATACTCTGGAAGAAGACGGGACAGTGAATGATCATTATCGGATCGACTATCTGCGGAAGCATATTGAGCAATGCCGACTGGCAATGACTGACGGAGTCGAGTTGTTCGGTTACTGTCCTTGGTCTGCAGTTGACTTGGTGAGTACGCATCAGGGAGTAAGCAAACGATATGGCTTCGTTTATGTAGACCGGGATGAATTCAATCTGAAGCAATTGCGGAGGATCCGCAAGAATAGCTTCTACTGGTACAAAGATGTGATTTCATCAAATGGAAGCGTTCTCTAATGAGGATGAAAAGTGAGAAAGTTTAGAGTAGGAGTTGAACAATTGTGGCCAACCAAAAAAAATTATCGCATAAGCTGCAAAAAGTCGCTGGGAAGATTCAACAAAACCGATATATGAGTGCAATTTCCAACGGACTGATGTCCACGCTTCCCTTTTTAATTATCGGTGCATTTGCTACCCTCTTCTCTGCACTTGCCTGGGAGCCTTATCAGAACTTTATCGCCCCGGTCAAGGGCATTATTGGACTGGCATCGACGATGACCACCGGTATTATCGCCGTGTATGCCGTGTTTTTTATTGCCTACAAACTGGCCCAATCTTTTGAAAAGGACCCGCTTGTCCCTGCAGCAACCGCCCTACTCTCGTTTCTGATTGTCACGCCTGTTCAGACTTTTGATAAAGTACGCGCATTGCCACTCGAATGGCTTGGGGCGCAGGGATTGTTTGTTGCGATGTTTATCGCCCTTGCTGCGGCACGATTGTATATCTGGATCGTGGACAGGAACTGGACCATTAAAATGCCCGAGGGAGTCCCTCCTACCGTAGTCAAAACCTTTTCCGGATTAATTCCGGCAGTCCTTGTAGCACTTGTATTTGTAGTTGTGGCGGGTCTATTTATGCAGACCTCATTTGGTACCGTTCATAAATTTATCTACACCTATCTGCAAGTACCTCTTGAAGGCTTGGGCGGATCACCAGGTGCCTTGATTATTGTTCTGATCATTATGCAGGCTCTGTGGATGTTCGGAATTCACGGTGCCATCGTGACCCTGGCTATCGTTAAACCGATTTGGATGAGTCTGGACCTGACGAACCTTGACGCATTCCAGGCAGGAGCTCCACTTCCTAATATTATCGGTCTTTCTTTCTGGTACATTTACTGCAACTATGCACCGATGCTGGGTTTTGCCCTGCTACTGGTCCTTCTGGCCAAGAGCAAACAACTGCGGACTATTGGAAAGCTTGGTCTTCCGGGAACCTTCTTCTCCATCCATGAACCTTTGATCTTTGGGATTCCGGTTGTATTAAATCCACTGCTAGCTATTCCGTTTATCTCAGCCCCAATTATCTGTGCAATACTCGGTTACGCGGCTACTGTTATCGGCCTGCTACCGGCTCCGATCGGTATTTACCCAGCCTTTGGCACCCCCATCTTTGCGCTTGGGTTCATTGAGGGGAGCTGGAGACTGGCCGCTGCACAATTGGTACTGATTCCAGTCAGCATGTTAATCTATTATCCGTTCTTCAGGACACTGGATAAACAGGCTGTGAAAAGAGAACTTGAAGCACAGGAACAAGAGAAACAGAAACAAGAATCGGCAACAGGTACCACAGCGAGTTCTGTAATTTCATCATAGTCATTCATGCGAAAACGGCGAGAAAATCGTCGTTTTCCGTCATTACAGTTGTTAGGAGAGAAGCCATATGATTAAACTGAGCATTGCCGAGAACAAACGTAATTTTGTCCATGAGGGGGTCCCCTTTTTTTATCTGGCTGACACAGTCTGGAGTGCGTTCACCAATATTACGCTGGAAGACTGGGCCTATTATCTGGACCAACGAAAAAACCAGGGATTTAATGTGTTACAGATCAACATGCTGCGCCAATGGGATGCGAGCGAAAGTGACCTGAACTACGAGCCGTTTGAATACGATGATGAGGGGAATTACGATTATTACAAGTTGAACGAAGCTTACTTTAATCGAGCCGAAACGATGTTGGATATGGCCGTGAACTGTGGATTTGTTCCGGCATTGGCACTGCTATGGTGCAATTATATCCCCGATACCTGGGCCGCCAAGCTCCGTGACGAAAAAAAGATGCCTCTGGATGCTGTTGAACCCTATGTTCGTTATGTAACTAATCGTTTTTCCAAATTTCATCCGATCTATATTGTAAGTGGCGATACGGATTTCCCTTCGGAATTGGCGATTCAATACTACCGGACTGCATTGCGTGTGGTAAAAGAGGAAAGTCCTCAATGTCTGACCACTCTTCATATCCAGGGTAGACTGGCAACTATTCCAGGTGAATTTCTCCATAACCCACAACTGGATTTCTACATGTATCAGTCAGGGCACAATTCCCAGTTTCAGCCTACGGCTTATACACTGGCGTTGGATTTCCACAGTAAAGTTGTAACACGGCCGGTACTGAATTCGGAACCCTGCTATGAGCAGATGGGATACAGTCGGAAGGTCTATGGGCGTTTTGATCGTGTGGATGTACGCAGAGCTGCATGGCAAAGTCTTTTGTCGGGTGCATCAGCAGGTATCACCTATGGGGCACACGGGGTCTGGAGCTGGCATCGGAATGGTAAACGTTTCGGTGTCACCGGGGAAGGGTTCGATCAGCCTTATGACTGGCAGTCTGCCCTTAAATTTGAAGGGGCATGGGATTATGGTTTTGCAAAATGGCTTTTTAAAATGTATGGCCTTTCTGATCTCAGGCCTTGGGATGTTGTGCTTAAAAATACCGAAGAGATCCGTGCTGCAGCAACTATAGATCTATCTGCATTTGCCATTTACGTTCCTTTCAATACCGTACTAAAACTGAACGCAGTACTTGATGGGTATGATATTACAACCATCGATCTGGAACACCGCCGCTTTGCTGTTACTTCAGTAAAAACACAAGATAATAAAACGATTATTGAGATGCACGATTTTAGGGCGGATGTTCTGCTGATTGGCGTGCGCAATCCTTCGTAATCCTCCATTCTGTCCATTACTCATTGTTCCCTATCACCGATACATATTCTTGTCACTGGCTTTTAGCAAGAACATGTATCGGTTTGCCTGGCATTGATCAACATGGGCCCATGTTTATAAATTAAAATATGTATGCTGCTCTCCTGTCGGTTTCAGTATCTTCTTTTTATTTACAGCAAAACTCAAATAAAAAATGGGGTGCTCTAAACACCCCAACACGAATTCATCGATATATATTTACTTCAATTGAACGGTAAGATTACGTATGTTCAGCTCTTTCTGTCTTCTTTGATAATCAGAGAACTGTAGGCCGGAATCATGACCGTTCCTTTCTTCACCTTCACATCCTTTGAGGTGGAGAAGACCACTTTCCACTTGCCTTTATCCAAATCTTTGATCTGCAGGGTAACCGGTTCTCCGGACAGGTTATGATATAGATACAATGTTTCTTTGCCTGAAGTGCGTCTAAATGCGGTTACGCTGGCAGAATCTGTTTGGACCGGTTCCAGACTGTCGCTGCGGAGAGCTTCATGTTCTTCCCTTAGACGGATGAGCGTGCGGTAGCTTTGCAGCAAGGAATCATCGTCCTGCAGCTGCGCTTCGACCGATACTTCGCCAGTGTTGTATTTGGGTTCCTCCCACGTCGTTTGGCCGGGGCCATCTCCCTTGTACCAGCGCATAGGCTCCCGTAGATACTCATCGGGCTTCTCTCCCTTCATGCCGATTTCTTCCCCGTAATAAAGAAACGGCTGCCCCGGCAACGTCAAAAGAATCGAAGCAGCCAGTTTGGCTTTTCGCACATCCCCGCCTAGCTCGCTCATGACACGGGTCTGGTCATGGTTGCTCAGGAATGGAGCATCGAGTGCCGCCTTATTGTACGATTTGTACAATTTCAGCGTTTTCTCGGCGAATGTCGCAATACCCTGATCCCGGCCATTTTTTATGGAGCTCAGAATTGTTCCGCCCAGGTCAAAATTAAACAGGGAGTGAAGCGGTCCGTAGTAAGGAGCTATCGTCTCCGGTTTGTCCCATACCTCCCCCGCCAGATATACATTTGGATTTACCCTCTCCATCTCGGAACGGAATTCATTCCACCAGGCGATGTTTTTATCGGCACCCTCCTTCGTCTGCCCTTTAAAAATATGCATCGCCGCGTCAAGCCGGAACCCGTCTGCACCCTGCTGCAGCCAATACTTGCCGACCTTGATCATTTCTTTGCGAACTTCGGGATTGTCAAAGTTCAAATCCGGCATTCCCGACCAGAACGTACCGTAGAAATACCCTTCACCATTCGGATTCTTATGCCATACCTGTTGTCCCCACGAGCCTTTTTCATCCAGATCTGCGTTCTTATCTGCCCATACGTAATAGTCATGGTATTTGCTTTGCGGGTCGGCGCTGGCCTCCTTGAACCAAGGGTGCTCGCTGCTCGAATGATTGATAACAAGGTCCATGATCACCTTGATACCCTTTTGGTGCGCTTCTTTCATCAAGGTACGGAAATCATTCAGATTCCCATACTGCGAATCCACTTGATAGTAGTCGGTTACATCGTATTTATGGTAGCTTGGAGACGGATTGAGGGGCATGAGCCAGAGGCCGCTGACCTGCAGATCCTTGCCTGAACGGAGTTTGCCGTCGTTTAAGTAATCAAGCTTTTGTGTAATTCCTTTCAAATCACCGTGTCCATCTCCATTCGAATCATAAAAAGAATTGATATAAATTTCATAAAACACGCCGCTTCCAGTAGAAACTGGAGGCTTATGCCCATTCATTTCCTGCTCGGCCATTGCACCTGAAGCGAACATCATGAGCATAGGCACCGTTAACATGGCGGTGGACAATCTTCTTAAGCGTTTGTTACGTGTCAAAACATATCAACTCCTTTGATAGTTATGGATGCGTTTTCATTATAAAAAGAAAACATCCAAAAAAGGAGGATATTATTATCTGTTTTGGTGGAAAATATCGATCTTTTTGTAAGTGACCAAGACACTGGTGCTCCTGACATCGGGCCACGATGAGTCGTTTTTCTTCACGGGTTCTCAAAATATAGGATCCGATATATCTCACTTATGGCGAATCGTAAATAGAGCTGATTTAAATCGTTCTTCGAATCACGCTTTTGGTTGCTGCCGCCTCAAAAATCGTCTCAATCAGTACCAACACACGGTGAACTTCTTCGCTTTTGATCGCAAGCCCCGCTTTTCCTTCGATGGCGGAGACAAAATTTTCATAAAAATTTTCTGCTGCAGCAGGTATTTTCTCAATCGGGAACTTGAGGGTGGATTCCTCTGACGGCGGCGCCATCGTTTTCGTCAATCCTTGACCTGCTTGAATCGGTTTTGGTTCCACATGAGCAACATCCGGATTTCGGGTGACGATCTCTCCGCTCAAGTCCCAATCCCTGATCACTGCGGTACCTTCGGTTCCTTTAATATACCAACGCGGCAGCTTTACGTAATTGGTTGTACCCACTTCAATGACCGCTGTAAGGCCGTCCTTAAACTCAATAAAGCTGGTAAAGCCGTCATCCACTTCAGTCCCCAAAATATAGCTTAACGTAGCAGCTACGCTTTCTATTTGGCTGTCCGTAATCTGAAGCAGTTGGTCCAACAGATGCACTCCCCAATCCAGTAGCATTCCTCCACCGTACGCCTTCAGTTGCCGCCAGTCACCCGGAATGCCGTTAGCCCCCTGAACCCGCGATTCCAGTTGGAACAGCTCGCCCACGGTCTTCTTGTCGATCATATCTTTGATAATTCGGAAGTCTTCATCCCATCGACGGTTCTGATGTACCGTAAATACGCGGTTTTCTTTCTTCGCCACCTCGACAATATCCAAGAAATCCGCGCTCGTTATCGTAACCGGCTTTTCGCAAATGACATGTTTTCCGGCTTGCAGTGCCTGGATCGCTATTTCTTTATGAACGTCATTAGGCGTTGCTATCAAAACAATATCCACGGCCTGATCGGCCAGAACAGCATCCAGACTGGCGTAGGTTTTATAGCCGGCAGCGGCAGCCAGTTCCATCCGGTAATCGACAATATCATATGCACCGCCAATGGCAAGCTGCTGAATAGGTTCGATCAATTGAACATGGTAGCTTCCCATGCCTCCATAACCGATAATGACTACATTATATATCTGATTGTCCATTTTCATTTTCCTTTCACTCCTGATTTAAGCCCACCACATATCAAGGGTTGCTTACGGATCAAAATCGATTGCGTATTAGATACCTCTACAACCAATAATCCCAATTCTTAATGTCATCGTAACTCTCCCTTCACTTCGTTGGATAGCTCTAGCATACAAATCTCATGAAAAGCTTTCTTCCTCATTTCTTGCCGTTTTATTCCCGAATATTGTCCTGCGGTATTTCAATGGTGATGTTCCCGTTGCTTCCTTAAAGAGATGATGAAATCTCTTCACACTGCTGAAGCCTGCAGCCTCTGCGACCTCAGTGATCGGGTTGTTTTCATTTAGTAAAATCCATTTGGCTTTATTCAGTCTGAATTCATTCAAAAATGCTACAAAGGTCATCCCCGTATTCTTTTTAAACAGCCTGGCGAAATAATAGGGACTGAAACCCATATATTCAGCCACATTCTTCAGCAAAATGGTTTCATGATAATGGCATTCCACATATTCAAAAATACGTTCCAGTTTATAAAGTATGTCCTTTGATTGTGTTAAGGTTCTTCCAGAGATTTCGGGAAGTCTTGTCATGCTTCTTGGCACTTCCCGTAAAATAAGAGTCAACATCTCAAACAGTTTGGCTTTGATCATATAAGCATAACCTTCTCGGCGGTTGGCATTCTCATCATAAATGCTTTGAATCAGCGGAAGCATTTTAGCTGCTGTTTCTTTTGACCAGTTCCAGCTGGATTGCTCCATCTCCGCAAATATATATCTAAGAGGGCGTTTCTGATCGCTTAATGTGGATACCTCTTGAAAAAAGCTCAAATCAAATTGGATAACCACCCGTTCGCTGTCGGGAGAAGCCAAGAAATAATGGACATCACCACCATTTATAAATTGAACTTCACCTTGTTTCATGCGTATCGAAATATCGTTAATTCCCAGATCCAAGCTTCCCTGGGTTACATAAATAATTTCAATTTCTTTATGCCAATGAGGATAGCAAAGCACGTCGCCTTCATTAATAAAACTCCGGAAAGGAAAATGTCTGTCAAGCTCCGGGATTTCTAAATACAAATTCATTTTGATAGACTCCTTTTGTTGTAAAATTCAAAAAAGTCGCACACATGACTATTAATAATCAAGCCGCCTTTTCATACAGATGACATATCGCAACGTTCACCTGCCCTCCTCCGTATTGCTGAGTTCCATGCATCTGTTGTCGGATCTGTACCCATGTTATTCTGCAATTTAAGAGTCGCTTTAATCGTATAAGCTCCGTTAGACACACTTAATATATTATCATTGCCTGGTGTCGGATGACAGATTTTGTCACCAAGTTGATGGGGTTTTCACCATTCTGACAAATAGGAGCTCAATTATTTGCATCATGCATTTTTCAAAAATTGAAAGGTACACCACAATAATGGTGTACCCTCTAAATATAAATTTGTTAAAACTTTGATTTTACCTGATTGCATCCATGAATCTGCCGGTGGTTGGCCAGGTGATTAAAGCTTCGCCTGATGATCCTTATTTAAGTTTTAAGCTTGAATTTACACAGAACCAGATTTTAGAGATTTTAAACGACTCGAGAATTCAGCCAATGCCTAAGGAAAATTTGAAAGCGTCACTGTAGTTATTCAATCCCTCGACCGGAAACAGCAAAAAAGAGACCCACATCACGTAGATCTCTTCTGAACTTCTTGCTATTGATGTTCAATATGACACGGGATTCCCGGTCTATCAATCTGTATTGTAATATGCTTGATCTCGTATTGTTCTTTCAATAACTTCTGTGCCCGCTCCATCACAACACTGCTGTACATTGGATCTTGAATGATGATATGGCAACTCAGCAACGGAACATCTGATGATAACGCCCATACATGAAGGTCGTGCAATTCAACAACATGCTCAAGATCAAGCAGGGATTGCTTAATTTGATCTGTGTTCATATTCAGCGGCGTACCTTCCATCAAAATATGAATAGAATCCCTAGTTACGCGATAAGCACTGATAATCACCAGAACCGCCACCAAAATACTGGCGATTGGATCAGCCAAATTCCAGCCGAAGAACATAATCAACAATGCAGCCACAATCGCACCTACTGAACCTAACAAGTCCCCTATTACATGTAAAAAGGCACTGCGAATATTGAGATTTTCAGATGTATCTCCTCTCATAAGGATAAAAGCAGCAGCTATATTGACGAGCAAGCCAAGCACTGCGATGATCAGCATTCCTGAAGTCATGATTCCAGGCGGGTCAGAAAGCCGTTTGAAAGCTTCCCAGAAAATATAAATCGATATCAGGGCAAGCGCTAAGCCATTAATAAAAGCGGCCAGTACTTCAAATCGTTTGTAGCCAAACGTCTTTGACTTGCTCGCTTGTCGTTGTCCCCAGGTCATCGCCAGATAACTTAACCCCAATGCACCCGCATCACTCAACATATGCCCCGCATCGGATAACAGCGCCAGGCTGTTCGTCAGTAATCCACCAATAAATTCAATGATCATATAAACAGCAATTAAAAAGAATGATAACTTTAGAGCATTTTTGTTCGCTCCATGTCCATGAGAATGCCCGTGGCTATGGGAATGCCCATGCCCGTGAGCATGTGAATGCTCACTGCCTTTAGAATGATAATGTTGATGATGTTGGTTGCAGTCATGTTCGCATGTCGTATTATGGTCGTGTGTGTGACTTTTCTTACTCATCTACCTGCCCTCTCCTCTACAAAATTCTGATGATTCACAATCTAAATCAATATATGAGCACTTATTCATATATTATAAATAATCCAAATGTTATCTGCAAGAATAATGTCGAGATACGCTACTTCTGCTCTTTTTATGGATATATGAACCATGGATGCCAAAAAGCTTGAGGACAAGTCCTCAAGCTTCATGGAACAAAATAGAGGCGAAATACAGTTATTATTCAAACATCAAACCGTATTTTACAAAGCTTTTATACAATCCATCTTCCTCAACGTTGTCAGTAATATCATCTGCAATTTCCATCAAACCTGGATTTGCATTGCCCATAGCAATGCCTACTGCGCAATATTCGAGCATCTCGGCATCGTTCATTCCGTCTCCAATGGCAATCGTCTGTTCCTGGGGCAGACTCAAATGATTCAGCAAATCAGCAATGGCGATTGCCTTGTGAATGCCAGGAATCATCATTTCCCCACTGTCTTGCCCAAAGATTGGAACGGTGCACTGGATGACCTCAAATTTCCCCTGGAATTCTTCCTTGATGCGTTCAAAGGGTACAGCACTTTCCAGAAAGCAAACCTTATTGACATCGTCTTTATATAAATCAGTCTCTCCATAAGTCAAACCCGCGATAAATGGGTGGGGGGAACGCTCCATTTTTTCTCTGGCCGCAGGGTCGTTTTCAACATCTCCATAGATCCGTCTCTCCAGATGAGGTCTTAATTTCTGGCTAGCATAAAGCGCAGAATTGGACTCCAGATAGAAATCAATTCCATGTGTATTAAAGAAATCCACCATATGCCGAACATCCTCAGGCGTGACTTTTTTATGATAAAGAATCTCATCTCCGGATTCTACATATCCCCCTCCTGCTCCAATAAGACCATCAAATCCGATATCCCAAATGGCGTCGTAAATTTCAGCTTTCGAACGACCAGTGCACAGATAAAGCAGATGACCATTCCCGCGTGCCATTTTACAGGCTTTCTGCGCCGATTCAGGCACCATACCGTCATCACCGACAAGTGTTCCGTCAATATCGATAAATACAATTTTTTGAGTATCTCTATCCATTAGTATGCTGTCTCCCTTGTTTAAACGAATGATGTTTAATGAGATGATTGTCGTTATGTTCTACAATTACACTGTAATTTGTGTAACGCATTACATGTCAAATCTTTTTTTGATCTGCCGAACCGCATCATCATTATGTTCTTGGGTACTTTAAACCCGGCTGCTCGATAACTGCTAGTCAATGAAGCTCTTTCCTGAGACTCGGAGAAGAAACTTATATCGTTAAAACAAAAAAAGCCGCCAAAATGGCGACTTCTTTTATGCCTAAAACCTGCTATCCTCATTGGGAATCGTTAAGTTTAAATATTTAAAATTGACACGGCAACCTGATCCCATTGGTGACTGGGCCACTACACCCGCTATAAACTGATCAGAAATTTCCATTCCAAAGTAGCGGACTAGCTTCCAATCCTCACCATCGGTCGAATAGTAAAAAGAAATAATCCTCCCAATTTTCGTGATTCTTAAATGTGGGTTATCAACGACAACGCGCTCAGAATTACAATCATCGGAAGAGCCATTCTTTGTTACAACAGACACAATCGTAGCACACTCGCCGTTAAATTCATAACATAGCTTAGCCCAATTGTTCTCGTCAGCCATCAGCATCAAGCACCCTGAATCATAAAGATGACGCATGTCTACCTGAAGCTGTGTCGTAAGCTGAAATGATGAATCAACCTGGAGATGTAGGAAAGGAGCAGAATGGGCTACATGTTTTCCTCCAGGATCCTTGAAAAAATCAACTTTAGCCGGTGCATCAATGATCAATCCATCTTCTTTGGTGTACTCCCAGTGCTCGGGTTCATTCATCCACTTCAAATTTTCTCTTACCTCAGGCTGAAACAAATTATGACTCATATTAATGCATTCCCCCATTTGAATTAATTTGTATAAATATAATGTCATTATACTGACATCCATTTTGCTTATAAATATAATATAAATGCTGGCTCATATAATAATAAGGAAATGAAAAGGGGAATTTATTGGATCCCCACTATTTGATCAGCTTATAGATGGCATTGGAATCGAATCCTATGCTGTCCGTGTAAGCCATGCCGGATATGACGTAAGGCGTGACCGAACCCGCTTTTGCTGTTACCGTTAACTTTTTGTCCTGTACCGCGATGTTCGCCAGTGTCTTGAGATTTCGCTAGAGGATGTTCGGAACACCAGTGCAGGACCTTCTACCCAAGACCCCCAGTTTGCCCAGTCTCCGGTGCCCTGGAAAGTATAAGGGCCAGTTAGAGAAAGCGCTGTGGCATATTCGATGTATTTGGTTGTCTCGTACTTTGTAAACGCGTGATAAGTTGATCCGATCTTAACGATGAAAGTGTCGATGTAATTTGAGCCGATGCCTGCCAGTTCGACCGGAGCCGACCAGGCCGTAGAAGCAAGATTGCTGTTTGCTGCCGTGATGGCATAAGCTTTGAGGTTTTCATAGTTACCCGGCGATAGGGACACGATGACATTCAAGCTGCCATTACTGTCCACGAACCATTCGGAAGCCCAGGTGTGGGCGATTTCCACTGGGCAAAAATAATCTTAAAATTCAATAACCATCTTGAAAGTATCAAGGGGATATGTTAGGATAAAGTCGATTTTTAGTAAAATTATTAACTAAAAAGGTGTGAGCTCTTTGGCAACAATAAAAGACATTGCCCACAAAGCGGGAGTGTCTGCCGCAACAGTTTCAAGGGTTTTAAATAACGATCAGTCTCTAGCTGTGAGCCCGGACACCAGAAACAGAATTTTTTCAATTGCCGAACAGCTCGGGTATAAACCTTCCCGGCTGAGGCAATTAAAGCGAAACACGGAACGTGCCGGAAAAATGGTCTCCCTCCTGCTGTGGTGTTCCATTGAAGAGGAACGGGACGATCCGTATTACGCCTCGATCCGCCGTGGAATCGAACTGCGCTGTGAAGAGCTCGGCCTGACATTAGGACAGACCCTGCGAGGCCGCTCTTCCATCGCCACCTTGCAGAAGACAGACGGTCTGATTGTTGTGGGCGGCGTCGAGCCTGAAGAGGTGATCAAGTTGCATCCCGACAAGAACACCATTGTCCTTGTCGACCAATACCATGAACAGCTGGAATACGATTCCGTACGCCTCCACTTTCGGCAAGCTGTTGATCAGGCACTTGGACACCTGCTTGAGCTTGGCCACCGACAAATCGGGTTTATTGGCGGTAAGAGCGACGGAGAGCGACGTGCGCATTATTTTGAACGGTTCATGCGGGAACGGGGATTGTACAATCCTCAATTCGTCCGCGTAGGCGCATGGAGTACCGCGGATGGATATCTGATGATGAACAATCTCCTTACCGAAGAGGAAAGACCGACGGCCTGCTTCGCTGCAAGCGACCCGCTGGCCATCGGAGCCCTTCGCGCCCTGCACGGACATGGAATCCGGGTGCCCGAGGATATGGCTGTCGTTGGTTTCGATGACATTGAGATGGCGGCCTTCGTACAGCCTCCGCTCACCACCGTACGTGCCTACCCCGAAGAGATGGGAAAGGCTGCGGTTCAATTGCTCTCTGAACGGTTTGAGGGACGTGAACCACCTTCGCATTGCGTGATCGGGACTAAGCTTGTCATACGGGAGAGCTCGTGCAGAAACATTTAAAATCAGCACCTGAAAGTCTTAATGTCTTTGATAAATACCCTTACGTAAAAACAAATTGATATGATGAACCCTCAAGGAGTGAATACCATGAACATTCATGTAGACGAGACGCTTGGCTTGTTCCATCTGCAGTCCAAGGATTGCAGCTATATTATCCAGCTTGTAGAAGGATATCCCGCACATGTTTATTGGGGAGCCCGACTTCATCATGACAAAAGTCTAGCAAGTTTACTGGAGCTTAGAGAGCGCTGCTCCTTTTCCCCCAATCCTGTTCCTTCCAACCGTACGATTTCCCTGGATACGCTTCCCCAGGAATATCCCCAGTATGGAACAAGCGACTTTCGTCAGCCTGCTTACCAGGCTGCACTCGCGGACGGATCCCGGATTACGGAGCTAAAATATAGTGGTTACCGCATTGTAGCAGGTAAACCACAGCTAGAAGGACTTCCTGCCATTTATACCGAATCGGATGATGAAGCGGCAACCCTCTTTCTGATCCTTGAGGACAAATACTCGGGTCTTAAGACCACACTGCTTTATACTGTATTTGCGAATCACAGCGCTATTGCCCGGTCTACTCTTTTTGAGCATAAGGGAAGCGCTGTCATGAATATTGAGCAAGCAATGAGTGCCTCTGTCGATTTCGCCGATTCCAACTACCAAGCTCTCTACCTGTCCGGAGCTTGGGTGCGGGAAAGACATATCCAGCGCCGCGACCTCGGACCTGGTGCCATTCGGTTGGAAAGCCGCCGGGGCTCCAGCAGTCACCAGATGAATCCCTTTCTCGCACTGCTTCGTCCTGATGCAACTGAAGATCGCGGAGATGTGTACGGCTTTAGTCTGGTCTACAGCAGCAACTTCGTCGCACAGGCAGAAGTAGAGCAGTTCAATCAAACCCGTGTAAGTATCGGAATCAATCCCTTTGATTTCTCCTGGCGACTTGAACCGGGTCAGTCATTCCAGACCCCTGAAGCCGTATTGGTCTTTTCCGAAGAAGGTCTTGGGGGCATGTCGCGTACCTATCATCGACTCTACCGCACACGTCTGTGCCGGGGTGTTTACCGTGACAAAGAGCGCCCTATTCTCGTAAACAATTGGGAAGCCACTTATTTCAACTTCGACGCCGATAAAATCGAAGCGATTGCTAAGGAAGCGGGGCCCCTTGGTATTGAGCTCTTTGTTCTGGATGACGGTTGGTTTGGCAAACGCGACAATGACGACAGTTCGCTTGGGGACTGGTTTGAGAACCACCGCAAGCTGCCTGGCGGTCTTGCTGACTTAGCCAAACGGGTTAATGAACAAGGATTACAGTTTGGTTTGTGGGTAGAGCCGGAAATGGTATCTCCTGATAGCGAACTGTACCGCAACCATCCCGACTGGTGCCTGCATGCTGAGGGTCGGCGGCGGACGGAAGGCCGATCCCAGTTGGTGCTTGATCTCTCCCGCAAGGAAGTATGCGATTACTTATACGATACACTTAGCTCCGTATTCTCAATCGCTCCAATTACTTATGTCAAGTGGGATATGAACCGTAATATGACAGAGATTGCTTCGGCTACAGCTTCTGGCGAACGGCAAAAAGAAACCGCACACCGTTATATGCTTGGGCTTTACGATTTGCTGGAACGCCTGACCTCCCGGTTTCCTAACATCTTGTTCGAAAGCTGTTCCGGAGGCGGCGGACGGTTTGATCCCGGAATGCTTTACTATATGCCGCAAACATGGACTAGCGACGATACGGATGCGATTGAAAGATTGGCTATCCAGTACGGAACAAGCATCGTGTATCCAGCCAGCACCATGGGGGCACATGTATCGAGCGTGCCGAACCACCAAGTGGGACGAATCACCTCCCTCGCCATACGCGGCGACGTAGCAATGAGTGGCAACTTTGGCTACGAGCTTGACCTTACGGCATTTACAAAGGAAGAAAAAGAGCTCGCTGCCAAACAAACCGCGCAGTACAAGGAAATTCGTTCCCTAGTACAGCAGGGGGATATGTATCGGCTTCTTAGCCCGTTTGAAGGCCGGGGCGATACGGCCTGGATGTTCGTTAACGAGGACCAGTCAGAAGCATTTGTCGCTTACTTCCGCGTGCTGGCTGAGCCGAATGGGCCAATCCGGCGACTAACTCTAAAAGGACTTGACCCGGAGAAAAAGTATACAATCGAAACCGGGGCGACGGGCAACACAATAGACCATACGAGTAATACCTTGGCGGAAGACGGCGTCTCCCCTTTCAGCGAAGCGCTCGGCGGTGAATTTTTTGGAGGTGACCGCTTAATGAAAATTGGGCTTGTTGTCTCGGATCTGTCAGGAGATTTTGTCAGCTCTACCTTCCGGCTTAAGGCTGTCCCCCACTGATAACGGATGAGCCAGTGACGATAATAGGACGGTAAAAAAATTAAAACAAGGCAGTCCGATTCTCTGGTCTTCCTTGTTTTACCATTAATCCGATAAATTTGTATTATTGTCCTCCATGACATTTTGCTGTAATTCTCTGATTTGAACATTTCGGGCATTGATCTGCTTCCAGCTCTAGCAAGGGATTATCAGCTTGCAAATCCGAATGTGCGTTTTGATTTGACACAAGGTCATCTTGGCGATATTAACGAGCACTTCGATAAAGGCCACCATAACGTCCCGGTTTGAAAATACAGGTTGCAAAAATTGATGCTTATCTTCAAAACAAGCTCGCGTAAATCGCGGGCTTTCATACAAAAAAAGGAGAAACCCTACGTCTTGGAAATGACCGGGTTTCTCGACAAGCAGAGTTCCAAATTATTTACTTTGAAATTGTTTTTACAGAAGCAGTTATTTTGTAATCGAGATTTGTTTGGATACAGCGTTATAGTTCACCTGATAGCCAGAAAGCTCGCTAATGACTCGTAATGGAACCAGCGTGTAGCCGTTAATAATAACCGGAGCTGTGATGTTCGTCGAGTAATTCCGGGAATTGTTTAACTCGTACACTGCAAGGGTCGAATTCTTGACTTGAAGCACCACTTGTTTGCCGTCATCAGGACGGTTCAGAATGATCTTTTTAGTTGCTTTATCATAGCTTACCTGATAGCCCACATGTTCACCAATAAAGCGCAGCGGAACCATTGTTACCCCATTTATGATTCGCGGAGCTTGAGCCATCGTCGTAGCACGACCATCGACATAAGCTGATTTAGCCCCAGGTGTCAGGATAAATGAAGTTGAATATGAGGAAAACGCATTGTTAGAGTTTGAGGACGTCGTACCGGAAGTGGTTGTAGTAGTGCTCGTCCCGGACGATGAACTACTGGTACCAATCGCTCTATTGCGAATAGCTTCCAGCCGATCCAGCAGGTCGCTTTTACGTGTCCCGCTCGGCAGATCACTGATTGCGTCTCTGGCAGATCGCCAGTCGGAAGCATTCAGACTGTTTTCCGCAATACGCATCAAATCTCTTGCTTTCTCATAGTTCGATGAATAGGATGATGACGATGACGAGGAATAACTATCACCGTCTGCGCGTTCCGAGATCTTAACACCGCTAGATTCCCTTCCACTGCTATTTACCGTTGTGACCTTAATCTCATACCAGCGTCCTTCACGCAAACCCGTAATTTTATAGGATTCGGAGGATGTAGTCCCCTTGTAGTCACCATCAGCATATATTTTTACTTTTTCAGCCGAACTCGGCATATCGTAGGTGATTTTGATCCAGGTATCACTCTTGCTATCTACATCAAGATTGGATACTTCCGACGAATTGGAGGACGTGCTGTTCGTTGTAGCCGTCAGCCTCACACCGGAGGACAATGCACCTGTGCTTCGCTTGGACCTGATCATAAACGTGTACGTCTGGCTTGCCGAAAGATTGTTGAATGTGTAAGACGTTCCTGTTGAGTCTGTAATCAGTGATCCGTCCCGATATAAACTAACCGTACTAATTCCGCTAGGTTTCGTCCAGGAAACAGTCACGCTATAGTTATTAACTGATGTCACTGAAGCTCCTGTCACTTCTGGCACCGTATCGACGGTGAGCGCTGAGGTCGTAACCGGAATACTGATGCCTCCAGATATGTTGCCGGATTTGTCTATAGTCCTGATCGTTACGTTATAGTTTGTGGACGCAATTAATCCACTGAACGTATAGGACGTCCCTGTAGTTCGCTGCACTTCCTTGCCATTTAAATAAATAATGGCTTGACTCAGGTCAGCATCCTTCGGCAATATATAATTCACTGTAAAAGCGTTGTAACCCACATTCGTCGCTGTCAGCCCGCTTACCTCTCCTGGTGGTGTCTTATCTACAGGAGCATCAACGGAAGCTGTTTTAGTCTGTACTGTAATACCTTGAGATTCATTACCACTCTTACCCACCGTCCTCACTCGGAAGGTATATGCCGTATTCGGCTGTAAGCCGCTCAGCGTATAAGAGTTACTTTGAATGTTGTCTACATACACAGCGTTACTGACACCGATCACCTGTACATGGTCAAAATTGATGTCCGACGGGTTAGTCCAAGACAAATTCACTCTTGTTGTATCTAACGCAGCCACAATCAGATTGCTTACCTCCGCTGGTGCAACACTCAGAGCAGCGGATTGGCTCGCCAACGCATCTGTTCCTCCCCAGATACCATATCCCGTATTTAAAATCAGTGTAGCCGTTGCGAACGGAGCCATCCATTGGCGCAAACGCTTCTTATTCATGATCTATACTCTCCTTGATAACAATATGTATTTGTCTAACCAGTAAGCAAGCTTACAAAAATCTACTACTGTAATACATCACTGTAAATATTTAGCATGGTCTAGTAGGTGTTCATTCAGTATTTATCGGAATATTTATAGGAAATGTTTAGGCTGATCCACTCCATTGAGTTATACTTCCGTTCCCGGCTAACAGTACAAGCTCTTGCCCCAATAGAAGAATAAGGACTTGTATACATAAAAAGACCGCGCCCAGCGCGGATACCAAAGATAATCGTATGATTGATGAGTACCGGAGTTAATAGGCAATATTCCGCATATGTTGTAGCAACAAAGCCATTTTATCTAATACAAAAAACCTTTTACTTCTGGACAAATCTATCGCTTCCTCCCCGTCTGCTATTGTAGCCGCTGATGGATCGGGTGGCTACCTTTCTCTAATTGAAGCCTTATCTGCTCAAGCAACTCTTGTTATTGCATCCTCTAACCGTACCCGCATTGAAGGAAATAAAATGTTAGGTACTGCAAGTATTTTTGCCGTATACTCTGATTTTATAGGGGATGGCATATCCTTTATACCATGGATTAGAGATTGTTTATAATATTATCTTGGATACCCGTTTTTTTTGGCATTGAACTGGATCAGCTCTCTGGCGGTATTAACGTGATGTTTATCAATCCAGCATTCATTTAAATGAAATCATATCCAATGGAAAATGGGGATTTTGGTATTCAGGTTACGAAAGAAACTTCTCAAAATCGTGTTTATTTTAATCAAAATTTAGGCACTTATGTTCAGCATTCCTTATGGACAGAGGGCAATAATTTTTTGGAATAATATTGCCCTAAGAAAAAATTTTATGCTTATACCGTTGTATCTATCCACTCATTCATGCCAGCCCACTGCGGTTTCCGCTTCTGCAAACCATAATCGTTTCTTGCTTCGGATCAAGCTCATGTAGTCTTCCAAAATGACCTCCTTAACGGCTTTTTACGAGAAGCTGAATTGCTTCCTTAACAAATTTATCTGTATCTCCACCAGCTTCTTGCTCTTCCAATATACAACGTTGCAGATTCTCTGCCACGATTTGGGCAATCGCTTTATCTGATGCGTTACGTACAGCAGATAACTGGCTTACTACGTCCTTGCAGGACTGTCCTTCATCCATTAAACGAAGCACCCCACGCACCTGACCTTCAATTCTTCTCAGGCGCGTTTTCAGTTCATCACTATAATTGTAATCCATAAGGTATAGACTCCTTTTTGATTTAATCATATACATGTATAGGTATATTATAAACCAAAAAAATAATTAGGGCACCCTAAATGAATAGATTTACCTTGCCCTGCGAAGCATCCCCCAGGTAGGCAGCTACGCCGGCATATTCCAAACCGTCCATCAGCTCTTCCTGTTGCAGTCCTAGCAGATCCATAGTCATGGTACAAGCCACGAGCTTGATTCCCTGCTCTTGTGCCAGCTCGATAAGCTGCGGAAGGGAAAGTACATTATGCTTTTTCATGACATGCTTGATCATCTGCGGGCCGAGTCCTGCAAAATTCATTTTGGACAATGCAAGCTTTTGGGAGCCACGCGGCATCATCCAGCCAAAGGCTTTTTCGAGTAGTCCCTTATTCGTGCGTACGAGTTCCTCCTTACGCAGCGTATTTAGCCCCCAAAACGTAAAGAAGATGGTCACTTCATGGTCGTAAGCTGCCGCACCATTCGCGATAATAAATGCAGCAATAGCCTTATCCAGCTCCCCGCTGAATAATACGATGGTGGTTTTTTGCTGAGTATGTTCCTGATTCATTCTGTAAGCTCCTTTTTCACTGCAACTTTTTTATTTAAATTCCTAATATGGAACTCCAAATCTTAATGGCAGTAAGAAGGATCAATACCACTAAACTGTATCGCAAAATAACTGGATTGATTTTCGCACTCCATTTTGAGCCCAGAGGTGCGCCGATCAAACTCCCCAATACCGTAAAAGCAGTTACGATAATCGGAATGTGGCCCGTTGATATTTTGCCTATCACACCGCCAATGGCGGAAATGAACACAATAGCGAGTGAGGATGCAATGGTCGTTCGGGTAGGAACCTTAAGCACGGTTAACATAATGGGAATTAAAATGAAATGATATTGATCACTTGGGAAGGCCTTCTTGCGCTGAAAAATGCGCTACGCCCAAGCCAGCCGGGACAAAAAGCAATAACGGATAATTGACAATGGCTGCGCCTATACCCAGGTTAGTTGATGACATTGTACATACCTCCGCTTATTTTTTGGAGGGGAATGTAATCTGAATTTTTTGTTATACATATACCCCTATATGTATCGAATTAACGAATCGCACTCTCTTTGTCAACCTGTTTGGCAGTTGGTGTTCGCAGTTGCACGAATGAGAGTGCCCTTGATATAGCCTCATCATAGATATTATTGACGTTTTTTCAATGCGAGTATTGTATCCTTTATACCTGTTTCAAAAGGTGTCTTGGGTATAGCCCCTACAACACGCTCGTATTTGCTACCGTCCAGCACTACAGGTGTTTGGGTCAGATATAGCATCTCTACGATTTCACGAATCACTGGATTAAATAATCCGATCAGACGAAGTGCGGTTTTTCGCAGTGGAAAGACAAGTTTAATTTTACCGCTTTCTTTTTGTGCAATCTGAACAAGCTTTTTGCTGGAAATCACACCCGCTCCCGGTATGTTCCAATTTTGACCGTAAGCTTCTTCCCGGCTGGCTAATTCCACGATCATCACTGCTGCATCGGGCAGATACACATATTCGCGTGGGACATTTAATCCTCCTATGAAAATAGCCGGTTTTCCAGCAGCCACAGCCTCCATCGTTAAACCTAAATAAGAGGATTTGTTGGCTGTAGGTCCGTAATAATCAGGCAATCTTGCAATCATAGGCCGTGCATGCTCCCAGCGAGAACTGAAAATAAGCTTTTCAAATTCCAGCTTGACTTTTCCTTTGCGGGTATGAGGGTTTTTGGGATGTTCCTCATTCACTAAGGGGGTCAATGCCTTGCCGTACGGATAAATTCCGTCTATGATGACTATTTTCTTCCCTAAACGGTTGGCCGCCTCCATGACGGATTCTCCCAAAGGAAGCTGGCGTGCCTCCATTTCGTGGTATGGAACAGCCGCACATTGGAAAATAACATCTGCATCCTTGACCGCAGCACTAACCTGATACGGATCGAATACATCGCCTTTATAAACAGACAGATGCTTTGGCTGACCTAATGAAGCTTGTAATTGCTGGAGCTTGTCGGAAGAACGTCCGAAGGCGATGGTTTCAATGCCTCTGTTGAGAAGTTCATGTAGAATTGCCAATCCAGTTCCTCCGGTTGCACCTAATACGATTGCTTTTTTCATTGAGAACACTCCTTAAATAGAATAATTATTTAGTGATTAATCAATAACAAAATGTGATAAAATAGAAGTTAGTGATTGATCAATTACATGATATTAAAATAAACGAGGTTAATCGTCTATTTTCATCAGCTCCGGCAGATCCAGCGACATTGAGATATTACAAAGCATGCCTCTGGCCAGAAAAAGCATCGTTCTTTCCAATGCCTGTTCAATACCTGCATGGCGGAAAGCATCATATACCGTCGCATGAATTTCACGGAATCCCTGCTGCATCACGCTCACAACCACATCCTCGTGGATGGTCTGCGCCTGCATTTGCAAAAGGATTTCATTGCGGTATTCCATCATAATTTGCGAATATGCTGCAATAAGCTCCTGCTCTAGCCGTTCAGACGAGACCGAATGAACTACTCGGTGAAAAGAGTCTATGATGCGTGCAAATGAAACCTTCAGCGCTTCAATAAGCAAAGCTTCCTTGGTAGCGAAAAAACGGAAAACATATGGCTGAGAAATGTTGGCCCGTTCAGCCACTTTGGCTGTTGTCGCACGATAGTAGCCCATCTCCGCAAACACTTCAATTGCGGCGGATATGATTTCCTTTTGACGATTTATTGATGTTAACGTAGCTTTGGTCATGAAATCTCCATCCTTTTGTTCAACACAGATTCAGATTAGTGATTGATCAATTACTAAATCCAATATAAACGACACTGCACGAAGATGCAATAGTAATCGCTCAGAAAAATAAGTCGCCTCCGGGATGATTACGGAAGCGACTCTTTTATTGTGTCTCAGATTATGGAGTCATGGAGTTAAAATACAATCTGACATAGTTAACCTTTTGCGTTTTTGTCTGATAGGAAAATACTAAATACTGATCAAGTCCAGAAGCATTTTTAATGGTATAACTGGCTTCAGCGGTGTCGGGTATGTCTTTGGATGTGTCGTTCGTTTCGGTCGGCTTACCCAGTTCCTTAATGACTTGATTGATAGCCAGCTTTTTATAAGAAAGATCGGATGATGTAATCTCTGTAACCTTATCGCTTCCATCCAGTACGATGTCCGTATGATGCTTGGCGTAGCTCCGTAAATGGCCGGTAGAGCCTGACTCGGATTTACCCCACAGCTCGAACAAAAGATCACTGCCAGTTCCCAAACCAAGACCCTTGGGCAAGTTCGGAAGTGTCCCCTGCTTGGCTGCGCTGAATATGGTTGCTGGGTAACTGTGTGTGTTATTAGATGGTGCTGCACTGCTGGCAGGTGACTGATGGGCCGAAGATGAGCCTTGCTCAGACACCTTTCCGGTATCTTTGGAATCTGCTGCACTTGGACTTTGCTGGTCTGTGTCCGAACCTTGCTTGTTCGTATCTGCACTCTTACTATTATCGTTCGTTTGCTGAACCGAAGAATCGGTAGATGGTACAACCGCACCTTCCGTAATTGGAGCAGTTGATTTTGCTTCTCCGCTATTGCCGCATCCGGTGATGGCAGCGAAACTTATAGCCATCAAAGCAGTAGCTGCGACTAGCTTATAGGGCAGCTTTTTTGGTTCATGTGGTTGATATGAATTTTTCATCATGAGATCACTCTTTCCTTGTTTCAATGAGGTACAAACCAAGTGTAACCGAACCACATTTCCAGAATACCTCTACTTGTTTCCAACTTGTAAACAAGGACATTGAAGATCATCCAACATACACTATTTGCGATAGTACGATCCTAGCTGTTGTTTAGAAAAAGGATAAGGAGAGTTGCTATTCTTCAACCATATATTCCCTTTTATGATGAAGATATATACAGCAAAAGCAAAGTAGATCGTCCCCCAGATCCAGTCTGTTGCGGTGGGTGCATTGTACTTCACAATATCATGAATGTACCAGATTCCGACTGGAACATGCACAAGCACTGCCGTAAACAAGCCCGGATTATATAAGGTCTTTGCTTTTATATTCACAACAATGCCGTGCCAGACTACCTGGAAGAAACCCATAAAAACAGGTGCGAGTCCAAGCCATATCACGTGTGGAAACCATACGGGGAGTAAATAAAACACATAGGCAATCAACACATTAATAATCATGGCTGATTGGGTGTTTAAGGGGTAGCGATCCGGGGTTTCACTTTTAAACATGACGTTGTTAAACAAACCGGCAAAATATCCAGGCCAGCGATACTCCTCAAATTGATGAAAAAGGATGGCTACAAAGCTCAACCACAAAATTCCTGTTATATCCGAAAAGATAGCTCTGTTCATAAGTAAACCAATACATACGATCACACCGATGATAGCCCCTGCGTCCTGCCAGTATTTTCTCAGAAGATTCATAGTAGTCACTCCAGTCATTTATTATTTCAGTATTTTGCAAAATCCTCATTTATCAAAATATCTATCAAACAACAGGTTTAATTGTTCCTCGATTGATGGCATTTCCACAGCCGCTCCAGATTCAAGAATCGGGCTCATCAATGCGGGAAGAAAAATAGCCCCAAATATTTGCAGCATCATCGCTAACAATCGCTCTGGCCGTTGCTCACCTGTCAACTCTTTGAGCGTACTTTGCACCTTGGGGAAACCCATCATGTTTAAAAACCTTCCGTATTCCTGTTGGGATGTGAAGGGCGTGCTGCCCATGACAATGACTCGTGAGAGAAGCTCCGGGTATTGCCGAATGACTTGTAAATAATCAAACAAAAATTGTTTCAGTCGATCTTGGGGTGGGATCGCTGTATTGTCCAAAATAGAAAAGGTGTGCTGAAAGCCACTTAATATCACTTCAATGGCTTCACTGAGCAGATTTTCCTTAGAGCCAAAATAATAATTAACCAGAGAAATATTGGTGGTCGACAGGTCGGCAATTTTCCTGATTGTAACGGCCTCGAATCCTTCCTTTTTAATGAATTCAAGCGCAGTGTGTAATATTTTTTCTTTGGTTTGCTGTTTTTTGTCTGTGTTATTCATGGTTCTCCTCCTCTTATCTGGTCCAATCGGAGCGGATTGAATAGACCAGAATTCATAAGTTAAACATAATTTAAAACATTGTTTAAATTTATGTTTGAACTCAGTTTAGCACTTTATATTTCGCAATACAAGCGCAGTTTGGTATTTAGCATATACAAAAACCCGCAAACGAATAAGATCGCTTGCGGGTTGCTTTCAATCGAGATTGAGAAAAGGTTTAAATCGCCCAATTTCCTTTGCGGAACACGGCCTCTGTACTTCCGTCTTGCAGCTCACCGTCAATATCCAGCTCAGCCGAGCCGATCATAAAGTCAACATGGGTCAGGCTGACATTGGCACCGTTCTGGAGCAGCTCTTCCCGGTTCATTTGTGTTCCTTTTTCGAGGTTAAACGGATACGCACTGCCGAGCGCCAAGTGACAGGAGGCATTTTCATCAATCCCAGTGTTGTAAAAGATCCGATTGAGATTGGAAATCGGCGAATCGTGCGGCACCAGTGCGACTTCACCCAAATAGCTGGCCCCTTCATCCGTAGCCAGCAGATGTGTGAGATGCTGTTCGCCAGATTCCGCTGTATATTGGGTAACCTTTCCATCCTTAAAGGTAAATGTAATGCGATCCACCAGCTGTCCGTTCAAATTTAACGGCATTGTGCTGGTGACATAACCATTTACACCTGTACGTTTAGGCATTGTGAATACTTCTTCTGTCGGCATATTCGCCACAAAGTAGTCTCCACGCTCGTTTTCACCACCACCGCTGCGCCAAATATGTCCGTCGGCCAATTCGATTTTCAAATCTGTTCCAGACGCGCGGTAGTGCAGGCTTTTATACTTTTTATGATTCAGCTTGTTTTGCAGCTGTTCGAGATTTTTCAGATGATTCTGCCAATTCCGGATGGGATCGGAGCCATCTACACGGTTCATTTGAAAAATGGTTTCCCACATGACACGAATACGGTCCTCTTCCGCCACATCAGCAAACACTTTATCGGCCCAAGCCTTCGTCGGTGCTTTGATCAGGCACCAGCTGATTTTATGATTTCGGGTATATTGGGAAAAGCCTTCTCTCGCCGTTACCGCCGCCTTCGTTGCACGCGATACTTTTTGCGGATCAATGCCTTGATACAGATCCGGGTTCGGCACCTTGATTGTTAGCGTGGCCCCACCCTCCTCGGCGAGTTTTTCCAGCATGTCTGCCTTCCAGGCCGGGTAGTAATCAAAGCTGGCTTCGTCACCATGCTCAAAACGGCTGCGCGTAATCTGATCGTCCTCGAACTCCACCTGCACATATTTGGCTCCTGCTTCATAGGCTTTGTTAACAATCAGGCGCGTAAATTCGACGGTTTCCAGTGGTGCAGTGACCAAAAACACCTGTCCATGCTGGATGTTGACACCTACTTTTACGACCAGTTCTGCATATTGCTCCAGCAATGCTTCAAATGAACTCATTTACCCACGCTCCTGTTCCGCATTTTATGATATTTACAATCTACAATTACAGTACAGACTGCTTCTCCAGTTCACGCAGCTCCACTCTTCTTATTTTACCCGAGCTGGTTTTGGGAAGCTCCTGAATAAACTCTATTTTTCTTGGATACTTGTAAGGTGCTGTCGATGCTTTCACATGATGTTGCAGTTCCTTCACCAACTCCGGCGATCCTTCTACTCCGGCTTTGAGTACAACGTAGGCTTTTACAATATGTCCCCGGATTTCGTCAGGGCTGGCTACCGCAGCACACTCCTGTACAGAGTCATGCTTCATGAGTGCTTCCTCCACCTCGAAGGGACCGATGGTATAACCAGAGCTAATAATGATATCGTCACCGCGTCCTTCAAACCAGAAGTATCCATCCTCGTCCTTGCGCGCCCGATCTCCTGTAACAAAATAGTCTCCATGGACACTGACCGCTTTGCGCTCTGGATCAAGGTAATACGTATGGAATAATGCCGGCAGATCAGCACGCACTGCAATATCGCCCACTTGGCCCGGAGCCAGCGGAACACCGTCCTCGTCTACGATCTCAACCAGTCCTGGGGCAATGGATTTTCCCATTGAACCTGTGCGCAAAGGCGCGTCCTTCAAATTACCGATAATCAAAGTGCTTTCCGTCTGGCCGTAACCGTCACGAATTGTAATGTTGAACTGCTCCTGAAACTTGTTAATGACCTCCTGATTAAGAGGCTCTCCCGCAGAAACTGCACTGCGCAATTGGGACAGATCATATTGATCCAGACCATCCGTCTTCGCCATGATCCGATATTCGGTTGGGGTACAGCATAACACTTGAATCCCGTATTGCTGTAAGAAGTGCAAATAGCGCCCCGGACGAAATGGACCATTATATATGAATCCGGTCGCTCCATTTCCCAATACGGATAGAAACGGACTCCAAATCCATTTTTGCCATCCTGGCGCAGCTGTAGCCCACACTGTATCCGAGGCTTGGATATCCAGCCAGGGGGATGTAATCCGAAGATGGGCATATCCCCAGCCGTGGCTATGTACGACACCTTTAGGGTTTCCTGTGGTACCGGAGGTATAGGCCAAAATTGCCATGTCATCCCGGTGCGTTTTCACAGCTTCAAAGGTATCTTTCTGTCCTGCCATCAGCTCATTCAGCGCCAGCCAGCCGGGTTCAGCTACTGTGTCATCGCTGGAAACCGCAATACGGTAATCCAGGGAAGGCATATCCCCGTCTACTTTGTCCACTTCACCTATTACTCCGGTCCAGGCAATCACCCCGCGTGCTTCTGAATGGCGAAGTCGATAGGCAATATCCTTGGCCCGAAGCATTTCGGAAGAAGGAATAACGGCAAGTCCCAGCTTTAAGCATGCCAGGTAAATCACATACGCAATAATGCGACGTGGTACTATGACCAGAACCCTGTCTCCTTTGTTAAATCCCAGTCCTGCAAGTCCTCCAGCCAGTCGATTAGCTTTTTTGAGCAGCTCTCCGTAGGTGATTTCCTCATAGTCTCCTGTTTCGCTTAACCACTTGAGTGCTGTTTTGCTAGCGTCATGATGTTCCATTTCCGAAGTCATATTGTAATATTCAGGCGCAAGCCATTGCTGTTGATCTGTCAAATTGTACATTCCCCTTTATACATAAGATGAGAGCCACGATCTAATCTTATTATAACACGTCTTAGTACCAGGTTCTAAACCCAAGATCATTTTTCAGGAAAAAATAAAGTCCGTAGAAGTGAACGACAAAAAGAAAGAGCCTCGTTTCAGACTCTTTCTCTTTTGCTGCGATAGAGTTTTTAAATCTGGAGCTCCACTACTGTAGATGCGACTTCTTGCCCGTTCACAAGCAGTATAATACGGTGTGCGCCCGGGTAATGGCGGCGGGTCGTCAGGTCTGCAAAACGGTGTGTCCGCATACCTGTAAGACGGGTTCCTCCGGTAACAGTTTTGTCGGAAAGCAGAAATAATTTACGCGAGACTTGTCCTCTCGCCTTCACAAAGTCGACGCCGTATTCAATGCGGACTCGCACCGGGTCACCTTTTCGAAGTTGCAACACATAGCTCAGCTCACAGCTATCCCCGAGCTTTAACACAGCCGGATCGGCGGTAAAAGACGCTTCCGTGACTAACGGTGATCCGTTCGTTTCTTCGGCATAGCCAAACAGCGCCATCACCTCGGGGCTGGACTTGCGAATCAGGGTTCGGCAGCCGTGGCGTACAATCCAGTCGGTGTCGGGATGCGTACCTTTCCATCGTTGCGCTGTTGCAATGACCGCTTCGGGATGGTCCTTAGCGATGTCGTTCAGGTTGTTGGCTACACTTTTACGTACATACAGTGAGGGATCAGCTTTCAACAGTTCCAGCACGGCCAATACCGGAGCTGGATCGCCCTTAAATATGGGCAACGCCTGCCCCCATGGCAGCCGTGGACGACAGCCTTCACTGGAAAGACGGCGGACGTGCTCGCTCGGATGCTTCGCCCAGACCGTCATCTGGCGCATCATTCGTTCTGGCTCACGAAGCAGGAAGGGCCTAACGGCAAACTCCGCAGATGACTTCGGCGTGAAGCGTTCCAGTGCCTCCATGGAAAGCGCCCAATGCTCCTCCCCCTGCCCGTACACCTCCACAAAGTCTGGGAAGAACAAGTACGGGAAACCGCTGCAATGCTTGTCTATGGCAAAAAGAACAGCCAAGGCTGCTTCATAACGACTTGGCAAGAACGTTCCCAATGTTAGTGAAATCCGCCGCATCCGGGCTTTTAGTTCCAGCTCATTCCACGTCTCGTCCATGACTTGATGGATAAATCCCTGTGTATCAAACGAGCTATAAGCAGTTTGTACTCTTTCACCGAAAAGGCGAAGAAAATTCTCTGTATATATATTTTTTAAAGGTTCAGCCATCTTGTATCTCCTTTTGTATCCGAATGTAAACGATAGATTCATACCTTCGTCTATGATAACCATAAACGACGCTCCAACACCAGCACCAAAATGATCTGCCTCGACGTGGCGAAGCCAGACATACTAAAAATGCCAGGCCCTGTGATGAGGACCTGACATTTTGCATGCGTGGCTTATGAATGGCGGGGATCAAGCTTTAGCTTAGGTCCTCAGTAACGGGGGAAGGGGCTGCTCTTCCAATCTCCTCTGAAGGAATCTCAAACTGACGAATATCCTTGACCAGAAACATGATCAATCCGCACAATGTGGTAATCAGTCCACTGAAAAACAGGACCTCACTCAGAGCAAAACGTAAAGCTAACGCGCCACCAATCAAGGCCCCTAATGGAAGAGCCGCGCTCGACAAGGTGTTTAAAAAAGCTGTAACACGTCCCAGTAGCGGCAGCGGTGTAATAATTTGAATCAAAGACGTTTGCAGTACATTGATGATGCCTGTAAAAATGCCTAATAACAGGGCTGCCAGCAGCTTCATCCACATCTCCGGCACAATGGAAAACACGTAGATCGCCAGCCCCATGGCTACCCAGGAAACCGCGATGGTGATGCCGTTCTTTTTCAATACACTGACCAGAAAGGAACCGACAAAAATACCGATAAAATAGGCCACATAAAGCAAGCTGTAATAGATCGGTGAGCCATAGGATACAGCGATGGAAGGCATGGCAATCACCAAGATCGCCATCGAAAAGTTCGTCAGAGCAAAGAACGGAAGCATAATTCTCAGGAAGGTGTGCCTTTTGACAAAAAGATATCCTTCTTTCAGCTCCTTCAGATAGTACCCCAGCTTCAGTGAACCCCTACCGTTAGTGTCTTCCACCGCAGGAGCGTCGATTTGCTTGTTGAGTCTGACATACACAAAGCCTGCCAGAAACAGCATCGCGCTGGCTAGAAAAAACGTGTTTTTCATCCCCATTGCGATGATGAGCGAGGCTCCGGCCAGATATCCGGCGATATTAATCACCTGATCCGTCGACGAAATCATGGAATTCGCCCGGACAATCAAATCCGGCAAGCGTACCAGTTGCGGCAGCATTTTACTGTTGGCCGGATAAAACAGGGTAGAGAAGCAGGATGCAATAAAAACAATAACAAGAATGGCGACCAGATGAACCATCCCGTCCTGAATGAGAAACGGGACGGCCAAAATGAGCACAGCCTGTGTAAACAAGGCGATACTGGCCAATAATGGCGGCGAATAACGGTCCACCAAAGGACCCACGAGAAAGCTGAAAATCGACGCCGCAGATACGGCGGTATACGTGAAGCTGGTCATCGCTACCGATTGCGTCGATTGCTGTACAAAATACAGCAGGACGATAGAATAAATGCTGTCCGCGATATTGGCAGAAGTACGGGAAGCAAAGAAACGGACAAAACGACTATTCTTAAACAATGGAGTCACATCTTCATCTCCTTACTGCGAAATGGTCAAAGCGGTTAAGAGCCTGTCACTGGCAGCTTGGAAGATTTGATGGATATACTGGCGGTCCTCTTCATACGGAATGGTAAGTGAGATTTTTAGAATATTCCCTACATGCTCTGAATCAAAGAAAATAACCTTGTTGACGTTAGCTTGTGTACCTTCGGTATACAGATTGTCGAGCAATTCTGCATCCTCTCGTCCCTCACCCAAATAGTTGAATACGATAGGCAGCTGTTCAAGTCCTTTTTTCAGAATGCTACTGGATACCGGGTAAGCCTTCTCCATATCAGCATTAAAGATCAGATTGAAAAAGTTCAAATGATTGCGTGCAGCAAAGTCCAGGTGGGTATGGATACTCTTTTCATAGGACTCGGTGTCATCTTCTCGAAGCACGATGGGAAGATGATCAATACACTCGCCCACGGTTCCAAAATAGTTTCGGTCGCCATATTGCCTTCCATAATTAGTAAGCCAAAGCGGAACATCAGAGAGCTGAAAATAGCTGCTGAAAAAACGGACGGCCATTTGAAGCGAAATATCCCATATATTCGCAGCGCCATGCTGCTCTGAAATGTCGCTTAAATTCAACTCCCAACGATATCTGGTAGTGTCCGCATAGTTGCGTTCTTCGGTCAGCGCATGGATACGATCATTATTCTCACCAAACGTCTGGAGTTTGAATTGCTCGCTGATTTCCTGATCTCTGATTCCTTGAGGGCCTTGACGGATATGGTTTACATAATCCCGGTATTGCACCTCTTCTGTCGCATGTGCCTGCTGCGGATGATGATATTCATCAAGGAGTTGTCTACGCAGAATGTCACTACTCGTAGCATCAAAGATGATGTGCGAGCAAGGAAACAACAGCAGATGTTCCCGCAAATTCAAGCGAATCAGGACGATCCGGTACTGCAACGACTGTGTAAGTTCATACGGTTCTAAAAATAGGTTAGAGGCAATGTAAGAAAGAAGTCTGCGTTGTGCTTGTACCGGCTGACCCGAGAGATCAACAGTCGGTAAAGAAAGATGCTCTGGCGCTGGACGCAGCTCCCATTCCCATGCTTCGGACGATTGAACAAGTGCGCTTCTCAGCAATTCATGGCGTTGAAGAAGCCGCTGAACCGCTACGTTCAAACGCTCGGTGTCCAAGTAGCTATCCAACTGCACAGCCATACCCGAACCTGTAAAATGCCGCAAATGGTACTGCTGGGCAGGTGCAAGCGGATAGCGTCCACTAGCATTCATGCTTAGTATATTGGTATTCCAGTCCGTATTTAACTCTACGATACTGGCAAGCCATACATCGGCCTGTTGTTTAAGTAAGGTTTCTTGTTCTTCGTTTGTCGGTATAGCTCCGAGAACTTGATCTGGTTCGTCGGGTCCCCAGCGGACGATATAATGCGGGTGCAGGTCTGGATGGATATGAGATTGGATAAATTCTGCGATTTCCTGAACTTGTTCTGCGTGAAAAGGCTCCACTTGCAGGAACAAATAGTTTTGCTTATCGGTGGATACGGACTGAAGCAAGACCTGTACACCAAACGCTTCGGCAATAGCCCGCTCAACCTCCTGAGCTTTCACAATGAGCTTATCCGTGTTGACCCCGCCCTCTTCACCACGTTGTAAAAGATCGGACAAGCTTCTTATTGTCTGATATTGAAGCAATTGATGTATATCTAGCGGAATGTTCGATTCCTGTACTTTGGATACCAGTTGAATGGCCTTTAATGAATGACCTCCCAGCTCGAAAAAGCTGTCGTCAATGCCGACTTTTTCAACGCCAAGCACTACTTGCCAAAGGTCCGCCAACTGTTGTTCCACTGCATTTCTTGGAGCAACGTATTCCATATCGGAACCGCTAGTCATTTCCGGCTCAGGCAATGCTTGTCGGTCGATTTTACCGTTCGTCGTTAGAGGAAACGCTGACAAGAACACATACTGGGCAGGAATCATATAATCCGGCAACTGGCCAGTCAAATGGGTCTTCATATCGCTCATAGATAGCGATACGTCGGTTGAGATATAAGCACAGAGCGTTTTTTGACCATCCTTCGTGCTTTTTACCGCTACGTGCGCCTGCTGAACTGCACCGTGTCTCATGAGCTGGGTTTCAATTTCCCCAGGTTCAATACGATATCCGCGGATTTTAACCTGCTGGTCTATCCGTCCGAGATACTCCAGATTGCCATCAGGTAGCCATCTGCCCAAATCACCTGTCCGATACATTTTTTCGCCCGGAATGAATGGATTAGGGACAAAATTTAGCTGGGTCAGATCATCCCTGTTCAGATAGCCACGCGCCAGACCATCCCCGCCAACACATATTTCTCCCTGAGCACCGATAGGCAGCAGCCTGCTCGAAGAGTCCATAATATAAACAGTTGAATTGCCAATTGGACGACCAATAGGAATGTTGTTATATTCCATATCAATCGGGAAATAAGTAGAAAATGTTGTGTTTTCCGTGGGTCCATATGCGTTGATAACGTTCAATCCCGGAGAATATGCTCTAACCATATTAATGATCGCAGGTAAAAGCGCATCTCCACCCACCAGCAGGTACTTGAGCGAAGCAAAGAGATCTGGTTTATGCTGAGCAAGTTGGTTAAACAAGGGCGATGTCAGCCACATCGTTGTAATACAATATCTTTCCAGCGCTTCACCAAGCTGAACAGCATCCAGGATTACGGATTCCGGTACAATGTACAAGCGCAATCCGTTCAGCAAAGCTCCCCAAATTTCAAAGGTACAGGCATCGAACACGAGTGCCCCTGTCAGCAAAATACGTTCGTTCTCGGCAAATGGCATGTAATTGGTGTTCTTCACCAGCCGTATAACATTCCGGTGTTCAATCATGACACCCTTGGGACGTCCCGTCGAGCCCGATGTATACATGACATAGGCCAGATGGTCTGCCGTTGTCGATTCGGAAAGAATGAAGTCGTCGGAATCGTAGGAGCTGATGTCAGCCAGATCCAGAACAGTGCTGGAAAAATCGAAAGCATACGTCCGTTTTTCCTTGCCGGATAGAGTTAGCAGAATTTCGCAACCGCTATCCTGAAGCATAAATGCAATCCGTTCTTGTGGATAAGAAGACTCCAGTGGCAAATAGGCTCCACCCGCCTTCAAGATACCAAGAATACCGATAATCATTTCTGGTGAACGTTCAGTCAAAATGCCTACGATGGTATCCGGCGTAACACCCAGTTTCCGCAGCTTCGAGGCCAGTTGATTCGCTTTTATATTTAATTCGCGGTAGGTCAGCTCACGATTTTCAAATACAATGGCTACTGCATCCGGTGTTTTCTCTGCCTGTTCTTCAAAGCTATGATGTATGGTGTGGTCCGATGGATACGGTCTCCGAGTATCGTTAAAATCAAACAGGATCTGCTGTTTTTCCTCCGCTGTCAGAAGATCAATCTCCGAAACCCGGATATTTGGGTTTTGAATAACTTGCTCCATCATTTGGATGAGGTGAGCAGCCAATTGTGTGATCGCATTTTTGTTATACGTCAGCGCGTTATAGCTAAATTTGATTTCCAGCTCCCGGCCAGGCATGACGATTACATTCAAATCATAGTTGGTCTGTTCAATATCCACTACTTCACCAACACGGAGGGCTTTAGGGTCTTTTTCCAAGCCCGTAAGCTCTTCCGAAACGGGATAGTTTTCAAAAGCAACAATATGCCGGATCAGGTTTTGTTTTAGTACGCTATGGGCTTGAATATCAGCCAGGGAAAAATAGGAATACCGATTGGACTCCATCAAGGAATCCTGTACAGACGTAAGTAAGTCGGAAAATCGCAGTTCAGCGGAGCTTTTAATACGTACAGGTATGGTATTAATGAATAATCCGACCATATTTTCAATACCGGGGATTTCATCAGGTCTGCCCGATACAACGGACCCAAAGATGACGTCTTTACTGTTGTTGTACGTTTGTAGTAATAAGCCCCAAACGGTTTGAAACAAGGTACTGACGGTGACTCGGTTTTGCTTGGCGATCTGTTCCATGCCTTCGGTCAGCTGCTCTCCCCAAGTGCATATGAGTTGTTCTGCCTGAAACGACGGATTTACGGATCGAGTATAGCCGGGCACGACGGTTTCATGTTCAAAATCAGTCACATATTGTTTCCAATATGCTGCTGCTTCCTCTTTGTTTTGTCTTTCCAACCACTGAATAAAGCTGCTGAATGGATAGACAGGCTCTAATTTTAAAGGAGTATCGTCCCGAAGTGATGTGTAAATATCAAAAAAATCTTTGGCTACCGTCCGCATGCACCAGCCGTCCATAATAATATGATGAGAGATCCAGATGAGCTTGGAGGTATCCTCATCCCACTGTACAAGGGCTAAGCGGATAAGAACCTCCTTCTCCAGATCAAAACCTCTTTGCCGCTCTTTCTGTAAAATGGCTTGAAGCCGTCTGTACTTTTCCGCATCCGGTAGACTGCGCACATCTTCGGTATAGACCGATGTAGCTGACCGTTCCTCCAGTACGACCTGAAGCGGGCGTTCCGTTTCCTTATACATGAATACCGTACGGAAAATATCATAGCGGTCAATTAGCTTTTGTAAGCTTTGGCTGATTAGGCTGGTATCCATAGCTTCATGAATGGTAATGATCGTTTGCTCGAAATAAGCCTCTGACTTTTCATCAAGTATGGAATGAAATAGCATTCCCTCCTGCATCGGGGATAACGGATAAAGGTCTTTTATTTTCACTTGGCTCAAAAAATTCACCTCATTTCAATTGGTTTAACAGCTTATCCGTCAAACGATTTGCAATATTTTCAAACTGGCCCAGTGACAATTGCCCATATGTAAAATCCGTCGGGCTTTGTTCTGCTGTATCCTTGGCACAGCAATGGTGAATAAGTTCGATCAGATGTTTCTTAAAGCTGGCAGTAAGTCGCTCCACTGTCGATGCTTCATATTCACGTGCGTTGTATTCGAATACAATGCGTAGTCTTTCGTCAGCTATTGCTCCATGAATATTAAAGCTGGGCGCTTTTTCAGTCAGTGGGCTAATTTCAGAACCAGCAAACGTGGACAGTGTCGAGGTGCGCCATGTCGTACCTTCTCTGGGTTCTCCGTCAAAGCTAAAGCTGATCTCAGGTGGCTTGGCAGAAAAAAGAGTTGCCCTATCCTGCTCCTCCCTATCGGTCAAGTAGCGTAAAATGCCATATCCGACACCCTTGTTGGGTACACGTCGCAAATTGTCCTTAACCAGCTTGATCTGATAGGCCAAATCTTCAGGCTTGCTCACATCTACCACAAACGGATACACGGACGTAAACCTGCCAACTGTACGGGAAACGTCAATGTCTTTAATCAATTCCGTTCTGCTATGACTTTCCACCTGGACTGCAATTTCAGCATATCCACTCCATTCATGAAAAGCTAACCCTAGCGCCGTCAGTAAAATATCATTAATTTCTGTATTGTAGGCATGGTGCACATGTTTCAACAGGTTTTCGGTTTCTTCCTGGCTGAATGTCACTTCTGCTTGGCGTGCGTCACGGATGAGGCTAACCGAAACCTCATGATCTTTTGGCAGAGGGTGTATCTCACGAGCTTCTACCGCATTCCAATAGCTGATTTCCTGACGCGCCAGTGCGCTTTGCGCATACTTGGACAGACGTGCTGCCCATTCCTTGTAGGAATCGGTCTTGGCGGGTAGCTGTTGCTTTTCAGCGTTAGCTGCCTGCCGGTAGGCTGTTTCCAAATCTTCCAGCAGAATTCTCCACGACACACCGTCTACGACAAGATGATGAATGACGATTAACAAATGATCGGCTTCCCGTAGCCGGAATAAGGCCAGACGTATGAGCGGACCGTTGCGTAAATCAAAACGACTTTGTAACGCGTCAGCGAGCTGCGCGATTTCTTCCTCAGGCTGGTCAGCATGTGAAAAATCGTAGCTTTCCAATGTGAAGCGTTCACCTTCGGCTGTGCCTCTGTTATAGGCGACAGGTTCTTTTTCACGCTCATCAAAGGTGATACGCAAGGCATCATGGTGTGTGGTTAGCTTGTCCACGGCGCTTCGCAGCCAGGTTTCGTCCCATCCTTCGGCGTTCTGGAGCATGACAGCCTGATTGTAATGATGGCGTTCTGTTCGATGATGCTCGAAAAATTCCCATTGGATCGGTGTCAGCTCCACTGCACCTTGTACTGCCCCCTGCGGGATGGTCCGGGTTACTTCTTTAATATAAGGAACGATCAGATCAATCTGTGGATAACGGAACAAATCCTTCATATCCATTTTGAGGCCCTTCGCATTCAACCGGGCTGCAATTTGCAGTGCTTTGATCGAATCCCCGCCAAGCTCAAAAAAGTTGTTGCGCAGGCCAATCGGCTTAACACCAATGACTTCCTCCCAGATGGAAGCGAGTGTTTGCTCCAGCTCGCTCTGCGGCGCTTCATACTCGACGTCGTTCAACACAAAATCTTCGGGTTCTGGAAGCGCACGTCGATCAATTTTACCGTTATGGGTCAAAGGAAATTGATCCAGCACGATCATATGCGCAGGTACCATATAGCTAGGCAACTGTGTCGCAAGCTCTGTCCGCAGGAAGGATTTGTCGGTTGTACCTGCTACGTAGGCGCACAAATACTTTTGTCCGGTCTTATCCGTTCTATCCGTGACTACCGCTTGGCGTACCTCATCCAATTGGAGTAACGCCGACTCAATTTCACCAGGTTCGATCCGGTAGCCACGAATTTTCACCTGAAAGTCAACCCGGCCGATGAAATCAATGTTGCCATCCGGCAGCCAGCGGGCCAGATCTCCGGTGCGGTACAGACGCTCTCCACTCACAAAAGGATTCGGTACAAATTTTTCCGCCGTCAGCTCAGGGCGGTTTAGATAACCTCGAGCTACAGAAGCGCCGCCAATACACAATTCCCCGGCTGCGCCGATGGGAAGCGGACGCAAAGCCTCATCGACGATATATATTCTATGGTTCGGCAACGCCTTTCCAATCGGGACGGTACCGGATGGAGGCAGGCGTTCCGCCGTTTCTTCATAAAAGCTGGAATCAATAGCCGCTTCGGTCACACCGTAGCAATTCATAATGCGAATACGGTCACCGAAGCGTGTAAGCAGGGTGCGGTAGTTGTCCACACTACAACTGTCTGAGCCCGTCGTAACCAGCTTCATCGCACTGATATCTATGCCTTGTTCATACACATACTCCATAAGTAGCGTCATCAGCGCTGGCGGAGCATCAAATATGGTGATTTGATGCTCTTCGAGAGTCTTCGCCAGAGCGGCAGGATCGCTGCGTGCATGCTGGGGACAAATGACCATAATGCCTCCATTGATAAATGTCCGGGCCAGATCTCCAGCGAATACATCAAACGACAGGCTGGCGATTTGTAACAGTTTGACCTTAAATTCATCCATCCGATAGGCATCTCTATACCCCAGCATTGTATTGACATAGTGACGATGCTCAATCATGACTCCCTTGGCATTGCCCGTCGTTCCTGGTGTATAAATAACGTGGGCCAAAGCCGCGAGGTAATGGACAGGCGTGTAGATAGTATGCTTGCTGATTGGAATGGTCTGCTCGCGAAGCTTGTTGAAGTAATGCTGGCAAGTCCAGCACTTCACCCGCAAAATTCACATCCGCCAGTAGTTCAGTCAGGGAAGACTGCGTGAGCATAATGGTAGCCCCGCTGTCCTGAAGCATGTAAGCAATCCTCTCCTTCGGGTAGGTCGGATCGACAGGTACGTAGGCAGCTCCTGCCTTCATAATCCCTAACACAGCAATAATCATGTCCGCTGAACGCTCAAGCATCACGGCGACGAGATGTTCACGCTTGCCCCCACGGCTTTGTAGAGCTTGGGCAAGCAGATTGGCCTTCTCATTCAGCTCATGATAGGTCAGTGCGGTATCTTCGTAGATGACAGCGGTCTGTTCCGGGATCCGTTCTGCCTGTGCCTCGAATATTCCATGAAACGTTCCGGCAGGATAGTCGGCAACCGGTCCACTCCATACATTGATGAGCTCCGCCTCTTCTGTAGCGGTCAGCAGACGAATGTCCCCCAGCAGGATTTCTGGGGTACGTGCAATCTGCACGAGTGTATGCTCCACATGTCCGGCTAACCGGGTCATCGCTTCATCGCTGTAGACATAGTTGTTGTAGGACAGCATAAAGCTCAGCGCTTTTCCATCCTCCACTTCGATGTTGAAGTGGTAAGGTGTTTCTTCGGACAGCTGGGCGTCCTCCACGATGAATCCAAGCCGTTCCTTCAGATCAGGCCGACCCACCATATCCTCCAGCGGGTAGTTTTCAAATACCACAAAATGATCCATGAGCTGCTGCTTGAGCGCTGACTGGGACTGGATTTCAGCAAGTGAAAAATAGTCATATGTCCGGGATTGAACCGCACTGCGCTGCACTTCACGAAGCAGACCTGAGAATGGCTGATCTGCATTCAATTTGATTCGTACCGGTATGGTGTTAATGAACAGTCCCAACATCTGTTCAACACCTTCAAGCTCCGGCGGTCGACCGGAAACAACGGTGCCGAAGACGACGTCCTCACTTTGGTTGTATCCTCCAAGCACCACTCCCCATGCAGCGAGAAACAGACTGCTAAGGGTCGTTCCGTTGCGTTCAGCCACCGTCCGCAATTGACGGGTTGTTTCATCCGTGAGTGCTATTTTATGCTCGTGCAGCAAATACCCGGTGTCTGCCTGGAGCGGGTGGGCTACAGACAGGGTTGGTAGCACGGCTGGCTGATCATAGCCGTTCAGGATGGACCGCCAGTATTCCTTCGCCGCCTCCTTATCCTGCTTATCTAGCCAGCGGGCATAACCCGTATAGGGCTGCGGTGTTGGCAGTTGTACGGTCTTCCCCGCTTTCAGTGCTTCATAAGCCGCGAACAGCTCGTCCATAACGATGCCGAGGCACCAGCCGTCCATAATAATATGATGAAAGCTTAAAAGCAGCGTATATGCATCTGTTTGGGTTTGAAGCACCGCCAGACGGATGAGCAGATCCTTGCTCAGATCATAACGATGGTTCCGGTCTGCGTCTGCGTAGCTGCGAATGGCTTCAGCTTGATCTGCCTCAGGGATATTCGTCAGATTTTCGTAACTTAGCGTTGGATTTCGCTCCTTAAACACGATAAGCCGCGAGCGGGAGGCACTTTGATGATAAATATTCGAACGAAGCGTTTCGTGACGCTGTACCAGGGTCTGGAAGCTCTTTTGCAGAGCTTCCAGATTCAGTTCACCCCGGAGGGTCATTCGTACTTGCTCATAGTACGCCTGTGATTCCGGCTCCATCACCGTATGAAAAAGCATCCCCTCCTGCAAAGGCGTTAAATTAGCCACTTTTTCGATTTCAAGGCTTTTACTCATCGTATTTCCCCCTCGGGCAAATAATTATAGGCTTTCATAAAAATGCTTCATGTCTTCGAACTCTTCCAGATCCAGATCATCTGCCCCTACGTCTGTTGGTGTCAGTTCCTGGCCAGACTGATCCAGACAATGACGGATGGCATTCAAAAGGTGAGTTTCGAAGCGAGAGAGAAGTTGTTTGATCGTGCGCTCTTCATAAATATTCCGGTCATAGGTTAGACGGACACTTAATTTCCCGTCTTCCAATCGGCTATCCATATAAAGTTCATAAGGAGAACCACTATCCGCATCCTTGGTACCTGGTGTAATTTCAGCCTCCAGCGGCGATGTTGAAAAATAAACCGATTCCGGTTGTAGGGAGTCTATATAACGGAAACCGATTTCCGGATGACGAAAACGTTTAGAATCCGTTGGATTACTGGCTTCGGCCAGATATCTCAATACACCGTAGCCCAATCCCTGGTTTGGAACCTGTCGAACCGTTTCCTTCACACGCTTGAGCAACAGCGATAGTTCATCCGCAGATTTGATGTCCAGTACAACCGGATACACGGACGTAAACTGCCCTACCGTTCTGGAGATATCCAGCGAATTTGTTTCATCCAGCTCTCGGCCAGGGTTCTCCACGTAGAGTGCAATCCGTTCTTGTCCTGACCATTCGGATACGGTCTGACCCAGCACGGACAGCAGCACTTCATCCGGCACGGTATTGTAGGCATGATTGACCTGTGTCATCAGATACTGGGTTTCGTCTGCTGATAATTGCAGATGGAGCTGATTCGTTTGTCGCTCCGTTCCAGAGCCCGTAATGACTTCATGGTCTTTGGGAAGTGTTGCCCATTCAGACAACTCTATCTTTTTCCAATAGTCCTGCTCCTTGAGCAGCTCTTTGCTATTCGCATAATTCTCAAGATGTTCGGCCCATGTTTGGTAAGCGTTGGTTTTGTCCGGTAAGATAATCGTTTCCCCGTTCAGAGCTTGTCCGTAGCCTGTTGCCAGATCTTCGAGCAAAATTCCCCATGAAATGGCGTCAGCCACCAGCGGGTCTACAGCAAGGAAAAGATGATCCCCGCTATCCAGACGGAAAAGCCCTGCCCGAACTCGTGGTCCTTCAAACAGCCGCAGGCTGCTTTGAATACGTTGGCATTCAGCTTCCAATTGGCTGCGTGCTTCGCTTTCTGTTCCCGTAAGCGATAGCACGTCCAGAGTGATTAACTCCTCATTCAGTCCTTTGTGAGCTTGCGTAACCGCCCCGTCAGCCTGTCGTAATAAGCCAAGGCGCAGAGCATCGTGGTGCTCCACGATTTTCTTCAATGCGGCTCGCAATGGCTGCTCATCAAAGCCCGACTTTGCTAACAACAGTACCGATGTTGCGGCAGGAAGTGCCTCGGATGGGTGCCGTTCGATCCAATCGATCAGATGTCGTTGTATCGGGGTCAGTGGCGCCTCTCCATCTACCGGGCCTTGCCCAATCGGACGGGACAGTGTTTCCGCATAGCAGCTCAGGATTTCAATGGACGGATGCTCCAGTACATGTCGGATATCCAGTGAATACCCGTGAAGACGCATGCGCGCGATGACCTGAACTGCTTTGATGGAGTCGCCTCCGAGCAGGAAAAAGTTATCCTGAATACCCACCTGATCGCGTCTCAAAACATCTTGCCATACGTTGGCTAAAGCTTCTTCCACATCATTTCGTGGCGCTACATAGTCAATATCCGGTCGGAATAGCTCGTCAGGCTCCGGCAACGCTTTTCGGTCGGTTTTTCCATTTGGAGTCAACGGTATTCGATCCAGAAACACAAAGTAAGACGGAACTGAGTAATATGGAAGCAATTTGGCGGCATGCTCATGAATTACCGTTAAGCTTGGTGTTTCTTCCGTGTGCAATACAATGTAGGCACACAGTACCGATTCATGATCTTTGCTTTGATTTACAGTGACGACTGCCTCTTGAATTGCAGAATGGCTAATCAAGGCATTTTCAACCTCACCCAGCTCGATCCGGAATCCACGTACTTTCACCTGATGGTCGATTCGACCGATAAACTCCAGATTTCCATCCGCTTTCCAGCGAGCGAGGTCCCCGGTTTTGTACATTCGTGTTCCTGTTGAAAACGGATTATCCACAAATTTTTCCGCCGTCAGTTCCGCACGATTCCAATAGCCACGGGCTAAACCTTCTCCTGCGATGCATAGCTCGCCCGGCACACCAATAGGCTGTAATCTGTTCTGCGCATCAATGACATAAATTTGCGTGTTCGCGATGGGGCGTCCAATGTCAATCTGTTTGGTATTTGTAAGTTCCTGCACTGCCGACCAAACCGTCGTTTCTGTAGGTCCGTACATGTTATAAATACGGGGGCCGTTCAATTTCTGCAATGCCTTCAGCAGCTTGGGCGGAAGCGCTTCTCCGCCAACCATAATTTCCTGTACACCTTGCAGCGCACGGGAACCTTCCTCATGACTCAGCAGCATTTGCAGTCGGGATGGCGTCATTTGCAGCATGTCAATGTGATGTGCAGTAATCAGCTCTCCAAGTGTCTGAGGATCAACCTGATGATGGCGGTCGCCAAGCAAAACGGTCATTCCGCCCAGCAGTGGCAGGATCGTTTCCAATACGAAAATATCGAACGAAATGGTAGTTAGCGATAAAATCGTTTTGTCCGCCGCAAAATCGATCACTTCACGCATTCCTGTAATAAAGTTCAGTACCGAGCGATGCTGGAGCATAACTCCTTTCGGATTTCCGGTTGAGCCAGAAGTATAGATAACGTAAGCCAGATGCTCCGGCTGAGCAGTGGTTTCCAGATTGGTCTTTTCCCCTTGATACACTTCCTCATCTTCAATAAACAAAGTGTTGGCGCTGTAATGGTGTTCTCCTACCAGATCACGACTGGTCAGAAGTACGGCTGCCTCACTGTCACTCAACATATATTCAATACGGGCTGACGGATATTCAGGGTCGATCGGCACATAAGCACCACCCGCTTTTAGCACAGCCAGCAGACCGATGATCATTTCCGCCGAACGCTGTACCATCAAACCGACCAGCTTATCGGGTCCTACACCTTGCGCTTGAAGCACCCGTGCCAGTGAGTTAGCACGTTCATTTAGCTCCCGATAGGTCAGACGCTGATTTCCAAACACCAATGCTATATGATCCGGCGTCTGTACGACCTGCTTTTCAAACTTCCCGTGAAGTGTCTCATTGTGCGGGAAAGGTACGACGGTATCGTTAAATCCGGTTAGCAGCAATTGCTTCTCTTCATCAGATACGACCGTAATATCGGCCAACCGCACCCCGACATCCTGCGTCACCGTTTCCAGAATTCGCACAAAATGCTCACCCAGCCGTCGGATCGTCTCCTGTTTAAACAGCTTTGTGCCATATTCTAAAGTGAAGGACAAACGTTCTTTTTCCTCGGTCACATGCAATGAAAAATCTACCTTGGATATGCCCGCGTTGAATTCTTCCGGTTTAAAACGAATGCCTCCCGTTTCCAAAACATCTGTGCCGACATTTTGCAGACTGAACATCGTATCGAACACCGGGTTTCGACTTACGTCACGTACCAGTTCCAGCTTGTCTACAAGCTCATCAAACGGGTATTCCTGATGTTCCAGTGCCAGCAGCGAGTTTTGCTTAACCTCCTGCAAAAAGGATTGGAACGTTAAAGAAGGTTGCGGCTGATTGCGAAGAACCAGCGTATTGACGAACATGCCAATCATTGCTTGCGTATCCACATGCCGTCTTCCAGCAACAGGTGTCCCCACGATAATATCCTCTTGGCCGGAATATTTGCCCAGCAGGACATTATAAGCTGCCAAAAGTACCATAAAGATCGTAGATTCGGTATCTCGGGCTAATTTGTAGAGTGTGTTGGTAAGTTTGGATTCCAATGTGACGGTCAAGCTGTCACCTTCAAAGCTTTGTGCTTGCGGACGTGAAAAGTCCGTAGGCATATTCAGTACAGGAAGCTCACCCTTCAAGGTCTGGAGCCAATATGATTCATGCGCTTGTAATGCGCCGTCAGTGATCTGCTGCTTCTGCCAAGCAACAAAGTCCTTGTAATGAAGCTGAATGTTCGCTAGCTGTCTGCCCTGATACCGTTGAATGATTTCATCCAGCAGCACGGCCATGGAGAAACCATCGGACACGATGTGATGCATATCCACTAGCAGTATGAAGCCACCTTCGATAAATTCGTACAATTCGGCGCGGAATAAAGGAGCTGTTCCCAGATGAAAAGGCTGAACAAACAAGGCCCGGACCTGTTTGACTTCTTCCTTGGAAATACGGATATACGGGATGTCGAATGGAATCGTGTCCCGAACTTTTTGCACCACTTCCCCGTCTTCCAGATCGAAATACGTCCGAAAGGATTCATGCCGCAAAATAGCTTCCTTAACGGCTTCAATAAAGCGGGAAACCTCCAGATCTCCTTCTATGAAAAGCTGGCCGGGTACATGATAGGCCGTTCCGCCTCCAAGCTGATCCAGCACGTACATTCTCTTTTGGGAAGAAGATACCGGATAGAAGGCTTGCGATTTCACAGATACAATCGGTTCATAGGTTTGCTTTGTTCCACCCGCAATATATGTAGCCAGCTCAGCAATCGTTTGCAGCTCAAAAATGTGGCTGAGTGGAATGTGTACACCCAATTCCTTATTGACTCTCGACAGAATGACCGTTGCTTTTAACGAATCACCGCCCAGTTGAAAAAAGTTGTCATCATAGCTGATATCCAATACATTCAGAACGTCCTTCCAAATGTTCACGAGCTGATCTTCTACGCCGTGGTTCTCAGAAGCAGCGTCTGTTTTAGCGAATACGCTTGCTTGTCCCGGCTCTGGCAGAGCTTGTAGATCCGGCTGTCCATCCGGCAGAAGAGGAATATGATCCATAGGAATCCAAAAACGGGGCTGCGTATAATCTGGAAGAATCTCAATACTGGCCTTTTTCAGTGCGTCTTCTTCCCATGGCTTCGATGCGTTCGCCACCACATAGGCCGTTATATTTGAGACTTCTCCAGCTTCGTCCGTTTGCGGTGTAATGACGCAGGACTCCAATTGGAAAATGTGCAGCAGGTGTTTCTCCAGCTGCTCCAGATTAACCTGATGTCCGCGAATGTGGATGGTCCGATTCAAATTTCCAATATGCCGCAGCTTGCCATCGTTTTCCACATATGCCCATTCCCGGGTCGTTCCCAACAGGCCTGCTACTGAGGCTTGATACACCTCCCCTGCTGTCCCAACAGGTGCCAAATGCTTGTAGGGATCAAGGACGCAAAGATAGTTTCCGTTGGCATCGGTATTTGCTGCCCATGCAGCTCGAAGCTGTTCGTTCTCCGACGCACGGAGTAAAGACAGCGCGGAAACGCGAGCCCCTTCTTCCACTACAATGGAATGCAGCAGATTCAGAAAATATCCTGACCATGCTTCGATGATGCTTTGCTGAAAAAGATCCGAATTGTAGTCGAAATCAAGACGTAATTGCTTCTGCGTCTCTGTCACGTTTAAAAACAACTCGTATTTGCTGAATGATACCTCATTCTCAATGAGTTCCACTTCCAGTTCATGAAATTGGAAACGAGGAATCGGTCGATCCATATTGAATACAGCGCTAATGACAGGCAAATGCCTCAGCCCGAGCTGAGCGAGTCCGGCAAAGCTGTACTTTTGGAAGCTGTCCAGTTCATTCATGCGCTTTTTGACCATTTGGGCATGCTCTGTAAAAGTAGCATCAGGACGCACTTCGCTGATCACCGGAAGCAAGTTGACACAGTTGCCGATCAGGGAGAAGGCGTCCATATGGGATTGTCCTGCGGTGGGAACCCCCACCGTTACTTCCTGCTGCCCTGTCAGGCGATGCAGAAAAATCTGAAAGGCAGATAACAATGTTATAAAAAGACTACTGCCGAGCTTTATGCTGGCGGACCTCAATTGTTTAACGAGCGGTGCTTCGAGAATTACAGTATGTCTGCTTCCTTTGGAGGACGGAATCTGTACACCCCTCACCGGAGAAGGCAGATTAAGGACAGGCAGCTGCTTTTCCAGCAATGCTGACCAAAAAGCAAGAGCCTCTTCTTTCCCTGCTTTCAATTGATCCTGCTGCCAAACAACGTAATTCCGAAAAGGTACTGGATCGGGAAGATTGTAGTCAGCATGTTGGACAAGCGCAGAGTAGATGTGTTCCAGTTCCTGAATGAATACACCAATCGACCAACCATCCGCGATAAAATGATGGAACGTAAAGACACTCAGATGCTCCTCATCTGATATTTTCAGCAGATGAATCCGGAGTAACGGCTCCCCTGGTAACATGGCAAACGGGGTTTCGCTGTCCTTGATCATCCATGCCCGGATATGTTGTTCCTGTTCATCCGGGTGATGACTGGTAAAATCATGAAGCGGGATTTCCACTTTCATCACAGGAGCGATCACCTGAGTTTCCCCATCGCCGCTCATAAAGGTATGTAAGGCTTCATGACGGTTCACGATGGTCTGGACAGCCTGGTTGAACACCTCCTGTTGAAGTGGACCACGAAACCGCAACAAGGCGGTTTCGTGTAAAGATTGTGAGTTGCTTCGTTCCGAGACAGAGGCAAACCAGAGCTGCTTTTGATCCGGAGTCAGCGCAATAACAGTTTCTGGAACGCCCCCTGCTTCAGCCTCTGGAGGTACGGTTACAGGTACAGGTTGCTTGCCCGGACCCGGGCCGTTTCCATTCGGGGGCGGGTCCGGTAAAAATCCCCCTTTGCGCAGCTCGTTCACGCTTTCCTTGACCGCTTGTACGATTCGCGCAATATCTTCCTCGGTATGGGCAGTGGACAAGAAGCAGTTTCGCCCCTCCCAGATATAGATGCCTTTATCCAGCATGTGATAAAAGAACAATTCCAGATCGCCTTTGAGCACGAAGCGGAATAGGGAGCCAAAGTGAACGACCTTCATAGGTACGTGTTCGTCAGTGAAATAGCTGTTTAGCTCCGCTGCTAACGACGAGGTGCGGCTGTTCAGGCGATTTTGCAGCTGCTCGCCGTTGTTCTCCAAATGATCCAGCACCGCTAAGGATGCAGCCATTGCCAGCGGATGATGGCAGAAGGTTCCCGCGACAAAGGTCCGCTGCTGCTCATGCTGTGGATAGGAATCGTCCCCAAAGCTCCACGTACCTCCGTCGATCCCGTTCATAAAGGCGGCTTTTCCAGCTACGATGCCGATGGGCAGCCCGCCGCCAATGATTTTACCGTAAGTCACAAGGTCGGCTTGCACCCCAAACCAGGCTTGTGCCCCTCCCGGCTGAATCCGGAAGCCTGTTATGACTTCATCAAAAATGAAGGCAGTACCCGACTGCTCCGTAATCTGGCGAATGTCCTGCAAAAAGGGTTTAGGCTGAAAATCTGGTCGGCGGCTTTGCACCGGCTCCACTACAACCGCCGCCAGCTCATGCGCATGGGTGCGGATATAATCAAGGGAATCGTCCGCTCCATAATGAAGCACGACGATATCGTCCACCATATGCTGCAAGATACCTGGAGCGAGAGGTGTCGAGTGCTCCTTGTTGTCACCTGCGCTCCCCAGCGCCAGCACCCCGTCGAATGTACCGTGATACGAGCCAGCAAAAATGACGACTTTAGCCCGTCCCGTGGCAGCACGTGCCAAACGGAGCGCGACCATGACGGCCTCCGTGCCGGAATTGTACAGCGCAATCCGTTCCACGCCCGTCATCTTGCAAATTTTCTTGGCGACCTGCCCAGCCATGTTGGACATCGGGCCGACGCACATGCCGTTCTTCAGCTCTTCCTCAATTTTTTCACGAATAAAGGCAGGATTGTGTCCGAACAGATTCACGCCAAAGCCCATCGTCAAATCAACATACTCATTGCCGTCCAGATCCCAAATTTTAGACCCGTCTGCACGCTGGGATACGATTTGGTACACCATTTCCTTCAAAACAGGTCGGAAGCCAGCCACATTACGGTTATTGGCGTATACCGAGCGATACTGCTGGGTGTACTGTTTGGTGCTACGCGTACGGGCGGTGTAGCGTTCAATCAGCTCTTGCAGGTGTTGTTCCTGACGGAGCGAAAGCAATTCACGTGCTTTGACATCCATCTTTTTATAAGGCGTAAACGGCTTGGCTTCATGGCCTGTCTGCTTGGGAACAGCCTGTACGGATGGAGCGGGTGCTAATGCGGCCGCGACTTCCTGCTTGGATTCGGTACGGATAGTCTCCGCGCTTCCTCTACTTGCTGATGGCACCACGCCGGATTCCGGGCTAAATGGCTCGGAAGCTATTACGGATGCAGATGGCTGATGCCGGAGAACATCGAGCTGCTGTGACATCAGATGTAGCTGTTGCTCCAAAATACGTTCTACACCCGCAGGAGCTGTAGCGATTGGGAAACTTTGAGCCCGTGTTTGCCCAGTCGTACCTATACCATAAACGGATGCGGCAGCCGAAACGCCGGATTCATGAGACAGTTGGGTTAACGGGGAAGCTGCATGATCAACCTGATTCAGAGTTGTTTCCGAACGGTTTTCCACAGCATGAACCGGGATTTCAGCGGAAGTGGAAATGCTCACCCGCTCGGCTACGTAGCTGGCTAACAGCTCCAGCGTGGTTAACGATTCGAAAAATTCGTTCATCGGAACGTCCAGTCCGAAGGTATCCTTGATACTGTGGCGAACCTGAGACAAATTAATGGAATCCAGCCCAAGCTCCAGAAAATGTGTTTGTGGCTCCAGCTCCTCCAGACTGAGCTGGGACACGTTACCGATCATTTTCGCTAACTTTTGAAGGATAGATGATTTGTGCTGATCGGTAACCAATGCTGACGTCGAATACTCGTTCCCCATAATTTCAGACTCCTTTACTGTTGAGTTTTCATGAATGGGTGCCTTCTGTTCCGTTCGAACCTGTTCGGGCACATTAATCCAGCATCTTTTCCGTTCGAATGGATACGTAGGCAAAGAAACCTTTTTGTAGTGCTTGCCTGCATATAGGGCATCCCAATCTATTTGAGCTCCCTGCACGTACTTGGCAGCCAGTAGTTCCAGTGATTGCAACGTGTCCAAACTTCCAGTGACCGTCTCTGCGCCACCTGTGCTATCCGCTTTCCCGATGTATACGCCTTCGACGGCTCTGCCTTGTTCGTGCAACTGAAGCACCTTCGCTTTTAGCGCATCCGCTCCTGCGGCAGTCACTGCAATCCGGTGATTCAGGTGGCTTCTGCCCGTGTTAGCCGTATAGCATACATCCTGCATCACGAGCCCTTCCGCGCGTCCGAACCGTTCTGCGTACCGCCCGACCAGCTCGCGCAAAGCGGATTCACTCCGCGCTGACAGGGTCAGCAGCAGCGGTGATGATCCATTGTTGCTGCCCATGGAGGATTTATCTGATTCCGTCTTTGCTATATATTCCTCCAGCACCACATGGCAGTTTGTCCCACTGAATCCAAAGGAACTCAGCCCGCTTCTTCTCGGGAAGCCGCCCGTCTTCCATTCTCTCAGCTTCGTATTGGCATATACCGGGGATTCCTCAAAATGGATCTTCTGGTTTGGCGTGCGAAAATGAACGAGCGGCGCAATCTGTTGATGCTTCATAGATAGTACGGATTTGATCAAGCCCGCAATTCCGGCGGCTTCGTATAAATGGCCGATATTCGTTTTGACTGTGCTGATCGCCACAAACTGCTTGCGCTGTGTATGTTTGCGGAAAGCCTTGGTAATGCCGTCAATCTCGACCGGATCACCCAGCTTGGTCCCGGTGCCATGCGCTTCGATATAGCTCACCGTTTCTGGATCAATCTGTGCATCGCGCCACGCCTGCGAAATTACTTCCGCCTGAGCGAGCGCATTCGGTGCGGAAATGCCAATCGTGCTGCCATCCTGATTGATGGCACTTCCCTTAATCACGGCTAAAATATTATCGCCATCTTGTTCTGCTTTGCGCAGCGGCTTCAGGAAAACGGCTCCAACTCCTTCGCCCCAGCCCGTTCCGTCCGACTGGTCATCGAAGGCTCGTGCCCGATCATCGGAAGACTCCATGCCTATACCCGCTTTCAGCGGCAGCAAAATCGTCTTCACTCCACCTGCCAGTGCCATATCGCAGTCTCCATTGAGGATGGACTTGCAAGCCAGATGTACCGCTACGAGTGAGGAAGAGCATGCTGTATCAATTGTCAGCGCCGGGCCTTTTAAATCGAGCAAATATGCAATCCGGCTGGAAATAATGGACGATAAATTACCAATGGCAAAGTTCGGTAGCGCACCTGGCTCCACCTCGGACAGCAAGCGCTCATATTCGAAGCTGGTTTTGGAGAAGCCAACATACACGCCGACCTTTTGGCCTGCCAGTTGCTTACCGCCATACCCCGCATCCTCAATCGTGCTCCAGGCGGTTTGTAGAAATAACCGTTGATTCGGGTCCATTAGCGAGGCTTCCCGTGGAGTCAGTTTAAAGAAGGAGTAATCGAACTTGTCTACTTCGTCCAGATAGCCGCCTTCTGCAATTTGCATATTCCGTCCTTCCGTATTCAGACGGGAAATGAAAGCTTCGGCATCTTTTCTTCTTTCATCGCTGTATGGACCGATATTGTCTGCCCCTGATGACACATTCGCCCAAAACTGCTCTAGTGTATCCGCTTGAGGAAACTTGCCGGACATGCCGATGATGGCGATATCCCGGTCATTCGCTTCCTCCTTGGCCTCGGGCTGTGTTGTTGCAGTCGCGTCGCCGCTTAGGCTTTGACTGGAGATATACGCAGCCAGCTTGGCGATGGTCGGATAGGAAAAGAAATCCGTCACCTCAATATGAATCCCTAACTGATCCTCCAACTGGTCCACAATTTGAACGAGCTGCAAGGAAGTCACTCCAATATCAAAGTAGCTGTCATCCGTTCCAATCGACTTTACATTTAGAATATCCTGGCAGATTCCAATCAGCTTTTGTTCTATTTCTCCTTGAGGCAAGACTGCACGCTCAGCTACTTGAGCGATTCGAGTAGCCTCGGCCAGTGATGTCAATATTTCATCAAATTCACCCTGCTCATAACTCTGGGCTAATTTGAAGCGCTGAACCTTTCCACTGGTTGTTTTAGGGATACGCCGAATCGGAACTACATCCTGAATATGCCAACCTCCCCGGTAGTTCAGATGGCTTTTCAGCTTTTGAACTAACGGCACAAAATGCTCTATCTTTTTCGTGTGCATCACAAAGGCAACAATGCGATCCTGCCTGGTTTGCGCATCATGGACACCGCACACCGCTACTTTCCCGAGATCCACGCCATCCAGTTCCTCGGCAATCCTCTCAATGTCATGCGGGTAGACGTTCTGTCCGTTCACGAAAATGATATCCTTGGCTCTACCGGTAATCGTCAGGCGGCCGTTCCGCGTAAACCCTAAATCTCCGGTGATAAGCCAGCCATCCTCAGTTTTGACCTTCGCGGTAGCCTCTGGATTGTTATAGTATCCGGATGTCACATTTTTGCCGCGGATCTGTGTGTGTCCAATCACCCCATCTTCGAGCACCTGATTTTGTTCATCGCAAATGCGGACAGAGGTACTGGCCAACGGATACCCCAAATCCACAAAAGTAAGACACCGCTTGTCGGACTTGTCCACTTCTTCTATGGGTTCACCTACGTGTAACTGCTGCCGATTCAAATGAATAGGGATAAAGGTATCTTTGTCCAGATATGGAGAGGAAACACCCACGCTCGCCTCTGCCAATCCGTAGACAGGGAACATCGCATTTTTATTCAAACCGTGAACACTCATTGCATCCATAAACACATGACAAAGCTCCACAGATACGGGCTCAGCTCCATTTAAAATCATACGTATGCTCGACAAATTCCAGTTAGCTGCTGTTTCAGGTTTGTACTGATCGAGAAAAAATTTATATCCGAAATTGGGAGAGCACATTTGAGTCACCTTATGCTCCGATGCTTTTTTTAGCCATAAAGACGGGCGTCGGATAAAAAGCGCCGTCGGCATAATCAGCTGCTTGGCATTAGCGATCACACAGGTTAAATGAAAGGCAATCAATCCCAAATCATGCGTAAGCGGCATCCAGCCCAGATAAGTATCCTTGGAGCTCATGCCTGTTTGATTTGCGATATCCCGAATATTGTAAACCAGATTTTCATGTGTCAGCATGACCCCTTTGGGATCACCTGTAGAGCCTGAGGAAAATTGGATAAAAGCCAAATCCTCCGGTTTGGATACATGAACTACACCTTTATTCTGACTGGAATAGTCGAATGCATGGCTTGAAAAAGTTGCTTTTTTAACAGGCTCAAAGGAATTCAGCAGTTCGTGCTGATGGGAGTATTTTTCCAGCTGCTCCAATACCTTGTCATCCGCAACCATATAAGGGTTGGAGAGTGTATTCCAGATTTTAAACAGCTTCATTTTATGCTCATCATTATTCCCTATGCTTACAGGAACAGGAATGATTCCACCGAGCAGGCAGCCCCAAAATACATTCACAAAGGTATGATTGTCGTCAATCTGCATGATCAGCTCATCGCCAGGTTGTATCCCTTTTTCCTGTAATTCATGAAGTACCTGTGATGCTTGCTCCAAAAGTTTACTGTAGGACATATATTCCTCTTGCTTATCACCGGAAATAAAGGTGATTCCGTTCTCATCCCGGCTTGCGCGATCTTGAATGACTTCAATTAAAGTTTGAAACTGCTCCATCCTGATCCCTCCTCAATTGCTCTAGCATTACTTTCTGCTCTCCTTCGGAGACCTGTTTGGTTTGCAACAGCAGACGAATACACCTCAGTATTTCCTGTCTTTGCTCAGAAGCAGGAGGTGGACTGCTGCCTGATTCTGAGTTTCGCAGTAATTCTTCCAGTCTCCGAACAGGTAAAATAACACCCTTTCGATACTCATCTTCATTCCAATTAGCATTGGGGGTAGACACCGCCAGTGACAGGGAACGGGCAACCCAATCACGGATTGAGAAACGGCGTTCCAGTTCAATGCGGTCCAAGTCTCTGTCCAAGGACAGCACTTCGATGGTAGTGTTTATTTCCTTCGCCAAATTTTTCAGCACCGTTCGCGGACCTAACTCGATGCTCTGCTTCACGCCATGATTTTCCATATATTGCATGGTTTGTATCCATCGAACCGGGTGAGTCATTTGTAAAATCAACCCTTGGCGGATGCTGTCGATATCAGGGTATGGCTGAGCGGTCACATTGGAGATCACGGGCCACTGTGCTTCGTGGAAAGTGTATTTTTGCAGCTCGATAGTCAGCCTGTCCGCAGCATGCTGCATTAGCGGACTATGAAAAGGACCGCTGACCTGCAAGCGAGTAATTTGGGCCCCCCGCTGTTCTAACTCGCCAGCTACCACAGATACCGACGTATGATGACCAGAGACGACGTACTGATTAGGCGAATTGTAACAGGCAATGACAGCAGGCTGATCGACTGTGGAGTGCAGACGACAGAATTCTTCCACGGCGTTCAACTCAGATCCGCGAACGGCTATCATACTGCCCAGACCGGCCTCTGCGGCTGCTTCCATGAAGCGTCCCCGCTCTTGTACCAGTCGTAAAGCGTCGCCAAAGGATAGAACACCGCTACTTACCAGAGCTGAATATTCACCCAGGCTATGACCTGCTGAAAATTCCGGAATTATCCCGATTTCATGCATATAACGCCGGAATGCAATGACGCTGATCGTAAGAAGTGCAGGTTGAGTATGGAATGTCCTGGATAGTTGGGTGATTGGGCCTGCCATGCATAAAGCTCTCAGATCATATCCCAAAATATCAGCAGCCTCTTCAAATAAGCGATCTGCTTCTGTAAAATCGCTATGCCATGTCGCTCCCATCCCTACATACTGAGATCCTTGTCCCGGAAAAACCAAAGCCATGCGATTCATACCAAACCCCTTTCCTCTCCACAAAGATGTGGAAAAACAAAAATGTTTTTACGATTCAGGTGTTAATGTACATATGTATGGAGATATCGAGATGTGGAGATCTGGAAATAGATGCAGCAAAAACCAACAAAACGGATTGCCAAAAAACAGTAATCGACTTGTAAAAGTGAATTGGTTATGAAGTTTCCATTCGTGGTGTGACTGAGATCAAAAGTCAGGTGTGTGAGTAGACTTGGAAGTGTAAAAAACCTTGGAGTATACTGGAATTTCAGGTTTGGAACCTAAAATTCAGCATCATAGATGAATGTGATGAGAAACTGCTGAGGTCATACAGGATGTTTTTTTCCATAAATAAGCATTAAATGCGAAATATTTTATTTATATAATAAATATGGACTCGAAAAATGTCAATATTTTTTTAAATTCCTTTAATAAGAAAAAAATGCGATATATGAATGTTTTTATGTTATCATAAACATAAAAGTAAATTAAAGTATGACGTTATAATCTATAAGTCTATTATACACACAAACAATGCCTTTTTTGTCTAAAAATCAGGCATTGTTTGTAATTTTTTAATGAATTTTTGTAAAAATTTCTGTGTCGTAAGTGCAAGAAACGGATTTTGTGCTATATCTGGTGCTTGACAAACCAATTTGTAATTCGTTGCAGTCGTTCTACACGAAGCTGCGGATGCCCTTTTCGTGAAAGTTCGTGGCTTGAGCCTGGAAAACGGACAAATTGCGTGGATTTACCCAATCGCCGTAGTGCTGTAAATAGCTGCTCACCCTGCTCAATGGGACAACGAAGATCCTGCTCCCCGTGCAAAATAAGCAGTGGTGTATTTATTTGGTTAACATATGCCAGTGGGGATTGCCTCCACAAGACTTCGAAATCGTCCCACGGATTACCGCCTACCTCGTCTTCTGTAAATGAGTAGCCAATGTCGCTCACTCCATACATCGATAGCCAGTTGGATATAGAGCGCTGGGTCACGGCTGCACGGAAACGGTCAGTGTGACCGACAATCCAGTTGGTCATAAAGCCCCCGTAGCTCCCCCCTGTAACACCTAGCCGTTCTGGATGAATGAATGAAAACTGACGAATGGCCTCATCTACCGCACTCAGCAGGTCCGTGTAATCTCGTCCGCCGTAGTCGCCAAGAACGACATTGGTAAAAGACTGGCCATACCCTCGGCTTCCTCCCGGATTGGTGTAAATGACCGCATATCCCTGCGCTGCTAGCAACTGAAACTCATGAAAAAAAGAGTTGGAATACATCGCATGGGGACCGCCATGGATTTCCAAAATAGCGGGATAAGTTACTCCCTCCTCAAAACCGACAGGCTTCATCACCCACCCCTGAACCTGCCGACCATTCTCGACCTCAGTCCAAAAGCTCTCAGGCACACTTAGCTCGATCTCTTCAAACAGCGAGTCATTCACCTGCGTCAGCCGTTCCTCTGTCCCAGAAGGGATCGTAATTCGAAACAAATCGCCCGGCAATGCTACATGAGTTGAAGCTGCAATAATATGCTGCTCGTTCGGAGTGAGCGTAAATTGGTAAATTTCTCTGTCTCCCTGCGTCAAAACCGTAAAGGTTCCATCCAGTGCAAACTGATATATATGCACATTTCCTTCACGGGTTACAAGCGTAAATAGGGATTGACCGTCCGCACTGAAGCGTGGCGGTCCTATACGCAGGTGTGAGCGCATATCGCTCATACCTGCGTTACCGAGGTGAGCGTCCAGCGTTTCACTAACGCATACTGCCGATCCACCACTCGAAGGGAGGATGTATAATCTGGTCTGGGTCGCGCCTTTAGCATGTCGATCATGTCCGTAAAAAGCAATCGTTGAACCATCGGGAGAGTATGCAGCACTCTCGATTTGCAGCTGGGACCGGGTTATCTTACGTAGTGTTGCCGTACCTCCTTTTGAAATAACAGGAGCTATCGTAAACAAATCATTCTGCTTGCGTAAATCCGTGTCCTCTTCTGCCTGCTCCGCTATTCTGGCCACGAATAAAATAAGCTTGCCATCCGGCGACCAGACAGGTTCAGCCACATCGTACGCGCCGAACGTCAGTTGGACGGTGTCCCCTGAATTTAGATCAGTCACATATAAGTGATTACGCGTATCATCCCACAGCCCGTAGCCATCGGACTTGGCTTTTGTTCGGTTAACGACCTGTCCTTTCGGTTGCACGTTAGACTTTGCACTAGCGGATAAAGGAGGATGGGTTGATTTCACACCCTGTTTGGATGTACCGATCTGACCGTGTTCGACTGTTTGAAGTCTATGTACCTCCTGTTTTCCAGTGTCGGATGTCGGGGATGACAGACTCTCTGCGGTTTTTGCGATAAAGGATATGTAGGCTCCGTCCGGTGACCAAGCCAATGAATGAACGCCTTTCTCTGCCCATGTAAGCTGCCGAGCCTCTCCTCCGCATGCTGGAATGATCCATACCTGACGGTTACCTTCCAGTGTACGGAGAAAAGCAAGCTGTGATCCGTCAGGCGACCAGACGGGTGATTCATCTTTCGGCCCGTATGTGAAGGGCAACGGCTCGGAGTTTTCTGATGGCAAAAGCCAGATGTCAGAATTATAGTCTGTCCGGTCTTCATTAATATACTGCTCTACGTAAGCGACTGCACCGTTGCCGGGATGGACAGCAGGATCGCTGACCCACCGAAGTTGATATAAATCCTCCGCTGTTATATGGCGTTTAGTTATACTGGATTGCGGGTCGCTCAAAAAAATTCCTCCTCAAATCATCGGATCCCTACAAGATTCAAAATATATTAATCCGATTAAGTTTGTGAGTATTTTCTATTTTCATAAAAAGTAATTATGTGGAACTGATTTATACATATTACAACACTAAAACTTTATCCCTTGGTCACAACGGACCTAAAAGCACCATACAGCAGATGCTTTCATGAAGTCAACAACTATAGCTGAAAAATAGGAGATACGGGTGGCGTATCATCTTTTACGACGGCAATAGACCTGCTTCCGTCATCAAGATTCGGCCCATGCTGCCAAATCGTGCTCGGAATTTCCCGCCGTAGCACCGGCATGATATCCTCGCTAAACCGATGTAGCTGTTCGAGCTGCTCCTGCTCACCCAGCCCGTCCACGCTGATACTGAGTACCTGGTGACCGAACGCAGTATGATAGTTCCGTATTTTCTCAAGAACGCTCTCCGCAGAGCCGATCAGAACAGGACCGTTACGAATATTATCCTCCAGGCTCGTGAAGGGCGACTGATTGTGCTGAGCTGCCGCTGTCGAGTGGTAGGCATCATAATAAGGACGATACCGCCGAATCGCTTCCTCATCCGTATCCGCCAAGTACAGACTTCCTGCCCCGGCACCAATCACGGCCTGAGACGGATCATGCCCGTAATGGGCAAGCCGTTCGCGGTAATGATCAATAAGCGCTTTATACTTGGCCTGTGGATGGAAAGAATTCGAGGAAAATATGGGCTCCCCGTATTGCGCTGCCAGTTCGGTCGATAGTGTACTGGAAGCACTCCCGTGCCATATCGGAATCTGCTGCTGATATGGACGCGGCTGTGTCGTGACTTGATGCAACGGTGGCCGATAGCTACCTTCCCACGTAACCTCCTCCTCGCTCCACAGCCGTTTGAGCAAACGATAGCGCTCGGCAAGCGAGTCCCACTGTTCTTCCTCCATAATTCCAAACAACGGATAATGGCGCGGATCATTACCTTTACCAATAATAATCTCTAATCTCCCGCCTGATAAATGATCCAATGTCGCATAGTCTTCTGCCACGCGTACCGGGTCCAGCACGCTAAGCACCGTCACCATGGTCAGCAGACGAATCCGTGCGGTTCTCGCCGCAATAGCAGTCAGCACCAACGGAGGTGAGGATGACAGAAAAGGCGCACCATGCCGCTCCCCCACACCGTATCCATCAAAACCAAGCTCCTCTGCGAGAACAGCCTGCTTGATTACATTTTGGAATTTTTGCTGCGAGCTCCAGGTTTCTCCGGTAATCGCATTGGGCAGATTAGCCATCAGGCTGAATAACACAAACTTCATTCCATGAAAACCCCTTTCGGAGAACGAATCGGCTTCGTCCAGTCCCGGTGATCGCGTCTAATTGCGGTTAGCGGTCTCGGCTTCGTTTTTTTCACGAATATACGTTTCAAATAATTCGGGATTCACAATTTTACGCAGCAAATGCATCGTTCCGTCTCCTGTACCATGGTCAAACGCATGAATACGCTCATATCCCCAACGCTCATACATAGACAGCAGATAGGGATGCTTTTCGGCTGTTGCCAGCGTAACGGCAGGAGCTCCCACCTGATCACGGATAATAGTCTGCTCTACCCAGTTCAGCAGCTTGCGACCGTAACCTTTGCCCTGGGCAGCCGGGTTGACGGCAAACCACATGACAAATGGTAGATCCGTTATAAAATTTAGAGCTCTATTTTTGAGATGGCTAACTGTAGCCTGAATTACGCCATCGACTTCCAGCACGTAGCAGTCATTATTTTTAATGTTTTCCTGAATGAGAGGAATATCTGCCTGAGCGGCAGGCCATTTAAGCTCCAACTGCCGAATCGTTTCGTACGCCTCGTAAGTCACGTACTGCAATCTCTCCGCATCTTCCTGTTGTGCCAGACGATAGATTTCGCTCATGTGAACCCGCCTCCCTTGTATAAAATCATTAATCCTATCTACTTAATCAGGAATAAAAGATAAAATAACTGTAGCATGCTCACAATCCAGCAGCAAATTAATTTTTTCTATAAGCATATTTAAAATAACGATAACCTGACGAAAGTGATCACAGATTAGCAGATTTTTGAAGAAACAATCATGATCATCATGACAGTTATTCAAAATCTTCTTCCGTCAAATCCATGTTAACACACATACCGGTTCGGCTGCCGTCGGCTGCGGCAAAATCAATTGGGAAGGCATAAAGTATGAAGAATCCCCGGCGGCGTATACACCAGGTATCGAGGTTCTTCCTGATTCATCCGTCTTGATCCCGCCCGACTCCAGCTTTTCGCAGCCCAAACGTTCTCCAAACGGTGCACTTTGCACAAATTTGGGAGCCACGAAACCACCAGCCCTCGAGACTTGAGCTCCATCCGTAAAGCGAACATGCTCAAGCTGTCCATTGTGGCCGATGAAAGCCGCAACTGGCTGCTCCATCACTACAATTCCCTTTGATTGAAGCCATTTTTTTTGCTCGTCTGACAGGGTATCGTGGCCGTTCGTGCAGACGACCACATCCTTGCTCCAATTAAGGAGTAATTTGGCCGTATGATAGATACCCGGAGATTCCGACACAACGACAAGCGGTTGATCCCGTAGCTCCCAGCCGTCGCAATAGGGGCAATTAAACAAGCTTTTTCCGTATAGTGGATACAAGCCTTCGATCTCGGGAAATATCTCCTTTACGCCCGTCGCCAAAATCAGTTTTCGCGCTTGAACGCGAAGGCCTGACGAATCAAGCACCTCAAATCCGGATTCAGCTTTGTCAATCGAAACCACCTCGGTTTGCAGATGAGCAACAGACGGATAGCGCAGTACTTCCTCATAAGCAACACGACGGAACTCGGCCGGTGTTACACCGTCTCTTGTAATAAAGCCGTGCGACGCATGCGTAACGGCATTTCTGGGCTGGTTGTTGTCGATCAAAGCCACACTTCGTCTTGCCCGGCCAAGCACAAGGGCTGCATTCAATCCGGCGGGTCCTCCGCCAATAATAGCACAATCGTAAATCATGATGCTCACCTCCTTTAAGCGGATATTAAAGATTTATTATATCTATAATATCCTTGAATCTGCTAATGTGTCAAGCTGGGCCTGATCATAAAAAAACGCAAAAAAAGCCCGAAAACCGGGCTTTTCTAATTCCTCGTCTCATAGCATGCCAGCCATATCCTTAGCATTCAGACGAAATCCGCATGTTCTTTATTCCGCAGGAGCTGTAAAACTACGTTTGGCAAACTCACTGTCCAGCATGTAAAAAGCGTTACTATCCCTTTCAATCCGTTTGAGCTTCTGAATTACATTGTCGAACAGAGCTTCCTCTTCGACTTGCTCATCAATAAACCATTTCAGGAAATGGATCGTCGCATGCTCACGTCCGTCCAGCGCCAAGTCAGCCAAATGATAAAATTTCTGCGTATTTTGCTGCTCATGCTTGTAGCCGTGCTCAAATACGTCCAACATGGAATCGTAGCTATTTTTAGGCTCTGGTAATGCCGCCAAAGTAGCTCGCCCTCTGCGATCATTAATATATTTGTATAGCTTCATCGCATGAAACCGTTCCTCTTCAGCTTGTACCAGGAAAAAGTTTGCAAACCCATCCAGACTTTCGCCGGAGCAATAAGCAGCCATCGCCAGATATACGTGAGCGGAGTAAAATTCAAAATTCATTTGCTCATTTAGAGCCTGTGCCAAATTGTCTTTCATGTCTCAGGTCACCTCGGTCATTATGTAATGATGTAGCGATCTTAGTGTACCACGAAATCAATCATAAAAACGAGCGCAATGTGAGTTTTAGCACCCTCGCATTGCGCCCGTATCATTCAAGATTATTTTACATTCAAGGCTCCAGCCCCCATACACGTTGGTCGTTCACATACAGAGGCGTTTTGTCCCAATCTGCATAAGACGTTTTGGTCGCATCATAGGAAAAATCATCACTTTCGTTATAGTTGCTCCAGTCCGTCTTGTTCATACGAATCTGAATATCCCCTGTGTTTGCCCCTGCTGCCAGACTCCCTGCACCAGCTCCAAAGGAAATTTCCAGATAATAATCTGCGCCTGTAACGGCTTTATCCAGTTTCACAAAGCGTCCCTGAACGTTGCCGCTGCCGAACTGTGCATAGTCACAATGGAATTCCTGTGACTTGTCGCCATCTACAGTATAATAGTACCGCAGCTTGACATTCTTCAGATCAACAGTTTCTTTACCCTTGTTTACAATACGGAATAGTGGCCGAATCTGGTTATCTCCCGGGTTCGTGTCGCCCACGCGGTATTGGGCAACCACATCTCCCGTTGCCGGAATGGCTGCTGCCGTAGGCTTGGCACTGACCTCGGCGGAATCCGGGCTGGTTCCCAAGGAGTTGGTCGCATTCGCTACATAATAATAGGTGGTTTCATTCACCACACCTGTATCCTTGTAAGTGCTATCCGTTACCGTTGCTACCGTGGTATAAGGTCCTCCACTGGTTGTGGAGCGCTTGATGGTATAGTTGTCCACCCCCGTCGCTTTGCTCCAGCTCAGTGTGACCTGAGCATCCCCGGCACTTGCTTTCACATTTGCCGGAGCTTTGGGAGCTGTCGGCTCGGTTGGTCCACTACCGTTAATAAGACGGTCATACTCGGCATAAGCCGTTGCCATATCCACTTGGGCCCAGAAACGATGATAGGTAAATTGCGGAGCTCCTTTATCCCATTTTTGGGTCTGGCTGTTCCAGGAAGTCGTGTATTTGTCTTTAAGATAAGACCACTGCGGATCTTTAGTGATATTAGGACGAATATCGCTATAGGTGGAATACGTACCATTACCGCCCTTCGACGGATCAGACGGGGTAGCATCTTTGCCAGGGATCGTGTTACCTTGTCCAGTTTTACCGCTCCAGCCGTTCGGAATATACACTTCTTTACTGAAATAACGATAATACTCCTCGCGTGCTTCCTTCGTTGTAATACCTATACCATCGTTATAACTCCATGCAGCATCAAGTAAAGCTTTAGACAGATCCTTAGCTTCCTTGCCTAATTCGGAATAGTCTCCTTTTTCAGCTTTTGTTCCAGCAGCAAAGAAAGTAAGTGCCTTAGCATAGCTGCCTAGCACTCCTGCATCCTGCACCGGTTTCTTTGTTACCACATGAAGACTGGTATTCCCTTTATGATTGGCAAATCCGCTCCAGGTATCAGGCTTTCCGCTCCATTCCAGATCGCTCGGCAACCAGAACTCGCCTTTAGCTGCTGTAGTAGCCACTTTCGGATTTTTGCCACCTAGAATACGCTTGCCCTGAGCATCCAAATAATAGCCCTGCGCGTCAGTCACAGGCCGTTCGTTGGCAAATACATAGCTCTTGGACCATGCTATCCAGTTTTCCGTCACTTGTTTAGCCATTTTAAATTGCTCGGACGAAGTATCCCCCTTCTTGGCTAAAATGTAGTACAGCTCGGCAACCCGCTCGACCGGCCAAGCCTGCATTCCGAACCAATTGTTGGACGGTGGATCTTGGTATACAGGAGCGCCTGTATAAGCCATTCCATAGAAGGTGCTTGTGCCAGACGGATACGCCTTGTAGGCACCATCCCAGCTATTCGTTGCTCCACCTGCAATGGCTCCCTCATCGGATTGCAGCCACGTATAAAATTCCAGTTGGCGCTTCAGCGAGGTCGCCCAGTCCTGTCCCGCCGTTGGCGAATTCGGTATTAATCCACCGTCTTTATCAGACAGAGCATACGCTGCGACGACATTTTGGTAGCCCTGATGCGCATGGCTGGCGCCAATCCGCCAAGCCCAGTTGCCGCTTTGGCCAAGTCCGCCTCCCCAAGCCGTATACCATGCCATCAGGTAAAAACTGGCATCCTTGCCCGTACCAGCAATCGGACTTCCTTTGGAAGCGCTTCCTGCTTTTTGGAAGTACTTATCGTACATGCCGTAACGCAAGTAGTCTCCCATCTTTTTGGCTTTATCCAAATATACAGAATTATCATAACCCAATTCCTTAGCCCAGTACATCGCTTGGACTGCCCGTGCGTCCGCATCAGTAGCATTCGTGTAGCGCCATTGCTGTGCCGGGGCATTATTTTCCTTGGTGAACAGGCTCATAAAGCCCTCATTAGACTTGCCAAACTTATGATTATCCTGCGATGGATGCGGTATAGCCTCCCATACCGATTCCTGTTCCCCACGCTGGAAAGTGTTCACATAGGTTGCTGTATGCGACGGATTCAGCAGATTGCCGAAGCCGTACCAATTATCCACGTCCAGCAGCCAGTGCATCAGATAAGTCTGATTATTGCCATAGGTTGCCTTCAGCTCGGAATCCAGCGGATCTTTGCCAGCACTATACTGATCACTCAGACGGCTTGGGTACAGATCCGGCTGCGAGTATTCTGCGGCATAAGTAGCAGGGCTGTTCGGGTTGTAGTTACTCATTGTCGGCTGCTCTTCCTTACCTGGAATGATGTATTTCTCCATGTTGTCCCATGCGGATTCCAGATGTCCCCAATCCCCAGTATAGTTACCATACAGTACCTCCAGCCACATCCAGTAACTGTAGGCTTCCGAGGTCGTTAGGTGCCCGTAGTCTGGAGCTTCACTCAAGAGTGTTTCAACGGAATGATAAGGGATACCTTCTTTTGAGAAATATCCACTAGCCGGGTCCTTCAGCTGTTTATACAATTGAAGAAAGCGTGTCGATTCTGGCGTTGCAGCTGATGCACGGTTGGGTTCGGCCTGAAATAAGCCTATGGATAAAGGAAGTACCAAAATTGCTGACATAACCATAGAGACAGATTTCTTGAACACGGATTTTTTACTAATCACTTTTGCATTCACCCTCTCCATTATCAATTTTGACTTTACATAAGATTTTATTTCGAGAAACGACAACACAAAAAGACAGCATCATCACCTCGCTTTCCCATAAAAAAGGTGGAGGACACGCTGTCTATAGCTCCAAATGCTTCGCATTGGCCCTGGAAAAAATATACCACATTAGACATCAAATGAGAGTCGAAAAATTCTATATATTTAGAGCTTCACAACGAAAATTGACGAATCCCATTGGAATCGGTACTATTTTACAGGGAGGCGTTAAAACATGAAAGTTTTGCTATTGCTTGGTTGTATAATGATGTTTTTAGCTGTAGTTCTGGGAGCATTCGGAGCACATGCTTTGAAAAAAAGACTTTCCGCAGACATGATGAGCATATTCCAGACAGGTATCCAATATCATATTGCTCATGGCTTGGGCTTGATTCTGCTCGGAGTAGTTGCAGGAAATTGGGTCCATTCTTCTCTGATTGTTACCGCAGGCTGGGTAATGCTAGCAGGTATTCTCCTGTTCTCCGGCAGTTTGTATGCCCTTAGCTTGTCCGGTCTGAAGAAGCTCGGAGCGATTACCCCGATTGGCGGGGTGGCTTTCTTGACAAGCTGGGTGCTTGTGATTGTGGCGGTTATACAAGATTAAACATAGCTAAAGAAAAGAGACTTGGAAAAGTAGACGCTTCCAAGTCTCCTGAGCATTTCCCGAATATGAAAGAATACTATGATTTCGTCTGTACTTCTTGCACCTTCTGAGCCGCTAACCGATGACCCTCGATGTAGCGTTTGGATTCAGCCATCTGGTGCTCCTGCGCGGCTTCCATAATAATGTGAACCCCTGGCTTATACTGTTCCAGCAGTTCCATGTACAAGCCATAGTTCATGTCACCAAAACCCGGCGGTACGGTCTCGATCTCACCTGTCGATGACAAACGCCGGTCTTTGGCATGGGCCGCTATAATTCGAGGTCCTAGTAATTGGAACGCTTCGCGGATAACCTCATCCTGCCGTGCCAGATTTTCCGTTTTTAGCAGATTGCCCGGATCAATCACTACACCGATCTGGGATGACGGTACTTCCTCCAGCAAGGTAGCTAGTTCTACCGCCGTTCCGACCAAATGATCGTTAGCGGCTTCCAATCCGACGAATACGCCCCATTTTTCCGCCTCGTCGGCTAATTCACGCACGACTTCCCTTACAACCTTCCAGTCTCGTTCCGTGTATGCGCTGCCATCTTCATTACGTCCGACTTCGGCAGCCACCATCGGCGCCCCTAACAGGCTCGCGTATCGGATCAACTCTTTAAAGCGCTCTATATTTTCACGCAGCAGCTCCTCATCCTGTTCAAAAAAATGCAAATAGCACCCAAGAACCGATATGGATACTCCGTGCTTACGGAATTCCTCCGCGATAGACCGTGCCAATCCCGGGCTGAACCTGCCCGGCTTGTTAAAGTCCACATCACTGATCGCTCTCCACGGAGCCAGTTGAACATGAGTAAAGCCCGCTGCGCCTACCTTTGCAGCCAACTCGCGATAAGGCAACTTGCCAAACAAATGCGCCAATACGCCTACTGTCACTGAAATCACCTCTTCTTTTTAATGTTGCGTTCTGCTTGTCACAGCACTGCGTTCCAAAGTCTCATTAATGATTTGCGTAATCTGCTCCACCTCGTCATGAATAAAAAAGTGACCTCCATCAAAGGTGAAAATTCGAAAATTCTGATCCGTACGCTGTCCCCACGCCTCTGCATCCTGCAAGGTCATCGTGCTATCGGCCAGCCCTGTCAAGGCTGTGACCGAACACTTCAAAGGTCCGGCTGGGGCCGTGTACTCATACGTCTCAACGGCTTTGAAGTCTGCTCTTAGCACTGGGATAAAATAGTCGTACAATTCGCGATTGTCAAAAATGGCCTCCGAAAGCTGACCATATCGCTGCAAATACGTTCTGAACTGCTCTGCGGGCAGATCATGGGCCCACGGGAAATCTCTCGGGACATGCGGTGCCCGTCCCCCAGATACAAACAAATGAGCTGGCTTGCCATAACCACCAGCCACCAGCTTGTAATACAGTTCGAATGCGATCATCGTTCCCATGCTGTGACCGTATATAGCATAAGGATCGCCGGGGGCTATCTCTTGACTGATCTTGAGCAGTAAATCCTCGCTCATTTCCTCAATGCTGTCTTTTAACGGCTCTCCGGAACGAATACCTCTACCCGCCAGCTCCAACGGAACAAGCTTAATCTGCGGAAGTAGCAACTTTTTCCATTTGAAGCTGACCGAGGCCGATCCACCTGCATATGGAATGAAAAACAATGTGATGGGTGTCATCCTTGCAACCTCCTGCCATGCTGAGTCCTAACTCTTTCATTTTAGCATAAAAAGGTATATTTACCCATTTCAAATATTTTGCAAATTCAAGCAACAAGGTCGGGGAAATCAAGCATCTTTTGCATCAGGGAAGGAAACCGCTTCTTTTAGGAAGAACAACTTCATTTTTGAATATAATAATGTGTTTGGTTGTATTTCTTTAAATTCGAGAGGAGTTCTGCGCCATGAAGTACGGTTTCTTCGATGATGCTAAACAAGAATATGTCATCCACACCCCTCAAACCCCATATCCCTGGATCAATTATTTAGGCAACGAACGATTTTTTGGACTGATCTCCAATACAGGCGGTGGCTATGCATTTTACCGGGATGCGCGCTTACGTCGCCTAACAAGATACCGATACAACAATATTCCTGTCGATAACGGCGGCCGCTATTTTTATATTCATGATGACGGGGATTACTGGACACCAGGCTGGATGCCGGTCAAACGGGAGCTGGATCGGTATGAGTGCCGACACGGGCTTGGCTATACTTCAATTATGGGTGAACGTAACGGTATCCGGGCGACGCAGTTGGCTTTTGTACCGCTGTCCTTTGATGGAGAAATACATCAGGTCAAGCTTCAGAATACCTCTGCTCAGACTAAAAAGATCAAGCTCTTTTCTTTTGTGGAATTTTGTCTGTGGAACGCCTATGACGATATGACCAATTTTCAACGCAACCTGAACACGGGCGAGATCGAAATACAGGACTCCGTCATCTATCATAAAACGGAATATCGTGAGCGTCGCAACCACTATGCTTTCTTCTCTGTCAATCGCCCGCTGGCAGGATTCGATACAGACCGTGAAGCTTTTCTGGGACTGTACAACGGGCTGGATCAGCCGCAAACCGTCACCGCCGGGCAAGCTTCGAACTCTATTGCCAGCGGGTGGTCGCCTATAGGGTCACATTGCATCGAAATCACGCTGAAGCCAGGTGAAGAAACGAGTCTTAACTTTATACTTGGTTATGTGGAAAATCCGGAGGATGAAAAATGGGAATCTCCTGGCGTGATTAACAAAAAGCAGGCTCATGCCATGATTGCTCAATTCGCGGATGAAGCCGAGGTTGAACGAGCCTTGAGTGAGCTGCGGGCCTATTGGAACAATCTGCTCTCCAAGTACACCATTCAGAGCCACGACGATAAGCTGAACCGGATGGTGAATATATGGAACCCGTATCAATGTATGGTTACGTTCAATATGTCGCGTTCCGCTTCGTATTTCGAATCCGGCATCGGGCGTGGAATGGGTTTCCGGGATTCGAATCAGGATTTGCTTGGTTTTGTCCACCAAATACCGGAGCGGGCGCGGGAACGGATTATCGACATCGCCTCCACTCAATTTGATAACGGCGGGGCTTATCATCAGTACCAGCCTTTAACCAAAAAAGGAAACCACGAGGTCGGCGGAGGCTTCAACGATGATCCGCTGTGGCTCATTGTTGGCACCACTGCGTATATCAAAGAAACGGGAGACTTCGCCATATTGGACGAAGAGGTGCCTTTCGACGGAAATGCAGAGCACACCGCTACCCTTTTTGAGCATTTGAAGCGATCCTTTTATCATGTGGTTAACAATCTCGGCCCGCACGGTCTTCCACTGATTGGCCGGGCAGATTGGAACGACTGTTTGAATCTGAACTGTTTTTCCGCCACACCAGATGAGTCCTATCAGACCACACAAAATTTGGAGGGCCGCACAGCGGAATCGGTATTCATCGCCGGACTCTTCGTATATACAGGACCGGATTTTATCGAGCTGTGCAAGCGCAGAGGATTAGATGAGGAAGCTGCTACGGCCCAAGCCCATGTGGATCGGATGCGGACAGCCACGCTAGAGCATGGCTTTGATGGGGAATGGTTTCTGCGCGCTTACGACCACTATGGGAACAAAGTCGGCAGCAAGGATTGTGAGGAAGGCCAAATTTTCATTGAGCCGCAGGGTTTTTGCGTGATGGCCGGGATCGGAGTTGAGGAAGGTCTGGCTCAAAAAGCTCTCGACTCTACACGGGATCGGCTGGAGACACCCTATGGCATTGTGCTACAACATCCGCCTTATTCCCGCTATTACATCAATCTGGGTGAAATATCCTCTTATCCTCCAGGTTACAAGGAAAATGCGGGCATCTTCTGCCACAATAACCCGTGGATCATGATGGCGGAGGCCGTGGTTGGCCGTGGAGATCGTGCATTTGAGCTGTATAGCAAAATTGCGCCAGCTTATCTGGAGGACATCAGCGACATTCACCGCACCGAGCCGTATGTATATGCGCAAATGATTGCGGGTAAGGATGCCGTTCGTGAAGGCGAAGCCAAAAATTCCTGGCTGACCGGCACAGCGGCGTGGAACTTTGTAGCCATTACCCAGTCTATTCTTGGTATTCAGCCGGAATGGGATGGTCTGCGTATTGATCCGTGTATCCCTGCCGCCTGGGACGAATTTACAATCACTCGCGTCTTCCGTGGCGATACCTACGTGATCCAAATCACGAATCCACAACATATATCCAAGGGTGTAGCAACAGTCACACTAGATGGTACTGTCCTTACGGACAATGTTCTGCCGGTTGCAGGAGATGGTGCTATCCATCAGGTTAAAGTGTTGCTGGGTTGACAAGTACATTAACCCTTAAAAAATTAGCTTCAACTTCGTCACATAGTATCTTATAATACGAGAATGGCTAAAGATACATTAAGTGTGGTGACATCATGAATAAGACAACACGGCTTACTCAAACAACCGATTATAAGTTAAAGGAAGCTCGCTGGGTACGGAGGATGTTTTTATTATACTGGATGATTATAGCCGTACATTTTATTGCGCAGCTCGGTTGCTATTTATTTTTGAATTATGATGCTACACCATATGAATTTTACGTTGAAACTCTTATTGTTCCGACAATGATCATGTGTGGTTCCAACCTGCTTGCAGAGCTGGTTCATTATAAATACAACAGATACTCATTTGTAATCCTATTTATGGCAAGCACAGTCATTTGCTGGACCATCATTCGTTTAAACTACGATATTCGGATTATCACGGCGTTGTGCTTGTTGCCTATTTTCTCATCCATCCTGTTCTTCAATCGTCGCCTAATATGGTTTTCCTTTGTTTTGCAAGTTGGAGTCTTTTTTCTTTTGCTGGCAGTGGATGATTCGTTCCGCAGCTACTTGTCGGCCTTTGATATTGTATCGATTCCGATCTTTTTGATTATGTCCACTTTTATTGCCATTATTGTTCAGGCAAGCGGCCGTGACCTGCTGCTGGATTTGTATAAAACACAGCGTGCTCACCAGGAATTAATGATTAGTAATGCGATTATAAGCAAAATGTCGATGACCGACGGGTTAACCAAGCTCTATAATCATTTGTCCTTTCAGAATTTCTATGAAAAAGCACTCGAATATGCCGAGCAAGGTGCCATTATCCATCTCGCGTTATTGGATATTGACAATTTCAAGAAAATTAACGACACTTATGGGCACCAGTTCGGAGATAAAATTTTGGAGAGCATTTCGCTAATCATTACAGAGCAGATTACAGCTAATGATATTGCGGCCCGCTATGGTGGTGAGGAATTCGCCATCCTGATGTTTGAGCATACTTTTGAAGAAGCTTATCAAATCGCCGAAAACATCCGGCATGAAGTGGAAAACATGATCTTTCATGAAAAAAAGCAAAAAATTTCTGTAACCGTAAGCATTGGACTGAAAAGCTATTCAGAAGAAATGAACAAAGATTCGTTCTTTCAGGAAGCGGACGACTATCTATATCAAGCCAAACGTTCTGGCAAGAATAAGATAGTTTCGCTCAATCATATCGCTTAAGTCGACAGAGAATACAACGCAGGATGACTTCTCCGGTACTCGCTTGCCGGGGATTTCATTTTTTAAGAGACAAGCCATTTGACAAGGATATAAGTTGAAACTATAATAGTTACAAATAATAACGTAATTTACTTACATAAAATAAGTTAAAGGAGATGGTTTTCATATGTCAACACTTGTTATTGTAACCCACCCTAATCTTGCGGAGTCCCGCGTTAACAAAAGATGGGTCCAGGAGCTCAAAAAGCAATCGGGTGTAACCGTTCATAACCTGTATGAAGTATACCCTGATGAGAAAATCAATGTAGCTCAAGAGCAGGAACTGCTGGAGAAGCATGATCGTATCGTACTACAGTTCCCGTTTTACTGGTATAGTACCCCTTCCTTGTTGAAAAAATGGGAAGATGAGGTTCTGACTTACGGCTGGGCTTTTGGAAGCGAAGGTGGCAAATTGGAGGGCAAAGAGTTGCTGATTGCTCTGTCTGCTGCCAGTGTAGAAGAAAACTATCAACATGACGGACGGAACAGATACACAATCGAAGAGCTGTTGAGACCTCTTGAAGCTACAAGCCACTTGGTTGGTGTCAAATTGCTCCCTTATTTCGTGCAGTATGGTGCTGGGGTTCTGACCGATGAGCAGCTTGAACAATCCGCACAAAAATACGCGCAAACCGTTACTTCTTAATTGAATTGCAAAAAGCTCTTTAGTTGGAGCTGCCATCTGCTGTGAAGCAGAACGTGGCAGTCTACCGACCAAAGGGCTTTTTTGATTTTGATTTTTTCAAATCGTGTATGTTAAAATATGGATATTTATAAAGTGACCAGTGTGCTGGACACCTGAACCATGCTTTCTTTAATAATGTTGCAGCCTTCACGCAGGTTTTCCAAGCTGATCGTTAGCGCAGGCATAATTTTAATCACCGTATCGTTACGTCCGGCCCGCTCAATAATGAGGCCCTTGCTAAAGCAAAGAGCAGCTACCTCTTTGGCAAAGGTTTCTCCCAGAGGAGACACATCAATTCCCCAGATCAGTCCCAAGCCGCGTATGTCGATGAGAGGGTCAATCGTTTGAATATGTTCATACAAAAATTGCTGAACAAAAGCTTCTTTCTCTTTTACCTGTGCTTCCAGCCCTACCGTATCCCTGAACTCCAGTGCAGCCTTGGCGGCTACAAAAGCAAGCTGGTTCCCCCGGAAGGTGCCATTGTGCTCGCCAGGACTCCAAATATCCAACTCCGGCTTGAGCAGTAGCAGTGACATCGGCAAACCATAGCCACTGATCGACTTGGATAAAACGACCATATCAGGAACGATACCCGCGCGCTCAAACGAGAAGAACGAACCGACCCGGCCGCAGCCGACCTGAATATCGTCAACAATCAGCAAAATATCATGATCATCGCACAGTTGCCGCAAATCACGCAGCCATTCCGTATCGGCAATGTTAATACCACCCTCAGCCTGTACCGTTTCCAGAATGATGGCCGCTGGCTTTTCCACCCCGGAATGGGTATCTGTTAAAAGCTGCTCCATATACAAAATGGTATCCAAGCCGTTAAACGTACTGTTAAAGGGGATGAAGGTAACGTTATTCAGGGATACACCGGCACTCTCTCTCATGGAGTTGTTACTGGTAACGGACAAACCTCCTAGAGACATGCCGTGAAATGCGCCCATAAAAGCAAAAATCCCATTTCTTTTTTTGACTTTGCGTGCAAGCTTCAGCGCTGCCTCTACCGCATTGGTTCCCGTTGGTCCGCAAAATTGCAGCTTATAATTCAAGCCCTTAGGCTGGAGAATACGCTCGGAGAAAGACTCAATAAACTCCTGTTTCGCCGTTGTGTACATATCCAGACCGTGCATGATCCGATCAGAGTTTAAGTAATCCAAAATCCGATTTTTCATAAAATCGTTGTTATGCCCGTAGTTCAAGGCCCCTGCTCCGGCAAAAAAGTCGATATATCCCTCTCCTGCCTCCGTGTACAGCACATCGTTTTTCGCTTTGTTGAAAACAACCGGAAAGCTTCTGCAATAGGATCTTACATTGGACTCCAGTGCTTCGAATGTGTTCATTGATTTCTCGTCCTCCCGCTGACCTGATTTGGAAAAAATACAAGCATGGAAAGCAAAAAAAGTGTAAATATGTACTGAATTAAGAAGACAGCCCGAATCTCAATGGGGTAGCCACACCAAAGAATCATGAGTACGATCACGGGAACGATTAGAGTACGGATAAATAAATGCAAAATAGTCTATGGAGCGTAAATTAAATTCCAGAAGATTAAATGGTGGGGTTTTCTAAGGGGCCTATCAGTGGATGTCACTCCTATGTAATAAAATACCATAATTTTTTTTTAAGTCAATGCATGCTTCTGATGTGTTTTGTTAAATTTTTGTAATCGAGAGTCAGGGGCTTGGTGCATTTTGTTAATTCTCCACGAAAAATGTCGGAATAGAGCTTAAAATCTCAAAAATAGAGCATTTCCATATCAAAAAAGTATAAATTCGTTCTGCCCGGCTATTAGTTTGCCCCGATCCCCTGATCTTTTGACAGACTGTCCAAAGGGGGTTACTCTATCAAAAGAACTTGCCAAAAACTTGTTGTATGCATTGAAACTATCCTAACCATTTGGCTCGAATTTGATAGAAAGATAAGGAAATATTATCATGTCTAATGTTTTGATTATTGAAGATGACAATATGCTGGGAGATACCCTTTCCTTGTATTTGACTGGAGAAGGCTATAACGCTACTCGGGTGGAACAGGCGGCTGAGGGAATCGCCCGGCTGGGTATGGTGCAACCTGATATTATTTTGCTAGATCTGCTGCTTCCAGATTTGGATGGTGTCAATCCCTGTCCACTGGTACGCAAGCATACGGATGTGCCCATCATCGTGATTTCTTCAGAAAACAATATCTCAGAGCGCATCCGTACACTTACACTGGGAGCAGACGATTATATTTGCAAGCCTTTCAGCATGCAGGAGCTAAAGGCACGAATCGAGGCTCTTTTCCGTCGTATTGAAATCACACGGTTACAGGCAAGAGGCCTTGCACCTGAAGCCGAGCCTGAAACAGACATTGTTTTGGATCTAGCGCGAAGAATGATTACCGTTGATGGGCAGGTTGTGGAGACGACATTTTCGGAATTTGAGCTTATGAAGCTTTTTTATTTGAACCGCGGAATTGTATTCAGCCGATATGCCTTGATTCAAGCTCTTCGTGGCACAGACTCCTTTATTAATGAGAGGGCTGTAGATGTACATATCAACCATTTGCGCAGGAAAATCGAAAAAGACCCTAAAAAGCCTAAATTAATCAGGACCATCTGGGGAATTGGTTATAAATTTATGCAATAGCACGATCAGCTCCAGGGAACCGATGACTTGATTTGGTTAATCTCCTTTTGAACCAAGCTCAATTGCTCTCGCCAGTCTGGGTACAGCTCCCCCGGTGAGGTTCTATAGCTACGCTTCAATCCCTTTTCCAGCTTTATGACCTCTGCCACCAGCCCGGACGCAAACAGGTTTCCTGCTCCTCCCTTAAGCGAGTGTACTAATCGGAGAGCGGCAGATAACTGTCCGTTGTCCATTTTCCTCGTCAATCTTTTATTAAGATACTGGTATTCCTGAATCCATTTGTAAAGGGCAAATTGGAAAATATAAACCTTTCCGTCCATGCCGGCTATCGCCTGTTCCGCGTGAACACCATGTATTTCTTGCAGCCATGCTAAATGAATCCAACTGTTTAACACTCTTACAGCATTCAGTTCATGGACAGGCTTGAGCAGCACAGCATTAATGCCTGAACGAAGGCAAACCTCCTGTTCATGCTGCGCAGCATCGGCCGTAAAGGCGATAATTGGGAGTCTGTTAAAAGCTTTCTTTCTGCGAATATGTCTGGCCGTCTCAAAGCCATCCATCTCTGGCATATGCAGATCAAGCATTACCATATCCCAAGGACGCAGCTCCAGTGACTTTAACAGTTCTCTTCCGTTTGCAACCATGGTTACTTCAAAACCGCGCTCTGCCAGGAACTCGGTAATGACCACCTGGTTAATCTCATTGTCTTCCGCTATGAGGATTTGATACTTCTGTGTTGTAATCTCTCCTTCATAACGAGGATTCATCGTCGTATATGTATCCAGAGTATTACCATCTACAGACACTGTCTTTTCCTTTTCCAGCCTCCAGCGGATAACCTCCAATACAGCGTTTCGAGTCACGGGCTTGGACAAAAAGGCATCCACCCTGTTATCCTCGTCCCCAGCCGCTATCCCTTCCATCTGGAACACTGTTGTAAGTCCAATGACCTGAGTCATTTGTCTATTTAGCAATTGAAGCCATGGTCTCCGTGTATCCAGCTCTCTAAATCCATTCATCCCCATGTCTACCATAACCCAATCAAAATGTTCGCCATTTTGAAAAACGTCCACACATTCCTGAAAGGATGAAATGGTGTATGTTTCTAATCCTGTGCTTTGTAGTAATTCGTGCAGACTATATCTCAACAGCTCATGCCGCACAACAATTAAGGCTTTGCCGTTTATTTGTTTTTCTATCTGTGTGCCTTCCGGATGTAGATCCCCGATATCCAGCTCGACATTAAAGTAAAACCGACTGTATTCTCCCAATCGACTTTCAACCTCTACATTCCCGCCCATGGCTTCAGCCAAATGCTTACTAATCGCCAAACCCAGCCCGGAGCCCCCATATCGGCGGCTGGTTGATGTATTCGCTTGGGTAAAAGGGGCAAACAGCTTGTTCACACCCACCTCGGAAATACCTATGCCTGTATCCTCCACCATAAAGGACAACGCTACCCGTCCGTTCTGCTGGCTTAGCATTTTCACCTCTAACAATACATGTCCCTGATCCGTAAATTTGACGGCATTAGTCAGAAGGTTTAAGAGCACCTGTTCCATCCGCAATGGATCACCTTTAACACTTTTGGGTAATTGGGGGTCCGTTATAAAAATGATCTCTATTTCTTTGTGTTCCAGCAAAGTGCCCACCGTATCTGCAAGATGCTGTAGCATTTTTTCCGGCTCAAACTCCAGCCTTTCCAGTTCCAAACTGCCTGCTTCCATTTTGGAAAAGTCCAGTACGTTATTGAGCATGGACGAGAGGGTTCGTGAGGAGGCGAGCAGCTTGTCAAGGTAGTCTTTTTGGACAGCAGTCAGCTCCGTCTTGTTCAACAGCTTGGATAGACCGATAATGCCGTTCAGCGGCGTGCGGATTTCGTGGCTCATATGAGCCAAAAAAACGCTTTTGGCATGGTTAGCCTCGTCTACCTCCTTTCTTTTCTGCTCGGAAGCTTTATACTCCGTAATATCCATTACGTGACCGATGACATGCTTGGTGATCCCGTTCTCCCTGACCGGTTGTAAGGTAATTAAAACCGAGTATTCCCAAAACTCCAGCTCAAATACCGTCCGGTCACCGAACCATGCCTGTTTGTAATATTCACGAAGCTGCTCCAGCGTTTCAGAGGATAGCTCAAAAATGTCCCTGAGTCGCTCCACATGCTCCCTTCGATTGTAGTTGACTTGCATATCCAGACCCATGCGCTCCAGCAAACCTCCTTCGAGCAGCCTATAATAAAATTCGTCGCCGCTTTTCTCCAGCCTGAAGGTAAAGCCAGGTTGAACCCGAAGCACATTTAGGAGATCACGGTTTTGGTCCAGTAAACGTTGTTCATTTGTATATTTAATGATCCAAACGCGTACAAACAAAGCGATGAACATCAGACCCATCACTAGCTCCAGAACACAAGTCATCAGAGCACTATCACTTATGCCAAAATATAAAAGCAAAATTCCAGCCACTCCATAAAAAACACGCGTCATCGTCTGCCGAATGAGCTGAAAAGTCAAAACAATGAATAATATCACGATAACATATAGCACCAAATCTCGAACCAAATGTTCTCCCTCCTGTAATCTCCCTACTTTGTAAGAATGAAAATATAAAAAAAATCAGGACAGATTCCTTATGCCATAAGGCTTAAAGAACTGTCCCGAGCATTCATTGTACTATAGATTCCATAGGATTCAATTACGTTTTAATATTTGAAACGACTGATCATCGACTTCAACTCAGCAGCCATTGTTGATAGCAACTGAGCAGAGGCTGATATTTCCTCCATGGAAGCCAGCTGCTCTTGCGAGGAAGCGGCGACTTCCTCAGATGTAGCCGCATTACCGGTTGCAATTGTCGCCAGCTCGTTAGCTGTCGCTGCAATCTCTTGTACACTCGCTGATATCTGTTGTGCAATCGCAGCGACCTCCTCCACCTGAGGTGTGGTCTCCCGAATGCCTTCCATCGCCTCTCCCAGCTTGAGAATGGTTTCCTTGGAAATCTGCAGCCCATCCTGAACCTCAGTCGTAACACGGCTCATCGTCTGAACCGTCGTTTCCGTTTCATGCTGAATTTCGGCAATCAATGTGGCAATCTGTGTTGCAGATGCCTGCGATTGCTCTGCCAGCTTGCGCACCTCATCAGCAACGACGGCAAAGCCCTTGCCATGATCACCTGCTCTTGCCGCCTCAATCGCTGCATTCAAGGCCAGCAGGTTCGTCTGATTGGATAGTTCACCAATAACCTTGGTAATTTCACCGATTTCCTGAGAGCGGGCTTGCAAGGTTTGAATCATTCGGTTAGATTGCTCTACCGACTGGTGAATCGAATTCATTTGTTCACCTGTTTGCTCAACGGATTTCCGTCCTTCCTCTGCTTGTAAAGAGGATCGTCTGGCCAAATCGGCTACCGAGATTGAGCGTTCCGCAATTTGTGTGACCCCCTGTGCAATTTCATCAAGGGCTACTGAGTTATTTTCCAGGCCTGTAGTCTGCTTCTCTGCTCCACTGGCAATTTCCTGAACAGCCTGGGACACCTGCTCACTTGCAGCACTGGTTTGTTCTGCGCTCACCGTTAGCTCGTTCGAGGATCTAGCGACATGATCTGCACTTTCCCCTACGTTCTGAATGACAGATCGCAAGTTATCCTGCATATTTCGGAAAGCCAGTCCCAATTGTCCAATCTCATCCTCGCTCTTCACTTGAATGTCCTGCGTCAGATCCCCTGCGCTCACGTTTACCGCTTGTTCCTTTAATTTTAAAATAGGTTTGATGATGGAACGAATCAGGAAATAAACAATGATTATACCCGCCACAAGACACCCAACGACTGTAAACAAGGTGCTGATCAAAATCGGCTGTGCTGCTTCATCCACTTCAGATAAATACAGCGTTCCGCCTATCTTCCAGCCTGTCAGCTTATTGGTCGCATAATTCATATATTTCGTCTGCCCCTGATACTCATACTCGTATTCACCGCTGTCTCCCTGGAACATGCGTGCTTCAACATCTGTAGTTTTGGTTCCTGGTGCGATCGTCGGATGCACAATGTAAGTATGGTTGCTATCCAGCAATATGGCATAACCTTCACGACCTACTTTAATCTTGTTCAGTGTCTCCTTGATATCGCTAATTTTCAGATCGATGCCAATAACACCCGAACCATCCGTCGTGGCTCTGGACACCGTAACCGTCATTTGCTTGGAGGATGCGGAGAGATAGGGCGAACTAATCGCTGTTTTTGCTTGTTCCTTTATGGAATTCTCATACCAGGGTCTGACCCGGGGATCATAATTATCCGGTAATTCCTTCTGTGGATAGGTTGTAAATTTACCATCCTTCGTTCCATAGAAAATGGATTCTGTTTCAGGGTGGAGTGCAATATATTGCTTAAAGAATTCTTCCAAATTCGCCGCTTGTTCCTCCGTCTCCACCAGGTTGCCTTTTAGCCTTTCAGCGAAATATTCTGCATCATGTTCCTTGGGTGCAATGGCGCTATCAATAATAAAATTAGTGCGGATGATGGCCTGCTCGGCGCTATCTTCAATCAGGTTTCGAATCTCCTGGCTCGCGCTCACAAATGACAGAGCCCCAACTATCATAGATGGTATGACCAAAAAAGCAATAAAAGCGACCATCAGCTTCGTTTTAAAATTATTGCTGAGCATCCTACCCACGTGCCATGGTTTTCCTGCAAACTTCTTCATTAGTCAACATCTCCAATTCATCATCTGGATTACTTGCATATTGTGAGTCGCTTCGCTTTGCCGATGATTAATTCACTCGACAAATTCACTTCCCCTTTTCTGTTCTTCATCATCTCCCCCTAAAACGCTTGGACACAAAAAAGATATAAACACCACAACGAATAGGTATATGTACTTAGTTCTGAATGCAGCAAGGATCCTTGGAACCGATTCCTTAATATAATATACCTAAAAACTATTAAAAAAAATGCACTGAACATATTAAGGAAATGTTAGTTTTAACTCACTATACCTACCTCTTAACATGAAATAATCCCCTTGTGGTTGGCATACATAAGGTCATTTTTCGAAAATTACCATATGCTTGTTACCTCAAGGGGATCAAATTTGTTTTTATTTTAGGTTAATCCATTCAGTAAAGCCTTAAGATCGTCTAGACGGGTGACAGGTGCCTGGCAGGCGAAATGCTCGCACACATACACAGCCGGTTTACCATCGACGAGCGTGTAATCACGGATATAAGGGACGATGTCTGCGATTGCGGGCTGCCCTTCATCCTTCAAAATAACAACTGTATTCGGCCTGAATCCGGCTTGAACCGCTCGAATAAATTGGACGGTCTGCGGAGCATCCCTATGGCCCACAATAACAATTTCCTTCGTCGTTCCCGTCGCATACAATAGCGAGCTAAGCAGCGCTGAGTAACCCGTTGGGTATTGAACAACCAAGCCCCCAAAAACCTTGAACTGCTTGGCTGAATAGTCCTCCAACCGAGATTCCCCCATCAACCGTGCCAGTCGCACCAAATTATGGGCCGCAATGCTGTTACCGGATGGAATCGCTCCGTCATATACCTCTTTGGGCTTGGCGATTAATTGCTCACCATCTGGTCCGTAAAAGAATAGTCCGCCCCGTTCCTCATCCCAGAACAAGTCGATCATATCCTGATTAAGCGTCAGCGCCCGTTGCAGATATTGTACATCAAAGGTCGCCTGGTACAGCTCAATCAAGCCCCACACATAAAAAGCATAGTCATCTACATAACCGGGATAAGCTGCATCCCCGTCCCGAAAACGGGCCAGCAGCCGTCCATCGTCCCGTCTCAGATGGTTCCACAAGAACGACTCTGCCCGCTGTGCCTGTTCGGTATATTGGGCCTCTCCAAATGCCTGTCCCGCCTTCGCCAAAGCAGCGATCATCAACCCGTTCCACGAGGTCAAAATCTTGTCATCCTTGTGAGGATGAGTCCGTTGCTCCCTGGTAGTAAACAGCTTGGCTCGCAGCTCACTTGCCCGTTGCTCCAGTTCCTGTTCGGTCAAGTCATGCTTGATCCCGTAGGCTTCCAGATTTATATCAATCAGGTTCGGAATGTTATGTCCTTCGAAATTGCCGTAAGGTGTAATCCCGTACAAATCGTTAAAAAAGGCGGCATCCTTATCGCCCAGTATAGCCCTTACCTCAGACTCATCCCAGACATAGAATTTGCCCTCTTCTCCTTCGGAATCCGCATCCTCCGCTGAATAAAAGGCTCCTCCAGCATCGGTCATGTCCCTTGCGATATATGTAAAGATTTGTTCCGCAATCCGTCGGTACAGCTCCTTGCCTGTGACTTGCCAAGCCTCCGTATAAGCAATGGCCAGCAGAGCGTTATCATACAGCATTTTTTCAAAATGAGGCACCAGCCACTTCTCATCCACCGCATAGCGTGAAAATCCCATGCCCACATGGTCGTAAATTCCACCCCGATACATCGCATCCAGCGTCTTCTCTGCCATTTCCAGTGCCTGCTGATTTCCAGTGTGCTGTGCATATCGCAGCAAAAAAGACAAGTTATGCGGAGAAGGAAACTTGGGAGCTTCCCCAAAGCCGCCATAGTCCTTATCAAAGGCATAGCTGAATTGATGAAAGGCTTTGTTCAGACTATGCTCGTCCAGCTCGCCCTGATAACTGGCAAGCTTGTCATGGCGTTCATGCTCGGTAAGCACCTGTTCACTCAGTTCCACTAATTCATCAGGTTGTTCCTTCCAACGGGCAGCCACCTTTGGCAACAGCTCCATTAGACCCACACGGCCAAATTTCTGCTCTTTGGGCAAATAAGTTCCCGCAAAAAAAGGCTTGTGATCCGGCGTCATCAAAATCGTAAGCGGCCAGCCCCCATGCCCCGTCATCGTCTGACAGATGGACATATAAATATGATCCACATCCGGACGTTCCTCCCGATCCACCTTAATGGATACGTAGTCCCGGTTTAACAGCTCCGCAACCTCTTCATCCTCGAACGACTCTCTCTCCATAACGTGGCACCAATGACAAGTTCTTATATTATCCCTATGTTAGCCCGAAGGCTAACTATAGCCTATACTTAAAAATACAGGCTTCCCCTCTCGTTTAGCTTTGGAAAAGGCTTCAGGACTCCATGAGAGCCAGTTTACAGGATTGTGAGCATGTTGTAACAGGTAAGGACTTTTCTCGCTAATAAGGCTATTTGTGTGCTTGTGCTTAACAGTTTCATCGCGCATATTGGATCACTCCATTCATAAAGATAGGGAGTCAATTAAGACTCCCTTATAGTTTACCCAGTTTTATGAAATTGTTATATGTATGATTGATATTTTTTCTAGCTTGATCTGAAATGCTATTTAAAGCTCGTATGTATACTTTGTCTCCATTGTTTAATGGCTGTCATAATAAACTGTTTCGGTTCAATATGTATGCAAAAAGCTCACTCCTTTTATGCCAAGGAATGAGCCTTGTGAATTATTGATCTATCTAAAACTCTATTTCCTCCCACAACTCTAAAATAGTCTTATCATCAATCTTCCCATTAACAAACAACTCTCTTGATGATTCAAACGACTGAGAAAAACTGTCCCTTTCACGAGTAAGAAAGTACTCTTCTTCATTCTGGCTAATCCAATAGCTATCATTTTTATAGTAGAACTGAAACTCTTCCCCCATTTCAAAACGTTCCACCAATTCATTGTATTCCAAAAACAATCCCTCCTACTTTTTGTTAACTCTCTTAAATGTCCCATCTTCTGTCCATTCAAAAATATGTTCATGAGGCCACTCTGGATGCTGCTTTGAATTTCCATGATTTGTATAGTCTATATCGCGTGTAGCTCTTCCATTTTCATCATAATATCTTCTTGTTTTTATCTCACCTGTATTTTTAGCTTTTTCCTATTCCGCTTGCACCTTTAACTGCGGTTGTACCTCCATGTGCCGCTAAAGCTGCTGAGCCAATCAATCCAGGTACTCCGATTATACTACCAACTCCCGTAGATGAAACAGCAACTGATAATCCTTCTCCACCTATTCCAGCTACTACCTCACCAGCCCCTGCAATGTCGTAGCTACGTGACCGAGAATTTCGCCTACTTTAGCTGCCATAGGATGATCATATTCACGATCTTTGTCGGGCAGCATCCCTAAGGCTAAATCTTCCTGAATGGCTCCTTTTGCTCCTTGAACAGTATCCCATAAAATTTCCCCTTGAAGCTTACTTGCTTCCATCTGAGCTTCGGCTTTTGTGATCTCAGCTTTACCGATCTGTTCAAAGATTTTATGTAACCAGCCTTCGCCGCTGGATGCCGTTTTAACAGGCACACCATTTCCCGGCACATCCAGTACGACTTTTTCTCCATCTACCTGTGTGAAGTTATTTGAAATAAAAATGAATTCCTGTGCTACTGTCAATAGTCGTTCAAGCGTCACACACATGGATTGTCGAGAAACCTGAAATTCCTGAAAAAATCTCTCTTGGGTAGCTCCAGACCAGCCTTGTTGGACAAAATCAATTCTTCCATTCAGTAAATTCAACATACGCTCCATTTCGTGTTTACCATGCAAGAACTGATCAGCCACTTGCATCAGCTTGTCAGGTGGAACCAATATTCTCCCCATTTGATCACGTCCATTTTAATTTAGATGGAAATAATCTTGTCAAAAGGGGCAATTTAGGTATATCCATCTAATATCCTGAAATTTCCTTTTAAATTATGTAACATATGAACTGAAATAAAACAGAGATTACTACGACTATAGTAGTATATACCTCTGTTAGATGATACCCAAGTTAGGATATAGCAGTTGTCGCTTTCAACCATGTCCTGCAACTCAGGATGAGTGTGAGGAGATTTTTTTATAATTGTGGAGCTGCTGTTTAGTGATACCTATTTCATGGGCAATATTTGCCTGTGTTTTTGGGTGAGTCAAATAATTTTACTCACCCAATCCTAAAGTGTGCTGATTACTCATATATAAAAAATGCACCCCAAAATTTCATTGGCTGAACTTGTTGGTCCTCTCCAATAACTGTTTTGGGAGTGCATTATTTTAACTCTTTTTCGGCTCAAAACCGTAATTAGTGGTTGACGAAGTAGAAAAGCGAGTAGAACGAGGATGAAAATGGAAAAACATCTGCAAATCCTGTATTGTTGTAAGTCCTACCAAACAACAAACAAAAGGATATGACAGATGCCACTCCAGTATATCAACGAACTGCTCGGATTACCAGAGCTACAACTTCAACAATTGGTTTCCATAGATACGAAAGAAGTTCATCTGGAAGCATCGCCGGTGGCGTACAAACAGCCCTGTCCTCTCTGCCATTCGGAAGCCTCTGTAAAACGTGACGGCCGAAACCGCACGCGTCAAATTCGACATCTGAGCATCTTTGGCAGAAAGAGCTATCTGCATGTTCCATCCATCCGCATGACTTGCACGCGATGCCGGATCAGTTTCGTTTGGATCTACGATTTTGTGGGTCCTAAACAGCGATACAGCCAGGCTTTTCGTGCTCAAACCGTAGAACAAACACTTGGTTCCACAGCAGTGCATAGCGCACTCATGCAACAAGCACCTGTCAGTACAGTGCAGCGAATGCATCAGGAAGCTCTCCCCAAAGCATGCGAGCACTTGACGAAGCAGGCGTGGCGCGAAGCCGAAGATTCCTCAAATCTGGTACTGGGGATTGACGATTTCGCGATCAAAAAAGGACATACATATAATACCGGCATTCATAATTTGCGAGGCGAAACGATGCTGGATCTTTGGGCTGGCCGGAAGCTCGAAGACTTGCGTGCGTATGCTCAGGCGAATCCCCAATTTCTGGCGTTAAAGCCCAAGGCGGTTGTGATGGATCTGGCCAAGGCGTATCACACGTGGATCACCGAATGTTTCCCACATGCGATTCGTATTGCGGATCGGTTCCATGTTCATGGTTATGTCATCGAAAGTGTTCAGGAGATTCGAAAGTCGATTCAGCACACGGTGTCTCCCCGGGCCAAAGCGACTCTGAAAAGTCATCATCGACTGCTCAATCCGCCGATAGACCAGCTTTGTGTAAAGAGCAAGGCTCAGTTAGAAAGCATACTTGCCTTTTCTCCGCTGTTACGCAGCGTCTGGGAATGGAAGGAATCTTTTTCTCTGTGGTATGACTGCTCTCCCGACATCAACGTTGCTCGCTTGGGATTCATGCGCTGGTTGGGGCAAGGGGAGACCCTCGATCATCCTGCCGTCCGGAGCACATTGAAGACCATGCGAAACTGGCAAGAGGAGATCGTGAATTACCATCATTGTCGTTTTACAAACGCAACCGTTGAAGGGCGGCATAACCGGATCAAGGCTTACCAGCGTCGGCACTACTTCACACGTAATCAGGAGTGCTATAAAGCAGGTATTTTAGTTGAATGCAATCGACCCCATTTAACGAGTTGAACATTTCAACCACTAATTTTTAGATTGAGCCTCTTTTTCATTTCGTTTTTATTACACGTTTAAGAACCTCCAATTGTATCATGAAGTTGTATTCTCTGTTGATTGTGACCATGCGACTGAACAGGTACAGTAACAATAAACAAAAAGCTAGCCAAGACGATTCAAAAGGAGCATTTTTACATTGTCTAACCATACGTTTTAAAAATATCTAAATAGAGGGCATGAAATCTAGCATTGAAAAAGTTAGATGACTATTAATAATAAAATAATCTTTCTTTTTGCCCTTCGCTAACTAAACTTTCATACTTTACATAAGAATTAACGTCTGCAAATTGTTTGAACTGCTCAAATAATTTTATGCATCTAATGAAAAAAGACTCTTTGTTATTTACTAATGATTTAGATAAAACGTCTAGCAGGTACTCGAAGCCATAAGGGTAGTTGCCTCTGTTCAAGTAGTATTTAGCAAGTTCATATTTAAAACGTGTTGCTTGCTCTGGTACTACTTGATGAGTGTACATATCAGCAGATGGATTTTGTTGAACAAAAAAATCAATTTTCGTTTTTAACCTCCGAAGTACATCATTCACATCCAACTGATATTGGTTTGCTGCCATGACTATATTCATCAGATTGGCGACCATTTCTTTTTCAGTGTTATCTGGCGATGCAATAATATGATCAACATAATCGCGTAGCACACTTAAATCGCCAGATAAAAGCTTGTATACGTAAGTATTACACTGCGCCCAATGTTGGTACAGTTTTATCCAATGCAGGGCATCCTCATCTGTCTCTTTGACCCAATCTAAAATAGCATAGGCGTATGTATACTGTAGAGCTTGTTGATAATCGCCTTGGGCTTCACAGACACTTGCACACAGCAAATCAGCGTAAGTGATGTACACAAACATGGGACGACTTAGTTTCTTAGTAGACTCATTGCGTTCTCGACTCTTCTCTTGGTGTTTAATAGTATATTGGATTTCCGCTTTATCTCTCATTTTTCTCGCCATTTCATCGACCTTGTCCCATTTACGCAAAGACCTGTACACGTTTGCCAAATCCTTCAATGCGTCAAGCTGCTCTACTTCATCTAGGCGCTCCACAAAAGCTTCAAATATCGAAGATGCCCTGAGATTTCGGCTTTGATCGTCTCCAACCTGAATCGTGAAAATTCGATATTGACAGATCGCCAAGCGTTCAGAATGTTGGTACTTCTCCGCTTCAGCTACACCCTCATAGAGCAGTAATGCAGCAGCATGTCGTCCCTGTGCGAATAACGTTTCGGCAATTTCAAATAGTTTGGTCGAATAGAGCAGATTGTCCATGATGGCTCCCACTACTCGACGGATCGCATCCAACTTGTCCAGCTCTGCACAGCGATACAAAAATGGCTCAATCCGTCTCATATTTGGGGGTAAGTCGATGATGTAGTTTTCTATAAATAGATCATAAAAATGACCTTCTGGTAAACCCATAGCCTCAGTAATTCGGTCAAGCTGGTTAACAGACATAGATTTATTTCCCGTCACAATAGCACTTACTATTCCCCGGTTCATGTCTGCCAAATGTCCGAATTGCGTTAAACTCAAACCTTCCTTTTTTAGATATCGTTCCAATTCTGCTCTAATCGTGGGTGTAATTTTCATGGATAAACCACCCTTTCAGCGTGAACTCACAATATAATGCATAGTTAAATAAATTATGTAATTGAGAAATAAGCAGTAAAATGTATTTGTTTTATTGTTCATAATTGTACCATTTTTCGGAATAAAATCATATACCTTTCATATATGTACTCAAGATACCTTTTCGGATTGTTTACAATGATTTCATGATTAAGGGTATCATCATTTTCTTATGTATAATTTATTGTGGAAAATCAGAATACAACTTTAGGTATTCAAAGTTACGTGATTAAATAGTTATGCTCATATTCCTTTATGTAATAACAGTAGATTTAGTTTAGAATTGATGTGTGTATATAAGGAGCCTTCACGATATTCGAGATAGTTCAAATTAATAAAAAATTAACCAGAATCGGGGAGTAGGAAGGCTATGACATTATTTGTGGAAAGTGAATGATCATTTGGTTTTTACTACCCATCGTTCCGCAAAATTTTGTGTAGCGGTATCAATAGTTTCAAGCAAATGCGCCTTATACCTAGAACTGCTTAGGTAAATGATTCAAGCATATGAACGGTTTGGAATCATCGTACCACTTAGACATGAACAATTTTCTCCGATGTCGGAGAAAATTGTTCATTGACTTTCAATTGAAAAATCTTTAAATTGCTTGATGTGAGGGTTTAAAGTGTAATTTACTGAAATCTTACCTTCACTAATCAATTCAACTAATATCGGATCATAATTTGTTTCTTTCTCCCCAATTCCAAATATTTCTTTCAATCTCCAATCAGATGACTCCACATAAAAATTTACGGTTTCCTCAAGTATTTTAAACTTCACCGAAAATTCACCTCTGTAATAATTAAGATTGCCAAGATTTCACCTAACGTTTCTGTATTCATTAACCCCGAAATGCCTCTCCCGGACCAAGTGACGGGCTTAACCCGCCACGCAGCGTTGAATGCGATGTTAGCAGATGTCCACGACCTCTTCGAATTACATACGATAAATCTTTATATATTCATTTCTTTAATATGTAATCAATAAATCCTTGTCGTATTTTTTTGCCCTCATAGATTCTTTCCAAAACTCGATCTTCTTTATAGATTAATTTCATATCATCAAACATCGCATCAGCTTCATTGTAATCATAATACGAATGGATAACTGGCTCATTATCTTCAATCTGTTCATATTGGTTATCTCCTAAGGAGGGGAATCTCCTCCCGCCCCGCAGTCCAATACCGTTCTTTCCATACCGCTTTCATTACATAAAGCTAAAAATCTATACAGTGGTACTTGTCTGAAAAGCTCCACAACAATCGTCTCCTTCGTCTTTTGGTTTTATAGTTTTATTGTTTCGTGGATTTCTGCTAACGTTTGTGTATTCACTAACATGAGAACCTTAAGGCTCTGAAGGAGCCGGCAATTTAACCTTTTTACAATTATGATTTTAATGTTCTCTAATAATAAGGTTTATAAATTCTATCAGTGTCAGTATCAATTACCATATCTACTTTTTTTTCGATGGTTTTATTGATTTCAATCATGTTGTAATTTTCACAAAGTTCTTTTGGTAATTCATCGATTAATTTTATCTTGGTTTTTAAATCCAAATAAATCTGTTCGATCTCTTTTACAGAATAATTATCATCTGCTTGAAGTAATGCTTGATTAAAGTAACCTTCAATTTCTATTATCATTTAACAACTCCTTTCCAATTACTAAATAATAAGTAGCTATGTTTTGAGAATTTTCATTAAATGATCCTTTTTGTGTTTAGTTTTTTCAATCCAGCATTAATTTCATCTAAACGTTCTTGTATCTACGAACCCTCACCACCTTAAAAGAGCGTTAGCGACTGTCCGCGGCGCGATTAGGTGGTGCAGGTTGTCTGCTTGATTCCGCTTCTTCGAAAATCCTCGGGCAGACCAAGGAGCGTCCGCGACGCAGCGTTAGATATGTGTTAGGTGATGTATCGTAGAACTTACTCCACCTTCTATACTTCATTAATTCTATCCTCGTATCCAACTCATCTCTTGAATGTTTAATAATTCTTTAAACTCTTCTACTAATTGATGCTTAGATTCCAGTTGTGTATAGTAATTATTATTCAAAATATTGTCTAATTGTTTTATTCGTTCATTATCTAGTTCAAAAAGTCTAAATGTATCTAGATTGCAATTTGTAAACTGTTTTACAATTTTCTCATTGTATTCATTAGATCTTTGAACTTCTTCAATTAATTCATTTCTGATTTTCTCCCCTCTAGGGTCGATATATAAAAATTCAACGTGATCTTCTTCTGGGTATCTTTCTTCTGCAAGTTTCATAATCATAGTATCTACTAACTCATATGATATATGAAGACTTGCTATCTCTTGTGAATTGTAAACTACACGATATCCCCAACAATGATCTTCAAAATTATAAAAATATAACACTGGGATTTTTTCCGAAATTTGAAATAGACTTACCGGAATTTCTTCACTTACTCCTGTATCTTTGGTTATGAAAACAAACCATTTGCCATTTAAACCCTTCATGTACATAGGATCATAATCAAGAATTGCTTCTTTATGTTTCAATAGGGATAAGCTTCCTGAAGTAAATTCACTCATTGTTTTGGCTCCTTTTTGTAGTCATATTTCACCTAACGTTTCTGTATTCACGAACCCTGCAAGGGGTTGTCTGCTGAAATACCCCTTCGCAAATACATCACGCAGACCGAGTCTCCATCAGGAGCTGCCTCTTGAATATTATGTTATATGCCGTTACCCGAATCCTGAATAATCTTGAACTTACTTCCACAATTTCTCTTCAATTGAATAATCCATCTCTTTAAAATATTCGATTATTCTTTCGGATTCCTGTTTGAATCCATTTGAGTAATGAACCCCTATCCCATTTGAATCTGTATACTCAAAACTTAGATATTTAAACCCACCTCTTGGCCCGACATACTTTGTGATGTTCCTTGCCGATTTATATACTTCTAGCCTTTTCTTCTTTTCATCTTCCATTTTCTCCAAATATTTTGGATCTACTATTTCAAGTGAAGACCAAAGAACATCCAATTACCCAATCCAGGAAAATGCACTCCAGTAAAATTGTCATTTGATCTTGACCACATTCCATAATTTCCGATTGTATAACCTTCAGTTCCAGCTATATGGATCGGCTACACTCTTCTAGACAGAAAAATTGTGGTCTAATATAGTAGACTACAGATCAACCTAGAAGGAGCAAACGGATCATGACTAAAAAGGAAAGACGTACTTTCAGCGCTGAATTTAAAGCGCAGATGGTTCAGCTCTATCAGAGTGGCAAACCACGTAAGGATATCATTCAGGAATATGATTTAAATCCTTCATCGCTGGATAAATGGGTGAAACAGAGTTCCGCATCGGGATCCTTCAAAGAGAAAGACAACCGGACTCCAGAGGAATTAGAACTGATCGAACTTCGAAAACAGAACAAGCAACTGCTCATGGAGAATGATATTTTAAAGCAAGCCGCGCTGATCATGGGACGAAAGTAAATGTCATTCGCCAGAATAAACATAAATACTCGGTATCAGCAATGTGCGACGTCCTAAAAATCCCGAGAAGCACCTACTATTATGAAGAGGGCAAGGTCGAGGCTACAGCGGAGGATGAGATTTCCTCTATCGTTGTAGATATTTTCCAAACCAGTCGTCAAAACTACGGTACGCGTAAGATTAAAAAAGCGTTGTACCAGCAAGGCTTTACGGTATCCAGACGGAGAATTGGACGAATCATGAAGGAATACGGGTTGGTTTCGTCGTATACGGTCGCTCAGTACAAGCCTCATTCCACGAGATGCAATGAAGCCAAGCAAGCGAATGTATTGAACCGGAATTTTGAACAAGAGCAGGAGTTATCTGTCGTCGTAAGCGATCTGACGTACGTCCGAGTGGGTCCATATTGGAACTACGTATGCTTTTTTGTAGATCTGTTTAACCGCGAGATTATCGGCTACAGTGCAGGCCCCCACAAGGATGCCAAGTTGGTTTACCGTGCTTTGGCTTCAATTAAGGGCAACCTGAATGACATTCAGCTCTTCCATACCGACCGAGGCAATGAATTCAAGAATAAGCTCATCGACGATGCTCTGGAGGCCTTCCAGATTGAGCGTTCTTTGAGCATGAAAGGCTGTCCTTATGACAATGCCGTTGCAGAAGCCACTTTTAAAATTTTCAAAACGGAGTTTGTGAAGAAACGTCATTTTGAAAGTCTAGCTGAGCTAACCACAGAATTACATGACTATGTGCACTGGTTTAACCATATTCGGATTCATGGTTCCCTGGATTACTTGAGTCCGGCTGAATTCAAACTGAGGCACCATAAAAAAATTGTCTAGTTTAGTGTTGACAATCCAATAAGTCCTTTAAGATATTGAGTAAGATCAACTTTTAACTTTACTTGGATTCTCTCATACATCATGAACCCTCCACTCAAATAAATAATGGGTAATGTCATATAACGTTCCTGTATCCACGAACCCCAAAGAGGTTGTCTGCTGAAATGCCTCTCTGAAATCCATCCCACAGACCAGGGCTCCAACGGAGCCGCAACTTGAATATCATGTTATCTGATGTCGAGGTCTTCTCTGAGATACATAAATAATTCAATTTAGTTTAATCCTAATAGAAGTTCTCTAAGAGCTCTACTATATTCACCCCTAAAATCAGCATATTTTTTTGTCTTCAATAGTTCGGGAATCTGACAATCTTCAATTAATATCGGGACAACCTTTACCATTCCAGATTCGATCTCATCCCAATATTTAGAGTACCATTCTTCTTGAACCCATCTTGATTCTACAGAGTTTTTTGATAGAATTACCAAAACATATTCACTTTCTTTCAAAGCAATACTTATACTTCTCGGAATTGACTCCCCTATTTTAATACGCCATTCATCTAACCAAGGATTATGTCCTGCTTCGGCTAAATCAGTTGCTATTAATCTAGCAATGGTTTTATCCTTAGAAGAATGTGAGATAAAGACCTTTCTTCCATTGCTATTTGATAATAACCTCGTTTTAAAATATCTATCCGAAAATAATGATTCAATAAATATAAATTCCGTTAGCAAATCTGTTTTAGTTTTCTCATCCTTTACTTTTACTTTTGAATATTTTATATCAAATAATATCTGTTCTATTTCACCTTGTCTTCTTAATAAATCTTCTGTTGTAACTTCTCTTAAATTCTTCACTGGGATCTCGTATTCATTAGCATAGAGGGGATTACCCATACACACATATCCAATATGCTTACCTGAATCTCTAAAATCGTCATCATCTAAATAACCAACCCGACCTTTGAATTTCCCACCTTTAATAAAAACTGATGAACCGTAATATAGCATCAACAAGTCCTCTCCTTTCCTATCTTCGCCACGATTTCAGATAACGTTCTTGTATTCACGACGTCCCACCGACTTAAGACTGCGACAGCAGTCGGCCGCGGTGCGGATATGTCCGCTGACTACCCTACCCTGCCAATCTCCTCAGGCGGACCGAGGAGCCTAGGCTCTGATGTGTGAATATAATGTTATTAGAAGGAGATGCCCCCTTGAACTACTCCACTATCACTCTAGTGTGTAAAGACTATTATTTATGCTTTGCATCCTCTTAATAAAATTGATTTTAGAAAATCTTTTTATTTTTCTTTTATCACCCATCACATAATTACTAATCACTGTTATATTGTGGTGCAATTTATACAAATACCTAAAGAGATCACATGCCATCGCCTGCATATGGATTTCAGGAGATAAAAGGTAGCCTTGAATTCGAGCATTCTCATTTATTCTATATGTTTTTAACACCCTATGATTACCATCAATTGGGATATGCATATTAATAGGATCATAGTACATAACAACTATCGGCTCGGAGTTTATGACTGGGTTTGCGAGCACTTTCGGATCCAAGTCAGCTGGATTAATAATATCTATAAACTGGTTTACGCTAAATTCTACAATCTGAAGGTTGTGCTCTCTGATTAACTCTTTTGCTTTTTGTATATCCCATTCGATTTCAAACCCAAATGTTGCATCATTATTAAAGTAGAAGTCTCTTTGATAATATTGTCTTTTATCAAGATTTCGAATAAAGGTTTTTGGAAGCAATTCAATCTTTTTTTTAAACCAATCTAGTTCCTCTTTATACTTATCATACTCACGGAGTTGTCCAACAATAAACTGTTCCGGAATTTGCTTGTAGTTCAATAAAAAATCCCATATACGTTCAAAATTATATAACTTACAAGTTTCCACTTTAATTGATTGGTTAATTATTGACATTGTAAATTCCGCCTTTCAATAACTGCATCTTTTTCTGATAACGTTGTCGTATTCACGAACTCCGCTAGGGGTTGTCTGCTGAAATCCCTCTTTGAAATCCAACTCGCAGACCAAGGCTCCAACGGAGCCGCAGCTTGAATATTATGTTATATGACGGAATCGCTTCTTCACTACTGGTTTTCTTCGGGTACATACTCAATTAAATCTGATAATTTGCAGTTAAATGTATCGCATAGCTTGAATAAAGTTTCCAGCTTTGTTGTTTCTATATTCGTTTCCCTATATAACTTGTTGATTGAATTCCGACTTAAGCCCGATTTCGCCATCAATTCTGTTATATCATCTATTCGTATGCCCGATGCGTAAATATATTGTTATATGTTGTTAAATCGGCGGACTTCGGAGCATCTACTCCCAAACTTCAATCCCACTCTGCTTCCGCATAGGAAGCATTCCTCGTCCGCTCTTAGCCCGTAACTTTCAATCCTTGATCCGCATAGGATCTACCTTCTGTTCTTTCCTGCTCTTATCTATCCTTGTTCTTCCAAGCCGAATTTAATGATCTTATAACGTTCCTGTATTCACGACCTCAGCGTATGCTGAGGTGTCCGACTCCTGCCGGACCAAGGACGAATGTCCGCAGCGTGAATATTATGTTAACTGAAGGTTCATACTTCTTCGAAATGCCTACTCATTCACTTTATTCCATGGACGTGAAGTTTTATACTGCCTTATATAAGTCAAAAGTTGATTATCAATACGACTAACAACCATTTGAAATTCATCCATGTATTTATCCAACGTTTCTACATTTAAATATTGTTCACTTCTATCTCTGACGTTATGAGCGATATGTCCACGGAATTTGACAAAATCATTTATCAAATCTATCTCTTCTGATATCAAACAATCTAGTATTCCTTCATACCCTATTAATTTTTTGCTAATATCTTTTATATTTTTTACCTTTGGAGTATTAAATCTAGAGATTGTTTCTTCAACAATTTCATTTAAATAGAGCGTTTTCCAATTTGACTCCGCTAACTCTAAAGCCTTATTAACATTTTTATGATTTCTCACATATTGGGCTATGGTACTCTTTACTTCTCTAGGCAGTTCGTCTATTTTTTCTAAAGTTGCTAAGTGAGTAGCAACTTCTCTTAGTACATCTTCAATATATGTTTCCCAGGCACCACATAACATCAAGATCCCACTTCGAGTTAAGTGATCTAGTGCTACCCGACCTCTGCTATAAAATATATCCTTCAACGTTTTATAATCATCTGATAGCTTTTGTACATCTAAAGTTCTTCTTCTGTAGTCACCAAATGAATATGATGGCATACAACCACTTCCTTTTTTGTTCTTTTGAACTTTCAGTTAACGTAATATTCACGAACTTCGTGAATTTACAGAATACAATTAAATAAACGAACAAACAGGAACTAAAAGCCTACCTATGAGCTTTAGTCTTATCATACTATAAAATGGAAGAATATGACGAACGTTATTCCTATATCCAAATGAAAAAACTCCCACCAATGACAAGTGGATTAAAGCCACACTACGAATACCCAATAGATAAGAAAATAAGATTATTTTCTCGTCTCGCTGTATTAAACGCTTCTTCACTCCACGCATACCAGTTCACTGGGTTATGAGCGTGTTGAAGCAAATACGGTGATTCCTCAGCGATTAATCTATTGGGATTACTGTTCGTTGTCATGGGGCATCACCTCTTTCCGGTTATATAATCACTCACTTTGCAAAACCAAACCATGTGAACAGAATCAGGTCCCCAGTAGTCCTTTACTGCCTTGTAGGGCTCTCCAAATTTCCGCAGCCATCTTGTCTGTGCACGTTTGTAGCCACTGTCCAGGCAAAACTGATCAATCCCTTGCTTTCTTAGATATGCCATCAATTCCTTAATCAATGCCGAGCCGACACCTTGGCCCTGATAGCTTGGCAAAACGTATAAACTCCCCAGCTCACCCACATCATTGAGCTGATTTCCGGTGCATGATCGAATATCCTCACCACAGGGTGCAAAGGAAATCGTGCCGACAACCGCCCCAGCTATTTTAGCAACAAGGAAGTATGTATCCGAATTCACCGGGTTCAGAGAAGCATTTGCCATTTGTTTTTTATTTTCAACTTCTTTTTGAATATCATCTTGCAAATGACCCAGTCCTTCCTTTTTAAAGGCATCTGAGATTGAATATTTAAAAAGCTGACATACAGACTGTATATCGTCTTGAGTGAGCGTATTTATGCTTAACTGATGGGCCTTAGTCATTGTTTTGAACACCTCTTTATTAAATTAACCTTCCGCAAAAGTCTAAACAATTTCATTGCTTGATTCATGTGAACAGTTAAAAGTACCCAAAAGAAAAAGGGCTTAAGTACATGCCCTTTAAAAGTTTCCAGATCACATATCAGGTACCGCAAAAGGTTCGATAAGGAAGGGTGGATGCCTCAGGCAATGTTGAGTAATCTGCCTGTTCGGGAGAGTACGCGTAAGGATTCGCAAGAACTCCAAGAAGCTGCTCCATCACACTGTAGTCTTCCTGTTTCACCGCAGCTTCCAGTGCTTCTTCTACCCGGTGGTTGCGTGGGATTAACGCAGGATTGCTACTGCGCATCAGTTGTTGTGAAGAGGCTTTCGTTTCCTGCTGTCTACCCAGTCTCGCCTGCCACTGTTCATGCCACTGGGCAAATTCCTCAGTGCCATACAGGACTGTATCTTCAAGCTTGCCCAAAGTTAAGGCACGGAAGGTATTGGTGTAGTCCGCACGATATTTTTGCATGATACTGAGAAGGCCTTCGACAAGAGATAGATCCTGCAACTCTTCATTAAAAATACCTAGCTTCGCCCTCATCCCTGTGAGCCAATTACGGTGATACATCTCTTTAAAATCTGAAATTGCATCCTCGGCCAGTTTTATAGCCTGTGCTTCGTTGTCATGCAGTAGCGGCAGGAGGGTCTCCGCAAATCTCGCCAGATTCCAAGCGGCAATACTGGGCTGATTGCCGTAGGCATAACGGCCCTGAACATCAATGGAACTGAATACCGTCTCAGGATCATAGGCATCCATGAAGGCGCAAGGACCATAATCAATGGTTTCTCCGCTAAGGGCCATATTGTCGGTGTTCATCACCCCGTGAATAAAGCCGACGAGCTGCCATTGGGCAATCAGCTCTGCCTGACGTTTGATCACTTCCTGTAGCAGGAAAAGATAACGGTTCTCGTCACCGGAAACCTCCGGATAATGTCTTTGCAATGTGTAATCTGCCAGAGCCCGGAGATCCTGGGCATTGCCCAATGCTGCGACGTATTGAAAGGTTCCGACGCGCAGATGACTGGCCGCCACACGGGTCAGAACGGCACCCGGCTGCTCGGTTTCCCGGATCAATGACTCACCGGTTGTAACCACCGCCAAGCTGCGGGTGGTAGCAATGCCAAGCGCATGCATAGCTTCACTGATGATATATTCGCGCAGCATCGGCCCAAGTCCCGCTCGGCCATCGCCCCTGCGGGAGTATGGCGTTCTGCCTGAGCCCTTAAGCTGAATATCCATCCGCTCGCCCAGGGGAGTGATCTGTTCGCCAAGCAGCACTGCCCGGCCGTCTCCTAACATGTTAAGATGCCCGAATTGATGTCCTGCATAAGCTTGAGCAAGAGGTTCAGCACCTTCGGGAACCTCGTTACCTGCAAGAACCGCAGCGCTATCATTGCTTCGCAGTACTGCGCCGTTCAACCCAAGAGATTTTGCCAACGGATCATTAAGAATGGCCAGTTTCGGTAAGCGTACAGGAGTTGGTTTGAGCCTTGTATACAATGTTTCTGGCAGACGAGTATAACTGTTGTCGAAGTTCCACCCTGTATCTTTTATTTCTTTTTTCTCCGTCATAATATCTCCTTTTTCTTTTATCGTATCTTAGTTGTCCTTCTAGTATATACTTTTGCCCATTTATTATCGCCTATCCATATTCGGCCCGTAGCTTAATGCTGTATCATCAGTCTAAGCCCGCTTAAGCTTCTCATCGTTGCTTGACGTTACCTGCAAATAATTATATAAAGCCACAATTCCCCGGTTATTGGAGAGTTGCGGCTTTATCCGAGCAACATGATATTGCATTTGCGGAATGGAGCCCACAATGATCTGCTTCAACTTTTCCTGTTGTTCTTTGGTTAGTCGGACTGATGCGTCTGGAGAATGGTTCATTTGCAGACCAGGGAGTCCTCCTGTTGTATAAGCCTTGATGTAACCTTTTACCGTTTTTATATTTCGGTTGATGATATGGGCAATCTGCTCCACTTCGGTTCCTTGCAGATACAAATAAAGGGTCTGGTACCGTTCATACATCCGACGATCCTTTGCTTTTTTCATCGCGGTTTCGATTTCTTGAAATGCAACTGTGTTTTCCATTCTGCTTTTCCTGCCTGTCTTAGTGGTTTCCTAATTACTTCGAAATGCAGAAGCTAACTCCTTACCATTGTTTTCTAATCTTTAGTTCAACTTATATAGCAAAAATTTATGCATCAAAATAAGCCCCCGAGATGTATCTGTACCGGTACAGATGTACTTTTCTTATATTGTAGCACACAATACATATGTCTAAAATGAGTGGCGAGGGGCATGATTATATGAAACGCGGCCTTGATCGCATTCGAAAACGGCTGGAAAAGTGGTCGTTCAAGGAAAAGCGGCTGTGGAACAGAGCGGCATCAACTCGGTTGATCTTTCCGAAATTAACGCGCCTGACGGATTCAAACCGTAAATTCCAGATTTCAAAAAGGAGGCTTTATTTAAAAATGAAAAAAACGATTGTTTTGCCTGGTTATGTTGACGATATGCCATTTTCGTTAGGTTATGAAGTGAAGCATGGAGCAACAACCTTATACCTCTCGGGTGCTACGGCCTATCCTCTGTATTACAGTTACCCCTCTTTTGGTTGGGTTCCAAAGTCCGAAAGAAGCGATACGGGTATGTCTCTGCCGAGCTCGATTAAAGAACAGACGCAAATTGTTCTTGAAAATATCAAAATTGTCGTGGAAGCCGCCGGTGGTACGATCAACGATATTGTTAAGACAACCATTTTTAATAAGCGTATGGATCTGCAAAATGAAGTAAACGAAGTCTATAACGCCTTTTTCAATGGACATAGACCGGCTCGTTCTCACATCGGAGTGTCTGAACTTGTCAGTCCGGATCTTTTAATCGAAATCGAAGCGATCGCCGTCTTGGAAAAGTAAGGCGATTGCTTCGAGCCGTAAAAGGCGAAACGGTCGAAAAACAAGTCGTAACGGATGTCGTGTTCGTGGATCCAAATTCTATCGGCAGCGTGGATTTTTCAGATATCAGCGCACCGGAAGGATTTAAATCTTAAATGCCGTTATTATGGACTTGACCCACATCAAAGATCATCAAGGGATTACGGCGGCGGACTTGGAAGCCTGTTAAGCGGAAATTCTGCCTATTGTTATCATTCTTCTCAATACCGGTTGGAGCGATAAAACATGGGGACAATTTCCGAGGTACTTTGTAGATTCGCCGTTTCTGACGTTGGATACGAGAAGATGGCTGGTTCAAAAGAAACCGAGAGCGATAGGGTGCGATTTTTTCGAGGAGTATGCGGCAAGGTCTAAAGATTTTACCTCAGAAGAATTCATCGTGCATGAGCCGCAAAGGCAATTGCTACGATAATGCGTGCATAGAATCATTCCACAGTGTGCTCAAAAAGGAACTCATCTACCTAGAAAAATTCAAGACACGCGAGCAAGCTAGCACAAAAAAGCGATAACATAATAAAGTATGCCCACACTGGGAAACACTTTATTATGTATCGCTTAATTTAAAAAGATTTAATAGAGTGATAGGGTTATATATGTGTCTACACCATTCTTGGAATAAAGAATCGAGAAATTACGCACCAATCGCTTGCTATAATAGCAGCTTTTGCTCTGTTATAGTAGCGTGTAGCGTTTGAACATACTGACATCCAGGATTTTCGGTACTCGACCGCCAAGCGATCTCTGATTTTTCTGGAATGAATACGTACCCCGCCTTATCAGGCTCAAATCTCTCTCGTATACATGTTCTGATCCTGCAATCGAATCAGTATTTTGCCAAAACGTCCACCCTCCTGGATAACTACTTTGCCGGACGGATATGCTTGCTCCAAATAGTCAGCGATTATTTTCCGATTCCGCTCATCAGCAGGCAGACGGTGATGGCGAAGCCAAGTCAGCGCTTCCTGTAATGCAACTTCTCTGGGGACTTCCGTCGTTTTCGTTTCCCGCGTGATTAGCGATTCGTATGCATAACCTTTAAGATACAGCAGATGCAGCAAATATCCCATTTCCATAAGTTTCGTATGGTAGGGCTGACCGGTGATGAGCGGCCAAATTTCATTCACCAGGCTGTGCTCCGCAGGACTTACCGGCATACTGATATAACAGAACTTTCGAGCGCAATGAAGCACCTTCTCCACGCTCTCCCAATTGTGAATGACCGGACACATCGAGACAAAGACGAGATCGAAGGCCTGGTTCCAGCCTATGGCCCGCACGTCAATATCTTCAAACGGTTCGGGTACAATCTTCACCTGGTCTTCGGCGAACCTCGAGATGTTTTCTTCCAACAATTCGACCAGCGGGGGAGAAGTCTCTATGGCGGTTACACGGGCCCCTCGCTCTGCAAACGGAACCGAGAACACTCCCGAAGCGGCGCCAATATCCAGAACGGAGGCGTTTTCGAATCGAATTCCTTGTCCTTCAAGCCAGTTCATGATCCGTTCGGTTCGTTTTCTTCCCTCTTCGTTAAACGATTGTTCGTTGAAGGTCTTGGCCTTATCGTCAAAAGATCTGGCAGGATCGATTCCATTCTTTTTCATCCTGTTGATTTTCAAATCGGACTCGTCTTTCCATGCTTTTTCCCATATGGCTGCATTAAAAAAATCGTTCATGAATATTCCCCACGCTTTCCTTATAGTTTATGGATTCCCCTAAACGAACGGCCTGATTCATGCCGACGCCTGTTCATGTTCCTGCGATTTCCCTTTACGGAGAAAGAGACCGATTACGAGCACAACGATGACGCCGAACCAGAACGCGTTGTTGATACCGGCTGCGAGTCCTTTGGCGATTTCCGCTGGAGCCTGCGGATCGCTCGCTCCGCTCAAGTACTGCTTCTGTCCGCCCGACATAATACTAATATACAAGGCAGTACCGATTGCGCCGGACACCAGCTGCAGCGTATTCAAGATCGCCGTCCCGTGCGGGTGCAGATGGCTTGGCAACTGGTTGAGCCCAGCTGTCTATGCGGGCATCATGACTAGCGCGATGTGAACGGCGACGAGGAAGCCGGTGCTCGTTGCTTCGTCGAATCGGGTGAATTTCCACAACGAGACGACGGCAACGGCCAATCCTGGGATGACCAGAACGCGAGGCCCAAACTTGTCAAACAGCTTGCCTGAGATCGGGGTCATGAACCCGTTCACAATCCCGCCGGGAAGGAGGATCAAACCGGACTTGAATGCCGTAACCGTGAGCACACCTTGCATAAACATCGGAAGCATGATCGCCGATGAGAACAATGTCATCATAAGTACGAACAGCAGCACCGCGACAAGCGCAAATGTCGATTACTCATCTGTTTCTCCCCCAAGCCTCTGTATTTAGTTCATTGTTGATCACCGCGGCGGCAAACGAGCCTAAAGAGGCGGCAGCAATGGCTTGATGCAATCGCGATGTAGCATCTCCAGCACTAAATACACCCGGAACATTCGTTTTCCCGAACTCGTCGACGACGACCGCCCCCGTTTCCGTGATCTGGCATCCGATAGCTCGCGGCAAGTCCGATCCCGTAACTAGCTCCGGTTTGAAAAAGATCCCCCTGCATGGAACGATCGTCCCGTCTTTAAGAACGACTTGCCGCACGATCCCGTCGCTAGAGTCAATGTGCCGGATCGGCGAGTCGAACAGAGGCACTTGATTCCGCTGGAGTTCCTCTCGCTCGGCATCCGTCAGTTCATCGGGGCCATTCGTGCAGACGGTAAATCGGTTCGTCCAACCGGATATGAGCGGAGCGAAATGCATAAGCTCGGCCCCCTTTGTAATGATGACAAGCGGCTGATCCCTTAACTCCCAGCCGTCGCAATACGGGCAGACGAAAGCGCTTTTCCCGTATACCTCCGCCAGACCCGGAACGTCCAACGGCCGATCCTTCATCCCGACGGTAAACAATACTTTTTTGCTTGCAAAAGTTTGTCCTTGCTCAGTCTCAATTTGAAATCGGCCGTCGATTCCCGCGATCGACACCGCCATATCCGGCACGAATGATACGGAAGGATAGGCGCCGATCTCTTCCTTCGCAATGCGCCGAAATTCGCCGGGACTTATTCCGTCTCGGGTCAGAAACCCGTGAGTCTCGTGGGTTACAGCGTTACGAGGACGGCCTTCATCGATCACCGCTACATGTTTCCTCGCCCTCCCAAGCACTAGGGCAGCGCTCAACCCAGATGGACCGCCGCCAATAATCGCCACATCGAGAAGCTTTTTATCCATCATAAATTACATCCTCCATGGATCGATAATATCCATAATTAGAATACAAAAAGTGCATCACTTCTTGTTTACCTCGTGGCTGCAACGCTTGAACGCCTCATCCAATACCGACTGAATCGTATGTTCCTGCAAGTATTGGTACAGATGCTGTTCCGCGCCGTTCATAACTTTCTCAACCAAACATTCGTTTTTTTCCGGACGTTTCTGATCCCGTTGTGTAGCTCCCTCTTCTGCTAACAACTGATGCTGCCGCGAACTCGAATTCGAGCATTCGAATAACTGCTGTCTTCCTTCAATCACTTGAATTACATCAAGAAATAGTTTCCCTCCCCCTTCTCAATATCACCATTATTATAGACCCTTAATATCCATAATAAATGATTCAACTCCAAATTGCAATGACATTCTTGGTCCGAACTTTGCTTCCAGTGGGGAGGGAAATCTTGAAATCACATCAACGTGGCTGTCTCGCTCTCCTTATGTTCAAAAAATTTTCGGGAATTACGTCGCCATCCCAATCCGATTCGCTACACGTTATTATCGGCCTTCTTCTGGCTTCAGAGCATGGACGCACAGAGGAATACAACGAGGTTATCAGTAGATTCCCCATTTAATGAAATGAAAGAATTCCTATAACAAGGAGAAATAAATAAATGTGATATAAATCCCAAAACTATGGTGGAGAATTTTGGGCTCACCGAAAAACAATATGGGCATATGCTCATTATCCGCAATCGACTCATATGTATAGTCATTATCCTCAGTCGACTCATATGCACAATTTGAAAAATGAAACATTAGCAGTCGTTGAGCCTTGGGTAAAAAACGGTTTGTGGGAAGCCAAAACCATTTCCACGGAGCATGCTTTAAGAGAGGTCGCAGCAGTTTCCTACCTCATCGGTAGAGGATATCATCCGCAACATGCTCATCAAATTGTGGAATCGTGGTGGCATCATCAATAAAACAGGAATGTATAAATGGATCGCCTATGTGGTCCATTTGTACTTTAAAATAAAAGCGATCATGCATACTAAGCATGGTCGCTTTGTTTTTTTCAACAATCGCGACTCTACACCTTACCCAAAGAAAGAATTGCAAGCAATCAAAATAATGATAACTCCGCTTAAGACCGTGCTGAACTGACCTAAAGTGAAAGAGCCGATGCGAATCGCCGACATTTTTTGTCCCAGGACCACACCAAGCCAGACCGTGATATAACTGCCGATTGCTGCGGTCAGAGAGATGGCTAGCGGTGATAGTCCTATCAGACCTGCACCGATCCCATTCGTAACAGCATTAGCGGCAAGTGCAACCCCCAGCACCGCTGCCTCAAGGTATCCTATAGAACCTGATTTATCTTTATCCACCGTTTCGGGATTTTGCAGAATTCCTTCGAGTGATCCACCTGACGCAGCCTCCCCGGCTTCTTCACCGTCCTGGCTGGATTCCTGCTTCTTACGTGGTACTGCCAGCAGAATAATGCGGGCACCGACAATGAACAGCAATAACGCTCCAATCAGGACGGGGAATACGCCCGGAAGAATCTTTGCCAGCCACTGACCGGATATAATCCCTGTCATGCTAAGGATGAAACAGATAACCGCAATGATTAAATTTGATAAATAGTTAATACGGATACCCCGAATCCCATAAGATATTCCAACACCCAAATTATCCAGACTGGAAGATATGGCAAAGCCAAAAATTAAAAACCAAGCAACCATGGGGCTCACTCCTTGTTGTCTGTTTACACTCATACTATTGAGCATATTGCAAATAGGTGCTCATCATTTCTAAAAATGTTGAGATCCCCTCAACATTTGATTCAACACCAATACAAGGTGAGGTGAACTGCAAATGTCCGATGAAAAGAAAAACGCCACACTGGGCGAGACACTGGTCTCCTTGCTGAAAGAACATTCTTTGTCTATGCGCAAGCTAAGCGCGGCTACCGGCATTGATACGGCCACGATATCGCGGATCGTTAACGGGAAGCAAAGAGCCAAGCCTGAACATCTAGAAGCTTTTGCCCTTCATCTTGATGTTCCCTCTGCCCCACTCTTTCAAGCTGCTGGTTATGGCGCCCCCGCCCCCCCTACTCCTCAGAGCCAGCCGAACGATATCTACTCCTCCATCAACAGCATTAAAGAAATCCTTCAAGCCTCCAACCTCATGGACCACCAGTTTACTGCCGAGCAGGTTCAGAAAGAACTGAGCAAATATGAACCCTATGTCCTAACCGAAGAAGGGGCGCAGATTATCCACAATGACTTTCCCGGTAAAGTAAAAAGTGTCAATAGTGCGGGACCGTTCATTGAGGAGCTCAAGAGAATGTATCAGCTTTACAGTAGTGATAACATCACCCTGGAGGAGCGCTCGATCCTCGGCAGCGGCTTGTTATACTTCGTCTCCGCCACAGATATTATCCCCGATTATGTATTTCCATTAGGTTATCTGGACGATGCGATTGCCGTGCAAATCGTACTGGGTCGCCTCCAGGATACGAGGAATAGCAAGCCTCAGCCGTAAACTCTGATTGTTAGTATGGTTGAAAATGCAAGAACTTATGTGTCATGGTTTGGCCAAAAAAGCTGTCTCACTGCAGAAAGAGCTCTGCACGGGGGATGGCCTCTTTTTTCGTTCCTCTTTGTAGCCGACTATCCATTTAAAGCGTTTTAATTAATAAATAAATAATTATTCATTGACATAAAACAAAATCGGCTTAAAATGATATTAAATTAATCCAGTAAGAACACTTGGATTTGTGATTCGTCTGTAGCTGCCTTGTGCTTTCTTGCTTTTTCCGAAGAGGCCGCTCGTTATGTACAAAGGGGGAATTGGGTTCATATTTTTTTAGCTGTATTAACGGGTTAGTCAGACAGTCAAATTATGAATCCTTGGGAGGAAAATCAGTATGAATCAAAAGACAATCATCATCACACTGGGCGCCCTGGCAATCGCAATTAACGTCATTGCGGGCACCGTTGTCAGCAGTTTAAAAATTCCATTTCTTTTTCTTGATACAATAGGCACCATTTTTATCGCCGCTATTTTTGGTCCGTTCTGGGGAGCCCTGGTCGGCTTGCTAACCAATCTTGTGCTTGGGGTCACCTCCGGTTACACTGCCATTCCGTTTGCACTTGTCAATGTAATCGTTGGCCTCGTGGTCGGTTATTCCGCCCGCAAGAACGGCTTCAAGCTCTCTTCCGCACTGATCTCCGGCATCCTTCTGGGCATCCTCTGCCCCGTTGTCGGATCCGTGATCGCCATCAGCCTGTTCGGCGGCTTGACCGGTGGTATTCAGGACGTTGCTGTGCTCTGGCTGAAGCAAGCAGGAAGCAGCCTGTTCGCTGCGGCTTTCTTGCCCCGTCTCGGTGAAAATCTGATTGATAAAATTTTATCCGCACTGCTCGTCTACTATATAATCAAAAAACTGCCGCAATCCCTGATCAAACGCCCGGCGCTCAAGAAAAGAGATTCCAATGCAGCGTAGCAAAAAAATCGTGGTCGCCTCCCACTGCGTCATTAATCAGAATGCCGTGGTGGAAGGAGAGGCGCGCAGTCCAGGCGTCATGAAAGCGGCAGTCGACTGGACTCACGAGCAAGGATATGGAATATTCCAATTGCCTTGTCCCGAATTTACTTTTCTGGGACCAGAGCGCCCTCCAATGACTGTCGATCAATATGACACACCGGAGTTTCACGCTCACAACCGTCGAATTCTGCATCCGGTAGTGGAGCAACTGAAAACCTATCAGGATCACGGGTACTCTATTGTTGGTGGTCTCGGCATATCGGACAGCCCCTCCTGCGATCCCGGAAAAGGCGTGTTTATGCGCGATTTTCTGGAGCTTGCAGCCGAACATGACGTGAATATTGATTTCTTCTGGCAAATCCCGAATACGGCAGATGGCACCTTCAACCCGGGGCATCCCGGAAGTGTATTTGGCCCGGTTGGTCCAGGTAAAAATAGCTTAGCCGCAGAAAATGCTCCTGCGATGCTCACTGCCAACTCGAAAGGCGGCGTAAAGCTATGATAGATATTCGCGATATAACCTTTTTCTACGACGAACCTGATGAAGAACAAGATGATGCCGGCCGCAGGCCGGCATTATCTCATATATCCCTAAGCATCGCTCCTGGCGAATTTATCGCTTTTCTAGGGCGTAACGGTTCCGGCAAGTCCTCACTGTCCCGCTTGCTTAACGGCATCGAGCAGCCGACAGCAGGCATAATTACGGTGGAAGGACATTCTACCTCCGATCATGCCGCTATTCCGGATATACGCCGCGCGGTGCAAATCGTGTTTCAGAATCCAGAGAATCAGCAGGTGGGCATCACCGTTGGTGAAGACATTGCCTTTGGATTATCCAATATCGGCTGGCCGCAGCATGACATCCGCAACCGGATCGCCTGGGCGATTTCGTTGGTTGGTCTGGATGCGGATGAAGAACGTCCAGTCACAAATCTGTCCGGCGGTGAGAAACAGAAGCTGGCTCTCGCCTCCGTTCTGGCCCTGGCCCCCCGCTACCTCATCCTTGATGAAGCCACCTCAATGCTCGACCCGGTAGCCCGGCGCCAGTTCGTCGAGACGCTGCACAAGGTGCGGAGACAGCATCCCTTTACCCTAATCTACATTACTCACCATCTGGAAGAAGTAGTGGATGCCGACCGCTGGGTACTGTTTCGCAGCGGCGAGCTTGCTGCTTCCGGGACACCGGAGGAGTTGGAACAGAATGTCTCGCTTCTGGAGGATTGCGGACTGGAACTGCCGTACACCCGCAGGCTCGCTATACTGCTGCGGCAAAGCGGCCTGCCTATATCGGCAAATGTGAATGTTCAGGAATTGAGGGAATTATTATGCAAATCGAACTGAACGATGTATCTTTCACCTACAACAAACGCCGCAAAAACAAGCCGGCTGTTGGACCTTTTGTGCTAGAACATATACAGCTCATCGTAAAAAGCGGAGAAATGTTGGCAGTTGCTGGCAAATCCGGCTCCGGCAAATCGACCTTTATCCAGTTGCTGAAAGGCTTTCTTATTCCTTCCGAGGGAGCGGTACTGCTGGACGGTATAGATCCGCACTTTTCCCGTGGTCCCGAATTGTTCGATCGGGTCGGCTTCATCTTTCAATATCCCGAGCACCAGCTTTTCTCCGCCACCGTCTTTGACGATATTGCTTTTGGCCTGCAAAGTGCCAATCTGACGGCAGCGGAAAAAGAAGCGAAGGTCCGCCGGGCGATGGAGTCCGTGCAGCTTGACTTTACAGAGTTCAAGGATCGCAGTCCCTTCGAGCTCAGCGGCGGTGAGAAACGGCGGGTAGCCATTGCCGGCGTCATCGTGCTGGAGCCGAAAATATTGATTCTGGACGAGCCGACAGCTGGGCTGGATTTGCAGTCTCGTACGGCGCTCTTCGGCTTGCTGCACGACCTGAACCGTGAGCAAGGCATTACTGTGCTGTGGGTCAGCCATCAACTGGAGGAAATTCTTGAACAGGCTTCCCGCCTAATTGTACTGAAGGAAGGACGCTTTCTGGCCGACGGTCCACCAGCAAAGCTGCTGTCCGATCCGCAGCTGCTGGAAGTCTTCGGCTGGGAAGAACCGCCTGGGCTAGCCATTGCCCTGTTGCTTCAGGAGCTTGGTGCCCAAGCCCAAGACAGCAGCGCAGTCCGCCCGCCACAGGAGACTGCCTCTGCCATCATAAAGCTTTGGCAGGCTCAACAGCAACCCAGTCTAACGTAAAATGAGGGAAACATCATGTCCACAAAAAGTTTGTTGCTCTATCAAGCACGTAATTCCTGGCTGGAGCGTTGGGACCCGCGTATGAAAATCATCGCGGTGCTGCTGTTCGGCTCCGCCCTGCTTATTACACACAGTCCTGTGCTTAAAACGGCGCAGCTATTGATTCTGATTGCTCTCTGGGGCATTACCAAGCTCTCTTGGCGGGTACTGCTCTTCACCTTTTTGTCACTGTCAATCTTCTTTGCTTCCACCATGATCTATCAATCCATGCTTATGCTGGCCCCCGGCGATGACCTTATCACGTGGGGAAGGCTGCATTTCTCCGCTCAGGGTACGCTCAAAGGCGTGATGATGTGCGAACAGATCGCAGGAATTGTCCTGCTATTGTCTCTACTGGTGAGGACAACTTCGCCGATTCTGCTGGCGGAAGGTCTAGAAATTTTGCTAACGCCATTGAAGAAATGGCGTCTGCCTATACACGAAGCGGTGATGATGTTCTCCATTGCCCTGCGTTTTTTGCCAATACTGGTTGAAGAATTTGATAAAATTCGTAAGGCGCAATTGGCGCGGGGCGGCGGGTTCCACCGCAAGGGGATATCCTCCCGCTTCCGTGGGGTCCTCCCCATGCTGATCCCGCTGTTCATCATGTCCATTCTGCGTGCTAGGGATTTGGCGATTGCAATGGAATCGCGCTGCTATCAGGGTGACGAAGGTCGGACACCGATTCGGGTTTATCGCTTCCGCTTCAGGGACTACGCGGTGCTTGCCTTTTCCACATTAAATCTGCTGTTTATTTTTGTTTGGTAGTTTTACAAAACAGTGTTGAACACAAAAATCAGTAAGCCCCCGTTATGCGGTGCCACTGGTTTTTGTGTTTTATGTGGGTTATGTTCATATACTCGATCCCTGGCATTGAATGAGGTTTCGTCCATGAATTAGCTGAAAAAGTGATAACCTTGCCAGTAGCTCAACTTTCGCAGCTTACATGACTGAGCATATGCCGTGGGATTCTATTAACTTGAAGAGTCTGCTTGGACAAATACCTATTTTATCCGCTTAATTATATAAAACACACTCAGATGCAAAAACATTTGAATTTCACTGTTTTATGCTTTTCCGATTCCAAAAATGATCATGAATATATTGGGATTTGCAGTGATAAAAAAACAAGCCTATGCACAAGATCATTTGCGCTCAGGCTTGTTTAATTCTTATGCATTTAATTTCTTTAGAAAATCCTCCAGCATCTTCTTAGAGACAATACCGGCTTTTGGAAGCAAATCATTTACACGATTCAATATGGAGGGATTGTCTAGTATCATTTGTTTGCTTTCTTGAGTTGTAAAGCTTCTTAGAGTATCTATACATATCTCGAATAGCTCCTCATCTTCAGTATTAAGTAATGACAATAGAATTTCCAGTTCATACATGTTACAAGAAGTGTCTAAACAATAAGCAAGTTTTTTCTGCCATTCTAACGGTCTATTATGCACAATACTTGATAGTTCCTGCCAATCTTCTGAACCAAACTTAGATAGCTTTTCAGATGCCATAACACACCCTACATCATACCAAAAATCAGCAGTATGCTGGTATTCTGTTATAAATTCATCTAAATCTTTATACAATTTAGCTTCCTCCATTAAATCAATTAGTGAACACTGAATAGCCATACTACTTAGTCAAAGCCTGGTGTGTGAACACCACCCGTAGATAACCCTGAGATCACTTTATTTCCATCCTTCATTACCTCTATTTCGACCCCATTTATTGTATTTCTGTGAAGAGTTATCCCATCTCGTGTTCCTATACTTGGGGTATCTCCAACTTTTTTTATAGCATTCATTATAGCATCATCAGACCATGTATTTGGAAATAATGTGCTTGTTTTAATTTTAGACAGGTTCCCATCTGGGAACTGCGTTGTATATTTAACCCTTCTTGTGCCATCAGCATTAACTAACATTTCTTCAACTGCATAATTAAGATTTCCATTCCTTAGTTTCAATAACTTTTCCCATCAAATATTTCTAACATCATCAAAACTCCCGTTTTGTACCCAGAAATATAATCCGAAGCAGACAATATAGAAATTAGGACATCATTTAAATCAGATAGTTCTTCAATTAACTTATAATCTTGTTCTGGCAATCTTGCTTTTAGAGTTTCCATAGAAGCAGATATTTTCTGATGGGTTAGTTCAAGTTCAGGGTTCTTCGGTTTGATTCGTTCACTTGGATACCATTTGCCGTAATATAAATCCTCCAAGATACTCATTTTATCTTCTCCTTCTTGATACAGACTTTGCGTAAATTTCGAATCCGTAGATGCATTTTGTTCCCCAGAAATAAGAATATTCTATTGGAAATATCAATATTGAGTTTTAGCGAATATTTCACTAGGAATAACTGAAGGACTACTAGCCTATTTCCACCAAACAAGCACAATTAATCCAATTCATAAACTAACGACTTAATCTGCAATGAAACGATTAAAAGAGCCAATTTAATTGATCTAAAGTAGGCTTTAAAGAATAAGGGAACCTCCATAAATGGGGCTCCCTTTTTTTATTAAAATAACATAAATATTTAGAATAGTTTATTTATTAAGCAATTTTTTTGTTACCCAGGTTATAGCTGCATTATTGACATCTTCACCCTGGCCACCGTGGGGAGCTTTAGAGTTAGACATAAAAATATTTTCTACTCCTGCATGGTTAAGAGCATCCCTAAGTCTCCAACTTTGTTGAATAGATACCAAACTGTCACGTCCTCCATGTGCAATAAACATGGGTGGATCATCTGAAGATACATAATTTATAGGACTTGCCAATTCTGCCAACTTTACTTTTTCCCAATAAGGAGAACCTGTTTGTTTTTGATCCCGAATATCTCTCAGGACTGCTACACCTTGTCCTTCTTTATCAAATCCAAGAAGTTTGGCTTCAGCTGCTCGTGGAGAGTCATGTGTTTCGGCTGCCTCCTCAGGAGATTGCAGGGTTGGGTCCATCTCAGGTCCCATGGTAAACATATCTGTTGGACCGTAAAAATCAACTGCAGCCATTACTTTGCTTGAATACTCAAGATTGCCCCCAACATCACCTTCAAGCTCTTTTATATCACCAGTAACAGCGAGTTCGGTAGCCAGATGCCCACCTGCAGAATTTCCTGCTACTGCAATTTTTTCCGGATCAATACCGTATTCCTTGGCATGTGCACGCAGATATCTGATACTGCCCTTAACATCATAAATGGGAGCCGGGAAAATAGCTTCGCCACTTAACCGATAATCGATAGAAACGAATGTAATTTTATCTTCCAATACTTTTTTGAAAACTTGGTATGCTGAATCTGTAGCTACTTGATCTGTGGCTCTACCTGTCATTTGTGCTGGGCGATTTAGGGGTGCGACTGTTTCCTTTTTTGCATCTTTAGGAGCATCATCGCCCTGATAGTCCCCTATAAGCCATCCTCCTCCATGAACATACACCAAGACAGGAGTTGCTTCGGTTACACCCTCCGGCTTGAAGATGTTCATCTTTAACTCTTTTTTCTTTCCATCGTCATTAGGTACGGTTGCATACACCACATCTTTATAGGTAGGAGCCATACGAATAACATCTGTAGGAGGACTTTCGGCTGCTACGAAACTTTCCTTTTGTGTGGCAAAAGCCAATGTTGCTAGAAGTGCGAAGGACACCATTCTTAGTTTTTTATTCATACTCTCTCTCCTCGATTATCACTTTTTTTCATTCTCGCATTCTATCAGGTTATCTAAAGTTCTTATTAAGAAACTTTGATACAATGCGATTTCATCCTCGCTAAATCCCTTGTAAAAAATCTCTCCGACTTCATCAATAATCTTTTTGTTCAATTCCACTAGATTTTCATTTCTATTCACTACTTTAACTATTGTTTTACGTTTGTCTGTTTGGCAAGGCATAAAACTGATATGTCCTGCTTTTTCCAGCTTACTTAATATGCTCGTCAAAGTTGACTTTTGAAGATTGGTAATCCTTGAGATTTCATGTATAGGTATTTCGTCTTTTGCCCAAAGATAAAACAAAATCCTTGCTTGTGTTGCAGTTAAAGTATCAACCTCAGATTCCCTATGTTTTCTTGAAACTATTCTAGCCAGCAATGCATCTATGGATGCTGATAAAAAAACAGATCTTCCTTTTATAATTCCCATTTGTACCTCCATTCCCTCAAAAATAGTACCATATCGTACTAAAATTATAGTACGATATGGTACTATTTTCAACATATATTTTTTGAATGTTTGCATTCATTATCTCTTGCGACCTGTAGATCACCCCAATTAATAATAGTAAGTGCGGCTGGCAAAGAGAGGTCGGCATACGTATTTACCGTTTGGTGGAAAAACATTGTATAAGTCTAACATCTCGAACTTCTACAACAGCGAATTGTAGCTTACAGTGTATCAGACAAGCAAGACACAGCACTTTCTGTCGGTTGACAAGAACTTTATCCCATTCTCGATGAACTCAGTGTTTCATTGAACTAATGTTTCCCGTTAGGTCAACGCCAGCGCCCAGTCTGCAACTTTATTTTTACGGTCTAGTTCTTTATTTTTCAGTACTTCATTTCATCGAACACCAACAAATCTTTTGCATTTCTCCGCCCCATGCGTTACTATCTTTATATCGACAAATTTGCAGGTCTATATTAAGGAGGTTTTAACGCCCATGAGCCCCCGTACCAAAGAACAAAATGAGCTCATACGTATGCAGCGCAGAGAACAGATTCTGGATGTCGCCGCTCGCTCCTACTTTCGCACGGGCGGCAGCTTTGATATTCGCGACGTCGCCCGCGAGGCAGGGCTTGGTTACGGCACAGTATACCATTATTACCCCAACCGGCATTTATTAATAGAAGATGTGTTAGGAAGCGGCTTCGAGCGATGCGAGCAAGTTATCGCAAAATGGGCGAACATCAGCGGCAGCCCCCCGGATGACTGGCAGTTGTTGACGTATTGTAAAGCGTTGCTCCAGCTGTGGCAGTCGGACGCCCGCGCATATCTCGTCTACAAAATGGCGGCGGAACATTATACAGACTTGCCTGAGAGGGATCGACACCACACCAAAAGAAGATTTATGGAACGGCTGTATGTTCCACTCCAATTGATCGCTCAGTGCGAAGACGACAGCGTCGACCATATGCTTGCCGTGCTGGTCGGTTGCTGTGGGCTGCACTACTATGCGGGCAATTCCGACCTGGACGTCGATCGAATCGCCCGACTCGCTATGCAAGCTATTACGAAGGAGTCCTGATACGAACATGATCATCTTAAAAAGCAAGCATGAAATCGAATCCATCCGCAAGGCATGCCAAGTGGTGGCTGAATGCCATCGTACAATTGCCCCGCTCATCAAACCGGGCATCACAACGAACGAGATTGAGCGCATATTCGAGGACATTATTTTGAAGCACGGCGCCAAGCCATACGAGAAGGGCTACAAGGGCTATCCATATGCGACCTGTGCCTCCGTCAACGACGTGATCGCGCATGGCTTCCCTAGCAATAAGCCACTTGAGGAAGGCGATATCGTGACGATCGACACGGTCGCAGAGCTCGACGGCTGGCTTGGCGATTCGGCTTGGAGCTATGCAGTCGGGCAGATCTCGCCGACGGCCGAGAAGTTGATGCGCATCACGAAGGAATGTCTTGACCTGGGCATCGAGCAGGCGCAGCCCGGCAATCGACTCGGCGACGTGACGAGCGCGATTCAGCGGCATGCGGAATCACACGGTTTCGGCGTCGTGCGTGACCTTCTCGCCCATGGCATCGGCCGCGACCTGCACGAGGAGCCGACCTATATGCATGTCGGCAAGCCCGGAAAAGGCCTCCGTATCAAGGAAGGTATGGTGTTCACGATTGAGCCCATGATCACCGAAGGCACCTACTTCATGACAATCGATCCGGACGGCTGGACCGCACGGACGATGGACAACAAGCTTGCCGCCCAATACGAGCATACGATCGCCATTACGGCTGAAGGTCCACAAATTTTGACCGCGCAATAGAATAAATAGAGGTCGATCAACGAATTTGGTGTTTGAATAAAAACGAGCGCCTCGGTACGATGGGGTTACGCACGAGGATATGATCCTTTCAAACACGCGAGCAAAATGGGAGTAATCCTTGATGACGATAAAGTAAGATTAAAGATCCCAGCTAATTTAGAAGATTACGAACGCCAAGCGGATGAAGAAGCTACCCTACGCTCCAACAGAGGAAGAACTCAAGCGTTATTATGAGGTAGTATGGAAGTCGAAAAATTTTCAGGACATGATGATTGTCAAGACACTCATGTATACCGGTATCCGCGTCAGCGAACTGATCAATATACGGCTGACGGATATTGATTTTCATTACTGTCAGGTTCGCATTGGACCGGGGAATACGAAAGATTTTGGCCAAATATTCGGAGGATGCCGGTCTGGTGCAAAATCTGTCGCCACACAAGCTACGACATTTCCTGTTAACCTGGCTCAAAAAGCAGGGCATCGATGACGCGCTCATACAACCGTATTCCGGACATGAAATCCGGAAATCATTGGAAATTTATTCAAAGCTGACAATCACCGATGCCCAGCAGGAATATAACGAGGTCATCAATAAATTCCCCATTTAATTACATCTACTTTGCCCTTGGTGACAGCTACGCTGGTACTACCCCTTCATGTAGAATTCCTCCCTCCAATACTATATAAAACAAAAAAACACAGGATATTAGCCTGTGTTTACAGTAATCGAAAAAAGAATTTGGAAAATGAACGCAACATGGTGATTATCTTATGATGGACTTGCAGTCCCACAAGGATAGATCAATAAGGTTCATTTCATTTTCTTTAAATTCAGTCTATACAAAATGAGGAGAGAGTTATCTTCAAAACCGTGAGAGCTGGAATGAGTCTCTGAATCTAGCGGGAATGCACTTTTGTTGTATCCATCATTTCAATTTAGAAAGAAGCAACTCCAATTCTCCCCTCTCAAGATGTCTCCATTGCCCTCGTACCAGATGATCCAAGGTAATATTCATAATTCGAACACGCTCCAACTTTAGCACCCTGTATCCCAAAGCCTTGCACATTCTGCGAATTTGCAAATTCAGACCCTGCGTCAAAATAATCCGAAACTCGTATTCGCTTGTACGATCAGCCTTGCACGGCTTAGTAATGACGTTCATAATCTCAACGCCGCCAGACATGGTCTGCGTAAATTCATCTGTAACAGGTTTGTCTACAGTCACCACATACTCCTTTTCATGAGCATGCTCGGAACGCATCATTTGATTGACAATGCTTCCATCGTTCGTTAATAAAATTAGCCCCTCTGACGCTTTATCCAGCCTGCCAATGGCAAAAATGCGTGAAGGATAATTGACATAACTAATAATATTGCCTGCTACCTGCTGCGCTGCCGTACATACAATGCCGACAGGCTTATTTAGCGCCAAATATACAGGCTCACTACGATTAACTGGAATAGCTTCCCCATCGATCAGCACAATATCCTGTGGCTCTACATGGGCCCCTGCTTCACAAACCTTGCCATTAATCGTAATTCGCCCGGCGTTTATCAATCTGTTGGTTTCCCGACGTGAGCAGAATCCAGTTTCACTTATGTACTTGTTAATTCGCATGATTCACCTAATTTACGTCGTAGTATGGGATATATGGAAAAACACAGAATGTAAATTCTCTACATTGGTTCATTTAAAAAAACACCTGATTGTTCTTGCTTAATCAGATGCTCGCCTATTACGACAACTTATACTTGCCCGGCTTACTTGCTTCTGCCGCTACTTTTATTCCCACTTGATTTGGCAACACCACCTTTTGCAGCGCCTGCCGCTGTGCTTCCCGGAGCGCTTGTAGAAGCGCTTTTTCTCCTTACAGGCTTCGCTGTTTTATTCCAGCGTGTCCAGCCCTTACTGCCTGTACCTCGGCCGGTCCCGCCGCCCTTGCTTTTTGCACCCATATGATCACTCCATTAGTAGTCGTTCAGATTTAACTAAGCTATCATACCATTACTTTGAACATAATGCCCATTTGTTTTAAAAATAGAAGCAGTGAATGGTAATTGTTCTCACAAAATCGATTAATTTTTCAAAAACACGTGGTATTTTTGCTTGCGTACAGGTTAATAATGATAGATGGGAATTTAGCTATAAAGAAATCAGCCAAAAGGGAGTTGAAGCAGATGTCTGTTGATGTTTATCTTAACTTTAATGGAAACTGTCGTGAAGCAGCGGAGTTTTACGCAGAGGTTTTTGGGACTGAAAAACCACAAATCATGACGTTCGGTGAAGCACCGCCCAACCCCGATTATCCTCTACCGGAAGAAGCGAAAAATTTGGTCATGCACACACGGCTTAATATTGATGGAAGTAATGTGATGTTTTCAGATGTTTTTCCCGGCATGCCCTTTGTTGCTGGAAACAACATCAGCCTCGCCATCGTCAATAAGGACGAAGAGAAAATTCGTTCGTTCTTTCAGAAGTTAAAAGAAGGCGGGACTGTAAATATGGAGCTTCAAGAAACATTTTGGAGCAAATGCTATGGTAGCCTTAAAGATAAGTTCGGAATTGAATGGCAATTGAGTTATGATAACGGAATGACCGACAGTTAGCCTTGTATATTGTTATACGACGAATAAGCCATCACAAGCTATTCTGATTGAATGCTTTGTGAGGGCTTATTCTCAGTCATTTCCTATATTGATATCCAAAATAGAATTAAATGCTTCCTGCGGCAGTTGGATGCTCGTATGTTCCATATTTCGTTTATTTATATTTTGTCTGCGCAGCAGTGCCTGCTTTTTTGAAATGCTTTTTTTATCGCCGCTTGCAGGTGCGGAGATAACCGAGTGAATACGCTCCAGCATCCTATCAACGCCCTGACCGGTCCTTGCAGATATATATTTAGGACGCCTTCACATGCAGCCAAGCTTTTCGAAACTTCATACGAAAAATCAATATGTCCCGGCGTATCAATCAAATTATACTCATATTTATGTCCATTCTTTGCTTCATAAAAGGTACGCACTGTACGCAATTTCACTGTAATTCCATGCTCTCGCTCGACATCCATGGAATCCAGCAGCTGTTCTTTCATGTCTCTCTTCGAGACGGTAAGAGTTTTGTATTATTCAAATAATTAGAGGATTGCTGCAATCCTCTAATTAGGATGCAACACCAATGGTTAATACGATCAAAGTAGGAAAATACATTTGTTTCACTCCCTTATTTTCGGATGGAATGAGAACATACCAAATAGCAGCTTAAATTTACTCAATAGAGCAGTCTTGGAATTCTTCCAAAACCTTGGATTTGTCTCCATGGATCTTTTCCAAGTGATCCTCTCCCCAGTAGCATAAATGGTCTAGCGCGGTTTTTAATCCCCAGCCGTAGTGCGTTAACTCATACTCCACTTTAGGAGGGATTTCATTATAAGTCTTTCGTGTAACGATCTCATCCTTTTCCAGACCTCTGAGCTGAGTGGTCAGCATTTTTTGAGTAATGTCGGGCATTAACCGACGAAGCTCAGACGTTCGTTTCCGTCCTGTCATCAGATGGTAGATAATTAAAGGCTTCCATTTTCCTCCCATTACTTCTAAAGCCGCTTCCACTCCAACCTGATACTTCTTTTGAACCTTATTTTTTATCTGTTCAGTCATCTCTTAATCCTCCTTTAGAAGGCTACGTTTGCCCAAAACAACCGATCACTTCAATTCGTTGCTTAGGTCAGTTTCCAGGGAATGTACCTAAGGTACTTCCACGTTCCTATGGCACCTGTATCATCCTATAGTACTTAAAAGTGCGTACTTCCAGATCATTTTCCTACTGTTTATAATAGCATTAACCACTGATCATGCCTAGAAGTTAGCCATTGAGAAAGGTAGTGAAGAAGCATGAAAGTATTAATCGTTGTTTCACACCCGAGAAAAGATTCCTTGACCTTTGAGGTGGCCAGTCGTTTCGTACAAGGTCTTGCCGAGGCTGGCCACGATTATGAGATATTGGATTTGCACGGGCTTGGCTTTGATCCTGTTTTAAAAGGAGCCGATGAACCGGATTTATCAGTTGCGGAGCAGTCCTTTTCCCCTGAAGTAGAAATGGAAATAAGACGGATGAGGGAGCATGATGCTTTGGCATTTATTTTCCCGCTTTGGTGGTGGCATTTGCCGGCTATGCTGAAGGGGTATATTGACCGTGTATGGAACAATGGGTTTGCATACGGTTCGAATTCCCTTCATCATCAGCATGTCTTGTGGATTAGCTTGGCCGGCGTTTCGAAGGAACAGATGAAAAAGCGTAACTATGATGAAATGATTACTCATTTGCTGAATGTGGGAATTGCAGATTATTGCGGTGTTTCCAATTCCAAGGTTGAATTCTTATATGAGACCCTGGGTTCAAATTCCGCTCATTTTGAAATGCTGCTGGACCAAGCTTATCGCTTAGGTTTGAATTATGCCAAGGATTAATCAGATAGTTGGACTAGCAGAAAATAGCACGATATTTTACAGAAAGTCTGCGCTCGTGACAAATTAAAGGAGACCTAAACAGTAACGAGAAAAGACGCTAACCTAGCATATTTTGCATGAGTTAGCGTCTTTTCATTTATCGTGCATTTAACTGGCTTTCGACAGCAAGTAAAGGAAATAAGGGGTAACCAGTATGGTGATAATTATTCCGGTCGGAATATCTGCCCCAAAGCTAATCGTCCGGGTAAGTGTATCAGCAATCAAAATGACGAGCGCCCCAACCAACGCCGTGGTAGGCAGTAGCAGCTTATGATTAGGCCCTACCAGCTTGCGCGCCAGATGTGGACTAACCATACCTACAAAAAAGAAGTTCCCGCCAAGAGCAACGCTACCAGAGGCGAGTGCCACCGCGGCTATGGTAAGTCCAATGAATTCCTTTTTGATCGCTACACCGAGTCCCGATGCTGTCTGGTTCCCCAAGTTCAATGCATTAAGAGTGTGCGACTTATAAAAGACGTAAAAACTAATGATGAGCACCCAAGGAAGCAGTACCATAATGTAGCTCCAGTCATCTCCCCACAGGCTTCCAGCCTGCCAGCGCAAAGCAAAATCATATTGCTTCTCGTCCAGCTTCAGTGTAATCATCAATGACAACGCAAAGTAACCACTGCCCATAGCAACGCCTGTTAAAATTAAGCCGGTCGGCGAAATCTCTTTCCCCCGTCTATCGGAGCCAGAACTGATTCCCAGCGGGCCAGGGCTGGCCATGTCATTTTTAAGCAAGCTTTGCATAATACAACCCGAAATAGCCATACCGATGCCGACCAATATACCTAGAACGATACGCGGCAGGCGAAAATCAAACACAATTAGATATAACAAAATCAGACTTAAAATCATGTTTCGGGAGTGGGCCACTATATATTGCCAAAGCACTGCCAGCTTTTGTTGAACCGGCATAGGTGACATCCCCGTCAGAACGCTCCTAATGGGTACAAGCCGTGGTGTTTCCGGTCATGCTTGAAAAAGTTAGATACGCGAACAACGCTGGTGTGATCCATAAGCGGGACGGGCGAATTTCTTTCTCTTTTAGCATTAAAAAAACGACAATAACCAAATGATACATAGCTACCCATGTTCTCCCCCCCCCACATTCCTAATCAGTTTCTAATCTAAGCTTAAATGTTCTATGTTTTTTCACATGTAATTCTCACTATCGTTTCATGTTCCTTATGTACAATGTTCAGGAGGGACAAGCATTTAAGTAGGTTCCCCAGAACATGAGGAGGATTATCAATGAAAAAAGAGGATCAGAATATGAAAAACCAAAGTCTCTCCATTTCCACGGAGGAGACGGCGAATTCTTCCATAATCCAGAAAATGCTAAACAAGGTGCCGGAGGTCACCATTTTCTTTTGGATTATTAAGATTATGACGACGACCGTGGGAGAAACCGCTGCCGACTTTCTTAACTTTAATTTGCATTGGGGCTTGACTCGTACAACTGTGGTCATGGTTGTTCTCCTACTCATCACACTTCTATTTCAGTTTAGGTCGCGCAAATATATACCCGGAATCTACTGGCTCGTGGTGACTCTCATCAGCGTTGTGGGCACGCTCGTCTCAGATACTCTTGTGGATCATATAGGGATCTCGCTACAAGTTACCACGACCGTCTTTGCCCTTGCTCTCCTGGTGACTTTTACGCTTTGGTATGGGAGCGAGAAAACATTATCCATTCATTCTATTTACACAGCCAAGCGTGAAATTTTCTACTGGGCAACGATATTCTTTACCTTTGCCTTGGGTACAGCAGCTGGTGATCTTATATCAGAGGGCCTTGACTTAGGTTATTGGAGGTCAGCGCTTATGTTTGCGTCACTGATTGGTATCGTAACGATTGCCCGCTATCGGTTTAAATTCAATGCCGTGTGGTCCTTCTGGATGGCGTACATTGTGACCCGACCTCTCGGCGCCTCACTTGGGGATTATCTGTCACAATCTCATGCCGATGGGGGGCTCGGCCTGGGCTCGGCTGGAACCAGTGAGATTTTTCTCGTAACTATTTTAACCTTGGTGATCTACCTGACGAAATCCGGAATAGATCAAACCCAACCATCATAATTCAACGAATTTTTAGCCTATCTTTTTGTAACACTATGAATGAAACGGACTTCAAAACAGGTAACTATTCGCCAGCCGGGGCGGTTTTTAAATTACAGCTCAATAGGATATCCTTCCAATTCCTTAACAAGTATAGATCTGTCCACCGGTTGTGACTGTTACCCCGGTGGACAGATCCATACTGGATGACCCGGTGCGTGACTGCGAGAGAAGTCTTGTATGAGGCCCAGTGATCACATGAGCTGTGTTATGAGGTTTATCGTCAATTAGGGCTCTTACCCCCACTTCTGCAATGTCATCTGCGCTGGCGAAACCCACTCTCCCATTCAACAAACCAATGCCCGTTGCCCAATTTCACAGAAATAGCTGTATATAAGCAAAAAAACACCGTATCGAAATACGATGTTTTTATGTTGCTCATAAGTAACTATTCCTCAGAATCTACGTTGTGGTAAACCTGTTGAACATCCTCCAAATCTTCTAATGCATCAATCAATTTATCAAATTGTACCTGTGCATCCTCTGGAAGTGAGATGTCATTTTGGGCAAGCATGGTAAGCTCGGCCACTGTAAATTCTGTAACTCCTGCCTGCTTGAAAGCTTCCTGTACAGCATGGAATTGGTCAGGCTCTGCGTATACGATAACAGCCTCGTCCTCTTCGATGATGTCACGTACCTCTACATCTGCCTCCATCAACAACTCCAACACTTCATCTGCGGTTTTACCTACCAGACCAATAACCGCCGTTGAATCAAACATGTAGGCTACAGATCCGCTTACACCCAGACTGCCGCCATTTTTAGTAAAAGCAGAACGAACATCAGATGCCGTACGGTTTACGTTATTGGTAAGTGCATCTACAATGACCATGGAACCGTTCGGTCCGAAGCCTTCATAGCGAAGCTCAACATAGTTTTCATCCCCGGCACCTTTTGCTTTTTCAATAGCCCGGTCAATGATGGCTTTCGGTACATTGTACGTTTTTGCACGTTCTAGTACGACTCTTAATACCCGATTGGATTCAGGATCAGGCTCACCCTGTTTGGCTGCTACATAAATTTCTACGCCAAATTTAGCATATATACGACTCGTATTGGCATCCTTGGATGCCTTTTTTTCTTTAATATTGTTCCACTTACGTCCCATAATATCCCGCTCTCTTTCTATATGAATATACACAACGGTATTCATTATATCCTTGTATATTATATCTCCTAAAGGACACTTGAACAAGTTCAAAGGATTTAGTGATAAAATTATCTCCTTTTCTCATGGAATTCTAATTTTCATCTAAAGGTGCTCCCATGTTCAAGAGTTAAGATCATATTACTTTCAACTTTTGAATTATATAAGAAAAGGAGTAATCTCTAATATGTTATCTAACCTGGACTATCAGATTTTCCACTTCATTAATGAACAAGCGAATAGCTTTTCTGTTTTGAATGGGCTGATGCGTTTTTTCGCCGAAGATGCCCAATATGTATTCTCCTTGGCCTTGCTCCTGTACTGGTTTTCAAGAAATAAACTCAACCGAAAAATGATCATATCGGCGGTGGTATCCGTATGTCTGGGCATGGGGATCAGCTTTATTATCGGGCATCTTGTGTACCGGGATCGTCCCTTCGTCACCCACGCCGCCATTCAGCTAATCAAGCACCCAGCCAATGCCTCCTTCCCGAGCGACCACGCCATTGGAGCTTTTGCGCTGGCGGTCACGTTTTGGCTGTACGGTAAGAGGTTTAGATTGTCCTGGCTTGCGGTAGCTTTACTTATCGGTTTTTCCCGTATCTGGGCTGGCGTTCATTACCCGTCAGATATTGCGGCCGGTGCGCTGATTGGCACCTTGTGTGCAGTTAGTACCCGATATCTGCTCCTGCGTTTCAAACGTCCTCAGCAACTGGCAGACTCGTGCCTGAAACTGTACGAAAAAGTAGAACATAAAATTTGGAGCAAATCGACAAAACCTCAATCTGAGGATGCTTGAGTGTGAAAGAAGCTCCGTAAACCATATCCTCGGTTTACGGAGCTTCTTTGATTTATCCAATATATCTAGACTCTGGCATTGGAAAACCAAGTGTTACGGTTGTCCCAATATTTTCAATACTGCTCACTCTGATGTCACCGTTATATCGCTTGACCAGTTGCTTGGCTATAGCAAGGCCCAGACCTGTTCCGCCCTGTTCGCGGCTTCTCGCCTTATCCACCCGATAAAATCGGTCGAATAAATAAGGCAAGTCCTCCGCCGGAATTCCGATTCCATAATCGGTAATATGAATATAAACCTCGTCTCGTTCCAGCATCCCCGTTACAAGGATTTCTTTCGAAGAGCCAGAATATTTAACGGCGTTATCCAGCACGATCAGTAACAGTTGTTCCAGATGCTGAGGCGTGATGTGAATCTGCACCTTTTCGAGGGGAGTCAGTTCCTCCCGGAATATCATATCAGGATGCAGCATGGCAAAATTGGTGACCGTATACTGAACGGTGTGACGGATATCTATTGCAGGCACATTCTGTTCAGAAGTTCCCGATTCGGCCCGCGTCAACTCCAGGAGATCGTTTACAATGCCTTTCAAACGCTCAAGCTCCTGGACGGACACACTGAGCGACTCGTCCAATATGGCCGGATCGTGTTTGCCCCAGCGGTTCAATAAGGAGATATGGCCTTCAATAATCGAAATAGGTGTACGTAATTCATGGGAGGCATCCTCAACGAACTGCTTTTGCTGTAGAAAAGAACGCTCCAACTGATCAATCAGGCCATTAAACACTCTTCCCAGATTTGACAGCTCGTCATTGTTATCGGATACTTGGACACGTTCCTCATGCAGCCCTTTTTTCCGTATTCTTGTCATTGTATCCGTCATGGACTGAATCGGCCGGATTAACTGGCGTGAAAGAAAAATTCCGCCTAGAGCGCTTAAAATAATAGCACCTATACCGCCCACAATCATGACACCTTTTATTTTGTCACTCACCTTCTCTAAATTTTCCATATTATTGATAATTTCAATTGTTCCCGTAAAACCACCTGAATTCAGCGGACTTCGCATGATCAAGACCTGATCCTCCAGATGCCAGGCAGTCATAATCCGGGTGCTTTGCGCCGTTTGCGGCGGAAACCAATCCTCAGGCATCTCGTCGCTGACGCTCAATAGCGGGGTACCTTGCTGATTCAAAATGCGAATCATTTGATGCGGATCATTCATATCCTCAACAAAACGTCGACTGTTTACTATTTCCTGCGCAGACATCTGTTTTTCCCGAAAAAAGTTTTGGATTTCAGTCATACTCTTGCGGATGCTCACTTCTCCCTCGCTGACCATCCATTGGTTAATCGTAAAATATTGGACACCGTTGTACAAAACAAACAAAATACATAGCAGCAACGAAGACCACACCGTCAATTTCCAACGAATAGGGAGACGGGAGAATATGGATTTTAACGTTATCATTTTCGGATCACATACCCCAATCCGCGTAGTGTCTGAATAAAGCTCGGTTCCCCAGGCTCGTCGATTTTGCTTCGCAGGTAACGAATATACACATCGACGACATTCGTTTCCACCTCTGAATCATAGCCCCATATGAGTTCCATTAGCCTCTCCCGGGTCATGACGCGCCCAATATTCTGCATTAATATGGACAGCAGATCAAATTCACGCTTCGTCAATTCAATAATCTGCTGGTCTTTGGTCAAAACGCGGGCCTCGCTATCTAGGACCAGTCCATTGTAGATAATTTGTTTGGTATCTTCCACAGAGCCACTGCGTCGCAGCAAAGAACGCATCCGTGCGAGCAGCTCTTCAATGGCAAAAGGCTTAGGGATATAATCATCTGCCCCACTGTCCAGTCCCATCACCTTGTCCATCACTCCGTCTCTGGCGGTCAGCATAATGATCGGAGTATGCTTCGTTTTACGAATCCGTCGACACACTTCAATTCCATTGATGCCTGGGAGCATTAAGTCCAGCAGGATGATGTCCCATTCCTCGCTTAATGCAGACTCCAGCCCCTCCCGCCCTTCATACTTAACGGTTACCTCGTAAGATTCATGCTTTAGTTCCAGCTCAATGAAACGGGCCAAATTTTTTTCATCCTCGATCAGCAGTATCTTCTTCATAGCTATCCTTTCTATGCTCGGGGCGTCTTCTCCTAGTATGCTTGATATAGAAACCAGTTTACTCTATGTACATTAAAAAATAATGATCTTTTCACTTTATTTTTCTCATGATATTTTAATGTGTCCTGATTAAGCTTAATCATGAATCTATGAACACAGTTTTGTCTCAATTTATCCTGAAATGAGGTCCCTCTGTTGAAAATGAAAATACTTTTGACCGCCATCGCTCTAACGGCAGCCTTCTGGATCATGTCTCATTCCGACTGGTTTACGAACCATTCTGACGCAAAGGCCGTTCAACCCTCTGCTTTGATGGCCACACCAGTCAAGGCTGAAACGACGCAGTCCAATGCTGCCAAATCTCCGCAACGTATTGATCATATTGTCATTGTTGTGGAAGAAAATCATTCGTCGAAAAAAATCTCAGGCAATTCTTCCGCTCCCTTTATGAATTACCTGATGAAAAATGGTGTCTCTCTGATGAATCATTATGCGATCGAACACCCGAGTCAACCGAACTATCTGGATCTGTTTTCCGGTTCCAATCAAGGGGTGAACAATGATCTGACTCCTAAGAAGATGAACGCCAACAATCTGGCGCTGGAGCTCATGAAACATGGATATACGTTTGGGGGCTACTCGGAGGGACTGCCCAAAACCGGATTTACCGGACCTTATGATCTGAAAACCCTGTATGCGAGAAAACATAACCCGTGGGTGAATTTCACCAATCTGCCTGCCTCAATCAATATGCCTTTGACTAGCTTTGCTCAAAACTTTAATCAGCTGCCGACTGTTTCTTTTGTCATTCCCAATCTGAACCACGATATGCACGACGGCACGATCCGGGAAGCGGATCGATGGCTGCAAGCCCACTTGTCCGCTTATGCCCGTTGGGCACCTCAACATAACAGTCTTTTGATCGTAACATGGGATGAAGATGATTTGAGCAGCAAGAACAAAATCCCGACTGTGATCATAGGTCCTCAATTGAAAAACGGCCCATACAACGGAAAAAGTAATCATTTCTCCGTGTTGCGCATGATTGAACAATTATACGGATTGGAGCTGCTCGGGAAGAGCAGAACGGCACCGCCGCTTAATATATGGACAACAGGCTCATAAATGTCTAATATGATGGTGGAGTATGACTTGAAGGAGATAGATCACTTGGATGTACTATATAAAAAATTGAGCAATAATCATGAAATAACGGTATACGACACCACAGAGCTGTATGGTGAAAAGGGATTATTCCGGGTGATGCAGTTTTCAAATGCAGCCGTACAAGGCGCGGTGGATTTAAATCATCCGCAACGCATTCTGTTCGAATATCCGAGAGCGATCATCCATCTCATGGAGCTGAACGATCCGTCATTTGAAGACGTGTTTGTAATCGGGCACGGCATAGGTACGATTGCGGGGCATTTTACAGATAAACGCTTTAAGATTGCCGAGCTGGATGCACTAGTCGTGGAGTTCAGTCGAACATTCTTTGGATACAACAAGGAAAATGTGACTGTTGGTGATGGACGCCGTATTTTGGAGAAGGAAGCGCCAGATGCTTATGATTATATTATTTTAGACGCCTTCACAGATCAGGGAACGCCGTCGCATTTAATATCCCGGGAATTTTTCAGGATCGTCAAAGAAAAGCTAGATTCCGAAGGCTCCATGATTATGAACTTAATGGGCAAAAGTGAGCACGATCATTTGATGAATGCCATTCATACAACGTTGCGTGAGGTATTCGCTTATGTCACAGCTTTCGCTCTCCCCTCGGAAGGCGCTGCCGACATTCAAAATATTATTATGATAGGCCGGGACAAGCCAATCCGGTTTCAGGCACGCCATATGGCAGGCTTTTATGAGATTGCACTTGGAGAAGGTCACATTCTACAAGACACGGATACCTGATGATATACAGTAAATCCGAATCTTTGAATTTAACTCCGGGGCGTTCCTCCCGATCATCCATCAACACTACAGAGAGGATCGTCAAGCCGTAGGAGCCGATGAACCCCGAGGGGGTTCCAGTCGCCTTTGACACGGTATCTGAACTTGCTATTTCGAATTTTTCACTACCTAAAACATGTTTAAATTTTACTTCGTTGATCTCATGATCTCCCCTGACGACTACAGCAATGGGTTGATCGTCAGCCATATAAATCAGTGTTTTGATCATATCTTGTTGCTGTATTTGCAGCGATTCAACCAGTTGATCTATCGTGCGTAGACCTGGAGTATGAAACTTTTCCATAAGCTGATGGCTGATCACTTCGGCTTCTGCGGGTGATTCACGTAATGTTTCAGTAATAATCGACTTTGGCGCATGTGTGGCTGCCTCCTTGTGTGGAGGATAAAATATACGCAAAAAAGACACATCCGTCAGGGACGAATGTGTCGTGGTACCACCCTTTAATTTTACGGCGGTTGTTGAACCTTTGATCCTTGGTCAAGGAGATAACTCTCTATCTGGAATTCATCCAGAGGCATGCACGATATTTTGATTTCAAAATAATTAAACGTCGGTGGTTGCCATATTGCATAATGAGTGGCCAAATTTTAGGGCGTATACGCCTGCGAAAACCCAAAACAAAGCGGACAAACCGAGGCGAAATGTCCCAAATACGAACCGCCTCCTGCTTTACTCCTTTGGGCAACTCATTGGAGAAAAGAAAACGGTTAAGCGATCGTGTAATAACTCCTGTTATCGCTTCAATCGTGCTGACATCCATCACAATGATCGTATCAGAGCGCTGGAGCCGCTCCGTAAAATAATAATCATGATAATTCCCTTCGATGATCCATTCTTCCTTTTCGAGCACTTCGCCCAGCTGTTTGAAAAATTGTTTGTCCGTGCTCCGCTTCCACTCCGGTCCCCAATACAAATCATCCAGAGAGATGTACGGCAAATGAGTCCACTTGGATAGACGTTTGGCAAAAAAGGTTTTGCCGCTCCCCGGCGAACCGATCACGATAATACGTTTGGCGTGCTGCACAGCAAAAATTTCGTCATCCATACTCTGATGTAAGGGCAGTATTGTATAGATCAGTCGATAAAGGGAACCTACCACGAAAGAACCTCCCTTTAAAAACATATACAGGAGGAACAGCGGCAAAAAAACGATAGCGTATTTCACACGGTTCATCAAGCGATCTGCTCCTTTTACAGTTTCAGCAACAAAAAGTAGGTTAGATTCTCTTCTTCATTTATGTATCTTTCTCCTTAAAATACCCACCCTTAAAAAACACAAAATTTTGCGCATGTATGCCGTACAGCTCCTTGAACATGGAATGAAGATTATTTAGAGAAATGGTCTCTGAAACCGTCCGATCCGTTTGAATGGTCAAGGCGACACAGCTGATTCCGAATTGACACACTTGCTCCATAGGGTATCCTTGGATAATTCCATATATCATTCCGGCAATAAAAGCATCATCTGCGCCCGTGACATCCATAACTTCCTGAACTGGGTGCCTAAAAATTTGTCCATGAGATCCATCCTGCGAGGCAAACAAAACACTGTCTGCTCCCCGAATAAGAATTACATTTTGAACCCCGAGTTGATGAAAAATACGGGTTGCATCCAGCATTTGCTGATCATCCTGAAGCTCTATTCCCAAATAGGATTCAGCTTCTACCTGGTTACATACCAGCCAACCCACCCCATTCAAATTTCGAGGAAGCCTTCTCATTTTGGAGGCGGACACTGAAGAAACGACAAGCGGAATCCGATGTTCATGACATAGCCGTATGGTGGATGCAATGACGTTCATAGAGAAATTCGTGTCCAACAGCACTAGTCGGGACGAGGCGATCAAAGGAGTATTTTCAAAGATTACTGAAGGACGGATCTGATCATAAATCTCCATCTCTGCTGTCGCTACAATCAGCTCACCACGCTCGTCCAGCAAAGCAGTGTAAACCCCGGTTGATGGTTCACCTTTGACTTGCATAGGAACCACTTTCATGTAATGTCTAGACTGCTCGACTATAAATTCACCTTCCGCATCATCTCCAACTGCGGTTAACAGGATGGCCTGTTGGCTTAGCCTCCCCAAATTTTCGGCTACATTGCGAGCCACCCCACCGCAAGATTGCTGCCTGGTGCTACTCGGATTGGAGGTGTGAAGCTGAAATGTACCTTTAATCATAATTTTACGGTCAAGATTGGCCCCCCCGATACATAGTATTTGCTGTCTAGAGGGCCAAGGCTCGTCCAGTTCATTTTTGTGAATCCGTTTTAATTTCATCATTTTACTCCTTTCGCGAGTCTATTCGCATAGGATGTTTTAAATTTGTACAGAAATAGGTACTTTATAAAATTAACATGTTCCAAATGTCAAATTCTCAAGAATCATGTCGAATCCATTAAAAAACCCTAAAGATGCACAAAAAAATTTCATATACTTCTAAACTCTCAACAACAAAAAATCACCTTATCGTAAAAATACCATCCATTTTACGATAAGGTGATTTGATTAAAAATACAGCCTAAATCCTTCATTGCAATATGCTATTTTAAAATAAATAGAGCAGCTCCATGAGGAGATACCTCTGCGGAAAGTTCTTGCTCTAAAGTGCCCAGATCCACACGATTCCATAAGTCTCTGCCACTTGTCTGTCCTTCAATGCCAAGGTCCTGCAGCGATACACAGACCCGCGATGCTGCGTCTCCAGCATTAAACAAAGCCGCATATACATGACCTTCCTCGTTATGCGAAGTCCATACGATATGTTCATCCTTTCTGTACACCTGCCGAGCATCCAAACCGTTGTGGTGAGCATCCAGCACCTCTTCATTGGTCAGCAGAGAAAGTGTCCACGCATCATTATCCCGCAGTTCTCCCCCAAACATCAGCGGGGACCGGAAAATACTCCACAAGGTCATCATCGTCAGTTGCTCATCCTTCGTAAAGCGTGTCCAGCGGTCATGGCTACCGGAATCTACAGAATCTACCGAGCGAATATCCAGGTGACCCAATGGCAGCATGTCGCAATCCGGCCAGTGGCCTGGGCCCACGTGCTCTGCCCATTTCTCGCAGCGCTCAAACATACCATACAGCAAAGACCATACATCCCAGAAATCGTCGGTCATGCGCCACATATTGGCGCTTGCGATCAATTCGGATGCATGCTCCAGCGGTGCCGGACCGGGCGACAAACTCAAAACCATCGGACGCCCGCATTGGGCGATGGCCTGTCTGATCATTTCAATTTCCGCCAAATGAGTATCATAGAGTCGGGAAGCTGCGATATCATCCACTTTTACAAAATCAACACCCCATTCCGCATAGAGGTCAAACAGCGAATTATAATATTCCTGTGCGCCTTCCTTGGTAGCATCTACCCCATACATATCTGTATTCCAGGGACAAATGGAGTTGGGATGTGCAATCTGTCTCGCCGTTGCCTGGGTTCCCAAAATCGGCGTATCCTGATGTACCGCCTGTCTCGGAATGCCTCTCATAATATGTATACCGAATTTCAAGCCCAGACTGTGTACATATTCCGCAAGCGCCTGGAAGCCGCGTCCATCTGCTGCGGAAGGAAAACGATTCACTGCTGGAATAAGACGTGAAAATGAATCCATTTCCAGCGGAACAAATGAACGATATTGTGAAGAAACAGCTCCCGGCTCATACCACTGAATATCTACCACGACATATTCCCAACCACAGTCCTTCAAGTGTTCTGCTATATACTGCGCATTTCCCCGTACTTCTTCCTCACGCACCGCTGCGCCGTAGCAATCCCAGCTATTCCACCCCATAGGGGGTGTATGCGCTACCAAATGATGCTTCATTCCGATTCATCCTTTCATCTAAGAGTACTCATCCTGCTGCCAAAATCCACCTCATCACTACAGTATTATTATAATGTAAACCCTTACTTTTGTCGCTCGTCAGCTGCTTCTTTATTTTCCATTCCCACTTTTTATACAAATAAGTTGACTAACTTAAAGAATGTGGTACATTTAAAAATGGTTGTTAAAAAACTTTGACTTGAATCAGAGGGTGATTTTACGTGTGCGAGCATGCTTATCGAATTTTGTTGTTTTACAAATATGTCAATATTGAAGATCCTGCCACCTTTACAGCAGAGCATCTGGCTTACTGCAAGGGGTTGGGCGTCAAGGGAAGAATTTTGATCGCTCAGGAAGGGATTAACGGGACACTGTCTGGTACGGTAGAGCAAACGGAGCAATATATCCGTGATTTGCGCGCCAATCCGAAATTCCACGATATCGTTATTAAAATAGATGAGTCAGATGGTCATGCGTTCAAGAAAATATTTGTACGCCACCGTCAGGAGCTTGTTACGTTGCGTCATGAGGATGAGCTGGATCCTAACGTAATCAGTGGCAAGCGTTTGTCACCGAAGGAGTTTTATGAGCAGCTTCAAGGTGAAGATGTGGTTGTGCTGGACGGACGTAACGACTATGAATATGACATCGGTCATTTCCGTGGCGCCATTCGTCCGGAAGTCGAATCTTTCCGTGAATTTCCACAGTGGATTCGCGACAATATGAGTCAGTTCAAGGACAAGAAAATACTGACGTATTGTACTGGCGGCATCCGATGCGAAAAGCTGTCCGGTCTTTTGATCAAAGAAGGCTTTAACGATGTAGGCCAGCTGGATGGCGGCATTGTAACCTACAGCAAGGAACCGGAAGTCCAAGGTCGTTTGTTTGACGGTAAATGCTATGTGTTTGATGAACGCATCTCGATCCCGATCAACCATACGGATGAAGACGTCATTGTGGGCAAGTGCTTCCATTGTGAGACACCAAGCGATCACTACATCAACTGTCCGGTGTGCAATCTCCAGCATATCGTATGTCCGGACTGCGAAGAGCAGCATCAACATTATTGCTCTGACGATTGCCGTATTACTGCGGAAACCGTTGCTTCTGCCTAAATCAGCAGGATAATTGCTTTCAACATAAATAGGGATGTTCTACAGCCGTTCAACATGGCTGAGGACATCCCTTTTGTCATGCTACTCGCAATAACTGCGAGTTCCTTCATAGTATATGCCTATGACCTTGATCGTATTTTCATCTTGGACGGACTCGAAAGCTGCGCCTTATAATTGAAAATGTATTTACAGAAAGGATGGGTGTATTTTCATGATTCAAATCGTACTTTCAACCCTTCTATCCGTTATCGTTCCTCTGTCCATTCCGGTGATCGCCGGTTTTTTACTCGGCAAACTCATGAAGCTGGAAACGAAACCGCTCTCGACTTTATACTTATATTTTTTAAGTCCCGCGATGATTCTGGACACGCTGCTCAAGGCACAGCTTTCTTGGCATGATGTGGCACAAACTGCCGCCTTTTCGATCTTGAATCTGCTGCTGTTGTGGGGAATTGCGCAGATTGCAGGGAAAATGTTTAAGCTGAGCGCCCCTGAAACGGCCGGACTCACCTTAATCTCCACGCTGACCAATAGCGCCAATTATGGCCTCCCCCTAATTTTACTTGCCTTTGGGCAGCTTGGATTGGATAAAGCCTCCGTGTATGTTGTCATCCAGATGATTCTGGTCAATACCCTTGGAGTTTACTTTGCAGCCCGCTCTGAATTTTCCGTCCAAAGCGCAGTCAAGTCGGTATTCTCGCTACCTGCGATCTATGCGGCTCTGCTGGCGATGGGACTTCGATTGTTGGACTTGCATCTGCCCTCCGGTATTCAATCAGGCGTCTCGATGATTGCTGCAGCCTATTCTCCAGTCGTGCTGGCAATCCTCGGGACCCAAATGGCTTATGTAAAAATATTTAAGCTGGAGCCGTCTATTAAAAAAGCCAGCTACGCAGGACTCATCATCCGACTTCTGCTCTCTCCGCTTGCGGCCTGCCTTGCCATGCTGATACTGGGGATATCAGGCCTTTTGTTCTCCGTGCTCTTTATTCTGGCTTCCATGCCAGTTGCCGTGAATGCTGTCATCTTAGCAGAAAAATTCAATGCATCGCCCAAACTCGTATCTACCTGTATCCTGTGGAGCACTTTAGCCTCATTCCTGATTTTGCCTATCCTCATTATGATCGTAGCATGATAGCTAGAAAAAAACTCTCTATAGTGTAGAGAATCCAGTATGCAGCCTACTGTCGATTTAGGCTGCATACACTCTGTTAGCGTATTCGTGGAAAACTGATCCAACCCAGCAGATTTAATCTTGACTTTTTTCCCTTTTCCCGGATTTGGCCCATAAATTCTCCAAGAAACCGTTCCCACTTTAAACCTATTTCTTTTTTCGCGCTATCGTTTTCAAGCACGCATCTTACACTCTGGTTTAAGGCAGATTCCAGGTGCGATAAGGCTTCGCGTAAATGATTATCTATACTTTGTTCATCCATTTATCCGTTCTCCTCACTTTTGGGTATTGTCAAGCAATGAGATTTCTTGGTCAAGCTGCTTTTTCATTCTTTCAAATTGGGCTTCGGCAATAATATCTTCCACTTCTTGCCGGGCTAATTCAATGTAAGATTTGCTCCGATTGATCAAGTTGGCTCCACCTTGCACGCCAGCTTCGGCAAGAGGTCGGAAAGTAGTTTTAGCAATAGGGAGCAAAGCAGAAGCGGCAAAGGCGAGCGCAGTGCCAATTACAATTTTGTCAATATTATTTTGCAGCATCGTGATCCTCCTGGTAATGAAGTATTACTGCGGCCGTTTAAGCCGCAGCATAGGTTTGATTTGCAGGCAAAGCCCCGATTGCTTGCCTTTTTGAAATCAGAGCCAAAATCGGTTTGGACAAAAGAGATACCGATCCGGCTACGCCAAGGATGGGAATCCAATATTTCAGCGGCAGACTGGCGGTATGGAAAAACCCTGCCAATGGCGGGATATACAGTGCTCCAAGCAGAGCCAGCCAAGAAACGCAGAGAGCTCCGATCAAAAAGCGATCCTTCGTCCAATCGCGCACTGTTTCTTCAGAGCCTTCCTGTCTCCATGAAAAGGTTTGGATCAATTGCCCTGCGACCAATGTTGCAAAAGCAACGCTCTGAGCGACAGGCATTGGCGTACCGACTGCAAGGCTTGCGGCAAATAAGCCGAGCGATCCCAATCCCAGCAGAACCCCTCTTATAATCACTTTCTGGTACAGGTCTTTATCGATGAAATCGATTCGTTTCTGTTGCTTCGTTTTCTGCCCAGGATTTACAGCGAGAACCATTGCTGGCAAAGCATCGGTCAACAAATTCATCAGCAGAATTTGAATAGGAACCAAAGGGATCGGCAATCCGACCATCACGGCGACGCTGGTGACGATGATCTCAGCCAGATTTCCAGTTAATAAACAGCCGAGTGCCTTACGAATATTTCCAATAATCGTTCGACCCTCTTTGACTCCTTCTAGTATCGTGCCGAAATGATCTTCCGTTAGCACCATATCCGCAGTTTCCTTCGTTACTTCTGTTCCTGTTCTTCCCATTGCGATACCAACGTTGGCTTGTTTGATAGCAGGCGTATCGTTGACGCCATCGCCAGTCATGGCAACGATTTGTCCTCGTTTTTGCAGCGCTGTTACAATGCGAAGTTTATGCTCCGGCGTGACCCGGGCAAAAATGGATACTTGGTCCACAATTTGGCTCAACTCTTCGTCTGATAAACGGTCAAGCTCATGCCCAGTTACAACACTCTGCGCATCACTGTTAATTCCGAGTTGCTTCGCAATGGCAATGGCGGTAATCGGGTGGTCGCCTGTGATCATCACAGGTTTTAGCCCAAGTGCAAAAGCTTCCTGAATATTTTGTTCTACTTCAGGTTTGGGAGGATCCATCATGCCAGTCATGCCGACATAAATTAACTCATGTTCGTCATCAATGAACTCGTTGTCGACGCTCTCATCCAGAGGTCGATATGCGAAAGCAAGCACACGAAGTGCTGCGGCTGAAAGCTTTTCATTTTGCTGTATAATGTACTGCTTCTGTTCTTCAGATAGAGGCAATATTTCTCCGTTCTTTTGATATCGATTGCAATGGCGGAGAATCGTCTCAACGGCCCCTTTTGAAAAGAGATAGCATTCCTGTTCCGCCTGAACCTCCTTGCAAACCACGCTCATTTTCGCGGTTTTAGAATCAAATGGGATTTCATGCCCGCGATGCCAATGGGTCATATCGCTAAGCCATAGTCCGTTTTTGGCTGCAAGCGTCAACAGCGCGCCCTCAGTTGGATCCCCTTTGGTCATCCACTGTCCTTCCTGCTGCTCAAGCTTGCTGTTATTGCATAGCAAGCAGATTTGCAGCAAGCGAGCCAAATCAGGATGCGTTGAAGGGTTTCCGTAATTTCCTGCATTTTTGAACCCTGCCGTTGCAGCCGCAACCTCGGGAGCAAGCTCCTCCAATGCTCCCGTCGGTTCGTAACCATCGCCTGTTACAGTCCACGCGCGATCCGCGGTAGTGAGCGCTTTTACCGTCATTTCATTTTTGGTTAATGTACCAGTCTTGTCTGTGCAAATAACCGTAGTCCTTCCTAATGTTTCCAATGAGGAAAGCTTTCGGATCAGCGCGTTTTTCTTCGCCATACGGAAGATGCCTGCGCTGAGGGCAATGGTGATGGTAACCGGAAGCCCTTCAGGGATGGCAGAAGCCGCCAGTGTGACCGAAGTTGAAATCATTTGTGGAAAAGGGATGCCACGGAGCATACCAATTGCGAATACGATTCCTCCAACAACAAGAGCGCCTTTCACAAATTTTTTGCTAATGGATGTTACTTTTTCCTGTAAAGGGGTTACTTCTTTTTCCTGCTGCTTCAAAAGCGACATTAAATGCCCCATCTCGGTATTCATACCGGTTTGTACAACAATCCCCTTTCCCTTGCCTCCGCACACGTCGGTTCCCATAAAGAGCATGTTGGTTCTCTCAGATAAAGCACAATCTTCTGGCAAAGAGGACTCATTCTTTTCGACGGGAAGAGATTCCCCGGTCAGGGTCGACTCGTTGACTCGCATGTTCCATGAGTTGATCAACCGGATATCCGCTGGAACGCGGTCCCCCGCTTCTAGGGAAACAATATCGCCGGGCACCAATTCCACAGCATTTAGCTCTACGTGCTGGCCTTGTCTAATGGCTTTACATAGCGGGGGTTGAAATTGATTCAGCTTGTCCACAACTTTTTCCGCTTTGCGTTCCTGCATTGTTCCAATAGCGGCATTCGCGAGCAGGATTGCCCCCATTGCAAGTCCATCGAATACTCCCCCCGTCAGAAAGGCCAGTGCACTTGTACCAAGGAGGATCAGCGTTGTGAATTCCTTGAATTGGCCTAAATATGCAATGAGCCAAGGAGTAGGTTTTTTACTCTCAAGCTGATTTGAACCATATTGGTTTCTTATAGAAAGAACCTGATCAGAGGTCAACCCGCTTTGTAAGTTGGTTTGAAGCTTCGCGATGATTTGTTCGTTAGGTAGTTGATACCAGGCAAAAGCTTCGGAGGCGACCGCAGCCTCATTCATATACGCCATTTCCGGTGGAGATGACAAGGCTTCACTCCTGTTTTTCGTTCTGGATATAAACACAAGCGATAAAGCATCTCCGATCAAATTGGTCACTGGAGCACTGATCATGCCTAATGTAGCAAAAATGGATCCAACAATATTCCATTTTTTAGCAATTACAGCATGCTCGTTTACGATTTGCTCTGTTTTCTCGGCGTACATAGCACTTTCCTGTATATGTTGCAGCTCATGAATGGAAATCGTCTGGATTCCTGCTTCTTTATAAAACTCATTGAGCGGATTTTGCTCCAGACCGGTGACAAATAAAACCTCTTCGCCATGCTGCTTGAGTTCAGCAATCCGTTCAATCACTTCGCCTTGTTCAAAAGATGACCAGCATGTATCCATTCGGTATCGGGAAAGCTCGTCAGTACTGATATGAAGGCTGTTATGCAACAGACCAAGCCGCCACCCTTTTTCTCTGAGTGAAAAGGCGGCAGAGCCATATTCGTTGACCGCTGATAGCCGATGTCTGGCAATTAGCCCAAGACATTCCCCTTTGGCATCCCCCTGGCTTCCGACCAGAAGAACGTCGTATTCATTTCTTGCAAGCCTCTTGGATTTAAGCTCATAGAAACTGCAATCAATACCGTGTTCCTCCATGTATTTATAGCTGCCAATGATAACCTGCCTATCATTGACTTTTCCTTTTATACCCTGTGGCTCTTCTTCCACATGAAAAGCTGTGCGGATCGTCCTGCAAGTCCGTTTCGCCTTGCTGAACACCTCTTCTTTCCATGGATGTTCTGTTCTCCCCATTAATGAAGCCGCCAAACATATCGCTTTATCCGCATCTTGCTCCTTCTCCGCCATGCATTGAATTTCTTCAATCTCTGGACGGTTAAACAAGAGTGATGAATCTTCGAATAAAATCGTTTTCGTTCGAGCGAGTTGGGATAATGATCCTTTTTCCGGAATCACGTATTTTCTTTCTCCTGAAACGAGCTCGGCCTGTTTCCAGGCATGCTCAGCAGGTACGGTCATCACCCGCGGATTTGCTGCCAGAAGTACAGCGATTGCACGAAGCGGATTCCGGGTAACAGCCCAAGTCATTCCGGCTGCAATAAAGCCTAATCTGCCTGCTTTATCGCTATAGGTTTGAATTTCCGGTGACAAAGAAACCTCTTGCTGTCTATTTAATGCAGAATCGCTTCGCTTCCAGTTCACATATTGCAAAATGCTGAGTCCGGCAAGCACTACAAGATTTTCGCGCATAAGCGCGAGAGCGAGAGCGCTTGTACCTAAAATAAGATCCGAGTTTATTTTTTTCTTATCCGAGTAAGTCTGAATTCCTCGTTTGAGAAAAGGGTAGCCGGTTACGACAGATACGAGCGCCGATAAAAAGAACGGCGCCGGACTTCTTGCCAGGGCTGAACGTCCTAAAAAGACCTGCTTGATTCCCAGCACGGCTAAACCGCTCATGGAAATAGCCAATGCAATGGGGATTTTTTCCTTTGGCTCGCCCGTATTGGTCTTAGGCGTCGTAGGGATCATCGGCAAATCACAAGGAATATCCAATTCAACCTGGGTAGCGGCAGCTTCCCGCTCTGCTTCCTTCGACCCGGAAGGCTCGTTTTGGATATCCGGGCGGTCTGTTAGATTGGCCGAACAAATCCGATCTTCTGTTTCACGGAGTATATGGAAAATGTGCTGCTCAGAAACAAGCTTTACATCGTAAAGCAGCAGCACTCTGCCCGTCACTGTACAGGGTTCCGCTCTGTAAATTCCACTACAAGCGGACAGATTTTTGGATAAAAGCTCTGCGGCAGCTTTGCTTCCCTGCAAGCCGTAAATTTCCATTCGTATCCTGCCAGGAAGGACATGAAGAAACCTGTTTTTGTTTCGCAGCAATACCATATTTAACCCCCTCTTCCATATCAAAGCCAAAATCGACTTTACTTATGGTTAACAATAGTTAGTAAAATATGCATTTTATTTTCTAAATGTAATCTAGTATAAAATTCTTATTTAAAGGAATTATTTTACTAACAACTTTTTGAGGAGAGTGTATTGTGGTCAAATCACCGCTCGGTATTATTTTCGCTGCTGCGGCCGTAGCACTTGCTGTGTCCCCCGAAGCCCGCAAAGCCGCACGCAAACTTGCCGTTAAAGGAGCAGGAATTGTGCTTGAGCTCGCGGATCAAGTCAAAGACAGCACTAAAGAGCTACAGTCCGCAGAAGCAGTACAAATTGAAGAAAAGAATACAAATGTAAAATAATTAAAAAAACGTATAATGGGGAACTACTATCGTGGAGTAAAAAAATCAAACAAAGGAGTGATCAGAATGCTTCAAGGCGGTTCATTATGGGGAGGTCTTATCTCCGGAGGTATGACCCAATTGCAGGATACCATTAGCTTGAAGAAAGGACAAATGGATAACAAAGACTATATGGTTCATACTTCGGGGAATTTGACAGGAGCACTCGGCGTCATGGCCGGGATTGAGTATGGGGCTATCCTCGGAACTTCTTTACTGCCAGGAGTAGGGACAGTCCTTGGGTCCGTTGTTGGTGGGTTGTTAGGGAACAGTGTAGGCCAAACTGTCGGAATGCAAGCAGGCAATGTGCTTCTTAACAACCCTTTGTTAAGCAACATGAAACAATCCGCATCGAAAGTAACCGAGTCAATAACAGGCACGATCGTGGATGCAGTGCAGACGAAAGCTTCTCAAGAATAAATAACAAAATATCCATATAACTCGCTAACTTCGTTTAGCGAGTTTTCCCCATTTTAAACGAGAGGAAGCTAACAATCATGACTAAAAACGAACATGAGAATATTCCCGACACGATCACGATCCGCCTTAGCGCCACATGGCAATTGTTCCAAAAAATACGGTATTTATTATTTAGAAAAAAGGAATAAGCAGATGGAGGCATGCGCTGTGAACTATATTAATCGTGAAATAAGCTGGCTTCAATTTAACAGACGTGTTCTTGAGGAAGCGCAAGACGAAAGCACTCCTCTGTTGGAGCGAACAAAGTTCATATCGATTGTTTCCACCAATCTGGATGAGTTTGTCAGCGTCAGGGTCGCAGGACTTATGGATAAAATTAGAGCGGGCAATCAAGAGGTCGATTTCACTGGCTTTACTCCGCAACAGTTACAAGATAAAGTAATCGCCATGATTGAGCAATTAGTAGCAGATCAGTATGCAACCCATGCGCGAATTATTCAACTGCTAAAGGAAGAGGGCCTTGTTTTTACTGCTTATTGCGAGCTTAATCCTGCGCAGCAGAAAGAAATGGAAACCTACTATCTTGAAAAAGTATTTCCTGTGCTAACTCCTCTAGCTATCGATAAAAGCCGCCCTTTTCCTCTGATTCGTTCGAAAAGTGTATATTTGGCCGTCAGTTTGAAGCCGCCTTCCGATGCACCGGGCAAGGAAGTTTATATTGCCTTGGTTGAAATTCCGTCCAATCTGCCTCGCTATATTAAAGTTCCGTCATCGGATCATGATCATTGGCAGTTTATTTTGCTCGAAGATTTGATTAAGCAGCATATTCACACTTTGTTTACTACGTATACGCCTGTTACTTTCCATGCATTCCGTTTAACTCGAAATGCAGACCTTGATTTAAACGAGGAAGAAGCTGAAGATATTCTTGATGAAGTGGAGAAAGTATTGCGCGCAAGAAAATGGGGCACTCCGATTCGTTTGGAAATAGAAAAGGGATTTGATCCATTTGCACTGGAATTACTAGAAAAAGAACTGGAAATTGAAAGCCAGTTTTTAATTACGAATGATGGACCTATTGACTTAAGCTACTTCATGTCATTCGCCAATTCTATCGAGGGATATGAGCATCTCAAGCATTCGAGATTTGATCCTCTTTATCCGCGAGAGTTTACGAATACAGACGATTTTTTTTCAGTGTTGCGGAAAAGAGATGTTCTCTTATTTCATCCGTATGAATCGTTTGACGTTGTTAATGATTTTGTCGAACATTCTGCTGCCGATCCATCCGTTATGGCTATTAAAATGACCTTGTATCGCGTAAACGGTAATTCACGGATTATCCGATCTTTGAATCGAGCTGCCGAAGTAGGAAAGCAGGTCACTGTAGTCGTTGAATTGAAAGCACGGTTCGATGAAGCCCGAAATATCGAATGGGCAAAAGAATTGGAAAAAGCAGGATGCCATGTTGTTTACGGCCTGTCCGGGTTGAAAATTCATGCCAAAATGATTTTGGTTGTACGTAAGGAAGCGGATTCTCTTAGACGTTACATTCATGTCGCCACCGGAAATTACAATGAAGTATCGGCGCAAATATTTACAGATATCGGACTCTTCTCTTCCTATCCGGAGATCGGCGAAGATGTCTCCAATTTATTCAACAAAATTACGGGATTTTCCGCCCCGAGCCAGTGGCATTACCTCAGTGTAGCTCCGGCGCATTTGAAACAACGGTTGTTGAGCTGCATTCAGCGCGAAGTGGAACATGCCTTGAGCGGCAAACCTGCAAGGATTATAGCCAAAATGAACTCGCTATCGAATAAACAGTTGGTCGACGAACTATATTCCGCTTCCCAGGCAGGCGTCCAAATTGATCTGATCGTTCGTGGCATCTGCTGCTTGCGTCCAGGAATTCCCGGGCTGAGCGACAATATTACCGTTCGCAGCATTGTCGGCCGATTTTTGGAGCATTCCCGCATTTTTTATTTTGAGAATGCCGGCACGCCTCAATTGTGGCTATCCAGTGCGGACTGGATGACCAGAAATATGGACAAGCGGATTGAATTAATGTGCCCACTATTGAATGAAGAACATCAATCTGTCGTCATCCAATATTTATTGCTGTTGCTGAACGATAATATTAAAGCCCGACAGCTGCTTCCCGATGGACGATATGTTATGGCGCACAATGAACAGCCCCCTTGCCGTAGCCAGTCAGAGGCTAAAAATCTTGTAGTAAGGAAAAACAACTCTTTTCCTATTCAAAACGAAAGCATAACTCCGTTGGCAGCCTCTGCATACCCAAACGAGTCAGACCTGATTCACTGACTGTTATCATCTGTTGTTTGGTATTGCTTAATAAGATTGTTCAATTTATCCAAAAGGTGTGGCGCCATATCCAAAATCTTGTCGTATACAGTAGGAGAGTTATCCAGGTAGATCGTTTGAACGCCCATTTTGCCGATAATTAAAATGGCGAGAGGTGTTACGGCCACACCTCCGCCCATACCCCCGCCGAATGACGGCGTCACCCTTGCGGAGTGCTGAATGTGCCTCTCCCAGTCGCTTCCACCTGCCGCAAAGCCATAGCTCACTTTACAAATCGGTATGATAATGGTGCCGTCAGACACGGTAACCGGTTCTCCAATGGTCGTATTAACGTCCATCATATCCTTTAAGTGATCTTTCGCCGTTTGTACAAAAGATTGTAATGGATGCTCTGACATTCATTCACCTCTCTACAATGGTTCTCTTATGTCATTGTAGTCAGGATTGGAAAAGAATAAACCGCATTGACTCTCTAGACCATAGAGAGCCATGCACGATCCTGTCTCCACTCCACCTGCACTGGTGTTTCAAAAAAATCGCTTAGCGTTTCACTGCTCAGAATATCAGTCGTTTTGCCTTTGGCAAAAACGGTACCCCGGCGAATCAGAATGGCATGCGTGTACATAGGTAGAATTTCTTCTATATGATGTGTAACATACAGCAAATTCGGCGCACCAGGAGACTCGGACAGCTGACGTATGCTGGTTAGTAAAGCTTCCCTGGAAAAGAAGTCCAGTCCGTTACACGCCTCGTCCAAAATTAGTAGCTTTGGCGAGGCCATCAGCGCACGGGCAATAAGCACTTTTTGCTTTTCTCCCTGTGAGCACCCTTGATACAATCGATCCACGAGGTGAGCACAGCCCAGTTGGGTCATGAGGCGTACGGCCTGCTCATAATCCGTATCCGTTGTTTGATCATAAAGGCCAATGGAGGCAAATTTCCCGCTAATGACAACATCCTGCGTACGCTGACTGCCATTGATTCTTTCCTGTAAAGAGGAACTGACCCAGCCGATGGATTTGCGCAGCTCCCTCAAATCCACATCCCCGAAGGTATGACCCAGCACACCGACACTGCCTGTAGTTGGCCATATGTAACCATTAATCATGTTAAGCATCGTTGTTTTGCCTGATCCATTCAATCCGAGTACAGCCCAATGCTCTCCTTCGGCTACTTGCCAGTTAATTTGATCCAGTATGGTGCGATTGTCCCTTTTCCAGCTTACATTGTTAAGTTCAATGACAGAATTCATGTTTATCCTCCTATTGATCATATCATCTGATGTTTATAAACATAGTAAAAAATCACTTTTACTACATTAATCTTCACTTTCGTAAGAATAGCACAGGGTTGCAGGTTGTTCAATTCTAAATTCACTGTATAAAATTCTTATTAGTAACAGAAACGAAACAGCCCGCTTTCTGCTCCCCCATACATACAGGAGCAAAAAGCGGGCTGTTTCGTTGTTTTATGATTTGGATTTTGAAACGATGAAATCCGTTATGCTGAATGTGTGGTCCTCCGAACATACTTAAATGATTTCATGCCGATTCCTCCTCAAAATCATTTTATATGTCTATATTTACTCATTCTTTATCAACAGGATGTTCGATTCGATCCTTATATTCATCAAAATATATATTTCCATTAGAACTGATTACAGCATAATTGATGTTTTCAATCGAAAGCCCCTTCTTTTTTATCTGTGAATGTAGCCACTCTGTTGTAATGTCATTCTCCTTCAAATTAGCTTCAATAATGCTCCCGTCCATAATCAATTCAATAGGAAAAATATGTTCGGAACGATCGTCCAAATGCAAATCTTTTCTAGTTACAGGTTTACTTTCCCACTTGGGTAATACGGAAATGGCTCCATTCATTTCGAGTACGGCATAATGAACGTCTTGAATATTAAAAATATTTTTACTTCTTAGCTCCTGATTCAGTGTATCCAGCGTTATCTTAAGCTTTCTCATATTGCTCTCCAAAATTTTTCCTTCCTGAATTAATACGGTTGGTTTTCCTGATAACCAACTTCTCAGTTTTCGGTTCTTCATGGCAAGAAACATTAGCATGTAAGCAATTACGGTAAATACAAGCAAGGACGTAAGTAAAATCCTTATACTTATTGTGTTATTAAAGGCAAGATTCGCGGTAATGGCCCCCAATGTAATGGCAGCCACAAAATCATGGTAGGTCATTTGGGCAATAGTCGATTTGCCCAATATACGTGCTATAAGCATCATTAGGGTAAATGCGGATATTGACCTTAACACGGTCTCCCACAGTTCCATATATCAAGACCTCAGTTCTGATTGTTTTCATATAGCTTTTCCAATTCCACTTTTTTCATTACACTCATTTTCGGTTAGCGATAAAACAGGAACATCGAGTATGTAAAAAGGATGAACCGACTAGGGCATTCATCCTTTTATTTCTCCATTCGGAGCTACAGTCACCGAATTCATTCCTCGTTCATGCACTTTTTGCTTTTTTAGAGTCTATTTTTTTATTCTTAACCTTATCCTCCTTGTTCTTATTATTTTCTTGATCCTTATTTTTATCTTTGCTCGGAGCTGTAGCCTTGCTCTTTTCATTGGCCAGTCGCCAATAGCTTAAAACTTTGCGGTACATCGACTTATCCTTTAATTGATTGAAAATATACGGATCAGGCTTCGTATTCACCTCGATAATCCATGGGGTAAAGGTGCGATCCAGTCCAATGTCCACTCCAATTTGACGGAAATTCGGATATGTTTTTTGCAGTTGTGTGGCAATAGTAATGCCCAGGGCATTCAGCTTCTTTATCAGCTCAGCCTGCTTGCTTTGGGGTAAATGGGACTTTAGCAACTCCGCCAGTGCCATCGGCTTACCCCCGCTATGATAATTGGTTACAATTTTACGGGGATGACCGAGCCGGCCAATAATTCCGGTAGACTCCCACGGTCCTTTTGCATTGCGCTGCACCATGACCCGGATATCAAAGTAGCGCTTCTGATGGCGCAGTAAATGGATTCCCTTTTGAATGAGATAGCTTTTCTTCCCCGTTTTCTTCGACAGACTGGCATATAGTGCCTCTACATTTTTGAACTCCAAACGCTTTTCCTCATGTTGATAGGCAAAACGCTGACCTTCCTGCTCTACTCTCATTACACCTTTACCGAATGTACCTCGCTCAGGTTTTACATAGACCATACCGTACTTCTCCAGCATTAACTTCAAATTGGCTTTGGTATATTTCCGGGTATCTGGCACAAACGGCTTGATACCCCGATGCGGGAGCAGCAATTTGGTTTTATGCCACTTGCTGCGCAAAGCCTGTGCTTGTGAAGAATTCACTTGCCCCTCTCCTTTCTAATCTTAGGGTAGAACGCTCCTGTTAAAAAAGATCAATCCATCGTATGCAACAACTCCCCATCCGAAAGCTACATCAGCCCTGTGCTGCTTAGAAATGGACGACTGGCCTTGCCCGGTCGGATTCGCCTGACCAGGCATACGATAATGTAAGACGCCGGACGCGTACATTTGCATATATAGGGAGTGAATAGCATGTCAGCGCAATCGGATGGGCCACGAAAGGGTTCCCTTACAATCGATGTTCTGATTCCTGCAATTGATAAGGATATTGCCACATTACCGCTGGTGATAGACAGTCTGCGCCATCACGTACAGCACAGAATTGGAACGATTTATATCGTTTCACCGCAAAGCACTGGAATTCGTCGACTGTGTACCAGCAAAAGCTGTACATTTGTAGACGAAAAGACGGTGCTGCCTATCACCAAAAATCATATTCGTTACGGTACGGCGCGCTGGGACCGCTCAGGCTGGCTATATCAGCAATTGCTCAAAATGAACGGCGATAAAATTAGTAAAGCTCCTTTCTTTCTCGTCGTTGATGCGGATACGATTTTGATTCGGCCACATGCGTTTCGAAAGGATGGCAAAACGATATTTTACTATCGAAGCTGGAGCCAGCCTGAGTATTTCCGCACCTACCGCAAGCTGATGGGCGTGAAGGCTCCCTCACCGAAGTCCTTTGTTACTCACTATATGCTGTTTGAAAAAGCGCGGCTTACTCGTCTCAAGCAGGTTATTGAGGCTCGTCATGGAAAAGCTTGGTATAACGCAATTATCCAAAGTATAGACCGGAAAAAGCAGTTTGGTTTTTCCGAATATGAGACGTATGCCAACTATCTGTACAGCAAGCAGCCCTCTCGGATGATTTTGCGCAAGTCACTTAATAAAGCGCTTCATAGTCGGGCTTCTTCCCTCTCGCAAAAACAATTGGATACCTTTGCTAAAAGCCATCGTTCTTTATCCTTTCATCAACGTAAGGTATATCAGATCGTTAAAAAGAAACAATATTCCGCAAAATGATTCGTTCCACAATGGATCTGTATCAAAGGAGGAGATGCCTGTGCACATCGTATTGTTATGCGGTGGTGCTGGAAAACGGCTGTGGCCATTGTCCAACGATATCCGCTCGAAGCTGTTTCTCCGACTGCTGCCTGCCCCTGACGGGCAACAGGAATCTATGCTCAGTCGGGTGTATCGACAGCTTACTATAGCCGAGCTGGATTCCTCTACCCTGCTGCTGGCTCATCGGAGCCAGGTAAATTTAGCATTTCGCCATACGGAAGGTCGTCTGCCCGTTCTAGGCGAGCCTGCCAAACGGGGAACCTTCACCGCAGCTGCACTGGCAGCTGCTCATTTTCACGCCAGAGGCGTGGGACTGGATGAAATTGTTTGTATCGCTCCAGCAGATATGTTTGCGGGGAATGATTTCTTCCACAGTGTAGCAGCACTCCCCAGTTTGTTGCTGGATAGTGGAGCTGATCTGGCCATGCTTGGGACAAGGCCCACTCATCCCTCCGACCAATACGGCTATATCATTCCAGATCGGGGGGGTATAAGGAAAGGGAACATCTCCTATGCGTCAGTTGCCCGCTTCACCGAAAAGCCGGATCGCACGGGAGCGCAGCAGCTTATCAGCCAAGGTGCACTCTGGAACTGCGGTATTTACGCTTTTAAGCTACGATATATGCTGGCCTGCATGGAGCGTAGTGATTTGCCACTGAACGACAAGGCATTATGCGCAATGTATGACAGTCTCCCTGTTCGCAGCTTCGACGAGGAGATTGCGGAGCGTGCCGAACGTGCTGTCGTTCTCCCCTACGAGGGTGAATGGCGCGATATCGGCAGCTGGCAGGCATTATCAGAGCAGCTTGGCAACCGAGTGATTGGGCGTGGTCAGATCAGCGGTCCCGCTCATGGCACGCATATCGTCAATGAGCTGCCCTATCCACTCCATGTCATTGGTGTGGAGGATATTATTGCTGCTGCCAGCCCTGACGGCATCCTCATTGCCGCCAAGAGTCATGCCAACGCGATCAAGGAGAAGCTGGGGACACTTCAGCTACGCCCTATGCATGGTGAAACCGCTTGGGGCAGCTACCGGGTGCTGGACGAATTTGATCATCGGAGCTTGGACGATATTCTTGCCATACGTTTGACAGTCCTGCCAGATCATCGCTTAAACGGCCAATGTCACGGCAGTGGGCTGAAAGTGTGGACGATCGTTTCCGGCCGGGGTGAGGTCATGCTAAACGGAGAACGTTTTGCGGCGGCAAGCGGTTCAGTCTTTCGTATACAGGTCGATACGTATCACACGATCCACGCCGATCTGGATAGACCATTGGAGCTGATCGAGGTTCGTCTGGGGGAAAGCTTGGTCAGCGCCTTCTATAAATCCGAATCCTGACGCATAGAGATGTCACATAAGCCCCAAAAATCAATTTTATGCACGAGAATGGCAAATAAAAAAATCGCTTTTGAGTATGGGAAAGGAGAATCCCTTGCTCTAGAAGCGATTTTTATTTTGTAATGTTACATTTTCATTAGGTAACAGCTCTAACCTTGGCAGATAAGTATACCTCGTTGGCCTTGATCATGCCGGCTTCTCTTAAAAAATGCCGTACGATCTCCAGTTGATACTTGATACGTACATTCTTGGACAGACTCCAGCCTGTTTCTACGGTGACCGCGCGTGCGCCCAGGATACGGGCTGCTGCCGTACGGGAGGAACTTGGAAGCTCATGCAGCCGAAGGTTAAAATGTCGGTTTTTATTCTTGATGGAACGGTTCATTCGTTTTATAGTTCGACGCACCGCAGGGACTGCCGGATTGCCCTTATTGGAAATTAGCGTTTGACCCAGCACCTTGGCATCCTTTTGTGACAATCCGTTGGCTTCATGCAGGTCAAGATACCACTCGGGTTGATGCCTATTTGTTAATTGGAATACCGCAGCGGAAAGTGGATTGGATGCCGACTGCTTTTTTGTGCGTGGAAAGGTTCGATTGAGATCGGGTACGCCCCTGATTCGTTTGCGGTAAGCCGCCTGGTTCACGATCGGTACGATAATAAGCTTGCCTTGGCTGATTTGTAGTTTCTGCTGCTTCAACAGCTTTACCAGCTTCTCAGCCGCGCGGATGCTTGCTATTTCCTTGCCATGTATGCCCGCGACCACCATCACATGCGGACCTCTCTGTCCCCCTGTAGCTATATAATAAGGAGTGGCCCAAGAATAACCCTTTCCAAGTATATGCGTTGTTACCTTCATTCCCTTCACCTCCGTTTAGGCTCAGGCTTTCGGTGCCCTTTTCTCCTCTCCTTGCCCGCGGATAATGTCACGGTATAGTTTCACATATTTATCGGTCATCTGTTTGTTGGTAAATCTTTGCGTGATATACAGGCGAAGCTTGGCTGGTGACGGGTAGTTTTTTTGTTGCACCTTTCGCACCATTTGGTCAATCGACTGGCAAATCAATTGTGGAAAGCCTGAGAGCACCTCGGGAACGGAGCCATTTTTCAGAGCCAGTACGGGTGTGCCACAAGCCATCGCCTCCACCATCACAAGTCCGAATGGCTCTTCCCACAGGGTCGGAAACAACAGACATTCCGCATGCTTCAGCAATTTCTGCTTTTGTTTGCCTCCCACGGCTCCCACATAGCGGATATTGGGATTACGCTGAATTCGTTTCTGAATCTCCTGACGAAAAAATATCGGGGCTTTGATAGGGCCGGCAATGAGCAGTCTTTTTCCTGTTCGTTCTGCAACCTGAATGGCTTGCAATACGCCTTTATTTCGTATAATCCTGCCCATGAACAGCAAATAGCCGCGCTTCTCGCTGCTGAACTCGTATTCATGTGTGTTGATACCATTATAGACATAAAATCCTTTGCCCCCACCCATAAGCTGGCGTGCCCGTTTGCTGACATATACCGGATTTTTACCGTGTCTCTTCACGGGGAGATGGACCGTACATACCGACGGACAAGGCAGCTTCTTGCGCCCCACAGCAGAACGAAAGGTATGATCATGAATGATGTGTGTTCCGGGAGGCATGTGCTTAAGGACGTACTGGTGGATCTGATCGTGCTTCAAACCCTTGGGATAGGTAATCAGTCGCGCACTGCTCCTGCTCCCACGGGCGGCAAACAAAGATACATGATGTCCTCGTCTTACCAGTTCCTCCGTTAATTCATACACGACCTTTTCCGTTCCACCCTTGATGGAGGGTACCGGCTGTGCATTGGGATAGTTGGAGATGACCTGAACAATGGTTAGAGGTCGGCCTTTGGGCATTTTAATCTGCTTTGAAGCCATACGAATTCCCCTTCCTGACCGGAAATACGGTGTGATTTTTACGATATAACAGGAACCTGAGCTTGCTCCTGTACAAGTTATAAACTGTAGTATATAGGTATGTATATTTTGCGTGATTGCTTGTGCGAATCATCTGTAAGTCGCTTTTTGTCATACGAACCCAGTGATAAGGGGGAAATGCACGTTCTGTCAATCAAAATTTCAGGTGAAAATTCTCATCGTTTTCTAATAAATGAGGAAAAAGCGTTGAGGTTACAGGACTGTAACCCTGAGTGGTAAATTCAGGATATTTTATTTGTGTTATTGTCAACTCATAGACATCACGACAAGATACAAAATACGAAATAATGGAGGAATGTTATATGACACATACTTCAAAAAAACTATGGATGGGCGTTTGCTTTACGATGACTTTGGCTTTTGGTGCCGGGAGTTTAGTAATTGGACCTGACACCACACATGCCGCTTCTGTGAGCACAGCTGATCAGATTATTTCCACTGGTTCCCAGTTTATGGGTGTACGCTATCAACATGGCGCTCCAGCAGGCAACACAAGCTCTTTTGATTGCTCTTCATTTACTCAATATGTTTTTGGACAAAATGGAATCAAGCTTCCGCGTTCGTCCAGACAGCAATCGACCGTCGGCACTTTTGTACCGCGTAGTCAGTTGCAAAAAGGCGACTTGGTCTTTTTCTATTCCCCAATTCACCATGTAGCCATTTATATGGGAGACGGCAAGATTTTACACACATTTGGTAAAGGTGGCGTAACGATCACGGACCTTAATTCAGGCTGGTGGAGTTCCCATTACACTACAGCACGTCGTGTCCTGTAGGACAGGCATAGATGAGATTCCATTCCTCTATGGCCACTTATAAGTATCAACACAAAGGGCTGTTCCGCGAGTAGATATGTCTACCGGAGGGACAGCCCTTCCTGTTGTATTCGAGGCAGTGTAACGGTCACCTCCGTTCCTTCTCCTTCTACGCTTTCCATACCTATCGTCCCCTGATGGATGTCTGTAATAGCCTTGGCAATCGGCAGCCCGAGCCCAGTTCCTCCGGTTTTACGATGCCTGGAGCTGTCTACCCGATAAAACCGTTCAAAGACTCGCTTGACCTCGCCCTCTGGTATCCCGATTCCATAATCCTTGACTCGGATGTGCACATCCTTTTCATCTGTAGACAGCAATATTTCGATTGGAGCCGAGCTATACTTTAAAGCATTATCAAGTAAAATAACTAGTAGCTGCTTGATTTTTGCAAGGTTGGCATCAAGCCAGATTTCTTTTTCATCTGTAAAAATAGTTATTTGACGATCATGTACAGGCTTGAAATGCGCTATTACCTGTTGACAGCAACCGATCAGCTCTATCCGTTCATACGGCTCGGGTTCTTTTTGCTGTGAGGAAGCCAAAGTCAGTAATTGCTGTGTCATCGTTCGCATGCGCTGAGTTTCTCCATAGATGGATTCAATGGATTCCTTATAGATGTCCTCGTCACGCGTGCCCCACCGCCGCAGCATGTTAGTATAGCCCTCAATGATCATTAATGTGGTATTGAGCTCATGCGAAGCATCTGAGACGAATTGTTGCTGGCTTTGAAAGCTCTCTTCCAATCTGTCCATCATTCGATTAAAGGTCGCGGTCATTTGAGACAATTCATCTTGATTGTGAGTGCGAGCGGGGATTCTTTTGAATTTAAGGCTTCTTTCAATTTCCTGCATTGTCTGTATACTGCTCGAAATCGGTAGCAATATCGCATTTGCTAAAATCGTACTGCCTACCAGACTAAGCAGCATAGCGCCTGTAGTTGAGGTGACCAAAATCGTATCTAAAATATCGAGATTATTTTCAAGCGCATCCCACTTTTCTACGATCTCCAGCGTTCCCTTCTGATTGCCTTCCGGTGAAAGCACTGGGAGATGAATTACTAAAATTTTATGACCCTGTACATCTGTCAGCTGTGAGCTTTGAGAAGGGTTAAAACGTATATCGCCCAGCTTAAAGCGAGACTGACGACTTACTTCATACAGAAGACGGGATTGCTGGTCAAAAATCCTCAGGATGGTGTCTCCTGAAAGCTCATCTTTCAACTCGGGTCCCCATGCATTTTTTAGAATCATCGTGGAACCGGTTTCGGCAATGATTTCAGTCCACTTATTTTGCAGCACTTCTCTTTCATTGCGAGTGGCGATTTTGACAAATAACAGATGAGCAGTGATGTCCACAAACAGGAGAATGCTCATCACCAGAATCGAGCTGAGCAGAGTAATTTTGGTCCGCAGCTTCAATGGTCTTCCTCCCTGATGCAATACCCTACGCCACGCACGGTTTTAATCAGCTTTTTTTTGTAACCATGGTCGATTTTTTTACGAACATATCGGATATACACATCGACTACATTCGTATCACCGACAAAATCAAACCCCCATACATCCTGAATCATTTGATCTCGCTGCAATACTTGATTTTTGTGCTCCATGAGGTAGTGAAGCAGATCAAATTCTTTGGGCGTCAATTCGATTCGATTTCCTTCCCGCACTACAGAACGTGTCTTGGGTTCCAGCACCAAGTTATCAACCTGAAGATACGGCGGCTTGTCCTCTTCTTGTGAAGAGGTAGCTTTGGTATCCAATTGATGTCTCATGCTGGCCCGCATCCGCGCTAATAATTCCTCGATTTCAAAAGGCTTCGTAATGTAATCATTCGCACCTTCATCCAGACCGGAGACCTTGTCCATAGTTGTGTTACGTGCAGTGACCATAATTACGGGTGTATGATTGTCCACTTTTCGAATCTGCTTCAGCACCTCGACCCCGTTAAGCTCAGGCAGCATCACATCCAAAATAATGATATCCCATGTGTGTGCCAAAGCTTTTTCCAATCCTTCTTTGCCCGTCTGAGCGATTTCAACTGTATATCCTTCGTGAGATAATTCCAATTGGAGTAATCTGGATATCTTCTCTTCGTCATCAATGATCAGTACCGATTTTTTCACCGCAAAACCACCTATTTTCTATAGAAAAACTAATAAGTAATCGAAAAGACATTTATTTTTTATTTGATTTTAGCTTTTATCCGTGTAGTCGCTCTATAATATAACTTTGTAATTCAATTTTTTGATGTTAAGGAGTAATTTATTCATGTTAATTAATGTAGCCAGAACTCATATCATTGATCCCAAATCCTCTGTTCAAACCATAAAAGACCGCCCATAACTATTTGGGCGGCTTCATGTAGTTTCATCTATTCTTCTGTTCTGTGTCCTCCAACTGAGCTATAGCAGTCCTCACACACAAATTGATCCCTGGCTATTAAACGGTCATACCACCATCAACGACAACAATTGGTTCGGTCATGTACTTGAGCAAACGCCTATACACATCCGTTCACCCAACAGCAAATGCTGCAAAACAACCAAGGATTACATGGATAAGCTTAACGCCGCCGTGACGAGGCTGCATTCTTTCGTTCTTCATAACGCTGATAAAACCAAATACAGGCCGCCATCCAACAGCCACTCATAAAATAGCCACCTACAACGTCGCTCGGATAATGCACGCCCAAATAAATGCGGCTTGTTCCGATCGCTATAATCAGCAGGCTGCTTAGCACAATCAGAAGGCTACGGCCTAGCCTGGAAGGAACATGCTTCCACACTAAAAATGTCAACGCCGCATACATACTAAAAGCGGTCATGGAATGTCCGCTCGGAAAGCTGTACCCATTCGCTTCAATAATACGGTTAATTTCGGGTCTCGCACGCTGAAATAGCCATTTTAAAACCGCATTCAGCAGCGCCGATCCCAGCACAGCAATCGCCAAAAATAGCAGTTCTCTGCGGTGTCCCAATACTCTGTGCAGCACAAACATAGCGATTAAAATAATAATTACAACCGGAATTCCGCTGCCGATCATGGTGAAAAATTTCATTAGACGGGTCATGGCAGGCGACTCCAACTGTTGAATATTCGTAATAATTTTCTGGTCAAAATGCCGCACTTGGTGGTCGCTAACCCATAATGCGATTAAACCGAAACCGAGCGCACATACTATACATGTGAGCAAGGCCAAGGAGATGGGTAGCTTTGTTGTTGTTTGTTTCATATCTTGTTAGTCCTCCGTGATATCATTTCGTGATTCCACATTTCTTTATTTTACCCACATTGCTTTTATAATTTCACCCAAAGAATTAGCTTTTTGCGTAAAATAGGCTCAGCTTAGCCCCCCCCAACATTAAGAATTAACTTATCCAATAAGGATTTCATAATGTCTAAAATAACGCAAGTGAATTGTCTACAATAAGCATAGTATCGTCCGCTTGCGTTAAGGGAAGGAACTTAAAAAGTCGGGTATAAACCGGGAACTTCCTAAAATGGAGCAACGCAAAAAAGGATGCCACTCAAGCCTTATAACGGCTCGAATGGCATCCTATTATTACATATTACAAGCTATTAAACAAACATCATCTTCTTTTTAGGTTGGCGTAACTTCTCCAAGCTTAACCTTACTCTCTGCTTCCTCCGTTGGATAACGTCTACGGAACCATAGCGACTGGAGCAGCAAAAAGGTACCGCTTACTGTCCAGTATAATGGCATGGCTGCGGGGGCATTGAAGGAAAAAACAGCCATCATAATGGGTGAGAGATATCCCATGATGGCAAATTGCTTGCGCTGTTCAGCCGTCATTTGAGACTGAGAAAGCTTGGCCTGTGCCAAGTAAACAACTGCGACGATGATTGCCAAAATCCAGTCCGGCTGTCCGAGCCGGAACCATAGGAACGAATGAGACGCCAACTCCGGGGTTAACCGGATGGCTGTGTACATACCGCTCAATATCGGGAGCTGAATGAGAATAGGCAGACAGCCGATATTCAGCGGATTAAATTGATGCTCTTTGTATAGCGACATCATTTCCTGCTGCATACTCTGCTGGCTGGCAGCATCCTTCTTATTTTCGTACTTTTTCTTAATACGGTCCAAATCAGGCTGCATAGCGCTCATTTTGCGCTTCATCCCCTGTTGGGCGCGCGTTTGTCGCATCATAAAAGGTAGTAACGCCAGACGGACGATTAGCGTCAATGACATGATCGCCAATCCAAAGCTTCCGCCAAACCATTGCGCTAGTTGCTGAATGAGCCAGGATAGCGGGAACACCACGTAATGATTAAAAAATCCGGGTGTCTGTGCATTAATTTCCGCAGCATTCACACCGCAACCGGAAAGCAGCATAACCAACGCCAACGTTAACATGATTCCGAATATCCGTTCTTTTTTACCCCAAAAAGTGAATCCCTTGAATCGTTTCATATGTTCCTCCTCGTTGATTGGCTGTGCCATCGTTCAACGAGAGGAGGCAATCTGACGCGTCTTCATCCGGCGCTTCCTTCCGCCGGATATGACGTGCCAGCCGAACAGGCATGTCCTGCCCACGGGCAGTTATCGGCATCAGCGGAGAAGCATGCGGGCGCACGGCCCCGCCTTCTATCCAGCATTCGGGCACATTGCCGTACAAATGAGCGAGATATGCGTAGGTTACTGTACACAGCAAGCCGATCGTAAATAAATAGGGGAGCAGGTCCTGAAGCTCAAACAAGGGATTCACCTCCTTCGGTTTGTTGCTACGATTATAGCACGAAACCAGGCAAGCGACTATTACATTAGAAAGAGATACAACGGGTTGTCGTACTACTGAATTGAAGCATTCCTCTTACTCGAAAAAGACTGAAAATGAAATGGATTATGAAACTTTTGGTTTTTTACAGTCGTTGAAACAGCAGAAACCTTAACGAATAGCAAGCATACGGCTCAGTGCCAGTACAGCATCCTGTCTAACCTGATCGTTAACACGAATCACACCAACAGGCTCTCCACGGTCAATCTGCTCCATCGCCCACAACAGATGTGGAAGATCAATCCGGTTCATCGTCAGGCAGGGACACATATCGGGATTGAGCGATTCAATCTGATGTTCGGGGTACTGCTGCCGGATACGCTGCACGAGATTCATCTCCGTACCCACGGCCCATTTTGTCCCCGGCTCTGCCGCATGGATCGTGTCGATGATAAATTTCGTGGAACCTGCGCAATCTGCAAGCTGAACAACCTCATGTGAACATTCAGGGTGAACGATCACCCGGATGCTCTCGTCGCGCTCACGGATATGATGGATATTCTCGACTGTAAATTTTTCATGAACAGAGCAATGCCCTTTCCATAAAATAATTTTTATGGCTGCCGGGTCACGGTCCGTCTCCAGTTGATCGGTCATTGGATTCCATACCGCCATTTCATTTAACGGAATTCCAAGATCGTAAGCTGTGTTGCGGCCCAAGTGCTGATCCGGCAAAAACAAAATGCGTTTCTTCTGCTTCAGCGCCCAGTCCAGCACTTGCTTGGCATTCGAAGAGGTCACCGTAGCCCCGCCATGTCTCCCCACAAAAGCTTTAATTTCTGCCGTGGAATTCACATAGGTCAGTGGGATGATCGTGTCGCCCACCATCTCCTGTAAATGCTTCCAGGCCCGCTCTGTCTGCTCCATATTCGCCATATCTGCCATCGAGCAGCCTGCGCGCATATCTGGCAGCACGACCTTTTGCCGATCCGTAGTCAGCATATCCGCTGTTTCTGCCATAAAATGTACTCCACAAAACACAATAAATTCTGCTTCCTGATTTTGTGCCGCCATTTGGGCAAGCTGAAGGGAATCCCCTGTCATATCTGCAAACTGAATAACCTCATCCTTCTGATAGTGATGGCCCGGAATAAGCAGCTTTTGTCCCCATTTTTGCTTCAGTTGGGCGACACGCTGCTCCATATCAGCAACCGTCAGTGTCTTGTAATACTCTGGCATGAGTCCACGGTTTCCTTGTAAAACGTCAAGCATAGACATTTGAATCCCTCCATTATCTCTCTGCGGCTGTCTGTCCCGTCTTCCCACGAACAGACAAGCGCTATGTGTGCATATATGTTTACAAGTGTCTTGACACTTATATTTACACATGCCTACAATAATCTCAAGGCTTTTTGGATGGAATTATTTTTAGCAGGGGGAGATTCGCCATGATTTATCTGGACTACGCCGCTTCTACACCAATGTGTGACGAAGCTTTGAATATGTATAACACATTAAATAAGGAAATGTTCGGAAATGCCAGTAGCCTCCATGATGCGGGCGGTCATGCGGCTTATGCACTGGATTTTAGCAGACAACGGATCGCAGATATGATTGGAGGTCAAAAGGAAGGCGTTTATTTCACAACAGGGGGAACGGAGTCTAATATGCTGGCTGTACAGTCCATCCTGAACGGACTGCCACCGCATAAAAAGCACTGGATCATGAGCGCCCTGGAACACCATTCGATGTACAATCTTGCTGCTTTGCTGGAGCGACAGGGCTATGAGCTGACCATTGTACAGCCGGACAAGGAAGGACGAATCACCCGTGATACCCTCTTACCTCATCTCAGAGAAGACACCGGGCTTGTATCCGTACAGCATGCCAATTCAGAGACCGGGCTTATTCAGGATCTTGCCACCTTGTCTCCCCTGCTACGGGAACGAGGGATTGTGCTGCACAGCGACGCAGTACAAACCTTTGGCAATATTCCTGTTGATGTAGAGCTGCTGGGGGTGGATGCTATCTCTATATCAAGCCATAAAGTGTATGGTCCCAAGGGCGTGGGTGCGGTTTATCTCAGGCCGGGAACACCGTGGCGCCCTGTGTATCCTGATACACTGCATGAAAACGGGTTTCGCCCCGGAACGGTCAACGTTCCCGGCATTGCAGCGTTTGTTGCAGCAGTGGAAATGATGACAAAACAAATGGAGCTACATCAGGAACGATACGCTGCGTTAAGACAGTATTTTTTCAACAAAATTCAGGAAAGATCAATTCCATTGCGTTTGGCCGCACAGGAAAACAATAAGATTGCGAGACTCAGTCATATTCTAGGATGTTTTTTTCACGGTTATGAGGGACAATATGTTATGCTGGAATGTAACCGTAGCGGTGTCTGTATATCCACCGGAAGCGCCTGTTCCTCCGGACATCACGAGCCCTCGCCTGCTCTCAAGGCGCTTGGAGCATCCGGACGTGAAGCATTGCAATTTATCCGTATTTCCTTCGGGAAAGCAACAACCACCGGGGATCTGGATGTGTTGGTGGATATTTTAACAGACCTGACAAGCAGACAAGAAAGGAGCTTATCCCGTTGACTGAACCTTTAAAACGGATGGGCACGGAACGTCGCGAGCAGCTACTACAGTGGCTTAAGAGCGAGTCGCCTCTGACCGGGAACGAGCTGGCACGCAGGGCTTCCGTCTCCAGACAAGTAATCGTACAAGATATTTCCCTGTTAAAGGCAAGCCAAGAGCCTATCCTGGCTACGAGCCAAGGATACATTTACATGGAGCCTGCGGGGCAGGCTGCTCCCATAGCCTCACGTATTATCGTGTGCAATCACCGACCTGAACAGACAGAAGAGGAATTAAAGCTAATTGTGGATTATGGTGTAAGTGTGCAGGATGTTATTGTGGAGCATCCGGTATATGGCGATCTGACTGCTCCGATACGAGTCGGAAATCGCAAGGAAGTGGAGGATTTTATCCGCAAAATCAACTCCACTCAAGCCACTTATTTGTCCCAGCTGACCGGAGGCATTCATCTTCATACCCTGCACGCCCCGGATGAAGCTAAAATTAATGAAGCCTGTGCTGCATTGGAGAACGCTGGTTTTCTAATGACGGACTAGCTTGCAGTGTTATAGCAGATACTATGTAACCCCTGTCTTGCATGTGGAGCGCACCCTGCGCTCCGGTGGGGCGGCTATATGATTAAAAATGTGCTCATTAAAAAGTAAAAAACCCGGCCCCCTCATAAAAGGGAATCGGGAACGGATTACGTCAGCTTAATTTCGAGCAGTTCGTATTTGATGACAGCCATGGGTGCATTCACATGAATGATACTGCCTACTTCTTTACCCAAAAGTTCCTTTCCTAGAGGGCTTTCGTAGGAAATTTTATTATCCAGCACGTCCGCCTCAGCAGGACTTACAATTTTGTACTCCATCTTCTCAGAAAATTCGATGTCATTCAGAATGACTGTCGATCCGATACTAACGGTTCTTAGATCCAGATTACTCTCATCCACAACCCGGGCTTTGGTCAGCATCTTCTCCAATATGAGAATCCGGGTTTCCATAAACGCTTGGTCGTCCTTGGCTGAGTGATACTCACTATTTTCTTTCAAATCGCCGTAGCTGATAGCCAGCTTAAGCCGCTCAGCGAGTTCCTTGCGTTTTACAGTCTTCAGTTCCTTAAGCTCATCCTCCAGCTTGGCCAATCCCTCTTTAGTCAACAAAACTTCTTCATTCGACATATTTTATCTACAACTCCTATTTCAGCATTTTGCATAATTCGATTACTAACGCTCTTGGGATTTATGCAAAATGCTCATTTGGCTTGCTTTATTGTAGTTTAACCTATATTGGGTCAACATGCGAAAAGAAATTACAGGATGATAGCAGTCGGGTTCACTCAGACAGGGTTATTCTTACAGTAACCAATGCTTTCTTTTCGCATACTATAAGATTATATCGCAGTTGATGAGCACGTGCAGTGCCACTGTCCTTGTCCCAAACTTTCTTCATACCAGGCAAGAACAGTTGATGGTGGGAGGAAGATTCAATGGCTTCCTTAGGAAAGAACGGAAACGGAAATGGAAACGGAAATGGAAATCGCAAATCCAAATCATCTCCTAACTCTAACGGACAAAAGAAAAATGGGTTAAACAGTAACTCGGCTATCTTCTCTGCTCTGCATGGAAAAAATGTGGAGGTCGTGGTAGCGGCCCTGCTGTTAACAGGAAAGCTGCACGTCGATTCCGTTACTTTATACAGACAAGCAACTCTGCTTGTAGGATTAACGGGAAAATACAAAACATTAGCATCGAACTCTACCAATGTCGACAACATGGTGAAATTTTTAAATGACAACGGAAATATGACGCTGGATCAAGTTATACAAGCTTTTCAAAAGAAAATGGATAAGTAACACACCGATGATGAAAGGGGTTATTTGCGGTGAGTGAGCATACGGCAAACGAGTTTGACGGGGAGCATTTTGCAGAGTTTATCATTCTCACTATTCTGATTGTTTTATTTTTCTTCGGCTCTACCGATATAGATACTCTCTCGGCTCAGCCAACTTCATCTTCATCTACATCTACATCCTCATCCTCCTCTTAAATGGGCAAGTCCCTGTTCCAGGTTTTTTTTAGATACCGATATTCGGGATGTAAAGCGATACGTTAAACGAAAGAGCGACAGCCTGAATAAGTAAAGAAGAGCATCTATCGGACTCCTGGAAGCCAATAGATGCTCTTGCTATTTAATGCTACTTCACTTCTACAGTAATCGTTTTGCTCGAAACTTTTCCTGAGGCATTGACCAGCTCGGCCCGATACTCATAGGTGCCCGCCTTTCGGCCTTGAATGTTTGTAGCTGCACTTTGAGCCTGGGGAGTTTTGCTCGCCAGCTCTTGCGTGTCGATCAGCTCGCCATTTTCATACAAATTATATGTTGTCGCATTGGTGCCCCACCACATATTCATGGAAACCCTGTAGTTGCCGTCACCGTCCCAATTGTCATGAGACAGCACCGGAATGCCCGGCAAAGCATCGGTCACCTTGACGACTAACGGATCACTGGTCGTTTTACCAGAAGCGTTGATCAGCTCGGCAGTGTACGTATAAGTTCCATTTGCCTTGCCCGTTACCGGAATGACTGCGTTCTGCGCCCCGGGGGAGGCGGATTTCAACGGTTGAGTCCCGATCAACTCGCCGTTTTCATACAGCTTGAGTTCATCACCGTTCGTACCCCACCATAGATTCATCGTGATATTATAATCGCCGTCCTTCAATCCGGTATTCTGCCCGTTATCATGGGACAGTACAGGTTTGCCTGGCACTTCGCCTGCAACAGCTTTCTGGACTGTAACGGTTACTGGATTGGATACGATGGTTTTACCGTCCAGTGTTACGCTGGCCGTAATTTCGGCGCTCCCCTCTTTTTCTGCCTTAATTTGTCCATACGTATCGAGGGTAACAGTCTCATGACTGCTGGCATACTGAACGGAAGCATGACTTAAATCCGCTTTGCTTCCATCCGTAAGCGTACCACTGAGATGTGTCACTGCTGTATCCCCAACATTGAGGGTTGTTTGATCCAGCGAAAGCTTCACTTCTTGCAATGCCGCCCCTGCCTGAGCTGTAAAATCATCAAGACTACGAGGTTTTAACTGGTAATTCCCTTTGAAAATCGCTGAAATCCCCTTAATCTTCACTTGCTGTCCTTCTTGATATGGAAAAGAGGTCCGTGTTACGCCTGTACGTGCATCCACACGCACATGGTGGCTTACCTCGCCGGACACCGCATCAAATTCAAACGAACCGACGGGAGTCGCGTCTACTACATTACGAATGATGGCTTGTGGAAGCTCGACCAACTGCCCTTGGTTAGCATCACTTAGCTCGGTGATCTGTAGAGCTTCCAGAAGCTCTCCTTCACCCGTCTTCACAATAGCCACCGGATCGGTCAGTTCCAGTTCACTGTTATACAATGCGAGGTTGGCTGTAATCTTCACCTTATCGCCTTGGTGAAAACCGCTTTGGTTTTGATATACATAAATACCGCCGCTTTCATCCTGCATATAAAAGGCTTGACCACCATATGCACCTGGCTCGGTCGTCACAGTACCTTCCAGTGTAACAACTTTGCCAGCCGGGAGGCTCCGTGCTTCTGCAACACTGATACGAGCCGGAATGGTATTCCCTTCCTCGGGCAACGGCTGGGCTGGAACATCTGCCAGCACGACCGATTGGGTCAACAGGTTGCTGCCGTTTTGTCTCAGCCTAAGATTGGCCGAACCGCTGGTTCCTGGCTTAATCCGTACGGTGAGATCTTTGTAGCCATGTCCCTTGCTGTCGGACTCCAGGCTGAATGCTCCGCTATAGCCGTACGAGGTCGGCCAGGTGCCATCCTGGTTTTGAATCTGGGCTACCTGATTGCCGCCCGCTACATAAATACCTGCGCTGAATCCACTAATCGTGGTATTCGGAGCCAGTTGGTCTGCAGTAATTCGAATTTGAAAAGGCTCTGCATTCGGTAGCTGATCCTGACGAACGATGCTGTACACAGGCTGCGTACTGGCCGTAGAGCTACCATAGGCTCCGGGCTTGTACGTCTGCTGATCCCACCACTTGTAGCCTGCTGCGGGAGCGGACCAAGGCTCGGCTTGTGGCTCGGTCGAAGCCTGCGGCTCCTCAAAAGACAGCAGTGCTGTCGGCTGGTCAAGCTGCAAGCTTTTCACATCCGTCAGACTGGTGTAGTTCTCCTTCTTGGATAACCAATCGACGATATTAACCAGCAGCACAGCATCGTCCTGCTCCTTAAAGCCGTCATACGTCGTCTTCTTGGTTCCTGTCTCTTCGCGCAGATATTTTGGCGTCGCATCTTCAACAGGAGATGAATCCCCCAGAAAGGCTGCTTTACCGAGTCCTACTTTGGATACGGCTGCATAGGGTCCTTCCGGTACGCCGCCTCCGTTATAGACGCCCTGATCTACCGCGTTGCCCCAAGCCTGATTGGTTTTAGGAAGATATACGATCCCCTTGGCTTTCGCCGGGTCGATAATGGCCAGTGTTGATCCTGCATGCATTGCGACATTGCTCACTCCAGCTGTAATGCCAAACGCCTGCGCTGGCTCGACAATCTGATTGGCGGTAATATCGCCTAATGCATTGTAGCGAAAACGCACACCAAATTGGCTGCCCAGCCAATCCGAGCTGACTACATCCTGCATCGCTGCCGAGCTTCTTTCTTCCGCACTCATTCCCTTGGCAGGATCTTCCCATGCTCCGCGACGGTAGCCGTTAATACTCTCTGATCCGTCCCAACGGTTCTTGTTGCGGTCCGCATTATAATGATCTCCAATGAAGAAAATGCTGTTGCCTGCTTTTACATACTGCTCCATCGCAGCCTGTTCGCTTTGTTTGAAAGGAATATTCGGCTCTGCCGTCACAAATACATCATAATCCTTCAGATCATTGTAAGTAATCGGCGTAGATTTGCGAAGCTCCTGCACATCATAGCCGTTGCTTGCAAGGGCTTGGCCAAAGTCTGAAAATCCGCCATCAATCACCCAGTCTGCCGCACCGGCTGTCTGTCCGTGTGTATTATCGAACAACACTTTTTTGCCAGCGTTTTCATTAACCACCTTGGCGGCTATAAAAGGGGCCGGATCAGCCGGACCTTCTGCCGATGCCGGTTGTATGCTGCTCACAGCACCAGCGTACAACGACAAACTGAACACCATTGCAGTTGCGTATTTGAAGCTGCGGGATGCAAAAAGACGAATGATTCCCAATTCCTATTCCTCCTGTTTGTTAGTTTGTGTCCCCGGTTGGTGGGGAACCAAGTATAAACTTTAGCATTCATTTATGTTCGGACATGCAACGTTTTGTAAATTAGTTTCGATCTCTATATGGCTGATTAAAAATGGCTCTTGGAATCATGCAAAATGCTTTGAATGTTTATGAATAATGGACAGGGAGGAAATTCCAATAAAAAAGATATACGGTATGCAGCAATGTGAGCACCGCAAACAGGATTTTGCTCGTGGATCTGCCTCTCCTTTCCCCCGTAATCAGCTTTGCAGCATTCACGATCAATACCCATACGGCAATGAGCGCTGAAATCAGTGGGAGCGTACAAATCCCCCAGACATACCAGGCTGGATAGCCATATACAATCTGACTATTTCCATAAATAAACTGTACGCCGAGAAAAATCGAATTCAGTAACGCGATGAATGCAAGGGTTGAAGAAATGTGAGTGTTATCTTTGCGGATAGCTCTGATCACATATCTTACGATCCAAATCAGCAGGGTTGTGATGAAAAACAAGGAGGCGGCACCGTAGCTGACAAGCAGCGTCCAGGTCTGGTGCCAAAGTGTCGTCTGCTTCATGGTCTTACTATCCGGGGCGACCATCATCCTTATATCGTTTTGCTGATACAGCAAAATTTTAAGCTGGCCCCCCTTTTCCACAAACAGCCCATCGCCTGCTGCTTGAAAAATTTTGTCCGCTGCTTCATTTTCATTCGGGTACTCACCGTTGACAATTAACGTATGATCATCTTGAATCCGAACGGTGTATTTAATGCTTCCCAGCATCCGAATCCATTTCCCCCACCCATGAACGGGGTTCACATTCACCTGATATACGCCCTCGATCTCTGGTGGAAGCTTCATTTGCGTGGCAGAACGAGCCAGTGACTGAGAAGCAGCCTGCGGCTCTGCGGGCAACATTTGGGCTATCGCATTTATCACTTCTCCATGAAGCAGGGTGTCTGTGTCAGCCGCATTGATGGTCACAAAAATACCGATCTTTTGGGAAGGAATCAGTACCATTTCGGAAATAAAATCATCAATTTCCCCGGTAGCCCATAGCATGGGTACGCCTGTCTCCAGTTGACCGCGGAAAAATCCGTAGCCCACGCCATCCAGACGTGGATCTGCTGCAAATTGCTGCGCATGCATAACTTTTACCGATTGTGGCTGAAGCACTGCTTTCCCCTCATACTTGCCTTGGTTTAAATGAGTAATCAGATAATGTGAAAATTCATTGGGTGTGATGCTCAACGCTCCTGCTCCCGGCAGATTAATATACGAAAAAGGCTGTTTCAAATATGCTCCATGTTTCCGCCGATACGATTGAGCCAGTGCCGGATGATTTAGCGGCAAATCCAGTGTCGCGCTAGGCATATTCATCGGCTGGAACAGATGTGTACGAAGGTAATCATTCAGTCCCTGACCGCTTACTTGCTCCACGATATTACCGACCAGACCGTAGGCGACATTACTGTAATCAAACTGAATTCCAGGCTTGCGAATGGGCGGCTGATTTTGAAAATAAGTGCTGAGATACTGCTCTGTAGGCAAAGTGCCTGCCTTGGTCGAGCTGTTAATGCCGTACAGCGCTTCGTCCAATCCCGAGGTATGTGTCAAAAGCTGATGCAGATTAAAAGGCTGATTTGGGTATTGCGAAGCTTTATAGCTGTGGAGATAGCTGTTCACGTCTTCATTCAAATTGAGCTTGTTTCGCTCGACCATCTGCATAGCGGCGCTTGCACTAAAAGATTTGGTTAGAGAGCCGACACGAACAATGGTCTTCGCCGGGTCGAAGGCTATTTTCCGCTCCAGATCTGCATATCCATACCCTTTACTAAAAAGTATTTGGTCTTCCTGGGTCACGACCACGGCAGCCCCCGGAATATGCAATTTTTCCAATTCTGTACTCATGATGTGATCCACTGCTTTTTCCAATGAATTCGGTGTTATGCTGCCTGCTGCCCATGCCGGAGCAATGAGCAGATTCCAGAGAAACAACGATGCTATGAATGCGGATATGCAACGAATGCCTCTATTCTTCATGTGAAGCACCCTCCTTACGTATGAAGTTGGCTTCTTGATTGAACAGTGCGGTGATTGCATAGCGGAGCAGATGTTTTTACTCGGGTTCAGAGCCATCAGCATGGCGCTATGAAATCATCGCACTTCCCATAAGGGAGTGCGGATGATAGAGCGAATCCTGAGCGAATCACGTAAGCAGTAGGCTTCTTACATGTTCGATCAGGATTCATAGGTTACAGATTAAAAATTAGTGAATTCCAGTCAAATACATCGACCGTAGATTTTCAAGAATTATGATGTGCCAGATCTTGTGCCATGTCTTTGTCCATGTTCCGGGTTATGTTTTGTATTGCGGCACGGATACCTTTTACATTTTCCTCGATAAAGCCGGGTTCGAGCAGTTCATAATGATTCCCAATCAAACTATGCTCTTCATAGCTTCCTTGTGTAGCGTCTTTCCAAAAGAGTCGATTGTCTCCCGTACCCTTGACCGTTTCCGATCCCACGGCGACAAAGCCGTGAATATTCGCCTGAACGCTCTCTGTGTTCACAAGCTGGTTGCCATACACCGCGTAAGCGATCATTTTACGCTGGTACGTTTCATTCAACAGCTCACGGTAGGATTCGGGAACCTGTTCCAGCATGGCATGAATTTCGTGCTCTGTTTCTTCAACTGTGAAGGACAGGGCTTCCGTCCTTTTGACCGAATCGAGCATTAAAATGTCGGATACAACATGACCTTGACGCTCCAGTGTGTCGGCAACCTTATGCGCCAAATTACCGCCTATGGAATAACCAAGCAGCACATACGGACCTTGCGCTTGCGTGCTGACGATCAATTCAACATACCGTGCCAGCATTTCCTGCTCATCCGCAGCATCATCTACGAACTCCAATCCATACACAACTGCGTCCTGATCCAGTTGTTTCGCAAGCTCCGCGAACGACAGCCCGTATCCAAGCATGGGCGGAAAGCAGAAGATGGAGACTGGACCGTGTTCATTCAACCGAATGATTGGACTATCTGCCCTGGATTGCAAATCCGATTTCAATAATGCGAGCGCCTGCTCTTCTATGGTCGGGAACTCCAGAACAATGCGGATGGGAAGCTCAATGTCTGTGGCAAGGTGAATTTTGCGTACAAGCTCCAGCACTTTCAAGGAGTGTCCCCCCAATGTGAAAAAGTCATCGTGGATACCCACTTGCGGAATTTCGAGCACTTCCTGCCAAATGGCTGCCAGCAACTGCTCCACATCGGTTCGCGGTGCGACATATTCTATACCCGTGTGCAGCGCTTTGTCCGGCACAGGTAAAGCTTTGCGGTCGATTTTGCCATTGGTCGTCAGCGGAAACCGATCCAGCTGTACAAAGGCGGATGGAATCATATAGCTCGGCAGACTGACCGACATCACAGCTCGAATCTCACGGACGGTCAGCTGTTCATCGGCAGTGAAGTAAGCACATAATTGGTGCTGGCCTGTTCCATCCCGCAAAGCGATAACAACGCTTTCCCGCACGGACGGTACACTTGCCAGCCGCGCCTCCACCTCGCCCAGCTCAATCCGGTAACCGCGAATTTTAACCTGTTGATCAATCCGTCCAGCGTATTCCAGCATGCCGTCTTCACGCCAGCGAACAAGGTCTCCCGTACAGTACAGGCGATCTCCGTCCACCCACGGGTTAGCAAGAAATCTCTCAGCCGTCAGCTCAGGACGGTTCAGATAACCGCGTGCAACTCCGTCTCCGCCGACAACCAGCTCACCCCAGGCTCCGACTGGCTGCAGTTTAAATGATGAATCCACGACATACGCCGTCGAATTGCGGATGGGACGTCCGATCGGCACAGAATCCAGCTGTTCTTCCGTAATGTGATACGTCGTCGAAAAGGTTGTATTTTCCGTTGGCCCATAGCCGTTAATGATGTTCATGTCCGGATTATCACGCAGGACCCGGTTAATATGGGGCGCAGACAAAACATCACCACCAACCAGCAAATACTTCACATCGCCGAACAGCTTACTGTCCTGCTGCGAAAGCTGATTAAATAACGGTGTGGTCAGCCACATCATGGTGACTCGATGATCCCGTATCGTCTCTTTGAGCTTGGCCGCGTCCAAAAGATCATCCTTATGCACGAGAACAAGCTGACCGCCGTTCAGCAGCGCGCCCCAAATTTCAAACGTAGATACATCAAATACAAACGCGCAAGTCTGCAGGATGCAGGTCGATTCATCAAATGGCACATAATCCGTATTGCGGACGAGGCGTACGACACTTTGATGCTCAACAACGACACCCTTAGGCTTACCTGTTGAGCCTGAGGTATAAATGACATAAGCAGCATGATTACCCGCTCCAGCTATACCCAGATTGGAAGCATCTGCACTGTAGGACGTATCATCATTCAGATTGACGATCTGTCCGTCAAAATAGCAACGATCCAGTAAATCCTGCTGAGCCAGCAGCAGCTTGGCTCCCGAGTCCTCCAGCATATAATGGATACGGTCCTCCGGATATTGAGGGTCTACTGGAACATACGCGCCTCCAGCCTTCAAAATAGCGAGTGTTCCAGTAATCATATCCAGCGAGCGCTCCGTCAGAATGCCAACAGGTTCATCAGGTTTCACCCCTGCATCCCGCAGCGTATGCGCTAATCGGTTGGCTGTCTCATTGAGCTCCCGATAGGTCAATGATTGATGACCCAAAGCTACGGCAACATGATCCGGCGTGCGCTCTGCCTGCTCCTCAAACAGTTCTTGGATCGTATGATTGCGTGGATATGCAGAGGTAGTGTCATTAAACTCTGCTGTAATTTGTTGTTTTTCCGCCGCTGTAACCAGTTCCAGCTCTTCTATGCAAACATTCGGGTTAAGCAAAATTTGCTCCAGCAGATTCACAAAATGTCCATGCAGACGCTCAATGTCTGTTTGATCAAAGCTTAACCCGTTATACATAAAACGAATCTTTATGCATTCTCCCGGCATAACGACGACGTTCAGCTCGTAGCTGGTCTGCTCTGCAGCCACCACGTTGGAAATTGGGAATGGTTCCTGCCCGTCACTAGCCAGCTCCTCGACCTGCTCCTCTACCGGATAATTTTCAAACACCATAATATGGTTAATTAAATCCTGCTTCTGGTCGGTCAATGCCTGAATTTCAAACAGTGGATACGTATCATACGCATGAGAAGCCAGCGCCTGCTCCTGCGTTTTCTTCATAACTTCCGCAAAAGATTCCCCTGCCTCGCTACGGATGCGAACGGGAATGGTATTAATGAACAGGCCGATAATATCCTCAACCCCGATAATATCCGAAGGACGACCTGAGACGACACTGCCAAATACGACATCACTGTGGTTGTTATATTTTTGCAGTACAATCCCCCATGTGGTTTGTAATAACGTATTCATGGTGACCTGATACCGCTTAGCCGTCTCCTCCACCTGGAGAGTCAGCTCACGCTCCAAAACCGTCACCCAATCGCTGGCCGTGTAGCCTTCACTCTTGCGACCGGATTTTACAGCTGGTAGTGCTGTTTGCTGCTCATACCCGGATAAATAGCTGCTCCAGTAGTCGGCTGCCGCCTTGTGATCCTGTGCTTCCAGCCATTCAATAAAGCTGCTGTACGGCACTGCTGGTGCCAGTTCAGGCACTCTGCCCTCCTGAAGCGCAGCATAGCTTTCAAACACTTCTTTATTTATAAGGGACAGACACCAGCCGTCCATGACGATATGATGGAAGCTCCATACAAAATGATAGCTGTCTTCTCCGTTACGTAAAATCGCTACACGCAGCAGGACATCCCGACGCAGGTCAAAGCCCCGTGCTCTATCTTCCAACTCGAAGCTTTTCACCCAGGTATCCCTTGTATTCACATCCAGCTTGTGTAAATCTTCATATTGAAAGCCGCAATCCCGATTTCGATACACCACCTGCAACGGTTCCGTATCCCGACCAAAATAAAAATGTGTACGTAGCGCCTCATGTCGCCGAACCAGAATATTCAGGCTTTCTGCAAAAGCCCCAATGTCCAGCTGACCTCGCATATCATAAGAAACCTGCTCAAAATACGCATCATTCGCGGCTGCTTGACTATCCAGCTGGCTGTGAAACAACATCCCTTTTTGCATCGGGGTCAGTGCATATACATTGTCGACCTCACCCGCAGCACCCATTTCAGATAACAGGCTGTCCAAGCCCTCCACACTCATTCCTTTATAGGAAATATCACTTGGGGTAAGCTCCGGGTGTTCTTTATGGATGCAATGCACCAAAATTTCACGCAGGCTCGATTCCAGTAATTTCGCCAATCGCTCGATCGTCTCCGGTCTATAGCTGGTACGGCTATAGCTAATCGTCAGACCCAGTTGGCCTCCCGAAATGATGCCGCCAAAATCCAGCGTATACGTCCGAGCCATGGTCGGGCTCAGCGGCATCCCACCCTCATATGAGGATGATTGCAAGTCGTTCCCTTTCATATCCTGATCGAACTGTCCCAGATAGTTAAAGCTGATTTCGGGATCTGTCGTAAATAGGGCTGGAGATGCTTCCGGTGCCTGTGTCTGGCGGTCGGCTAAATATTTCAGTACACCGTAGCCGATCCCTTTTTGCGGGATGCCGCGCAGCCCCTCCTTCACATGCTTAATCCGTTGCGAAAGAGCAATTTCTTCCGGCATATGAAGCAAAACAGGATATTGACTTGTAAACCACCCTACTGTTCGGGTAATGTCTACCTCAGGTAAAATAGCTTCGCGTCCATGCCCCTCCAGATGTATCAGGAAACGCTCATTTCCGCTCCACGCTTGCAATGCCATCCCTACCGCCGTCAGCAACAGATCGTTAACCTCCGTGTGGTAGGCACGGTTGGCCTGCTTGAGCAGCTGCTCTGTCTCGGCACTTGTCCATACAGCGGTAACCGACTCACTATCGCCAATCAACGGCTTTTCGTGCTCATGATGCTCGTAATCCTGCGGCAAGGGAGCCAGCTCGGCTTGTGCAAGCTCCTCCCAGTACGAGCGCTCGCGTTCAATGGCTGGGCTATTGGCATAAGCGTACAGCTGCTCGGCCCACGTTTGGAACGAATCCGTTTTATGAGGCAGCTGAATCGCCTGTTCTCCCTTGGAAGCTTGATCATAAGCAGTCGCCAAATCCTCGAATAAAATGCGCCAGGATACCCCGTCCACCGCCAAATGGTGAATCACGACCAGCAGATGATCTCCATCCGGGCAACGGAACAACCCCAGCCTCATGAGCGGCCCTTCGCTCAGGGAAATGCCGGATTGAATTTCATTGCATTTGGCGTCAATCTTCTTCGCCAAATCGCCCTCGTTTATGTCGCTGTCCCTATCATCAAAGATTTCCAGATGGTATGGTTCGCCTTCCTCTGTACCACGATTCCATGCCGTATACCCGTTCTCCGACGAACGAAAAACCATACGCAAGGCATCATGGTGCGATGTAATCTGATTGAGCGCCTGCCGAAGTGCCTGTTCATCGTAGCCTTCTTGTCGATAAAGCATGACAGATTGGTTAAAATAGTGCGGCTCTGCCGTTGGCTGTTCAAAAAACCAGCGCTGAATCGGTGTAAGCACAACCTGGCCTGTAACCTCGCCTTGCTCTGCTATTCGGTTCACAGGCTGAATATACGTGCTTAGTCCCGCAATTGTGGGGTATTTGAACAAGTCCTTCATTTCCAACTTGTATCCAGCCTGAAACAAGCGGGACGATACTTGGATGGCCTTGATGGAGTCACCACCCAAATGGAAAAAGTTATCCTGTATGCCCACTTGCCGGATACCCAGAATGGCCCCCCAAGCCGCAGCCAGCGCCTGCTGAACATCTGTCTCGGGTGCCACATAATCCATGCCTGTATCGACATTATGCTCAGGTGCAGGCAGTGCCCTGCGGTCTACTTTACCATTCAGCGTCAAGGGCAGTCTGGAAAGCTGCACAAAGTAGGAAGGCATCATATAGCCAGGCAGATCCTGCGACAAAACGTTACGTATGTCGCTCGCACTCAATTCGCTGTCTGTTACGAAATATGCGCACAGCTGTTTTTGCCCGTTATCATCCTGCCGCACTGTAACTACCGATTCCTTCACACCTGCAATCGTGGACAATCGGGTTTCAACTTCACCCAGCTCAATGCGGTAGCCACGAATTTTGACCTGCTCATCCATTCTTCCCTTGTACTCCAACACGCCATCTGCACGCCAACGCACCAAATCTCCTGTACGATAGCAGTATTCTCCGGGCCGGAATGGACTTTCAATAAACTTTTCTGCCGTAAGCTCGGACCGATTCAGATACCCTAGCGCCACGCCGTCGCCACCGACGATCAGTTCTCCCCATGCCCCGACAGGCTGCAGCTTTAACGAACGATTGACCACATATGCGGTCGAATGATGAATCGGACGTCCAATGGGAACAGCCTGGGCTTGCGGTTCTGTAATGTCATAGGTGGTGGAAAAGGTGGTGTTCTCCGTCGGCCCGTAAGCATTGATCAATCGAAGGTGCGGGTACTCCTTCAGCACGCGATTGACATGTGGTACGGACAACACATCGCCACCCACGAGCAATTCCTTCAGGGAAGCAAACACTCCAATGTCTTGCTGTGAATGCTGATTGAATAAAGCTGCAGTCATGAACATGGTATTAATACGATACTTGTCAATTGTCTGTTTGAGCTTGGCGGCGTCCAAAATCGTGTCATGACTTACTACATACAGTTGGCCACCGTTCAGCAGCGTTCCCCAGATTTCAAACGTGGAGGCATCGAACACAACTGCGCCCAATTGCAGCATACGTGTATTTTCGTCAAACGTGGCATAGCTTTGGTTTTTCACCAAGCGCACGACATTGCGGTGCTTGATCATAACGCCCTTCGGATTGCCTGTCGTACCGGAGGTATATATTACATGCGCAAGATCGGAGGAAGATCCCTCCGTTGAGATCGCAGCAGATTCATCCGCATGAGTATTAAGTTCAGGTTCGCTGCTCCATCCTTGATTATCACTCAAAGCGATAACCGGAATACCCGGTTCAAAAAGAACCTGCTCGCGTCGCTGTACCAGTAACAGCTGAGCGCCCGAATCCTCCAGTAAATAACGGATACGATCCTCAGGATAATCGGCATCAATGGGAACGTAAGCCCCTCCTGCCTTCAAAATCGCCAGCATACCGACGATCAGTTCGATGGAGCGTTCAGCCATAATCCCTACTCGCTGTGTCTCTGGCTCGGACCCGCGCCGTATCCCATGGAAAGCGAGTATGCGTGCCAGACGGTCGGCACGTTCATTCAGCTCGCGGTAGGTAAGCTGCGTGTCCGCAAAGGTGACGGCCAGCCGATCTGGTGATTGCACTACCTGTTCCTCGAACAGCACATGCAGTGCTTGATCTCGTGGATACGGATAGTCTGCTACCGTATCATTGAATCTCTGCACAAGCAGCTCTTTTTCTTGGGCCGAAACCATTTCAATAGCCGAAAGAACGATATCCGGCTGTTCTATAACCGCATTGATAAGCTGCTGCAAATGTTCAGTCAGTCGTTCAATGGTTTCCCGTTTGTACAGCCGAGTTCCGTATTGAAGAGCACAGGAAATTTGTTCTCCATCCTCCACTGCGAACAGACTCAAATCAAATTTGGCCGTCGTTTGTTCACTTGGATAGGATGCCAATTGCAACCCAGCCAGCTGCTGCTCTTTTTGCTCTAGGTTTTGCAGTGCAAACATGGTATCAAATAACGGATTACGGCTTAAATCTCGATCCACGCCCAGCTTGTCCACCAGCTCTTCAAACGGATAATCCTGATGTTCAAATGCCTTCAGCGCGTTTTCCTTGACCTCCAATACATAATCGCGGAATGTCTTACCACCTGCCGGATAATTGCGGATTGCCAGTGTATTCACAAACATCCCGATCAGGCTACCAAGATCAGCATGGGGCCGCCCCGCTATCGGAGAACCGACGATAATATCCTCTTGCCCGCTGTAGTGGCTAAGCAAAGCCGTATAAGCAGCCAACAGCACCATATATAATGTCGATTCCGTCTGTACCGCAATGCTTTTTAAACCTTCGCTCTGCCGTTGATCGAGCGTAAATTCCAGCACATCTCCTTCAAAGCTTCTCACCGCCGGACGTGGATAATCGGTCGGTATATCCAGCACGGGCAGCTCTCCCGCGAAGCTATTCAGCCAGTAGCTTTCCTGCTGCCGGTAGCGTTCACTTTGCTGCTGCTCCTGTTGCCAGGCGGCGTAGTCCTTATACTGAATGCGCAGTGATGTCAGCGTGTCGCCTGCATATAAACGGATGAAATCCTGAATCAGCACATTGATAGAGGTACCGTCCGAAATGATGTGATGCATATCCAGCAGCAAAATATGATGCTCTGGATCTGTTTCAATCAATCCGACTCGGAATAGCGGAGCCTGTCCAAGATCGAACGGCTGGACAAAGTCGCGGACCAGCTCGTCCGTCTCCTTAGGGTCAGCGCCGTGGGCATGAATCAACTGCATGCGAAAAGGAACCTCGTCATGTACTCGCTGAACAGGTTCACCGTTCATGGTCTCAAAGCTTGTACGCAATGTTTCATGGCGGTCAATAAGCTGGCGGAACGCATTATCCAGTGCCTTATGATCAAGTGAACCTGTCAGTGTCAGAGCACCAGGGATGTTATAGCTAATTCCCGCTCCATCAAGCTGATTAAGGATATACATCCGTTTTTGTGCCGAGGATACCGCATAAAATGGCTTATTCTCCGAAACAGGTATGGATTCATAGGCGGTTTGCTCCAACGCTTCAATAACGTGTGCAAGCTGTTCAATCGTCGGGTGCTGGAATAAATCCTTTAGCTGCACATTTTTATGCAATTCCTTATGGATGAGCGATATGACATGTGTCGCCCGCAGGGAATGTCCTCCTGCTTCAAAAAAGTTATCCTTAATCCCAACACGCTCAAGCTCCAGCACGTCTTTCCAGATACTCGCCAGTTGTACTTGTAATTGATTTTGAGGAGGTACATATTCTGCGCCTGAGCTTACACTTCCCTCCGGCTGCGGCAACGCCCGGCGATCCACCTTGCCGCTCTGCGTCAGTGGCAATTGCTCCAGCTGCACAAAATACGACGGCACCATGTAGCCCGGCAACTCCTGGCTCAACGCGCTGCGCAGCTCACTTGCCACAACATCCTCATGGGTTACCACATAAGCGCAGAGCTGCTTTTGCCCCTGCTCATCCTCACGTGCAATCACCACAGCTTCACGCACTGCTTCCAGCTTCAGCAACTGCGCTTCCACCTCGCCCAGCTCGATCCGATAGCCCCGGATTTTCACCTGTGCGTCGATCCGTCCCTTGTATTCCAGCGTCCCGTCCGCATTCCAGCGCACCAGGTCGCCTGTGCGATAGCAGCGTTCTCCGCTGCGGAACGGGCTGTCGATGAACTTTTCTGCCGTCAGGTCCGGGCGATTACAATATCCACGGGCCACCCCGTCACCGCCGACAATCAGCTCTCCCCACCCCCCAACGGGCTGGAGCTGCATCGAACGGTCCACGACATAGGCTCTGGAATTATGGATCGGGCTGCCAATCGGCACCGATTCTGATTGCATACCGGTAATCGCATGCGTGGTGGAAAAGGTCGTATTTTCTGTCGGCCCGTAGCCGTTAATAATTCGCAGGGACGGATGGGCCACCAGCACCCGATTAATATGCGGAACGGACAGCACATCCCCACCGACCAGCAGCTCCCGTATTCCCTCGAACAGCTCCAGGTCCTGCTGGGACAGTTGGTTAAAGAGCGGCGCTGTCAGCCACATCGTGGTAATGCCGTGGCTACGGACAGCTTCCTTGAGCTTCGGCGCGTCCAAAAGGACATCCTGACTCACCAGCACTAGCTGTCCGCCGTTCAATAGCGCACCCCAAATTTCGAAGGTGGACGCGTCAAAGACAACGGCCCCGGTCTGCAAAATGCGCGTATCAGCATCCAGTTGCGTATAGTTTGTATTTTTCACCAGACGCACGACATTGCGGTGCTCCACCATAACCCCTTTGGGCTGTCCAGTCGTTCCCGATGTGTACATGATGTATGCCAAGCGATCAGCAGCGGTTGCCTTCGCTTGTTCTTCTGCTGCGTAGGCCTGACGCACCTGTTCTGCTTGTTCAGCTTGCGTAGCTTCTGGTTGCATGATTTCTGGTTGTGTGGTTGTAGTAGAAGCAAGCTCAGGACTAGCGGAAATGGAATAGAGCGGGTTTAGGCAATCTACATATCCGATGCCAGCTATGTCAGTATACGTCTCGTTATCGTTCAGCAAAACAGGCTCGAAACGATCAGCATCATTCGTTCCATAGATTGCGGAATCGCTCAGGTCAAGCACAATTCCCTTAAAATCAGCAGGCCGATGCTCCATTCGCTGCACCAGCAGTATTTTCGCACCGGAATCCTCCAGCAAATAGCGCACGCGCTCGTCCGGGTAATCGGAGTCAATCGGCACATACGCTCCGCCTGCTTTGAGAATCGCGAGCATACCGACGATCATCTCCATCGAGCGTTCAGCCACAATGCCGACAGTCTGCTCGGTGCAGATCCCCTGCTTACGTAATGTATGAGCCAGATGGTTGGCTTTTTCATTCAATTCTCCATAGGTCAGGCTGTCTTTTCCGGACACTACCGCCACCTGCTGCGGTGCCTGCTTCGCCTGTTTCTCAAATAACTCATGAATGGACGCATGCCGCGGATAATCCATAACTGTATCATTGAAGGTATGAAGCAGTTGCTCCACTTCTTGCTCTGACAACACTTGTGCTGTGGAAATTGCCAGCTCTGGCTGATGCAAAACAACGGTGTACAACCGCATCAGCTGCTCAACAAAGCGTTCAATCATCGACTCGTTATAACGGTCACTTTGATAGTTCACGTTCAGGGAAACCGCTGCATTTTCCCATTGAAATTGAAAATCCAGCTCAGACTGTACATGATTCAGAAAATCAGAAATATGGATATTTTGCAGGGACGCCGTGGTGTGAATAAGAGGTTTTTCATCCTCGTTACGTGGAATTTCAAGTAATTCTGAATAGTTCCAAAAAGGAATATTTTGGTGTTCAATCGCTTCGCTGACAGTGATTTTGATTTGAGACAGCAAGGTTTTGAAGGTTGTGGTGGAATCCAGCGTGTTTTTCAGTATAAGCAGATGATTGATCGGCTTTGTAGCACCGTTGCCAGACTTGGCTACCGGAATGCCCAGCAGCACACGTTCCTCACCTGTGTATTTATGTAACAGGCTTTCTACTCCAGCAAGCAGAACCATAAACACTGCCCATGGAGCGCCACCTGTTATAGACAATATTCGCCCGGAAATTTCAGATGGAAATGTGAGCGTGTACGTTTGGGAATTTAAATTCGTTGCAGTTGCATCCTTGGACACGTTGTTGGTGTATGGAAGGCAGATGATATGATCCTCAGATTCCAGCTTATGACTCCAGTAATTTTTTTCCTTCTCAAATAAGGCTTTCAATGACATCCCTCCTGCTTCATGGGGTCTGTACCCCGGTTGGAATGGTGCGTTGTAACGTAGATGAGCGTTGTGTCGGAAAAATAAGCCTTTGCAGGCAAGGGCAGTCGGACAAGCCGCCGCCCTCTGCACATGCAAAGTGAAATCATTGCATTTTAGAAAACGGATTTAGAAAACAAAGTCGATGGAATCCGGTGAAAAGCCTTCCGGCTTCTCGTCGGTGGAGGTCACCTGAACATCGCTTAACAGCACATCAGGATTGGCCCCTACCTGTGACAGGATCGCTATCAAATCTCCCGTTAATCGTTCAATAGCGTCTGCTCCAAACAGCTTCGTGCAATATTCGAAGGAACCCTTGATCTCCCCGTCTTCATCACTCATGGACAAGGTCAGATCGAATTTGGAGATATCATGCTCCTGAACATACGGACTGAAGGACAGGGTCTCAAGCTTCCCTTCCCGCGACTCCGTATTTTGCAGTACAAACATGGTGTCAAACAACGGATTGCGGCTTGCATCCCGCACTACATCCAGCTTTTCCACCAGCTCTTCAAGTGGATAATCCTGATGCTCAAAGGCTTGCAGCGTACGATCTCTGGTTTCCAGCAAGTAGCTGTGGAATGTTTGGTCGCCCTTCGGCTGATGCCGGATGGCTAGCGTATTGACGAACATTCCGATCAGTGGCTCCAGCTCAGGCAGCAGGCGGCCTGCTACCGGAGTACCGATAATCAAATCGTCCTGACCGCTGTATTTGGACAACAGAACGGTGTAGGCACTCAAAAGTACCATGTACAGCGTACTTCCGGTCTGAGCCACAATTTGGTGCAGCTGTTCGGATACATTCGGGTCAACTGTAAATTCATACAGTGCTCCCTCGAAGCTGCGAACAGCAGGTCTTGGATAAGCAATCGGCAGATCCAGCACCGGTAATTCTCCGGCTAAATGCTCCAACCAGAAGTGTTCCCGGCGTCGGTATGACTCACGCTGCATTTCCTGCTGCTGCCACACGGCAAAGTCCTTGTACTGAATTTGCAACGGCTCTAATTTCTGTCCCTCGTACAGCTGTGCCAGTTCCTGCACGATATTGTCAGACGATACACCATCCGAAATAATATGGTGCATGTCGTACATCAAAATGTTGCGCTCTGGTCCCGTTTGAATGAGACGGACACGCAGCAGCGGTGCCTGTCGAAGATCAAAGCTGTGTACAAATGACTCGATATACGCTTCAGCTTCGGCTTCACTGACCTGCAGACGTTCTACTGCAAATTCAACCTGATCGTAAACCCGCTGAACGACCTCGCCTTCCACCATTTCAAAGGAAGTCCGCAACGTTTCATGACGTTCAATTAACTGACGGAACGCAGCCTCCAGTCGATCTGTCTGGAGCGGACCTTCCACCGTTAACACACCCGGCATGTTGTAGCTGACATCCCCACCTTCCAGATGGCTCAAAATATACAGCCGTTTTTGAGCCGAGGATACCGGGTAGTACGCCTGCTTAGCCGCAGCAGGTATCACCGTATAGGTATCTGTTCCGTGCGCAGCGATGAGCTGGGCTTGCTGCTCAATCGTAAAGTGCTGGAACACCTCACGCAGTGTAATCCGGCTGTCCAGTTCCTGGTGGATTTTCGCCACCAGCGTTGTTGCCCGCAGAGAGTGTCCGCCAACGTCGAAGAATGAGTCGGTGACTCCTACGCTGGACAGCTTCAATACATCCTGCCAGATTTGAGCAAGCTTGGCCTCCAGCGGCGTCCGCGGCGCAACGTACTCCATGCCTCCTTCGAGACGCGCTTCCGGCGCAGGCAGCGCTCTGCGGTCGATTTTTCCGCTTGGCGTCAGCGGGAATCGATCCATCTGCACGACGTACGTCGGGATCATGTAATCCGGCAGCTTCGGCTGCAGCGCTTTGCGCAGCTCCGGCAGACTCAGCGGTGCTGTGGCTACGATGTAGGCACACAGGTCCTTGTGTCCGTCTTCGCTTTCCCATGCGGTGACCACCGCTTTCTGAATGCCGTCCACGGTCAGCAGTTGTGCTTCCACCTCGCCCAGCTCGATCCGATACCCCCGGATTTTCACCTGGTGGTCGATCCGACCCAAATACTCGATGCTGCCATCCGGCAGCCACCGGGCCAGGTCGCCCGTCCGGTACATCCGATGGATGTGGGCATCTGGAGCTTGTTCAGCTTCCAATGAAGCTGAGGCGAACGGATTCGGGAGGAACTTCTCTGCCGTCAGTTCCGGCAGGTTCAGGTATCCTCGTCCTACACCTGCACCCCCGATATAGAGCTCGCCCGCGATACCGATCGGCACCAGCTGTTGTCTGGTGTTCAGAATGTACACGGACTGGTTCGCTATCGGCGTTCCGATGGATACCGTGTGCTCCCCTTTTTCCAGCAGTACGTTCAAGGATTCCCCATCTTCAATCGTACAGGTTGTCGCATCTACTGTCGTTTCGGTCGGACCGTACACATTGGTAATTATCGGGTGGTACCCGGACCACTTGTGCAGGAATACATTGACCAACTGTACAGATAACGCTTCGCCGCCGATCAGATAGTGCTTCACTCCCGGCGCTTCCATCACGTTGACGTTCTCGTTCAAAATATGCAGATGCGCAGGTGTACCATCCGACAGGTCGATTTGGTGCGTGCGGTAGTAAGCGATCAAATGCTCCCCACTCAGGCTTACGTCACGGGATACCACATGCAGGGTGTGGCCTAACAGCAAGCTGGCAAAGATTTGCTTCACCGAAGCGTCAAATACAAACGCCGACAGCCATGCGACGTGAAGCGGCTGCTCATAGTGGGTGTATACCCGCTCAGATAAAGCATCTACCAGATTACTGACACTACCCTGCTCGATCATGACCCCTTTCGGCTGACCGGTTGTACCTGACGTGTAAATCATATAGGCCAGGTTGTGCAGGCCGACGATAGAGATCAGGTTGCTCGCATCCTGTACGTTCAGCTGAGCCTGAACGTCCTCGTCATCAAGGACTACAGCCTGTACTCTAGATGGCAAGCTGAGTGATAGCTGGGCGACTCTGCTTGTAATCACGACCCTTGCCCCGCTGTCTTGGAGCATGTAGTCGATGCGTTCCTGCGGATACATGATATCCATTGGCACATACGCGCCTCCGGCCTTAAGTACCCCCATAATGCACACCAGGATATCCGCAGAACGTTCCAGTAATACGCCTACCGGTTGATCTGCTTCGACCCCTTTCACCCGTAACACACGTGCCAATCGGTTTGCTTGCTCGTTCAGCTCAGCGAAGGTCAGCGCCGTATCCCCAGACACGACTGCTACCCGCTCAGGGCTGCGTTTCGCTTGCTCTTCAAAGCGTTCGCTGAGCGCACGACCTTGTGCTCCTCCACGCACGCTATGCGCGTTCGGATCGTTGAACACCTTCAGAATCCGCTCGGTTTCTTCCGCCGTTATCAGCTCCAGCTCACCCAGCTTCGCATCCGGGTTCGCTGCCACGGCTTCGGCCAAACGAATGAAGTGACGTGTCATCCGTTCTACGGTTTCCCGTTGATACAGCGCGGTTGCATACTGCAATCCGAACTGAATGCCTGTCTCTTCCTCTCTGGCTTCCAGCGTCAAATCAAACTTGGCCGGCGTTTGTTCCAAACCGTATGGACGGAAGCTCAGGTCTGCCAGCTGCAGTTCGCCTTCCTCAGTGGTTTGCAGCGTAAACATCGTATCGAACAACGGATTGCGGCTCATATCCCGCTTCACATTCAGCTTTTCCACCAGTTCCTCAAATGGATAGTCCTGATGTTCGTACGCTTGTAGGGCACGAACTTTCACTTCTTCCACGTAGCTGCGGAAGGTATGCTCCGCTGTCGGATAGTTTCGCAATGCCAACGTACCGACGAACATCCCGAGGATCGGCTCCAGATCTGCATGCGGACGTCCTGCAATCGGCGTGCCGACCACAATGTCCTCTTGGCCGCTGTATTGGTGCAAGAGCGCGGTGTACGCCGCCAGTAGCACCATATACAGTGTAGATCCTGTGTGTGCCGCCAGTTCTTTCAGGCGTTCGCTAACTTCAAGCTCCAGTCCGAACACGACCGTATCCCCTGCCGTACTTCGTACCGACGGACGGGCAAAGTCCGTAGGTAAATCCAGCACAGGCAACTCACCCCGGAAGGTGTCGAGCCAGTACGCTTCCTGACGTTGCATCCACTCCTGATGGGCTTCGCTTTGCTGCCATACCGCATAATCCTTGTACTGAATCCGCAATGGCGACAGCTCTTCACCCTCATACAAGCGGACAAATTCATCGGTCAGTACGCCCATGGACACACCATCCGAAACGATATGATGCATGTCGAGCATGAGCAAATGCTGCGATTCCTGCTCCACTCCTTGTACGCCCAGATCCACCAAGCCTACCCGCAGCAGCGGCGCAGCTTGCAGATCGAACGGACGGACAAAGCGTCGCACCCGCTCTTGCGCTTCCTTGCTGACCATCGCCGTATCCGTAGTAGTCGCACCCTCTGCCTGAACCTTTGCATATTCCACCTCGAACGGCACAGTGTCCTCAATCCATTGCATCGGCTCACTGTCCATCAGCTCAAAGCGGGTACGCAAGGTCGCATGGCGAGCGATCAGTTGACGGAACACGTCTTCTACTCGTTGTACATCCAGCGGACCGCTCACTTGCAGCACCGACGGCATGTTGTAGTTCACATCATTCGGGTCGAACTGATGCAGCACATACAGTCGTTTTTGCGCCGAGGATAACGGGTAGAAGGCACGAGCTTCCGTTACCGGAATGGACGCATACGCCACTTGATCCAGACTTTCCAGGACGGCTGCCAGTTGTTCAATCGTTGGTGCTTCAAAAATACTGCGTAATGGAAGCGGCTTGTTCAGTTCCTTGTGAATCTTCGAGGCCAGGGTGGTCGCCCGCAGCGAATGTCCGCCAATCTCGAAGAAGTTTTCCTTCACGCCGACCTGCGCCAAGCCCAGCACATCCTGCCAAATTTGCGCCAGCTTCACTTCCACCCACGTCCGCGGTGCGACATAGTCGGCTCCGCTTTGCTGGCTGTCTTCCGGTGCCGGCAGTGCCTTGCGGTCGATTTTGCCGTTCGGTGTCAGTGGCATGTGCTCCAGCTGTACCAAATACGAAGGCACCATGTAGTTTGGAAGCTCCTCGCCCAGTAAGCTGCGCAGCTCTCCTGCGTTCACTTCCCGTTCAGCAACATAGTACGCCACCAGTTGGTTTTGCCCCTGCTCGTCCGCCTGGGCCAGCACAATAACCTCTTGCACATCTTCCACTTTCAGCATTTGGGCCTCAACCTCGCCTAGTTCAATCCGGTAGCCCCGGATTTTTACCTGATGGTCGATCCGGCCCAAATACTCGATGTTGCCATCCGGCATCCATCTCGCCAAATCGCCTGTACGGTACATCCGTTCATAGCCCGCTTCGCCAGCCGCAAACGGATTCGGTACGAATTTCTCAGCCGTCATTTCTGGACGATCCAGATAGCCACGGGCCAGACCCGGACCAGATACGCACAGCTCACCCGCTACGCCTGTTGGAGCCAAATGTCCATGCACATCCACCATGTATACCCGATGATTCGGAATAGGACGTCCGATGGAAATCAGTTGACCTGCTCTCTCGTCTTCGGATACCGACCAAACCGACGTCGCTACCGAGTTTTCTGTCGGACCGTAACCGTTGTAGTACGCCACCTGATCCTTCCACTTGTGCACCAGCTCTGTCGACGATGCTGATCCGGCAGTGAACAGAGTGCGCAGGTTCGGCATATGCTCCGGTTCCAGATATACAGCATAGGTCGGTGGTAACGTCGCCACCGTAATCTGATGTTCTTTCATGTAATGCTCGAATCTCTCATAGTCCAAAATCGTCTCTGACGTTGGCACGTACAACGTGGCTCCACAGAACAGCGCCTGGAAGATTTCCCAGCAAGCCGCATCAAACGAATAGCTGGCGAACAACAACGCATGATCCGACGTACTGATCCGAAGTGTCTGATCAAAATACGTTTTCAGATTGCACAGCCCGTGATGCTCCAGCATAACGCCCTTCGGCTGCCCCGTCGTACCCGACGTATAGATCACATACGCCCAGATCGTTCGGCCCGGATACAGGCTCCCAGATTGGAACCATCCTCATGGTACACACCCTGTGCCCCATCCAGCACCAGCACATTGCCGTCAAAGGTTACTTTGTCCCACCAGATGGGCTTTGCGTCAACAACAGCTCTGCCCCTGAGTCGTCCAGCATGTAGCGGATACGCTCCTCTGGATACGTCGGATCAATTGGCACATACGCACCCCCGGCTTTCAAAATCCCGAAGATGCCCACGATCATATCCACCGAACGCTCGGTCATCAGACCTACTAGACGATCCTTCGTCACGCCTTGACTACGCAAGGTACGAGCCAGACGATTCGCACGTTCATTCAGCTCGCGGTAGGTCAACTGCTCTCCTTCAAAGAACAACGCTGCCTGCTCCGGTGTCTGCGCTGCTTGTGTCTCGAACAAGCCATGGATCGTCTGCTCGCTTGGATACTCGGCGGCTGTATCTCCCCATACGCCCAGAATTTGCTCGCGCTCCTGCTTGCTTAACATATCCAGCTCTTGCACCCGAATGTCCGGCTTCGCTGTCACTTGCTCCAGCAGTTGCACCAGATGGCCCTGAGTCCGTTCAACAGCTTCACGATCATATAGCTTCGCATTATATTCAAATCGGATTTTCATCGCTTCCTGCGGAATGACGAGCAGGTTGAAATCATAGTTGGTTTGTTCAATCATACCTGCATTGCTAATTTCAAAATCCGATTCTGCACCTTCGCCAAGTTGCTCGACCTGCTCCTCCACCGGATAATTTTCAAACACGATAATGTGGTTGATCAGGTCTTGCTTTTGCTCGCTTAAGGCTTGAATTTCATATAGCGGATACGTTTCATACGCTTGAGAAGCCAGCGCCTGCTGCTGATTCGCTTTGATCATGTCGGCAAAGGTTTCCTCAGCTCCACTGCGAATGCGTACCGGGATGGTGTTAATGAACAAGCCCACCATATTTTCGATACCCGAAATATCAGCCGGACGACCAGACACTACGCCGCCAAAAACAGCGTCGTCACTACCGTTGTACTTTTGAAGCAGCAAGCCCCATGCCGTTTGCAGTAATGTATTCGAGGTCACGTGGTGCTGCTTGGCAACCATTTCAATGCGCCCTGTCAAGTCCTTGCCCAGATCGCACAGCACATGCTCAAAAAGTGCACCGTCCGCTTTCACGCCTATTTTTCCGGTCGGAATCGAAGTTTGCTGATCATAGTCGAGCAAATAATCCTTCCAGTATGAAGATGCAGCCCCTACATCCTGAGCTTCAATCCACTCAATATACTGACTGTATGGAGTAACTGGGGCAAGCTTCGGTTCCCTATGCTCGACGGCTGCAAAATAAGCCTCAAACACCTCATCCGTTACCAACGCCACACACCAGCCATCCATCAAGATGTGATGAGAACTCCACACAAAATAATAATCCTCATCACCTGTTCGTAAAATCGCCACGCGCATCAATGCATCCCGGGACAAATCAAATCCGGCTGCCTTGTCTTTGCGAATAAATTCCTTCACATACGCGTCACACTCCTGCTCATCCAAATGACGCAGATCTTCATATTTGAAACCAATATCCTTGCGGCGGAAAATGACCTGCACAGGCTCATCCTGCCAACCACTGTAGAAATTAGCTCTAAAAATCTCATGCCGCTGCGCCAAATGATTCAAGCTATCTTGGAAAATATCCGCTTGGAAGCGTCCGCGCAAATCAAATGTCGTTTGTTCAAAATAAGCACCTGACTCTGCATCCATCAGACTATGGAACAACATACCTTTTTGCATTGGCGTTAACGCATATACATTTTCCAGTTCCCCAATGTCACGAGTCTGCTCTACCAATTGATCCAGCTCGGCCATGGTTACATTTTTAAGCATGACATCGCTTGGAGTCAGCTCCTGCTGTTTGCGGCCTGCGCAATGCGTGATGATTTCCCGCAAGCTGGTTCTGAACTCTTCGGCTAGCTGCTCCATCGTTTCACGGCGATATTCCTGGTTGCTGTAGCTGATCGTCAATTGAAGTTCGCCTTCCGAAATCATTCCATTAATGTCCAGCGTGTACGATCTGGCTGCATGTGCACTAAGCTCTTCACCGCTAGAGTAAGAAGATACGTCAATGGATTGATTTTGCATATCTTGATCAAATTGTCCCAAATAGTTAAAGCTGATTTCAGGTTCGGTTACAAAACGCTCTTGCTCACGTGCTGCGGACAGGTATCTCAAAATTCCGTAGCCAATGCCCTTTTGTGGAATGCGACGCAGCCCTTCTTTCACATGTTTGATGCGCTGTGAAAGGTCTTGCCCCACGTTCATATCCAGCACAACCGGGAATTGAGTCGTAAACCAGCCAACGGTGCGAGTAATATCCAGCTCTGGCAAAATGGACTCCCGTCCATGACCTTCCAGATTGACGAGCACTCGTCCAATGCCAGCCCAGCGATGAATAGTCATTCCCAATGCCGTAAGCAGCAAATCATTCATATCCGTGTTGTAGGCACGATGCGCCTGTTTTAACAACTGCTCCGTTTCCTGAGATGTCCACGTGGCAGTAACGATCTCGCTGTCCCTATTTAAGGAATATGGCTGTGGCTGGTCTTTTGGAAGCGGCTCATACATTCCCTGTTCAATTTCTTGCCAGAATGCGAGTTCCTCTGCAATTGCCGCACCGTTCGCATATTGAGACTGCCCATCAGCCCAGGTGCGGAACGAATCCGTTTTGTGCGGAAGACGAATCGCTTGTCCGTTCAATGCCTGCTCATAGGCTGTCGAAATATCCTCGAACAAAATGCGCCAGGATACGGTGTCCACCACTAAGTGATGAATCGCAATGAGCAAATGATCTCCATCTGGGCAATGGAACAGTCCCAGCTTCACCAGCGGTCCTTCACTTAAATGAATACCCGCTTGAATTTCATTCGCTTTGGCCTCGATAGCCACAGACACCTCGGTCTCATTGCTGAAGTCCGTCCGTTCCAGCGTATACAGCTCACCCTCACCAATCGCACGGTTCCAGGCTTCATATCCGTGCTCGGTAGGACGGAAAATGATACGCAGCGCGTCGTGGTGGCTAACCATTTGATCCATCGCCGTGCGCAGTGCCTGTTCATCAAAACCGTCCTTGCTATGCAGCATGATGGACTGGTTATGATGATGAGCATCCGTCAGGTTTTGCTCAAAGAACCATTGTTGAACGGGTGTCAGCTTCACAGCGCCCACCACTTCGCTCTGATCTGCCAATCTTGTAACAGATTGGACTTTCAGCGCCAATGCAGACACCGTTGGATTGCTGAACAGGTCTTTCATGTTCAGTCGATAGCCTGCTTGCAGCAATCGGGACGATACTTGCAAGGCCTTGATCGAATCGCCGCCCAGCTCGAAGAAGTTATCCTGCGTGCCTACCGTTTCCACGCCCAGCACCCCGGCCCATACCATAGCCAGCACCTGCTCTACCGTTGTACGCGGTGCCACATAGGCTGCACCTGTATGGATGCTACCTTCCGGCTCCGGCAAGGCCTTGCGGTCGATTTTTCCGTTGCTCGTCAGCGGCACCGTCTCCAATCGCATCAAGCGCGCTGGCACCATGTGGGCGGGCAGCCCTGCTTCCAGCTCTGCTTGTACCTCCTCGATCCGCAGCTCCGCTTCTCCCGTGATATAGCCGCACAAATACTTGTGCCCACGCTCGTCTGTCCGGTCGATCACTACCGCTTGACGCACACCCGGCACTCGCTGGATCACGGTTTCGATCTCGCCCAGCTCGATCCGGTAGCCCCGGATTTTGACCTGATAGTCCATCCGGCCGATGAAGTCCACATTCCCGTCCGGCATCCACCGCGCCAGATCGCCTGTGCGGTACAGTCGTTCACCCGGCACGTACGGATTCGCCACGAATTTCTCTGCCGTCAGGTCGGCACGGTTCAGGTACCCGCGTGCTACCCCGGCTCCGCCAATGCACAGCTCGCCCAGCACGCCGATCGGTACCGGATTCAGTTGGCTGTCCACGATATAAAAACGGGCGTTCAGCCACGCCTGACCAATCGGTACACTGCCGCTGCTTGGCAGCTTCGACAGCTCTTCGTCGTAGAAGCTGGAGTCAATCGCCGCTTCCGTTACGCCGTAGCTGTTAATGATCCGAATATCCGCCCCAAACCGCTCTTGCAGCACCCGGTAATCCGTCACGCTACAGCTATCCGAGCTCGTAATCAGCAGCTCCAGACTGCTCATGTCCAGTCCCTGTTCATATACATGCTGCATAAACGGTACGATCAGGGCTGGGGTCGATTCGAACACCGTAATCTGATAATCGCGAATCCAGCCATACAGACGGCTCGGGTCAATCCGGTCATCTTTCGGGCAGATGACCATCGTTCCGCCGTTATAGAGCACCCGTGCCATATCTCCGACGAATACGTCGAAGGAGAAGCTCGCCAGTTGCAGCAATCGTACCGGGAACTGATTCAGACGGTAATCCCGGCGATACGCCGCAGCCGTATTCACCAAGCTGCGATGCTCGATCATGACGCCCTTCGGACGTCCCGTTGTACCGGAGGTGTAGATCACATACGCCAGGTCCTGCGGCTCGTTGATAGGCTCAATATCCGCGGGTTCCCCGGTGTACAGCGACTCATCGTTCAACGCCAGTACAGTCTGCAAACGCAATCCTGTTGCTGGCTCGGATGTTGCTCTGTTTTCGTCCAGCCATACCTGGGCACGCTCCTGCAAGCCTGTTTGAGTCAACAGTACCGTCGCACCGCTGTCCTCCAACATGAAACGAATACGTTCTGACGGATAGTCTGCATCCAGCGGCACATATGCCCCTCCAGCCTTCCACACTGCCAGTACGCCGATCAGCATATCTACCGAGCGTTCGCTCAAGATGCCGACAATCGATTCACGTCCAATGCCTTCATTTCTCAATCTACGAGCCAACTGGTTCGCACGCTCGTTCAGTTTACGGTACGTAAGTTGCTGCTCCTCGTACACAACCGCCACGTGATCCGGTACAAGCTGTGCCTGTTCTTCCACAAAGGTATGGAACAGAGCTCCTGCTTCAACGGTAGCAACATCCGATACTCCCACATCTCCAAAACCGTAGATGATTTGTGCTTTTTCCTCGACGGTTACCATATCCAAAGTTGCCAGTGGCTGCTGCGGATGAAGTGTAATGGCACGAACGAGTTCGGTAAAATGCTTGGCCAATCGCGCAATTGTTTCAGGCTTGTACAGCGCCGTGCTGTATTCCAGACTGCACAGAATACCTTCCGGCTGCTCCACTGCATCCAGAGTCAAATCAAATTTGGCAGTATTATTTTCCGTCGGATACGGCTTTAAGGTCAGACCTTCCAGTTGCAACTCCTGCTGCTCAAATGTTTTCAGCTCAAACATCGTGTCAAACAGCGCATTTCGACTTGTATCCCGCGTTAAATTCAGCTTTTCAACCAGCTCTTCAAAAGGATAGTCTTGATGCTCATAAGCACTGAGCGCATGCTCTTTGACCTCCTGCAGATAACCAAGGAACGTTTTGTCGCCAGACGGATAATTGCGGATCGCCAACGTGTTGAGGAATACGCCTATTAGGCCACCCAACTCCGCATGGGGTCTTCCGGCAATCGGCGTTCCGACGATAATGTCCTCCTGCCCCGAATATTTATGCAAGAGCGTGCTGTACGCTGCAAGCAACACCATGTACAAGGTTGATCCGGTTTGAGCGGCCAGCTGCTTCAACTGCTCGCTGTCCTCCATGCTGATCGCAAAATCCAATCGAGCTCCTTCCAGACGCTGTACGGCTGGTCTTGCAAAATCCGTTGGCATATCCAGCGCCGGAATTTCACCAGCCATGGTTTTCAGCCAATAGCTTTCTTGTTCACGAAGACGTTCACTTTGCATATCTGCATGCTGCCAAACGGCATAGTCCTTGTACTGGATGCGAAGTGGAGGCAGCTCTTTGCCTGCATACAATTGAGAGAGCTCCTGCACGATAATTCCCTCAGTAACGCCATCCGAAATAATATGGTGCATGTCATAGAGCATAACGTGACGTTGCGGTCCGTTTTCCACTAACTGAACCCGCAGCAACGGTGCTTGCGCGAGATCAAATGCACGTACAAAGTCCAGTGCGTACTGCTGTGTCTCTTCTTCGCTTGCCTGCACATGCTCCACGTTGAATTCGACATTTGGATCAATTCGTTGAACAACCTCGCCATCCACCATATCGAATCTGGTTCGCAGGGTTTCATGACGGGCAATCAGCTGGCGGAAGGCTTGCTCCAGTCGCGTTTTATCCAAGGAACCTTCAATAATCAAAGCTTCCGGCATATTGTAACTAACCCCTCCACCTTCCAGGTGACTCAAAACGTACATCCGTTTTTGCGCCGAGGAAACTGGATAATATGCGCGCTCCTCCACAACAGGTATGGATACATACGTGTGCTGTGTCTGATGATCACCCATCACGTGTACCAATTGCTCAATCGTCGGATATTGGAAAATATCTCGCAGCGCCAGCTTGTGATGCAGCTCCTGATGAATTTTCGCCACCAGTGTTGTGGCGCGCAGAGAATGTCCTCCCACTTCAAAGAAGTTATCCTTAATGCCTATCTGCGAATGGTTCAATACGGCTTGCCAGATACGTACCAGCTGCTCTTCCAGCAATGTCCGCGGCGCAACGTACTCCGTGCCTCCCAAGCGCGCTTCCGGCGCAGGCAACGCTTTGCGGTCGATTTTTCCGTTTGGTGTCAGCGGGAAACGATCCAGTTGTACGACAAACGTCGGGATCATATAGCCCGGCAGCTTTGGCTGCAGTGCTTTGCGCAAATCCGGCAAACTCAGCGCCTCTGAGGCTACGAGATACGCACACAGGTCCTTGTTTCCGTCTTCGTTTTCCCAAGCAGTGACCATGGCTTTCTGAATGCCATCCACGGTCAGCAACTGCGCTTCCACCTCGCCCAGCTCAATCCGATAGCCCCGGATTTTGACCTGATAGTCCATCCGCCCAATAAAGTCCACATTTCCGTCCGGCATCCACCGCGCCAAATCGCCTGTGCGGTACAATCGTTCACCTGGTACATACGGATTAGCCACGAATTTCTCGGCCGTCAGGTCGGCACGGTTCAGGTACCCGCGTGCTACCCCGGCTCCGCCGATGCACAGCTCACCTAGCACTCCGATCGGCACCGGATTCAGTTGGCTGTCCACGATATAAAACCGGGCGTTCAGCCACGCCTGACCAATCGGCACGCTGCCGCTGCTTGGCAGCTTCGACAGCTCTTCGTCATAGAAGCTGGAGTCAATCGCCGCTTCCGTTACACCATAGCTGTTAATGATCCGAGTATCTGTACCAAACCGCTCTTGCAGCACTCGATAATCCGCCACGCTACAGCTATCCGAGCTGGTGATCAGGAGTTCCAGACTGCTCATGTCCAGCCCCTGTTCATACACATGCTGCATGAACGGTACGATCAGGGCCGGGGTCGATTCGAACACCGTAATCTGATAATCGTGAATCCAGCCATACAGACGGCTGAGATCAATCCGATCGTCTTTCGGGCAGATAACCATCGTTCCGCCGTTATAGAGCGCCCGTGCGATATCCCCGACGAATACGTCGAAGGAGAAGCTCGCCAGTTGCAGCAGCCGTACCGGGAACTGGTTCAAACGGTAATCCCGGCGATACGCCGCAGCCGTGTTCACCAAGCTGCGATGCTCAATCATGACTCCCTTCGGACGTCCCGTTGTACCGGAGGTATAGATCACATACGCCAGATCCTCCGGCTCATTGATAGGTTCGACATCCGCAATATCTCCGGTGTACAGCGACTCATTGTCCAGCACCAGTACAGTCTGCAAACGCAGCCCTGTTGCTGGTTCGGATGTTGCTTTGTTTTCATCCAGCCATACCTGGGCACGCTCCTGCAAGCCTGTTTGAGTCAGCAGCACCGTCGCACCGCTGTCCTCCAACATGAAACGAATACGTTCTGACGGATAGTCTGCATCCAGCGGCACATACGCGCCTCCAGCCTTCCACACTGCCAGTACGCCGACCAGCATATCTACCGAGCGTTCGCTCAAGATGCCGACAATCGACTCGCGTCCAATGCCTTCATTTCTCAATCTACGAGCCAATTGGTTCGCACGCTCGTTCAGTTTACGATACGTAAGTTGTTGCTCCTCGTACACAACCGCCACGTGATCCGGTACAAGCTGCGCCTGTTCTTCCACAAAGGTGTGGAACAGGGCTCCTGCTTCAACAGCAGCAACATCCGATACCCCCACATCTCCAAAACCGTAGATGATTTGTGCTTTTTCCTCAACGGTTACCATATCGAAAGCTGCCAGTGGCTGCTGCGGATCAAGTGTAATAGCACAAACAAGTTCGGTAAAATGCTTGGCCAATCGCGTGATTGTTTCAGGCTTGTACAGCGCCGTGCTGTATTCCAGACTGCACAGAATACCTTCCGGCTGCTCCACTGCATCCAAGGTCAGATCAAATTTGGCAGTATTATTTTCCATTGGATACGAATTTAGAGTAAGACCTTCCAGCTGTAACTCCTGCTGCTCCAATGTTTTCAACTCAAACATCGTGTCAAACAGCGCATTTCGACTTGTATCCCGCGTTAAATTCAGCTTCTCAACCAGCTCTTCAAAAGGATAGTCTTGATGCTCATAAGCACTGAGCGCATGCTCTTTGACCTCTTGCAGATAATCAAGGAACGCTTTGTCGCCAGACGGATAATTGCGGATCGCCAACGTGTTGATGAACACACCTACCAGGCTCTCCAGTTCCGCGTGCGGTCTTCCTGCAATCGGCGTTCCAACCACGATGTCCTCTTGGCCCGTGTATTTATGCAAGAGCGCGGTGTACGCTGCCAGCAGCACCATATACAGTGTTGCGCCTGTTTGTGCAGCCAGTTCTTTCAGGCGTTCGCTAACTTCACGCTCCAGTCCGAATTCGATCGTATTCCCTGCTGTACTCTGCATCGCCGGACGGGCAAAGTCGGTTGCCATATCCAGCACAGGCAGTTCGCCTCGGAAGGTGTCGAGCCAGTACGCTTCCTGACGCTGCATCCACTCCTGATGGGCTTCGCTTTGCTGCCATACCGCATAATCCTTGTACTGAATCCGTAATGGCGATAGCTCTTCACCGTCATACAAGCGGACAAATTCATCGGTCAGCACCTCCATGGACACACCATCCGAAACGATATGATGCATGTCGAGCATGAGCAAATGCTGCGATTCTTGCTCTACTCCTTGTATGCCCAGGTCCACCAAGCCTACCCGCAGCAGCGGGGCGACTTGCAGATCGAACGGACGGACAAAGCGTCGCACCCGCTCTTGCGCTTCCTTGCTCACTATCGTGTCCGTATCCGTAGTGGCTGCACCCTCTGCCTGTACCTTTGCATATTCCACCTCGAACGGCACGGTGTCCTCAATCCATTGCATCGGCTCACTGTCCACCAGTTCAAAGCGGGTACGCAAGGTCGCATGGCGAGCAATCAGTTGACGGAACACGTCCTCTACTCGTTTCACATCCAGCGGACCGCTCACTTGCAGCACCGACGGCATGTTGTAGTTCACATCATTCGGGTCGAACTGATGCAGCACATACAATCGTTTCTGCGCCGAGGATAATGGGTAGAAGCCACGGGCTTCCGTCACCGGAATGGACGCATACGCCACTTGATCCAGACTTTCCAGTACCGTTGCCAGTTGTTCAATCGTTGGTGCTTCAAAAATACTGCGCAGTGGAAGCGGCTTGTTCAGCTCCTTGTGAATCTTCGAGGCCAGTGTCGTCGCCCGCAGTGAATGTCCGCCAATCTCGAAGAAGTTTTCCTTTACACCCACCTGCGCCAAGCCCAGCACATCCTGCCAAATTTGCGCCAGCTTCACTTCCACCCACGTCCGCGGTGCGACATAATCCGCTCCGCTTTGCAGACTGCCTTCCGGTGCTGGCAGCGCCTTGCGGTCGATTTTGCCGTTCGGACTCAGCGGCATCTGCTCCAGCTGTACAAAGTACGATGGCACCATATAGCTTGGCAGCTCCCGGCCCAGCTCACTTCTCAGTTCATTTCTCAGTTCACTAGCTCCGAGCTCTTGCCCGGCGACGTAGTACGCCACCATTTGTTTTTGCCCTGTTTCATCCGCACGAGCCATGACAACCGCTTCTCGTACCGACTCCACCTTCAACAACTGTGATTCGACCTCGCCCAGCTCGATCCGGTAGCCCCGGATTTTGACTTGGTGGTCGATCCGGCCCAAATATTCGATATTGCCGTCCGGCATCCATCTCGCCAAATCACCCGTGCGGTACATCCGCTCATAGCCTGCTTCGCCACCCGCAAACGGGTCCTTCACGAATTTCTCTGCCGTCAGCTCTGGACGGTTCAGATAGCCGCGTGCTACACCTACACCGCCGATGCACAGCTCCCCTGCAACCCCAATCGGCTGCAATTGCTCCGTGCCCTCCTTCACGATGTACAGACGGATGTTCTGAATCGGTTTTCCGATGGGAATGACCGCATATTTCTCCGTCGGCTCGCAATCAAAGTACGATACGTCCACCGTGGCTTCGGTTGGTCCGTACAGATTAATCAGCTTCGCTCCAGCGATACCTGACACGAGCCGTTGGAACCGCGCTACATGTTGCGGCGGCAACGCTTCTCCACTGGCAAATACATGGCGCAGGGTTCCCAGCTTCGCTTCCATCATTTCCTGCGGCTGCTGCTCCACATACTCCAGGAACGCATGCAGCATCGCAGGCACAAAGTGCATCGTGCTTACGCTATCGCGGGCAATCGTGTCTACGATATCCTCGGGATTCTTTTCCCCGCCAACCGACAGCAGACTCACCTTCGAGCCAACCATCGACCACCAGAACAGCTCCCACACCGATACGTCGAACGTGAAGGCGGTCTTTTGCAGGATCGTATCCTCCGCACTCAAGCCGTACCGATCATGCATCCACAAAATCCGGTTCAGCACGGAATGGTGCTCAACCATAACGCCCTTCGGTTTTCCAGTCGAGCCGGAGGTGTAGATCACATAGGCTACATGACGCGGTCCAGCCAGTGGCTCCAGATTCGAGCCGTCTTCGTGGTACATGTCCTTGCCATCCAGCACCGGACAATCCAGCACCAGCACCTTGCCGTCGAAGCTCAGCGACGCCTGCTCGGCTAAATGCGATTGCGTCAGCACCAGCTTCGCTCCTGAATCCTCCAGCATGAAGCGGATACGGTCCGTCGGATATTCCGGGTCGATCGGCACGTAAGCTCCGCCTGCCTTGAGGATCGCATAGATGCCTACGATCATTTCCAGCGAGCGCTGTACCAGAATGCCCACCGGCTGATCCGGTTCAATGCCTTCTGCACGCAAGGTGCGTGCGAGACGATTGGCTCGTTCGTTCAGTTCACCGTAGGTCAACGCCTCTGCTCCCAACAGCACTGCCACCTGATCCGGTGTTTTTGCCGCCTGTTCCTCGAACAGCGCGCTTAACGTCTGATCCTTCGGATAAGCTGCCGCCGTAGCTCCCCAAACCTGAACAATCTGCGCTTGTTCTTCCGGTGTTACCAATTCCAGCTCATTCACACGGATATGCGGATTGTCTACAATTTGCTCAATCACATGCAATACATGTCCTTGCATACGCTCCACGGTAGCCCGATCGTACACATTGGCGTTATATCTAAACATGATGCGGAAGACTTCATCAGGCATCACAATCAAGTCCAGATCATAATTCGTTTGCTCAACAACCTCTACATTTGTAATTTCAAAAGCGGACGGACGAACCTCACCAAGCTGCTCTACCTGCTGCTCTACCGGATAGTTCTCAAATACCATAATGTGGTTAATCAAATGCTGCTTCTGCTCCGTCAGCGCCTGAATTTCATACAGCGGGAAGCTATCGTATGCTCCCGAGGCCAGTGCCTGCTCCTGCGTTTTCCGCATGATTTCCACAAAAGTGGCATTCCGTTCACTTTGAATCCGAACCGGGATCGTATTAATGAACAAACCGATCATATTTTCTACACCAGCAATATCCGTCGGACGTCCAGATACGACACTCCCGAAAATAACATCCTCATTGTTGTTATATTTCTGCAAAATAAGGCCCCACACGCTCTGCATCAGCGTATTAATCGTTACCTGCTGCTGCTTCGCAATCCGGTTCATGGCTTCGCTCCACGCTTGATCCAGCTCCACTGTTATATTTTCAGAAATATATTCGCTGGTCTCACTTGCTGTAGCAGACAGAGCACTTTCCCTCTGGTCTTTTAATGTAGCATCCGAACCAGGTAACAAAGTCTGCTGTTCAAAGCCCGCCAAATAGCTGCTCCAATAATCTTTTGCGGCACGTTCATCCTGACGCTCCAGCCATTCGATATATTGACCATATGGGGTGATATTAGCAAGCTCCGGCTGCTTCTGCTCCAGCAGCGCAAAGTACGTACCGAACACTTCACCTGTCACCAGTGACAAGCACCAGCCGTCCATGACAATGTGATGGAAGCTCCACACCAAGTGATACGTCTCTTCATCTGTCTGCAACACCTGTACGCGCATGAGCGCATCGGTACCGAGATTAAAGCCCCGAGCCTGATCCTCCAGCTTGAACGTCTGAATATATGCCTGTTGCTCCGCTTCCTGCATTCCGCGTACATCCTTGAAGGAAAGGTCGCTATCTTTGTGACGGAGCACGATCTGCAACGGCTCCTGATTCTGTCCTGTCTCAAACATATGGAAATTCGTCCGCAGCGCTTCATGACGCTGTGTCAGTAGATCCAGACTCTTCCGGAAAACAGCCACATCGAAGCTGCCTTTTTGATTAAACGACGCTTGCTGGAAGTATGCGCCTGATTCCGGCTCCATCAAACTATGGAAAAGCATCCCCTTCTGCATAGGCGAGAGAGCATACACATTTTCCAGCTCACCCACAGCAGCCATTTGCTCCGTCAATTGTTCCAATTGCTCCAACGTCAAGCCCTTGAACAAGACATCGCTTGGTGTTAGCTCACTCCGCTCTTTGGAGGCACAATGAACGATCACTTCCTGCAAGCTCTCCTGCAGCAATTGTGCAAATTTTTCCACGTTTTGTTGATGATATACCTTGCTGTCATAGCGAATTTCCAACTTGAGCACGCCTGCTGTAATCATCCCGTTCACATTCAGCGGATGCTCCAGAGCGGTACGGTCACTCATCGGCTCTCCACCTGTATGCGAAGACAGCGTGATATCACCATTTTCCAAATCCTGATCAAATTGTCCCAAATAGTTAAAGCTAATTTCAGGCTGCAAAGCCAAGGAAGGATTGGTATCATGCTGCTGAGACATATATTTCAAAATACCGTAGCCAATGCCCTTATGTGGCACACGACGCAGGTCTTCCTTCACCCGTTTGATTCGCTGACCAACTTCTGCCTTGCCGTCAACATCGAGCAGCACCGGATATTGGCTCGTAAACCAGCCCACTGTACGCGTGATGTCGATATCTGGAATAATGGCTTCCCGGCCATGTCCCTCCAGGTTGACCAGCACACGCTCCTGATCGCTCCAGTTGTATAACGCTGTACCCAGTGCGGTTAACAGCAGATCATTGACCTCTGTGTTATATGCACGATGTGCTTCCTGAAGCAGCAGTCGTGTTTCCTGCTCACTCCAGGCCACGGTCACCGTCTCACTATCTCTGATCAGAGAATGCGGTCCTTCCGCGCTCGCTTGATCCTTAGGCAACGATGCGAATTCCGTTTGGGCAAGGTTCTGCCAGTATTCACGCTCGTCTTCGATGGCCGGACTATTCGCATATTGAGACAAGTGCTCTGCCCAAGCGGAGAATGAGTCCGTTTTGTATGGTAGACGAATGGCTTCTCCCTGAACGGCCTGCTCATACCCGGTGGCAAAATCCTCAAATATAATCCGCCATGAAATGCCGTCTACGACCAAATGGTGGATCGCAATCAGCAAATGATCTCCGTCCGTGCAACGGAAAAGCCCCAGCTTGACCAGTGGTCCCTCATCCAGACGAATGGAACTTTGAATAGCGTTCGCTTTCTCTTCAATGGCCTTCATCACGTCCGCAGCGTCTTCGACGCCCGTCAAATCAACAACGTCCAGACTATATAGCTTGCCTTCGTTCAAGCCACGATTCCACGCTTCATAGCCCTGTTCGGTCTGACGGAAGACCATGCGCAGCGCATCATGATGCTCAGTGACCTTCGTTACCGTTTGATGCAATGCGGCTTCATCGAAGCCTTGCTCTCTATACAGCATCACCGACTGGTTGAAATAATGCGGCTCTGCTGTGGATTGTTCAAAGAACCATTGCTGAATCGGGGTCAGCTTGACCGCTCCCGAAGCCGCACGCTGATCGGCTGTACGGCTGACCTTGTGGACATGACCACTCAGCAACGATACGGAAGGATATTGGAACAAATCCTTCATTTCCAGCTTGTAGCCCGCTTGCAGCAAGCGGGAGGATACTTGAATCGCCTTGATCGAATCGCCGCCCAGATCAAAGAAATTATCCAAAATCCCGACTCTCTTGGCCCCTAATACAGCCTGCCAAATGGAAACCAAAGTCTGTTCCAGCGCTGTGCGCGGCTCTACATAATCCGCTCCGCTTTGCAGGCTGCCTTCCGGCGCTGGCAATGCCTTGCGGTCGATTTTACCGTTCGGTGTCAATGGCATCTGCTCCAACTGGATGAAATACGAAGGCACCATGTAGTTTGGAAGTTCCTCGCCCAGTAAGCCGCGCAGCTCTCCTGCACTCACGTCCCGTTCAGCAACATAGTACGCCACCAGTTGGTTTTGCCCCTGCTCGTCCGCCTGAGCCAATACGATCACTTCTTGTACGGCCTCTACTTTCAACAAGTGTGCTTCAACCTCGCCCAGCTCGATCCGGTAACCCCGAATCTTCACCTGGTGGTCGATCCGGCCCAAATGCTCAATATTTCCGTCCGGTAACCATCTTGCCAAGTCTCCCGTCCGGTACATCCGCTCATACCCAGACTCTCCGTTTGCAAATGGATTGGGTATAAATTTCTCGTCTGTTAGCTCGGGACGATGCAGATATCCTCGCGCCAGACCTGCCCCCGACACACACAGCTCTCCAGCTACGCCCACGGGTACCAGATGTCCATGCGCATTTACGATATACACCCGATGGTTCGGCATCGGACGTCCGATGGATATCGTTTCTCCCACGCTCAGATTGTCGGATACCGGCCAAATCGACGTGACAATCGAATTCTCTGTTGGACCATAAGCATTGTAATAAGCCACTTGGTTTTTCCACTTGTTTACCAGCTCTGTCGATGTCGCAGACCCTCCCGTAAGCAGGACGCGCAGGTCTGGCATTCGCTCCGGCTCGAGATACACCGCGTATGTTGGTGGCAGTAGTACGGCTGTAATCTGGTATTCCGTCATATACTGTTCGAAGCGCTGATAGTTCAAAATCGTTTCCGTCGTCGGTATATACAATGTGGCTCCGCAAAACAACGCCTGAGATACTTCCCAGCAAGCCGCATCAAACGAATAGCTGGCAAACATCAGAATATGATCTGACAATCCAATGTGCAGCGTCTGATCAAAATAGGTTTTCAGGTTGCACAGCCCACGGTGCTCCACCATCACGCCTTTGGGCTTGCCTGTCGTTCCTGACGTGTAAATCACATAGGCCAGATCGTTTGGACCGGAGATCGGTTCCAGATTGGAGCCGTTCTCGTGATATACTTTCTGTTCTCCATCCAGCACCAGAACCAGACCGTCAAAGGCCGCCTTTTCCACCAGATGGCTTTGGGTTAACAAGAGGTTCGTCCCCGAGTCATCGAGCATGTAGCGGATACGTTCTTCTGGATACGTCGGATCAATGGGGACATACGCGCCCCCGGCCTTCATAATGCCGAGCATTCCCACGATCATATCCACGGACCGCTCGGTCATCAGACCGACCAAACGATCTTTCGTCACGCCGTGACTCCGCAAAATTCGGGCCAGTCGGTTTGCCCGCTCGTTTAACTCGCTGTAAGTTAGTTGCTCTCCTTCAAAGAACAGCGCCGCCTGCTCCGGTGTCTGTGCCGTTTGCGCCTCGAACAAGCCGTGAATCGTCTGCTCGCTTGGATAGTCCGCTGTCGTATCTCCCCATACGCGAAGAATTTGCTCGCTTTCCTGCTTGGTCAGTACATCTAACTCACGTACAGGAATATCCGGGTTAGCCACCACTTCCTCCAGCAGTTGCATCAGGTGTCCTTGAATTTGCTCTATACCTTCGTGTTCAAAGACCTGTGCATTGTAGCCAAATCTTATCTGGATTGTATTCCCTGGCATAACGATCAAATTGAGATCATAGTTCGTTTGTTCGACCGACTCAGCTCCCGTAATAGTGAAGCTGGATTGCTTACCATCACCCAGTTGCTCAATTTCTTTCTCCACCGGATAATTTTCAAAAATCATTATATGGTTAATCAAATCCTGCTTGAGTTCTGACAAGCCCTGAATTTCATACAGCGGGTACGTGTCGTAGTCATGGGAAGCCATAGATTGCTCCTGAATTTGCTTCATCACGTCTGAGAATAAGCTATCCTCACGACTGCTGATGCGTACAGGGATCGTATTGATAAACAGACCAATGATGTGCTCCACATTTGGAATCTCTGCCGGACGTCCAGATACGACGCTGCCAAACACAACATCATCCGTACCATTATATTTTTGAAGTAAAATGCCCCACACCGTCTGCATCAGCGTATTAATCGTCACCTGATAACGCTTGGCGATGCGCTGAATCCCAGCCGTCAGACCCGCGCCCAAATCAAAATCCAAACGCTTCGTCTGATAGCCTGTGTTACTCTGGATTTTAGCCTGTGGCAAACGGGACTGCTCCTCATATCCATCCAGATACCTGCTCCAGTAATTTGAAGCTGCATGTCGATCCTGCTGCTCCAGCCACTCAATATATTGGCTATATGGCGTTACAGGTCCCAGTTCCGGCTGTTTATGGGCGAGAATCGCAAAGTAACTTGCAAATACCTCATTCGTCACCAGTGCCAAGCACCAGCCATCCATTAAAATATGGTGAAAGCTCCATACAAAACGATATGTTTCCTCAGCCGTACGCAAAATTGCGACACGCATCAAAGTATCCTCCGCCAGATCAAAGCCTCTCTGCTTGTCTTTGCGCGTATATTCGAGGATATAATCGTTCCGCTTTTCTTCCTCCACATCTCGCAAATCCTCTACATACAACTCACTGCGTTTATTCCGGTACACAATCTGCAAGGGCTCATCCTTCCAGCCGCTATAAAAATTTGTCCGTAGTACAGAATGCCGCTGTACCAGCATTTCCAGACTTGCTGCAAACGCAGCCAGATTAAAAGATCCTATCAGGTCAAAGGAGGACTGCTCAAAATAAGCACCCGATTGAGAATCCATTAAATTGTAAAACAGCATCCCCTTCTGCATCGGTGTCAGTGCGTATATATTCTCTGCTTCTCCAACCGACCGCGTTTGTTCCACAATGGCATCCAATTGCTCCACGGTAAGTTCCTTAAACAATACATCGCTAGGTGTTAGCTCCGTCCGTGCTTGAGATATGCAATGCCTGATCACTTCCTGTAAATTCTTCTTTAACAGATGAACCAGATTTTCTATTGTATCCTTGCAGAATGCCTTGCTATTATATTTAATCTCAAGCTCCAACTTGCCGTCTGTTACCAATCCTACCACGTCTAAAGCAGATTTCATCTCAATTCGGTCGCTGAAATCTCTTCCGGACGAATAGGGTGAAGTGTGAATATTACTATTTTGGAGATCCTGATCAAACTCTCCCAAATAGTTAAAATTCACTTGTGGTTCAGGATGGCCCCCTTTTTGACCTGTTTTACTCAGATATCTCAAAATACTGTAGCCAATTCCTTTATGCGGTATTTGGCGCAGATCCTCTTTAACCTGTTTAATATGTCTTGACACATCAGATTTCTCTCTAACATTCAACAAAACCGGATATTGGCTTGTAAACCAACCAACCGTACGAGAAATATCAATGTCTGGTATAATATCCTCCCGTCCGTGCCCTTCCAGGTTTATAGGGATACTCTCTTGGCCCGTCCAGGCATGCAGCGTCATACCAAGAGCAGTCAACAGCAAATCGTTCACTTCCGTGCTATACGCATGATGCGCTTGTTTCAACAGTTGAACGGTCTCTTCCTCTGTGAGCTGCATTGTTACGGTGTCCATGTCCCGAATTATAAATCTGCCATCATGCTTATAATCCTCAGGTAATACAACCTGATCAGAACTGATTACTTTCTCTAATTGCTCCCAATACGCGCGTTCACTCTGCATTGCCGGGCTAATTGCATAAACAGCCAATTTTTCAGACCAGGCACGAAAGGAGTCCGTCTTATCAGGCAAATGAATTGCTTCTCCATTCACAGATTGCTTATAAGCAGTCGCGAAATCTTCAAACAAGATACGCCACGATACCCCATCCACTACCAAATGATGAATCACGATCAGCAAATGGTCACCATCCGCACAACGGAACAAACCAACTTTCATTAGTGGCCCTTCATTTAAAGAAATACTGCTTTGAATCTCATTGGCTTTATCCTCAATTGCTTGGTTCAGCTCCGATCCAATTGGTATATCATGGAAGTCCAGCACAACTAGATGATACAGTTCACCTTCTTGAGTCCCCCGATTCCACGCTTCATAGCTATGCTCCGTTTTGCGGAACACCGTTCGCAGAATGTCATGATGTTCCACCAGTTTTGTCAGTGTCAGGCGCAGTGCCAACTCGTTAAATCTCTGATCCTGGTGTAGCATGACAGGCTGATTAAAGTGATGTGCAGCCGTTTGATCCAAATCTGCAAACCAATGTTGAATCGGCGTAAGCAACACATTCCCCTTTACCTCACCCTGCTCGGCAGTTCTGACACCCACCACACTCAAATACGGAGCCAATTCTGACACACTCGGATGCTTAAATAATGTCTTCATATCCAGCCTGTAGCCTGCCTGAAGCAGACGTGAAGATACTTGAATTGCCTTGATCGAATCGCCGCCCAAATCGAAGAAATTGTCGAGCAAGCCAATTGGCTTTTTACCCAGTACAGTTTGCCAGATGGAAGCCAGTACCTGCTCTGCATCCGTTTGTGGAGCAACATATTCACTTCTATCCTGAAAATTTGCTTCCGGTGCTGGCAGTGCTTTGCGGTCGATTTTACCATTCGATGTCAGCGGCATGTCCTCCAGTTGTACGAAGTACGAAGGCACCATGTAGTTTGGGAGCTTCTCGCCCAGCAAGCTGCGCAGCTCACCGGCCTTCACTTCCCGTTCTGCCACATAGTACGCAACCAGTTGATTTTGTCCCTGCTCATCTGCCTGAGCCAGTACGATCACCTCTTGCGCATCTTTCACTTTCAAAATTTGCGCCTCGACCTCAGCCAGCTCAACCCGGTACCCCCGGATTTTCACCTGATGGTCGATCCGGCCCAGATATTCGATGTTGCCGTCCGGCATCCATCTCGCCAAGTCACCTGTCCGGTACATGCGTTCATATCCCGCTTCTCCATTCGCAAACGGATTCGGTACGAATTTCTCCTCCGTCAGCTCTGGACGATCCAGATAACCGCGTGCCAGACCCTGCCCGGATACGCATAACTCACCCGCGACGCCCACTGGTGCCAGATGACCATGTGCATCCACCAAGTACACCCGATGGTTTGGCACAGGACGTCCGATGGAAATCAATTGTCCTGCTCTCGCATCCTCGGACACCGGCCAGATCGACGTAGCTACCGAGTTTTCGGTTGGGCCGTAGCCGTTGTAGTACGCAACCTGATCCTTCCACTTGTACACCAGCTCTGTCGACGATGCTGATCCGGCTGTAAACAGAATACGCAGGCTCAGCATCCGCTCCGGCTCCAGATAGACCGCATAGGTCGGCGGCAAGGCTGCCACGGTAATGTGATGATCCGTCATATACTGCTCGAATCGCTCATAGTTCAAAATCGTCTCTGATGTTGGCACATACAGCGTAGCTCCGCAGAATAGCGCCTGGAAGATTTCCCAGCAAGCCGCATCGAACGAATAGCTGGCGAACAACAACGCATGATCCGACGTGCTGATGTGTAGCGTCTGATCGAAATAGACTTTCAGGTTGCACAGTCCGTGATGCTCCAGCATAACGCCCTTCGGCTGGCCTGTGGTCCCTGATGTGTAGATCACATACGCCAAATCGTTCGGCCCGGATACAGGCTCCAGGTTTGAACCGTCCTCGTGATAGACCGCCTGCCCTCCATCCAAAACCAGCACCTTACCATCAAAAGCTACGTTGCCCACCAGATGGCTTTGCGTCAACAACAGCTCTGCCCCAGAGTCGTCCAGCATGTAGCGGATACGCTCTTCCGGATACGTCGGATCAATTGGCACATACGCGCCCCCGGCCTTCATAATGCCGAGCATTCCCACGATCATATCCACGGACCGCTCGGTCATCAGACCGACCAAACGGTCTGTCGTCACGCCGTGACTCCGCAAAATTCGGGCCAGTCGGTTTGCCCGCTCGTTTAACTCGCTGTAAGTTAGTTGCTCTCCTTCAAAGAACAGCGCCGCCTGCTCCGGTGTCTGTGCCGTTTGCGCCTCGAACAAGCCATGGATTGTCTGCTCGCTTGGATACTCGGCGGCTGTATCTCCCCATACGCGCAAGATTTGCTCGCGTTCTGGCTCACTCAATACATCCAGCTCACGTACCGAAATATCCGGGTTAGCCACCACCTGTTTCAACAGCTCCACCAGATGACCCTGAATTTGCTCCACACTTTCGCGTTCAAATGCTAGCGCATTGTAGACAAAGCTCATGTGGATCGTGTTCCCCGGCAGGACCACCAGGTTAAAGTCATAGTTCGTCTGCTCGACGGACTCCATTCCCGTAATGCGGAAGCTGGATGCTTCCCCCTCACCCAACTGCTCTATTTGTTCCTCCATCGGGTAATTTTCAAAAATAAGGATATGGTTGATCAAATCCTGCTTCAGCTCCGACAGCCCCTGAATTTCATACAGCGGGTACGTATCGTAGGCATGGGAAGCAATGGATTGCTCCTGATTCTCCTTCATCACGTCCGAGAACAGACTGTCCTTATGACTGTGAATGCGTACAGGAATCGTGTTAATAAACAGACCGATGATATGCTCCACATTTGAAATCTCTGCCGGACGTCCAGATACGACGCTGCCAAACACCACATCATCCGTGCCGTTATATTTTTGCAGCAACATACCCCACACCGTCTGCATCAGCGTATTAATCGTCACCTGATAACGCTTGGCGATGCGCTGAATCCCAGCCGTCAGACCCGCGCCCAAATCAAAATCCAAACGCTTCGTCTGATAACCTGTGTTACTCTGGATTTTAGCCTGTGGCAAACGGGGCTGCTCCTCATATCCATCCAGATACCTGCTCCAGTAACGCAAAGCCTTTTGACGATCTTGATGCACTTTCAACACATCCAATGTTTCTTCCACTGTAATCTGCTCCAGATCGCCCAGCTTTGCATCGGGATTCACCACAATAGTTTCCATTACTCGTACGAAGTGCCGAGCGATTTGCTCCACCGTTTCCCGTTTATATAATGCTGACGCATACTGTAAATCGAACTGAATGCCATCCTGTTCCTCGGTTGCTACCAACGCCAGATCAAATTTTGCTGAAGCTTGCTCCACGGTATACGATTGAAAACTCAGATTTTCCAGCTTTAGTTCACTTTCTTCAGTATTTTGGAGTACCAGCATTATGTCAAATAAAGGATGACGATTCAAATCCCGCCTCACGTTCAGCTTTTCCACCAATTCCTCAAATGGATAGTCCTGATGCTCATACGCTTGCAATGCTTGGTTTTTCACGTCTTCCACATAGCTTCGGAACGTTTGCTTAGCGGTTGGATAATTGCGCATTGCCAGTGTGCCAACAAACATCCCGATGATCGGCTCCAGATCGGCATGCGGCCGTCCCGCAATCGGAGTCCCGACAATGATATCTTCCTGTCCAGTATACTGATGCAGCAGTGCTGTATAGGCTGCAAGTAGCACCATGTACAGCGTTGAACCTGTCTGCGCCGCCAGCTCTTTCAAGCGCTCGCTAACTTCGCGCTCCAATCTGAATACAACCGTGTCGCCTGCCGTGCTCCGTACCGCCGGACGGACAAAGTCGGTTGGCAGGTTCAGCACAGGCAGATTACCCCGGAAAGTATTGAGCCAATACGCTTCCTGACGTTTCATCCAATCCTTTTGCGCTTCACTTTGCTGCCATACGGCATAATCTTTGTATTGAATCCGTAGCGGTGGCAGCTCTTCATCGCTGTATAAGCGAGCAAATTCGCGAGTCAACACGCCCGTCGACACACCGTCCGAGATGATATGGTGCATATCGAGCATCAACAGATACTGCGGCTCTTCTTCTATTCCGTGGACGCCCAAATCAATCAGGGCTACCCGCAGCAACGGAGCGGCTTGCAGATCAAATGGACGTACAAAGCTTTGGATCATTTCTTGTACTTCCCTGCTCACAAGCTGCTCGGACACCGATGCATGCCGTTCCTGCACTGCATCACGACGTAACACTTCCACATCGGTTTGTCGATCTGCTTCTGCACAAGCTGCGACATGTCGCGCCTGCACCTTCGCATACTCCAACTTGAACGATACGGTATCCTGAATTTGCTGCTTCGGATCGTTATTTATCATTTCAAAGCGGGTGCGGAGTGTTGAGTGGCGTGAGATCAACTGACGGAATACTTCTTCCATCCGCTTCACATCCAACGGGCCGCTTACCCGGAACATAGCAGGCATGTTGTAGTTTACATCGTCAGGGTCAAGCTGGTGCAATACGTACATCCGCTTTTGCGCGGAGGACAGCGGATAAAAAGTTCGTTCTTCCGCCACCGGAATCAACGCATACTTCATCTGTTCCAAACTTTCAATCACTACAGCCAACTTTTCAATTGTTGGAGCTTCGAAAATACTGCGTAACGACAGGGATTTATTCAGTTCTTTGTGAATCTTTGAAGTCAAGGTGGTTGCCCGCAGTGAGTGTCCACCAATCTCGAAAAAGTTCTCTTTCACGCCGACTTGCTTCAGGCCCAATACATCCTGCCAAATTTGGGTCAGCTTCGATTCGACCCACGTCCGCGGTGCTAAATAATCCGTTCTGCCTTGCAGATTATCTTCCACTGCTGGCAATGCTTTGCGGTCGATTTTGCCATTCGGGCTTAATGGCATCTGCTCCAATTGTATAAAGTATGATGGCACCATATAGCTTGGCAGCTCTTGGCCCAGCTTGCTTCTTAGCTCACTTGCGTCGATTTCTTTCCCGGCGACGTAATACGCGACCATTTGCTTTTGCCCTGTTTCATCAGCTTGAGCCATGACCGTTACTTCCCGTACAAAATCAACTTGCAGCAGCTTCGACTCAACCTCACTCAGTTCAATTCGATACCCGCGGATTTTCACCTGATGGTCGATTCGACCGATAAACTCCAGATTTCCATCCGCCTTCCAGCGAGCGAGATCCCCGGTTTTGTACATTCGCGTTCCTGCTGAAAATGGATTATCTACAAATTTTTCAGCCGTCAATTCCACACGATTCCAATAGCCACGGGCCAAACCTTCCCCTGCAATGCATAGCTCACCTGGTACACCGATCGGCTGCAACTCACCCTTTGCGTTAATAACATACATTTGCGTATTCGCGATAGGGCGTCCAATGTCAATCTGTTTGGCCTGGGTAAGTTCCTGTACTGCCGACCACACCGTCGTTTCTGTAGGTCCGTACATGTTATAAATGCGGGGACCGTTCAATTTTTGCAAGGCCTCCAGCAGCTTGGGTGGAAGCGCTTCTCCCCCCACCATAATTTCCTGTACACCTTGCAGCGCACGAGAGCCTTCCTCATGACCCAGCAGCATTTGCAGCCGGGATGGCGTCATTTGCAGCATGTCAATGTGATGTGCTGTAATCAGCTCGCCAAGTGCCTGAGGATTGACCTGATGACGGTGGTCGCCAAGCACAACGGTCATTCCGCCCAGTAATGGCAGGATCGTTTCCAATACGAAAATATCGAACGAAATGGTGGTTAGCGATAAAATCGTTTTGTCCGCTGCAAAGTCGATCATTTCACGCATTCCCGTAATAAAGTTCAGTACCGAACGATGCTGGAGCATAACGCCCTTCGGATTTCCGGTTGAACCAGAAGTATAGATAACGTAAGCCAGATGCTCTGGCTGAGCAGTGGCTTCCAGATTGGTCTTTTCCCCTTGATATATTGTCTCATCTTCAACAAACAGAATGTTGGCGCTGTAATGGTGTTCTCCTACCAGTTCACGATGAGTCAGGAGTACAGCGGCCTCACTGTCGCTCAACATATATTCAATACGGGCTGACGGATATTCAGGATCGATCGGCACATAAGCACCACCTGCTTTTAGCACGGCCAACAGACCGATAATCATCTCCGCCGAACGCTGTACCATCAGGCCAACCAGCTTGTCGGGCCCTACACCGTGCGCTTGAAGCACCCGTGCCAGCGAGTTAGCGCGTTCGTTCAACTCACGGTATGTCAACTGCTCTCCTTCGAAAAATAGCCCTACTTGTTCTGGAGTTTGTAAAACCTGAGCCTCGAACAAACCGTGAATCGTCTGTTTGTCTGGATATTCTGTTGCCATATCTCCACAACCAACAAGGATTTGCCTGCACTCCTGTTCGGTCATTGCTTTCATTTCATGCACTTGAATGCCCGGGTTAACCACAACTTGTTCTAGTAGGTGCACCAAGTGTCCATAAATTTGCTTTATACTTTCTCGATCAAACACAAGTGCGTTGTAACTAAAGCTCATTCGGGTTTTTTTCCCTGAAAAAACTACCAGGTTAAAATCATAGTTGGACTGTTCGACCAACTCAACCCCCGTAATGTTAAAGTCGGACTCTATATCATCACCCAGTTGCCCAGACGGTTCCTCCACCCAGTCATTTTCAAAAATGAGTATATGATTAATTAAATTTTGCTTAAGTTCTGAGAGTTTCTGAATTTCATATAGTGAATAAGCAGCATCATATTTACTAGAAGCCACCGATTGCTTCTGGGTTTGTTTCATTACTTCCCAGAACGAGTTGTTCTCACTACTGGTAATACGTACAGGGAGTGTATTCAAAATCAAGCTGAGCATACGCTCCTTATTTGGAATATCACCCTCATTTCCGGAAAGCGTACTGCCAAACACTACATCATCCGTGTCGTTATATTTTTGAAGCAAAATGCCCCACACCGTCTGAATCAGCGTGCTCAGGCTTACTTGATAGCAGTTGGAAATCCGCTGAATCCCGCTCATCAGACTCGGACTTAAAGCTACGTTAAAATGCTCCATTTGACACTCTGCTCTGCCCTGAGTTTTAGCCTGTGGCAAACAGCAGGCTTCTTCATACCCGTCCAGATATGCGCTCCAGTAGCGCGAAGCTTTCTGACGCTCCTGATGCACTCTTAGTACATGCGCCGTTTCTATCTCTGTGATCCATTCCAGTTCCCTCAGTTTAATATCAGGATTTGCTACAACAGCCTCAGACAACCGTATAAATTGACGCGTAATCTGTTCAATCGTTTTCCGCTCATACAACGATGTTGCATACTGTAGTTCAAACCGGATACCTTCTTCTTCCTCGCTTGCTTCCAGCATTAAGTCAAATTTCACGGGAGCCTGCTCCATATCGTGTGGACGGAAACGGATATCCTCCAGTTTCAGCTCGCCTTCATCGGTATTTTGCAGCACAAACATCGTGTCGAACAACGGATTACGGCTCATGTCCCGTTTCAATTTTAGCTTGTCCACCAGTTCTTCAAATGGATAATCCTGATGCTCGTAGGCTTGCATAGCTTGGCTTTTCACGTTTTTCACATAGCTTCGGAACGTTTGCTCAGCGGTTGGATAATTGCGCATGGCCAGTGTGCCAACAAACATCCCGATGATCGACTCCAGATCGGCATGCGGTCGTCCCGCAATCGGAGTACCAACAATGATATCTTCCTGTCCAGTATACTGATGCAGCAGTGCTGTATAGGCCGCAAGTAGCACCATGTACAGCGTTGAACCTGTCTGTGCCGCCAGCTCTTTCAAGCGCCCGCTGACTTCGCGTTCCAGTCTGAAAACCACCCTGTCGCCTGCCGTATTTCGTACTGCTGGGCGGGCAAAATCAGTTGGTAGATTCAATACGGGTAACTCACTCTGAAAGGTATCCAGCCAATATGCTTCCTGACGTTTCATCCAATCCTTTTGCGCTTCACTTTGCTGCCATACGGCATAGTCCTTGTATTGAATCCGTAGCGGAGGTAATTTTTCACCGCTATATAAGCGAACAAATTCGCGGGTCAACACATTCACCGATACACCGTCCGAGATAATATGGTGCATGTCAATCATTAGCAGATGCTGTGTTGCTTCTGTCCCCACTACGTTAAGATCCAGCAAGGCTACCCGTAACAGTGGAGCAGCTTGCAGATCGAATGGAATTACAAAATTGCTAACCCATTTTTCTATTTTCGCCTCAAATGCAAGTACATCGGTCCCTGCCTGTTGTTCCTGTATCTTGGCGTACTCCACCTCAAAAGGCACCCTTTCGTGAATCCGCTGCACAGGCTCATTGTTCACCATTTCAAAACTCGTGCGGAAGGCTTCGTGGCGTGAGATTAACTGCTGAAATGCTGCCTCCACCCGTTTTACATCCAGCGGTCCGCTCACCTGGAGCACTGCAGGCATGTTGTAGCTCACATCACCCGGATCAATCTGATTCAATATATACATTCGTTTTTGTGCAGAAGATAATGTATAGAAGGGACGCTCTTCCGTCACTAAAATAGATGCATACGCTACTTCATTCAGATTTTCAATCACCACCGCCAATTGTTCAATCGTAGGTGCATCAAAAATACTACGAAGAGGAATGCGTTTATTCAATTCTTTGTAAATCCTCAAGACCAACGTCATCGCCCGTAGAGAGTGTCCGCCAATTTCGAAGAAGTTTTCCTGCACACCAACCTGCATCAAACCTAACACGTCCTGCCAGATTGCCGATAGTTTCGCTTCCAGCCACGTCCGTGGGGCAATATGTTCTGCCCCTTTTTGTAAATTGCCTTCCGGTGCTGGCAGCGCCTTCCGATCAATTTTCCCATTCGGTGTCAACGGAATCTGTACAAGCTGTACGAAATATGAAGGCACCATGTGACCCGGAAGTTTTTGGACCATGTAGCTGCGCAACTCCCCTATGCTCACTTCCCATTTAGCTACATAGTAGGCAACCAGTTGGTTTTGCCCAAGCTCGTCCAAGTGTGCCTGCACGACGGCCTCCTGCACGGCCTCCATCCTCAACATATGCGTCTCTACCTCACCCGGCTCAATCCGGTACCCACGAATCTTTACCTGAAAATCAACACGGCCGATGAAATCAATATTACCATCCGGCAGCCAACGGGCCAGATCTCCGGTGCGGTACAGACGCTCCCCGCTCACAAAAGGATTCGGTACAAATTTTTCTGCCGTCAGGTCAGGACGGTTCAGGTAGCCACGAGCTACAGAAGCGCCTCCCAAGCAAAGCTCGCCGGCTACGCCGACGGGCAGCGGACGCAAAGCTTCATCGACGATATACACTTTATGGTTCGGCAGCGCCTTTCCAATCGGAACTATACCCGACAGAGGCAGACGCTCCTCCATTTCTTCGTAAAAGCTGGAATCAATGGCCGCTTCGGTCACACCGTAGGTGTTTATGATCCGCATCGTATGACCGAAACGCTTCAAAAGCGTCCGATAGCTTTCAACGCCAAAGCTGTCTGCGCCTGTAGTAAGCAGCTTTATCGCACTGACATCTGTCCCATGCTCATATACGTAGTCCATCAGCAGCGTCAACAAGGCTGGCGGGGCTTCAAACGTCGTAATTTCGTGCTGTTCGAGCACCTGGGCCAAAGCTGTAGGATCGTTCCGCACATCCTGTGGGCAAATGACCATGGTCCCTCCGTTCACGAATGTTTTGGCCAGATCACCGGCAAAAACATCGAACGACATACTGGCAATTTGAAGGAGCTTGACTGGAAACTCTTTTAACTGGTGAGCTTCTCTATAGCCCCACGTCGTATTTACGTAATGACGCTGCTCGATCATCACGCCTTTGGCGTTCCCCGTCGTTCCCGATGTATAAATAACGTAGGCCAAAGCCTCAGGGTCATGGACAGGCGTGTAGATGGGCGCTTGCTGATTGGAATGGTCTGCTCGCGAAGCTTGTTGAAGTAATGCTGGCAAGTCCAGCACTTCACCCGCAAAATTCACATCCGCCAGTAGTTCAGTCAGGGAAGACTGCGTGAGCATAATGGTAGCCCCGCTGTCCTGAAGCATGTAAGCAATCCTCTCCTTCGGGTAGGTTGGATCGACAGGTACGTAGGCAGCTCCTGCCTTCATAATCCCTAACACAGCAATAATCATGTCCGCTGAACGCTCAAGCATCACGGCGACGAGATGTTCACGCTTGCCCCCACGGCTTTGTAGAGCTTGGGCAAGCAGATTGGCCTTCTCATTCAGCTCATGATAGGTCAGTGAGGTATCTTCGTAGATGACAGCGGTCTGTTCCGGGATCCGTTCTGCCTGTGCCTCGAATATTCCATGAAACGTTCCGGCAGGATAGTCGGCAACCGGTCCACTCCATACATTGATGAGCTCCGCCTCTTCTGTAGCGGTCAGCAGACGAATGTCCCCCAGCAGGATTTCTGGGGTACGTGCAATCTGCACGAGTGTATGCTCCACATGTCCGGCTAACCGGGTCATCGCTTCATCGCTGTAGACATAGTTGTTGTAGGACAGCATAAAGCTCAGCGCTTTTCCATCCTCCACTTCGATGTTGAAGTGGTAAGGTGTTTCTTCGGACAGCTGGGCGTCCTCCACGATGAATCCAAGCCGTTCCTTCAGATCAGGCCGACCAACCATATCCTCCAGCGGGTAGTTTTCAAATACCACAAAATGATCCATGAGCTGCTGCTTGAGCGCTGACTGGGACTGGATTTCAGCAAGTGAAAAATAGTCATATGCCCGGGATTGGACCACGCTGCGCTGTACTTCACGAAGCAGACCTGAGAATGGCTGATCTGCATCCAATTTGATTCGTATCGGTATGGTGTTAATGAACAGTCCCAACATCTGTTCCACACCTTCAAGCTCCGGCGGTCGACCGGAAACAACGGTGCCGAAGACGACGTCTTCACTTTGGTTGTATCCTCCAAGCACCACTCCCCATGCAGCGAGAAACAGACTGCTAAGGGTCGTTCCGTTGCGTTCAGCCACCGTCCGCAATTGACGAGTTGTTTCATCCGTGAGTGCTATTTTATGCTCATGCAGCAAGTACCCGGTGTCTGCCTGGAGCGGATGGGCTACAGGCAGGGTTGGCAGCACGGCTGGCTGATCATAGCCATTCAGGATGGACCGCCAGTATTCCTTCGCCGCCTCCTTATCCTGCTTATCCAGCCAGCGGGCATAACCCGTATAGGGCTGCGGTGTTGGCAGCTGTACGGTCTTCCCCGCTTTCAGTGCTTCATAAGCCGCGAACAGCTCGTCCATAACGATGCCGAGGCACCAGCCATCCATAATAATATGATGAAAGCTTAAAAGCAGCGTATATGCGTTCGTTTGGGTTTGAAGCACCGCCAGACGGATGAGCAAATCCTTGCTCAGATCGTAACGATGGTTCCGGTCTGCGTCTGCGTAGCTGCGAATGGCTTCAGCTTGCTCGGCCTCGGGGAAATTCGTCAGATTTTCGTAACTTAGCGTTGGATTTCGCTCCTTAAACACGATAAGCCGCGAGCGGGAGCCACTTTGATGATAAATATTCGAACGAAGCGTTTCATGACGCTGCACCAGGGTCTCGAAGCTCTTTTGCAGAGCTTCCAGGTTCAGTTCACCCCGGAGGGTCATTCGGACCTGCTCATAGTACGCCTGTGATTCCGGCTCCATCACCGTATGAAAAAGCATCCCCTCCTGCAAAGGCGTTAAATTAGCCACTTTTTCGATTTCAAGGCTTTTACTCATCGTATTTCCCCCTCGGACAAATAATTATAGGCTTTCATAAAATTGCTTCATGTCTTCGAACTCTTCCAGGTCCAGACCATCTGCCACTACCATCTGTCGGTGTCGAGTCCTAAGCGGACTGATTCAGACCATTTACGGGTAACATTTAACTTTGGTTTTTGGAGAAGGAACTGTTTGATCGTGCGCACCAGTTATGCATTCCGATAGACACGAACTCGACAAGTCAAAGTTAGCCGCTTCCTCAGGTTATAGAATTGAGAAAAACTTGAATTTCAAGGTGGGCCGCAAGCTGAGTTCCTCATGCTCAGACACTTATGTACCCTAAGCTCAGTTGGCGGATAAAAGCGTCAAAGGCGTAATCAGTCCTTTGCAAATTTTATCAAGCTGCTTGATGGCCTGTTGGCTTGAATATCAATCCACTATGCACGGGGAACATGCCCTTTGATTCATATCCACACCCCTTTCCGCCCACAAGTGATATTGCGAAACATAAATATTTTACGAAAATCATTATTACCGACAGAAAAATAAATTTAATAAAAAACAAACTTTAAAATAGAATAAAATGATCGAAAAGTATTTCGTAGTGTGAGTAAAATATTTCAAATGGTGTGAGTAAACATTTTCAAATAGAAGTGTGTGTTCATAGAAGTAGGTAGAACTGGGAGTAGGCTGAAACCTTAAATTTAGAGCTAAGGATTTCAGTATCATAGATGAGATTAAAATAGGATAACATCGAGGTGATACAGGGTGTTATGTTCACTAAGAAAACACTATAGTATAGCAATTAATTAATATCATAAAATATAAATTCGAAAAATGTCAATGATTTTTAAATTCCTTCAATATAAATTATTTGGAAAATAAACAATTTTGTAACATAACATATATTTACACATCAATAACCACCATAAAGCGACAAAAAAATGCTGGGAACTATAACGGTCAATGCCAGCTTCTCCATGAAATCATTCGATTGTTGCTAAGGTTTGTTGTACAATAGACTCCATATGGGGATTTTTGTGCAGAGGACTGCCGGAATCCTGAATTGACTGCTGAAGGATGGATTGTACATGTATGTAGCGCAAGAATGGAAAGATTATGAAGTAGTGGATACAGGCGGCGGCGAAAAGCTGGAGCGTTGGGGCGATATTGTCCTGCGTCGACCTGATCCACAAATTATATGGCCGTTGTCCCAGGAAACAGCCGAATGGCGCGATGTTCATGGACATTACCACCGCAGCTCCTCTGGGGGCGGTAGCTGGGATATGAAAAAGCCTACTCCCGAGCGTTGGACGATCAGCTATGGGCCGCTTAAATTCCACATTAAACCGACCAGCTTCAAGCATACCGGCCTTTTTCCAGAGCAAGCAGCAAACTGGAGCTGGATGATGGATAAAATTAAAGGTGCTGGCAGACCGATTTCCGTACTGAACCTGTTTGCCTACACTGGGGGAGCCACAACTGCCGCAGCGTATGCCGGGGCCAGTGTAGTTCACGTGGACGCCGCCAAGGGCATGGTACAATGGGCGAAGGAAAACGTGCAATTGTCCGGCTTGGCCGACCGTCCGGTACGCTTCATCACGGACGACGTGTTCAAATTCGTGCAACGTGAACAACGCCGGGGAAACCGATATGATGCGATCATTATGGACCCTCCTTCCTACGGGCGCGGACCAAACGGAGAAACATGGAAGCTGGAAGAAAGCCTGTATCCGTTCCTGGAATCCTGCATGAGTATCATTTCAGATCAACCGCTGTTCATGCTGATTAACTCCTATACCACAGGTATTTCCCCTACTGTACTGCGCAACATGTTGAGCATGACAATGCAGCAAAAGTACGGCGGTCAAATCAGCGCTGGTGAAATCGGATTGCCGATTACCCGCTCAGGACTGAATTTGCCGTGCGGTATTCTCGGACGCTGGGAGGCTTAATCCCTCCTATGACTCCAGATGAACTTATCCGACATGGGCATTCACAAACGGACATTCTTGTTCTATATGAAGACAACCATGTGTTGGCGATTGTGAAGCCTGTCAACGTTCCAACACAAGAGGATGCCAGCGGTGATCCTGATCTGCTGTCTTTACTCAAAGAAGATCTCAAGATCAGACACAATAAGCCTGGTAACGTGTTTTTGGGACTGGTTCACAGATTGGATCGGCCTGTAGGTGGGGCCATGATCTTTGCAAAGACGTCCAAAGCGGCTTCCCGGCTGTCAGAGTCGGTTCGAGGTCGTAGTTTCCGCAAGATGTATGTAGCAGTTCTGAACGGTGTCCCGGCGGCCTCACAAGGCCGTCTGACCCATCACCTGCTAAAGGACAGCCGCACTAACACTGTTCAGGCGGTTCGTCCCGGCACGGCTGGCGCCAAGGAGGCTATTTTGGAGTACCGCGTGCTTGGACAAGCAGATGGGCTCAGTCTTGTACAAATTGAGCTACACACCGGACGCTCACATCAGATTCGTGTACAGATGCAGGCTATCGGCTGTCCTCTATACGGAGATCAAAAATACGGTGGCCGCCTGAGCCGCCCGGGTCAACAATTGGCGCTCTGGTCCCTGCTTGCCGGAGCACCGCATCCGGTTAGCAGGGAGAACATGAGCTTCCACTCGTTCCCCCCAGCTCAATTTCCATGGAGTGAGTGGCCTAAATCGCTTTATGAAAGCATGATCGAAGCTGAGAATTGAGCAGGCAAGTCCGCGTATTTAGCTTTTACTATCTTCAATTCAGTATACAAAAAGAGCCCGTAACGCATGTAGTCAAACAAACATGCATTACGGGCTCTTTTTTGTTAAAAATCTGATAGCCCTTCCGTCCCTTATGACGAGGAGACCACAGACTGCCCTTTCTTACTGTTCACCAGCTCCTGACGGGGCCGAGCGTTTTGAGCATTCGTATTCTTGATGAAAAACGCCAAAATCAGGGCCGTCACACTCAACAGCGTCGCAATGATAAAGGCTGTATTGATACCGTAAATCGTAGCCTGATTGCCCGCTGCCAGCATCCCTGCTTTATCTGTAACAGATAATCCCTCAGATGCAACAATATTCGCCAGACGGCTGCTGCTTTGAGTCGACATCACCGTCACCAGAATTGCCGTCCCAATTGAACCGGAAATCATACGCAGTGTATTACTCATTGCCGTACCATGCGCATTCAATCGTTGTGGAAGCTGGTTCAAGCCGGCCGTTTGGATCGGCATCATCAGCAATGACATTCCGAACATCCGAACCGTATAATTAGCCAGCAGCGTCATATAGGTCGTTGTTTCGGTCAAGCGTGTGAACTCCCAAGTGGTCACAGCCATGATCAATAAACCGATCACGGACAACCAGCGTGCTCCGATCCGGTCAAAAATAGCCCCGGTTACAGGAGACATGAACCCCATCAGAATCGCCCCCGGTAACATCAGCATACCGGACTCAATCGGTGAAAAGCCGCGAATATTTTGCAAATAAATCGGCAGTAATATCATGCCGGCGTACAAAGCCATCGTCACAATGACATTAATGATTGTCGTCAAGCTATACACATCGTATTTGAAGATACGGAACTCCAGCATAGGTTCATTAACCTTCAACTGGCGAACAATAAACAGAATGAGCGCGATCGTCCCAACAATAAGCGCAGACAGGACCGGAATACTTCCCCAGCCCGATGTTCCTGCATCACTAAAGCCATATAACAGCCCGCCGAAACCGAACGTAGACAAAATGATGCCGGGAATGTCCAACTTAGGCTTGGACTGCTCCGTTACATTTTTCAGAAAAATAAATCCGATCACAATCGAAATCACTGAAATCGGCAGGATGATCCAGAACAGTACCCGCCAGTCGTAATGCTGGACTATATAACCGGATAAGGTTGGTCCAATGGCTGGAGCAAAACCCATCGCAATCCCCAGCGTTCCCATCGCCCGGCCACGACGCTCTATTGGGTAGATGTTCAAGATAACGACCATCATTAAAGGCATCATAATACCCGCACCAGCGGCTTGAATGAGACGTCCGATCAGCAATATGCTAAAACTCGGCGCAATAGCGCACAACAGCGTGCCGATTGAAAAGATAATCATTGCACTTATAAACAATTTACGAGTGGAAAAACGCGCAATCAAAAATGCGGTCACCGGGATCAATACCCCGTTCACGAGCATAAAGCCCGTACTAAGCCACTGAGCCACATTGGCATCTACATTCAGATCACTCATCATTTTCGGTAAAGCCACACTTATCAACGTCTGGTTTAAAATCGCAACAAACGCGCCAATCAACAGAGCGGCCACAATGGGTGCTCTGCGTACATTACCTGGTAATGTCATTTGAGGACTGCTCAAGTTGATTCATTCCCTTCGGTGTCAATTTCATTATCATTTGTTTATGGATATCCAGGACCATGTCCAGATGCTCCTTTGGGATGTCCAGAATGGGCAAGACGCGCTCCATCCACATGGCGTCTACTTTTTGCATGATGTCTTTTCCTTCCGGTGTAAGCGTCAGCACTAAAGATCTGCGATCATGCTCATGCCGTCCGCGAGCGATATACCCTGCCTTGGTCAAGCGGTCAACCACCCCGCTCATGGAGCTACACCCCATATGGGCTATGTCTGCCAGCTCAGATAACCCGATATTGGGTCGTTTATTCAGAATCGCCAAAGCCATGTGCTGAACGGCTGTCAGATCCAAATGCTGCTCCTCATTCCAGAAGGCATAAAATATCGTTTTGTTAACCTCCCTTACCGACTGAATAATCCGGTACACCTCAAGTCTGTCTTCCTCTCTGTCATTCACTGGAACCATCCTTCTTCCATTATCCAATTCACATTCCATATACATAATCAAGCAACTATTCGCATACGAAATGTTATTTATGTATAACTAATTTTATCATGTTATATGTAAATGTCAACATTCACCCCTGTAACAGATATAAGTATTGAAAAGAGCAGCTGAAACTTGCAAGATACAGCAAGTCATTTAAAAAGGTGACAACAGCTACAGTATGTGTTATTTCAGCACAAAAAACGCGGACAGTGTGGCCCTTTTGGGCAGCATTATCCGCGTATTTTTATTTAGAATATTAAAGAGACGATCTGTTCATGTAAGTTGTTTTTCATTCAATCCATATTCCGCTTACTCCGCTCGCTCTATTTGTTCCTTTACTCCCTTTGCCTCGCTTGCCGATGCAGACGGTTTCGTCTTTGTGGTGATTTTACCCAACAGATAAACCAGCAAATTTTGATTATGCTGCGAAATCCGGTTTAGTGCAGAGCCCAGAAAATCATCTCTTATCTGCAACCCCCGTTCAGCTTCTTCTCTCCCTTGATCCGAAATAACAATCCATACGATTCTACGGTCCTTTACGTCTCTAAAGCGGGTGACCAGGCGATTCCGCTCCATCCGGTCTAGCAGCATCGTAACCGCGGCAGGTGTGGTTGCGAGATACGGGATCAATTGAGACGGTTTCATACGGCCGTATTCGTTCAAAACCTCCAGTACTGTAAGCTGAGCCTCAGTCAATGATGGAGCCAACCGCTGCTCCATATGAACCTTGTAATCCTTAGCCATTCTGGACCAGATTTTCGCAAATTCGGTCGTTTGCATTTTGCCTCACTCCTTTGAATAACAGGGTCAGTAAAAGCATCAAATTTACCGTATGGGCCACCGTCCGGATTGTATTTCATCACATTAAATTTTCGCCATTCAGCCCCGGTTTCCTGCCGTTTTTGGAGCATCCATTGAAAAGGGGAAGGAAGTCTCAGTTCGGTTTTGGAGGCTGGTCAAGGTTCGACAGCATGACGGCAAAAAGGTCCTCATTCGTGCCGGAATGGCATGAGAGGACCTCTCTTTTTCGAGCTAAAAGTCGCTTGACTTTCCTGTTATTCTATGGATTGGGAAGCCTGCGGCTCACTACGCGGCACCACATTCACAATTTCGTCCTTCTTCTCCACAGGAGCCAGCAGCTTGCCTATATCCTTGCGGTCGGTCAAAGGAGCTTTTTCCGAAAGGAAGGACATCGTCTGTCCTTCTGCAGTGATCGCAAACAATTGAATAGCTTCACGGCAATAGAAGGCAGCTACGATCCGAGTTCCATTCGAACGTACTCGTTTACCTTCCTTGAACTCAAAGGTGGTGATTCCTTTACCGCCTCGTCCCTGAGCAGGATAATCCAGCAGAAGCGTACGCTTGCCATAACCTGATTCGGTCAGCACCAGCACTTCTCCTTCATCCTCCTCCACCCACAACGCTGCAACAATTTCATCGCCTTCCGCCAGTTGTATACCTTTCACACCAGCCGAGACGCGGCCCATCGCATTAACCTCTTGCTCCTTGAAGCGTATGCTCATCCCCGCACGGGTAATCAACATAATATCCCGGGTGCCGTCGCTTAACGTTACCGATAATACCTCATCATCCCCTGCTACCTTGCAGGCTGCTACGGCACTGGAACGTTTCGTAGCATATTCTTTCAGCTCTGTTCGCTTCACTTGACCCTTCTTCGTTACAAACACCAGACTTTTGCCGATTTCCTCAATGTTTTTGATCGGAATGACACTCACGATCCGATCATCCTTGGTTAAAGGAATGACGTTAACAATCGGAGTTCCCGGCTCTTTCCACTTGTACTCCGGCACCTGGTGCACAGGCAATAAGAAATATTGTCCGCGCTGAGTGAAGACGAGCAACACATCAAGTGTGTTGACATCAAGCAACTGAGTGACATAATCTCCTTCCTTAACGCCGGAAGCTGAACGCTCCCCACCAGAACGAGTGAAGGACAGCATACCCGTACGCTTCACATAGCCGTCTTTGGAAAGAGTCAGCAATACATCCTCTGCCCCAACCATGACTTCCAGATTTACCTTAATCTCTTCAACCTCACCCTGTATGTCCGAACGGCGGTCAATGCCGTACTTTTCACGAATTTCCAGCAGTTCCTTGCGAATCAAACTGATCAGCTTGCGATCACTTTCCAAAATAGAACGGTACTGTGTAATTTTTTTCTGGATTTCACTTAATTCCTTTTCCAGCGTAGTGATTTCCAGATTCGTGAGACGGTAAAGCTGCAAGGTCAAAATAGAATCCGCCTGACGTTCGCTAAAGCCAAACATCCATTGCAAATTATTTTGCGCGTCCTGGCGATTTTTGGAAGCTTTAATGGCCGCAATGACCTCATCCAGAATGTTCAGCGCCTTGACCAAACCTTCCAACACATGGGCGCGATCCTCCGCCTTCTCCAGTTCAAACTGGATACGGTGTGTGACAACTTCACGCTGATGGGCGATATACGCTTCCAAAATGGACTTCAAACCAAGCTGATGCGGCGCTTTGTTCACAATGGCTACCATGTTGAAGTTGTAAGCTACCTGGAGGTCGGTTTTTTTCAGCAGATATGCCAAAATCCCTTCCGCATCGGCTTCCTTCTTCAGTTCTACTACAATTCGCAGACCATTCCGACCACTCTCGTCACGAACCTCGGCAATCCCTTCCACCTTTTTCTCCAGACGGATATTCTCCATAGCGGTTACGAGCCTTGATTTGACAATCTGGTATGGAATCTCCGTAATAACCAGCTGCTGCTTACCTCCGCGCAAAGACTGTATTTCCGTTTTGGAACGGATATAAATACGTCCTTTGCCTGTACGATAAGCGTCCTTAATGCCTTCGCCACCCATAATTAGTCCGCCCGTCGGGAAATCAGGGCCTTTAATAAAGGTCATAATCTCTTCTAGCTCAATTTCCGGCTTTTCCATCACAGCAATGCTGGCGTCAATGACCTCGCGTAAGCTATGCGTTGGAATTTCAGTCGCGAATCCGGCTGAAATTCCGCTGGAGCCGTTTACTAGCAGATTCGGATAACGGGAAGGCAGCACAACCGGCTCCTTTGCCGAGTTATCAAAGTTATCCTTGAACAAAACCGTGCGTTTTTCAATGTCACGCAGCATTTCCATCGCGATAGGAGACAGACGGGCCTCCGTGTACCGCATAGCTGCCGCAGGGTCATCGTCTTGGGAACCCCAGTTGCCGTGACCGTCCACCAGTACGTGACTCATTTTCCAAGGCTGCGCCATCCGCACCATTCCGTCGTAAATCGACGAGTCACCGTGAGGATGATAATTACCCATAACATCCCCGACGGTTTTAGCAGATTTCCGATAAGCCTTATCCGGTGTGTTGCCGGAATCGTACATGGAGTACAGAATCCGGCGCTGTACTGGCTTTAACCCATCCCGCACATCGGGTATCGCCCGATCCTGAATAATATATTTGGAATATCGGCCAAATCGGTCACCGACCACTTCCTCCAGAAAAGCTGGCAAAAATTGCTCCGATAAGCTCATGTATACACCTCATTTGATAGCACTACTCTACATACTCCGTAAAATCTACGTTTTCCACAATCCAGCGCTTGCGTGGATCAACCTTGTCGCCCATCAATGTGGACACACGGCGTTCGGCCTTGGCTGCATCCTCAATCTGGACGCGCAGCAAGGTACGTGACTCGGGATTCATCGTTGTTTCCCATAACTGATCAGGGTTCATCTCCCCGAGTCCTTTATAGCGTTGAAGCTCAAAATTCCGTCCAAATTCCTTTAAGTAATTGTCAAGCTGCTCATCTGTCCAGGCATAACGTACCGTTTCGAGCTTACCTGACTTACGGGTTATTTTATACAATGGCGGTTGAGCGATAAATATGCGTCCCGCATCAATCAGCTCTTTCATATACCGATAAAAGAACGTCAGCAGCAACACTTGAATGTGCGCGCCGTCTGTATCCGCATCAGTCATAATGATGATTTTGGAATAATTGCTGTCTTCCAGCATAAACTCTGTTCCTACTCCCGCCCCGATTGCTGCTGTAATCGCGCGGTATTCATCATTTTTCATGACATCCGCCAGCTTGGATTTCTCCGGGTTCATCGGCTTGCCCTTCAATGGCAAAATAGCCTGAATTTTGGAATCCCGTCCCTGCTTCGCCGATCCTCCAGCCGAATCACCTTCCACGATAAACAACTCGTTTCGTGTAAAATCCTTGGACTGCGCAGGCGATAGCTTGCCGTTCAGATTCGAGCTTTCACTGCGTTTCTTGCCGGAACGCATTTCGTCACGAGCCTTACGTGCAGCTTCACGCGCTCTGGACGCCTGTACTGCCTTTTTGATTAACGTTTGCGCGACCTGCGGATTTTCCTCCAGAAAACGCTGCATCTGCTCCGATACAATTGCATCCACCGTACTGCGTGCGGAAGCGCTACCCAACTGATCCTTCGTCTGACCGACGAATTCAACCTCAGCCATCTTGACACTGATTACGGCCATCATTCCCTCGCGCAAATCATTGCCTTCCAGATTCTTATCCTTTTCCTTCAGCATTACCGTGCGTCGCGCATAGTCATTCATGACACGGGTATAAGCGGTTTTGAAGCCCGTTTCATGCGTACCCCCGCCGCGTGTCGGAATGGAGTTGACAAACGAAGCAATCGTTTCGGTATAACCTGAGTTGTACTGAATGGCAATTTCCACCTCAACGTCTTCCTTCTCTGCGTTGAAGTGAATGACGTCATGCAGCACGTCCTTGCCTTCATTCAGAAAAGCGACAAACTGACTTGCTCCGCCCTCATAAAAATATTCATCCGATTTCCCGCTGCGTTCATCTTTAAGCTGGATACGAAGACCTGAGTTCAGAAAAGCAATTTCCTGAAGACGCTCGGCCAGCGTATCGTAGTTGAAATGAATGCCTGCCTGGAATACGCGAATATCCGGTTTAAATGTAATTTTTGTGCCCGTCTTGTTAGTATTGCCCAGCACTTCAAGGCCTGTGGTCGGTTCCCCGACATGCTCCACGCCCTTCTTGTCCAGCCAATATTCAAACCGCTGACGGTGAATCTTGCCGTCCCGGTAAATTTCCACTTCAAGCCATTCCGAAAGAGCGTTCGTTACTGACGCGCCCACACCATGCAGACCCCCGGACTTTTTATATCCCGAACCGCCGAACTTACCTCCGGCATGCAAAATAGTAAATACAACCTGAGGTGTAGGAATTCCCGTTTTGTGCATTCCCGTAGGAATACCGCGTCCGTTGTCTGTTACTGTAACGGAACCGTCCTTATGCATTGTAATGTCAATGCGGGAGCAAAACTTGGCAAGATGCTCATCAACCGCGTTGTCCACAATTTCCCATACCAAATGATGTAGTCCCGAAGAACTGGTGCTCCCAATATACATGCCCGGCCGTTTGCGAACTGCCACAAGCCCTTCGAGCACTTGAATGTCGTCCACGCCATACTCCGAAGCTCCGTTCTGAGTGCCGGACGCTCCCGCAGACAAGTCGATTTTGTCGACCATTCATGCTCCCCCTTTGTCTAATCGTAACCGTGTTTTGCCTTATTCTTGATGATTTTCACCAAAAATGCAAACAGATGTTTTCTTTTACCTTGTCCATTTTAATTCAATATATCCCGTTTCGTAAAGACGGCGAATGAAACAATTAGCGCCGAAGCCCCCCAAATGCCCAATACAGCTAAAGAAAACGGCAAGGTCATCCCCTCAATCGGGGCGGGGCTTCCTGATAAATAATCGGTCAATTCGAGGTTAACCATAAATAAATATTTGGCGCTCTGCCAGGACGAGGCCATGTTCGTTAAAATCGTGCCCGAAATGAGCGCAGCCATCATCACCACAATGCTTGCCGCCGTACTACGTACCAGCACCGAAACCATAAAGGCAAGCGAAGCCACCACGAGGCTGACGAACCAGATCAACCCTGCCTGCAGCATAAGATAGTGCCATTGCGGAATCGCATGCACTGCCGACATATCCACCGTCGATCCAACAATTCGGAATCCCGTAAATACCGGAACATTAAAGCCGCGAAAGCCAAAAAACAAGCCCGATATAAGATAACTGATCACAAACACAGCCAAAATGATGAGCGAAACGAACATATACAGCGTTAGCAGCTTGCTCAGCAGCACCTTCCACCGCCTGACAGGACGGGTCAGCAGCATTTTTATGGTACCCGTCGTCCGTTCTCCTGAAACCAGATCAGAGGCAATCGCCATAATAAGCAATGGAACGAACAAATTAATGGAATTGTCCATAAACTCTCTGGTAAAGGTTACACCACTTGGCTCATTCGGGTTCACGTCATTTTCCAGATAATATTGCATTTGTTGAACAAATACTCGCCTGTAGGTCTTCCATTCCTCTGGAACCCGGTCGCTGCCCAGCGAATTTTGGTTATCCGTAATGGCCTGACGCAACTCCAGCCGCCAGTCATTGCCGAATTTTTCGCGGTTATTTTCCGCCACCTTCATCTGAGCGTACGTAAAAATCGGCACAAGCACAAGCAAAACAAGTAAAATGACATAAAATCGTTTCTTCTTGATGATTTTGAGTGTTTCATTTTGTACGAGCGGTATAATGTTATTCAAGAATCTCACCTTCCGTCATTTTCAGGAATAACTGCTCCAGTGTAGGGTTGATTTTGGTTACACCTTTAACGGAAATACCGGAAGCCGTCATTTGTACGACCAGCTCCGCGATATGCTCTTCGTCCATTTCTGTAAAAATTGCATCCGCTCCACTGCCTGCAACAATGCTGTCATCAATCAGTTCATCGGCGTTCGTAATGATTTGTACATACGGAGAGTCTTCCAACAGGGCAAGACCCTGATCATGGGGCTCCAGTTGCCATACAGCCATATGCGAATGCGTTTCAACCAATTCCCGCACCCCGCCAACAGCAAGCACCCTTCCCCGGCTAATAATCGCAACACGATCACACAACAACTGGATTTCACTAAGCAAGTGACTGGAAACAAATACAGCCATGCCCTCTGCCGCTAGCAGACGGATAAAAGCTCTCATTTCCTTGATCCCCTTGGGGTCCAATCCGTTTGTCGGTTCATCCAGAATGAGCAACTTGGGTCTGCCAAGCAATGCCTGAGCAATACCAAGTCGCTGGCGCATCCCGAGAGAATACGTACTTACCTTATCATGAATACGCCGATCCAGCCGCACCAACTCCACCACTTCTCGAATACGCTGTTCATCCACGCCAGGCTGCATCCGGGCAAAATGCTCTAAATTCTCCCACCCTGTCAGGTAACTGTACACCTCCGGATTTTCCACAATAGAACCGATATGCCGCAAAGCCTGCTCCGGATCACGGTTCACATTATGACCGCATACGGTAATGGTGCCCTCCGTAGGCTTGATCAGATCGACCAGCATACGGATCGTCGTTGTTTTTCCGGCCCCATTGGGACCGAGAAAGCCGAAAATTTCACCAGCACGTACGTCGAATGTTACATCATGAATGATCATCTTGCGTCCGATTCGCTTTTTGACGTGCTGAACAGAGAGAACCGTTTCGTTGTCGGTTCTGCTTCCGTGTGCACTGCTAACCTGGTTGTCGGAATGATAGCCGGATGCTCCATCCGTGGTTATCGAATCCTTTGCTACATCAATCTCGGTCTTGTCAGCAGATTGGATGCTCATCACTTGTTCCCTCCCTTCTTCACATCAGCGGGCTGACTGCTCGTAGACTGTTGTCCATCCCCTGTATTGTCGCCTTCTTTGGCCGCTGCTACCGCAAACCCTTGAGCGATACGCTCAGCAATTGCCTGATAGCCCTGTCCGTTAGGATGAAAATGATCAGAGGATAAATAAACCGGCAAATTTTGCTGAAATAAATCGAAGGTTGGAATTAGCGTCATATTACTGTTTTGATTGGTAATCGCCATAGCAGCCAGGTTCCATTCCGTCACAACGAGATTTCCCGGAATTTTCATTTCCGGCAGGTCACTGAATGGATTATATAGTCCAACGTATATAATTTTAGCCTTCGGATTGATTTTTCCGACTTTTATCAGCACTTTTTGCAAACGCTTGGCTGCATCAGGCAGAGCTTTGCGCAAGCCTATAAGCGTAGGTGGCTCTTTGCCAGTTTGGGCAGCTTGTGCCCCCTGAAACAAATCGTTCCCGCCAATGGACACAATAATAACGTTAGCCTTTTTCAACACATAGGCCACGCCAGGCTCATCCAGTTTGGTCAAAAGTCCTTGAGTCGTCAGCCCGTTAATGCCCAGATTGTTAATGAGCTGAGCCTTATGGCCTTCCTGATCATTTAACAAGGTCACCGACCGTCGTACAAAACCGCTGCCTGAGTCATCGCCGGTTCCTTTCGCCAGCGAATCTCCAATGGCTGCTACCCGAAATTCCCCCTTCTGAGTTGCAGCGGATGGAGCATTTTGTATCTGTGATGAACCCGTATTTACAGGTTTGGTGGTAACGAGTGGCTCGGGAGCCGTAATGCTTCGTACCGCGGCAATAAATCCGTACAATAATAGCAGTGTGGCGGCGATGGACACGGAACCGACAGACCGCCAGATCCATTTTGATGAATTCACTCGTGTTCCCTCCTGATAACTTGGTGAAATAAACATAAAGCTTCTCATATCATTTTGCAAATAAACCGTTCTGAGTGTTATGAAGCATACATGTCATAAGAAAGCAGAAAGTTATGCCCTTTAAAGTAAAATAAATGTGAACTTTTTGTGAATGTCAGTTGTTTTATAAAACTATGATTGCAATTTAAGAAGATTTAGAGCTATACTATTTTACAACATTTTTTTAAGTATGTTAAAAAGGATGGCATATCGCCATCCTTTTTATTACGCCTTTTGGGTTCGTAAAGCTCATTCTTTACCTCTGCATAGACGAAAAACTACTTGCTATCGGGTATAAAGCTTTTGATCCATTGTCCGAAGCTGCCCGGATTTCGGCTTTGTATCAATACCGTCCCCTCGCTGCGAAAACGGCATACAAGTGCTTCTCCGCTCGTTACACTGGACAACCAACCTTTGGACGCTTTTTCAATTTTGTAATCCATGTAGTCTGGCCATGCCACCAGATGAGCGTTATCAATAATACGCTCCTCTCCGGGTGCAACATAAATCGGATGAATGGCTCCGTAAGAGGACAAAAATACTGTTCCGCGACCGCTGATTTCAACGATAAAAAAACCTTCGCCCGAGAACAATCCTTTCATCAGATTCTGCATTTTAGTGCTGACCTCAATGCCCTCCGTACACGCCAAGAAGCCATCCTTTTGCACCAACAGTCTATACGTACCGTCCAATTCCACTGCTTGTACATCGCCTATACTTGCTGGAGCAAGCAGCACTTCAGCTGGCCCCCGAGATGCTCTCAGCTCCTGAAAAAAGAATTTCTCTCCGCTCAGCATCCGGCCTAAACCGCGCAATAATCCACCATCCACAGTCCCCTTTATATCCACGCTGGAAGACATGGAAACCATAGCTCCCATCTCCGCTTTAATCGTCTCTCCGGGGTTCATCTGTACCTTGAGCATAGCAAAAGCACCTTCATGCACAATTTCGTAGCTCATTCGTTCACCTGACTTTCCCATAAGTTATTAGTTATCAATATAGCTTGGTGTTATCATACTATACTTGCCGCATTTATGCCTGTTCTTGCATATAAGCAAAAGTGATAGATAAGCGCACCACTAGAGACGCAAACAACGTAAAAAGCCCGCTGAACGTGTCAGCAGGCCCTTGAATTTAGCGTTAGGTTATCAGTATAATGCCATAACATAATGACGTTTGAAACGCTTTTTATGATCGACTTTTAGTTACGTGTAAATTCCTGAACCCAATATCCATTATAGTAAGCTACACCGATTTGTGTATATTCTGCCTTCAAAATATTTTCACGGTGTCCCTGACTGTTCATCCAGGCTTTCATAACTTCTTGCGGCGTTTGTTGCCCCATCGCAATATTTTCACCCGCATACGTATAAGTTACGCCGAATTTCTTCATCATATCAAATGGTGAGCCGTAAGTCGGTGATGTATGATCAAAGTAATTATTAGTACTCATATCCTTCGCTTTAGCCAAAGCCACTTCGGTAAGCTTCGCATCGGAAGTCAGTGGCTTCAGACCATTTTTGCTGCGCTCGTTGTTTACCAGCTTTACAACCTCTGCCGCAAATTGAGACTTGCTGAGCTGTGCATCCGATCCTGCGGACTGACCTGCACCTGCATTGGTGTTCTGAGCTTGATTCTGCTGCTTGTTAGCAGACTGTGAAGCGTTTTGGTTCCCCTGTTTGGTTACTTGCTTGCCCGAAGAAGAATTCCCTGTTTGAGTTTTAGCCTTGTCCTGTCCGAAACAATCCGTAGTTACGTTCTTCGTTACTGTCGTCGTCCCATTGGACAATTGAACAGAGTATCCGCTATTTTGTAGCCACTGTTGTAGCTGCGCCGACAAATCGTCAGCCGGTGCTGCTGATGCCGGAACGATGAATCCTGCGGATAAAACGGCGCTTAAACTTCCCATCACCAGTGTTTTTTTCAACATATTCTTCATTTCGTCATCTCCTTGTTGTATTAATTTCTTGGTGTGTACATGTTCGCTCTGAACATGCGTGGTTACAACTTTGTAATCTTTACTCTAGCAGTATATCATGTTTCCTAGCAGGATCAATGGTGTAAAAGTTGGTAAAAAAATAGCCCCGCTCGGCAATAGCCTAGACGGGACTGATCTATGGGTAATGAGGCTCTGAATATAATCCGGGCTTGTACAGGACTATTATTTAAGCTTTTTGCTGAAACGGTAGCCTTGCTTTTCAAAGCCGATTCGGTTGTAGAATGCATGAGCCTCTATTTGTTTGATGCGGTTATTCGCTCCGGTAATGAACAAATGGAGACTTCCTTGCGCACGTCCCCACTCCTCACCACAGGCCACCAGGCGCTTGCCAATGCCCTCGCCGCGATACTCCTTGCTCACGACCAGCATGGTGATTTGTACGGCAGGATCAGGATAAGCCAGGCTTTGAGCCGTATGCATGCCGATTACGCCGACAACACGACCATCCATTTCTGCAACCATCATATTGGCTTGACAGTCCTCCTGCGTAGTTCCCATAACTTCTTTCATCACACCACAAGTCATCGGATATCCGACTTCTCTTAGCAGTCCTGTTACGGCTTCGCAATCGCCAAGCTCTACGGAACGAATTGTCAGTACTGGAATCATCACATTGTTAGACATGATTTACCTCCACTTTCAGCATATTGGCAGCTTCTTTGGCCGTCTTCCGTGCTGTTTCCACATCTCCCGCAGCGCTAAGCGCTACAGCCATCCGGCGTCCCGGCTTGGTTTCAGGCTTCCCGAACACTCGCACCTGTGTCCGGGGTAGCAATAATGCATCATGCAGACCACCGATTACAAAATCCCGTGTAGCTTGTTCTGCCTTCAAGGTAGCCGAAGCCCCAGGGGTTAGCAGTGTAACCGACGGTATCGGAAATCCGAGAATGGCCCGCACATGAAGCGCAAATTCCGACAAATCCTGCGTAATCATCGTTACCATTCCCGTATCATGCGGACGGGGGGATACTTCACTGAATACGACGCCATCAGCCGTTAAAAACAGCTCTACGCCAAACAATCCGTAACCACCCAGTTCATCCGTAATCGTACGGGCAATGTCCTCCGCGTCCGAAAGCTGCTTGTCCGTCATGCCATGAGGCTGCCAAGATTCGACATAATCCCCATCCTTTTGAATGTGGCCAATCGGTGGGCAAAAAGTCGTACCTGATACCGATCTGACAGTCAATAACGTAATTTCACTCTCAAACGGAACAAAAGCTTCAACAATCACACGTGTTGTTTTGGCACGTGCGCCTTCCAGCGCCGTATTCCAGCAGGATTCCGCATCTTCGGGTGTCCGGCATACAGACTGCCCTTTACCCGACGAACTCATCAAGGGCTTGACCACGCATGGCGTGCCCAGCTCATGAACCGCTGCCCGCAACTGCTCAAAATCATCTGCAAAGCGGTAGGCGGCGGTCGGAAGTTGCAACTTCTCGGCAGCAAGCCTGCGAATGCCCTCCCGGTCCATCGTAAGACGGGCGGCCCGGGCTGTTGGTACTACGTGAAATCCCTCTTGCTCCAATTCTTCCAAAGCACCCGTAGCAATAGCTTCGATTTCAGGTACAATTATGTCGGGCTTTTCCTTGCGAATCAGTGCCTTCAATGCCTCAGCATCCTGCATATCCAAACAATAAGAACGATGAGCCACCTGCATTGCTGGAGCCAGTTCATAGCGGTCTACAGCAATACATTCCACGCCAAGCCGCTGAGCTTCAATAATGACTTCTTTCCCCAATTCACCACTACCCAGCAGCAGCATCTTTTTAGCCCCGGCAGAAAAAGGAGCACCCCACATCTTGAACTCTTCCCCCTCTGAAGATATTGCTCTGATCTCTTTTCATCTTTATTTTCAGGGTTTAGCTCCAAGAATGCAATAGCGCTCCGCATTTAAATTTACAAAAATCGCGATTTTTTGATCTTTTTTTTACAAAAATCTGAACTGTGCTTCCACCAGCCCCCGATAAATTCCATGTTTTTTCATCAATTGTTCATGATTCCCACTTTCTTGGATCTGCCCATGATCCAGCACGACAATATGATCGGCATTCCGAATGGTGGACAAACGATGAGCAACCATGAAGGAGGTTCTGCCTTCCAACAGCACCTGAAGAGCCTCCTGAATTTTCAGCTCTGTTTCCGTATCTATACTGGCTGTGGCTTCATCCAATATGAGAATTCGTGGATTAGCCAGCAAGGCCCGGGCAAAAGATAGCAGCTGGCGCTGGCCCATGGACAGCATACCGCCCCGCTCCTCTACCTCTGTTTCATAGCCGCCCGGCAAATGAACGATGAATTCATGAGCATTGACTGCCTTCGCAGCCGCTTCAATCTCCTCATCCGTTGCATCCAGTCGACCGAATCGAATATTATCGCGAATCGTACCTGAAAAAATAAATGTGTCCTGAAGTACGATGCTAATTTGGCTACGCAAGCTCTCCACCGTTACGTCACGCACATCATGGCCGTCAATCGTAAGTCGCCCTGATGTAATGTCATAAAACCGGCTGAGCAGGTTAATGATTGTGCTTTTACCAGATCCGGTATGCCCGACAAGCGCAATGGATTGACCCGCCTTGACAGAGAGATTAATGCCTTTAAGCGCCTGACGTCCCTTTTCATATTCAAAAACAACTTCTTCAAAATGGATATCGCCGCGAATGGGCGGCAGGTCTTTGGCTCCCGGCTTATTCGCAATATTCGGCTGTTCATCCATAAACTCAAAAATTCTTTCCGACGAAGCCATCGCAACCAGCAACTGATTGTACATTTGGCCCAGTCGATTAATAGGGTCCCAAAAGTTCCCCACATAATTGGCAAATGCAACCAGCAGACCTACCGTAAGCTGATCCGTCTGAATCAGGTGTGCCCCGAACCAGAACAGCACAAGCGTACCCAAGCCTCCAGTAATATCAATGAGCGGGCCGAAGACCTGATTCATGGCCGATGCTTTATCCCAAGACCGTTTACTGGAGCTGTTCATGTTATCGAAATAAGCCATGTTTTCCTGCTCCTGTGTGTACGCCTGTGTCACACGGATACCCTGAATGGACTCATTCAGATGAGAGTTGATACGGGAGTTCTTCATGCGTACTTCCTGCCAGGCACGGCGAATGCGCACACGCAGCTTGGTAGAGATTAGAAACATGATCGGAACAGTCACGATAACCGCCAGACCAAGCTTCCAGTTAATCAGCAGTAAAATGACGATGATTCCAGTGAGCTGTACACAGTCAATCAGGACGTTCACCGCACCATTCGTAAATAGATCCTGAAGCGAATTGATGTCATTCGTAACACGTACCAATACAGATCCAGCCGGTCTTTTATCAAAAAAGTTGAAAGAAAGCTTCTGAATATGCTTGAACAGATCCTCACGCAGATCGTAAATGACACGTTGACCGATAATATTGGTGAATTTAATGCGGTACGTACTGGCTGCCCATTGAATTAAATATAGTAACAGCACTGCTCCGGTTATTAGCAGCAGTAATTTTACACTCGGCAGTGCAGGTCCTACGGGAGCAATCGCTTTGTCGATGGCCAGACTGATCAAATAGGGAACGGTCAGCTTGGTGATGGTACCAAGAATCATCATGACCAGTAGTATCGGCAGGATCTGCCGGGCGTAAGGCTTCATGTATGCGAGCAATCGTTTGAATTCGGACCAGTTAAATGGTTTGTCGATGATATCATCATCCTGGTACACAAATCGCTCATTCATTGGTTTTTGAAGCGTTTTGGCTTTTTCAGCGGGTATATTCATGGTCTCACCTGCCTTTCGGACACACCGTCAAGAGTCTGGGCTATGTAGTCGGCGTATTGAATATGATACACGTCCTGATAAGGGCCTGGAGTGGCAATGAGCTGTTCATGCGTTCCTCGCTGGGCTATCTGCCCTTCCTCCAGCACTACAATTTCATTAGCATGACGAAGTGAAGAAATACGGTGAGCAATAATAAAGGTCGTCCGTCCCCGCATAACCTCTTGAAAACCGGTCTGGATTTCATGCTCCGTCTCCATATCGACCGCGCTGGTCGCATCATCAAGCACCAGAATTTTCGGATTTTTGAGCAGTGCGCGCGCGATGGCAATCCGTTGTTTTTGCCCACCGGACAGCCCCAGTCCCCGCTCACCGACAACTGTGTCATACCCCAATGGCAGCTCGGTAATAAATTCATGTGCCTGAGCTAGCTTGGATACGCGTATAATGTCATCCATACTGACATGGCTTAGTCCGTAAGCAATGTTGTTACGGATGGAAGATGAGAACAGGAACGTCTCCTGGAACACGGAAGAAATTTGAGCACGTAAATCACGGATTTTCAAATGGCGTATATCTGTTCCATCCAGCTTAATGTTGCCTGCGTTCACATTGTAAGCTCGCATAAGCAGCTGAATAATGGTGGATTTACCTGATCCGGTTCCGCCCAAAATACCGATGACTGATCCTGGGGGTGCATCCAGGTTGATGTCAACGACAGCCGGCAGCTTATTCCCGTAAGCAAAAGTGACATGCTCAAATGTGACATGACCCTTCACCTCATCAGCATCAAGCGTCAAAGCATCAGCTTCATCAGTAACATCCACCGGTTGGTTCAATAGCTCCAAGACCCGTTCACCGGAAGCCTTGGACTGGGTATAGTTATTGATATGGAAGCCAATGTTCCAGATGGGGCCGATAATATACCAAATTAAGCTAAAAAAGGCGACAAGCTGACCCAGGGTCAGCGACTTTTCAATAACCAGATAGCCCCCCATACCCAGCAGAAGAACCACACTGACAGAAGCAATCAGTTCCATGGCGGGGAAGAAACGGCTCCACAGGGAAGCAGCTTGAATTTGGTTACTTTTGTACTGCTCATTTCGTACTGAAAATTTTTCAACCTCATATGATTCGCGGGCAAAAGATTTGACGGTGCGCACGCCTGTTATATTTTCTTGCACCGCTGTCGTCAAGGCACTGAGCGCAATCCGCATTTCCTGAAAGGTGGGATGAATTCGGGATTCGAACTTAAACGTGACGAAGAGCAGCAAAGGCATGCTGATCATCGTAATGAGGGTGAGCTGCCAGTTGATATACAGCATCATCATAGCTCCAAATACGACCATCATTACCACATTGAGGAGTTGGGCAAAACCAAACCCGATGAAGTTGCGAATCGCCTCCAGATCACCCGTCAAACGGGACATGAGATCCCCCGTTTTGGCAGTGTCATAATATCTGAAGGACAAAAATTGCAGTTTTTCATAACAAGCATTGCGGAGTCGGTACGCCAGATAGTTACCCAGCCGTCCACCAAAAAATCCGTGTAAAAATTGCATAAAGCCTTTGACGATCACTACTCCCAGCACAGTGAGAGCCAGCGCCGGTACTTTCCCGAAGTCACCGGGGATGATAGCGTTATCAATTAGCCTTTGGAGCAGGTTTGGATACACCAGCCCCAGGGCCGTCGCTATCGCAAGGCATAGAATGGAAAGAAACAGATAATGTCTCCTCTCACGAAAAAAGCCCTGCAATTGCCTGAGCACTTCCATGTCAATGTCCCTCCATTAGTTGCACGACGTTGTTGTATGGCTTAGTGAAGTTTACCATTCGCATTCCAAGGCGGCAAAGAGGATAACTGACTGTTTTCAGGCAAGTTCGCAATTGACGGGTGATTAGACAAATTAAATCGCTTTCTTATCATTGAATATGGCTAATTACTCGGTATTGCTGTCTTTTTGAAGCATGCGTAAAACACCGGGTTGTCCCACAACCCGGTGTCCTGATGAAAGATATGCTTGTGTATATATTAATATCTCTATGGATGGAATGCTTATTAGATGGCTGATTTCTCCAAGGCGGCGATCCGACTGGCGAGCTCTTCCCAAACCTGTGGCTGCTCACCACCCGTAAGCGCATGCTCCATACCACGAATCGTCTCCAGCATCTGCTCCCGAAGCTGAGCCGTCTGCCACGTTTGTTCCTCCTGCACCAGTGTAATGTAAAAAGAGGACATTCGTTCCCGCTGTTGCTCTACAGCTTCCCCGATTCGCTCACGCAGCACCAACTCCAGTCTGGTTTGCAGAACCGCACGGCCAGATCCTTCAAAAAATAGCTTTGGATTTTTAAAGCTATTCCAATATTCTTTCCAATGGACAGACTCCTGCAAGGAAATTTCAATCAGCTCGGGAACAGCCCATTCTCTGGGTTCAGGCATCGTGCAATCCAGTCCTTCCAACTGATGGTTCATGTCCTCTACGCACCGCTGTATAGCCTTGCGTACCAAGCTTTGTCCCGTTTTTTCCAGTCTCAGCGTGGTTGCCAGCAATTCCTGTGACAGTTCCAGTTCAATCAGGCGCATTAGCTCACGGCCACAGGATGCAAAGACTGAGCGAAGATCGCCCACGCCTTCGCGCAGAACAGACGGATGAAACGCCTCCGCCATAAACTCTCCAGTCCGATAAGCCAGCCGTTGACGTACGTGAAACAGCAATTCATCGGTTTCCCCAGACAACACAGTTGCACCACTGCTATCAGACAGGCTCAGTAGTGTTTGTTCCAGTCCCTCGCGGATATGGGTTAATCGCTCCAACCGCCCTTCGCGTTCCTCCACACTATATCTGGCATCTGCGGCGTGTTGCACTATCCGACTTCGCAGCCGCCCCAGCTCCTGCATGGCGGAAGCAATGGACAATCCGGCCAGCTCTTCGGCTGCAAATGCTGAAAAATCATCTTCAAACACATCAAAACGTGAAGCCGCACGCAGTGAAGCCTCTCCTTGCTCTGCTGCTTCCAGCGCCAGCATGCTAGACAATGGATAAATGCGTGGCTTACGAATTCCATTAGCATGTAGCTGCTCCTGCACATGTTGGGTCACGGATTGTAGCTCTTCTTCGGACGAAGCAAGGTCTGCTGCATTAACGATAAAAAAAGTCTGATCCAGCGCCAACGTCTCTTTCACCCGGCCCAATTGGTTCAAAAATTGACGGTCACCTTGAGTAAACGCGTGATTATAATACGTGACAAATACAAGAGCGTCCGCATGCTTCATATAATTGAAGGTCACACCTGTGTGACGCGCATTTACTGAATCCGCTCCAGGCGTATCCACAAGCACGATCCCCTGACGGGTCAGAGCGCAGTCATAATAAAGGTCAATATGCTCCACAAAGCATGACTTATGCTCAGACGCGACAAAATCCCGATATTGCTCCAGATTTACCTGAAGCTGCTGGCCCAGCAAACCTTCAGCTTCTTCCCATCCAGCGGCGGCAGCCTTCAAAAAGCTGTAATGGGGTCGCCCGGCAGGGTGAATGCCTTCCGGGGATAACGCATGTACGGCATCCTGCCATCCCTCTGCACCCGGTGCTCCCAGCCCTAACAGCCGAAACGAGTATTTAAGGTCTTCCCGCAAAGCGTCCACTGATTTCATATGGACGTCCGCGGTAGCATGGCGCTCCTTGCTTGCGGGCGCCATAATCCGGTTAATCGCCGCTGTCGTCGGATGCGGCGATACAGGCAACACAGCTTCGCCCAGCAAAGCGTTGGCGAAGCTGGACTTCCCGGCGCTGAACGCTCCGAACAGCGCCAGCGTGAACCGCCCGCCCTCCAGCGCAGCGGCGCGGGCGAGTAAATCCCGTACTGCCGCCTGCATGGCAGGGTACGGGCTCAACAACGCAGCGGCGGCCTCCAATCGGGACGCTGCTGCATCCAGCCGCGTGCGGCGGCCTCCGGCGGCGGGCTGTGCTGCCACCGTGCTTGCAAGCGGCTGCGCCGCTGCGGCGTGTGCTCCAGCGGCGGCAGTATGCGCAGCGTCCGCAGGTGCGGCCGAAGCCGCAGCGGTGCTTTCCGCGGCAGGTGCTGGTGCTGGCGCGGCCGGCCGGGGCAACGCATCAGGCGCGGCAGCTTGCGGAAGCAGGCTGCGCAGCGCGGTGGCGTGCGCAGCCGAGGCGCTTAGGCGGGCGCGGTAACGGCCTGCCGCGTCCGCCTGCGCCAGTAGCTCGGTGCGCGCGGACGCAAGAGCCGCGCGGCGTGCTTCGGCCTGCGCAGCTAGCTGCGCCAGCATACGGTCTGCCAGCGCCAGCGCCTTGCGGCGGCAATCTGCCGTGACGGCGCTGCGCAAATCCTTGCAATAGTTCAGCGTATACCCCGGCGACAACGCTGTTTCCTTCACCGTCTGCTCAATCAGTCTCCGATCCGTCACAGGACGAATTTCGTCCAACTCCTGCTCCAGCGCAGCCGACCACAAACCATGCCCATCACCCCAGGAACGCAGCAGCTCTCGCACATGAGGAAGCAACTGCCCCTCCACCTGATCAGCCAGCATACCAGTTAGTCGTTCCAAACGGTTTTCCTTCTCCCGCTCCGTCTTTCCACTGGCAAACCATAGCCCGGCCTTGAATCCCGGCTTGCGGCTCTCCAAATATTCGCCAGCTGCCTCACGCAGCTCCGCAGGTGTCAAATGGGCATGCTCCAGTACATGATCCAGCTCTTGCCGCAGCCGTTTATGCTCATGCTCTGCTAGCATATTCCAGTGTTTATCCTCTTGCTGTAAAACGTCCAGCTCCATATCCAGACGCGAAATTGCTTCCTCTCCGCCTGCCTCTTCCAGCAACGTGGTCAGTTCCTCTTCCTCGGCAGCCTGTACAGCCTCCACATGTTGATCCGCCAAATGGCGCATTGAGGAAACCAAACTGTACGACAATAGCTCTATTTTTCGCTCCAGCAGTGCTTTGATCAGCAACGGCAGCTCTTCCCATTGGTTCCAAGGATGGTTTTGCTCTTTCAAGGAGGTGAACAGTATATCCGTGTAATTAACCTGCCAAGCATGAAAGCTGGCCTCCACCTCACTACGATAATGTGTAAATGAAAGCTCTCGCTCTCGATGCTTATCTATTTGGTTAATAATCAAATATAACGGCTTGCCCCAATCCGACAGACTTTTGGCAAAGGACAAGTTATTTTCCGATTGAACATGGTTGTAATCCATCACATAAAAAACAATATCCGCCCAGTGTAAAGCAGAATGCGTCGCCAGCGCATGGCCGTGGTCCGTAGAATCGACGCCAGGTGTATCCAGCAGCACTCCTCCGCCAGCTAACATCGGGACATCCTCCCATACCTGAATCGATTCGTAAGCTCCGCCATTTTTACAATATTCAGCCAGCTCGGATAGAGAGGTTTCCAGTGCCTCCGACTCCGGGTTTTCAGATGTTTTAGCCGGGTGAATTAGTGCTCTCGAACGTCCGTAACGGATGGACACCACATTAGCACTCGTAGGAACCGGCCCGGATGGCAGCACCGTTTTGCCGCACAGACTGTTGATCAAGCTTGATTTCCCAGCTGAAAAATGCCCGCAAAATGCAATGGTCAGCTCCTCTGCATCCGCCTTCTCCAGCAAGTCAGCTACGGCTTTCGCTCCTCCCTCATCCCCGGCTGTGCGCAAAAAATTCCGTAGCTGTTCTATTGTATTCATTTCTTCCCGAGCATTCCCTGTAATCGTTTGCATCATAAGCTATAGTTCCACTCCTTGTCCCTTAGCTGCCTCAAATAGCTTTATTGTAGCATTACTTAGGCGCTGTGAGAATCATCACAATTAAAAAAGATGTTAAAAAAAGGCGCTCCCCGCCATGTACATGACTTTGGGAAACCGCCTTTTTATCAATAGTACCAATAAGCTTATCTCATTCTGTCCAAAACTGATCTTTACAGCAAAGCTTCAATATCCTCTTCCATATCCAGGGGATCTGTCGTCGCCTCAAAGGATTTGACCACTTTCCCGTTCCGATCAATCAGGAATTTTGTGAAATTCCATTTGATCGAAATCTTCAGCTAAGTATTCAGGATGAAGCTCATGAATTAAAGGAATAAGTATTTTGGCAACCGAATGCGTTTCATCAAAACCCTCAAAGGGCAACGACGAAGCAAGATATGTAAACAACGGGTGAGCCTGCTTATCACGTACATCCACCTTTTGGAACATGGGGAACGCAACACCATAATTCAGGGTACAAAATGTATGCACGCTGTCATTGGAATCCGGCTCCTGATCGGCAAACTGATTACACGAAAAGCCCAGAATCACCAAACCTCTATCCTTATAGTGATCGTACAAACCCGGATTGTGTACACCATGCGCCCCCAGGCTGGTTAGACCAGCCGAGCCGCCTACGGCGGAGCATGCAAGCATGTCCGCTAATTGAACTTAATTTGTTGCCGTCTCAAGCACTGGCAGCAAAATTTCGAATACTTGACCATGCTGCAAAATCGTAATTCCGCGGGATTTGTCCTTCATTACGACTACTTCCGGCTTTTGAGACATACGCTCCAGATAATGCTCAGGTACATCACCAGAATGGCTAACCGTGATTCCTTCAAGCTCGCGCTCTTCGTTTTCAGCAAACTCCGATGTTACGATTTGCTCAAAAATATCGGAAAAAGCCTCAAAATTGTCTGTATATACCGAAATGCATTTCATACTCTTCATCCTTTTCTACACTTAAATGGTTAAACCCTCGTAATCTCTGCAGGGTCTTTAAGCTCTACGTTCCTTATCTTTCCTGATCCGGGACGTTTTCATACGTTTCTTGCCTTCTCTGCATACATCGAGCAACGGACATACCTGACATTGAGGGTTTTGCGCTTTGCAGTGGTAGCGGCCGAAAAAAATGAGCCTGTGATGGGTCAAGGACCATTCGTCCCTAGGGACCCTTTTCATCAGCTTTTTTTCCACCTCTAGCACTGAATCGTCCCATCCCGCAAAGCCCAGTCGTTTGGAAACACGCTCTACATGCGTATCTACCGCAATGGCTGGTACATTAAAAGCGGTGGACACAACGACATTAGCTGTCTTGCGCCCAACACCGGGAAGCTTGACCAACTCATCATGCTCAGACGGTATTTCTCCCCCGTACTGGTCTATCAATAAACGGCACAGGTTATGAATATGCTTAGCCTTGTTCCGGTACAAGCCAATTCTGCGAATATCCTGCTCCAGTTCTTCAATGGGAACAGTCAAATAGTCCTCGGGTGTCTTGTATTTTTGAAACAGGTCTGCCGTTACTTTATTCACCATCTGATCGGAGCATTGAGCGGACAATAACACAGCAATCGTTAATTCAAAAGCATTGTCATGGTTCAACTCACAATGGGCATCCGGAAACATCGTACCGATGGTGTCCAATATATGACGTGCGGTTGCTGCATTCACGGAATCCTACCTCCTACCAAAAAAAACGTCTTGATACGGGATAGCCCGCATCAAGACGGTCACTCTAAATAATCATCCGGAAAGAAACGAATACTATTTGTGCATGACTGCCTGCATAGGCGAGAAATACACTCCTATATTAACATTAACTGTCACAGATTGCACGTGAAAAGTGTGTAATTCCCAAGAAATTTTCATACAGTCTGATCTGTTAACGGTTCATCGGATGATCCAGGTCTACATGTCCCATTAAGGATTCCAGGGATTGACCATCTACGAGCAAATCCAGCGTTTTGACTTCCTTGAACTGGAACATCGTTTTCTTCAGAGCGTCGATAGCCAATTCCTCACCGCCTGCACCCAGACGAGCCTCATCCGGCAGGGAAATATCAAACGTCAATGCTCCATTGTCCAATTTGATTTTATGCACAGAAATTTTCTCGGACCATAACGGTATCAGAGTAGAATGCCCACTCTTTTGCAGAGCTTCAAACGCCTTTTGGTATTTTTCCAGCTCGCTTGGGAAGGTAATTTCCTTTTTCTGTTCCTTCAAGCCTGTCTCTTGTGTATCGGTGTAGTACACCGTGATCTGTTGAGTTTGGCGGTCTCCTGATTTTACCGTATCCGTCTTGGTGTTTGTAGGCTCGGTTGACGAGGATGCAGGTGTCTGAGTCGCTCCATTATTTTCAGCAGACTGAGTCGATGAATCAGGGACTGTTTGTTCTGGCGTATTATTTTGCTCCGCAGACGTTTTCGTTTCCTGAGATGGAGCAGCAGGAGCGGCTGTCTGCTTGGAGGCGCAGCCTGCACCTGCAATAGCAAACAGCGCCAGCAGACCTGCGATTACGATTTTCTTGTTCATATGTCCCCCTCCTTGCTTGACGTTGGCAAGCGATTTGTTGAAGATTTATTTTACACCAAGATACTCTGTGATGCCATCTGCAATCCCTTGAGCTACCCGGTTTTGGAAATCTTCATCAAACAGTGTGGCTTCTTCTTTCGCATTACTGAGATATCCTACCTCAAGCAAGACAGCAGGCATCGTCGTTTCACGAATGACATGGAAATTGCCATAACGAATGCCCCGGTCTGTCAAACCTGTCGCTGGTGCAAAGTACTTATGCATGACGTCCGCGAACGCTTTGCTTGCACTACGCTGGTAATACGTCTCTGTACCGTTGGAAGCCGAGCTGCCGCTGCTGTTGGCGTGAATGGACACGAATACGTTGGCATTGAGATTTTCAGCCACTTTTACGCGCTGTTTAAGCTCCAAAAACGTATCATCGCTGCGTGTCAACACAACCTCAAGATTAGGGTTCTGCTTCAAAATGCTTTCTACTTTCAGAGCCATAGCCAAGTTGAAGGTCTTTTCGTAATTTTTTCTCGAAATCCCAACGGCTCCAGAATCCTTCGCTCCATGACCGGCATCAATAACAACGACTTTTTTGCCATTGCTGTTAACTGGTGAGGTCTGTGTATCATCCGGCTGTGAACCATCTGGTAAGGTAGCGTCAGGTGTTGTATTCACTGAATCCTTCGATGCCAAATCGACGATAACGCGATTCGAGCCGTCATTGTATGCGGTATAATTCATAACATGCTTCAGATCAATAACAACGCGAACCGTTGAAGGTTCCTTTTGGAATAAAGCATAACGGATACCGGATATATCCGCTTCATCCTGAATATCCAGTGAACCATTCAGGTTGCTGTCCAGCTTTTGCTGAGCCCCAAAGTTGTCAGCAAACGCCGTAGCCGGCAAATCCACAACTACTCGGTTAGGGGCAGTCATTGTAAATGCTTTTGGCTTCACTGCACCCGTAGTCGTAATGGTTAGGCGGTTTTGACTGAAACTGATTTCCTGTACCTGCATTACACCTGAGCTGGCATTATTCGTTGGTACAGTTACAGTTTCAGTGCCTGTGCTGCTATTCCCGGATTTAGGAGGAGTAAATTCCCCGTTTCCCGACCCGCTGCTGCGGGTATATAATTTTACGGACTTGGAGCTACTGTCCCATTTTACGTCCAGTCCCATTTGCTCGCCGATAAAGCGAAGCGGTACAAGGGCATAATTGGAACGCAGCAGAGGCGAAGCATCCAGACTAGTGTCGCTTCCATTGACAGTCGCCGTCTTGCTTCCGATTATCATTCGGATCGAGGTACTGTCCTTCTCAATCGTTATGGTTCGCGCCTGCTGCTTCCATGTCACGTCATAACCTAAATTTTCAGAAATTACGCGTAGCGGAACCATTGTACTTCCGCCAATTACTTGTGCCTTAGCACCGCTCGGGACACTTAACTGTTGATCGTCGAGGAAGATTTGTGTTTCACTCGAAGCCGCATGTCCATAACCCGGAACCGCCCACATGAAGACAAATAATAACAACAAAAAACCAAATTTCTTCATTCGTCACCCTTCCATTCATAATTTTTTTGCCACATGCTCCGGTGCGGCGACCTGATATACGCGCTTATGTAATATCAGACAACCTTTTAGACGTTATTCCACACCAAAAGTTGCGAATATATTCCATCATAACAGAAATATACGTGCCAAAGAACTAGTTTTGTCGAATTTTAGCTAAAAATATAGTTCATTCGCTTCGCGGCTAAAGTCATTGTCGGAAAAACAAAAAAAGCCACTTTTCACCTCAATTTCATTAAAGGTAGAAAGTAGCTTTTTTTGCAAACAGCCTTAGTTAAGCGATTCTGTTGCCCCTATACCCGTTCCAAGATACTCCTTCAACCCATCGACAATGCCTTCGGCAATCCTCTCCTGTGTTTCTTCTGTGAACATGGCCGCTTCATTTGACAGATTACTAAGGTAGCCACATTCCAGCAGTACAGCGGGCATTTGTGATTTTCTCGTTACCACATGGTTTGCCACCTTAATGCCATTATCCTTAAATCCGGTAGCCGCTACAAGATGCTTATGCATCGTCTTTGCCAGTCCCAAACTTTCCTGACGTGCATAATAGGTTTCAGAGCCATTTGCTTTTCCTTTATTTGAAGCTAGCATGCTGTTACCATGGATAGAAACAAACACGCTTGCCTGTTGATTATTAGCAAGCTGTGGGCGTTCATCCAGCGTGGGATACGTATCTCCACTGCGAGTCATTACGATTTGAATATCAGGATCATTTTGCAGAAGCTGCTCAACCTTTAACGCTACCGCCAATGCAAATTCCTTCTCATGTCGTCCCGTCACACTGCTTGCGCCAGGGTCGCTGCCACCATGTCCGGGATCAATTACGACGATTCTCCGCCCGCCGCTGTTTGTTGGTGTCAGCACCTGATCATCACTCGGTTCACGCAATTGGAGGGTGATCTCACCTGAGCTGTTTTTTGAAAGATCGTAATCACGTGCTTGATTCAAAGCAATGACGATACGGACGCCCCCATTTTTTCCGTCCGCGGGAGCAAATCTGATTTCCTGCACATCCTCACCGTCACTATTCGCCAGCACTCGGGAGCCATCGCTACGAACCGGGAACGATTGGGAGAAGTCAGACGCCAACATAGCTTCTGGTAAATCCACAACAATTCGATTAGGCTCCGTCATTTTAAACACTTTGGGCGTTACATCCCTGTTCAATGAAATCTGTAATGCTTCATCTTGAAAGGTAATGTTTTGCACTAGCAGTGTATTTGCTTTTGGCTGTTCTGTATCCTGCTGCTTGGATGATGAGAATACATCCTGTGTAAGCTTGTCTGATCCAGCAAGATTTGTAGTCGTCGTTGTTGGCGTAGGCAATTTTGGTGTGCTTGTGTTCTGTACCAGCGTTTGTGATGATTTTTGGGATGGAGTCTGTTTGTCTGTCTGCTGAGTTGCCACTTTCTGACTGAGATTCACGGATTTATTATTATTATTCCAATCTACCTTTAGCCCCATTTGCTCCCCGACAAAACGCAGCGGAACCATGGTGGAGTTACCACGCAGCACAGGAGGTGCATCCAAATTGACCGTTTTTCCATTCACATCAGCAGATGTACGGCCCACATACATGGACATATCCGTGCTGTTTTTTTGGATTGAGATTTTATAGGCTTGTGGTTCCCATTTAAATTGATATCCAAGCTGTTCACCAACCACTCGAAGCGGAACCATGACTTTTCCATTGACCATCTCAGGCTTGGCATCTGCGGGCGCTTCTATCCTTTTTCCATCTAAAAACAAATCTGCTCCAGCCGCATTCACATGAGAGGAGGACGGCCACAACCAAATTAAGATAGCCGCCAGTATCAACCAACTATATTTCTTCATCCTCATTCCCCTAACTTATATATGTATTTTTTTGTACTACTGCATAGGCATAGTCCTTCAGCCATTTTACATTTACCTTACCATGCTGAGTCGAACCGTCAACCCCTTATTTACCAATTTATCTTATGAACATGACAAAAGCCCGCAGGCAAGAGAATTGCCAGTACGGGCTTTTGGTCTAACAAACCAGTTCACTTTATCGCTACAAACTCATACTGAGCTGGAATTATGCGCCTTGCTTCGCAGCACGCTTCTGTTCATAAGCCAGAATTTCAGCTTCATGCTGGAGCGTCAAGCCAATGTCATCCAAACCTTGCAGCAAAAATTGACGGCGATGCTCATCCAGATCAAAATCAATATGCAGACCATAATCGTCGGTAATCGTTTTTTCGTTCAGGTCTACGTTCAATTGGTAGTTATCATGCTTTGCTGTGCGTTGAAACAAATCCTCTACTTGCTCCTCAGACAGCTTGATCGGTAAAATAGCATTTTTAAAACAGTTATTATAGAAGATATCCGCATAAGACGGTGCAATTACGCAGCGAAATCCATAGTCCATGATCGCCCACGGCGCATGCTCACGAGAGGAGCCGCAGCCAAAGTTGGCACGAGAAATCAGCACAGATGCCCCTGCATAGCGTGGTTTGTTCGGTTCAAAATCAGGATTTATATTTCCCGCTTCATCAAACCGCCACTCGTAAAACAGAAACTGTCCAAAACCTGTGCGCTCGATTCGTTTTAAAAACTGCTTGGGGATAATAGCATCTGTATCTACGTTCACCCGATCCACAGGTGCTACAATCCCTTTTAAAGTTGTGAATGCTTCCATTATAAATTCCTCCTCCGTATCCTAGTGGACTACTGCTTCCTGCTTGAACTTCCAGTCCCGTACATCGACAAAATGTCCATGAATCGCCGCAGCGGCTGCCATTGCTGGAGATACGAGGTGAGTACGGCCTCCACGTCCCTGACGACCTTCAAAGTTACGGTTAGAAGTCGACGCACAGCGCTGTCCCGGTTGAAGTACGTCGGGATTCATCGCAAGACACATGCTGCATCCCGCTTCACGCCACTCAAATCCTGCTTCCTTGAAAATGACGTCCAGTCCTTCTTGCTCGGCCTGAATTTTCACACGTCCTGAGCCAGGTACGACGATTGCCGTTACCCTGTCGGAAACCTGATAGCCTTTGGCTACCTCGGCAGCAGCGCGCAGATCTTCAATCCGCCCGTTGGTGCAGGAGCCGATAAATACATAATCAATCGCAATATCCGTGATCGGTGTGCCTGGCTTCAAATCCATATATTCAAGCGCTTTTTCAGCAGCTTTACGTTCGTTTTCTGTTGGCAATTCTGCCGGAATCGGTACTGTGGCGGAGATATCTGTACCCATGCCCGGGCTAGTCCCCCAGGTTACTTGTGGAATCAAAGCATCCACATCAAACTCTAGCACGATATCAAACTCAGCGCCTTCATCTGTAACAAGATCTTTCCACTCAGCAACCGCCTGTTCGAAAGCAGCTCCTTGCGCTACATGTTGACGTCCACGCAAGTAGTTAAAGGTTGTTTCATCTGGCGCAATCATACCCGCTCTGGCTCCGCCTTCAATGGACATGTTGCACACGGTCATGCGCTCTTCCATGCTCAATTCGCGGATGGATTCGCCTGTATACTCAATAACATAACCGGTAGCGAAATCTGTGCCGTATTTGGCGATGACACCCAAAATCATATCCTTTGCTGTCACACCCGGCTTGCGGCGGCCCACAAAGCGGACTTCCATTGTTTTTGCTTTTGCTTGCTGGAGACATTGGGTTGCCATTACGTGCTCTACTTCGCTGGTTCCGATACCAAAAGCGAGCGCTCCAAACGCGCCATGTGTGGAGGTGTGGCTGTCACCACAAACAATCGTTTTACCTGGGTGAGTCAGACCAAGCTCCGGCCCCATAACGTGAACGACACCTTGATCAATCGTATCCAGATCATACAGTGTGACACCGAAATCACGGCAATTTTGAGTCAAAGTATCAATCTGCTGCTTGGAAATCGGGTCCGTAATATTGTAACGATCCTTCGTCGGTACGTTATGATCCATCGTCGCAAACGTAAGCTCTGGACGACGCACCTTGCGTCCGCTAAGACGAAGCCCCTCAAACGCCTGCGGCGAGGTCACCTCATGTACCAGATGAAGGTCAATGTACAAAATACTCGGCTTTCCCTCTTCCTGATAGATGACATGGTTATCCCAAATTTTCTCGAACATGGTCTTTTTGCTCATCATAATTCACCCCTGTGTTTTTCGAACCTATTATTGTAGAGAAGGCAGTACAGCTTTCTCTTGGATGTCAACAATATACCACGGCATGCTTGATTGATCCAAGATATGATATCTATAGAAGTGATAGGTTAAGGCTATAAGACGGGTTAAGGCGACCAACGTTGTGTACAAATCATAATTGGAACATATGTTCTGTTCGAGAAATTTACAGATAGAAAAATATTCCTAGGTCTGATAGACTACTTGTTAAATATTAAAAGAGGAGATTATTATGAAGCGGCTTCTTACCCTATTGTTAATTTTTGTTGTCTATTTTGGAACGATTCCAACAATTCATGCGAATCCGTCGAATTATCGCATTTTCTTGGATGGAAAGATTGTGACACTTCAATCTACCCCTCGCATTGAAAGTAACACCCTTATGGTTCCAGCTGTCCCGCTGTTAAAAAAATTAGGCTATACAGCTGCTGTTGATCCCGATATTCCTGATCGTGTAAAAATATCAAATTCGAATAATTCGATTACCTTTGTAATGGGTGCAAAAAATATTTATATCAACGGAAAAGAAATTCGTATGCCTATTAGCTCTAAATCATACAATGGAGTAACTTACCTTCCTCTGCGCGCAATTTCGCAAGCGATCGGGAGACCGTTTGGCAGTAACCCTACAGAACAGTACGCCTGGATTGGAGTTGCACCGACTAAAAACCAAAAAATCCCCCCAGAATTGCAAGGGAAAGATTTTAGAAATGCTGTATGGGGTATGACAGTTCAGCAAATTAAAAGGTCTGAGACACTGCCTCTCGTCAATACTGTCACTGAATTGGATGATTACGACAGTAATATGTACTATACTTATTTGGACTACAAAGGAGAATACAACGGGTACAAAGCAGTTTACACTTATATCCTATCCGGGAAGAATAAAAACAGCACTAAACTGATTGACGGACAGATTTTATTTCCTGAAAAATTTAGTAACATGCAAAACTATATAGATCGTTTCTTTAAAATTAGTTCTAAAATGCAATTGGCATACGGTGCACCTGTTAACACGGAGCGACCACGAGGAAGAGATCGGAGTAAATGGGCGGAAGACCTGTCTTTAGGTAATCTCTCTTTAACCGATTACTACAATGTTGGTCGAAATTCTTATTATATCCGATTGTACAAAAGTATGCATGCTGAATATCCTCAACTAGATATTTTGGTGTCCCAAAGATGATATTAGACTTTTTTCTGAGGATTAGATCGCTATAGAACTGACCAAACAAAAAGCTCTGCCGACCCATTAAGGTTAGCAGAGCCTTTTACTATTTTACATGGGCCTTACCTTTGTTCCATCAGCATATTATCTAACTGATGACTACCCATGATCCAGCTCCCCGGTTATCACTTGGGATTATGCAGAGGATATCTGCGCCTGTCCTACCTTATTGGTTATTCGTCGCGATCATATCCCTTTTTAGTTGGATGGCCCTTTAGAGTCTCCTTGTGGTTTTCCTCAGCCCGATTCCTGTCAATCGTACATACCGCAGAATGTCAGTTAACCTCTGGGTTCTTAAATCATATCATCAACAGATCGGCCGATTATTGATGCACTGCGTAGTAAAAAAAATCGCTTGACTTGGAGTTAACTCCAAATGTAATAATACCGAAAGTAAGTAGGTGAAGAGTCATCGGAGCAAACTACATTTGAAGATAATAATATCTAGGAAAGTGAGGAACAATCAAATGGAATATGTGAAACTTGGAAATACTGGCCTGGATGTATCCCGGCTTTGTCTTGGCTGTATGGGCTTTGGTGTTGCAGAGCGGTGGATTCATCCATGGATACTTGATGAAGAGCGCAGTCGTCCAATTATAAAAAAAGCCCTGGAGCTTGGTATCAATTTTTTTGATACTGCGAATGTATATTCAGACGGAACAAGCGAGGAAATTGTTGGACGGGCTTTAAAGGATTATGCGAATCGAGATGAAATTGTCCTCGCGACGAAGGTTCATTTCCGTATGCATCAAGGTCCAAACGGTGCCGGACTTTCTCGAAAGGCAATCATGAGTGAAATTGATAGGAGCCTTAAGAGTTTGGGGACAGATTATGTGGATCTGTACCAAATTCACCGCTGGGATTATAACACTCCCATCGAAGAGACGATGGAAGCATTACATGATGTTGTGAAGGCCGGGAAGGCAAGATATATTGGTGCTTCTGCCATGTACGCATGGCAATTTCTGAAGGCGTTACATGTAGCTGAGAACCATGGATGGACCCGGTTTGTATCGATGCAGAATCATTTAAACCTCTTATATCGTGAAGAGGAGCGGGAGATGCTGCCGCTTTGTAAAGAAGAAAAAATCGGTGTGATTCCATACAGCCCTCTTGCAGGAGGAAGATTGACGCGTGATGCGCAGGAAACAACACATCGTTCCGAAACTGATCAAGTTGCGAAATCTAAATATGATGCGACTGCACATACCGATCGATTGATCGTGGATCAGGTTGCGACAATCGCAGAACAACGTGGAGTTCCCCGTGTCCAAATCGCACTTGCCTGGTTGCTGCAGAAAGAACCGGTAACAGCTCCCATTATCGGTGCTACGAAAATATCCCATCTCGAAGATGCGTTAGCTGCGCTCTCGATTACGTTAACACCTGAAGAAATTGCGTTGCTGGAAGAGCCGTATGTTCCTCATCCGGTAATTGGCGCTCAGTAAATTTTGATGCGATGACAGTTTTGATATAAGAAACGACAAGGACACCCTATTCATTTATATGGGGCGTTCTTGTGCGGAAATCGGGAGGTGAAATCTGCAGGTTAATAGCAGAAGTAAGTAAAAAATTTGATCTATCGCAGGATAATGAAGAAAGTGTTGGAACGCATGGATCTATAAAATTGTAAGATACGAACAGACAATAGTTGAAAAAGAAAAATCACTAAATAGACCGCAAGATTAGTTTTGTGAATGACGGGTGGATCGTTGCAGGCCGGTTAGTAAAGTCGGTCAAATTATGTTGTATGTAAATAACCAAGATGAGGCACTGGATTTTTGGACAGAAACAGTAGGATTTAATGTAATTTCTGAAGAAAATAATGGTCAAGGAATGAGATGGATTGAAATTGCTCCTGCAAAGGGTGTAGAAACAAGTATCATTCTCCATAATAAGGAATTCGTTGCTAAATGACTGAATCGATGTTGCGAAATTAAATTGGTGTACATGACCATCATTTAATGTAGTTTGGCCCGTAACAAAATGTACGTGTTTACCATTTCCGACTGGAATAGCTGGTCCTGTTCTAATCTTTTTCAGATTATGAAAATGATTTAAGAAATCAGTTTTTGTAAGATCAATTTCATGGACATGACTTCTTCCTAGTCGAATCGCTTGCCCTGTAACACCTGCAAAGCGATGGTTATGCGCCTTCTTCAGCCAATTTGGTACTACCTTCAAATTCATGTACATGCCTCTGTGTCTGTTTAGAAGAGATTGTTTTCTTCTTTACTGCAGGCTTATTCTTCTGCATCGTTGAATAGACCCTCCAACAAAAAATGACGAGCCAGTAGCAGCTCGTCATTATTAATATTGATTTTAAATTGTTAACTGGCTCCATCATTCCCACTCCTATTTCTTTGCCCCTTTCTAAATAGGATTAGTCAAAGACATATGTGTACGGGGATGAATTTTTCAAATGGATTAATAGCGGCATTCTTCCTCGTCCCCAGTACTTCCACCGTACTTGTGAACATGAGGAATTTTACCACTTACTGTGGTACATCCTTCAAAACATTGGTAATGGCCACCTCCTGGCAAGGGAATGGCTGGTCCTGTTGTTCCTTTAATAAGGTGCCTATGTTGATCGTTACATGATGTTTCCGCACAGTAATGATGAACATGCGGACCACCACTTGGAGCCGACTTTGTTTCTCCACAGTAATGGTGAAAGTGTCCCACATCAAATGATGTAGTCCCCTTAAAAGGATGAACGTGAACCTTATTAACTGGTCTACCGTCCCACGAAGTAATAAAAAGCCTATGCGAATGGTCAGAGTCGGAATCACCGGAATGTACAACAAAACCTGTTACTGGTATTTCCATCAGCAGCCACCTCTCTTTATCAACTGCTACATGCTATGTAAGAGGTAGTGTAAATGTTCAATTTTATCTCGTACGACAATACCAACGAAAAATCAGTGCATTATTTCTTTCTTATTTACCTTAACACCTGATAAAGATTGATCAAACATATCGAGAATAAAAAGGAAGCGCTCAGCTTCACGATGTCAAGCACTGCTCTGAATCATTTGTTGTTGAGCGATTGAAAAAAGTTTGTGTACCTCTTCTCCCTCCTCACTAACCGCCAATCACACTCACTCCAACCTAATCTATGTAAAATTCTGGCTTAGTGTAATGAATTTCACATCTTTCCGGGCCAACCTGTTTTACCATAGAAGGGTGATACGCCGTGCTGGGCAGACCACTTTGGGCGGGACAGGTGCGTTCTGCTGCAAATCAGCTACACAGGCTGTCTGGCATGCGCGGCAAGCACGCTTTTATTTTGATTCGAAGCGGAGTGTCCAGATGTTGAATACCGAATGGGAATACCGTGAGCGCATCAGGAAGCTGGCCGTAAGCATTGTCAAGCATTACCGGGGAAAAGGACCGGACAATGTCAAGGTTTCACTGGATTCGCCGCTCCGGATTACGGTAGAAATTTGGGGAACATTGTCCAATCTCTCCGAAATTTTGGTTCATGAAGGGGCCGGCGAGAAGGTCAAAGAATATTGGAACGTCCTTCGTCCTTATCTAGAAAAGGAATTTATAAGCGAAGCTGAAAAAACACTTGGCAGTCCCTTCACTTACACTTGGGAAGTCTGCCCCTCCGTCCATGGGGACGGACATATTATCATTACTCTTGAATTACAACACATACACCGGTTGGATTAGCGGGAAGGGGCTTGTCTCCTCGCCTGCGGATAAGCCAGTACAGGATGCAGCGTGAAGCGGCATTTTTGTATTGGCTTTTTTTATGTTACGAGTTTCATCTATTTCATATAAAAAGAGGTGCTGCACACATGGCAGACAAGGTATTGACCGTATGTCCCTACTGTGGAAGCGGTTGTCAGCTTCATTTGCTGGTGGACAAGGGACAGGTAATTGGCGCAGAGCCGGCTGGTGGTCGTACAAACGAAGGAACACTGTGTCTGAAAGGACATTATGGATGGGATTTTCTGAATGACCCGCAAATTCTAACCGCACGCTTGCGCAAGCCCCTGATTCGAAAAAATGGAGTCATGGAGGAAGTGGAGTGGGAAGAAGCCATTCAGTATACCGCTGAACGCCTTTTAGCAATCAAGGAAAAATATGGACCCGATTCCATTATGGGAACAGGCTCCGCACGCGGTCCGGGGAACGAGGCCAACTATGTCATGCAAAAGTTTATGCGGGCGGTCATCGGCACAAACAATATTGACCATTGCGCTCGCGTATGCCACGGTCCTTCTGTGGCAGGCCTGACTTACTCTCTCGGAGACGGAGCCATGTCCAATTCCATTCCTGAAATTGAACATTCCGATCTTGTTTTCGTATTCGGTTATAATGCACCCGAAACGCATCCCATAGTTGCACGGCGCATTGTAGCCGCCAAGCAAAGAGGTGCCAAAATCATCGTATGCGATCCACGCATGACCGAAACCGCCCGTATTTCGGATTTGTGGCTGCCGCTAAAGGGCGGTTCGAATATGGCTTTGGTAAACGCATTTGGCCATGTACTTGTGCATGAAGAACTGTACAACAAACGGTACGTCGAAGCGCATACAGAAGGCTTTGCAGAATACGTAGATAGCATTAAAAAATATACACCCGAATATGCGGAAGGCATTACGGGGGTCAAGGCTGCTGACATCCGAGCGGCAATGAGGGAATATGCAAAGGCCCCTACCGCTACAATTCTGTACGGAATGGGCGTATGTCAATTTTCACAGGCCGTTGACGTGGTAAAGGGGCTCGCCTCCCTTGCCCTGTTGACCGGAAATCTGGGCAAGCCAAATGTGGGTATCGGACCTGTCCGGGGACAAAACAATGTCCAGGGCTCCTGCGACATGGGCGCATTGCCGAATGTATATCCTGGCTATCAGGATGTAACGGACACTACGGTTCGCAAAAAGTTTGAAAAAGCATACGGTGTCGAGTTGCCGCGTAAAAAAGGATATCCACTTACGGAGGTACCGCATCTCATCCTGAAGGAGAACAAGCTGAAAGCTTATTATATCTTCGGCGAGGACCCTGTACAAAGTGATCCGAACGCCGCGGAATTACGTGAGGCGCTGGATAAAATGGAATTTATCGTCGTACAGGATATTTTCATGAACAAAACGGCGCTGCATGCCGATGTCATCCTCCCTTCTACTGCTTGGGGCGAGCATGACGGTGTATATTCTTCGGCAGACCGGGGCTTTCAGCGCATCCGTAAGGCCGTCGATCCGCAGGGTGATGTAAAGCCGGATTGGGCCATTATTAGCGAAGTTGCTACCGCTATGGGCTACCCTATGTCCTATGCAAACACAGAGGAAATTTGGGATGAAATGCGAAGCCTCTGCCCGTTATTCGCTGGCGCAAGCTACCAAAAAATGGAGGAGCAAGGCGGCGTGCAATGGCCCTGCCCTACAGAAGACCATCCAGGTACACCTTATTTGTACAAAGGTAATCAATTTTCCACGCCTAGTGGCAAAGGCCGATTATTCGCCTGCGAATGGCGTCCGCCGCAAGAACAGCCGGATGCAACATACCCGCTTGTCTTGTCCACAGTCCGTGAGGTAGGCCATTACTCCGTGCGTACCATGACCGGCAATTGCCGTGCGCTACGCCAGCTGGCTGATGAGCCTGGTTTTATTCAGATTAGCCCGGAAGACGGAGCAGATCTGAACATTCTGGATGGAGAAATTGTTGCCATATCCTCCCGTCGGGGACGCATCATGGCACGGGCACAAATCAGTGACCGCGTGAAACAAGGCGCGACCTACATGACCTATCACTGGTGGGTTGGAGCATGTAACGAGCTGACCGCTGATTTTCTCGATCCGGTATCCAAGACCCCGGAATTAAAATACTGCGCCATTCGGCTGGAACGGATCGCCGACCAAGCACAGGCCGAGCGTGATGTGCATGAATCGTACCAACGGATTCGCAGACAAATGAACGTCCAGGAAGCTGTTTTGGCGAATAAGGTGACGAGATGAGCGGCGTACGAAACACGCTGAACCGTCCGACGAGTAGAATGGGAGCAGCCGACAGAACAAGCGCTGTCGCCTCCTCCTTCGTAGTCGCAGATGCCGGGCACTGTATTGGCTGCAAAGCCTGCGAGCTGGCATGCTTCGCCGTTCACAGTCAGGCTAACGGCATAGGCGCTTCGGTCGGAACCGTCAGCGTGCCTGTCGTACCTAAGGTGTATGTTGTACACGCCGGGGATACGTATGTGCCTGTGCAATGCCGGCATTGTGAAAATGCGCCCTGCGCACATGCCTGTCCGGTTCAGGCCATTCGACAGGAGAACGGTGTGGTCATGATTGATGAGGAGCTGTGCATCGGCTGTACCTCTTGTGTTCTGGCCTGTCCCTTCGGGGCCATTGAGGTATCTACCGTCTACCGGGAAGGACGCGTCATGACGCAGCCCGGCTTGACCGACCGTGCCGCTCACAAGGCTCTCCCCCGGACCGCCGCAGGCAAATGCGACCTGTGCGCAGGCACAAACGGAGGACAGCCTGCCTGTGTAGAAGCCTGTCCAAACGATGTACTACGGCTGGCTATAGTCGAGTCCGATCCGCTTCCCGAGCGTCGGCGGGAGGTCTTCTTCCCTCGCCTGTAAAGCCAAAATCAGCCGCAGAAAGGTAGAAAAAAGATGTCCATAACAACTAACAATGCCTCTTCGGCTCCTTGTATGGAGACGTTAGACTACACCAACCCCGTTATTCATATTGATCCCAGTATGTGTACCGGGTGTAGACGCTGTGCAGGGGTTTGTCCGGTAGATGCCATAGAAGGACAGCCCGGAGAGCCGCAAACCGTGAATGCAGACCGCTGCGTGATCTGTGGCCAATGTGTACAAATATGCAGCGTATACGCATCCGATTGGGCAGATTCATCCCCACAGGAAGCCGCCAGCAGACGACAGGAGCGTTTGCGTGAACGCGATATGCCTGTTGACATCGTAGAACCGCTATTCGCTGCCTATTATAGCGGTAGCCTAAATAAGGTAACCGACATGATGACCAAACCGGGACAGTTTCGGATCGTCCAATGTGCTCCAGCCATTCGCGTTTCAATCGCGGAGGAATTTGGTATGCCATTTGGCACGCTCACACCTGGTAAAATGGCTGCGGCCCTGCGCCGTCTTGGCTTTGATCGGGTATATGACACCAACTTTGGAGCTGATGTAACCATTATGGAGGAAGGCACCGAGCTGATTCGCCGCGTGACCGAGGGTGGACCGTTACCGATGTTTACCTCCTGCTGCCCGGCATGGGTTCGGTTCGCCGAGATTGAATATCCCGATCTGTTAGATCATCTATCCAGTTGCAAGTCGCCAATGCAAATGCTGGGAGCACTGGTCAAGACTTATGGTGCACAACTGGATGAGGTGGAGCCTGCGAATATTTACAGCGTCGCGATCATGCCATGTACCTGTAAACAATTCGAATGTGATCGTCCCGAAATGGAAGCTGACGGTTACCGTGACGTGGACGAGGTACTGACAACGCGTGAACTGGCATACTGGATCAAGGAGAGCGGCATTGATTTTATGAGTCTGCCTGATGAAGAATTCGATTCACCGCTAGGACGTTATTCAGGAGCAGGCTCCATTTTTGGTGTGACTGGGGGCGTTATGGAAGCCGCCATCCGTACAGGCTACGAGCTGCTGACGAATGAAAAGCTACCAAAACTCCAACTGGATTTTGTACGCGGTGAGGAAGGCATTCGAGTCGCGGAGGTTCAAGTGGGCGAGCTGCAGCTTAAGGTAGCGGTCGTCGCGGGGCTGCAACATGCCTATGGGCTGCTGGATCGTGTGCAGGCGGGCGAATGTGATTATCATTTTATTGAGGTAATGGGCTGTCCTGCCGGATGTATTAGCGGAGGCGGTCAACCCAAGCTCATGCTGGAAAAACAAAAAATTGAGGCTTACCGGGCACGCAAATCCTCTATTTATGGACATGATGCGGGGCTTCAAGTGCGAAAATCGCATGAAAATCCTCACATTATTAAGCTGTATGATGAATTTTTAGGTGAGCCGCTTGGTCATGTATCGCATCATTTGCTGCACACGACCTTCCAAAAGCGCGGACCAGGCAAGCAAAGTCGTAGCTGCAATGTTCTCGCTAAAGAGAATACAAGTAATTCCATTCATTAGCACGTTAAGTTAAAAGGGTGAACCACGGTGACATCCCACCTCTCCATGCTTAAAAAAAAAGCAACTGAATTTTATCCGTGTTCATCCTGAGCTCATCATGTTCTGCACCAACAAATATTGCATTTTTAAACTTTTTTATACTGTATCCATTGTATTTTGTCGCTAGTTAGAAAGGAGTCGAGTTGTATGAACCGCTTTGTTTTAGCTGATCCCGATCAGTGTATCGGTTGTCGTACCTGTGAAATCGCATGTGTCATCGCACATTCAGCGGGTAACCCTTTTATCTCGCCAGATGACGAGTTTCATTTTCACCCGCGTCTAAAGGTCATCAAATCCATTGGGGTCACTGCCCCTGTCCAATGCCGTCACTGTGAGGATGCCCCCTGCGCCAACGCTTGTCCGAACGGCTCCATTACGAACGCAGACGGCTGCATTCTCATTAACAGCGAGAGCTGCATCGGCTGCAAAACTTGTATGATCGCCTGCCCTTACGGCGCCATTACCATGGTACCCGAATATCGGGATGGGCGGCCTGTAGTTCAGGATGGACTGTACAGCAATGTTTCAGGACGTCTGCAACCCAAAGAACGCATGATTGCCAGTAAATGTGATCTGTGTGAAGGTGTAGAGGGTGGCCCCGCCTGTATTGGAAAATGCCCGACACGTGCCCTCAAGCTGGTTGAGCCTGATCTGGTTCATGCCCGTGTGGAGGAAAAACGTGCTGCGAGCGCACGCCAGTTACTACATATGACGCGCATTCCGGCAACAGGTCTATGACATGACTGAAGCCTTTCCTCTGCAAAAGGATACGCGAACCGAGCGGGATGCGCTAGGGGAAATGGAGATTCCCGCCAATGCCTGTTACGGCATTCATACCGCACGTGCGATGAACAACTTTGCGGTCAGCGGCAGACCTGTAAATCAGAAGCTGATTCATGCTTTCGTCCTGGTGAAGAAAGCAGCCGCTCAGGTGAACTGTGAGCAAAATCGGCTCCCTCCCCACCGGGCGGCTGCAATGATAGACGCCTGCGATGAATTGCTCGCCGGGCGGCATCTGGATATGTTCACAGTCGATGCCCTGCAAGGCGGTGCAGGTACCAGCACTAACATGAACGTCAACGAGGTCATTGCTAATTTGGCGATTATGCGGCTTGGTGGAAAACCCGGACAGTATGAGCTAGTACATCCGCTGGATGATGTGAACTGCTGTCAGTCCACGAACGATGTTTATCCGACAGCATTACGAATTGCAGCCATTCGACTGCTTCGTCCTTTATGTGACGCAATGGCTTCGTTACAAGAGTCTTTACAGCACAAAGAAACGGAATATGCCGATCTGCTCAAGCTAGGTCGCACACAGCTAATGGATGCCCTGCCCATGATGGCGGGGCAAGGCTTTGGTGCTTACGCAAAGGCCGTGGCACGTGACCGCTGGCGTCTCTACAAAGCCGAGGAACGGCTGCGGGAAATCCCGATTGGCGGTACGGCGATCGGCACAGGCATGAATGCGCCTCGTGTTTACAGCTATCGGATGATTGAGAAGCTGACGGACGAGACTGGCTTTGGGCTATGCCGAAGTGACCACCCGATGGACCCGATTCAGAATATGGATGTCTTTGTGGAGGTATCCGGTCTGCTCAAATCTGCTGCTGTGAACCTGTTCAAAATATCAGGCGATTTTCGCCTGCTGGCCTCCGGTCCTCTCGGCGGTATTGGCGAGTTGACTCTACCTCCAGTTCAGGCCGGATCATCCATTATGCCCGGCAAGATTAACCCGGTGATGGCTGAACTGGCAGGACTAACGGCGTTGCGCGTGATAGCCGAAGATGCAGCGATTACTATAGCGGCTGCCTCCGGGCAGCTAGAGCTAAACGCGTTCCTGCCGCTGATTGCCGAATCGCTGCTGGAATCGCTATATATTCTGGACGGCGCGGTTCGGCTGTTCGATGAACGATGTGTACGCGGTCTGATCGTATGCGAGGACCGCTGTTCAGCTCATCTGCGTAACTCCGCTGTGATGGCTTCTGCGCTGGTCACGGAGCTTGGCTATGATGAAGCTGCCTCCATTGCCTCAGCAGCCATTAAGCAGGGTCGTACACCAGAGGAGATTACTGAAGAACGCGGTCTGCTGACACGCTCGCGCATTGAGCAATTGTGCCATCCCTATACAGTAACCAAGCCCGGGATTCCGGGGCAGGAAGAAGGAATTCACGATGGGAATGAATGATACCCCCCGTAGCAACCGACCGCACATCACCCTGCTCGGTCGCCGCAACGCTGGCAAATCCAGCATTCTGAACACCCTGACCGGCCAGCCCGCCGCCGTGGTATCTCCGGTAGGAGGAACGACCACGGACCCGGTTTTCAAGCCGATGGAGCTGCTCCCAGTTGGCCCCATTGTTCTGGTGGATACCGCCGGACTGGACGATGAGGGTGAGATCGGAGCACTGCGCCGCAACAAAACGCTAGAAGTATTAAATAGCACGGATCTGGCGCTGCTAATCATCGACGCTACTGTTGGGATCAGCGCATTTGAGCACGGTTTACTCGAAAGACTGCGCGCCAAGAAAATTCCCGTCATTGGTGTATTAAACAAAACGGATATGCTTGCAGAGACAGAGAAAATAACCTCAACGCTGGGGGCTGAACTGAAATTATCTCTGATTCCTTTCAGCGCCTCTAAGCTATGGGGAGACGTGGAAGTGAAAAAAGCCATCATGGATGCTCTTCCGCAAAATGAGGATCGTTTTCGCATCGTCGGTGACCTGCTGTCACCCGGCGATTTTGTCGTGCTGGTCGTTCCCATCGACAAAGCTGCGCCAAAAGGCCGACTGATTCTACCACAGCAGCAGACGATCCGCGACACATTAGAGAGCGATGCCATCGCCGTAGTGACCAAAGAGCATGAACTACGGCTGACGTTGGAGCGCCTGGGGCGCAAGCCCCGCTTGGTCATTACCGATTCACAGGCTTTTATGAAGGTAGCCGCAGATACTCCCAAGGATGTGCCCCTGACCTCCTTTTCCATCCTGTTCGCCCGTCATAAAGGTGACCTGGACGAACTCGTACGGGGTGCAAGAGCCATTGACCGTCTCAAGGATGGCGACCGCGTACTCATTGCCGAAGCCTGTACGCATCAATGTCAGTCTGACGATATCGGTCGTGTGAAAATCCCCCGTTGGCTACGTCAAACGATAGGCAAACGTCTCATCATCGAGCATGCATCCGGTTCCAGCTTTCCTGCCGATCTAAGCGAATATGCGCTGGTTATTCACTGCGGGGCATGCATGCTCAATCGACGTACCATGCTTCACCGGATGGCAGAAACGAAAGCCGCCGGGGTACCCATAGTGAACTATGGTATTTTCATCGCCTATGTCCAGGGAGTCTTCCCCCGTGCCATCGAATGCTTTCCATCCGCTATGCTGGCATGGGAGCAGGCCGTTGGAGCTGGCAGCCATTCCTGAATGAAACGGATCATTGAAGCAACTAATTATGCCCCATACACGCAAAAGCAGCCGCGCTGACTCTCACGCGGCTGCTTTTTATTTCCCAATTCCAAAGAGAAGATCGATATTCTAAAAATACAAATCCCGCTCGCCCGCTTCCAAGCGTTCCAGCTTTTTCAGTGTCAAACGACGTGCAGATTCGCGCGGGATACGCTCCAGATTATCACGCAGGGCGGCAGCCCCCAGCTCGCGAGCCTCTTCATCCCCATAGTCCAGCAGATATTCCTGAAAGGTCAGCAGCGAATTGGGCTGGCATACATTATGAATCTGCCCTGATTTGGCAAGCTCCATGAATCGATCCCCCGTACGTCCTTCACGGTAGCAGGCTGTGCAGTAGCTCGGCATATATCCGCCACGGCACAGGCTTTTGATGATTTCCATCGGCGAGCGATGGTCCCCAACTTCGAACTGGGGCTTATCATCCGTCTCTTGTCTTGCATATGCTCCTACACCAGTAGCAGAACCTGCACTGATTTGCGATACACCCAAACCAATGACACGGTCCCTGAATTCCGACTCCTCACGCGTGGACAGGATCATCCCCGCATAAGGTACAGCCAGCCGAAGAACCGCTACAATTTTCATAAAATCCTCGTCGCTCACCAAATACGGATAGCGCTCCGGGTCCACATTTTCAGCCGGACGAAGCCGGGGAACAGAAACAGTGTGAGGACCGCAGCCAAACACTTCCTCCAGATGCTCAGCATGCTTAAGCATGGCTATCGTCTCATAACGGAAATCGTATAAACCATACAGCACACCGATACCCACGTCGTCTATCCCTGCCCGCATAGCACGGTCCATGGCAGTCGTGTGCCAGTCATAATTCCGTTTTGGCCCTTGAAGATGATATTTGCGGTAGCTTTCGCGGTGATACGTTTCCTGGAACAAAATATACGTTCCGATCCCAACCTCCACAAGCTTCCGATAATCCTCCTCCGTCGTTGCCGCAATATTGACATTAACCCGCCGGATACTTCCATTGTCTACCTTCACATCGTAAATCTGACGCAGGCAATCGACGATATAATCAATAGAACAATGGAGCGGGTCTTCCCCCGCTTCCAGTGCGAGTCGCTTATGCCCCATTTCCTGAAGCACTCTGACCTCCTCGACCAGTTCCTCCGGTGTCAAACGGCTACGGGTAAAGCTGTCATTGGTATGCTTATAGCCGCAATATTCGCAGTTATTAACACAGTGGTTACTTACATATAGAGGGGCAAACAGCACAATCCGATTGCCGTAAATCTGCTCTTTCACCGCCCGTGAGGATCTAAACATTTCCTCCAGCAGTTCAGGATCATCCACATGCAAAAGAGCCGCCGCTTCAGTCGCACTCAACCCCCGGCAAGCTCTTCCCTTCTCCAAAATGTCTAAAATACGGTTTCGATCCGTTGCTTCCTGCTTCCCCTGCTCCACCGCTGCCATAATCTCTGCCTCATTAATGAAATCCGCCGACACTTTCTCCCGTACTTCACTCACGTAGATCCATCTCCCTTATTATGGTGAGAATTTCGCAAAATCCTATAGTTAACTACTATTTTTTAGTTCAGCCTCATCATTGACTTAAGAGTTGTCGCTGCACCCTCAAACTATCGCCACGCCCCATATCGACTTCAAACCCCGCTCCACGGATGCGCAGCTCCAGGCAATGTCGACACTGGGCAGATTCATCGCCCAAGCATATTTTATTTTCATAAATGGCATACTTCGGCCTCACTGCAAGTGGCGACAAATTGGGCATAACTACGTTCGCTCCCGCCTGAAGCGCCTTCTCCCGGCCTTGGGGATGAATCGTTCCCATCGCCGTGGATGCTGGAATAAGCGCATCTGGAACGACCAACCGGGACAACGAAACCATATCCAGTGCCTTTTCCATACTTCCCTGGCTGGCATCCCGGAGCGGCGTATTACTATGCGGTAAAAACGGGCCAATTCCGATCATATCCGGCGACAAGCTGTGCAAATAGACCAGATCATCTGCCAAATCACTGTTCGTTTGTCCCGGTAAACCAACCATACATCCAGCCCCGATCTGAAATCCGATCCGCTGCAAGGCCAGCAGACGACTGCGCCTGCTTTCTATCGTCATCGTCGGATGCAGCTTGGCGTACAAACGCGGTGAAGCCGTCTCATGCCGCAGCAAAAAGCGGTCCGCCCCCGCCTCGTATAATAACGCATAGGTTTCATCATCCCGCTCACCAATGGACAGTGTAACGGCCACATCGGTAAAACGGCTTTTGATCTCCCGAATCAGTTTCGCCAGCCGGGCTGCCGTGAACCAGTAATCTTCGCCACTTTGCAGCACAAAGGTCCGATATCCCAGCTCATACCCCTCCGCGCAACAGGCCAAAATTTCTTCCGGTCGCAAACGGTAGCGATCCGCCTGCTTATTCGAGGCCCGCAGCCCGCAATACATGCAGTCCTGACGACATATGCTGGAGAACTCAATTAATCCACGTAAAAATACACCTTTACCGTAACGCTCCATTTTGATGCGAACTGCCAATTTTCGTAACTGTGCCCGCACCGTCGGCTCTTCCTCCAGACGTACCAGCAGCTCCGTCATTTCCGTATGCGTCCATTCCTTGCCGTCAGCCAGACGCAGTAATAATTCGTCCGTGACTCATCCCTTCTTCCCTCGTCCATCTGGACTCCACGTCGTCAGCAGCTTGTACCGTACATGTATTATTCTAGCAACATCAGAGGGAATAGAACGTGACTAGCTTCACAAAAAATCCCATTTTCTGAATATAAACTCCAGCTTCTGCCGCAAAAAATACATATTTACCGCAACAAAAAAAGCTGTTTCTCCTTAATGGAAGAAACAACTTCTGATCAAGCTTATTATTGAATTAAATCAACCGCCTGCTGTGGTACAAAATAATCAACGCCGTTATATACGACAACACCGTTCAGTGCTGAATTTTTACCATTTAACGTGGCGATATTTTTGTATACCGGAAGCTCCAGCTTATTGCTGCCCTTAGTCACTGTAATCACCTTCGTATCCGCAGTGAACTTGGCACCTTTAGCTTCAAAAGCGGCTTTTGCAGGAACAAATAATTGCTTGCTCACGGTATCCAAATCCAGTCCGAGCACACGTGTCATGTATTTATTGACATCCGTGTTGTCGATCACGCCGGATGGACGGTCTCCGTTTGGCGCATACGTGTACAGCACAACATCCCCACCTGTATGACCACCTGTAGTCCAGCCAATATTTGCGCGTTTGCTAATGATCGGTCCGACCGCATAGTTCATGCTGCCTTCTTTGGCTTCTTTGATCGTTTTTACTTCTTCATCCGTCAGATCCGTAATTCCAAAATACGTCGACAACACCTCTTTAATGTTGCTGCGATCTGCATTCAGCTTGGCTTCCAATCCTTCACCCGTCAGCTTCGCTTTTTTCAGTGGGTCTATAAAGGAAGCTAAAGGCGTTTTGTCATAATTGCTTGTGGTGTTGCTACTGCCAATCGTCAGTCCACCGTTTCCATGGTCGGTTACTGCTACAACAACGGTATTTTGGTTTTGCTTGGCGTAGTCCAAAGCCACTTTTACAGCATCGTCAAACGAAAGTACGTCACTGATTATCCCCGTCGGATCGTTTGCATGTGCGGCCCAGTCTACTTTACTGCCTTCTACCATCAGGAAGAAGCCTTTGTCGTTTTTGGACAACACATCAATCGCTTTAGTTGTCATTTCCGCCAAACTGGGTTCCTTGGATGCATCACGGTCCAGGTTATACGCAAGGGCTTCTGGGGAGAAGCTGCCCCACAGCTTGCTGGAAGTAGATTTTTTCAACCCTTCAGGTGTCGTGACATAATCATAGCCCTGGTCTTTAATCTGAGCGACCAAATCTTGGCCGTCCTTACGTCCTGCTGCCTCCAGAAACTTGGCGCCTCCACCTAATACCACATCAACCCCGTTATAGGCTTGCTGCATGCTGAGTGCATCATAATTTTTACGATCAGGGTAATGAGCGGTAAAATCAGCTGGTGTTGCATGCATAATCTCCGAGGTAGCAATAATCCCGGTCGATTTACCTGCCAGCTTGGAAGCCTCCAGAATGGAAGCTACGGGCTTCTTGGCATCGCCAGATGCAATCGCTTGTTGTCCGGGCATGGTCGCTTCGTCTGGAAGGACGCCTACATAGCCGGTGTGGGATTTGTGTCCTGTGGCAAACGCGGTCCCCGCTGGAGCAGAATCTGCTATCGGAGCATCCGCAGAATGCGTACGCACCATACCACTTGCCATGCTGTCTAACGTTAAGGAAGAACCTTTATACCATCTAGCCAGTGCAGTGGCATCATTAGCCATACCGTCCGGAATAAGAATAATTACATTTTTAATCGACGTGTCCTTTTCAACTGCCATCGCTGTCCCGCCGCTTACTGCTAACATCATGGTCGCTACGAGTGCAGCCACTGATTTTTTCGTATGTATCCCCCAACATTTTAACATTCATTTTCCTCCCAGACACTTTATTGTTCAACCAGAACTAAGATTAATCATATTTTGTCAGAAGAATGTTAAGGGAATTGTCTAACTATATTAAAAAACCTTTTTTATGAAAAAAACACTTCATCTATATAAAACTTATGACACATGTATATAAAACTTGTGACACATGGAGTTCATTTGGCATTGGGATTTTGATTTAAATATTGTATAATAATCATATGATGTAATAGGTAAACCTTATAAGCCGACAACAATTTTAAAAACGTATAAAAGGAGTCTAAAAACTCAATGGAATTCAGACAGCTTCAATACACCCTGCAAATTGCAGCGGAAAAAAACTTCTCACGCGCAGCGGAAAAACTGCACATTGCCCAGCCGTCCTTGAGCCAGCAATTGTCCAAACTGGAAAAAGAGCTTGGAGTGCTGTTATTTCAACGCAATACAAGCGCGGTGGAATTAACGCATGCAGGAGCAAGCTTTGTGGAAAAAGCGAAAAAGATCGTCGACGCAGTCGAGCAACTCCGACAGGAAATGGACGATATTTCTCAGCTGCGCAAAGGGAAGGTCGTCGTCGGCAGTATGCCTATCACAGGTTCCCATTTGCTGCCGCATGTGCTGCCTGTGTTTAAGAAGGCTCACCCGGACATTGAAATTGTTTTGGTCGAGGATTCATCCATGAATCTGGAGAAAAAAACAGCCAGCGGCGATACCGACCTCAGCCTGCTTTCTCTCCCGTTAGTAGAACCGACACTTTCCTATGTGCCCATCGGTGAAGAATGGATTGATCTTGCTGTTCCCCCAGGTCACCCGTTGGCTCTGCGCAAAAACGGCGACCAGCCGCAGCCTGTACATTTGGAAGAGCTGAAAGACGAGCCTTTTGTCGTCCTGAAAAAAGGGCAGGGCTTCCGCAAGCTGACGATGGATTTGTGCCATCAAGCGGGCTTTGAGCCGAATGTAGTGTTTGAAAGCACTAATATGGAAACCCTTCAATCGCTCGTAGCAACAGGGATGGGAGTGACACTTGTGCCTCGTTTTATCGCCCGGGCCGCCAGCAGCGAATTTGTTCCGGCATTGCTGCCACTGGCTGAACCCACGCCAAGCCGCACTCTGGCTATTGCGTATCGGAATGGGCGTTATTTATCCAAAGCCGCCGAGGCTTTTATTGAAACCTTCCGTGAAACGGTCAAACAGCTTTCCGAAAAGTAGTCTCACGAAAAAAGACCGTCTTCCTCCCCAGCCAAAGCCAGAGAAGAAGACGGTCCCGGGGCTACCCCCCTATACATTCCATATTTAATGTTCATTTGAATTTCATGTCAGCCTCGCCTGATTACCTTACACTTGCTCGGAAACTCCACTTTATCCATCGCGCATCACTTCTTTCCTTAAGGTCTCATGCCCTGATTTCCCAAGAATGTCCTACCTCAGTTCCAATGTGCTGTGTGATCCCAAAGTGCCTGTCCTCGCCTTTTCGTGATCAGGGTTGCCCTGAATCTGGTGGACTTTTATCCTGCTCATAGCCCATTTCGTGATTATTGCCGACAACCTGTCTATTTAAGCCTCTCGGCCGTGACAGGCCATCCCTATTCGCCAGTTCGGATCTACTTTGGTTATCCATCGTTATCAACCTCCTGGTGTCGGGATACTATTATAATACACCTACGGGCTGTATCTGAAACAGAAACGGCAATATTTTTTTATCGGGCAGAACCAAACGCTTGCTGTGCGTCCACTTCACTCACTTGTGTCTTAAAGACCCGCTTCGATGGATCCTACGGCGAATAAATTACAGATCATACAGAGAAGGACGACGGTCCTCGAATACTGGAATACGCCCACGTACATCCTGCACCAAGGCTGATTCAATCGTTCCTGTGATGATGTCCTCCTGCTCCCCGCCCTCGGCAATAATTTCCCCCCATGGATCAATAATGAGGGAATGCCCGAAGAAATCCGTATCCCCGCTGCGACCTATCCGGTTACAGGCGATGACGTACATTTGATTTTCAATAGCCCGTGCAGTCAGCAAAGTGCGCCAGTGATGAAGCCGGGGATGAGGCCATTCCGCAGGTACGATAAGCAAATTTGCGCCAGACAGGGCTAGACTGCGGGCTAGTTCGGGAAAACGGATGTCATAGCAGATCGACGCACCCGCCTGAATCCCTCCATCCAACGTGAATAAAACCTTTTCCTCGCCAGGCTGCAAATATTTTTCTTCATCCATAAGGCGGAACAAATGAATTTTGGAATATGAAGCAACCTCTACGCCTGTCCGGTCAAAAACGAGCATTGTATTGTACACATGACCGTCGCTTTTCTTCTCCGCTATAGATCCGGCTACCACGTTCACCTGATGAGTGACAGCGAATGCCGATATCCATTTCCGAGTTTCTGCCCCTTCCTGATCCGCCAGCTCATGAATGCGGTCCAGCGCATACCCCGTGTTCCACATTTCCGGCAGTACAATCAGGTCCGGCTTCAGTTCAGATGTCACCGCTTGTTCCATTAACGTACGAATATGATTGCGGTTTTCCGGGGGGTTCCCCAGTTCAATATGAGCTTGTATGAGTGCAACACTGAACGGCTGAGCTTCATGATACGTCAAAATCGTTCATCCTCCCTGTGAGCCGAAACTTCCGATGATCGCTTGTCCGGCATTTTCTCCCATCATAGCCCGACCAGCCTCTACCACGCAACCGCATAAGTTCAATCCCCTCTATACAACTTGGTTAAATCGTGATAAATTAATCCTCAAACTATTCCAAAAGGTCGTGTGAAATAATGAGCAATTTTTCCATTCCCTCCGCTGATGTGATGAAGCAGTTGCCCACTCAATTTTTTGCCACACTCGTACAAAATGTAAATCGTGAAATTGCGGCAGGGCATGATGTCATTAATCTTGGACAGGGGAACCCGGATACACCTACCCCACCTCATATTGTAAAGGCCTTGCAGGAATCAGCGGATAACCCGCTGTATCATAAATATTCGCCTTTTCGCGGTTACGGCTTTCTCAAGGAAGCCGTTGCCCAGCGCTATCAGGAGGATTACGGTGTGACACTCGACCCGGAAACCGAGGTCGCTATCCTGTTTGGCGGAAAAACAGGCTTGGTGCAGCTACCGCAGGTCTTACTCAATCCCGGCGATGTTTGTCTCGTGCCTGATCCTGGCTATCCGGATTACTGGTCTGGCGTAGCCTTGGCTAAAGCGGAAATGTCCTTTCTCCCATTGAAGGAAGAGAACCGTTTTCTGCCCGATTATGAAGCCATTTCCGAGGAAGACCGCAGTCGCGCCAAGCTGATGTTCCTCAATTATCCGAATAATCCAACCTCGGCCACCGCGCCTCTTTCCTTCTATGAGGAAACGGTTGAATTTGCGAAGCGTAACGGCATTGTGGTGGCCAGTGATTTTGCCTATGGCGCTATCGGCTTTGACGGCGAACGTCCGGTGAGCTTCCTTCAAGCCGATGGGGCCAAGGACGTAGGGATTGAGTTTTATACCCTGTCCAAAACGTACAATATGGCGGGCTGGCGCGTCGGTTTCGCGCTCGGCAATGCCGAAATCATCTCGATGATTAACCTGCTACAGGATCATATTTATGTAAGCCTGTTTGGCGGCATTCAGGCAGCGGCCGCCACTGCTCTCACGTCCTCGCAGGACTGCGTGGGCGAGCTGGTTGCACGCTATGAATCGCGCCGCAACGCTTTTTATGATGCGCTTGGGCAAATTGGCTGGAAGGCGAAGCGTCCCAGCGGCTCCTTTTTTAGCTGGTTGCCCGTGCCGCAGGGCTATACCTCAGCTTCCTTTGCCGATCTGCTGCTGCGGGAAGCCAAGGTGGCTGTCGCTCCGGGGATTGGCTTCGGTAGCGGCGGTGAAGGATATGTGCGGGCAGGGCTGCTAAGCTCAGACGCTCGACTGATTGAAGCGGCTGAACGAATCGGCAAGCTGAAACTGTTTCGTTAAGCCGTATTGTCCAGCTACAACTTCTTTGCCAAACCCGGCCCTTTCATGGTATTCTGTTACCAATATCATTTACTTACCTATATCATTTAGCGCGTTGAAGGGACTATTAAGAGAGAATCGTCCTGTTCAGAGAGTAAATTCCGATAGGCTGCAAGAATTTACCTGGACCCTCTCCCAACTCCTATCCCCGAGCGCCCTGCGCAGTCAGGCGGTTCCTGCCGTTAACAGGTTTCAAGTGGGATGATCATGAATCATCAATAAAGGTGGTACCGCGGAAGCACAAACTTTCGTCCTTTGCATACAAAGGATGAAAGTTTTTTTGTATATTAAAAAGAGTACAAATTAAGGAAGTGGACGTCTTGTCAACACGAATCGTCATTAAAATCGGAAGCAGCTCCTTAACCGGAGTCGAGGGGGGCTTGAATCGGAAAGCCATTGCTTATTTTGCCCGCGAAATCGCCGGGCTTCGTTCGAAAGGCCATGAAGTGCTGCTGGTCACATCAGGGGCAGTCGCCGCCGGGTTTCGGGAGATCGGGTACCCGTTTCGCCCCAAGCTACTACATGAGAAACAAGCGGCGGCAGCCGTAGGTCAGGCGCTGCTTATGCAGGCCTATCAACAGGCTTTTAAAGATTTTGGCTTGGTGAGCGCACAAATCTTGCTGACCCGCAGTGACTTTTTGAGCCGCAAACGGATGAACAATGCTGGAATGACCGTGGAAGAACTGCTGCGCCAGCAGGTCATCCCGATCTTTAACGAAAATGATACGGTATCGATTGACGAATTGAAATTCGGTGATAACGATATGCTGTCTGCGTTGGTCGCCAATCTGGTCAAAGCGCAGCATTTGATCATTATTACAGATACCGATGGCGTATATACGGCAGACCCGCGCAAGCATCCGAACGCCGTACGATTTGAACGCATCGACGAGATTACCGAGGAAATTTATGCATTGGCTGGAGGTTCCGGGTCAGCCGTAGGGACTGGCGGTATGCGATCCAAGATCGAAGCAGCCAAAGTCGCCACGCGCGGTGGTGTACCCGGTGTTTGTGGGACGCGTCAACGCAGACGGCGATTTGGATGCAGCCGTGGAGGGACATGGGCCCGGGACTTATTTTGACACCCACCTCTCTTCCCTCCCGATGAAAAAACAATGGCTTGGCTTCATGTCGACGCCGCTCGGCACAGTGCATGTAGACCAGGGAGCCGAGGAAGCGCTGGTGAATGGCGGTCATAGCCTGCTTCCCGTTGGCGTACGGCGCGTGGAAGGTAGCTTTCATGCCGGAGATGTCGTTGAGGTGCTGGGGCCGGAAAATAAGGTATTGGGACGCGGCATCGTCAATTATGACGATGAGCAGCTTCGAAGCGTACAAGGATTACCAAGCGGCGAGGTTGTGGGCAAGATTGGCCCCATTCACCGGCTTGAGGTGATTCACAGGGATGAATGGATTACATTATAAATGCAGGGAGGCCGTAACATGAGTGAATTAACGACGAACACAGCCGCAGCAGATGAAAGCCAGTTCAGTGAAGTACGCGTCAAAGCGACTCTGGCAAAAAAAAGCGCCGGGGTCATGAACCGACTGACGACAGCACAAAAAAATGAAGCGCTGCTCGCCATGGCTGAAGCACTGGTAAATCATACAGAAGAGCTGATTGCAGCGAACAAAAACGACTTAGAGCGAGGACGGGAAATGGGAACGTCGGAATCACTGCTCGACCGTCTCAAGCTGACCGAAGACCGGATCGGATCCATCGCTGAAGGCTTGCGCCAAATTGTGGAGCTGCCGGATCCGGTCGGTGACACGCTAGAGCATATCGAACGTCCAAACGGTCTGCGTATTGAGAAAATACGTGTGCCGCTGGGTGTCATCGGCATCATCTATGAAGCGCGTCCTAATGTAACGGTCGATGCTGCGGGCCTGTGTCTGAAAACAGGAAATCCGGTTGTGCTGCGCGGTGGCTCGGCTGCTCTGTTTTCCAACCGTAAAATCATTGAAGTTCTCCAACAGGCGTTGGATACAACTGCCGTACCGCGCGATGCGCTTCAGCTCATTGAAGATTCAGACCGTGCCTCTGTCAACGAAATGCTCACCTTGAACGGTCTGCTGGATGTGATCATTCCACGTGGTGGACGTTCGCTCATTCAAAACGTTGTTCAGAACGCTTCCGTGCCTGTAATCGAAACTGGTGCTGGCGTATGCCATACTTATTTGGACGCTACGGCGGATACACAGATGGCTGAGGCAATTACACTGAACGCCAAGGTGCAAAGACCGTCGGTATGTAACTCTATGGAAACACTGCTCGTTCACTCGGATTATGCACAGGCACATCTGACGAGTTTGGCAGAACGCTTCCGTGAGGCCGGGGTCGAGCTGCGCGGCTGCGCACGGACACAAGAACTGGTTCCTTGGGCTGTTCCAGCCACGGAAGAGGATTATGGCACCGAGTATAATGATTACATTATGAATATCAAGGTAGTAGACCATTTGGACGGAGTGCTGGAGCATATTGCTCAGTACGGTACAATGCACTCGGAATGTATTGTGACCGCAAATGAAGCCCATGCCGAACGTTTTCTGCAAGAAGTGGACGCGGCAGCCGTGTATCACAATGCCTCCACCCGCTTCACGGATGGCTTTGAGTTTGGATTTGGTGCCGAGATCGGGATCAGTACGCAAAAATTACATGCTCGCGGTCCAATGGGATTGCCTGCGCTGACTTCAACCAAATATCGCGTGTACGGTACTGGACAAATCAGGGAATAATATCATTTATCAATCCGTATCCTTGGAGGTTATGAAACCATGTGTGAATCACAAACAAAGGCTTTAATTCAAGATCAAATTACGTTTTTTGGGGCAGGCTCGATGGCTGAGGCTATTATCCACGGGATGACGGCCCGTTCCGTTGTCAAACGTGGCGGTATTACAGTCATCAACCGCAGCAATCAGGCACGCCTGAAGGAACTTCATCAGCAATATGGGGTGCTGTTCCAAACCGAGGATGCCGCCAAAATCGAGCTGCTGCGCCGCTCTCCCGTGATTGTGCTTGCCATGAAGCCCAAGGATGCTGCACAAGCCCTTGAACAGCTCGGTCCGCTCCTGTCAGATGGGCAGTTGATCATTTCGGTGATCGCCGGACTATCCATTCGTACGATGCAGACGTTGCTTGGCCGCAAGCAGCCCATCGCCCGGACGATGCCGAACACATCCAGCTCGATTGGACTGGGAGCCACAGGCATCAGCTTTTCCAAGGAGATTAGTGAAGACCAGCGTAAAAACGTACTTACGATATTCGAATCTGTAGGTACGGTAACGGTTATAGAAGAAGAGAAAATGGATGTTTTGACCGGGATTTCCGGAAGTGGGCCTGCCTATGTCTACTACTTGATGGAAGCCATGATTGCCGGGGGAATCCGTGGTGGCTTGACTCCTGAGCAGGCACACGAGCTGACAGTGCAAACCGCGCTTGGAGCAGCACGCATGGTACAACAAACCGGCGAGGAGCCTTCTGCCCTGCGCCACAAAATCATGTCACCCAATGGCTCGACGGTAGCCGCGTTGGAAACGCTGGACAAAGGCGATTTCTACGAAACGGTCATTGCAGCGGTACAGCGTTGCGCTGAACGATCCCGTGAGATGGGAGCTGTACTAAAGGAGGGAATTGAATGAGCTATTGCTTAGCGACCTACCGGGTATACGATGACAAAGCCGATTTTAACAAAAAGGCCCAATCCATTGCCATCGGCATGACGGTGGGCAGCTGGACGGAGCTGCCGCAAGCCAAGCGGAACGCAATGCAAAAGCATCTCGGCTCGGTTCAATCCGTGGGCGTTCACGATGGAGGGCCCGGTGAACGGTATGCCGACCTGACCATCGCTTACCCGGATGTCAATTTCAGCCGAGACATTCCCGCACTGCTGGTGACGGTCTTCGGCAAAATTTCGATGGACGGCCGTATCAAGCTGACGAAGCTGGGCTTCTCGGAAGCATTCCGTTCCGCTTTTCCGGGGCCGAAATTTGGCATCAGCGGCTTGCGTGAGCAGCTCGGCGTATATGACCGTCCACTGCTAATGAGCATTTTCAAGTCAGTGATTGGTCTTAATCTGGACGAACTGAGCGAGCAGTTTACCCGACAAGCCCTGGGCGGCGTCGATCTGATCAAGGACGACGAGATTTTGTTTGAAAATGCGCTGACGCCGATTGAAAAACGCGTCGAAGCCTGCATCAAAGCCGCCGAGGCGGCTGAGCGTGAAACCGGTAAAAAGCTGCTGTATGCCGCTAATTTAACCGGACCGACCTCACAGCTCAAAGCACAAGCCCTCAAAGCCATCAACGCGGGCGCGAATGCACTGCTGTTCAACGTGCTGGCCTATGGCTACGATGTGCTGCATGAACTCAGCAGCGATCCCGCTATATCGGTGCCGATTGCAGCCCACCCTTCGTTGGCGGGTGCTGCTTACCCTTCGCCGCATTACGGCATTTCGGCGTCCGTGCTGCTCGGTCAGCTTATGCGGCTGGCTGGCGCTGACCTCGTGCTCTTCCCTTCCCCTTACGGCTCGGTGACAATGCCGCGAGAGGAAAACATGGCGATCCGCGATGAGCTGATCACCCCTGAGCTGCCGCTAAAGGCCAGCATGCCTGTGCCATCCGCAGGGATTCACCCCGGCCTGGTGCCGTTAATTGTGCGTGATTTTGGCACAGATGTTGTCGTTAACGCGGGAGGCGGCATTCACGGTCATCCGCTCGGCACCGAAGCAGGCGGGCGTGCCTTTGTGCAGGCGATTGAAGCTGTGTGTCAGGCTGTGCCGCTGGCGGAATACGCCTGCACTCACCCCGAGCTGCAATCCGCGCTCGACACGTGGGGAGGCGAACGATGAGTACAGCGAAGAAGCCCGTCATTTTTTGCGATTTTGACGGGACGATTACGAACAGCGACAATATTGTTGCCATTATGAAGCATTTTCAGCCTGCGGGCTATGAGACGATTATGCATAATATCGTGAACGGACACACGTCCATTCGTGAAGGCGTCGGTGCCATGTTCGCTCTGATGCCTTCAGCGCAAAAAGATGAAATCATCTCTTATGTACTTGGACAAGCTGGTATACGCGAGGGCTTTGCCCGTTTTTTGGACTATGTACGGGAGCAGGATATTGAATTTTTTGTCACCAGCGGCGGTATTGATTTCTTTATTGATCCTCTGTTGGAGCCTTTCGACATTCCACAGGATCACGTTTACTGCAATGGAGCCAATTTCTCGGGGAACGATATTGAGATTACGTGGCCGCATGTATGTCAGGAACCGTGTACGAACGACTGCGGTATGTGCAAAACAACCGTGATTCGTCAATACCCTGCTGAGCAGTACGAACGAATTTTGATCGGGGACAGCCTGACGGATTTTGAAGGAGCCAAAATTGCTGACCTCGTGTACTCCCGCTCACACCTGACTTTAAAGTGTCAGGAGTTGGGCGTGCCGCATGTACCCTTTGAAACATTTGACGACATTATTAAGGATTTAAAACAAAAACAGGAGCAAGGGGTGCTGTAAATGAGCTTTAGCTTGGCAGACATTACGTTGGAAGAAAAACGCCGCGCACTGGAAGAACTCGCTGATGTCAAGGAGCTATTTGCATCTCGCAACTGGTTCCCCGGCACGAGCGGCAATTTGTCAATACGGATCGGGGATTTTCATCCCGAACAATTTTATTTTGCAGTTACCGCCAGCGGCAAGGATAAAACCAAGCGGACACCAGAGGATTTTCTGTTTGTGGACCAGCTCGGAAAAGCGGCAGAAGCCACAAATCTCAAGCCAAGCGCCGAGACGCTGATTCATTGTGAGATTTACCGTCTGACAGGCTGCGGAGCCGTTTTCCATGTGCATACTGTGTTCAACAATCTTATTTCTGAATATTACGGGGAACAGGGCTCTGTACCTGTGCAAGGCATTGAACTCATTAAGGCTTTTAACATTTGGGAGGAAAATGCTGCGATTGATATTCCTGTGCTGCCGAATTACGCGGATATTGCTTCGATTGCCAAGTTGGTGCCGGGTGTACTGAATGATCAGGTGCCAGGAATTTTGCTGCGTAACCACGGCATTTATGCGTGGGGGCGTGATGTGTTTGAGGCTAAAAAGCATCTGGAGGCGTTTGAATTTTTGTTTGAAACGACGTATCGTTCCCTGCTGCTGAAACCTTAATGTTGATGAACAGCTTGTTATATAAGTTGAACTCAACAGTTACCTATTGCGCCATTACGCAGCCGGATGGTGCTTCCCATCGCGACCGCTTCGCTTGTACAGCACCATTCCGCCTACTTCGTTTTGATGTTCATTTTTCGAGTTCAGCTTATATACTTGAGCCTGCTTTAATTAGAAAGTGCAAATCGCGAATGCAGAGAACGTAGCCCCAGAGAAAGCGGGGGGAGAGGGCGTTCTCTTTTTTATTGCAAAGGCAGCCTTGGACGTGAAACAAAAGTCCCGGACTGCCTTTTGTATCATTCATGTGCAGGTGCATCTGATCTGTGATTATTGTACGCTGCGAGAAAAGGATGCTCTTGAGGCTTTGTGCAGCTTCACATGGGCTTCTGCCCATGAGATGGCTGAAATGACTGCTATGCCATCCGCTCCTGCCTGTAGGACGTTTGTTACGTAAAAAAGCAACGTCCCCTATTGGGGACGCTCCAGCCTGAATTGCTCTCCCAGCTTCGCATAATCATTTCCGGCCAAACGGCTCACCGGACGCAGCTCCTTGGCGATCACGTATGTATTTTGATACGCTTCCTCGGACAAATGATACTGCACCACACGCCCGATCAGCAGATCACAGGCAGGTGTATCCTCAGTGCCCCCAAGCGGTATTGCCTGCTCCAAGACACATTCCATGCGTATTTTCGCTTCAGCCACACCGGGAACCACGATTTTTGTACTTTTCACCGACGTAAGTCCAGCCAGTGTGATTTCGCTTTCCTCCGGCGACAGACGGGAAGCCGTCACATTCACCGCTCCCACATTGTCCTCATCCGTTATATGTACGACAAAGGCTTTTTGCTCTATCGCATTACGTGCTGTATCTTTGGACACCCCATCGACACGTTGTACAGACACAGACAGCAGCGGCGGCTCGGAAGCTACGATGGAAAAATAACTGAACGGCGCACCATTCAGCACCCCTTCACTGCTCAGTGTCGTCACAAAGGCTACCGGTCTTGGTATAATGCTTCCGGATAACAGCTTATAATTTTCACGCCCTGTAAGTGTATCAGGATTTAATGATATCATTGTTTTCCCTCCTATTTTTCAATTACATTTCCCTGATTATCGCGCACGGTAACCGTAATCCCCTCGGGTACAGCAATCGTAACGTCGAGCTGATGCTGGGGTTGCATAAAACGTGTCGGGATTTGGCCCAGTAGCACATACAGTGTATCACCAATATGCTTTGTCTGATACATCTCCTGTCCTTTTAGTTCATCCTCGTTGCCTGTGTAGACATAGCTTCCGAACACATGCACCTCCGGTGAGGTGGTTGCATCAATTTTGACCGCATAGGGATCTTCACCCTGCACGATGATCTTGGTCACTCCAGCAGGCATTTTTTCATGCCAATCAGGAAGGAGCCTTGTTTCCTGAACCGAGCTCATCATATCCCTGACTTGCGAAGTAAGTCCCAGTGAACTGACCAAAGCAAAACCAATACAACAAAAAACCAAGACCGCCGTAATAAACATACTGAACAGGTCATAACGGATGCGCTCACGTGTTCCTTGCCACGCCGTATACATTAAAATTTCAAGCCCCAGCAGAACAAAAACGATAGGCCACCACGTCAACGCCTGATCCAATATGCCCGCTCCCCAAAACTTGGAAGCAAACGTTACCCCTCCCAACAAGACCAAAAAAAGTCCCATCGACAGTCTTCCGACCTTCCATACCCCTGCCGGGGCGTTTGGTGTTTTGGAGGAGCTGCTTTTGTTGGATGATGTACCAAATATGCCTGTGGAGCCTCCTATATCACCATGAGGATGATCGACTCCCTTAAAGGGAGCCTCACTCTTTGAAAACTCAGTATCCATCCTATTATTTCTCCTTCACCCGTTTAGATTTGGAATTACCGATCATCATCCAAATACCACCGCCAATCAGCAATAAGGATACGATAATCGTCCGTAGATACATGTCAACCATATTATAAACCTCTCCGTTCGGAAACAGACGATCCAGAGTAGGAACAAGTACGTTGATCAAGATGTAATACACACCCAGCAATAGCAACCCCAGGCCTACCCATCGGTGATATTGAGCAAACATATCGATCACAGGCTTGTCAATTAACGGTTCCCGTCCATAGCGGCTTACTTGCTGCAATGCATCAAAAAAGCTATAAAACCAGACCACCGGAATCAGGAACAAAAAGAGGGACAAATGCAGCACATCCAGCACATAAATACCGCCTAAGAACAGAAGCATGAGCTGAAGCCCCCGTTTTTGCAAACCGATATACATATGTCCCGCCCCGGGAAATACCGATAAAATGGTAGCCAGCATTTTGCTTCGCCGCCCCTCGACTCTTCCGTGCTCCAGTTCTTCAAACAAAGTCCGATCCTGAAGGATTTCTCCCGCTTGTTTACGGTGTACATGCTGCACCGCATCAAACATACAATACAGCCAGATGATCGGCAGCACGCCCGCAAACGCCATAAATCCGGATTCGTGTGAGATACTGGTAATAAAGACGAGAATCGCTCCAAAGCCAAAGAAGGACAGCAGAAAAGACAAACCACGCTGCATCAGCCCCAAATGAAGGTGTCCCAATCCCGGGATAAACGATAGCAATATGGTGAAAAAGCGTTCATTGTCCGAGCCTTTTTGAAAAGCAGGCGAACCTGCCAATCCGTAGTGTCCCTGCGCAAATTGATGGTAGCCTGCGTCAAAATCCGCTCCTGCTTCTGGTATAACCGTATCCGCGTTCTGCGCTCCCTCCGGAGCCTCGCCCGCCAAGCCTCTATCTCCATAAGGCGCACCTTGGGGGTAAAAGCCATATGGATTAGGGCCTGCATGAGGGGGATATGGAGCAGCGACCGCACGAGGATCATAACGCAGCAAGCTAATAATGATATGCAGCATACTCAGCCCCCAGAAAAGGGCGGCAACAAACATACTGGCCAATAAAGGCAATTCGTCACTCGCTATCACCGAAAAAAATAATCCCCCAGCCATACATCCGAAAAACAAAATAGTGTATACAAACGCATTGGCTTTTCTGGTCCAGTAATAGTGTCCCACACCTGGAATAATGTTCAACAGAAATGCCAGGAGCTTGCTTCGTTCTGTATAAGGCACCGCTACACTTCCTTTCTAATCTTGCGATATTGATAAAAATCCTCATCTGAAGGTTTGAATTTAAACCTTTTTATCTGCCACTTTCATTGATTTCAGGGCTTTAATTTGTCGAGCCAGCTTGTCGTAGCCCGCATAACCTCTTCACTGTAGGAGACGCGTTTTTTCGGAGGAACGGTCTTACCGTTGGTTTGCGGCATCATTTTATCAAAAGCACCGCTAGACAGTAGAATTAGCGTCAAGCTTGCCGCCACTACGTAGTGAAACGCAGGCTTTTCAAACCAACGGCGTTTTTTGAAAATGGCTTGATTCGATTCTGCTTCCTTATCGGGAAGAGTAGCCATTACCTGATCTGTGAAGCGCTCCGTATCCGTCCAGGCAGAACAATCTTCCAATGTCGACTCCAGTTGCTCCAATGCAACAAGATATAAAGCCAGCGCCTGCTCATCTTCCAGCAGAAGCTTTTCCAGCCGTGCGGATTCCTCTGTTGTACAAAGTCCTGTAATATAAGCGTGCCAGTCATTCATCTGCCCTTTAGTCCACGGTTTATCATGTTGGTCAGTCATTGCCATTCCTCCTCCTTCCAGTGATTTCGAATCCACTGCCGTGCCCGGTAGAGTCTGGACTCTACTGTTTTTAAGGCTACCTGCGTCTCTTCTGCAATTTGGTCGTAGGTTTTGCCCTGCATATAATAGGCTTGGATAATATCCCGATGCTGCTGGGGCAGCTGGGCAATTTTTTGCGATAATTCCACATTTCGCTCCTCGCGGATCAGACGGACCAGCACATCCTCGTCCCGGGAAGGGAGCTGTACGAGGGTTTCTGTCACATCTATAAGCTCTGCGGGCCGCCTGTCCTGTTTGCGCTTGATATCCAGCGCCTTGTGGAGCGCAATTCGGGTCAGCCACGTTTTAAAACCTTCGTTCCGGTACTGGGGGAGAGACTTATACACCTGAACGAACGCTTCCTGCGCGGCATCTTCCGCTTCTTTGCTATCATGCAGTACCGAATAGGCCACATGAAACACATGCTTGCTATACAGCTCTACTATCTCACGGAACGCCTGCCGGTCACCAGACCGTATTCGTTCAATGATTCTCTCTATATCAATGACGCTCTCCCCCTTCCCAATACTATAGACGCCGGAGAATTTCCTCCCCCTGCATATTTCGAAAAAAATATTTAAAAAAGGACACACCCTCCTCCCGGAGTAGCGTGTCCTCTATCGCTAAGCTGCTGTTTGCTCAAATATTTTAATTGTATTCATTTAACTTTTTTTGTCACTTTAATCAAGCATATCATGTAAACCTTGCTGCTGCCTGAAAACCCTCAGTCTATCGCTTTAACTGCGTCCGCCGCCACGGAAACGCTGAGCGTATTCCTTAGCATCTTGTGCATTACGGACACGGTTTCGGCTCCACTCCAGCAAAATGCGGTCAATATACCGGAAATGCACCTTCCCCGCAAACACCGCTTCCTTCAAGGCCAGCAAAATCAGCTCCTCCAGATACCGATCCTGATCCACCCAACTGGTGATCGTCTCGTATTCCATCGGTGACAACGGTCGGCCGAATTCCTTCTCGAAAATCGTGAACATATTCCGTTCCTCCGAAGGCGGAGACTCCGATATCCCATTGAGCACATCCGTTTTTCCGGCAAACAAAATATCATCGTCATCGCTTTGCTCCGTGCGCTCGGGTATCATACATTCCGCCAGCTTACGGTACAGCCCCGTTAGATTGTAGCGTTCAAATTGCACGGATGAGTTGCGGTCTTCCACAGTATCAATCCGCAGAAAACCCTCCTTCATCAGCTTGCTGAAATAGAGCCCGATTTCGTTCGCTGTACATCCGATACGTGCCTGCAATTGCTCCCAGGTTGGAAATTCATTACGTTCGGCTTGTTTAAAAGCAAGCAACTGCATAAGCAGAAGCATCTCTCCGTCCGTCAGCCGAAGCGTCCGGTAATGCTTGAGCAGAGCGTAGGGAATCTGGACCATTCCGGCTTCCATAGCAAAGGCTACTCCCTCCGCCCACTCTGCCGCTGATGTCTTGTCGAATGATCCGGTCATCGGTTACGGATACAGACGATACAGCATACGTGGGAACGGAATCGTTTCACGTACATGATCTAGTCCACAAATCCATGCTACCGTACGCTCCAGTCCCAGTCCAAAGCCGGAATGCGGAACGGTGCCGTAGGTGCGCAGATCCATATACCATTGGTAAGCTTCACGCGCCAAGTTATGCTCGTTGAAACGTTCTTCCATCAAGGCCGGATCATCAATCCGTTGGGAGCCCCCGATAATTTCGCCGTAGCCTTCAGGAGCGATCATATCGGCGCACAGGACAACCTCTGGACGGGTTGGATCAGGCTTCATATAAAATGCCTTAATGTGAGTCGGCCAATGTGTAATGAACACTGGCTTGTTATATCTCTCAGCAATAGCCGTTTCATGCGGAGCGCCAAAGTCCTCGCCCCAAGGGATATCGAATCCTTCTCCTTGAAGGAAAGCAATCGCCTCATCATACGTAATGCGCGGGAATTCTCCCTGAATTTGCTCCAGCTTCGAAACATCGCGCCCGATCGTTTCAAGCTCTTTTGCACAATTTTTCAGCACTGATTGTACGATATGACCCACAAACTGCTCCTGTACGCGCAAAGATTCCTCATGATCTACAAAAGCCATCTCCGGCTCGATCATCCAGAACTCAATCAGGTGACGACGTGTTTTGGACTTTTCCGCACGGAAGGTTGGACCAAACGAGTAGACTTTGCCAAGCGCCATGGCTGCCGCTTCCATATACAACTGTCCGCTTTGTGTCAGATAAGCATCCTCGTCAAAATATTTGATATGGAACAGTTCTGTTGTGCCTTCTGCGGAAGAAGGTGTCAAAATCGGCGGGTCCACCTTTGTGAAGCCATTGCCGTTAAAGAATTCCTGTACCGCACGGATAATTTCCGCCCGTACGATCAGAACCGCGCGTTGCTTGGCGGAACGCAGCCACAGGTGACGGTGATCCATCAGGAAATCTACACCGTGTTCTTTTGGAGTGATCGGGTAGTTTTCTGTCAAATGAATGATTTCAATGCCCGTTACCGTTAATTCAAAACCGGATTGGCTACGCGGTTCTTCGCGCACAACTCCGGTAACATACAAAGAGCTTTCTTGTGTCAAGGATTTGGCATCATTCCAAATGTCCTCGGACACCTCGCTTTTCACGATAACCCCTTGAATGTATCCAGTACCATCGCGCAGTTGCAGGAACTGGATTTTACCGCTAGATCGTTTATTATTTACCCAAGCGCCGATTGTAACCGTTTCCCCTACATGGCGGCCCACTAGGGCAATCGTACTTTTATTCGTCATGACAGTCTCTCTCCTCTTAACCGAAAATCAAACAGCCCTTCCCCCTGGGTCAGGCTGTTTGCTCTCGCTGTTTGGCGCATACGGAACCTATTTTAAGTGATAGCCCGTATGCATAAAGTTTACTCTTTGGGTCGAGCTACTGAACGAGGCGGAACGTGTCGCGGGCAATAACCAGCTCTTCGTTCGTCGGAACGATCAATACTTCAACCTTCGAATTTGCTGTTGTAATCCGGCGAGGCTCACCAGAACGAATAGCGTTCAACGAATCATCCAGCTCGATACCGAGGAATGTCAGTTGCTCCAACACTCTCTTACGCAGAACGACGGAGTTTTCGCCTACACCTGCCGTGAATACAATCACGTCTACCCCGTTCATTGCCGCGGCATACGAACCAATATATTTGCGCAGACGATATTCATACATTTCAAATGCCAATGTAGAATTAGCTTCGCCTTTTTCCATACCTTCCGTGATTTCACGCATATCACTGCTGATACCGGAGATAGCCAAAAGTCCACTGTGCTTGTTCAGCATGGAGTTGACTTCATTGACCGTCAATTCTTCTTTATTCATCACGTAAGGCACGATTGCCGGGTCCAAATCACCACTACGTGTCCCCATCATAAGTCCTTCCAGTGGAGTCATACCCATGGAAGTATCTACAGACAAACCGCCTTGAACTGCTGTGACACTGCCGCCGTTACCAATGTGGCAAGTGATGATTTTTAACTCCTCCAAAGGACGACCGATGAATTTGGCAGCTTCCTTGCTTACATAATCATGGGAAGTACCATGCGCACCGTAGCGACGAACCTTGTACTTATTGTACAACACTCTTGGAATAGCGTACATATAAGCTTTTTCAGGCATGGTTTGATGGAATGAGGTATCAAATACAACAACCTGCGGTACATCTGGCATATTCAATTCAGCCGCTTTAATACCCATCATGGAAGCCGGGTTATGCAATGGCGCAAGGTCGAACAAGCGGCGGATTTCACTCTTCGCTTCAGGCGTTACAAGTGCTGACTGCTTGAAGATTTCGCCTCCATGAACAACGCGGTGGCCCACAGCCTGAATTTCGCTAGTGCTGGAGATTACACCATGTTCCGCATCCGTGAGTGCATTCAGCACTTTACGAATCGCTGTAGTATGCTCCAGAATTTCGCTAACCTCAGTGTATTCTTCTTTGTCGGTCGGCTTATGCGTCAGGATGGAAGAATCCATACCGATGCGCTCTACCAATCCTTTTGCCAGAACAGACTCGTCCGTCATATCATATAACTGGTATTTCAGGGAAGAACTCCCTGCATTAATTACGAGAATTTTCATATCCGGTCACCATCCTTGTCGTACTTAAAGAAACCTTCGCCCGATTTGACGCCCAGATTACCTGCACGTACCATTTTCTTCAGGACGATGGACGGACGATATTTTAATTCGCCGAATTCACGGAACATACGCTCCAGAGCAGCCAAAACGGAATCCAGACCAAAGCGGTCAGCCATTTCCAAAGGACCGTTTTGGAAGCTGTAGCCGATTCGCATAGCATCGTCGATATCTTCAGCAGAAGCAACGCCCTCTTGAAGAACGTGAGCTGCTTCATTGATCAGCAGGCAGATGATGCGGCTTGTTACGAAGCCTGGGGATTCATAAATCATAACCCCTTTTTTCTCTACTATTTCTTCAACGAACATCTTGGTGTTTTCAAACGTATCGTCCGAAGTTTTCAAGCCACGAATAATTTCTACAAGATCAATGCGGGATACTGGATAGATAAAGTGCATGCCAATAACACGCTCAGGATACTTGGTCGAGCTGGCAAGCTCGGTCAGGCTCAGCGTGGATGTATTACTTGCAAGAATAATGTTACTTGGACACACATGGTCCAGCTCTTGGAAAACAGCTTTCTTCTCGTCCAGATTTTCTGTAATGGTCTCAATGACCATGTCACAGCTGCCCAGCTCAGCCAAATGGGAAACTTTCTGGATGCGGGATAAAATCAATTTTTTCTCCGCTTGTGTGATAGCCCATTTTTCCAGTTGCTTGTCTAGACTCGTTTCAATCATATTGTAGGCGTAGTCTAGTTTCTCTGGTGTCTGCTCTACCAACAGCACATCAATTCCTTTGGACGCGAGCATTTCAGAAATACCCTGTCCCATGGTGCCGCCGCCGATGACGCCGATTTTTTTAAATTGCATGGTTCTTTACTCCACCCTTTCCTGGTCACTCTCATATATTGTATCCTTCTTTGTCGAAAAATACATGTTTATGTCCCAATAGCTAATAATATCTTAGCACGGACTAAAAGTAAAAAAAAATAACCAGCACAAAAAATTATGCTGGTAATAGAGCATTTTCACTAAATTGACATCTAAATTGATCCCCGGACAGGGTTTCTTCCTTCATAAGGATGTCAAGAGAGTTGTCGAACACTGGACGATGCTTTTCGAGAAGCTCTAAAGTACGGTTATGCAGGTCGTCCATAATCTCACCATTTTCACGCATGAGCTCTTCTTTTGTTACCATTTCCATGTTAATAATGCCGAGTGAAGTCAAACCGGAAGTCATCATCGTATGAACAATGTTCAGCGCCTGCTCAAAATCGTTACTAGAGCCTGTACTGCGACCGCCATAGTACATTTCTTCCGCCGCAGCTCCTGCGAGCGAGATCATGATCTGCTCCTCCAGGAACTGCTTGGTATACAAATAATGCTCTTGCTGTGGATTGTGCCGCACATAGCCGAGCGCTTTCCCACGCGGGCTGAGCGCTACCTGGCTGACACTGCCGGGACGAACGATTTCAGCCATAATAGCATGTCCCAGTTCATGAATCGCTACACGTTTTTTCTCTTCCAGTGTTGATTCACGATCCGTTTTCTCACCCATCATCACCTTGTCAATCGCCATCGACAGATGCTTTTGCGCAATCATTTCCTGTTCCTGTCTCATCGCATAGATCGCTGCTTCGTTCATGACACTTTCCAGCTGTGCTCCGGAAAACCCGTAAGATTCCTCAGCAATTTTGTCCAGATTCGTATCTTCCTGAATCGGTTTGTTTTTGGCATGGATTTTAAGAATATGAAGACGGCCCTTCTTGTCAGGCAAATCCACTTGAATATGACGGTCAAAACGCCCCGGACGCGTTAAGGCGCTGTCCAGCATTTCTTTACGGTTTGTAGCCGCAATGATCAAAATGCGCGGAGTATCTACTGAATAGATGCCATCCATTTCAGTCAACAACTGATTCAAGGTTTGGTCATATTCACGTTGCTGTCCACCCTCACGCTTGCCGCCAATTACATCAATCTCGTCAATAAAAATAATAGCATTTTCCTTCTTTTCCTTGGCTGCACGAGTGCGGGCCTCCCGAAATAGCTCACGGACACGGCCTGCACCAACACCTACGTACATTTCAACAAACTCACTGCCTGAAGCGGCAACAAATACAGAATTGGTATAGTGCGCAGCTGCTTTCGCCATCAGTGTTTTCCCGGTTCCCGGAGGGCCTGTAAGCAAAACACCTTTTAATGGACGAATGCCAAACTTGGAAATTTCATCATGCCGATTCAAAAAATCCAGCGCTTCGCGCAGCTCCTGCTTGGCGCTTTCTTGCCCGCCGATTTCCTCAAAAGTCAGCTTGTCCGGGCTGTTCTTTTTACGTTTACGTTCTTGTCCGGCCCCTACAGCCAAGCCTCCACGTGCATGCATGAGCATTAACAAGCCGCTGAGCATCAAACCTGCAATAAGAAAAGGGATAATATTCACCCCGATAAAAATGAGAAATATAATGGTCACCGGCACAATGCCGATTAGTGTTTCCTTGATCCATCTAGGCATTAGGCCATACCCCCATTTGCTGAGATTGACGTGGCAAAACGATAAACTTGGTCGCTTTGCCTTCGCTGAGTCGGATATAGACGTTGTTTGAATCCATATCGGTATCGGCCTCGATACCAGTTTTTTTCTTTTTCATCTGCTCGACGGTAGATGAAATTTGGGTGTATTTTTTATTTTCCATCGCTTCCGCTACCGGAAACATGGCCTCAGACCACCACTGGTTCAACGCTGGATTGGAGTGATCCGCAATTTCCAGCTTAACTGTACGGCCGCCAATGATGGACTGTCCTTTTTGCTTAACTATATTGACCAATCCGGCAACATCTGCCTGCGGTTTGAGATCCAGATTCAAAACAACCTGATCCGGTTTAATATCTATTTGAGCGCTTGTCACGCCGGGATATTGGGAAACCAGTTTTTCCAGAGGACTCTGCATTGTAACCTGACGGTAAATGAACCATCCTCCAAACAACAGCGATGCTGCCAGAACCGCAGCAACAACGATAGGAACTGCACGTAATTTCAAATAACATCCTCCTCTCAAATTGTAAAACACAGAAGAAACGGGACGAATGTCAACAAATAAATCAGACTGCATGATCTAACAGTGATCAGCAAGTCTTTATCTATCATTTTTGTCTATCACCTATAAAATATAGTATATCATAACGTATATCTAATATCGAAGGCAATGTGTGGGTGAGTTGTGGTTGGGCAAAATGTTTGGTTATGGTGGTGGGAGACGCTCCGTGAATGATTTGATCTTACGATCGCTGTTGCCGCCGGATTTTTTTCGAATAGATTCTTATGGAGAAAATCCGGCGGCAAAGGCGAACGCTATCGCTTCTTCAGATTCAAATCTTCCACTCCGCTACTGCACAGCCATAAAGATGAATTTGCCTTAGGAGGGAAGTTGGGTAGGTAAGGATGCTTCGCGTGCTTGCTAGTTAAAAAGACGCAAATACGAATTTTATCGTATTTACGTCTTTTTCATTACTTCTATTCTCTATATTTACTTTAGCTTATTTCGGCTTTCTTTGCATTTTTTCAGTTACTCATGCTTTTACAAGCAGGTTGTCTATACAAGAATTTGCATACAGCACCTACACTGCATTTATAAGAGCTTTATTACCTCGCGGTTTGTGTAGGGCACGAACTGCAAATTTGGTGGCGGAGTAAATACCCAAATTGGCATTACCAACATGGCCCAGCTCCCTGAACTTGGCGGCGGCTGACTGAATGTCCCAAAGTACACTGGTCACATTGATGTGGAACAGCTTGTCAAAATCAGCTAGCGTGACATCCTGCAACAGCTTGGCGGGAGCAATCCCCGCGTTATTTACAATGACATCAAAGCCACCAAGTTTTTTAGATGCTTCCTTTACAGCGGCAAAAACCTGATCCCGGTTGGAAACATCGACTTTAAGCGCAAGCGAGCGCCCTCCTGCCTTTGTAATCTCACCAGCAACACTTTGGGCCGTTTCTTCATTCAAATCCACGACTGCCACTGCGAAGCCATCTTGACTGAGGCGTAAAGCTATAGCCCGTCCAATTTCTTGACCCCCACCCGTTACTAATGCTACTTTCCCATCCACTTTACCCATGTTCATGAATCTCCTTTTTGTATAAGTAGTCATGATAACATAGCCACAAAATTATGGGTTACGTTAGTCTGCATTTATAATTAAACCATTTTAACGAAAAATATCATGATCTATGTAATAGACTTCATATTTAACCTGTTTAAGGGAAATACAAAAGATACTATAATAAATACTTACCAAACAAAAAACTAAAAAGACGTAAATACGAAAAATCGTGTTTACGTCTTTTTAGTCTTCAATCATTCCAAACTAGTCATTCTTTTTATAACACATTGTCTTCTAAAGTCACATAGCTTTTTAAGTAAAAACTATTTTCCAATTCGTATAGAATTGGTTTGGTGTAAAACCCAAAACGGAGACAAGCGCAGCGGCGTCCGTGACCCCCTACCCCCACCTCCCATGAAAAGAGTGGTGTTTGGAGTGACTCCATTGCAGCCAGCCAGCGGAGTGGGCCATTTGAATCTGAAGAAGCGAAGCGTTCGCCTTTGCTATGGGATTCTTACCTTGAAATGTTTCATATCATCAAAGAATCCCGTAGCAACAGCGATCGTAAGATCAAATGGACCACGAAGCGCTCCCACACCACCACCTTCAGCCACTCCTCACACCAGCTCAATTATTAGGCAAAGTATACTTTACCCCCATCGATCCCCCATCCGAGAAGCGATAAAAAGTATAGTAATGATGACTGCCGTCATCGTAAAACAACTGCCACACATATTGACCGTTAAATACACTCGGATCAAGCCTTACAATATCTATACCCGGAAGCTGCTGCTGGATCATCGCTGTCATTTGTTGCTCGTCGACTCCGTTTTTCAGTAGCTCGGTATGAACACCACTATTATCTGCCACAGGCACATTCGGTTGACCCTCCACTTTTTGAAAAGGGACCCACACCATAATATTTTCATTCTGGGCATTTTTCCCTTGAACCACCCAGTATACCTGATCCCACACCGACTTCCACGTCTGAGTCGTGCTAACCAGACCACCCGATTGCTTGGCCTTTACGATAGCGGCATTTCTCTCAGTCACCTGGTCTTGAGTAACATAGGAATAATACCAGAAAATGCTGACCAGGATCAGTATGACGGCCAAAAGGGCGACCACTATCCATTTTTTCTTATTTTTCAAACCTGTGCTTCCTCTCTAAGGGGATGTGACACCTGAATTAGCGCGACAGCAGTCCTTCAAAGGCGGCTTGTGCCTCATGCTTGATACGTTCCTCATCCATAGTCAGGCACTCACCGTTTTTTACAACCTGACGACCGTCTACCCATACATGGGTCACGTCTTTGGCGCTTGCAGAGTATACGGCATGAGAAATGAGATCCGTATGTGGCAAGAAATGAGCCTGATTGAGATCAAGCGCGATAAAGTCAGCCTTGTTGCCTGCTGCAAGCGCCCCTACCTCATTCAAGCCAATCGACTTCGCTCCGTACTCTGTTGCCAGACGCAACGCCTCACCCGCAGGAACTGCGGTTGGGTCGCCAGATACTCCCTTGTGAATGAGTGCAGCCAGACGCATTTCCTCAAACATATCCAGGTTATTGTTACTGGCAGGACCATCTGTTCCGAGAGAGACAGCAACGCCTGCACGGAGCAGATCGGGCACTCTTGCCACACCGCTCGCCAGCTTCAAGTTGCTGCCCGGATTATGCGAAACCGCTACACCACGTTCAGCCAGCAAAGCTATTTCTTCGTCATTCAAATGAACAGCATGGGCAACAAGCGATGGACGAGAGAAAAAGCCAAGCTTATCCAAATGCGCAACCGGACGCAAGCCGTAGTCGCGTACGTTTTGCTCTACTTCGGCAATTGTTTCGGACATATGCGTATGCAACGGTAAGTCCAGATCATGCGCAGCCTGTACGAATTTTTCGATAAACGCAGGCGGACACGTATACGGCGCATGCGGAGACATCATAGTCGTAATGCGACCGTCTGCTTTTCCATGCCAATTACGCGCAAAATTCACAGCCTCAGCCAGCTTGATCCGCTGCTCTTCCTCCGAACATAATCCAATCGCTCCACGCATCAGACTGGCACGGATGCCGGACTCTTCAGCTACACGAGCCACCTCGTCCATATGATCATACATGTCCAAAAAGGTGGTTGTACCGCCTTTCAGCATTTCCAGCACGGACAAGGACGTACCCCAGTATACATCCGTAGACGTAAACTTGGCTTCCATCGGCCACATTTTTTCCTGAAGCCATACTTGAAGAGCCAGATCGTCCCCATACCCGCGCAGCAGAGACATCGCCGCATGACCATGTGTATTTATCAGGCCAGGTAAAAATAGCAGCCCGTTACCATCAATCACTTCCGTCTCTTCCTCACCCGCTGGCAAAGTCTCGCCAATATAGGTAATACGGCTGTCCTCCACGATCATATAGCCGTGGATTACCCCCGCTTCCGGTCTGTTCACGGCAAAAGAGCCGTTTTTAATCATCCATTTATTCGCCGTCATGTTGCATATCTTCCTTTCCGTCTTCCAAATAATAAGCGAGGCTCAACAAATCTGTTGTAAAATCTGTGGCATGTATTCGAATATTTGCCGGTGCCTTGAGAGTGGTCGGCGCAAAGTTCAAAATCGCTCCAATTCCGCTATTTATGAGCCTGTCAGCCACGTTCTGCGCCTCAAAATCCGGTACGGTAATAATCCCGATCCGAATGTTCTGTTCCTTCACGGTCGCTTCCAGTTCATCCATTGGTTGTACAACCAGCGTATTGATCTTGGTTCCGACCTTATCTGGGACAGCATCAAATACTGCCACAATTTTCATATTGTCTTTTAAATAAGCATTATAATTCGAAAGGGCTTGCCCCAAATTACCTGCTCCGACCAATACCACGTTAATTTGCTGGTCGATTTTCAGGATATGGCGTATTTTCTCGATAAGATAAGTAACATCATAGCCGATACCCTTACGGCCAAAATCTCCAAAATACGCAAGATCCTTACGAATTTGAGCCGGATTCAAATCCAGTCTTTGTCCTAACTCCTGGGAAGAGACCGTAGCCACCTCCCGTTTGTTCAGTGCATTCAGATAACGTAAATATACGGGTAACCTCCGTACGACAGCCTCTGAAATTTTATCTGATTTCATACATGCTCCCCCTAATTGTAACGGACATGTTTAGATGTCCGTCCGTTATGCCTCTGTCTCCGGGGCGGATTGGAGCCACTCGGCGATGCGGGGCACCATTTGCTCCGTCGGCATATGCTCCATTTTTGGTCCCGGTAACGAGTACAAAAAGTGCTTCCCATAATAGGATTCGATCACACGCGTATCGTAAACGATAACTACCCCGTGGTCGCTCGCTGTACGTACCAAACGTCCAAATCCCTGTTTGAATCGAATAACAGCCTGTGGAACAGACAGCTTCATAAAAGGATTCTTCTTCTGCTGCTGAAGCAGCTCACTTTTAGCCTCCAGCAGCGGGTGATTGGGCGGTTGGAACGGCAAGCGGACGATGGCCAGACACGTCAGTGCCTTGCCCGGAATATCGACGCCTTCCCAAAAGCTGCTGGTTCCCAGCAACACAGAAGCTTTGGCTTCCTGGAAACGTCGGGTCAGCTTGCTGCGGCTCCCACTGTCCACACCCTGCCCCAGCACGGTGATGTCGCTGGAAGACAACGCCTCCTTGAGCGGCTCATACACCTGCCGGAGCATGCGGTAGGAGGTAAAGAGAACGAGCATTCTCCCCCGCGTCGCTTGAGCAGTCGCACCTAGTGAGCTGACGAGCATATCTACAAAATGCTCATCTCCTACACTGCCCTTCACGCTCGGAAAATCCCTTGGAATGACTAACAGCACCTGATCCCTGTAGTTAAAGGGTGAGGGGAGCTGCGTAGTCATCAGCCGCCCTTGATCTGCGGCCTCCTGCAAGCCGAGCTGATCGGTCATGTACTGAAACGACTTATCCACCGACAAGGTAGCAGACGTCAGAATAATGCTCCTTTTTTTGTCAAAAAACATTTCTTTCAGTTGGCGGCTTACATCGACGGGCACCGCATAAAATTGTAGCGACTTGCTGCGGAATTGCCCACTCGCTTCGAGCCAATATACGGTCGTCTCATCATCCATCCGCATGAAAAAGCGCAAGCTTTCCCTGATGCCTGCCAAATCCTTGAGCAGCCCCGTAATATCCGTAATGAGACTGTCAGCCGCATAATCGTCATGTTCTTCTTTCACGTCGAGCATCAGCTTGTCGCCCTTGCGCAAAATTTCGCTCATCGTTACATAAAGCTGATTTTCCAGCGCAGTCGCCTGATCCCACTTGGCAGGCTTGGCCGACGGCTTGAGACGGGAAGAAAACTGCCCTGTTTCGCCCGGTGTTGCATCACTTCGCTCCGGCAGCATGCCAAACAGCTTGTCGCTCAGCATATCCCAAGTCTCCTTGACCTCCAGCACGAGCGGATACAGCTGGTCGATGGTAGAAGCCCAATCCGTCGATTTTTCATGCCCCGACTTTGCCAACTGCTGACGCAGCGAAGGCAATTGTCCGTTCTTGCTATCCTTGAACAATCGGGTCAGGGTATGCACGAGTGTGAAATATTTCATATGCATTCCCAGGTGCTTACCAGCGACTTCCTCCAGATGATGCGCTTCATCAATCACCAGATGCTCATAGCTCGGCAACAGCTGATGACTCGCTTTTACGTCCGTGAACAGCTTGGAATGATTCGTAATGACCACATCGGCTATTCCCGCCTCGTGGCGCGCACGATGATAAAAGCATTTGCGGAACCATGGACAAGAACGACCAAGACAGGACTCCGAATCACTGGCCACCGTTTCCCAAAAATCTCCCCCACGATTGCTCAGATTCAGCTCTTCATCATCACCGGTTTCCGTCAACGTCAGCCAGACGATCATCTGGGCCGCTGTAATTAAATCTTCCTTCGGCGTTGCGAAGTCTCTTCTGTTTATTTTATGTTCAAACTTACGCAGACACAAATAATGTCCCCGGCCCTTAAAAATGGCAGCCCGGAACGGGAACGGGATCACCTTGGTCAGCATCGGAATATCACGCTCGCGTAATTGCTCCTGTAGGTTGATCGTATGCGTACTAACCATGACTCGCTGTCCATTTTTCACACTGTGATAAAGCGAAGGGAGCAAATAACCCAGGGACTTGCCTGTCCCCGTACCCGCCTCGATCAACAGGTGCTTGTCCTCACTCAGCGCCTGATTGACACCCTCAATCATTTGCGTCTGCGCTTCGCGTTCCTCATATTGGCTCAAGGATGAACGTAAATTGTCTCGCACATCATCCATGTAATCCTCAAAGGAAATGCCTGCAAGCGGATTGGGGTCGTCCTCTCTGCGAGGGGCATTAAGCTCCGTCCAATCCTCTACCTTCAGCGCAAGCTGACGAAAAAACTGATGACCCTCCAAATCCTGAATAGGATCATGCTCTTTGTCTTCACGCACCCCGTCCAGAAACCATCCGAGGTCACTGTCTTCCTCCGCGAACAAATCGCTGAGCCGCTGTATCGTAATCAAAGGCAGCGCGTGCAGCTCATCCAGACATTTTAAAAACACCTCAGCCGTAGCCAACGCGTCGCTGTCTGCTTGATGAGGTCGGTCATGCGCAAGCCCGAACTCAGAAGAAACAAAACCCAGCTGATAGGAAGATAGCGATGGAAACATGATTTTCAGAAAATCCATCGTATCCAAAATTCTGCCGGTAAACGGCAAGTACCCGCACCGATCCAAAGCGTTTTGCAAAAAATTAAAATCAAACGCCACATTATGACCGACCAGCACAACATCGTCCAGCATAGGCACAAGCTCCATCATCATCTCTTCGAGGGCAGGAGCATCCTTGACGTCATCGTCTGTAATCCCGGTCAACCCGGTAATAAAAGGCGGAATGGATCTGCCAGGGTTCACATAAGAACCGTAAACACGGGAAATGCTGTTATCATGATCTATAATTGCAAGTCCGACTTGAATGATGTCATCCGCGGACTGGGTACCTGTCGTTTCAAAATCCAATACCGCAAATTTCATTCGGGCTTAATCCTTTCTTTTGACACATACAAAAATAATAACTCTGTATAACAGCATAGCAGAAGATCGCCTGTTTGGAAATTAAGACAGCCAAAAAAGACGATGCACACACCGCCTGGGAAGGTGGGCATGCCTCGTCTCGATCGGTGTCTGACAACTACAGCCAGGTCATCATGGAGCTGTCGTACCGAAGCATTTCGGCACCGGACAAACAGGCTTCCATATTGTGCAGCGGCTCGGGCAACGCAGGATCGAACTGATGCGCGAGAGCAAAACATTTTTGCGCCTCCTCTACATCAGCCTGCTTCGCCATAAGACAGCCCAACGCATTATAGATGACCGCTTTCAGCCCGGACTGCTCTGTCAGGTGCAGCACCTTCTGAAAATGGCTCACAGCTTCCGCTGTATCCTCCAGTTGAAAATACGCCATCCCCATATACATACGGCTCTGCCAGCTGTTCGGGAAATGCTGTAGCACCTGTTCAAACTGACGAATGGCCTCAGGATACATGAGCAGTCGGTAATATCCCTGACCCCGAGTAAAGGCTGGCAGCTCTTTTTCGGGCAGCTCAGCGACAGACATACCGGACTCTGCGGAAAAACTAGCAGCCCGCAGGCGAACCATTTTTTCCTCAAAGGCCAGCCATTCATCCATAATTCCGTCACTCATTCTCCGCAGCAAACTCCAGTGCTGTAGCAACTCCTGCCTGCGGGAGCCCTGGGCTGATGGGTAATGCTTCACGATATCATCTAACATGCTGTTCATTTCTGCGAATACATGCTGGAACATGTGCATCCCGCCCTTACGAAAGATGGATTAATACACTCACATTTTTCGCTTAAAGGACGGGTTTCATCCGCACTCCCATTCATTACATGATCGTGGCGTGTACTTCCTTGTTGGCCGTTTGGGCCGGTTTATTATGTTCATCGACGAATACAACAGTCGGTTTATATGTTTTGGCCTCTTCATTCGACATGGATGCGTAGGAAATAATAATGACTGTATCCCCAGGCTGCACCAGACGCGCTGCTGCTCCGTTAAGACAAATCACACCGCTACCACGCGGTCCGGGGATAACGTAAGTTTCCAGCCGGGCACCATTGTTATTGTTCACAATTTGAACTTTTTCATTCTCCAGCAGATCGGAAGTCTCCATCAGATCCTCATCAATGGTAATACTACCCACATAGTTAAGGTTGGCTTCAGTAACCGTCGCCCGGTGAATTTTGGATTTCATCATCGTTCTAAACATGGGAAAGCACCTCCGCCTTCTGTATTCTCATATTGTCAATCAGTCGGGTGTTCCCAAACTTTACAGCCAGCGCTACAATGATGTCTTCTTCAACATCGCTTAGTCGCTGCTCGGGAGGAAGAGGCTCCAAACCGGGAAAGGTTAAGATTTCAATATAGTCAATGTCTGCCAAAGGTGAAGAAGTAATGGTGGACTCCACCATTTGGTATAACTGACGGATCGTAAACGTGTTCTGCACAACATCTTCGCTCACCTCACGCACCTTGCGCAGTGAATGTGACAGTACCAACGCCTGCTTACGCTGTTCCGCGCTCAAATAGACATTACGCGAGCTGAGGGCCAAACCATCGTCCTCTCTGATGATGGGGCAAGGAACGATGGTGACATTCATATTGAGGTCGGTCACCATCTGCTGGAGCACCGCTACCTGCTGCGCGTCCTTCATGCCGAAGAAGGCCAGATCAGGACCTACCATATTAAAAAGCTTGGCAACCACGGTGGTCACACCGTCAAAATGCCCTGGACGTGAAGTGCCACATAACCGATCCGTTAAAGAGGATACGTGAATTTTCGTACGGGTTGGCTGCGGATACATTTCTGCAACAGTTGGCAAAAATACGATATCCACACCTTCGCTCCGCGCCACCTCCAAATCACGCGCTTCATCGCGGGGGTAGCTGTCGAGATCTTCATTAGGCCCGAATTGAATCGGGTTTACAAAAATGCTGAGTACCACCGTATCTGCCATTTCACGCGCCTTGTGCATTAAACTCGCATGGCCTTCATGCAAATACCCCATTGTCGGCACAAAGCCGACTGTATGTTGCTGTGTAGCAGCAGAACCGTATTCCGCTTTTTCTCCGTTTGCACCAAGCTGCCGACGTTCAGCAATTGCCTGTCGAAGCTGAGCCACTTCTCTTACGATAATCATGACCGGGATTCCACCTTTTCCTTAGCCTGTTCCTCTTGTTCCTGCACCTTTGCCTGCCCTTTCTTGTGTCCGTAGAGAGCCTCTACAACGCTGTCGTCGGCGCTGAACACATGCTCCTTAGCCGGAAAGGCTCGTCCCTTCACATCGCTCACATACTGCTCAATACTGCTACGAATCATGCCGCCGACATCGGCATAGGTTTTGACAAACCGTTTACTGTAATAAGGCGAAGCATATTGAATCAGATCGTGATACACAAGCACCTGACCGTCACATCCACGTCCTGCACCAATTCCGATGGTCGGAATAGACAGTTCTTTGGAAATAGCCGCTGCCACTTCCTCAGTTACCAGCTCCAGCACGATGCCAAAGGCACCCGCCTGCTCCAGCGCCTTGGCGTCTGCCATCAGCCGCCGTGCATCCGCTTCGTCCTTGCCTTGAATGCGGTAGCCGCCAAGCTGATTGACCGATTGCGGTGTAAGACCGATATGACCAAGTACGGGTACACCTGCTTGAACAGTCGCTTTTACGACGTCGGCAATTTCTGCACCGCCCTCCAATTTAACAGCATGAGCGTGCCCTTCCTGCATCAGGCGGCGGATGCCCTGAAGGCTTTCCGATACGCTGCTGTGATATGTCATAAACGGCATGTCCGCTACAATAAACGTATGCTCCGCGCCTCTAGCTACCGCTCGGGAATGATACACGATGTCATCCAGTGTTACGGGAATGGTCGAATCATAGCCGAGAACGACGTTGCCCAGCGAGTCGCCCACGAGAATCATGTCAATTCCCGCCTCTTCGGCTATTTTAGCCGAGGGATAATCATAGGCGGTCAGCATACTGAGCGGAATGCCCTCCTGCTTCATTTTTTTCATTTTCACAATATTCAGCGCTTGCTTTCCTGCCATGGTAAATGGCTCCCTTCCATCTTTTTTTGGCACAAAAAATAACCTTTTATGAGCGCCTGTACAATTGCGTCATCAAAAGGTCCGAACAGCCAAAAAAGACACTCATTTTGAGATCGTCCCTTCTGTCTCGGTCCTGTTCGGCTCAGAGCAGAATCCAACGTAACCTTCAAATGAAGTTATGATGGTCTAACTTACTTGCAATGGTGGAGCGTGTGCCCCGGAGTGCAGCTCGGACCGTCCGATGCCGCCTCCTGCACAGTATAACAAAAAACATCAGCTTTTTCACGTGAAGTTTTGCATAGAAAAAAGAACGAATGCGCGTGCTATTCACAGCTAAGGCTACACCTGTAATTGTACATCACCGGAAACGACCTGTATTCGCTCTCCCTGCTTCGTTTCAACTACTAGCGCACCGGAAGGGTCCAAACCGATGGCTGTACCTTCCACCGGACTCCCTTGTCCCGTATGCGCCCGCACGAAGCGATTCATCGTCACGGATAACGCCTCCCACAGCATCGCGATAGGCTGAAAGCCCTGATCCGCATACAGCGCACATAGCTGCTCCATTTCTTCCAGCACCGCGGCAATTAGTGCAGTACGGTCGATTTCGCGACCAGCCTCTATTTTCAGGGACGTCCCTACTTGTGACAGTTCTTCCGGGTAATCCTCTGTATTTAAATTGACATCAATGCCGATACCTGCAATGCAGTAGCGTACCCGCTGATCCTCTGTTGCAGATTCCAGCAGAATACCGCACACTTTGCGACCATGAACAAGCAGATCGTTCGGCCATTTGATGCCAGCTTCCAGACCCGTCAACCGACGAATGGCTCTGCATACCGCTACGCCTGTAAGCAGCGTTAACTGTGGAGTGAAGGCCAAGGGCTGGTTGGGTCGCAACACAATGCTCATCCAGATACCTTTGCCCCGAGGTGAAAACCATTTTCGGCCCAAACGTCCCCGGCCCGCCGTCTGTTCCTCCGCCAGCACTACCGTTCCTTGCTGTGCACCCTCTTCTGCCAGACGCATCGCATCCTGCTGGGTAGAGACCGTCGAGTCCAGCACAACTATACGTTGTCCGAACGATTGGGTATTTAACATATATGCCAGTTTGGAGACTTCCAGTCGATCGGGTCGGGACACAATCCGATAACCCCTACGCGAGGAAGCTTCAATGTTGTAGCCCAGCTCACGCAGCTTGTTGATCTGTTTCCATACGGCTGTACGGCTCACCGAGAGGCGGCGGCTGATTTCCTCCCCGGATATATAATCTGATGTACCTTCCTCCAGTATGCCTAACAGTCTTTCATGATTATTCACTACTCATCACCCGTTTCGCTTCTTGAAGCAATGCTTCTGTTTCATTTGAAATATCTCCGCAGGCGGCAGCCAGCAAAAGTCGTTCCATCGTCTGACCCAGCCAAGGACCACCCGGTCGATTCATCTCCTGAACCAGTTCATTTCCTGTAATATTTAAATCTTTGATACGAACGACTGCGGTTTGCTTCGTCCACGCTTCTGCCAGTTCAGCCATTCTCGCTATATGCTTTTCTGCCTGTAGCGGTAATTCGTGGAACGAAGCAGGCAACGTCTTGTAAAGCTCAAGCCAATCTGACGAGGTATCCCGTCCCCATTTAATTAACAGTCGAATCCAACTGCGGCGTAGCGCCTCATCGTTAATTCCTTCACCTTCCACTAAAGTGGAACTGTCTGCCATCCCAACAGCACTGTCCGTTAGCTCACGCTCCCATTCTAACAGATGTACCAGTCGCAGACGTACAGCGTTGGAGAAAGTCCATGCTCTTAACAGCTCGTCCGCTGCCTCTGAGGTAAGTCTGCAAGACAACAGCAGCAAACCCCATCGTAGTTCTTCCGGTAGTTGTACCATCCCCCTGAGCGCCTGTGCTTCACATTGTTCCCAGGGAACGGGAACCTTCGTACACGCGAGCAAGCCACTGCGACCCAGCATTTCCAGTCCACGCAACGGGTCCGGTCCGGCCAGCATCTTTTCCAGCTCAGCCCGTACACGTTCCATCGCAATGTAACGAAGCCCCTCTTTACGACGGATCATACCTTTCCATGTGTTGTAGGCTATACGGAACCGGAATACGGAGGCAAAACGAATGCAACGCAGCATTCGCAGCCCGTCCTCTTCAAATCGTTCCTCGGCTCGTCCCACACAACGAACCATAGCGACGCGTAAATCGGCTTCCCCTCCGAACGGGTCCACCCTTTTCCCATGTTCATCCATTGCAATCGCGTTCATCGTGAAATCCCGCCGCATCAGGTCTTCGCGGATATCCTTCACGAAAGCGACTTCTGTCGGACGGCGATGATCGGTATAACCGCTCTCTGTTCGAAAAGTGGTCACCTCGAACGGATGCCCCCCCTGCATCACCGTAACCGTCCCATGCTGAATTCCAGTCGGAATGACATGGGGAAACAGTGCTATGACCTGTTCCGGTTCAGCCGATGTGGTCATATCCATATCATGAATAGCGCGGCCTAATAGTTCATCCCGCACACAACCGCCGACCCAGTAAGCCTCGTAGCCGGCTGTGGTTAGTGTACGAATGACTTCCTTGCCATGAATAGCCATTTCCGGGTCAGCATATTGCCAAGTGTTTATTTTCACAGGGTTTCCCCCTTTGCTTATAAAGTTTTCAAAAGACTTATTGTACAAAAGACTTATCATACAAAAAAACGGACGCAAGTCCGCCTTCTTAAACGCTGATCGGTTTAAGATCCGGCACCTCGCGTCCCAACACACGGTAATATATTTCTTCATATTGACGGGTAATCAGCTTATCACAGAATACGGTACGAGCCCGCACCAGACAGGCTTCACGAAAACGCTCTGCCATCGCTTCGTCCGATAACAGCTGCACCGCATATTCCGCCATCGCCTCGGTATTGCCGATTTCAGCAAGATAACCTGTACTCCCGTGAACAACCAGCTCAGGCACTCCTCCTGCCTCGGAACCAATCGTTGGCACTCCACAAGCCATCGCTTCCAGCGCAACCAGTCCAAAGCTTTCTTTTTCCGATGGAAGCAGCAGCACATCCGCCATGGAAATCACTTCAGCGATCTGATCTTGCTTGCCTAAAAAGAACACCTTATCCTGCAAGCCCAAGCTTTCGATTTTGCAGCGAATTTTGGGGAGGTCTGGTCCTTCTCCAACCAGCAGCAGCTTTGCAGGTACTTTTCGTTGCACTCTTTCAAATATATCTAGCACGTCTCCCACTCTTTTGACCGGACGGAAGTTTGAAATGTGCATCATAATCTTTTCACTGGGCTGGGCAAAATCTCTCCGCAGCGCAGCTGCATCCCGCGGATAATACACTCGTTTATCCACAAAATTGTAGGTCAAATCAATAGGGCGTGTAATCTCCAGCGCATCTATCGTCTCCCGAATCAAATCCTTGGAAACCGCTGTTACCGCGTCACTTTTGTTGATCGCCAGGCGGATAAGATCCTTCAACGATTCATCCTGCGCCAACACCGTAATATCCGTGCCGTGAAGCGTGGTTACCACTTTGAGATGGTCGCCCACCATTTCTTTGGCCAAATAAGCACATACCGCATGCGGTACGGCATAATGAACATGGAGTACATCCAAATTTTTCATTTGTGCAACCTGAGCCATTTTGGTCGCCAGCGACAGATCATAGGGCGGATATCTGAACACGTAATAATCGTTAACTTCAACCTCATGATAAAAAATATTTTTTTGGAATGCCCCGCCTAATCTGAACGGAATGCTGTTGGCAATAAAATGGACCTCATGCCCTTTTTCGGCCAGCAACTTGCCCAGCTCTGTGGCCACTACGCCGGAGCCACCCAGCGACGGGTAACAGGTAATTCCAATTTTCAATTTGTCATTCAAGTTAAGCTGCCCCCTTCCGTCCATCAATGATGGCTTTTAATGTTAGTGACACACCAAATACAGTGCGCATCATCTATACCGTTCTCAACGGATCTATTTATCATTTATAATGTCAGGATGATTGTAAAAACCTTATGTGAATAGCTTAACCAGATGCGGCGTTTTGGACGCAAAGCCCTCTGCATACGGAATCAGCTTACGCTGACCCAACAACGAATCCCGGGCCTTTACACGCTCGACATACCCCTGGTTTAATGGCGTGGATACCGTGTTTTTACCCGGGGCAGCCTGAAATTGGGATGCATAGCTCAACAATGCCTGCTCCTTGGCTCCATAATGCTCCGTGATGTCCACGATCAGATCCGTTCTGCCGATATCATTAATGAAATAAAAAAATAACTGCTCGACCAGTACCGCAGGCTGTTCCGGCATAAATCGACGTAACTTGGCGTTAAATACCGCTTCTTCTACCAGCTTGCTACACATGACATGATCCGGGTGTCGATCCTCCCAGTAGGGAGCAAATACGACTTTCGGCGCATGACGCCGAATTTCCGTGGTCACTGCGGCTACATTCTCAGATGTCACGTACAAACCGCGATCAGGCAGTCCCAGATTCGTCCGCACAGCAAGGCCCAACACTTTTGAAGCGTCCTCGGCTTCTGCCATACGGGTATCTACATCGCCATTGGATGACATTTCCGCACGCGTCAAATCACATACACCCACCCTTAAACCAGCGGCTGTATGCTTGGCAATCGTGCCTCCCATACCAATTTCAGCATCATCGGCATGGGCTCCAAAAATCAATATGTCCAGCGTCATTTTATATCATCCTGCTGATCAATGCCTGGTTTATATTTATGTACCAGCTCACGCCAAGCAAAATCGCCCCGGTCCAGCGCCTTGACCAATATTTCAGCAGTAGCGACGTTGGTCGCCAAAGGAATACCCTGCACGTCGCACAGACGCAGCAGCGCACTAATATCCGGCTCATGCGGCTGTGCCATTAACGGGTCACGCAAGAATATAATCATATCCATTTCGTTTTGCGCAACCAAGGCTCCAATTTGCTGGTCCCCTCCGAGCGGTCCTGACATGAAACGGTGAATTTGAAGCTTCGTTTGTTCCATAATGCGCAGACCTGTCGTACCTGTTGAAAACAATTGATGGTCTGTAAACACATGCTCATATGCCGTTACAAAATTAACTATTTCATCCTTTTTACGATCATGCGCTATAAATGCAATCTTTAACATTCGAAATTCCCCCTGCCTCATTCTATAATTCCGTTCGTCAATTCATTCGCGTTATTCTTAATCAATGTAATGCTCAAAACCATATACAAGTCCAGGTTGCTCCATTACCTTTTGAATGCCGATTTTAACGCCGGGCATGTAGCCTGCCCGTTCGTAGGAGTCCTGACGAATTTTGAGGGATTGTCCAAATCCTCCAAAAATAACTTCCTGCTGTGCGAATACACCGGGAAGACGGACACTGTGGATACGGAACCCCTGGTAGTAGCCGCCACGTGATCCTTCGAATATTTCTTCCTCCTCCGGATTCCCTTGACGCAGCTCCTGACGCTGCTCAGCGATCAGTTCTGCGGTCTTAATTGCCGTTCCCGATGGCGCGTCCAATTTTTGGTCGCCGTGATATTCGATAATCTCCAAATGAGGGAAGTATTTAGCAGCTTGAGCCGCAAACCGCATCATCAAAATAACTCCTATTGAAAAGTTAGGCGCAATCAGACCGCCAATGTGCTGTTCCCGGCACTGCTTGTCCAGTTCTTCAATCTGCTCCGGTGTAAATCCCGTTGTCCCGATAACAGGACGAACGCCATGCTTGATAGCAAGCGCTGTATGTGTGTATGCAAAACGAGGACCTGTAAAATCGACCATGACATCCGGGCGACTATCCAGCAAAGCTTGCTCCACATCCTCTACAATAGCGACGCCCGCTTCCGGAAGTCCGACGAGAAGGCCGGCATCACTGCCGGCATGCGTTCTGTTTACTGCAGCTACCAGCCGAAGCTCTTCATCCTGGAGAACCAATTTGACAACCTCACGGCCCATACGACCAGCTGATCCAACGACAGCCACTTTTATTTGCTCTGGCATTCTTACAACTCCTTATGCATCAATTCATGTTAGATCTGTTCATTCATTTGCTGGCATAACTTCTTCATGAGATTGGCAAGCTGTTCATTGTGAGGAAACAACGCAGCCGCTTCACGAGCAGCCTGCACAGCCAGCTTATATTCGTTCATTTCATCATAAACCAATGCAAGCAGCATAAAAGCGTCACCACATAGCGGATCAAGGGCAATCGCCCGTTCCAGCAGCAGGATTGCATCTCTGCGCACCTGTGGCGTAGCTCTGTCGACATCCAGCATTTTTCTGGCTTTCTCCGTCTGCTGTCTGGCCTCCAGCGTGTGCAAATGCAGCACATATTCATCCTGCTCCGGAGCCAGACGAACTGCATCGCCTGCATAAGCAAGCGCCTGCTCTATCCGCCCACTGCGGGCATAGGTTACCGAACAGCGGAAATAATGCTCCGCATGATCAGGCTGGGCGGAAATCGCTTTTTCAAACCATTCCACGGCCTGCTCAAAATCGTTCTGTAAAATACACTGATAAGCTTTCTGAACGTATTCCTCCGCCTTCATAACACTGCACCTCCGGGTAACCGGTTTGGTACAGCATATGTACAAAACGCCTAATCGGTGTCCTTTTGGGTCCAGCGATTCGCGTCACGTGTGTTAAATTTATGCATGACCTTATCATGAGCATCGGTCAAATTAATTCCAAGCGAGTTTGCAAAGCAAACCGTGATGAACAAAATGTCTCCCAGTTCCAGCTCAATCGAATTGTCGGCCTCATCCGTTTTTTTCGGTTTTTCGCCAAAGGAATGATTGACTTCTCTGGCCAGCTCCCCGACTTCCTCGGACATCCGGGCCAGCATTGCCAGTGGGCTGAAATATCCTTCTTTGAACTGGGAAATATACTGGTCTACCTCACGTTGAATTTCATCAAGCGATTTTTCCATAAAACACAATCCCCTCTAATGTGCAGGTTTATTCATATGTTATCGTAAAGCACATTTGAAAACAAATATTTTTTAATGTGAATTTACTTACATCATGCAATCGTCAGTATTTTAAAGCTACTGTAAAAAGGTATACTAAACATAAGGATCTACGATCTATATATCAAGTCGTTCATCTCCAATTTGCTACTGCGGGGGATTATATGAGAACATCCAAGTCTATTGAACAGCTTAAAATCATTTTACCCATTGTGCTCGGCACTGCTATTTATGCATTCGGCCTGCTTTATTTCATTATACCCAGCAAGCTGATGGAAGGCGGCATCACCGGTATCACCCTCCTGCTGAACTATGCTTTCTCGATATCTCCATCCCTCTCCACATTGCTCCTGAACATTCCTTTATTTTTAATTGGATGGAAAATGCTTGGCGGCAAGCAAATTATTTATACTGGAGTCGGTATTGGGGCGCTCACTTTTTTTCTGTGGTTGTTTGAAAAAATGATTCATCTCGGGTGGATGGGCACATTTCAGACTGAGCACGATTTTATACTTTCTTCATTATATGCCGGGGTTACGCTCGGGGCAGGATTGGGCATCGTATTCCGGTTTGGTGGTACCACCGGCGGGTCGGATATTATCGCCCGTATTTTGAACCGGAAGTTTGGCTGGAGTATGGGGAGAATTTTGCTGGTGATTGATATCGTCATCATCGGTGCATCGCTGCTGTACATACCCAAGGAAAAAATCCTGTATACGCTGGTCGCTGTGTTCATCGCGTCCAAGATTATTGATTTTATACAGGAAGGAGCCTATTCAGCCAGAGCCTTCATGATTATCAGTGACCATACGATGGATATTGTGGACATCATTACACGGGATATGGATCGCGGTGTTACTATCATTCCGGCTGTGGGGGCATTTTCCAAACAGACCAAGCATGTTGCATACTGTGTGGTGTCCCGTCAGGAAATACGGCGTTTGCATCAAATTGTGAAGTCGGTTGATCCGCGAGCGTTCATCATCATTCAGGATGTACATGATGTACACGGGGAGGGCTTCAAAGAGGAATAGCCCGGGAATCCGGGCAAGTGGTCAGGCGTATATTCATTGTATCAATGACAGCGAAGTTCGTTGCAGTATCTCAGTCTTAATTGGAGAAACCGGATCGATATTTACGGTAGCCCACATAAGCAAGTGTCAGCAGGATCATCAGGCCGATTGCCAGTTCTGCTCGTCGCTCGCTTTCATGCGGTATGAATGGCGCCAGCGCGGTAGCGTCTTTTTCACGTCCAAACAAGGCATTAAACGTCGGGTTTCCCTGCTCTAGTGCCCCTCTAATCGCTGAAGCATCCACATTTTTCTGATTTCCCAATCCTTTAACGTAAGAAATCCATGATTCTGCTCGAACAACCTCTGTTGTTTTACCGCTGATCAACGCTGCCGTCCGGATCGTCTCATAATGATCCTCCAGCACAGTTGCCCCGGCGGCGAAACCTTTCATATTTCCTTTAGCAAACTGGCTATTTAAGCCGCTAATATCTTCTTTTAAAATTTTATAATACTGCTGCCATAATGGCTGGCGCGGATGTGCAATCGCATCTGCCGCAAGTCGCAAATTGGCAGCGGCCTTCACCCATTCATCCGGCGATGCCTGCACGGATTGTGTAGCTTGCTGTACCTCAAGAATGCTGCCGGACAGAGCGTGAATGGCCTCCACAGACAGTGCAGCCTGTACCTGACCCGTACTGAACCATCGGCTTACCTCCGCTACATCGGCGCGAGCTTTTTCAATATTCCCATCCATTACATCCCGGTACAACATCGCAGCCGCACGATCCAGTTCCTCTATTTCCTTTGCATTACTGGTGGACTTGGGCTGATCCCGCGCTTCCGCAATGCCCGGAGGGAAACAAACGGAAAGCAACAAGACTATAGACAACACAACTCCCGAAACGACACGCAGCACACCACGAAACGCCTGACTCCAAACCATGGGACATCCCTCCTCACCTTACTGTATGGCAGGGTTACAGGGACTAGAACTTGCTTTAGCGCTCAGCCGCATCTCGAGCAATAGGAAAGGCTATCCGATTACGCACAACCATGGCAAGCCATGAGGCTGCGATACTGAAAAGGGTCAGCATATAGGTAAAAGTACGCACTTGTGGTACATCATCCGTTAGCGTCCTCGGAAGATATGGATATATGCCGAATGTATAATCGACCGTATCATTTAACAGTGTCCACAAAGCTGCTACGCACAGAGCCGTCCATTTGCAGGTGAAAAAACGAACAAACAACAAGGATTCGACTGCCATTGCCGTATGAGATGCTACCAGCATCCAATCCTGCCATATCATATGCCCTCCCTGCGCGACACCCCAAAAAATAATAGCTGAGGCCCAAATGCCGTATTTTACACTCGTAACCACAGCCAACGCTTCCATCAGCTGGCGAATGATCTTCAAGCCCTTCAGGCGCGGAGGATAAAGCAGGAATAATACAGAAATCGTAAAAAATAAGCTGGCCGTCGGACTATCAGGCACAAATACAATCTGCCATGTCGGGTGATAGTTTAGCGTATATTCCAATTGCCCTCCATACCATATGTACCCATACACGGTTCCGATCAGGTTACACCAGAACAGCAGCCACAAAAAAGGCCGGCTCGTCAAGAACGACCGGCTCCATAAATAAGACAACAACACGTCCTCATCCTCCGTTCATACGATAGATGCCCCGTACAGGCTCCATCCTACAAAGACTATATCATATAAAAGCGTATCAAAAAAACCTGGCCGCTGCTACGGTCAGGCTCGATGATTATGGTCTTGTATTGCCAATTAGTCTGTTACCCAAGGTCAGATCTCCTGAAAAGGCTCAATTGATCGCTTTCAGTTCATCCGTAAGATGACGAAAAGCTACTTCATCTCCGGAGGCCAGCGCCTCATCAATATCCTTGTAGAGCTTTTCACTCCGGCGTTTACGTAATGCCTCGTCCAAAACCATTTCAGCAGACAGGCCCAACATTACTTCATAAGTAACCTTCATTTTATCCATAGGATGCACCTCCAACATGAGTTTAAGAGATCCTATATTCTTTTCCTTTCGCCACATAGCTGAGTGCCGTCCGTGACATCCGCTGCAAATCTGCGTCTGTCAATTCGCGCACCACTTTGGCAGGTGTACCGAGAGAAAGAGTATAGGGTGGTATTTTGGTATTTTCCGTAACGACCGACCCTGCTCCTATTAAAGCATATTCACCAAGCTCAGCTCCGTTGAGTACAATGGCCCCCATACCGATTAAAGTGCCTTTGCCTACCGTACAGCCATGGATAATCGCAGCATGTCCCACCGAAATATCGTCCGCCAGCACCAGGGGCTGGTCCGTGTTCACATGTCCCACGACACCGTCCTGAATATTGCAGCGTTCACCGATGATAACAGGTGCCATATCCCCGCGCAATACAGCATTGAACCAAACGGAGGAATCTTGGCCGATCGTTACCTTTCCGACAATTTTTGCTCCTTCTGCCACATAGACAGATGAATGGAGCTGTGGCATGTTCCCGTTATAGTGAATCAACATTCAACTTCACCCTCTCATTTTGGGTGAAATTCTATCAACATGTATGCTACTTGTCAATGGAGCCGCATACCCGGGTCGTTCCGCCCAATGCGGCACTCCCCTGCCAGTTTGAGCCCCCAGGCGGTCATCTGTACAGATGGCTCCGTCGAATGCTCACCCAAACGAAGCATGCCCAAGTGGAGCATCATTCGAATAATTCTCTGATCAAAGACCGAACGGGGCGTATCATAATAAAACGGTCTGATCAGCGGGCCAATATGTACAAAAAGTGACTCCGAGGACGTCCAGGGCCTGGCACATTCTCCTATCCAGTAGACCAGAGAAAGTAGATTGGGAACGGCTCCTTTATACAATCTTAACCAAAACCTGAATAGCTGTATCATCTCATCATCGATCGCGTATTCCCTGCGTGCCTCTCCCTTTGCCGTCAGCACAACACGATCCCCCTTCTCCTCAATAAACCTGGAGTGACGGGCATAATCATATAGCAATGCCATTCGGTCGGGATAAAACTTAAAGGAGGAGCCATATCCAAAACGCCAGCCCCCTTTACCCAAAAGCGGCTCCGCAATATGCAAATGCTCCATCAGCTGCTGCTGATTGCGACGATACCATGCCCCGTCCGGGTTAAGCGGAACTTCATGCTGCTCCATGTACTGAAGGAAAAGTCGTAAATCCTCTGCCAAAAGATGCCCCTCATCCCGGTATGACGTTGGCTCACTTACCCGGATCATTCCGTTTTGCAAGTCTTGCATCATGACACGGCGGAAACGCTCCTTCATGTCCAATGGAATTTGATGCAAATACCTCGTATTGTGCGTCGAACCGTTAAACAGCCAGCCACTGTTGCGTAAACGGGCCACGATGTCCCGCGGTCGCTCACCGGAATCCCCATCCTCCTCGGCAGATTGTTTGGCAACCGCAATCAATTCCTCCATACTGAAATAAGGCCGGTCATCGAATAGCAGTGCGTTCAAAAACCTTACCTCTGACAACTTCAGCTCCCTGACCTGCATCTCAAAAAAACTGCTGCTGCCGAGCTTTGTCAAAATGCCCTGTATCAGCTCATGTTTGGAATTGGGCTTACAGTCACATTCGTAATGCACCGCGATTCTGTTCAAATGCACAATATCCGCAAATGTCAGCATATCCGCCAGATTCATCGTTCCATCGCCTCGTCACTGGACTGTCCATCCGGAATTGATTCTTACCTGTTGTACCCACAGCTTTGACGGAATGTTCAGACTCTAAACCTCTTTTTTTGCAAAGCTATAATTAAAAATACAAAAAGACCACGGCTTCTTTGAACTGCACCTCCAATGTTAGATGGTGTCTAACAATTGGGGTGCAGTTCAAAGTTCGTGGTCTTTCGTCAACCTTTTAAGTTACAATCGCTTTTTTCCTGTAAATGTCTGGTGCAATTATACAAAAGCGGCGTCCAATCCGTATCCTCACGCTGGAGAACACTCAGTGACAGATTGCCAATTCGTTCAGTAAACTTTTCCTGATACAGAGCCTTATACAAATTAGCCAAAAAACCGCCATGAGAAACGACTAGCAGGTTCTTGTCCCGGTTTTCCGACCAAATGGCCTCCATAAAAGCCAACCCGCGGAGTTGAAGAGCTTCATCGCTCTCCTGCCCCAGGTCCAGCAGATGCCAGTCGCTACCCCACTTCTCCTCACGCTCAGCCTGTGTCATGCCCTCGACCTGACCATAAGCACGTTCTCTCAGCCGATCGTCCGGCTCCAGCAAAGGAAGATGAAGAGCAGATGCAATAATCTCTCCCGTCTCCTTGGCTCTCGAAAGGCTGCTTGTAATAAGTCCATCCCAATGATAGGGCTCATCTTTTAAACGTTCTGCCAACAAGCGTGCCTGCTGGCGTCCTTCCTTATTCAACGGAATATCACTGTGGCCCTGGATTTTACCCACCGCATTCCAATCCGTTAGTCCATGTCTGATCAAGCCAATAAGCATCGTGTTGTTTCCTCCGCTATTTTGTTATTCAGGCATTATTATGAATCCGTATTGGAGCCCGGCTGTGCTGCTAATTTCTAACCCGTCTCGCACGATGAATCCAGCCCAGAGAAAATAAGGCAAGCGCAAGTGCCAACACAGACAGCAACATCCAATATTGCGGGTAAGTAGGAACAATGCTTGCAACCAGCGGGTCCATAATGCCACTATTCACATCTTTAATGTGGTATTGATATTGTGGAGATGTACTTGTAGTTTTCAGCAAGCCTGTCGGTAAAATACCCGTATCCATAACAGGTGCCGCTTGAGGAGGATTTTCTTGAGAGGAGCTTCCATTCCAGTTCAAAAACAAAAAGCTACACAAAAACACCGCCAAAAAGCCGGCGATCCATACGGACATATACTTACGGGATGCCGGGTTCACACGCGCACGCCGATGCTCGCCGGGAACAAGCCACGGTGACTCTTCATAAATCCGGTCCATGACCCTGCGATTCATTGCTTCCGCCTGCTCATCTGTTATCTCAAAGGAAATATCGCGAATAGCGGATCGACTTTCTTTTGACAAATTCCACTCATTTTCTTCCGAACCATGCTCCCATCCGGCAGACGAGCTTTTGGCCCGTCTGCGCTCCGAGTCTTGTTTCGATACATTTTTACCTGTAGCGAACAAATCCTCAGCGTCCCTGGATTTCATTGGCTGCTCATCCCTTCGTTTTCCTCATAGAGAGGCTCAAAAAAATAAGGCTCCAACTGCGTCTTCACACTGGTTCTGGCCCGGAAAAGCAACGATTTCACCGCACTGACCGTCTGCCCCAAAATCGTAGCAATTTCCTGATAGTCCAATTGCTCGTATTCACGCAAAATCAACGCAGACCGCTGCTTCTCTGGCAATCTGTTGATCGCTTCACGAACCATCTCTACCTTCTCGCCGCGAAGGACGGCCTGCTCTGGAATCACATCCAATGGAGCAACCGGCACATAACCGCTCTCCTCCAATGGAACCTGACCGCTACGATGCTTGCGAAGCTCGCTCAGCACCGTATTACGTGCAATCGTATATAACCATGTGGAGAACGATGCATCTACCTCGCGAAAAGAGTGCAGGCTCCGGTACGCTTTATAAAACGTCTCCGAGCATAAGTCCTCAGCAATCATTTCCAGGTTCGAACTTTTCAGCATATGATAAACAAAAGCTAAAATTTTACGTTGGTGCCGCCTCATTAATTCTGAATAAACCTCAACATTACCTTGTTTGATTTCCTGAATCATCTGGGAATCTGTCATCATCCGAGTGAGACCCTCCTCGCCCATACATGTGCTGTTCTCCCATCCGATTCTGTCTATATATACCGAACAGGCCAAAAAAAGTTGCGCAGAGTGCGCAAATGGATGAAACAGCATCATGGAACATTTGTTTTTTTTCTTACCCTATGTAGTGCCAACAATAACGGTGCTATCCCCAACATTTCTCAACATCCAAAATGGACTTACCCATTGTACCACAAAATAGTCGTCAGTAAAAAAGTCCAAAATCCCCATGATTTCCATCACAGGCTACGTAACGCTAGCAACTGTTTCCGATATACGGCATTTCCGACCTATTTTAAGTTTTTCAAGATAAAGTGACCTAACCATGAAACTGTCCTTTTTGAATACGCAGGTTAGAATAATCACCCAAAAAGAAAACGCTTTAAAAAATCATTGACAAAATGAAAACGTATACATATAATAAAAGTACAGTATGGTTTCTCTCCACTCCTATCCTACTCAGCTACTCCACAAGAGCAGCTACCACCCGGGGCTTTACCCGGGTGGTCTTTTTTTGAAGCCTCATATAAAAGGCTGAACTGAAAAGTTACATAAGGTGCCACTGCGCAGTCGGGTGGTGCTTCCCATCGCTGTATCCAGCACCATTCCGCCTACTCCATTTTTTATGTGAATTTTTCGAGTTTAGCTTATATTACAAAGAAAATGAACTGCCCCCACCTATACCACCTTGACTAAATCACAGTCCATAAAGAACAAAAAACGGGCGAAAGAAATCCCCGCCCGCCTGCTGTTAGTTTTATTTCTGACTACTACTTCACTCCCAGAAAGTGTGTTGCTTTTAAGGCGGTCAGTAGCGCAGCGGTCCATTTGAATCTGGAGAAGCAGAGCGTTCGCCTTTGCCGCCGGATTTTCCCATTAAAGCATCTGATCAAAAAAAAATCCGGCGGCAACAGCGATCGTAAGATCAAATGGATCGCGAAGCGACCTCCTTAGCAGACACCTACTTTCCCCAACCTTCACACCACCACTTTATAGCTCATTGAATCCAGCAATGCCTTGGCGCGCTCCCAGTCCCGTTCTTGGCGGAAGGAAAGCCGCATAATACCGGGAACATCCTCCCGGCTTTCGATGATTTGCATATTGCTCAGGTTAATGCTGTTATCCCCCAGCTCTGTTGCAATTCGACCGATAATCCCCGGAGTATCCGGTACATCAATATACAGATCAAACGTTGAGACGATGACACCTTTGCGACGTTCCGGCAGTTCACTGCGGAAATGTCCCGCCGTCAAAAACTCGTCAGCGATTCCCTCTCCGTCTTGTATTCTCAGTAAATGGGTAAAACGTTCAATCTGCCCGTTCCACTCTTCCAGCAGACCTAGCAAAACATCACGATTGCTCAGCAAAATGTCCCGCCACACAATAGGATCACTGGAAGCAATTCGCGTAATATCGCGGAAGCCGCCAGCAGCCAGCGTACGGTACAACGGATTTTCGTCATTGTGCTTGCGCACCTGATTCACCAGTGCCGCTGCAATAATATGTGGAAGATGGCTGATTGCCCCGACAATGTCATCGTGCATATCAGGCTGGACACGCACAACCTGAGCTCCTGTATATTTCAACAGATGCTCCAGCGAACTGTAGGCTTCCTCAGGCACACCTTCTGCGGGGGAAAGTACATAGTAGGCATTCTCAAACAGCAACGCAGAAGCAGCCTTCACACCGGAACGCTCCGAGCCGGCCATCGGATGGCCACCAATAAAATAAGCATTACGTAAAGAGATTTCCGACGCTTTTTTGGCAATCGACGATTTTGTACTGCCTACATCGGTAATAATACAACCCTCTTTAAGCGGCAGCCTGCTTAACAGCTCCAGATAATGCTCCAGTAAGCCGACAGGTACGCATACAAAAACAAAATCGGCATCCTCTGCCGCCTCTTCAACCGAAAGAGTCGCAGTGTCCACGACACCACGGCTCAACATCGGCTCCATGAGTTCGGGGAGATGAGCATGACCGACAACGGTAATGCCCGGCTTCCCTTTAAAACAAAGCGCAAGGGACCCACCGATCAGTCCCACGCCGAAAATGGCAATCTTCATCAATTATCAAATCCCATCTGCGGAAATTATAGACGCGCTTTCGCCGCTTCCGCCCCAAGGACCTGTTCCAGCGCACGGATAAACCACTCATTTTGCGGCTGTGATCCAACCGACACCCTAATGTATGTCGGATATTTGTGATGACCAGCGCGAATAATCACGCCTCTACGAAGCAACTCCTGAAATACCTCACCTGACGGGCGACGTACATCCAGCATAATAAAATTACCATGTGCCGGAAAAGATTCCAGTCCAAGGCGCTTCAACTCATTTTGCAAATAGGCTCTGCCCTCTGCGTTGCGATCACGACATTCCTGCACAAAATCCTGATCTTCCAACGCCGCAACCGCCGCCGCCTGTGCTACCCGCGAAGTATTGAACGGCTCACGAACTTGATTAATCAGGCGAATCGTTGCCACAGCTCCCATGCCATATCCGATGCGAAGCGATGCCAGACCGTAGATTTTGGAGAAAGTGCGCAATACAACCAGATTTTCATAGGCTGGCAACAAACGAATACCGTCTGGATAAGTACTATCCGTCACAAACTCGAAATACGCCTCATCCAGCACAACCATAACATGCTTCGGCACCCGATCCAAAAATGCGATCAGCTCTGCTTCAGGTACAATCGTGCCTGTCGGGTTGTTCGGATTACAGACCCAGATCATTTTCGTACGGTCGTTAATCTGAGACAACATGGCTTCCAGATCATGCACCCCGTCACGCAAAGGCACCTCAACAGCAACCGCTCCCTCAATTTCCACATTGCTCTTGTATACGGAGAAGGTCTGATCGGCCATGATACTTTCTTCCCCTGGAAGAAGAAAAGCACGTGTAATCAACGCGATAATCTCGTCAGAGCCACAGCCATAAATAAACTGATCCTCTTTCAAGCCCGTATGTTTAGCCAGCGCCTGTGTTAAAGCTACCGCGCTGCCGTCAGGATATACACTAATATTCGCAAATTCCTCCTGAATGGCCTGCAGTACCTTAGGAGAGCTGCCATACGGATTTTCATTCGAGGCGAGCTTGATCACTTCATCAAGTCCCAGCTCACGCTTCACATCTTCAATCGGTTTACCGGGTTGATATACCGGCAAATGTACAATATGCGGTTTAGGTTGCATGCCCCTACCTCCTCTAATCCATTCAAAACTACATTTGCTGCTTTCTATATTGACACCAGTTACAGCTTTAATTGTGCCACAAAATTACGAATTTGCAAAAGTCCTTCTTCTCTGCGCGCAGAATCATCCAGCAGCGGGATCGCTTCCTCCACCTGACGCACAATGGCACTTCCGACGACAACTCCATCACAGATGTCCGAAAAACGGGTGACCTGCTCCCTGGTAGAAATACCGAACCCAACCGCTACCGGAATATCCGTATGCCGCTTGACCTGCGCGATGAAGCCCTCTATGCCCTCAAAAAAGGAAGCTCTTTCCCCGGTCACCCCAAGGGAGGATACGCAGTATACAAATCCGCGCGCTTGACGAACAATTCGTTCAATCCGCTGTTCAGAAGTTGGAGCCACCAACGGAATCAGATGCACACCAACCTCTGCTGCCCGTCCTCCCAGCTCTTCTGCTTCCTCAAGCGGAAGATCGGGAATGATCAGACCGCTGATGCCATGCTTCTGCAAGCCTGCAAAGAAAGCATCCATGCCCATCTGCAACACAGGATTATAATACGTGAACAAAATAAAAGGCAGGCTTGATCCCGCTGCCCGGGCCAAAGAAGCCGTCTCCATACACGTGCGGATCGAGATTTGCCGTTTCAACGCACGCTCAGACGCACGCTGAATGACAGGTCCGTCAGCCAGCGGGTCCGAATATGGAACGCCCAGCTCCAATATATCGGCCCCGGCCGACTCCAGTTGCCGTATGATTTCTACCGTCGTGTCCACATCCGGATCGCCTACCGTCAGGAAAGGAATTAATGCCGTTTTGCCTTCATTTTTGAGGCGTCCAAACACCTGATCAATTAAATTCATGACGGATTTCCTCCCAAATGCTTAATAATGGAGTCCACATCTTTGTCGCCGCGACCCGACAAACAGATAACAATAATATCATCCGCCGTCAAGGTAGGTGCCAGTTTAACGACCTGTGCAACTGCATGTGCCGACTCCAACGCCGGCAGAATACCTTCCGTGCGGCATAACAATTGGAGAGCATCCAGTGCTTCCTGATCGGAAATCGGAACATACTTGGCCCGTTCAATATCCTTCAAATACGAATGCTCCGGCCCAACCCCCGGATAGTCCAATCCCGCCGAGATGGAATGCGCAGGCTGTACCTGTCCATATTCATCCTGAAGCAGATAGCTCATAGAGCCTTGGAAGACACCTTGCGTTCCCTTGCTCATCGTTGCTGCATGAAATTCCGTTTCCACGCCTTTTCCAGCCGCCTCGACGCCAAGCAAAGCAACCTCGTGATCCTCGATAAAAGGATAGAACATACCGATGGCATTACTTCCGCCACCGATCGCCGCTACCACGACATCTGGAAGCCTGCCTTCTTTTTCGAGAATTTGGCGGCGGGTTTCGTCGCCAATGACACGCTGGAAGTTGCGCACCATCATTGGATACGGATGTGGTCCGACCGCCGAGCCCAAAATATAGAATGTATCATGGACATGGCTCACCCAATACCGCAAAGCTTCATTCCCAGCATCCTTGAGCGTACGTGTGCCCGATGTAACCGGAATGACCTCTGCACCCAATAGTTGCATACGGAATACATTTAGCTGCTGGCGTACGGTATCCTCTTCCCCCATAAACACCTTGCATTCCAGTCCGAGCAATGCCGCGACGGTCGCTGTCGCAACACCATGCTGGCCTGCACCTGTTTCGGCAATGACCTTCTGCTTGCCCATACGCTTCGCCAGCAGTCCCTGCGCCAGCGCATTATTAATTTTGTGGGCTCCGGTATGGTTCAGATCTTCACGTTTCAAGTAAATTTTAGCCTTGCCCAAATGCTGACTCAAACGCTCCGCATAATAGAGCGGCGTTTCCCGGCCCGAATAATCCTTTAGCAGTCCGTTCAGCTCTGCGTTAAAATCAGGATCATCCGCATACTTCCGGTAGGATTCCTCCAATTCAATCAGTGCGTTCATCAACGTTTCCGGTACAAAACGTCCGCCAAATGTTCCAAAACGCCCGTTGTTATCAGGTAATTGTGTCATGCCTGCTTCACCCTTTCTACGAATGCTGTGATTTTTGCAATGTCCTTGACTCCATCCGTCTCTACACCGCTGGACACATCCAGCCCTTCGGGATGATACTCGGTAACCAGCTTTTCCGCATTATCGGCAGTCAGCCCGCCAGCTACAAACAAAGGAATTCCATATTGTTGGGTCCAAGCCTGAAAGGCAGGAATCCGATCCCACGCAAACGTTTTACCGGAGCCGCCACCATACAAGGGATCGTATGTATCCAGCAGTAAAGCGTCAATCGTTCCGGCATAGGCATCCAATTCGTCCGTCAGGCATTCTGTCTGACCCTTCACCGTCTGCCCTTTACTGTCCACAGACCATGCCTTGAATACCTGTACGCCAAAATGCTCCCTGATCTCCCGGCAGCGCTGCGGATTCTCCTGCCCGTGCAGTTGAATGACATCCAATGGCGCTTGCTCCATGACATCATTTAACAGTGCATCATCAGGGTTCACAAATACGCCCACACTGCGCGGTCTGCTGCCTGGGGTCCATTCATCCAATACGCGAAGCAGCTCTCCAGCCTGTGCGCTGTCAATCCGGCGCTTGCTGTCGGCAAACACAAAACCTATATAATCGACCGGTAAGTTTACCATAGATTTTAGCACTTCAACGCTTTGAAGTCCACAAATTTTTACGCCCGTTTTGTTCATGCTTTAACCCCGTCCATCAAATCGGCTACAGCCTGTCCTACATCATCCTTGCGCATCAGATGCTCTCCTACCAGGATGCCGTGTGCGCCTACTGAATGTAAATACTTCACATCTTCGGGTCCGGCAATGCCGCTTTCGCTGATAAACGTAACTCCTTTAGGAATCAGTGAGAACAGCTCCTCTGTCGTCTGGAGGCGGGTCTCAAATGTCCGCAGATTTCGGTTATTCACGCCAATCAAGGTGGCTGTCCCCAGATCCAGCACAGCTTTAAGCTCCTCACTGTCATGCACCTCTACCAATGCGTCCAGTCCCAGGTTTTTGGCAATCTCTAAAAATGACCCCAAAACACGTGGCTCCAGTATGGCCGCAATCAACAGCACCGCATCCGCTCCCAGCAGACGAGCTTCATAAATTTGCCGTTCATCAATGATAAAATCCTTACGCAGCAGTGGAATCTTTACCTGTTCACGAATTTGGTGCAAATATTCAGGGCTCCCCTGAAAGTACGTCACATCCGTCAAGACAGAAATGCAATCGGCTCCAGCCCCCTCATAAGCCCGTGCAATGTCCACCGGATGAAAATCCGGCCGGATCAACCCTTTGGAGGGGGAAGCCTTCTTCACTTCGGCAATCAGTCCGAGCGGACGGTTGCGGCGCAGAGCTATAGCATCCTCGAATCCTCTCGTCGCAGATAAATCGGCAACCAATCGTTCGGCTTTACTGATTTGAAAATGCTCCTTAAGCTGCTCTACTTCCTGTCGCTTTGTCACTACAATTCGATCAAGATACATATTGATATTCCCCCGTTGCCTGTATTAATTGATCCAGCTTGGACAGCGCCAGCCCCGAGTCAATAGCTTCAGCCGCTCGCGCTACTCCCTCCGTCAAGGTAGCTACTGCGCCCGATACATAGATGCACGCACCCGCATTCGCTAACACGACATCACGATAAGCTCCGCGCTCTCCGTTCAAAACTCGATCTATAATGTCGGCGTTAACCTGCGCGTCTCCACCCAGCACTTCATCGAGACGGTGCGTCTGCAAACCCAGATCCGACGGGTTAAGTTCAAACGTACGAACCTGACCATCCTTCAGTTCAGATACCCGTGTCGGTGCCGAAATGCTGATTTCATCCAATCCGTCCAGACTGCTGACAACCATGGCTCGCTTGGAACCGAGTCGATTCAGCACCTCAGCGATCACTTCCGTTTTTCCCGCATCATAAATGCCTAGCAACTGGCGATCTGCACCTGCCGGATTCGTCAAGGGACCGAGCATATTAAACACCGTTCGTACTCCAAGCTCTCGACGTGGAGCGGCAGCATGCTTCATAGACGGATGATACAACTGCGCAAATAAAAAGCAGATGCCGATACGATCCAGACATGACCGCGCCTGATCACTCGTCAAATGGATATTGACCCCTAGGGCCTCCAGCACATCGGCGCTCCCGGCACGTCCGCTTGCAGAGCGATTGCCATGCTTCGCTACCCGTACAGATACCGAAGCCGCAATAATAGCGGATATCGTGGAAATATTAAACTTGTGAATACCCGACCCCCCCGTTCCGCATGTGTCCAACAAATGGGTATCACCTTCTCCGGTTTGCACCGGACTGGCATAGCTGCGCATAGCTTCGGCAAATCCGGTGATTTCGTCCACCGTCTCCCCCTTGATGCGCAGAGCTGTCAGCAACCCGCCAATTTGCGCCTGCGTAGCACTCCCACTCATAATCTGTTCCATCACGCCGCGGGCCTCCGGACGTGAAAGATGCTGTCCCTCAATGACCCGGCTTAACCCCACTTGCATAATGTCATGTCGTTCCATCGTCGTCTCCTCCTCAAAATCAGATTTTTGTATGTTACGGAGTGTACAAATAATCCTGGTTGATGACGCTGTTGTAGGGCTGTACCGTCGCCGGGAACATCGCTTCAGCCGTGCGGATCGCTTTCAGCAGTGCCTTGGCCTTGTTTACCGTCTCCTGATACTCGCTTTCCGGAACCGAGTCCCACACAATCCCTGCACCCGCCTGAACATAAGCCCGGTTCTTTTTAAACACAATGGTACGAATCGTGATGCAAGCATCCATATTGCCCGAGAAGCCCAAATATCCGATGGCTCCTGCATACGGCCCACGCGCCTCCCGCTCCAGCTCGGCAATAATCTCCATCGCCCGCAGCTTCGGAGCCCCTGATACCGTGCCCGCTGGCAAGCAGGACAGGAAAGCATCGAAGAAGTCTTTATCCTCGCGTAACTTACCCGATACATTGGATACAATGTGCATCACGTGGGAATAGCGTTCAATTTCCATAAACGTATCGCATTGGACCGTACCGAATTGAGATACACGTCCCAGATCATTTCTTCCCAAGTCGACCAGCATCAGATGCTCGGCACGTTCTTTTTCATCCTTCAGCAGCTCTTCAGCAAGCGCTATATCCTCTGTCTCCGTCACGCCACGCGGCCTCGTTCCAGCAATAGGACGGGTTTCCACCCGACCGTTTTCCACCTTGACGAGCGCCTCCGGCGAAGTGCCCACGATGATCTCGTCATCCATTTTCAAATAATACATATACGGAGACGGGTTCATCGTGCGCAGCACGCGGTATACCTGTAAAGGAGAGGCATCAGTATCAATGTGAAAGCGCTGGGATAGAACGACCTGAAAAATATCGCCTGAGCGAATATACTCCTTCGCCTGCTCCACATTGGAAATAAACTGCTCCTTCGTCACATTCGATTGAATCTCACCCAGCTCCACATCGTCAGGAATGGAGACTGCTCCCAATGTCTCTGCCGGTGTCTGCTTACGTAGGTACTGCGCCGTTGCTTCCAGCTTCCGTTCCACCTCAGCATAAGCAGCGCGGATGTCCTCATCGCGGAAGCCTTCGCCTACATGAACATTGCCGACCAGCAAAATTTGCTGTTTCACATGATCAAAGACAATAACTTGATCGCAGAACATAAAACGAATATCATCCATATTCAAATCATCTACTGAATGCTCTGGCAGTTTTTCATAGTATTGCAGCAGATCATATCCAAAAAATCCGATAGCCCCGCCTGTAAATGGAGGCATTTCTTTCACCTTCGGGCTACGGTACTTGCGAAGCAACGCCTTGAGCTCTTCAAGCGGCTTGTCGTTTAATATTTGTCGCTTACCATGCTGCTCCAGGATCAAACGGCCTTTTTTACCGGAAACCATCAGGAACGGGTCCGTCCCGATGAATGAATGTCGCGCCCACTGCTCGCCCCCTTCTACACTCTCCAGCAGAAAGGCCCGGTCCCGCTCAGCGTACCGACGGAAAATCCGAATTGGCGTCTCCATATCCGCCAGCACTTTTTTGTACACAGGAATCAGGTTAAAATCATTCGCCATCGTTATCACTTGCTCCACATGCGGCGTTAACATGAGATCACTTCCTTTCCAAATTGGGGCAGAACTCAAAGGAGAGAACATAAAAAAAGCCTCTACCCGGAAGGTAGAGGCTGTCAGTTATTGAAATTATAAGAATGCTACCATATGCAAAATGACTACAACAAATATACAAAGTATACACTCATCCCTTTGCATAACCTGGGTTACTTCAAATAAGCCTCTCCGTCTAGGAAGTTCTCCGTGGACAAAAGCTTATCCGCTACCGCTGGTCTCTGTAATCTTCATATGGAATTGGCTCAACTGCACTCTTCTCATCTCAACTCTGGCTCTGGCTAACTCTACTCAACTCTGCTACACACACTATATCTCATACAATGTTACTTTGGCAACCATCAACTTTAAAAACGGGCGATTACTTCCCTTGGGACGCCAAATCCGGTCTCAGCGCCTGCGCCCCGTTCAAATATACATGTTTGATTTCCCGCTGTGTTTTAACGGTATTCACCTGTACCATCAAACGGATGCATTTCGGCAAGCCGCCCTCTACGGGAATTTCTAACGAACACATAAGCGGAACCATATCCCAGCCGTCAAGCTGGCGGATCGCCTTTGCCGGGAAAGTAGCATTCAGATCATGGGTCACCGTAATCCATACGTTGCTAATATCCTCCGGCTGCACTTCATTGTAGGACACAATTTCCGCTAACAGTAGGCATGTGGCTTCCAAAATTTCGTTTTCTTCATTGTTCGCTACGGTCGTCGCCCCACGAATTCCCCGATTGTACATCGTTACGCCTCCTCTTTTAGCTGTTCAATTACTTGTCGGATGTAAGAGACGGAAATATCCTTCACTACCTCCACACGCCCGATGCTGCGTGGGACGACAAAAGTAATACTGCCTTCCTTAAACTTTTTGTCATGCATCATCGCATCCAGCAGACGATCTGTTTCGAGATGAGCGGGAAGAGAAGTCGGTAGACGAAGCGAAGCCAGCATATCCCTCGTTTCTGTTGCCAAAGAAGGATCTGCCCCCAGCTTCACACCCAGAAGTGCAGAGCCGACCATACCAATAGAAATCGCTTCCCCGTGTAAAAACTCACCATACCCCGCAATCGCCTCTATCGCATGACCAATCGTGTGACCGAGGTTTAGAATAGCGCGCAAATCGTTTTCACGTTCATCGCGCGATACCACTTCGGCTTTCACAGAACAGCCCCTCTCCAGACCGTACTCCAGGGCCGCCGCATCCAAAGCCAGCAAATCATCTGCATGATCACGGCACCACTGAGCGAAATCAGCATCCCAGATCAAGCCATGCTTGATCATTTCAGCCAGCCCGGCAGATACCTCACGCGGAGGCAATGTAGACAACGTATCCACGTCATACAATACCAATTCCGGCTGATGGAAGGCTCCAATCATATTTTTCGCCAAAGGATGATTGATGCCGACCTTGCCGCCCACGCTACTGTCATGCGCAAGGATTGTAGTTGGAATCTGTACGAACTTGACGCCTCTCATAAAAGAAGCCGCCACAAATCCTGCCAGATCGCCCACTACACCACCACCAAGTGCGATAACAGCTGAATTGCGGTCTAAACCGCCCTTGATAGCTGCTGTAATCACCTGCTCATACACAGCAAGTGATTTGGACTTTTCACCCGGCTTGACAACGTAGGAAACCGTCTTGTACCCTGCTGCCTGAAGGTTGCTCTCCAGTGTCGATAAATACAATCCCGCTGTGTGTTCGTCAGAAACGATCAACAGCGGACTTCTTTGTGCAATTCCCCGTTCGCTCAACAACTCTCCTGCCCGCTGTAACAGTCCACGTCCGATATGAATGGGATAGGAACGTTCCCCAAGCTGTACCGTCAGCGTACTCATCTTAGTACCGTCCCAGTTGTTCTTCATAGGATGCAATGTTCGCACGGATTTCTTCAATGGAATCGCCGCCGAATTTTTCAAGCAAAGCCTTGGCTATCTCCCAGGCTACAACATGCTCCATAACCACACTTGCCGCTGGTACGGCACATGCATCCGAACGCTCAACCTGAGCGGTGAACGCTTCCTTCGTATCAATATCCACGCTTTGCAGCGGCTTGTATAGTGTCGGGATCGGCTTCATCACGCCACGAACCACGACTGGCATTCCGTTTGTCATACCACCCTCGAAACCGCCCAAACGATTGGTACGGCGGTGATATCCACGTTCGTCATCATGCAAAATCTCATCATGCACCTGAGAACCACGCAGTTCTCCAGCTTCAAAGCCGATACCGATTTCCACGCCTTTGAACGCATTAATGGACATGACTCCTTGGGCAATGCGTGCATCGAGCTTCCGATCATACTGTACATGACTGCCCAAACCGATTGGAACACCTTCCACGATACATTCCACTACGCCACCAACCGAATCGCCTTCTTGCTTGATCAGGTCAATGTAGGCTTCCATTTTCTTTTCCGTTTCCGGATCAGTTACTCTCACCGAAGAGGCCTCTGTCACGGCGATTAGCTCGTCAATCGGCAACTCGCGGTAAGGTGCCTCGATTTCTCCAATGCGGATAACCTGCCCAGCCACCTTGATTCCGAATTCTGCCAGCAATTGACGGGCCAACCCGCCGCATGCGACACGAATCGCTGTTTCACGGGCACTGGAACGTTCCAGCACGTTGCGCAGATCCTTCAGATTGTATTTTAGTCCGCCGTTCAGATCCGCATGACCCGGACGCGGGCGGTGAACCCGGCGCTTTTCCTCGTCACTGCCTTCGATAGGCTCAATATTCATAATGTTCTGCCAATGCTTCCAATCGTTGTTTTCCACAACCAGGGCAATCGGCGCACCTGTGGTATACCCGTGACGAACGCCTCCGGCAATGTTGGCCGTATCCTTTTCAATCTGCATACGTCGACCCCGTCCATACCCCTTCTGACGACGGTGTAGCTGAAAATTCAATTCTTCAAAATCCAATTTTAAATTGCTCGGCATGCCCTCTACAATCGCAGTAAGCTGGGGACCATGCGTTTCCCCCGCGGTTAAGTAACGTAAACTCATAACGCGTTCCCCCTTTAAACTGTTAAACTGTGCATCGCTAAAATCTTTAACTGTGCTTCATTATAGTATACGCACCTTTCTTTGACAAGAAAAGCCACAGGTGTGCAGATAAACAAAAACACGCCCTTTGGTCAAAGTCAAAGGACGTGCGCTCCTGATAATAAGCCAACAGCCAACGTACTCATTGTTAGGCACAACTTTCTACGAAACAATGGGCTATATGTCCAGGCTTATGCTTTTTTACGATAAAAAAAGGTTTCCGTTGATTCCAGACCATATTGGTTTGGAGAAAAAATTTGCTCTGTACTGCCGACAAACAGGACACCGCCGGGACGAAGACTGGCTGCAAACTTCTGGTACAGCTTATGCTTGGCCTCTTCCGTAAAATAAATCATGACATTCCGGCAGATAATGAGATCGTAGCCGTCCTCAAACCGATCCAGCAGCAAATTTTGCTTTTGAAATTTCACAGCCTGCTTCAAACGGTCGTCAATTCGATACATCGCACCATCCGGCTTGAAATACTTACTGGCTACCTGTTCAGGCACATCCTTGAGCGAACGCTCCAAATATCTGCCTTCCTTGGCTTTAGCCAGTGCACCGTCATCAATGTCAGAGGCCGTAATGGAGCAATTCCCCAAAATCCCCTTGCCGTCCAGCACCATAGCCAAGCTGTACGGCTCCTCGCCAGTCGAACAGGCCGCACTCCACAGCTTGAGCTTCTGCTTACCTGCAAGCAGCTGTGGCAAAATCGTATCCCGCAGTACTTCCCACCGATTGGGATTACGCCAAAACTCTGAAACATTGATCGTCATCCGATCCAGAAATTCATAGAACAGGGGCTTTTCTTTCATCATGGCATCATAAAAAGAAACAAAACTGGGAAACCCGTTTTTGTTGCGAAGCGTAGTTAACCGCCTTTTCATCTGTGCTTCCTTGTATTGTGCAAGATCAATACCTGTGCTGTCCTTGATTTTGCGGATAAACGCTGTGTAATCGGGGTCCGTCTGACCCAGTTCCATATCCGTCATGCTACCATCCTTCTTCATTCGAAATTAAACTTACACCCAGGTCGCCACACTTTTTTCATACCGAACGGTATCCTCCGGCGTGAAAAAATTCGCAATCTCGCGCTCCGCGCTCTCCGGTGAATCTGAACCGTGAATGAGGTTAAACGGTGTATGTGCAGCAAAGTCTCCCCGGATCGTGCCCGGAAGAGCTTCTGTCACTTGTGTTTTACCAATCAGCAGGCGGGACAGGGTAACGATGTTATCCCCTTCCCAAACCATGGCGAATACAGGGCCAGAAGTGATAAAGCCTACAAGCTCTTCAAAAAAGGGCTTGCCCACATGCTCAGCATAATGCCGTTCCGCCTGTTCTCTAGATACCTGCACAAGTTTACCAGCCGTCATTTTGAAGCCTTTGTCTTCCAGACGACTAATAATACGTCCAATTAGTCCGCGTTGTACTCCATCCGGTTTAACCATCAAAAACGTACGATCCATCGGCTCACTCCCAATCCAATCTAATGTATTTATACAGTACTAATCTGTATTGTAACAGAAAGCTTGGAAACGGTTAAAGTATTTTGTCACAGAAAACCCAAAACACAACTTTAGTAGGAGCGGCGGGTAACAAAATGAGCAATATCGCGCAGCGTCTTTTTCGTTTTGACATCTGGAAGTAAGTCCAGCGCGAGTAGCGCTTTTTTAATATATCGGTCGGCGAGAATTTCTGCTTTAGCGATTCCTTCACTTTTTTTAATCATATCCACCGCTTTGCGAGCATCTCCCTGCCCGTCCCCAGCCTGAATACGACCGATTTCAGCCAATAGATCGTCACGCAGCTCAGGCTGTCCAAGCGCATAAATAACCGGAAGCGTAATATTCCCCTGCCTCATATCACTGCCTGGAGGCTTGCCAAGCTTTTTTTCCGTGCCACACAGATCAAGCAAATCATCCTGAATTTGAAAGGCCATACCTACATTATAGCCATAGGTATACAATAGAGAATTTACTCTTTCCTTCGCACCTGTAGCCATAGCTCCCAATTGGCAGCTGACCGCAATCAACAATGCCGTTTTGCGACGTATACGAAGCAAATAATTACGTACACTCTGATCCACATTAAAAAAATCGCGGATTTGTTCCATTTCACCGATAGACATTTGCACCAGCGCCTTGGACAGCACCCGATGAATGTCCGGATTCGGCAGTCCCGCGACTATCGAAAGCGCACGCGCATATATGTAGTCTCCGGTGTACATAGCCACCCTATTGTCCCATTTGGACTTCACAGTTGGCTGGCCGCGCCTCATCTCCGCATCGTCAATCACATCATCGTGAACAAGGGAAGCAGAATGAATGAGTTCCAGCGGTACCGCTATGCGTTTGAGCTTGTCCAGATCATATTCCCCAAACTTGCCTCCCAGCAGTACAAATACCGGCCGCAAACGCTTGCCTCCCGCTTTGAGCAGATGAAGCGACGTATCATTAATCAACGGCTCCGTGCTGTCGATGCTGCGGTACAGCTCTTCTTCTATGAAGTTCATATCCTTCTTTAATAAACCGAACAAATCCAATCGTTTCATTCTTTCACCCGTGTCAGCGTATTGTCACTCCAGAGAAGCGGCTTCACTCGTCGGTCAAGCAGCCCCAGTTCATGCGCATACTGAAAATAAAGCTCTAAACCCTTTTGTTCCTTCTCTCCAAAATCATAACACAGATTAGTAAAGTAGCGCTCCCAATAATCCCGCAAGCCTCCAATTTCCTTGCGGGCTTCGGAAATAACAGACGTCAGATCAGACAGGCTGCGCTGCTTGCTTGCACGAAATGCATTCGCTACTTCAGTCACCGCATCAGGATTCTGTGTAGCAAAAACACGGCGTACTGCCCATACGGCAAAGGTCATACTGTACCCCGTCCAGCGTTTCCACTCTTCTCCGAGGTCCGTAACGTACAGACCATCACGCCGCCAGGATGCCTTGATCGCGTGATCTCCAATCAACAGCCCCGCATCCGCCTGCTCCAGCATCAGATCCAAATCCGGCTCGCAGTCGAAATAGGAAGGTTGGCCTTCCCACGCCTTCTGCATCAAAATTTTCAATAAATTCACGGATGTAGCAGACGTATTCGTCAACGCAATTGTTCCGTTTTTAATTTCATCCAGCGGCTGGCGTGAGAACAGCAAAATGGATTGCACAGGACCGTCTGCGCTGACAGACAGATCTGGCAACAGCAGCATATCCTCGGCACCGGATGCATAGGCAAAGGAAGACATCGCGCTGATATCCAGATTTCCTTTCAGCATACTGCGGTTCAATTCAGCCGGGACTCTAGAAATCAGCTCCGCCGGATGGAGGAGCTGTGAAGGATTAAAATAATGAAAAATGGGCCAAGCATTGGTATATTTAATTTTTCCGATTGTGATTGTCTTGGTGTCCGGTGTCGGCATCGGAATCCCCCCATCTCGTAAACAGTTGATGTTCGATTCGCAAGCTGTCCAATACTTTGCCTACGAGGAACATTACGATATCATCCAGCGTTTTCGGATGAAAGTAAAAAGCCGGCATAGCAGGAATCATTTTGACCCCGAGCCTTGCAAGCTTAAGCATATTTTCCAAATGGATGGCATGCAGCGGCGTCTCACGCGGCACTAGAATTAGCGGACGGCCTTCCTTCAACATCACGTCTGCTGCACGCGCCATGAGATTATCGGACGAGCCATGCGCCACTGCGGACAATGTTCCCATCGAGCAAGGCATGATAACCATCGCGTCCACCAGATAAGAGCCGCTCGCAATCGAAGCTCCAATATCCGTGAATGGATGGTATACAAGAGAACCGGGACGGCCTCCGAATTTGTCATTCAGAGCCCCTTCCCGGTCAGTCACGTTCCATCCTAATTCCTCTTTGAGTACCCGCCAGCCAGCGTTGGAAACAATCAGGTGAACTGTGTATTGCAAATCCAGCAGTGTCTCTACCAGCCGTATCCCATAAATGCTTCCGCTCGCGCCTGTAATGCCAATAACGATTCGTTTGCCTTGATGGTTGCTCACCTGATTATGATTCATAATTATTGACGCACCACCAAATCAACCAGTGTAAAAGCAAATACGACCGTGCTTAGTACACCGTTCATCGTAAAGAACGCCATCTGCACACGACTCAGGTCCTTCGGAGATACGATATAGTGCTCATAGAATAAGATAATGTACGAAATAATCATACCCGCCAGATACCACCAGCTTAAATCTGTAATAAAGAATAACACAATAAATCCGAGCGCTGTAATGACATGGAATGCCCGGGCGATGTTGAGTGCACCTGCTACACCAAAGCGGGCAGGAATGGAATAAACGCCCTCATTCTGGTCAAAATCAATATCTTGACAAGCATAAATAATATCAAATCCAGCCGTCCAAAATGCAATCGTGAGATATAATACAATAGCAGTTAAATCTATTTGCCCCGTCACTGCAACCCACGCGCCCAGCGGTGCCAATCCAATGGTCAGACCAAGTACGAAATGGCAAAGCCAGGTAAAACGCTTGGTGTAAGAGTAAAAAACAAGCATAAAAAAGGCCAGTGGGAACAGCTTGAACGCCAGCGGACTTAGCTTGAATGATGCCCAGAACAACAGCACCAAACTGACAATAATAAAAATGACCACTTCGCTCGACTTGAGCAACCCCGCCGGGATGGCACGTCCTGCCGTACGCGGATTTTTCGCATCAATAACACGGTCGATCATACGATTGAAGCCGAAAGCCGCGCTTCGTGCGCCAACCATAGCCAGTAAGATCCATCCGATCTGTGACCACGATGGAAGTGTGCCTGTCACGACAACTGACCCCAATACAGCCCCCATAAATGCAAATGGGAGCGCAAATAACGTATGTTCAATTTTAATCATTTCCAAAAAAATAGCAATTTTCTTAAACATGCTGACTCTCCTTGATTCCAATATGCAATGCCGCAATGCCTCCAGTGAGAGAATGAGCCTGTACATCCTTTAATCCAACTTCACGGAAGATGCCAGCCAGCTCATCCCTTCCCGGAAAAAGCGCCAACGAATCAGGGAGCCATTTGTATTGCTCATAACGTTTGGCGAACAATTTGCCGAGCATGGGCAAGATGTGTTTAAAGTATGCATAGTAAATTCCCTTGAACGGCTGCCATGTAGGCTTGGATAGTTCCAGACATACGACCTGCCCGCCAGGTTTGACGACACGCTGCATTTCCTGTAATACACGGCGCAAATCAGGCACATTACGCAGACCAAAGCCAATCGTTGCGTAGTCAAAAGAATTGTCTTCAAAAGGCAGCTCCATCGCATTGCCCTGAACAAGCTTGATCTGCTTTTCACGTGCCTCTGATACAATTTTACGCTCGCCTACATTCAGCATGTTCTGGCTAAAATCCAGCCCTAAGATGTGACCACTTTCACTTGCACGCGCCATCGCGAGCGTCCAGTCACACGTACCACAGCAAAGGTCGATTGCTGTATCCCCGTGGTGCATGTTCATTTTTTCCATCGTATATTTACGCCAAGCCTTATGTCTGCGAAAGCTCAGTATATCGTTCATCAAGTCGTATTTACCTGCGATGCTCTCAAACACGCCATGAACGAATTGCTCTTTCGGCTTGGTGTCGCTTGATCCCATGACGTTCACCTAACCTTCCCTCACAACCGGGTGTGGACTATTCAGCAGCTTCAGGAAAGGCTCCAGCATGCGTTCGAATTCCTCGATCCCCGTATTTTGATCATCTGACAGGATCTGCCGGATGTGTGTAACAGTTGTCTGGAGCTTGTTCAGTATCGCGTTCTCGGCTTTGTACTTCAGAACAAGCTTGTGCCATACATCAGTGTCTGAACCACTCTCAGACAGCAGCTCCCGTTCATTCTGGTCACCATTACTATAAACATGCCAGAACATATATCCGAAACGGGACTTGTCCGATTCTGTACGCTTATGCCACTCCTCTGCCAGCGTATCACAGAGGGCAAATTCGTTGAGAAGCTGCTCCCAGACTTCCCGATCCTGCTCTGCCACAAGGGAAGTAAAGGATAGAAAAAGCTCCTTTTTAAAATGAACCATCTGAGTTAAATACTGTGCAGCATTCAGACGGAGATGCTTCATCTCCCAATACAGGCTCATTTTACCAGCGTTTACTTCACATACAGCATCACTCAGCTTCGAAATGGTCGTGATGTGGCCTGCCAGTGCAAGCAGCTGATAAAAGCGGCTGCTAAAATAGTCCCCAGCCAACACTTTCAACTGTCTGGAACGCATCTCCTCCGGACTTCGTATACCGGATAAAGTATCGATCATATCATGCGTATCCAGCCCCATCTGCAAAAGCGAGGTGACCAATGCGTATAATTCTTCCTCGCTGGCATGTAGCTCCTGCGCATTCCGGTTCAAAAACATAAACAACAGGCGGGTACGACTGTCAGGAAAAGCCGGCATTTCCGTATGTTGTTGAATCATGTCGTATTCCACATATTTCCTTGCTAATTGGGGTACGCGATACGGTTTCATCCTACGCCTCCGAGCCATGACTTTCTGGTGTACTCAAATAATTGCAATGCCTTATATTATATCACAATTTAAAATGATTCGCGACTAAAGTACTGTAGGTCCAACGCCAGAAACACCTAATCTGTATATACACCGTTAAACCTGCTTTGCCACATTGGAGTTACCGTAATACGGAAGCGGGATTTCAGTTCCTCCGGCAGGTCCGCACCTTCCCGGCTTCTCAGCTGATCCAGTGCTTCAATCGGCCATTCGTTCCGGCGTATATCCGATGCCAGCAGAAGATGCCTTTCTCCTGACCATTTGTCCTGTGTCACTACCCTAAGCAGTAATTGCCGTACGTTCGTTGTTCCATAAAAACTAAAGGCGGCAATCTCCGCCATATTTTGATAGATTTCAAGTGGGGCGGTTTCTTCCTTGGACAGCTTTACATCCAGAGTCAGGACTGAATGTTCCCAGCTTACGCTGGCAATTGGTGTCGTCAAAGGAAGCTCCTTCAGCGTATCCACCAGATTGTCATCGGTCAGCAGCACCCGCTGCTGCGACGATATCGTCGCCTGTGTCTCACGAACAGCTGCGGTTCCCGAGTCCAGCGCCTGTAAGGATGGTAGCAGTACAGCAGCGGCGGTGGTTATGAGAATCGAGCCGCATAGCACAATCCAAGGTTTCATCAGAGCCTCCCCTGACCCCTACCCTGTTATGGGTTTGCTACGGTAAAGGTCCTCACTCTCATTGTACAACAAAAAAAAGCAGGCTATGCCTGCATTTTAATCCTCTGTATCCACGACCCCGTGCTTGGTCATCACAACGGCCTTGCCACGAATTTTAATAGCAGAGGTATGATCGGTAAATTGGACGATCAGCACCTCACCTTTATCCAATTTTTCTGAATGATGCAGGCGTGTATCCTGGCCTCTTGTCAGACCAAAAACCTGACATCCGTTACTTTTTGCTTTAATCACAACGTACTCACTACTACCCGTCACGTTATCTTCCATATCCATTTCCCCCCTGAGAGCCGAAGCTATACTTTTTATGATGGAGATTCAAGCTTGTTTTGTCAACCACATGCTTTCTGCGCTAACTGCAACAATTGCCGCGTCCTGAGCCATACTATCTATGCAGCCCCATCTGCTAACGAAAGGAGCGAATTGGATGAAAAACTATCGTCCCGCTAATCTAAGCCCTGCTCAAGTAGAGCGGCTTCAGCAGCTGGAGCATGAATTTGCCGAGCTGACGGGTGAACCGTTGGTGCTGATCGCATTAGCCTCACAAGATGACAGAACCGCTTCCCCTTCTTCGTCCCGCATGTCATCTGCTACGGAATAACAGGACAAAAAGAAAAGGCCGTGAATCAAATTCACGGTCTTTCCAGCGCAATGGGAATATGTAAGAAATCTTATTTAATTCCGTCCTTGAGCGCTTTACCCGGTTTAAATGCCGGAATTTTGCTCGCAGGGATTTCGATTTCTTCTCCTGTTTGCGGGTTACGTCCTTTACGTGCAGAACGTTCACGAACCTCAAAGTTCCCGAAACCTACCAGTTGCACCTTGTCTCCGTTTTGCAGCGCACCGGAGATTGCTTCGAATACAGCGTCAACGGCTTTAGTTACGTCCTTTTTGGACAATTCAGTGCTTTCGGAAACCTGATTGATCAAATCCGTTTTATTCATAATATTCACCTCCCAATTCAAGTGTAGTCCAGCATCAAGGTTATCGGTGTTGTAGAACCGATATAAAGTCGCCTGTATAAAATAACCCGGGCGGCATATGCCTTCCATAATGTTATCATCTGTTTCCGTTTCGCCGTTAAATATACATAGAATATACCTAACCTCCGCAATATAGAGACAATATCGCCGAAACTGGCGTTTTATGGCACCCTTCTTGCGTGGAACAAGGTTTATAGTAATACAGTCCACAGACAATTTCAAGTACGGCGACGGTTTAGCACATAAAAAGTGATGGCCAGCGCGAGCACCAGCACAACTCCTTTGACAATATCATGAGCAAAATACTGCACGTTCATCATCGTCAGTCCGTTTACCAATACCCCGATCAAAACTGCACCGATAAACGTACCAATGGCATTCGGTTTACCCGCTCCAAAAACCGAAAAGCCGACAAAAACCGCGGCTACCGCCTCCATCAGCAAGGGAGATCCTGCATCGATTTGGCCCGATCCTACTCGTGAGGCATACAAAATACCGGCAATGGCTGCAAATACGCCTGAAGCGACGTAGGCCAGTGTACGGACTTTTTTTACCCGTATGCCCGACAGACGAGCTGCTTCCTCATTCCCTCCGGTCACATACATTTGACGCCCATGCTTTGTGTAGGTTAAGAAAATATGCACCGCCGCTACCGCTAGCAGCAGCAAAATAACCGAAATCGGGATACCTAGCCATTTGCCTTGTCCCAAAATAAGAAAAGCAGGAGATATTTCTCCTGGCGCCTTGCTGCCATCAGGAAATTGCATATGATTATAAATGGTGTAGCCTTGAGCGTACGTTTTATGAATCCCGCTTACAATATACATCATCGCAAGGGTTGCCAGCAAATCGGGAATACGAAGCTTAACGATCAACAATGAGTTCAGTAGTCCCACCACCGCACCGACAACCAGAGACACAATAATGACCACCGCAACAGGCTGTTCATACCAGACCATCAACGAAGCTGAAACAATAGTGGTTAAAGACACCGTAGCACCGACGGAAAGATCAAAACCGTCCACGATGAGAGACAATGTCACACCAATTGCGACGAAAGTCACAATCGCAATAGAGCCAAGAATGTCCATCAAATTATCATACGTCCAGAAATAGGGCAATGTGGCCGAAAAAAACGCCAGCACACCAATAATTACGACTACAGCCCCATAACGAAATGAAACGTTTAACCATTTTTCCTTCATAAGTGCACCTCTTCACCGCCGCTGGCATACAACAGAAGCTGTTCCTGCTCCACTTCGCCCCGCGCAAATTCCTTTATTATTTTTCCGTCATACATCACCGCAATTCGATCACCAATGCCGATGCCCTCAGCAAATTCACAGGTTAGATAGATGACCGCTTTTCCCTGGGCCGCCAATTCACCAATGATACGGAAAATATCACTTTTTGCCCCGATATCCACACCCTTGGTCGGCTCGTCAAAAACAAACACATCTGCCCCGGAATGCAGCCATTTACCTATCGCAACCTTTTGCTGATTCCCGCCACTCAAATATTTAACGTCCTGACGCAGAGATGGCGTCTTAATGCCCAGGGAAGCAACGACTTCGTTACCGTTCGTACGTTCTTTGCGACGACTGATAAAGCCAAGTACACTCAACTTACCCAATAGCGGAAGACTAAGGTTTCGTTCTACCGTCTCTTCGATTAATATACCCTGCTTGCGCCGTTCCTCAGGTATGGACACAATCCTCTGAGCTATCGCGTCCGCAGGCTCTCTCAGGCGAATGGAGCGGCCTTTAAAGACCAGTTCCCCCTTATCGGGCTTATCAGCACCTGTAAGAAGCCGGGACAGCTCCGTTTTGCCCGCACCGACCAAACCTACGATAGACAAGATTTCCCCGCGTCTGACCTGCAAATCGACACCGTGAACCCGTAATCCCCTGTGAAGCCCCTTGGCTTCCAGCACCGTTTCACCGATAGGAGCATCCGTTTTCGGAAATTCCTCCTCAAATGTTTTACCAAGCATATGCGTAACGATGTCGCCAACACTCAAATCAGAGGATGGACCTGTGAATACTTGCTCCCCATCACGCATCACCGTAACCCGGTCGCTGTGTTTGATGACCTCCGGCAATCGGTGGGTGATAAGAATACATGCAACGCCCTCCGCCTTGAGCGCATGGATTGTGCGGAACAAGCGCCGCGTTTCTTCTTCGCTGAGCGGCGCTGTAGGCTCATCGAAAATGATTGTATTTGCTTGCTGTGTCAAAATACGCGCAATGAGTACAAGCTGCTTTTCTGCCAACGTCAACTCAGAAACGTATTGCCGTACATCAATATCGGCCTCCAGCCGTCCCAGCGCCTCGCGCGCGCGTTTACGCATGGAACCCGGCGCAGCCCACCAGCGTCCTTCGGGTGCAGACAAATCGTCCAGTACAATGTTCTCCGCGACGCTCAGCTGCGGCACAAGCGCCGAATCGACCTCCTGATAGACACAGTGAATCCCCGCCCTCTTCGCCTCCCACGGCGAACCAATGTTCAGCTCCTTGCCACCTGCTACAATACTTCCCTGATCAGAACGATACGCGCCGGATAAAATTTTCATCAGCGTGCTTTTACCTGCTCCGTTTGCGCCCAGCAGAGCGTGAATTTCGCCGCCATGCACCGTAAAATCCACGGACCGCAGCGCATCCACACCAGCAAACTGTTTGCTGATTTTCTTCATTTCCAGTGTATACACTTGTGAACTCATGGTACCTCCCTCACGCCTGCTTATGATAAAAGCGCGCCGAAGCGCGCCTTATGCTTTATCCTAAAGTTTATTTGGCCGTTTCATATTCTTTCATCCAATCCTTGTAGCCTTGCTCGCTTTGGCCCCATCCCTTTACATATTGAGACAGCTCGGATGTGGAAATTTGCTTATCCGGCAATGCTTCGCGCTGCACATAGACCGCCTTCAGCACCACTTGCTCCTCCGGGTTGTCCCCGTGCAGCTTCTGATATGCATAGCGCACTTGTACACGTCCGATATCTGTCGGATCTACAGCCGCCGAAGCTACCCAAGGATTTTTCGGGTCCTGAATCATTTGCAGATCCTCATCACTCATATCAATGCCGTAGACTTTAATTTCCGTACGTCCAGCTTGCTGGATGGCGCGTGCTGCACCTTTGGCAAATTCATCCCAGGCAGCCCAGACCGCTGTAATTTCACCCTTAGGATATTGTTTCAACACAGCTTCCATTTTGGCTTGAGTGTCCAAAGCTGGATTCTGAGCTGAGCCAAAAGTCGCAATTTCTTTAATGCCCGGGTTGGCTTTCAAAAACTTATCATAAGCAACCTGACGGCGCTCCATTGGTGCAAATCCGGCAACCCACACTTTTACGATGTTACCTTTGCCACCGATATCCTTTTTCATTTGCTCCAGCGTCAGCTCAGCCATGCTTTGGTCATCCTGTGAAAGCACGACAGCCCCCGGAACGTTAACCGCAGCATCGAAGACGATAACCGGGATATTGCGGGAAATCGCTTTTTTCAACCCTGTTTCCAGCAACGCATCTCCATGATCCGTCAAAATGACATCAAACTGCTGGTTAATCGCGCTATCGAGCAAGGAGGCCATTTTAGCCTTATCGTTGTCTGCCACAAACTTTGTCAGCGTACCGCCAAATTTCTTAACTTCCCCTTCCACGCCCTGAACATACTGCTGTGAGAACGTGCCTGTGTTAAACTCCATAATTAATGCAACTCGTTTGCCTTTTAAGTTTAAACTGTCTGTTTTTGCATCCGTTGTGTTCGAACCTGTACTGCTCGTCCCTTGAGCACCGCTCTCTGTTTTCGGCGTGCCACATGCAGTGACCAGCAAAACCAGCACCAACAGCATCATAGCCCCTAGTCCTAGCTTTTTGTTTTTTTGGATATACATGTTTCGTTTCCCCCTCGTTCATTCAACAAAATGATTCAAATTTGATACTTAATATATCGCGTTAAACCAAGTATGTAAATAGGTTTTGTGAATATAAAAATATTTTACGATCATATATGATAAAATACGACAATTTCATAGGAATATAACGTAGATGTTGGTGTGAGATTATATTTCGTTTTACATCTAAATAGATTTCAGAAAAAATTAAACAACCGTTCCCCGATTGAATATCAGGAAACGGTTGCTGCATAAAGGTGTCTTTTTAGTTCTTTACTTGACAGGGGGATGACCACTGGATCGATCTTTCCTTATGCTTAAATGTGAACATCACGAGCGAGGCTAGCCCGGAGATACGATCTCCTTGTCATTTTCAATATGGTGAAGCTCACATCTAATTTATTTGGAGCACTGCTTTACCAGAGAACTTCCGTTCTATCAGTTGTTGGGCGATAGTTCCAATCTCCTTCCACGATGCCTCCACTTCAATTCTAGGTACTAACTGGCCTTTTGAAACAAGCTCGCCTAGTAATTTTAGATCTTCTGCCGGCGAATAGCGATTTATCTCCTCTCCTAGGAAGAAGCTGTACAAGGTTCTACCACCTAAGCCCCTGATATTAATCGTTGCGTAAGGTGAGGACGAATGCCCCATGGATACACATATCCCCTCTGGTGCAAGCTGAGGCAGTAAGGCAGCTAGCGTATCGCCACCTACTGAATCGATAATTAAATGATAAGGTCCAAATGTATCGACCGATGAAATCGCCGTACCTCCAACGATAACCTCATTAGCACCAGCTTCTTGAACAAGTAAGGCTTTTTCCTTTGTTCTGGCTATTCCTACTGTAAAAGCTCCAGATTGCGCTGCTAGCTGATGTGCGAAAATCCCAACTCCGCCAGTCGAGCCAGTTATCAATATTCGCTTACCGAGCAGCATTCCTCCTTTTCTAAGCGTATTGAGTGCTGACAGACCAGCTACCGGTAAAGTAGCGGCCTGTGCTAAGGTAATATCATCAGGAATTTCAGCCAGTAATGAAGTAGGGGCAGCAACTTGTTCGGCCCATGCTCCCAGCGGGAGAAGGCCAACGACACGGCTTCCTTGTTTCGGACCAGTTCCGTTTTTGGCCTGCTCGATGACGATTCCGGCAAAATCCCAGCCCGGCCTGATCTGCTCTCCATTATCCCTTGCATCTACCACTTCACCTCGATTAAGGGAGAAGGCTTGTACTTGAACGATCGCTTCCCAAGGCTGGGTTTGTGGGGCAGCAACTTCCTTTATAGCGAAATATCCTGAAGCTAACGGATCTGTTACAATTGCACGAACCATATGATCTCCTCCATGATTGTAATTGAGAACACATTGTATATAGCTCCCCTTTTTCACAATGTAGTATACTGTAGGAGATCATTTGCACCAAGTGTAGAACTACACCTCATTAATATAAAAAGGGATGAGAAAAGGATGACCGTGCATAAGGAAAAGGACTTTCAATATAAAACTTTAAAAATTGTATTGGGAGAGATTGAAGCTCTTCGCATGAAACGTCAACGGGAATATGCTGATCAATCTCACCCGCTGTTGAAACGGTTTACTCAGCAGGAGCTTAATGATGAGGCATGTCCTACGTATAAAAATCTACTGGTTGGACGTTCGCATCGAGTGCCTAACCGCCAAACCATTATCCATATTGCTGAATATCTGGAGTGCACTTCCGATGAGCGCAACGATCTGCTCCTGGCCGCCGAGTATATTCCGATCTATCACGAATTGGAAGGACGGTCTCTGGAACTGGCGCTGGAGCAAGCGCAACAGATCATGAGTAATTTGCCGTTTCCGGCAATGATCGTCACCCATACCTTAGATATTAAGGGGTTAAATGAGCCATTTCGCCATTTATTCGACATCCCCTTCGATTCTTTTATTAATGGCAAACTGAATATAGCTGATTTTCATTTTAACTCCGATATTCCCATTCGTCCCCGTTCTACCTTCGATGCGGCGTCGTTCGAGCAGTGGGAGTCACATGCCATTTACGGTATACAAGCTTTCAAAAGAAATAACATGTATTCCCGCTACGACCACTGGTATAAAAAGTTAATTGAAAGATTTCAGAAATACGACGATATTAATAAGTATTGGAATACGCAGGCAAAGGGCTCAGCCAACGAAGTTGAGCAATCGAAAATCATTTTGGCCAGAATGGAAACCTCGGGCGAGTTCATCCCCATTCGCTACAAGCAGATTCATCTTTCTGTAAGCAGCCATATGTATCCTGGAATTGAAGTTTTCTTGCCGGTTGACGATTCTGCACGCAAAGTATTTGAATACTTGGGGTGTCCTGCCGAGTGTCAGAACTACGGTGTCAATCCATAGTCAGTCAAATTGCTACAGGATTGATCCAGAAGAAGAATCGTTTATTACAAATTTCCGCGGTGCTACGTATGAAGAGGCAAAGTATGAGAATTACCACCGGGGTTTTTGAGTGATGGAACCTTTTCAATCATATCGTTGCAATAAAAACTACATTCCGCTAACGAGAAACATTAGTTCAAAAAAACAGCAGCAGCTTAGGACTTTATTTGTCGTCCGTGGCTGCCGCTGTCTCGTTTTGGAGGTCAATCTAATACTTTATTTTCTGCGAACCGCAAAGAGAGTCTGCTCTCTACGATATTTTTCTTGCACCTTTTCATTTGATTACGCTTAAAGAATAATAGCAATGAGACCACCGGAGCCTTCATTAATAATACGACCTAGCGTTTCCTGAAGCTTATAGCGTGCATTGTCCGGCATCATGGCAATCTTGCCCTGAATGCCTTCACGGACAATGGCATGCAGCGAGCGACCGAATATGTCCGACTCCCAGATTTTGATCGGGTCATTTTCAAAATCCTGCATCAGATAGCGCACAAGATCCTCACTTTGCTTCTCTGTCCCGATAATCGGGGCAAACTCCGATTCCACATCGACACGAATCATGTGAATAGAAGGAGCTGTGGCCTTGAGGCGCACACCAAACCTCGTACCTTGGCGAATCAGTTGAGGTTCATCCAAGGCCATCTCTGCCAGCGACGGAGCAGCAATGCCGTATCCGGTCGTCTTGACCATTTCCAACGCCTCGGCGAAACGGTCATATTCCCGCTTGGCATGGGCAAAATCCTGCATCATTTGCAGCAGATGATCCTTGCCGCGAATCTCTACCCCAACCACCTCGACCAAAATCTGATCGTACAGCTCATCCGGTGCGAACAGATCAATTTCCGCCACACCCTGGCCCATATTCATCCCGCTCAGACCGGCCCTGTCGATGAATTCATAGTCCATAAACTGGCCGACCACCCGGTCTACATCACGCAGGCGTCGGATGTCTTTTACCGTATCGCGGACGGAATTTTCATAATTGCTGCGCAGCCAGTGATCTTCATTCAGCACCATAACCCAGCTCGGCAGGTTTACATTCACCTCATGCACTGGGAATTCATATAATACTTCACGAAGCACGCCTGTAACATCATCTTCTGTCATCGTAGCCGCACTGAGCGTCATGACAGGAATATCATACTTGGCCGCCAACTCACTGCGAAGTTGAAGTGTTTCATCGCTGCGCGGATGCGTGGAATTGATGACCAGCACAAACGGCTTGCCTACCTCTTTCAACTCCTCAATGACTCGCTCTTCCGACTCTACATAAGAGCTACGCGGGATTTCCGCAATCGTGCCGTCTGTCGTGACTACAACACCGAGCGTCGAATGCTCCTGAATGACCTTACGCGTGCCAATCTCCGCCGCTTCCTGAAACGGAATCGGTTCTTCAAACCATGGCGTGGAGATCATCCGCGGACCATTTTCATCCTCGTAGCCCTTCGCACCCTCTACTGCGTATCCTACACAGTCGACCAGACGGACATTCACATCCAGTCCTTCCGTTACTTTGATCTGGACGGCATTATTCGGTACGAATTTAGGCTCCGTCGTCATGATCGTTTTCCCTGCCGCACTTTGTGGCAACTCATCTACGGCGCGGGCACGGTCCGCCTCACTTGTAATGTTTGGCAGAACAATCGTCTCCATAAACCGCTTGATAAAAGTTGATTTACCTGTTCGGACTGCGCCGACGACCCCAAGATAAATATCTCCTCCGGTGCGTTCGGCAATGTCTTTAAAAATGTCCACTTTCTCCATTGAAATCCCCTCCTCAAAAGTCTCCGAAGGAAAAATGCTTAATGAGCATCCGCTTCGTGTTCAACCAACTGCTTGATCCCAGATGCGGCAGAACAGCCTTTAAAATGCCCGGAAGTCGTCCGCCGCCGAGGTTCAGGAGACTGATGGAATCGGCGAAACGGCGTAAACTCGTACATGCATTTGGACTGATACCATCATATGTATCCCCTCCGTAAAATATGTTCAGTTTTTTTTAAAAATAGAGTACGTCACAGAGATCACTGCAAAACGATATTTTACGTTTGGGTCCACTCACCTAATATATGCGTGACGGGGTTTCCCCATGACTTCGATGCTAGATTTATAATAAAAAAAGATGTCTCTCTGACTTCCTAAGCAAACTCGCACCCACATGAAGAACACTTTTTTGAGCGTTCACTTTAGGGGTATAAGTTTCGTAGTCGTCGGATAACATCCTTAGTTTCTTATTCCTTTTTGAGTTTAAGCTTTACCACAGTTCGTCTTCCTGTGCCTGACGCTCAAGCTGTCGCCGAACAGCCGCCTTGAGCTTATCCTCCGGTATCGTCACTTCAACATCGCTCTTGGCACGAGCCTGACAAGACAAGCGGATACCTTCATCCAGCAGAGGTCCCAGCTTGCGGCGCTCTGCATCACTTGGCTGGCCTGCGTGTACAGCCCATTCCTGTGAAATATGCACCTTGCACATGAGACAGGCCGCTTTTCCATCACAACGGGTTGGAATATACACGTTCGCTTTACGTGCCGCCTGGAGCAATGTCGTGCCTTGACCGACCTGTACGCGCCTGCCTGATGGCTTAAACGTAATATGCACATCCATGAACGGCCCTCCATTCTTTTAGCAACCACAAACCTGCCAATTACAGCCTTATTCAGCTTCTGGAATGCAACTCGGGCCAAGGCAAAAGCTCTTGCAGCTTAGCCAGTTGCTCATCTGTCCAAATGTTGCTGATCAGCAGTTGGTTCAGTACCGCTATATGTCGCTGCGGATCACGGTTTATGGCGTCTGCAATCGCCTCATATCGGTCAGGTCGATTTCGTAATAGATTAAATAGTAACTCATGACTGAGAGGCATCAGACGCAGTGAAGAGCGCCCCAGGTCAAGCCGGAATCCGGCCGCCCATAGCAGCCGCTCGACCTCCAAACGATATAAAGCTCCATCACACAGCACCTCGAAACCACCCACAAGCTCAACTGGAAATCCCTCCAGCTCATAGTGGCTCAATAATGAAACGTACGAACCACTACGATCTACCTGCTGTCGATCGATCATTATACCTGGTGCTTTCGCATGGAGCTGCTTCGCTGCGTGAATATCTGCGTAAATATCAATATCTCGGGGCAGTCGGTCCAGCTCAACCCCCTGCACAAGCAGCGAACAGCTTCCTCCCAGCATCCACGGAACAGCAACAGATGCCCAGCCGTCCGCCAAGCTGCCCAACGCAGCCGTCAACTCGTGAGGCAGCTTGTTCAATCGCACCGAAGGTATAGCCTCCATCACATTGTTTCCTCCCTTTCAATCCATCATCCCGTTTCTTGTTGGGCACCATTATAACATGTTATGTATGCCAGTTCGACATTTTATGCATAAGAGAGCAGACGAGAATCTGCTGGAATATATAAAAAAAACCGTGAACCTGTCTGGTTCACGGAGAACGAAACCAGCCGGTAACGGCCGCAATTTTTATTTTTTCATCATCATTTTCATCAACGCTTCCATGTTGGAAGAATTCATTCCGCTCTTTTTGACGGCGCTGACAATATCCCTTACTGTATCTTCCGACACCGGAATGTTGGCCATCGCAGATACCTGCTTTATAAGCTGACGCAACTGAGCTTCACTTTGAAGCGTGTCCGCCTTGACCGTGCCTGCCAGCTTTTTCACTGCATTTTCGGATATGTTTTTGCCGCCTTTTTTGTTAATGGCCTTCAACGCATCTTTCGGAAAGTTTTTAATCATAATCTCCCCTCCTCCGCCATTGCTCAACTCAGTGTATGAATGGTGGAAGCCAAAGGTGATTAAGCTTACAAAAGACATGCCATACGCCTAACTTAAAAAAGCTGTCTCAGCCGTAGATATAATCTACTTGTGGGACAGCCTTTTGTATGTTTTTACGTGTAGCCAAACCTTTATGAATGCCATTGTTCCCAGGTTTGCAGAGGCATGACTTCCATTTCGGTTTTCGGATCGCGCCCCATAAGCGCCTCGACGGCCTTGCGGACGTCACGTCCTTCAAATAGTACCCCGTACAGCACTTCCGTAATAGGCATCTGAACGCCCAGTTTTTGCGAGATCGCATAGGCCGCCTTTGTTGTCCGAATGCCTTCTACCACCATACCCATGGATTCTAGCACATCATCAAGCTTCTGCCCCTGCCCAAGCAGTGAGCCTGCACGCCAGTTACGGCTGTGACGGCTCGTTGCGGTGACGACCAGATCGCCTATACCCGCAAGCCCGGCAAAGGTCAACGGATTGGCTCCCATTTCTACTCCGGCACGGGTAATCTCTGCCAAACCACGGGTCAACAGAGCGGCTTTTGCATTATCACCGAAGCCTAATCCGTCCGACATCCCCGCTCCCAGAGCAATAATGTTCTTCAACGCTCCGGATAGCTCCACACCCAACAGATCCCGGTTCGTATATACACGGAAATAGGAGTTCATGAACAACTCCTGTGCTGCCTGTGCTGCCTTCTCATTAGACGAGGCTACGACAACCGTCGTAGGACATTTCCGCACTACTTCTTCCGCATGGCTCGGACCGGACAGCACGGCAATATCACCCTCCGCGACTTCCAGCTCTTCTGAAATCACCGTGGACATACGTTTGAGTGTTTCCGTTTCAAAGCCTTTAATGGCATGGACAATCAGCATATCCTTGGTAAAGAATGCTTTCAGACTACGCGCCACCTGGCGCGCAGCAGCGGAAGGAGCAACGATTACGACTGCTTTAGCACCGGACACCGCAACTTCCATATCGGTTGTAGCCATAATCCGTTCAGACAGGATGGAGCCGGGTAAATAATGGTCATTCGTATGCTTCTCATTGATTTCAGCAGCTTGCTGTTCGTTTCTCGTCCAGACAGAGACATTGTTGTTATTGGCCGCAAGGACGGAAGCCAGAGCTGTTCCCCAACTGCCCGCGACCAGCACAGCTATTTTCTCAGACAAGACGATCTCCTCCTTTGGAGCCAAGCTTGTTTTCTTTCCCCCGTACCAGCTTGGCAATGTTGGTGCGATGTCTCCACACAGAAAACACACAAATAACCAGAGCCGTCCAGAAGAAAGGCCATTCATAACCAAGTACCAGTAAGATCCAAGGGGTCAAAATGACAAAAATCAGCGAGCCAAGGGAGACATAGCGCGTCATTACGATTGCGAGAATTGCAATAATTCCGGCATACAATGCGGGAATTATTGCAATCGAGACCAATACACCAATGGCGGTGGCAATGCCTTTTCCTCCCCGAAAGTGGAAATATACCGGCCAGTTATGGCCTGCAATCGCCGCAATGCCACACAAACCCGGTAACCAGGATGAACTTCCGCCAAGCCAGTGCCCAATCAGCACCGCAACAATCCCTTTAAGTATGTCCAGCAGCAATACCATTATGGCAGGGCCTTTTCCAAGCACGCGCAGCGTATTCGTCGCGCCGGCATTGCCACTTCCATGCTGGCGAATGTCGATTCCTTTTAATTTTCCATACAGCAGACTGAAGCTGACAGAGCCAAGCAAGTAACTGAGTACGATGGCAACGATCTGTAAAATCAACCTATTCGCTCCTAACTTTCGTCAGACTTGCGCCGTGTAAAGATACGAATTGGAGTTCCCTCAAAGTTGAAGGCGGCGCGAATTTTGTTCTCCAGATAACGCTCGTAAGAGAAGTGCATCATTTCCGGATCATTGACGAATACAACCATCGTAGGCGGCTTAACAGCAACCTGAGTCACATAGTTAATACGCAGACGGCGTCCTTTGTCAGTTGGCGGAGGATTAATAGCAACCGCATCGGAAATAACATCGTTCAGCAAATGCGTCTGAATACGCAAGACATGCTGCTGGGCCACATGCTGGACAACAGGGAGCAGCTTTTGCAAGCGCTGCTTTGTTTTCGCAGACAAGAACACAATCGGAGCATAGGTCATGAACAGAAAGTGATCGCGAATTTTAGTTTCAAATTGGCGCATCGTTTTGTCGTCCTTGTCCACGACATCCCATTTGTTCACAACAAACAGCGAGGCTTTACCCGCTTCATAAGCGTAACCGGCAATGTGCTTATCCTGCTCAATAATACCTTCCTCGCCGTTAATAACGACCAGTACGACATCTGCACGCTCAATAGCACGCATTGCACGCATCACACTATATTTTTCTGTCGTCTCATATACTTTACCACGTTTACGCATACCCGCCGTATCAATCAGTACATACTTCTGACCGTCTTTTTCAAAAGGCGTATCAATTGCATCACGTGTTGTACCTGCAATGTCACTAACAATAACCCGTTCCTCTCCCAGAATGGCGTTAACGAGCGAGGATTTACCTACGTTCGGGCGACCGATCAAGGCAACACGGATCACATCTTCATCATAAATGTCCTCTTCCAGCTCAGGCAAATTGGACGTAATCGCATCCAACAGGTCACCAAGACCTATACCGTGGCTACCGGAAATGGCAATAGGGTCGCCGAATCCATAAGAATAAAACTCATAAATCAGATCCGCACGTTCCAGATTGTCCACCTTGTTTACAGCCACAATAACAGGTTTGCCCGAACGATACAGCATTTGGGCTACCTCTTCATCAGATTGCGTAATCCCTGCCTTCGCATCACTCATGAAAACAATAACATCTGCTTCTTCTATAGCTAGTTCGGCTTGCATCCGGATGGATTTCAAGATTTCATCTTCTCCATCAATCTCAATGCCGCCAGTATCAATAATACTGAAGGATTTACCGTTCCACTCCGATATACCATAAATACGGTCACGGGTGATTCCAGGCTTATCTTCCACTATGGACAAACGATCCCCGATAATCCGATTAAAAATGGTGGATTTACCCACATTCGGACGACCGACAATAGCCACAACGGGTCTTGCCATAAATTCACTCCTCCTGTCAATTCTTCCGCTCTCATCATAGCAAAAAACATGCCTGTTAGCGATATTGTCACGTAACAACAATCGGCGAACCCTCTGGGTCCGCCGATGGTGTACGTTATGCTTATAAAGTGTATTGATTCAAATTCATTTAAATTTGTTCAGTTTATCGCCAAAACGTTCGCCAAGCGTAATGCTCAGACCCGAATTGTTCAAAGAAACGTTCGGATTGTTCAGTTCCTCACGAGGCGCGCGGGATGCACGTGGTGCTCTTTCTGCTCTTGGAGCAGCTTCTGGAGCTTCCTCAGTTTCTTTAATGCTCAGGCTAACACGTTTTTCAGTAGGATTCATTTCAAGAATTTTAACCTTAACTTCTTGTCCTTCTTCCAGAACTTCTTGTGGAGTTCCGATGTGTTTGTGGGAAATTTGGGAGATATGAACCAAACCTTCCACGCCAGAAGCAATTTCAACGAATGCACCGAAGTTAACCAGACGTTTAACTACGCCTGTTACAACGTCACCGTTGTTAAATTGTCCAGCAGCAGATTCCCAAGGACCAGGCTGTGCAGCTTTCATGCTCAGGCTGATTTTTCCTTTTTCAGGGTCCACTTTCAGGACTTTCACTTTTACTTGTTGTCCTTCAGAAACCGCATCAGAAGGCTTGTCAACATGAGTCCAGGCAATTTCAGATACGTGAACCAAACCATCCACGCCGCCTACGTCAACGAAAGCACCGAATTGAGTGAGACGTTGAACTGTACCCACGATTTCTTGTCCTTCTTTCAGCTCAGCCATTACTTTAAGCTTGTTGGCTTCGAATTCTGCTTCCAGAACGTCTTTTTGAGAAAGGATTACTTTGTTGTTCTCACGATCCAGCTCTTTCACGACAACACGCAATGTGCGGCCTTTATAATCGCTGAAATCTTCAACGAAATGGCGTTCTACCATGGATGCAGGGATAAATCCGCGCAGACCCACGTCTACAACGATGCCGCCTTTAACGACATCATTAACAACCACTTCAAATACTTCTTTGCTTTCAAACAGCTGCTCCAGCTTTTCCCAAGCATTTTCGCTGTCGATTGCACGTTTGGACAGGACAAGTTTTTCTTTGCCGTCGTCGATGCTGATAATTCTAGCTTCAACCTCTTGGCCTACTTGTACTGCTTCTTCTGCGTTGTCCAAACCAGAAGACAACTCGCGAATTGGAATAATTCCATCGTATTTATATCCAATGCTTACTACCGCTTGGTTATCTTCCAATTTCACGATTGTACCTTTAACGGTGTCACCTTTTTTCAGGGAGACGATTTGATCGAGCTCGTCTTGATTTGCCGCTTCAGCAGCTTCTTGATTTTTAATTTCTTCCGACATGTCAATACCCTCCTCAATTCAAAAAAACCATTTATTTAAACCTGCGCATGGCAGAGTTCAAAACACTGTTAAACTTCTGTTCTAGTTTTCCGAGATTAAACACAATTCATGCAAGCCTTTCAGTTATTCGTAGGCTCGCCGGTTTTTCGCATTGTACGAATACGAGACATAATCTCTTCTGTTGCCAGCTCAAGCGGATCTCCTTCGATAACGGCGCCTTTTTGGTAAGCATCCAAATTAACAGGTTTGCCGTATATCACTTTCGTTTTACGGAAAAGCTTGTAATCACCAACAATGGCGACCGGAACGGCAGCCGCTCCACTACGCAGCGCAAAGCTGGCAGCACCCTTTTTACCGATTCCCCCGGCTCCTCTGGAGCCTTCGGGAAAGATCCCCATAACCTTGCCGTCACGCAAAATGGTCAAAGCCAGCTTAATGGATTCCTTGCTCACACCACCGCGTTTGACCGGAAAAGCTCCCAGCTTGTCAATCAACGGACCAAGTACAGGAGTGTTAAATAGCTCGGCTTTCGCCATAAAGTGAACCTTTCGATCCAGCAAAATGCCAACTGTCGGAGGGTCCAGATTACTAATATGATTAGAACACAACAGTACTCCGCCCTCAGCAGGAACATTTTCCCTGCCTACCGCCTCAAGTCTGAACAGAAAGCGGTATATGAGACGCAAAATACGGACGCATACAGCATATATCATTGGCTGATCTCTCCATCCTTCGCCGTGGTGCAGTAAGATACAATAGTATCGACGACATCCTGAATGCCCATATGGGTCGTATCCAGCACGATAGCATCGTCACTGCAACGAAGCGGGGATACCTCCCTCTCCTCATCAAGCTTGTCACGCGCCGCAATGTCGCGTTCCAGCTGCCCCAGAGTGATATCATCAGTTCCGCTTAGTTCTTTAAACCGGCGAGAGGCACGTTCCTGAACACTTGCGGTCATAAACACCTTGACTTCCGCATCAGGAAGCACAGTGGTTCCAATATCGCGACCATCCATAACGACACCTTTACGCGCGGCCATTTCACGCTGGTTTTCAGTCAAACGCGAACGTAACCCCGCAATACTCGAATACTGTGACACCTTGCCTGTCACTTCCATCGAACGAATCACTGTCGTTACATCTTCCCCGTTACAATAAACCTTTTGGCCTGTAGGGTCCGGTACTAATTCAATCACCAGCTCAGGCACATATTGAAGCACTTTTTGTACATTTTCCGCCGGAATTTCCTTGCGCATCATGTACCACGTTGCTGCCCGGTACATCGCTCCGGTATCTACATAAACATAAGAAAGTGCTTTCGCTACCAAGCGGGCCACCGTACTTTTCCCTGCACCAGCAGGTCCATCAATGGCTACATTTATTTTATTACTTGAAGATACATGTTGCCTTGCCAACGGGTAATTCCTCCTAACCTAACCTCAAGAAAAAAGCAGGCATTGCCTGCGACGTGAAAATTATACCACACATTCAGAGTTGATGCAAAATGAACGGCAGGTTAACAAAAAAAGAATAAACCGGGATGATTGCTATCTCGCCCGGAATTCCAACTGACGCTCAAAGCAATATTTGATGAGCTTTTGGCGCTCCTGATCAGCAATTTTCTCATATTTCAGCATGATCAGCCTGCGACCGTTTTCCATTTGCTGAATACGTACAATTTCGGATTGGAACGGGACATGCTCCTGAGTTCCATTTTTATAAGGGACCAGAATCCAGCAGGACAATGATTCACCTTCTTCCAGGTGATGTGATCCTTGAGTCTGAAAAGAAACGCCTCCACCTCCCACATCATGCGTCTCAGCTACAAACCTTGATTCGTTTGATCCATACTTTACCGCTATTTCCAGGTTGGCCTGAACCCGTAGAAAATTTCGACGCTGAATTTTGCTGATGCTGTCTGGGGCAGGCTTGTGAATGCGGACCATCCGGAGCACATCTTCTTTAAAGCCGGTAACGTGGGTATTGAAATAGTTTTTTATCCCGCCCTCGCTCATAAAAAATATCGACAGTTCTTCTCCTAAAAACAGTTTTTTCAGTTGCCCGCTCGTTTGAGACATGGGTATTTCTATTAGAAAGTTCTGGGACTCCTCTTCCGCAATACGTGACTTAAATTCAAAATGTTCGTCCGCATGATCGGTACCAGCCACTTGTATGTATAGCACATCGTTAATTTTAGGAAACAACTCGCTCACCATCCTTGTCCATTTAAATGCTTTAATAAGGTACATAATACCACGACTTTGTGCCTATTTTAAGCATTATATTTGTTATAACCATGTCAAAAGCACAAAAAACCTCCTTAGTGAAGGAAGTTTTTTGTGACTAATGGTTCATTTTTACGTATTTACCCTATTTACACTTAAACATTACTTCCAGAAGCCGGTTCGTCCGAATCTTTAACTTGCTCAATCGTTTCTTCCATCCCCGTATCAGCGTTAATGTAGATTCGGTAAACGGAACCGTTAATTTTCCCTCCAAATTCGTAACACAGGACCTCTTTGGATAGTTCATTTTCAATCAGTGCTTTCCGGTGATAAGTTTCACGAAACTCAGGATTCAGTTTCGCACGCGCTGCCTTCACATCCAGCTTAGGCTTCGGAATACGGCGGAGATGGCTGTGCTCGTACACGTAGTCACTTGATTGAAAACCGATCACTTGCCCGTTATCAAGACCGGATCTAACTGTGATTTTTTCAGGGTAGATAATCACGTCCCCTTGTAGGCTTGCAAATGTAATGCTAGCTAAATTTCCTCTTTCATCATAAGCAACAGGCTTCATTCCTTTGTAACCCTTTTGTTCAAGGTATTGACTTGCAAAGCGAATCGTTTCATTGCGGGTTGCTTTTTTAGGGCCGACTTCTCTCATATCATGATAAGAAATGATCTTACCGCCCTTTTTCGTAAAATCCATGGATGCTACAGGCTTCTGCTTGTTATACAAGGTGGCCGTATATGACGCCCACTCCGTTCCTTTACCGTTTTCGTGTACACGAATCTGGCTTTCCGGTTTTCCCGTAAACTTGGCAGCATTCCGCTTAATTTGTCCCGCATCCACGACCGGGAGATTCAATTTTTTCACAGAGCGCTTGTTATAAATGCTGGCTACAGAAGGTCCCCAATCCAGCTCTTTATAGCCCTCCACCTTTTTGTCCACGGTTTTAAAGCCATCCATAATGGTGTTATCCTTTGGACCCGTTTGTGAACCTGGCGCCATTTCCACATCCGTCCATCGCAAGTTTTTGCTAAGGACTTTTTGCCGAACTTCGTGCATGTTTTTCGAAATTTCTTTTGAATTGTTATATAACGTTTTTAGATTTGATATTTCTTTCTTATTTAAAGGCTCGTGGTCCAGATCACGTACGGCAGTCTGATACGAAAATGCAGATAGATGTGACAACAGATCCTTGGCATGGTTAAAAGGCATCACATTAAGCGGCAACTGGTTGACCTCATTTTGGGCCTCGCTTGTAATTCTCCACACATTCATCAGACATTTGCGATGCATCGCGTGTGAAGTATTATGGACAGCAACCGCGTTACCAAGTTGGGAATGCAGTTGATCCATATGAAACGACAAATCATGAAACGCACGCTGATATTGATTTTCCGCTTTAATCGACATGCTTTTCGCCTGAAGAGACACCTCTTTTCTCATCTGGCTTTCCCGATAACCCCACACAAATGCTCCTATCATAATCAGGGTAACAATCGGAAACATTACGGTACTAAGTCGTCTATACATATTGGGAGTCTCCTTTCTTCAAGTACACTAACGATAGTGTGACAAGAAGAATGCTCTCTTATGCATGGTTTTCCATGACTTCGATAATAAACTCACAGTGATTGCAAATACAGCGCTTAAATCCGGTCTGAACACTCCCTTGCTCCATCCGTCCTCTCAGGACGAAACGTTCACCACACCTTTTACAATGTATCCTCACTTTAATACGCAAAAAAAAGACACCTCTTTCTCTAACAGGTTTGTCAGATCAGTGTGCCCTAATTTGTTACATATTAACCTTTTCTTCCCGTTTGAACAGTCGAAATGGAGAACGGTTGTTAGCTCTACTGATTTTCGCCATCCCTCCATACCAGAGGAATGCCATCAGAGGAATAATAAACCAGATCCAGTCATGCGAAATTGTCGTCAGAATTAGGTCATATATGCCATGCCAGAACCACGGAAGTACCAATGACAGGAGCAACATATATTTGCTTTTCCAGTCCTCTGAAAACTTGGCCTTCCCCATGTAATAGCCCATCATGACTCCAAACATCGCATGACCGGATACCGGAAGCAATGATCTCATCAGCATCATACTAACAGAAGCGTGGCCTGCCCATGCGTACAGCAGATTTTCAACTGTTGCAAACCCAAGGGAGATTGCGGCAGCATACAAAATACCGTCATAAGGTTCATCGAACTCGGTGTGATTATATATAAAGTGGTACAGCAAAAACCATTTAAAAAACTCTTCCACTCCGGCCGAAATGCCGAACACCTGAATTAACGTGTTATCCCCCAGCCAAAGCATTAACCCACGTTGAAAAATCATGACAGGCAGTACCACCAAAAAGCCGAGCAAAAACACTTTGATAACCATGTGCAGCGGCTCGGATTCATATCTGTCCTTCAAGTAAAAATACATTAATAAGGCGAGACCCGGCGCAGTTGCTGCCGCTAAAACAGAAAACAGAAGCACCGATCATCCCTCCATAAAAATGAGTCGGCCCTGCATTCAGCGCAGAGCCGACAAAGTCACTTCGATATTACTTTTCTTTAAGCCTCATTAAGAGCGGCTGTCAAAATGAGTGCAGATGACGTCAATCGCCTGTTCAGGAATGACCAGCTTGCCATACTCCTCCAGCATTGCCGGAGTTACGGATGAGCCTTCCCCAAATTCAGCAAGAACCGCGATCAAGGCCGCAAGCTTGGGCTCTTCCACTTCTTCCGGTTCCAAATGCAGAATCCATTTTCCTCTATAATGATACAGCTTACCTGCATCCGTGGTGTTGCTACGGAGCATGTGAGCCGCTTCTATGAGTACTTCGAAATCGCTAAACGCGTAGACGATGGAATCGCTGTGCTCCAGCGTAACTTCCATTTCATATACTTCCTCCGGAAGCTCATCATCGGGGCCCGAACCATATTGCTGATGATCGTATTTCCCTCGAGTGACGATAACTACCATGCCCTGAGCAGGAAGCGCAAATACTTCGACAGCTAAAGGCCCTGTGGCGTCGAAGCCCAGCTCACTATATGCCTGATCCATCATTTCGGTGAACAGCTCATGAACTCTTGGAATCTCTTGCCACATGTCGTCTTTTTGAATACCGCGTTCGCTCAAATCGTCAAAGGTAAGGAAAATCCGTATCTTGTCCTGACTTAATCTTTCTATTTTCATACTGGACCCTCCTCCTGGCAGCCGAGTGTTATTAACAGATTATGATGCATTTATGGTGCTTGTGAAGAAAATGGTTCTATGTAATCATGTTATCATTTTATAATCGTAAATGCACGCAATAAAAATGATAAAAAAAAGAATCATTTGAACGGCTTTTACAAAAAAGCCGCAAAATGATTCGGGATAGAGGTTCCGGGTTACAAACCCGGTACGGCTGTATGAGTTTCTTTCAGGATTTGCTCGACCTCACGCTTAACATCGGGACTGGTGCTGATAAAATCTTTAATCAGCTTCATATTTTCTTCTTTAGTTTGGGCTGCATGGGCGCTATGAGCTGTTTTATCTGCTGTGGAACTGTGATCGTGATCCTTATGGGTGTCTTGCTTGTTAAGTGTAATATCACCCATTCCGGGGAACGCTGCGTCCATCATTTTGGTACGGGCTTTTTGAACCAGATTACCGCCTTTTTTTCCATCCATGTCCATAGATAAGCCTAACATACTGCGGTTACGGGAGATCATAGTGCTCGCCACTGCGCCCAAAACGATTCCCAGGAAAAATGAAGATGTTTTCACAATTAGAACCTCCCTTTGTGGTAGAATCAAGCATAGTGTTCGTCAGCAGAGACAAACTCATACGGTATAAATACAGGAAGGTGAGATGAATTAATGGGTACAAAAACAGCAGCCATTTTGTTGACCGCATGTCTGCTGCTAAGTGCTTGCACTGCGGCCAAGCCAGAATCGGCAGCCACAAGCAATAATCAGAACCAGGCAACGTCTGAAACCAGTGACAACACAGACAAAGGGCAGGGTACTGCTTCTTCCCCAACCAACAGCAGTGAGCAAGCAGGCAGTAATCATGGTAACAACTTAACAGCCCAAACAACGCCGCAAACTGGCAAGGCCGTCGCCGACAGCAACGAGGCTACAAATTCAACGGCTACCGTTAACAAAACGTATCATTTGGACAAGGCTTACAACGTGGTTCCTAACCAGCAAGGGATGGAGAAAAAGGTTGTTTTACTGACCTTTGACGACGGACCCAAGGAAGCGGTCATGATCAACAAAATCATTGATATACTGGACAAGCACAAGGCCAAAGCCATTTTCTTCGTAAACGGTTACCGCGTGAAGGAGCACCCTGAGCTGCTCAAGCTCATTCATGACCGCGGTCAGCTCATTGGTAACCATAGCTGGGATCACATTGTGCTAAAGAACAAATCCGAGGCCGAAGTGAAGAAGCAAATTGAATCGGTGCAAAAAATTGTTAAGGACACAACGGGTCAAACGCCGGTATTCTTCCGTCCTCCTCATGGTGCAGGTGGGGATGTCGGCCGCAAGGTCGCCAAGGAAAACAGGCTTTTATATATGACATGGTCCGTTGGTTCGCTCGATTGGACAATGAAAAAGAGTCAGCCGAATAAAACCGATGCAATTCTCAAGAATGTGACGGAGCAATTGCATCCAGGCAGCAATATTTTAATGCATGAGCTGCCATGGACCGCAGAAGCGTTGGATAGCCTGTTGACCCGTTTGGAGCAAAAGGGTTACCAATTTGTCGATCCACAAAGCATTGAGGTGCCTGCCAGCTAACAGGCCCTTGTGCTTCTATTACCGATCCTAAACGATTGCAAAAGAGCCTCCATTTCCCGCAAGTCATAAGCGGATAAGGAGGCTCTTTTAGTATACCATTTGCAAGCCTGTGCCTGTAAATAACTCTACGCACAAGTGATCACACAGGTTGATAATTACCAGAGCATTTTACTAATGGGCGGTGCCCCTTTGATGCCCCACCACAGCAATGCTGCTGTAATGAGCACAAAAAGTGTGCTCAAAAAATTCAAAAACCACTTACTCACCCGGATACGGCGGGACGGAAACATTTCTGCCCGTGTCTTGTACTCGCTGACAGGAGCATCATCCTCCATCGTCACAGCAACTTCCGGTGCAGCAGCAACGTGAGCCATTTCCGGTACGGGCCGTGAAGCACGGGAGCGAACTGGTTTTGGACTGTTATCTTCCTTGCCTTTGCGTCCATTTCGGCGGCTGCCGTAAGTCTGCACTCTGCTAAGTTCCTGGTTCATGCTTCATACCTCCGAAAACGTAGCGCCAAACCGGATATGAGGTCAATCACAAAATGACAAATGATCGGTGCCCACAGGCTGCCGGTCTGCACATATATGTAACCCAAACCATAACTGCTCAGAAAAACCCAACCTGTCGGAATCCAATGCCGCAAATACCGGATATGGATGACCGCAAACAAGATGCTTGTCCAGTAAGGCCCGAAGCTGTACTGAATCGCCCCCCTGAACAATAGTTCCTCACAGATCGAAACAATGGCTGCTATGCATACAATATGCCAGATGGGTCGGTTTTGAAACAGCATCTGATTAATGCCCCCGTCATCCATAGCATCCTCGGGCATAACCCGCGACAGGAGCAGGTCCACCAGCAGCATAGCCGCAGCCAGTCCCAACCCCCACCATAAAACATGCAAACTGCTCGGCCACGCAAACAGCTTCAGCACATTTCTTTTCTGAAAAATAATCCAGATTGCACCGACCAACAGAGTCAGTCCCTGGGTTAGATACAAATTGTAAAGCAGCAAGCGGTCATTCAATTCATGAATTTGCGCTCTTTTCCATTTCACTTTAAGCTTTTTCATAGTAGTTAGTCCTCTGCATAGTCTTCTTAAGCATCATAGCCAAAAAGTCGAACGGATTCAAGAAGGCTTAAAACTTATTATTCTGCATTCAGTAGCTATGTATCTGGCCCGGCGTCCACGCATGTCAGATGTCCTATTGACATGTCCATGTAAGCCATGATACATTATGAAAAAATTATTAGCGACAACAACAATGATGGAGAAAAGGTATTGATTTCGTCCTCAGAGAGCCGGTGCTTGGGTGGAAGCCGGTGGCGGAGTAATTACTTTCAGCGCTCCTGAGTTATTGCACCGAAGCCTCGGGATGATTCCCGGCATTAGATGCAATCGGCAGAAAACCGTTATCCTTTCGGTCATATTTATGACCGCTGAAGGCAGTCCGTTGCGAAACGGCTGCGAATTAGGGTGGTACCACGATAAACTCTCGTCCCTTACTATGGAGATAGTATGTGATTCGGGAGTTTTTTTGATGCCCGCAAACCGCAAAGCGGTTCTGCATATGACCTTTTTAACCATCAACTTGGTGCCAAATGCTATTTTACCCCTTTTCTGCGTCAATGCGTTATCACGTTAGTGCTGTCCGCGATCTTCTGTTTTTCAGAAGCATTTCAAGTTTTTTCACGTTCTTTATGGAATGTATTTCAGTTGAAGTACATCCTGTCCATAAAAGAAGTTAACTTTGAGGAGGAAACCAAATGTTTAAAGTGTTAGTATCCGATCCGATCAGTGACCTGGGCATCCAGCAACTGATGGATGCAGACGATGTCACGGTGGACAAGAACACAGGTCTCAGCGAGGACGAATTGGTTCAAATTATTGGTGACTATGATGCACTGCTCGTTCGTAGCCAAACCAAGGTAACAGAACGCATCATGACGGCAGGTAAGAACCTCAAGGTTGTCGGACGCGCCGGTGTCGGAGTGGACAATATTGATCTGGAAGCAGCAACACAACGCGGAATTATCGTCATTAACGCCCCTGATGGTAACACCATTACGACATGTGAGCATACTTTTGCCATGATGATGGCTCTGGCGCGTCATATTCCACAGGCGTATGCCAAAACCATCAACGGTACATGGGATCGTAAAACATTCCTCGGTGTTGAGCTGCGTAACAAAACGCTTGGTGTACTCGGTATGGGACGCATCGGCAGCGAGGTGGCTAAACGTGCCAAAGCCTTCGGCATGAGCATTCTCGGCTATGATCCGTTTCTGACGGAAGAACGCGCTGAGAAGCTGGGCATCAAGCTGGCAAGTGTGGACGAAATTATCCGCAACGCAGATTTCATGACGGTACACACACCGTTAACACCGGAAACGAAGCATATGATTGCTCGTCCGCAGTTTGAAGTGATGAAAAAAGGGATGCGTATCATCAACTGTGCCCGCGGCGGCGTTGTCGATGAAATGGCTCTCGTTGAAGCTATTGATGAAGGCATTGTTGCCGGCGCAGCCTTTGACGTATTTGAATCGGAGCCGCCAGCACAGGATCACCCTTTTCTGAGCCATCCGAAAATTATCGTTACTCCGCATTTGGGTGCATCCACGGTAGAAGCTCAGGAAAATGTAGCGATCGACGTCTCTGAGCAGGTGCTGCACATTTTGCGTGATGAGCCGTTCAAAAATGCAGTCAACATGCCTCCGGTGCCATCCAACGTGATGACGCAATTGCAGCCTTATTTCTCGCTTGGCGAGAAGCTGGGCAGCTTTGCCGCTCAAGTGACGAATCAGGCTGTACGTGAAATCCAGGTGGATTACGCAGGTGATCTGTCTTCTGTAGATACACAACCACTGACACGTTATATCTTGAAAGGTGTGCTCAGTCGCCATCTGGGCAGCGATGTTAACATTGTAAACTCTGTCCACCTTGCCAAAACACGTGACATCCATCTTGTCGTGTCTCAGGCTCCGGCTACCAAGGGCTTTACCAACCTGATCACCGTCACGCTCAAAATGCAAAGCGGCGAGGAGCAACGTGTAGCGGGTACCCTGCTCGCAGGCTATGGCGAACGTATCGTCCAATTGAACCAGTTCCCGGTGGATGTGGCACCAGAAGCGCATTTCCTGCTCATCTCCCACAATGACAAACCCGGCATCATCGGCCGTGTCGGCACTCTGCTCGGGGAGAACGGTGTGAATATTGCCTCCATGCAGGTAGGACGTAAAATTGTCGGTGGTGAAGCCATCATGATTCTGACCGTTGATAAAGCCGTTCCTAAAGACGTGCTGATCCAACTGGTTGGCTTACCTGAACTGAATACTGCTCAAGAAGTGGTACTTGATTAATTATCAGCAGCGTTAGAGCATGTTAACATGCTCTGCTTTAATAACAGAGGCGCCCGGCGAGCCGGGCGTCTTTTTTTATATATCCATAACCATCATTAGACGCACCTGTTTTGGAAGCTGAATGTTCCACGTTGAACAAGATAAATGTTGATTTTTCAACAAAAAGCACCCTCTTCCGAGGATGCCTGCGAACCGGGGTATATTCTGCTGTTGGCTTACAAGCCTGTTACAGAGCCCGACTTTGTTTTTTTGGAGATCGGCAGCAAAATAGTGAACTCCGTCCCTTCCCCCAATACGCTGGCTGCGGAGACAGAGCCTCCGTGAGCCTCCACAATATTTTTGACAATAGCAAGCCCCAGACCGGTTCCTTTATCCACGCCTCGCACTCTGGCCTTGTCTGCCTTGTAAAAGCGGTCAAAAATATAAGGCAGGTCCTCACTGGCAATGCCCACACCTTCATCCTTAATCCGAATGCGAATCAGCTCATGCCGTTCCCCCAAAGTCCGATCGGCACTAATGGTAACCCTTTTTCCGCCGGGCGTATGTCTGAACGCATTATCTAACAAGTTGGTCAGCACCTGCTCCAATCGGTCTTCATCTGCTTCAGGTAGCAGTAGATGCTGACCTTGCTCTAGATAATCGAGCATCAGTCCCTGTTCCTTAGAGCGCACCGTAAATTTACGGTGAACACGCTCGATCAGTTCATTCACATCCACTTCCTGACGGTGCATGTCTGTATGACCTGCCTCCATTCGAGCCAGATCAAGCAGATCCTTGACCAGTCTTCCCATACGCAACGATTCATCATGAATGACCCGTACCAATTCCTCGGATTCTTCTGGTGAACCAGCCATTCCATCGAGCAAGGCCTCGCTGTAGCCCTGCATCATGGAAAGCGGTGTACGAATTTCATGGGACACATTTGCGACAAAGTCACTCCGCATCTTCTCCAGCTTGACTTCCTCCGTAATGTCTCTGAGTACAGCGACAGCGCCACGAATCACATTATCCGTGTACAACGGCGCCATCTGTACCGACCAAGAGCCCTGCTTTACATGAATATAGTCCCCGCCATCCTCTCCCCTGTCCATAACGGAATGGAACAACGGCAGCAACGGGCCAGTAACAGACACTCCGAATTCCTCCTGATCATGCTCATGCCACTCCAGCTTTTTCCAGCTATCTAGCAGACTTTGCGCAGGCGGATTCGTCAAAATGACTTGTCCGCTTCTATCGAAGGTCATTACAGCATCAGACATGCTTCTCAGCACGCTGGACAGATGATTCTTCTCCTCATTCAGACTGCGGATCGTCGCTTCCAGCTCCGTAGACATATGATTAAAAGTTTTCGCTAGTTCGCCAATCTCGTCACTCGTTACCAGCGAAAGTCGCGTATCATACCTTCCCTCACGGATCGCATTCGCCGCCTGAATCAACAGCTGCATAGGCTGCGTAATTTTAGTAAAAAGAAACAGAGCAAAAAAAAGTCGTCAGTAAAAAGCCGACAATGCATGTATAGGTGAACAAATGCTTGATTTCCGTCGATTCATACGCCGCGAAATTCCTGTTGATGTATGGCAACAAAAAAAGTCCCAGAAAAATAAGCACACAGCCTACCAGACAAATGATGGTGATCCACAGCTTGCCTACCAGCGATCTCCAGAAGCTCACGTTATTTTGGAACCTCCAGCTTGTAGCCGACACCCCAAACCGTTGTAATCATAGCCGCTGCCTCCGGTGATACTTTGTTCAGCTTTTCACGAAGCCGTTTGACATGTGTATCCACCGTGCGTAGATCACCAAAAAATTCATAATTCCATACATCTTTCAGCAGCTCTTCGCGCGAAAATACCTTGTCCGGCGATACAGCCAAATAATGCAGCAGCTCATACTCTTTAGGAGTGAGGCTGATTTCAATCCCACCTGCGCTTACGCGGTGCGCATCATGCTCAATAATAAGGTTCGGAAAAACAATGCTGTTGCTCGGCACCGTTTCCTTGGTCAAAAAAGCAGTTTCTGACGAACGGCGCAAAATCGCCTTCACCCGATAAATAACCTCACGCGGACTAAAAGGCTTGACCACATAATCATCGGCCCCGACTTCAAAGCCCTGTACGCGGTTCACTTCCTCACCTTTGGCAGTCAGCATGATCACAGGTGTAGCTTTGGTCTGACGTAGACGTGTGCAAACTTCAATTCCATCCATGCCCGGTAACATCACATCGAGCAGAATAATGCTGTAATCGCTTGCAGTCGCTTTCTGGAGTGCAATTTCGCCATCCTCAGCTTCATCAATTTCATATCCTTCTTTTTCCAGATACATCCGCAGAAGGCGGCGAATGCGTTCTTCATCATCTACAATTAATATGCGGTTGCTTTGTTCTGACATATTCCCAGCCCCTTCGCTAAAAAAAGCATTCTCTCTATTTTACTATTTTCCCGTGTCCGGTCAAACTTTACTCTGTTCATTCAGCTCTCTTTACACCAAAAAGGCCGGGGTTATGACCCCCGTCCTGTCCGTTTCTTTTTCGTGTTGTCTGACTTGGCAAGTTGAATGAGACGGTTGATTTCGTCCTTGGTGAGGGGTCTTGTCAGACCGCGCTTCAAATTTTGCAGCAAAAGATCGCCGAAGGCAATCCGTTTAAGCTTGATGACCGGATGGGAAATGGCCTCAAACATCCGTCTGACCTGCCGGTTTCTGCCTTCATAAATGGTAATCTGGATTACAGACTCTTTGCCGTTCGGGTCCACATCCTTGTATTCTACCTCAGCGGGTGCGGTAATACCATCCTCCAGCACGATCCCTTTTTTCAGCTTGTCCAGCTCGGTTCCGTGTGGAACGCCTTTAACTGTCGCTACATACGTCTTGGGCACATGATGCTTCGGATGGGTGAGCAGATTGGCGAACTCGCCGTCATTGGTTAGCAACAACAGCCCCTCAGTATCGTAATCAAGACGTCCTACCGGATATACGCGTTCCTTAACGCCTTTCAGATAGTCGGACACAATTTTACGGCCTTCCGGATCGGAAGCGCTCGTAATCACGCCTTTAGGCTTGTTCATCATTAAATAGATTTTTTTCTCGCTTTTGATCGGTCTACCCTTTACCGTAATTATATCCTGATCAGGGTCTGCCTTCGTTCCCAGCTCTGTTACGGTAACCCCGTTCACTTCCACGCTACCCGCCTGAATAAGCTCCTCACATTTACGTCGGGAAGCTACACCAGCCTGGGCCAATATCTTCTGCAATCTTTCCATGTTCGCTAATTCACCTCATGCTAATGATACCCATCCATGAACAAAATCACAACCCCCGTTCACAAATCAATGCAGGGATCAAAATACAAGCAGGCAAATCGCAATCGCTGCCACAAAACCAACCACGTCTGAAAACAGTCCCACTTTCAAGGCATAACGTCCATTTCGGATACCTACTGCGCCAAAATATACAGTCAGCACATAGAGTGTCGTATCTGTACTGCCCTGAATCGTCGAAGCAATACGACCGATCATGGAATCCGGGCCATACGTGCGGATCAGATCCGTCGTAAATGCAAGCGAGCCGGTGCCCGTCAACGGGCGCAACAGTCCTAATGGCAGTACCTCACCGGGTACGCCCCAGTTTTTGATCCATGGCGTTACCCAGGATATCAAATAATCCAGAGCGCCGGACGCTCGAAAAATACTGATAGCCACCATCATGCCTACGAGATGAGGAATGATACTGATGGCCGTAGAGAAGCCGTCTTTGGCTCCATCCACAAAGGAATCGTAGACCGGTACCTTTTTGGTATAAGCATATAAAGGTATAAAAGCAAGAATAACCGGTATGGCCCACGTCGAAACGAGGTTAATGAAATAAAGCATGCCTCCCTCATCCTTTCCAAGTGGTGTTTCTGCCCTTGGCAGCCGTCATTCCTGATCGCGGAACGGCAGGTGAAGAAACGGGCGGCGTAGCCGGAGAGGACGCAGCTACTGGCGTACCCTGTGGTGCCTGTGTTTTTTGTGGCGGCAATGATGATGTGGAAGGTGGACTGGCTGGAGGACGACGCAACTCCCGGCTACGGTACCAGCGATCCGCCGCAATCGCGGCAAAGGTGGCTATCGCAGTCGCCACCAGCGTTGTCCCAACGATTTCTGTCGGATTTGCGGAATGATAATTGAGCCGGATCGCGATCAGTGTGGTTGGAATAAGCGTAATGCTGGCCGTGTTCAAAGCAAGCAGCGTACACATAGCAGGTGTAGCGGTCTGCTTGTCGGGATTGAGCGATTGCAGTTCTTGCATCGCCTTGATGCCCATCGGGGTCGCCGCATTTCCCAGCCCGAGCAGGTTAGCGCTCATATTGGACAAGATATACCCCATTGCCGGATGATTACGCGGAACATCAGGAAACAGAAAGGCTACTAACGGGGCGAGCAGTTTGGATATTTTCTGCAAAAGCCCACCATCTTCCGCCAGCTTCATCATACCCATCCAGAACACAAGCACACTAATCAGTCCAAAGCATACCGTAACGCCCGTGGCCGCCCCGTCAAATGCAGCTTTGGTCACCACTTCAATATTTCCCTGCGCGGCGGCAAACACAAATCCAATACAAATCAGGGCCACCCATATGAGATGAATCAAGGCCGATCCCTCCCTTTCACCGATGAATGTAACCTAACCCCTATGCTCCGAACAGATTTCTTAAAATCTCGCTCCATCCGCTCGTCCAGGTACGCTCTTGGATGCCGCCGCTTGCAGGAGCTTGTGCAGTCGGAATTTCCTGTTGTGGCTGTACTGTGCTTCTTCGAGCGGGCAGCAAGCTGCCTTTATCATACACAGGAACGGAGCCAATAAGCCGGCCTTCCAGCAGGAACTCGACACGTCCCCGCAAACCGAAGGATACGTCAGCTCTGTTATACTTGGACTTTTTATACAGGACCAATCTTTTGTGCAGCTGCGCCTTCTCCCCATCATGCAAAGGATAGGCAAAGCTTGCGCCTGTCAGCAGCGGATAACCGTCAATCGGCTGCTGCTTGTCCGTAATCGGAATGAGCGGATAATATCGGAAACCGTAGTCGAGCATACGGGCATGATCGTTCCAATCGTCTCCGTCATTTAAGGTAACGGCGGCAAGCTGACGACCGTCCCGTGTAGCTGAGCTGACCAGACAGCGAAACGCTTTTTTTGTAAAACCCGTTTTTACACCATCGGCCCCTTCATAGACCCTTAGCATCTTGTTCTTGTTATGCCATGAATAATCCCATGATTCATTCGGATTAGGCGCTTTTTTTAACTCCGTCTTCACAATGCGGGCAAAGGTCGGATTATGCAGCGCATAAGCGGTAAGCCGGGCCATATCATTGGCAGAGGAATAGTGCCCCTCGGCATCCAGTCCATGCGGATTAGCAAAGTGGGAGTGGCTCATTCCAAGCTCAACCGCCTTCTCATTCATCAAATGAACAAATCCTTCCTCCGTCCCTCCCACATGCTCAGCAATGGCGGAAGCCGCATCATTACCGGAACGGAGCATCAAGCCGTACAGCATATTTTCCAGTGTCATTTGTTCACCCTTTTGGAGAAAAAGCGAGGAACCCTCTTTGGCATAAGCCGTCGGACTCACCTTTACCGGATCCTGCAAGCGTCCATGTTCGATAGCTACGATCGCGGTCATAATTTTGGTCAGACTGGCAATACGCAGCTCTTTGTCACCCTCGGCGGAATATATGATTCTTCCTGATGTGACATCAATTAGAGAGGAAGCCTGTGCATGTGTAGTAAAAGCAGGTGGGAATTCCTCCCTCTTTACTGCTCCCCAAGCAGCCTGCGGACTCAGCGGTGTGAGCGGCAATGTCAAGACGAGCAGCAGTGCCAGCGACAACACAAAAACGCGTGTCATGGGCAAAAGCTGGCTGGTTACCTCGTAGATTTTTGGCATTCTTTTAAACATTTGGATTCCTCCGGTTTTGAACAAGTCTTGTACCATTCTATGTCCAAGCTGTTCAAAGTATGTCCACCTTTATAGCAGAAAATCCCTCTAGGGAACATGGTGTATCGTCCCTCTTTTCCGCCTTCTTTTCTACGCAAATAGGCAACTTGCACTCCTGATTACATATATATAATAGTTACTAAACATGACGAATGAATGGAGGTACAACATGCAGCGGCAACAGTTTGAAACGATCTTAAGAGCCCGGATTGTTGAGGCAGCTGAAGCCTTGAATCGAAGCGGTGCATCCTTCGCCACCTTTGATACAGCACGCAGCAACAAGCAATTTTGGGAATTGACGGAGAAAGGCGGATTCCAGATTAAAGCAGATGTCACTCCGGCGCAGGGGATCAGGGATATTTTTGTGAATGGGCATAAATATGCCTTTGAGTGCGCGACAGCTATGGTCATTGTGCTCTACAAAGGAGTGCTGGATTCTATTCTGGAAAGCGAATTCAACCGGATTTTTGCCGATATGCTGCTGTATGATTGGCACTATGACAGTGATCTCAGACTCATACAGGAGCAAGGGAGTGAAAAGGCTGTTCCTGGCGATATCCTGTATTTCAACAATCCTGATGTATCACCCGAAACGCCGGAGTGGAAAGGAGAAAATGTTGTCAAGCTAAGGGAAGATTCGCTTTATGGTCATGGGATTGGCATCCACACAGCGCAAGGCATCATCGACTCACTCAATCGTCATCGACGACCGGGGGCCACCACTTCTGCTTATTTGACAAATGAAGTGATCTACCCCGATTTTGCCTATCTGTCGCAGTTTGCCCCTGAAGGAAACCGGGAAAAAGAACTTGCACTGAGCCCTTCACAAGAGCACCCTCCCCGTATACATGCGAGCATTGGTGGAAGACAGTATATTCGTGCATAAAAGTATTATATTAAGTGTATGTAAAAAGAGGGTATTCCTTAGCCGATAGCTGGCTCTGAGAATACCCTCCTGTGCAAATAATCCTATTTAATAACTGTTACAAAGAAGCCGGGCCAGTGTGATTTTGACCTGTGTTAACATCTACGGGTACCTGTGGGGGTGGAGTATGCAGATCAACGTTGGCATTCCGGAAGATAGATTGGACTTTATCAATCAGGTATGGTGTAGAGTCGATCAATTTTTCAATCAGATGAGTCTGATTATCCAGCGGAACTATTTGTGCACCTTGTTTGCCAACAACCAAAAAAGCGATTGGATGAATGGATACCCCGCCACCGCTACCGCCGCCAAAAGGATGTCCTTCTTTGCCGCTGTGAGCACCTGATGCCGAGGATGTATGAAGCGCCTCTTCATCTACATTAAAATCACTGCCCCCGGCTGCGAAACCAAATCCCACCTTACTAATCGGCAAAATAACGGAACCATCGGGTGTTTCCACCGCGTCTCCCACAATCGTATTCACATCTACCATGGCTTTGATGTTCTCCATTGCAGTTTGCATGAGCCCTTGAATCGGGTGATCTGACATGATTATTCCTCCTCTGCTTTGTTCAAGCGTAGACTGCCTTTTCTATCGCTATTGTGCGCAGGGGTTCAAGGAAATATGTATGCCATTCGATTCGGTAATTCATTAGTCAAGAGGACTTTGTACGCTCTGCCACCGATCAACCAACAACAGAAGCATCTTTAAACCTGTGTCCATAGCGTCCTCATCCACAGTGAATCGCGGATGGTGATGGGGAAAATTACTTTCTTTTGTCCCATTGCGTGATCCGATGTAAATGAAAGCTCCCGGTGCCTTTTGCAAATAGGCGGAAAAATCCTCGGCTCCCAGTGTAGGTTGCATTGGATCCAGCACATCAGCACCAAAGTAATGGACAGCCGCTTCACGTGCAAATTCCACCAGTTTCGAGTCATTATAAAGCGGCCGATACCCCGGTTGGTAATCCAGCTCACAGGTTGCTCCATGCGCGGCTGCGACCCCTTCTATGATCTGTCGAATCAATCCCGGCATGCGGTCGCGTTCTGACTGATCGAAGGAGCGAAACGTTCCTCCAAGCTTCACCTGCTCGGGAAATGAGTTGTAGCCAGAGCCACCATGAATTTGCGTTAGCGACAGAACCGCAGGGCGCAGCGGATCAATATGGCGGGCCACCACATGCTGGAGATTGACAATGACCTGTGCTGCTACCGAAATTGCATCGACCGCCTGATGAGGATAAGCCGCATGGCCGCTAGAGCCCGTAACCGTAATATCAAAAGCATCGTTACCCGCCATGACCGGGCCTGCCAGCAGTCCGATCTTCCCCGTATCCAGCCAGGAAATCAGATGCAGGGCAAATATGGCATCTACATCGTCCATCACACCTGCTTCCACCAACTGCCCAGCCCCACCCGGCACCTGTTCTTCCGCATGCTGGAATATAAAACGAACCTCTCCACGGATAGATTGTTTTTCCCCTGAAAGAATCTTCGCCACGCCCAGCAGAATGGATGCATGACTATCATGTCCGCAGGCATGCATCACATCGTCTGTTTGAGAGGCGAATTCGAAGTGATTCTCCTCATGAATGGGCAATGCATCAATATCAGCGCGCAGCGCCAGTATTCGACCGGGCTGTTCACCTATCAGTCGGGCCATAACGCTCGTTGGAGTCGGACGTGAAATTTGCAGGTTTCCGAAACCTCTCAACTGTTCTTCAATGTAAGCAGACGTTTGAACCTCTTGAAAAGACAGTTCCGGATGGCGATGAAAATGTCTGCGCCACTCCACAACCTGTTCTTTAATGGCTTCCGCCTGAGAAATCCATCTTTCATTTTTCATGTTAGGTCCTCCGTTCTTTTAATTGCTCATCCATCATTCTACATAACAAAAGGACAGACTACTGGCTATATGCCCTTTGCCTGCCCTTCTCTTCTCATGCTTACATCACTTTCGTCAATCCGACCGTCTTCTCCATAATCACGATGGCCAGAACGGCAACCCCAATGAACAAAACGGAGATGGCGTTCACAGACGGATCAAATGTCTGATCAATATAGTTAAAAATCCGCACAGGTACGGTTATATTGCCAGGGGAGGATACAAATAAACTGATGGACACTTCCCCGAAAGACTCCACGATGGAGAACACCGTACCTGCAATAATCCCCGGCTTGATCAGTGGAATCGTAATTCTTACAAAGGTTTTCAGCCTTCCCGCTCCCAAGCTCATCGAAGCCGATTCCAGCTTGGGGTCAAGCCCGGACACACTCACACTTACCGTGCGTACTACATATGGAAAGGCAACGACCATATGCCCTATGACCAGTCCGGCTAAAGAGTTAATGAGCCCCAGGGATGTAAACTCATACAGCAATGCAATACCTAGCACAACCTGCGGAATCATGAGCGGCGACAGCATAAGAGACTGAATGGCTTCCCGACCGCGAAACTTTAATCGGCCCAAAGCATAAGCAGCAGCCGTTCCCAGAATGACGGTTAACGGTGTGACGATAAGAAGCAGTAAGCCGCTCACTTTTAATGCCGATGCCCAATCACTGTTAGTAAACAATGAGTGAAACCATCTCACTGAAAAAGAGGTTGGTGGGAATTGCGGATACTCCGTCGGACTAAAGGCAGACAGGAAAATAACCAAAATGGGTGAAATCAGAAACAGATACACCAGAATACCAGCCGCCCAAATTAGAGTTGTCAGCACCGATATTTTGCGTTTTCGCTGTGACGGGCGCCCTGCCTTGTTCATGTTGTTGACGACAGGGACTGAGGCCTTGCTTGAAGGATCAGTCATGCAGCCTAGCCTCCCATCTCTTCGATATCCATCCGATCAGGGCAATCACAATGCCGACCAACAGCAATAGCGTTACAGACAAGGCGGCAGCGAATGGCATATTGAATACCTGCACGGCCTGCTGATAAATCGCCAGCGGCAGCAAAGGCTGTAGACGGCCCCCTACGAGCAATGGCGTGATATAGCTGCCCGCAGCAAGCGAGAAAACGATGGCCGCACCAGATAACATCCCCGGCAAGGTAAGCGGAAGCGTCACTCGGAAAAAGGTTCGAATCCGCCCCGCTCCCAGACTCATAGACGCTTGCCGCAGCTTGGGCTGAATGTCCCCCATAGACGTTGCAATAGGCAGTACGGCGAATGGCAACATAACCTGCACATAAGCGATAATGACAGCTTTCATACTCCATAAAAGCGATAACGGCTGATCAATCAGGTGCAGCTTGAGCAGCACTGCATTCAGCAGACCATTTTGAGCCAGAATGACAATCCATGCAAACGTACGAATCACCACACTGGTCAATAAGGGCGAAATCAGCAAAATATAAAAGAATGTGCGTACGCCCGGTTTCTCAGTTCGTACCAGCAGATATGCCGCCGGGTAAGCCAGGACGATACAAATGACTGTAGTTAGCAGCGCGACACCCAATGTCGACCGGATGATTGTCATATATGCGCCTGTCGTGAACACCTGGATATACTGACCGAACGTATACGTAGGAAGTACATTCAATAAACTATCTACTTCCCGGAAACTAAGTACAATCAGCATAATGAACGGCGCAACCAGAAAAGCTAACAGAAAGAGCAGTGCCGGGGTAAGCAAAAGCCAATAAAATGAGTTCGTACGTCGAGCGGCCGTTGTTCGTGCCATCGTTACCCTCCTTCCGTCGGAAGAGGAATGACATCCTCAGCAGCCCAATATAATTCACACGGGTCTCCCTGAACAGGAAGAGTCGGGAATACAGGGTCAGGAGCAACGACTAGTAACTCCCCTTTACCGGGAAGAGCTACTTTTAACCTTACCTGATCTCCCGCATAGCTGACATGCTGAATGATGCCCGGTGTGCGATTGGGCTGGCCTTCACTTCCGGGTATGAAGGAAATTCGTATCCGCTCTGGACGTAGCATATACGTAGCTGCCTCCACAGAATCCGGCACAGACGTTTCCAGAATCAACGGAGCACCGTTTGCCAGTTCATAATGCTGGACCTGTAGGCGCACATTCCCTCCCGAAGCTGCATCCCCCGTTGAACGGATATGGAACAGATTCACTTGCCCGATAAAATCAGCTACGAACCGATTGGCTGGTTGCCGATATATTTCCAGTGGAGAACCTACCTGTTGGAGACGTCCATGCCCCAAAATGCCGATACGGTCGGATAAGCTGAGCGCCTCTTCCTGATCATGTGTTACCAAGATGGTAGTGATTCCGGTCCTGCGTTGAATCGTCCGCAGCTCTGTCTGCATATCCTTGCGCAGCTTTGCGTCCAGATTGCTCAGAGGCTCATCGAGCAGCAATACAGAAGGTTCAATAGCCAAGGCTCTCGCAATCGCCACCCGTTGCCGCTGTCCTCCGCTTAACCGATGAGGTCTGCGATCTGCCATGGATGAAAGCTGGACAAGTGCCAGTATCTCGTCGACACGACGCTTTATTTCTTTTTTAGGCAGCTTGCGTATTTGCAGGCCATAGGCCACGTTGTCAAACACCGTAAGATGCGGAAACAATGCATAATCCTGAAATACGATACCTAGACCGCGCCGATAAGGAGGCAGTCCGGTCACATCCTGTTCTCCGATAAGAATTCGTCCCGTGGAGGGGTCCAGAAAACCCGCAATCATATTCAGCAACGTCGTTTTTCCACAACCGCTAGGTCCGAGAAGGGAGAAGAACTCCCCCTCTCGAACCTGTAGCTGAACCTCTTCCAGCGCCGTAAAATCTCCAAAGCGACGACTCACATCATCAATGTGAATGCCACTCACTTGCCGCCTCCCAATGCCTGTGTCCAGCGATTGGTCCAATCTGCCAAGTTAGGGGTTGCTGTCGTATAATCAACCCATTTCAGCTTTTTGTAGGCTTCTTCACCGACTTGTACTTTATTTTTCAGGTCATCACTATACTTCACGTTTTTATTGGTCATGCCATACAAGGACAGGTCGGAAAATGATTTCTGTACATCAGGACTGGATAAATAGTCAACCAGCTTATAGGCATTCGCTAGATTCTGACTTCCTTTCGGAATAACCCAGCTCGCCACAGCAGCAACCGGACCATCCTTCGGATACGTAAAACCAACGTCCAACCCGGCTTTTTGCATAGCAAACGCGCGACCATCCCAAAACGGTACAACCCACGCATCCCCGCGCTCCAGTAAGGTCTGAATGGAACCGGAGTTATCCGGGAACGCCGTAGCATTCTGTTTTAGCTCTGCAAGTTTGGCAAAGGTTTTATCGACGTCAGCAGGGTTGCTCTCCTTGCCACCCAAGGCATTGACAAGACCGGAGAAGAACTGCAAACCAGCAGAATAAGTTGGCGAGGATATCGCAACATGACCTTTATATTCCGGGTTCCACAAATCCAGCCAGCTGGTCGGCGGGGTTTTAACTAAATCTTTACGATATATAAGTCCTAATTGTCCCATACTAAAGCCCGCCGCGTATACATTGCCGTCTTTTGTGAACCGTTCCTCAACAGAAGGGTACAAATTAGCCAAATTAGGAACATTTTTAGTGTCCAGAGGCTGCAACAGATTGGAATCTGTTGCCCGCTGAATGGTGTCCGGTTGCAGAACAAGCACGTCATAAGCTGTATTCTTGCCATTGCCCGCTTTCAGCTTAGGATACCATTCAGCATCCGTACCCGTAACAACCTCCACTTCAATCCCGGTATCCTTTTGAAATTGATCCAATGCCGCTTTACGGATATTTTTTTCCCAGTCCCCGCCGGATACACCAATGACCACTTTATTCGTTTTCGGCAGTTCGCCGCTGGCTTGGGTATCGGTTCCCGCTCCGCTCTGCTGATTGCCGCAAGCAGAAATGAGGACCGCCAGACTAAGGAATAAGGAAGCAAATGTGAATTTTCTCTTGTTTCTCATGAACATAACCACCTTTTATGGATAATAAAATGCCTTCTACATTAAATCCTGCCACAGCTGCTCAATACACGCGGCCGACAATTTCTGTTGCGGATAAATCTGTTTGGCACGTTCATGAACCAGTTGCTTGCGAATAGCACGTTGAGTTGGTGGAAGTTGTTGGAGCAGTTGCGCCAAGCTGTCGCTTGCTTCTGATGTCCAGATGGCTTCATAGGCTTCTCTTGCGCTCCCGAAATCCCATAAGTCCGCGACTTCCCAATTTTTTTCATCCCGGTACTGGCCTGTCAATGCCTCATCCATCACCCACACACCATCTTGTACTCGAACGGCAACGCCGTATAAGTTCTCAGCCTGCTGCACCCCCAGAAGGCCAGCTCGCACTTCCTCCAGTACATCTTGGGGATCGCGCTTGAACGGGCTACCCCAGCCGCCCCCGCCAGGAGACTGAATGCTGACCACATCACCTGGCACCGGATGGAGTACGCTGATTTTAGGTAGTTTTCGTTCATTCGATCGGCCGGGGTTCAATGTGACCTGTCCCAAGGCACCGGCTTGCCCTCCTGCCAGTCCCCAAGGATGAAAGCGGAGCCGCTCCATACCTCTAGCCGTTACTATGGAACCTTCCTCTCGAATCTCAAAATCAAGCCGGATGGCGTGACCCCCGCGATGCAGTCCTGCACCTGCTGTGTTTTCCAGCAATTCATAGCGGTGAACCAGCACTTCAATGTGCTGCTCCAGACTTTCAATCGGGGTATTTCGGAGGAAACCGGAAGCATGGTCGATTCCGTCCGCTCCATCCATATCACTGTTCCCTCCACCCCCGCCGCCCATCGGCTGGACTACAGCCATATTGCGCGAACCACTCAAAACGTCGGGGGTGGACATCACCACAATCGCAGATTGCCCAGCACCCGCGGCCGGAATTTCATTCGGAATAGCTTTCGCAAGCGCTCCAAGCACAGCGTTATATAACCGCATCGTAATCGTATGCCTCACGCCCACCGCAGCCGGATATACCGGATTAACCAGCGTACCCGCTGGTGCTACGACCGAAATGGGCCGTGTAATCCCTCCGTTAACCGGAATGAACGGATCAGAACTAATAATATAGTTGATTAATCCCTGGAATAGAAACGAATGCTTTTTCCCGTTCGTCACGAGATTAAATGCCGTTCTCACCTGTGGATCACAGTTGGAAAAATCAAGCGTAATGCTTCCATCCTTGACTACAACCGACACGGCCAGACGCACAGGAGTATCCGAAACCATGTCATCGTCCAAATAATCAGCAAAGCTGTAGGTGCCGTCAGGAATTTGTTCGATGACCTTGCGGGCACGAAGCTCACCCTGATCCATAAGGTCCTGCATACTGTCTTTCACAGCTTGAACACCAAACTTGTTCACTAGCGTATGCATCCGTTGTTCCGCTGTATTGACAGCAGCCACCATCGCATTAAAATCACCCAGATTGAGCTGTGGTGCCCGGCTGTTCGCATTCAGAAACATATGCACGTCCGCATTCGCTTGACCACGCTTATAAAGCTTCACTGGAGGTATACGTAAACCTTCCTGGTGAATATCCGTGGCCTCGGGCGAAATACTAGAGGGTACCAGTCCGCCTACATCGCTGCAATGGACAAATGCCCAAGCGTAAGATATCAGCTCACCGTCCACAAAAATCGGTTTGAATACATGGACATCTGGTAAGTGTGTCGCCAATCCGTCGGTGGAATACGGCTCATTGGTGATGATAATGTCGCCCGGCTCCAGCGGCTCACACGCCTCAGCTGCACGCTGTAAGCTTAAACCCAAAAATATAGTCACCCCGACGGTTTTCGGGTAAACAAAAAACTCTCCTGATGGTGTCGCCAATGCGGTGGCAAAATCCGCAGACTCCTTCACAAATGTCGTGAACGATGTTCGTTCAATAATATGGCCCATGCCCGCCGCAATTGCATTATAATAACTTCGCATGATTTCCAGTGTTGCCGGATCTGTCTTCATCCGCGCACCTCTTTTCGTTTCAAAATCAGGTTGCCGGACCGATCCGTAACGCCATACCAGCCGTTCAGCACAAGAACGGTTGTATCATCCTGTTCGACGATAGCTGGTCCTTCAAGCCGATGGCCTGCACGCAGCTCGGTACGAGCGTATACATCAGCGGTATACTCCGTTCCGCCATAAATAATACGTCGTGTTCCCGAAGGCTGAATTTGATCCGTCGCCTCCGAAATGGAGGCAATCCGAGGTTTAATGGTATGGCCTGCCAACCGCACCCGCAGGTTAATCAGCTCTAATACGGCAAAAGGATCGCTGTGCCCGTATTGACGATGATGCAGTTCGTGAAATGCGGTAACAATCCGTTCACTGTTTCCGTCCTCCAGCATAGAGCTTTCCAGCGGCAGCTCAATTTCAAAGGCTTGTCCGCTGTAACGGGCATCCATCGAGTAGTGCAATGTGATGCCTTCCAGACCCTCCACCTGTTGCTGATCAAGCCATTGCCGCGCCTGTTCTGCCAGCACATCAAATTCACGCGTGAGCGAATCGGAAGGATACTCATCAAACCGCTGCTGTAGAGATAATACTGCATCGTAGGCAAAATCAGCCGACAGTGCCCCCAGCGCACACAACGTACCGGGATTCGGTGGAACCAGAACGCTCTGTGCCTGTATTTCCTCTGCCAAAAAATTAGCCGTTACCGGTCCACCACCGCCAAAGGCAAGCAAACTGAATTCCCGCGGATCAAAGCCGTGCTGCTCCATCACCGCGCTTAGCTCGGCATACATATTCGCCACAGCTACCTGAATCATTCGGTCCGCCGCCATTCGTTCATCCGTTCCCAAGTGTTCGGCAATGGGCCGAATCGCTTGTGCAGAACGTTCAGGGAAAAGCTGTACATGCCCTGCGGCGAACCTACCCGGATTCAAATATCCACAAAGTAGGAACGCATCCGTCAGAGCAGCCCTTTCCCCCGTGCCGTAGCAGGCAGGTCCCGGTGAAGAACCGACTGACTCCGGCCCTACTTTAAGCAGACCTCCATTGTCAATCCAGGCAAAGGAACCGCCTCCCGCCCCTACCGAATACATAGAAACGGAAGGCAGCATAATCGGCATACCTGCCAGTTGATTGGTCTGTGTGAATGTAGGCTCACCACCTTCAATAATGGAAATATCCGCACTCGTGCCCCCCATATCGAAGGTAATTACATTAGCAATATCCGCGGATTTTGCAGCTTGTACTGCACCGATTACCCCTGCGGCGGGCCCGGAAAACAAAGTTCGCACTGGCGCCTGTGCAGCGGTGCCTATATCCATAATACCGCCATTCGATTGTGTAATAAAAGGCTGCGTCTGGACTCCTTCTTCATTCAAACGTTCACGAAGCGTTTCAAAATAACGCTGGACGTTCGGCTGAATATACAAGTTAACGGATGTCATGGCCGCTCGCTCATATTCCCTCATCTGAGGCCACAAGGCGGAGGACGCATTCACACCCAACTGGGGCGCGATCTCACGTATCCGCTGGACAGCTAATTGCTCATGCTGCGGGTTTTTATAGCTGTGCAGGAAGCAAACCACTACCCCGCTTACCCCGGAATCCACCGCTCCGCGAATCGCTTGATCCAGACTATCCAAATCTAATGAAGTATGTACCGTACCGTCATGCAGCATGCGCTCTTTAACGGCAAAGACCCGTTCTCTGGGCACAAGCGGTTCAGGCAGTCTGGAACGAAAATCATACGGTATCGGTAACCGTAAACGCTGGAGAGCCAGCAAATCTCGGAATCCCTCGGTTACGATGAGTGCAATCGCCTCACCGCGACGCTGTAGTAACGTATTTAAACCTATTGTAGTGCCGTGCACGAAGTAATGTATGTCCTGCGGCTTAATGCCACGCTCTTTCAACAAAGCTAATCCGTTAGCAATCCCCTGGGCAGGATCCTGCGAAACGGTTGGTGTTTTCACTCCCCAAAGCTTACCATTCTGATTATCCAATATGGTTAAATCCGTAAATGTTCCCCCAATATCAATCCCCAATCTCCATGAATCGCCCAACCTGTACTACCTCCTCTTGTTACGCACGACGTCTCTGCTATAATTACGACTAATTCTATCGACATTATATAAATAAATCAAGATAATTCGATAAAATTCGACACACATATCAAGAGCCTTTTTTGTGCTGTCCCAAGTTCAGAGAAGGATGGATTCTATCAGTCTTCACTGTTGACCCGGCGATTCTCAGGTCTCTTGGAGAATACCCGTTTCCACGCCTCTGGACCGCCTGGTACGCGCCATATGCGGTAAGCCAATATGAGCATCGAATAAATGCCATAACCCAGTGAAATACTTGCCTCACAGGTCAAAGTGGTAGTAAAACGCAGGCGATCCACCCAATAAGGCACGACAAACAGCTTGGGTGTGCAGTTCATGCGCACAAAGCTGGAGGCAAAACCAATAAATGACGTTTTCAGCCCCCACAGAATACCAGTAGAGGTAGCCGTATAAGCAGCGTCAGCAAGACTGATATTGGTGGACCATTCCATTTTCGACATCGTCACATGGGCTAGCGTATGACGTATCCATCGGTGGAAAGATCGCGTTCCTTTCAGCAGTATACGAACATCGTGTATAAATCGCTTAATTTTCTCTTTATCAATAATCCCGCTGTCAATAGAGGCATCCGTTTTATGTATGTTTTTGTTGCGATCGAGTCGATAGAGAAGCCCTTTTTGCAAGCCTGCCAGCAGAATAGCCGGAATGTCATAATTTATTTTAATCCACCCGTACAGAAATCTGATCTCCAGATGCGCCCTGTCATCATTATCATGCTTGGCAATATCCAGCTTCAATCGGATACGGGAGAGCAGAACAGCCAGCACAAGTAACAAAACGACGATGATGGCGATACCGATCCATTTCCACACTGGCGAGTCCTCCCTACCTTTTTTCTGCATGGATATACCATGGCAAAAATAGTATGACCCTTCGCCCGGAAAACATGCATACTGAAACGCTAAACAGCCAGCCCCCATTACGCGAGGACTGGCTGTTTCTATATTTCGAATCTGTAACAATGAAGAGGAACCCGTAAAACAGGCTTCTGCCAGGCATCAAGACTCCGTATCATTCATATCTGGCTGGCTGTTCTCCAAACGTTCGAACAACAATTGTGTCTCTTCCTCCAAATTATCCGAGTCCTCAAACAGCTCAGGCTGCGGCAAATCCGCCAAAGAGCCCAGACCGAAATAATCCAGAAATGACTTCGTCGTTCCGTACAAAATCGGTCGTCCGATGGCCTCAGCCCGACCTTTTTCCTCAATAAGCTCCTTGTTGACCAGAGTATGTATAGCCCGCTCAGATTTGACACCCCGAATATCTTCGATTTCAACTCTTGTAATAGTCTGGCGGTAGGCCACAATGGCAAGTGTCTCCAAAGCCGCTTGAGACAGCGAGGCACGTGCGGGAGAATAAGCGAGCTTTTCAAAAAAAGGTGCATGCTCGGATAAGGTTGCCAGCTGATAATGACCGGCTATACGGACAATTTGCAGACCTCTTCCTCCCTGCTCCATGTCCTGCTTCATATCCTCCAAACTCTTTTCAACCAGCTCTTGCTGCTGCTCTACAATGTCGGCGATCTGCTTGGCGGACAACCCTTCCTCTCCCGCGAGAAACAGCAGTCCCTCAATAATTGATTTCAGCTTCAGATAATCCATTAACCCGTAAATCCCCTCTCCACTCCATTACAATATCATCGAAAAGCTTTTCCTGATAGCAGAAAATCTGCTTCATTTTCATCAGTTCGAGGATAGCCAAAAAGGTGACTACCACTTCATGGCGATACATCTCCTCATGCATCAGCTTGGAGAATAGAAGCCGTCCTCCCGTCCCTACCATCTCCAACGCCCCGATGACCTGGCGAATACGGTCCTTGACCGAAATTTCATCGCGATGAATACGGGTTACCGTCGTACGTCGCTCTGCTTTACGCAGCGCACGCTGAAAGGCCGCGACCAAATCACTTGCATGTAGCCCATGCACCGGATTGGCGGGTTCGGTGGGCAGGAATGCGCTCAAATCTTCCGGCTCCTTGCCATAGATCAGACTTCGTTCCCATTCACGCTCACTCAGATGGCGGGCAATCCCTTTATATTTACGATACTCCACCAGCTTGCGAACCAGTTCATCCCGTGGATCATAATCCTCTTCTTCATAAAAATCCAAATCATCATATTCCATTACAGGTGGCTTGGGAAGCAGCAATTTACTCTTAATAGATAAGAGCGTCGCCGCCATCACCAGAAACTCGCTCGTAATGTCCAGCTCCAGCTCCTGCATACTGTGCAAAAAAGCCATATACTGATCCGTAATATCACTAATCGGGATATCCTGAATATCGATCTCGGCCTTATCAATCAGATGCAACAGCAGATCCAGCGGACCCTCGAATGTCTCCAGCTTGTAATTTACGACTGTCAATGTGCTTCCCCCTGCCTTACTCCAATCATCATTCAACAATACCTTTCCCCGTTAGCACTTATGCTCGACTTTATCAATCCCTCTTTCTGTAGTATATACGTCATCGCCTTGCTTAACAATCCAATCCCTTTTTCCGGCTATAGTTATGCCGTTCTATTCAGGTATTCGCAATATTAAAACTGCTTGGCCAGATTTGCCATCTCAATCGCAGCCAGTGCGGAATCCCAGCCTTTATTACCAGCCTTCGTACCTGCACGCTCAATAGCCTGCTCAATGTTTTCCGTCGTCACTACACCGAAAATAACAGGCACTCCTGTTTTCAGACTGCTCGCCGCCACACCCTTGGCTACTTCATTGCAGACGATATCATAATGCGAGGTAGAACCACGGATCACCGTACCCAGTGTAATCACAGCATCGTATTTACCGCTCGCGGCCATTTTTTGAGCAATCAATGAAATTTCAAAAGCACCTGGCACCCAGGCCACATCAATCTCATCTTCCTGGGCTCCATGCCGCTGAAGTGCATCGATTGCCCCGCTTAACAGCTTACTTGTGATAAACTCATTAAATCTGCCCACTACAATACCATACTTCAAACCATCCGATACGAGATTACCTTCCAGAAAACGTGCCATATGAATCAACCTCTCTTTTTTAAAATAATGAGTTGCAAAACTGTATTTACAATGACAAACGACGACGATAACCAATCAAATCCTGAATACTGATCAGCTTCAAATGATGACGCTTGGCGATTACTGCTAAATCGGGCATCCGGGCCATAGACCCATCTTCCTTTATAATTTCGCAAATGACCCCGGCGGGTTTGGAGCCGCAGAGCCGGGCCAGATCTACAGCCGCCTCGGTATGACCCGCTCGCTTCAAAACACCCCCATCGCGGGCGATCAGCGGAAACATATGACCAGGCTTGCGGAAATCGCTCCCCACGATTGCTTCGTCGGTCAGCGCACGCACGGTCAATGAACGCTCGGCTGCTGAAATCCCCGTTGTCGTCTCTCTATGATCCACCGACACCGTAAAGGCTGTGCCGTGGAAATCTGTATTTTGCTCCACCATCGGCTGCAATTCCAGTGCCTCTGCTCTTTGCCCTGTAATCGGCACACAGACCAACCCGCGGCCTTCAGTAATCATGAAATTAATGACCTCGGGGGACGCCTTTTCAGCCAGAGCGATAAAATCGCCTTCGTTTTCCCGTTGCTCATCATCCACCACGATCACGACTTTTCCGTTCTTTAGATCCTCCAGCGCTTCTTCAATGGAATCCAGACGAATTTCCATTTCCTGTTCCAACGCATCATACTCCACTACATCAGCCGCTATATTTGAATAGCTCTCTCTGCTCCCGCTTTCCATTACACTTTCCTCCTTATTTCTTGTGGCATCAGGCAAAGCCGTGCTTCGCCAAATAATCCAGGCTCATAGGAGCTTTTTTCGTGCCCTCCGTCAACGATGATTCTCCGTAGTTCAAAAGCTGCTCCACATATTTACCTAAAATGTCGCATTCAATATTGACGGTGTCTCCCTCACGTTTGGCCTGCAAGGCCGTCTCGGATAAGGTATGGGGGATGATAGATACGGCAAAGGCATCTCCCGTGCGCTGGGCAACCGTCAGGCTGATACCGTCGATTGTAATCGAGCCTTTGAGAAGAATATATTTGAATATTGCCTGATCTGTAGGTGCAACTTCGTACACAACCGCATTCTGGTCTGATGTCACCCGACGAATCGTGCCCGTTCCATCCACATGTCCCTGTACGATATGCCCTCCAAACCTGCCGTTCGCAGCCATAGCCCGCTCCAGATTGACTCGGCTACCGGATTTCAGCTCCTTCAAATTACTGTTGCGAAAGGTTTGCGGCATTACATCTACCTTAAAATCCTTAGTACCCACCTGTATTGCGGTCAGACAAACACCATTCACAGAAACACTGTCTCCTATTTTCAAATCGCCCAATATCACAGAACCCGTAATGCCTAGCACCATCGCTTCTCCGCTTCTGGAAATCTGCTGAATCCGTCCTACTTCCTCGACCAATCCGGTAAACATACCTTCACTCCTTTCCATCTAAAGTTCAGTTTATCCCTGATTCATCAGGCGTAAGCGCAAAAAAACCCCAGTCCGGATAATATCCGTCATGGAGGTGATGAGAGTCGAATTTGCAGTATACAAGCGCAGTCCATATACATCCTGAGACCACATGAATGATAAGTTTGCCAATAGAAAGCATGACTGACCATACAACTAAATACGCTCAGAGCGCGTGCGAAAACGAAAGCTTGTAGAACAAGCAATCTTCCGTTTGCTACCTGCAACGAAATAAGCCGTACGTACCATTACGTATGCTAAAAATCGGCACATGTCACGTCATGCACATGCGCTTCGTATCCTTCTCCCATCCAGACTATACTGTCGGTCCCGGAATTGCACCAGGTCCACCTTCTGCTGATCGTTCAGCATCCGGGTCACGGACTAAGCCGCGCTGTTCATCGCAGTAGCGATTTACAGACACGTCATCACCGCCGGTGGGGAATTGCGCCCCGCCCCGAAGGATCTTGCTCTTATTCAATTGAATTAGCATTAAACTTGTTACGTATATTAGCACCGACTTCTAAAAAAAGCAAGTTATCTAATGGACGCTCCTGCTTTTGTTTTAACATATTGGCTGGAAAGCTCTTCAAACCAGGTTTTATCATTCATGTGTAGAGCCAGATCAATCAGATCGGCCAGTTCTTCGATCCCGAGCTGCGTAGCATGATCAAACGTAATGACCGCCGAAGCGGTTGGTCCACAGCCACCCTCCGCGCATATATCGTAATCCAGCCGTACATCAACATGCCCGTCGATAAACTCACATTTCAGAAAATAAATAATTTCGCACATTAAAATGGGACGCACCTGCGTCTCCAGCACACAATCCATCACCTTGGCGGAATAATGCTGGTTCGTCAGCGTGAATTTGTGATCCGTCGCTGCCAGCGATGTCCGTCCAAAGTCATCCGTAAATTTCAGTTCCACTGGCTTGATATTCATGACCTTGGGAATTTGCTTCTTTATAATTTCGATTATCTCAACTGTATTCAGCTTAATCATACCTGCACCTCATTGCATCTTAAAATTCAGAGAAAGCTCTAATTCAACATGTTTCACGTAGGCCTCCACTCCTATATCGGAAATCATTACCTGATTTTTTATGCTTCATCCCATAAACGACAAAAAAGATTCTTCACGCAACAAGCGCAAAGAATCCTGATTGAACCGGTACTGCAACATCTGATAACAATGTTAAAAGTTTATTATGCAAAAAATTGGATTATAGCTCCGAAATTTCATGTTTCTTTTTCAGGATACTCCAGCGGCGCTCAATCTCCTGCTCAAAGGTAGCCAGCGTGGCTTCCTCCTTGAGAAGATGTTTCGTTTTGCCCATTAATTTGAGCCATTCCGCGGCTGGAATCCGTTTTCCCTTGTCCTCCGGATTGTACGTAATCGTCGTACTGCCTTGCTCAATCTCGTACAACGGGAAGAAGCAAGATTCCACAGCGGCACCTACAATGCTGGTACCCAGTCTATCCTCGGATTTCCAGTTCAGCGGACAGGCGCAGAGGATTTTACCATAGGCCGTACCCACGTTATTGGCATACCATTGTGCCTTGGCCGCTTTACGCAGCATATCCTGCGGATGGCTTTCGGCTGCCGTGAAGGCATATGGAATGTTGCAGGCTGCCATAATTTGCACCGTATCCTTGTGGTGGCCCTGTTTGCCTTTTTGCATCTTCCCTACACCTGACGTGCTTGTCATATGACCGACCGGAGTCGAGTACGATTGCTGCGAGCCTGTATTCATGTACCCCTCGTTATCATATTCCAGCATGATCAACTTATGATTGCGAAGAGCAGCCCCAATAGCCGAGCCCATGCCGATATCCATCCCGCCGTCACCACTGATCATAATAAAGGTCGGATCATCCGCCATCTCGATCTCATTGCGGCGCTTCATCTCCATGTAAGCCTCCAGCGCTCCAGAGAGCGTGGCAGCCCCATTTTGAAAAAGATTATGAATCATTGGCTGCTTATGTGATGTATACGGATAACCTGTCGTCACCACGTATACGCAGCCTGTTTGGAACAGCACGACGATATCGCCCTCGATGCCTTTGAAAAACAGCTCCAGCGCAGACAACGCTCCACAGCCCGGACACGCCCCATGACCCGGCGTGAGACGGCGTGGTTTGGTCGTGAGTGAACGTAACGGCGGCACCTTGACCTTGAGCTTCCCGGTCGTCTCATCCGGCGTAACCTGAATCAGACCCGTACGGTACGCATCGCCCCGTGGCGGCTGCATAACCTGCGGCATGACCTTGTCCGGGGACCCCGGATTAAGCCCATAGTAATCAAAAGGCTTCTCGGTCCGTCCGGCTTCCGCCGCCTCAATCGCAAGCTGGAAGAATGCCTCAGCGTCTTCCGCATAAAAATCCTTGCCGCCCAAGCCAAAGATGCGGCACAATACAAGCGTCCGGTTCAGCGGGTCCTCCTGCAAGGCCGCCTTGATTTCGTGCGTCAAATTACCGCCATCGGCGCCGTACGAATCCGCACGTTCACCCACCAGCAGCGCCTTGACATGGCGCAATGCCTCACGCAGCTGCGCAGCCGGAAACGGCCGAATGATATTCGGACGAATCACACCGGCCTTAATGCCGCGCGCGCGGAGCTGATCGGCTACATCCTTAGCCGATTCAGCCGCCGAATTCAGCAGGAATATTGCAACCTCGGCATCCTCCATATGATAGAGATCCAAAATCGGATATTCCCGCCCGGATAAAGCGGCATATTCTGCGGCAACCTGCTCATATACTCCTTCTGAAAGCTTTAACGCCTCGGATAACTGAGCATGATTATTCGTCAGGTCATCGCCATTCATATGCGCCCCGACAGTAACCGGATGGTCAAAATCGGAAATATTCGGATAATTCAGATTCGGGTTCGGTCCCACAAAACCGCGCACGGTTTCGGCATCGGCAAAATATTGCACCTTACGCTTCTGATGGGACGTGTAAAAACCGTCATAAGCGACCATCACAGGCAGCCGGACATCGCTGTGCTCTGCGATTTTCAGCGCCATAATGTTCATATCATACACAGCCTGCGGCGTGCTTGCGGTCAAAATGACCCAGCCCGTATTCAGTCCATAATACAAGTCCGAATGATCCCCACGGATATCCAGCGGGCCACTAATAGCCCGGGTCACCAGATTCATAACCATAGGAAAACGAGTACCGGACTGCACTGGCAACTGCTCCAGCATATACAGGAAGCCTTGCGAACTTGTCGCGTTCACAACCCTCGCTCCCGCTGCCGCAGCACCATAGCATATCCCTGCCGATCCATGCTCACCATCCGCCGCGACCAGCTTAATGTCATGCTGACCTCTCGTTCTCATCTGATCCAGATATTGCGCCACCTCGGTCGACGGTGTGATCGGAAAATATCCCATCATATGATAATTGATCTGCGCAGCCGCCGTAGCCGCCATTTCATTGCCGGATTCGAACGTCGTCACCTGTGCGGCGCCAGTCTGCTTGAGCTCTTCCTCCAGTTTCGCCATTACACACGTCCTCCTTCATATACCGGAAATTGGTGGGCAACTCGATTCTGTTCCGCCCATCCCCATTGTTCGCGACGCGAGCTTAATGCCCCCGATGGGCAAATATCTACACATTTCAGACATCCTTTGCAATACTGGTAATCAATTCCTTGCAAAAATGGAATCATTCTTCCGCGTTTGTCTGCTTGCTCTTCCCATACAAAACAGTAATCCGGGCAAATCGAATCACACTTGGCACAATGCGTACATTTATCAGCTTCATATTCAGGCACAAAGCCCTGACGTGAACCGCTGACATCTCTCGTCATGCTGTTTCCCTGCGTGGCAATAACACCTCCCGAGGGTTGTGTTTCATAGCCCAGCAAAGGCTGCGGCCGTTCAAAAATGCGATCCTGTGCATCGCTCGTAACCGGATATACGTGTAGCTCCATTTCCTCAAAGCCCCGGTTAAACGTACGCAAATTAGGCTCCACCAGCTGTGGATTTTTCTTCTCAAAGGTACTGCGAATAACCGATCTCATCGCCTCTGGATCTAAAAAATCACAGACACGGAACAGCGCACCCAACATGGACGTATTTAGCTTGGTCCGCTCCTCCAGTGCGATGCCCATCGCATCCACTACCGCCAGCGTGCCGGATACCAATCCCAAATCAGCCCGTATTTCCTCTGCCGGACGCGTGGAATTGACCACAACGATCCCATCCGCTGGAAGCCCGCTGATGACATTGACCGTTTTGTACAATGCTTCATGAAAAATGCCTACTACATGCGGTTGCTCAATCGGACTGTGATCACGGATATCGACCCCGGGATCACAGAAACGTACAAAGCTTTTGACCGGGGTTCCCTTCTTTTCTGAACCGTAGGACGAGAAATTGGAAGCATTCAGCCCCAGACCAAGAACGCCCGTTTCGGCCAGCATTTTACCAGCCAGATTAGCGCCGAGTCCACCAATGGATTCCAGCCGGATTTCAAAAAATCCGAGTCGATTTGTGCGCGTTAAAATAGACAATGTGATAAGCCCCCTTCTTTTCCAATCCTTACTGAGTTTGAATACTCATATAAAAAAAAATGGAAAATGCATTCTTATGAAAAGGCTATCACAACACTTACTTTTCGAATGTGATCTTACGCACTGTAATGACTACGTGATTGCGAAAATCAATAAACCGTCAAACAAAAGACAATAAAAGCCGCCCTGTCTAAAGACAGAACGGCTTAGGTGCAACGCTATTTAAAAAAGATCATGCATTTAACGGTATATTACGCGTCAAATACTTTAACCTCTTTCATTTTGTCGCCTTGTTTTACAGCATCAATGAATTCCATACCTTTGGTCACTTGACCAAATACAGTATGTACTCCATCCAAATGCGGCTGTGGAGCGTAACAGATGAAGAATTGGCTTCCGCCTGTGTTACGGCCTGCATGCGCCATGGACAGAACGCCCTTGGCATGCTTCGTTGTGTTCGTAGCTGTTTCGCAGTCGATTGTATAGCCAGGGCCGCCTGTGCCTGTTCCATTAGGACAACCACCTTGGGCAACAAAGCCTGGAATTACACGGTGAAAGCTCAATCCGTTGTAGTAGCCGCTGTTTGCCAGCTTTTCAAAGTTAGCAACCGTGTTTGGCGCTTCTTCTGGAAAAAAATCAATTTCGACGATACCGCCATTTTCAAGATCTATTCTACCTTTTTTCATTGTTTGTAGCTCCTTTTCAACCTGTTTTGAAAGCTAAATAGCATCAAGTTCCAGTTTACTATGAATTGCCGCGCTTAGCAAAGCCTTGTCCAAAAAAAGAGACCATTATCCCCGGTATATCACTTCCGGCTAAATGGTCTACTTCGTCACGCGTATCAAAATCAGGAAGAAACCGTAATCTTAGCGTTGGGATGAGCCGATGGACCGGCTTGGTCACGGACCAGGCGCTGTGGCACGACATCATTCCGAACGATATCCTCATAGCTTTCCCGGCGCACTACCAGCTCGGCCTCACCATTATTTACAAATACAACCGCTGGTCGGCGTATCCGGTTATAATTACTCGCCATGGAATAATTGTAGGCTCCGGTTGAAGCAACAGCCAGCAAATCCCCGTTGGTCGGACGCGGCAGCTCCACATCCCAAATGAGCATATCGCCGCTCTCACAGCATTTGCCCGCAATGGATACCGTCTCCTCGTTCGCATCGTACGCTCGGTTAGCCAGCATGGCTTCATACTTCGCCTGATATAGCGCTGGACGCGGATTATCTGTCATTCCGCCGTCCACCGAGACGTATTTACGTACCTGCGGAATATCCTTGATACTTCCTACCGTGTATAAAGTTGTGCCTGAATCACCCACAATACTGCGTCCCGGCTCAATCCAGATTTCTGGAAGCTCATCATAAAGCCCGGAAAAATGAGTTTTTACCGCTTCGCCGATAGCCTGTACATAGGTGGAAATTTTCAGTGGCGTGTCCTCTTCTGTGTAACGAATGCCAAATCCCCCACCCAGATTAATAACCTTGAAAGAAAACTGAAGCTGTTCCTTGATTTCTCTGGAAAAAGCGGCAACCCGTTCGGCAGCCATTTGGAAGCCGTTCACTTCAAAAATTTGCGATCCAATATGGGAATGCACCCCCAGGAGGTTCAGATGATCCAGCTTGATAGCCTGCTCCACCGCATGGCGTGCTGTACCGTTCGCAATGTCAAAACCGAACTTTGAATCCTCTTGGCCTGTAGCCATATATTCGTGCGTATGCGCTTCAACCCCCGGTGTAACCCGCAATAAAATATTTACATGCTGTTTCCGCTCGGAGGCAAGAGCCTGAAGCAAATGCAGCTCCATCTCGCTGTCGACCACGAAGCAACCAATTTGCGCATCTAATGCCATTTCAATTTCTTCCGGTGTTTTGTTGTTGCCGTGAAAATGGATTCGCTCTGCCGGAAATCCAGCTTGCAGCGCGGTGAACAGCTCTCCACTGGAAACGACGTCGAGTGACATCCCTTCTTCTGCAGCCAAAGCACACATCGCCATTACGCAAAATGCTTTGCTTGCATAAGCGACTTGAAACTTCAACCCGGTTTCATGAAAAGCTTCTATAAACTCCCGGCAACGCTGGCGTACTAACTGTTCGTCTACAATATATAGCGGTGTTCCAAAACGCTCCTTCAAAAGCGTTGTATCACATCCGCCAATCTCCAAATGTCCATTGCTGTTAATTTTACTGCTTCCATGCAAATACATGTTCTGGCGCCTCTCTTTCTGGAACAAGCAAGTCATATTCCAACGAATGTTAACACCAGTATAGCAAAAAAAGCATCAAGAAGAATGGATTTTTATGCAGATCATTTATATTAATGTTCTTGCCTGTTGCCAGAGTTCGAATCCGTGCTTGCATCTGTGTCAGGCATGCGCGTATTGTCCCGCGTTTTGTTAGATGACGGACGATTAGGCGCATTCAGTACAGGCATACGGAACAAGATGGAAGCCATCGCCTTGGCATTAAAAGGAATGAACGGCCACAGGTAGGAAGAATTGTATGACCGGTGCAGTGTCAGCATCAAAATGATCAGTGTCGTGCCTACGATAAAACCCGGAACGTGGAAAATAGCCACAGCAATCAGCAAAAACAGCCGGATTAGCCGATTGGCCAATCCCAATTCATAGCTCGGTGTTGCAAACATCCCGATAGCAGCCACAGCCATATACAGCACAACTTCGTTGACGAAAAGTCCCGTTTTGACCGCAATATCCCCGACCAAAATGGCGGCGATCAAGCCCATCGCGGAAGCCAGCGGTGTCGGTGTATGGACAGCCGCCATGCGCATGAGATCGACCCCTAGCTCCACAATGATAAACTGGGCGATCAGCGGGAGATGGGCTTCCTTTTGAGGACCGATAAAATCGAGAAATGCCGGTTTTAGCTCGGGATTGATGACCATAAGCAGCCACATCGGAAGCAAAAACATCGAGGCAAAAATCCCTATAAAGCGAACCCAGCGCAAATAGCTCCCCATAAAAGCCGTTTGCCGATTCTCTTCTGCATGCTGACACAGGTCAAAAAAGGTGGTAGGCAAGATCATCACGCTGGGTGAAGTATCGACGAAAATAACGAGTCGCCCTTCCATAATATGCGAAGCCACAACATCTGGTCGCTCCGAATATCGCACTAATGGATATGGATTCCAGCCTTTGTTAATTATCGTCTCCTCTAATTGCTTATCTGCCAGCGGGATGCCGTCCAGATCGACGTTTTTAATTTTGTCGCGTACAGTATCCACCATCACTTTATCCACGATATCATCAATGTAGCCCAAGCATACGTCTGTTCGGGTGCGGCGACCAACCTGCATCGCCTCAAATTTAAGGCCGGGGTCTCGCAAACGACGGCGAACCAGACCCACATTTGTCAGCATCGTCTCTGTAAAGCCGTCACGGGCACCGCGTACGACGCGCTCCAGTGATGGCTCCTCGGGATTGCGTACCGGGTAATTACGGGTGTCCAAAATGACCGAAAAGCGCTCACCTTCCATAAAGAAGGCGCTATAGCCTGTCAGCACCTTATTGATGACAACCGACATTTTGTCACTCTTTTCCACCTGAATATGCGGAATATAATTTTCAAAATACGATTGCAGTCCGTCCGTAGACAGATCATCCGGTGTTAGATAGGTGAGCCGCTTTAGCACTTCAACCATGACTTGGTCCTTGGCAAAGGTATTCAGAAACAGATAGCCGATATGACGCCCGCCCAGTGTCATCTCCCTGAATACAACGTCAAAGGTCTCCCCCAGACCGATTACTGCTTTAAGCGTTTCCCGATTATCCTTCATCCTTGGCGATATATCATCCTTACCCTGCCAATAGAGGACGGATTCCTCTACGTTATCAGAACGCTCACTCTCTTTTTTATGCTTAAAACGTGCTGACTCCTGTGCCTGCCTTTTTTTCCACGGGCTCATTTCTTCCTCGCCAGCAGTATAACCTTCATTCCCGATGGCTCCGTCCTCCTGATGATCTTGATCCGGTCTATGCTCCATATCTCTTACCCCCTTCACTTTCCTCGTTATCGGTTATACACGAACCAGTCAAAAAACGAACCTGTCACCTTACCCAGCACCATCGCCATCAGCAAACCAAACATATAGACGGTCATATGGAGCCGCTTGGCGAGTATAGGCAAAAGATTCAGTACCTCCGTCAGTGCTGCGGCAAGTAAACCGATAAACACTCCGCAAAATAACCCCGGTATCCACGTAAGTACGCCCGGCAACGGCAAGCAAATATTCCAAAAATCTGCCACCGTTCCCACCACTGAACCCAAAATCATAGATTTTTCGTATGCACGTGATTGTTTATAGGTACGGGTAAGCTGTGCCAGCCGAGGAATCATATCCAGCACAATAAAAAGTGCGATCACGCCGCCACCCACCGCTACGCCTCCAGCGATACCTAAAATGATCTGAAGTATACCCTGTACACATATCATCATCGGCGCTTATCCTTCGTATGCATGCGGGCCATCTTTTCATATTCCTCCGCCACAACGTACTGATCCACATTTTCCTGGTACAGATACATTTCCACTTCCAGCGGCGTCGGCTCCTCGTTCCATTTTTTTTTGAACAAATGATTAAAGAACACAATCATGCCGAAGCCGATGCCGATCGAATACGAAATCTGGAACAGATATGGATGCTCATCTTTGTGTCCGGTAATCATCTCAACAATCCGCACCTGCACCTCCATCATGCTGACGTCAGCGTGGAAATTCATAATCGTGAGCGCAGATCCAAAGAACAGAAGCAACCATACCAGGACAAACAATATTTTGGATGGCTTACGCGGTTTCTCCACGATTTCCACAAGCACATGCGGCTTGCCGAGAGATTCCACGACGACACCCGGAATGCGTTCTCTAATTTTCGAAATGATTTGCAGCATATCCACCAGTATCAGATTGCCGTCCTGCTGCTGCGGCCGCTTGAGAACAAGCTCCAGCAGATCGTTTTCCCATTCGGGATCTGCCAGCAGATGGGCTACATCTCCCAAACGCAAGTCATGCCCCTGTAACATGCGTACACGACTGCGGAGACGTAAGTAGACTATGGGAGACACTGTAGGAGCCGGATTATGAGTCATCCGATCCCCTCCTTATCCTCGTAATTACCGGTTAGTATGAGGCGGAGACAAGAAACATATTCCCGTGCACTTTCTTTTTCTTTCACGCAAAAAGGGTATTCCTAGCCATTAACATGGCTTGGGAATACCCTTTTGAATTACGCAGGCATGAGGATTTAGCAGAACTCCTCACCGATATTATTGAGCAATCTGATCGCGAATCGATTGCAAAATCTTTTTTTCCAGCCGCGATACCTGCACCTGGGAAATACCAAGTCGGCTTGCGACCTCCGATTGGGTCTGATCGCGATAATAACGCAGATATACAATGAGCCGTTCCCGCTCAGTCAGCCCGCCGATAGCCTCATTCAGCGCCAGCTTGTCGAACCATCGCTCCTGCGATTCATCAGCAATCTGATCCATGAGCGTAATCGGATCACCGTCATTTTCGAACACCGTTTCATGAATCGAGGTTGGCGGCTTGTTAGCCTCCTGGGCAAAAACAACATCCTCTGGTGTAACTCCCAGTTCATCTGCGACTTCCTTGATCGTAGGTAAACGGTTCAGCCGTTTGGACAGCTCGTCCTTCATTTTGCGGACCTTATTGGCCGTCTCCTTTAAGGAGCGGCTAACCTTGAGCGTGCCGTCATCGCGCAGAAAACGTTGAATTTCCCCAATAATCATCGGGACCGCATACGTTGAAAATTTGACTTCATAGCTTAGATCGAATTTGTCCACCGATTTTAACAAACCGATGCAGCCGATCTGAAAAAGATCGTCAGGTTCATATCCCCGGTTCATAAAGCGCTGCACGACAGACCAGACGAGCCGGATATTACTATTGACCAGTGTCTCACGGGCATCATTATCACCGGATTGACTCAGTGCAATGAGCCGTTTGACTTCCGCATCCTCCAAATAGCTGTTCGAAGTTTTTTTTCCTCCTGCTTCCATAGGATCAACCCCTAATTATACAAAGCTTTCTTGGATTCAATCCTTTTCTTCATCCGGACCGACGTGCCTCCGCCCGGCTCACTGACTGCTTCAAACTCATCCATGAAATTTTCCATAATGGTAAACCCCATGCCGGACCGTTCCAATTCAGGCTTGGACGTATACAGTGGCTGCTTCGCCAGCTCCAAATCCTCAATCCCTCTTCCTGCATCTTCAATCACCAATGTAACCACGTCCGTTTCAATCCCAACCTTGATCGTCACGACTCCGGACGGATCGCTGTCATAGCCGTGAATAATACTGTTCGTCACCGCCTCGGACACCACGGTTTTCAGATCGCTTAGCTCGTCCATCGTCGGATCAAGCCGGGAAATAAAGGCAGCGACAGCGACGCGGGCAAACGCTTCATTCTCGGATTTGGCGGCAAACTGCAAGCTCATGAAATTGTTTCCCGTACTTTCTCTCATGACACCACCTCCAGTTCCGTGAGCGCATTTCCCTCGTTTTCATATACAGGCATGATTTTAAACAAGCCTGACATATCCAGCAGTCGGTGTACCGGCGGATTGACATCACAGACAGCCATTTTCCCGCCCTTTTGTTTAATCAGCTTGTAACGTCCCAAGATAACGCCAAGGCCGGAGCTGTCCATAAACTGGAGATTCTTCAGGCTGAGCACGATATGCTCGCATTGTCGGCGCTGAATCGCCTCATCCATTTGCATACGGACCATGTCCGACGTATGGTGATCAAGCTCACCGGACAGTCTAACAATCAGCACCCCCCGGTGATGCTCCATTTCAATTTGCAAGTTCATGCTTACTCACTCTCCTCCCGGTCTTGGACAAGGGTTTCTACGCAGCCGCAGACGATTCCTGCCCTCCGACAAAACTAGAAGAAAACCCCTTAAAATCTACAAAGAAAACAGGTTCGACATGGTACGTTTAAACAATTTCCACCATCCAGCCTTCTCTACCGCCACGGGTGCGGTTATGTTAAACTCCTTGAGCCGTTTACCATCCTGATAGACAATCAGCTTGCCGACCGGATCACCTGCACGGACAGGAGCTTTCAAACTTGGAGCGAGTTGCAGCTCATGACGCAGCGTTTCCTTAGCTCCTCCCTTTTTCACCAGCACACTGTAGGAACGATCTGCCTGAATTTTCAGCTCCGGTAGTACACCCTTCTCGACTTTCACGCTTCCCAGAAGGTCACCCGGCTTGTACACTGATTTCATCGTGTATTGGGAAAAAGCATAATCAAACATGGAAGATACTTCATTGTTACGTGTTTTAGTATTCGGTTCGCCAAGTACGACAGCGACTACACGCATACCATCACGCTTGGCAGTAGCGGAAAGGCAAAATTTCGCTTCCCCCGTATAGCCTGTTTTCAGCCCGTCCGCTCCAGTATAGAAACGAACCAGCTTATTCGTATTCACCAACCAAAACGGCTTGGCCGAGGATTTGCGTAAATAGTCCTGGTACGCTCCTGTATATTTCGTAATTTGGGGATATTTCAACAGTTCACGGCTCATCACGGCAATATCATGCGCAGAAGAATAGTGATTTTTTACCGGCAAACCATTGCAATTGGCAAAATGGGTATCCTTTAAACCAAGCTGCTGCGCCTTGGCATTCATCAATTCGACAAAGGCCTGCTCAGAGCCCGCAAGTTTCTCAGCCATCGCCACGGAAGCATCGTTGCCGGAAGCCATCGCCACTCCCTTAAGCATCTCATCAACCGTCATTTCTTCTCCCGGCTCCAGAAAAATTTGTGATCCGCCCATCGAAGCCGCATATTCGCTGGCCCGTACTTTGTCGGTCAGCTTGAGTTTGCCATCATGAATAGCCTCCATCGTCAGCAGCATGGTCATAATTTTGGTAATACTCGCCGGAGGAAGCTTTTCACGGCTATTTTTTTCATAGATGACTGTTCCCGTATCCGCATCCATCAGGATCGCCGAGAGAGCCTCGGGAGCCAGCTCGGCCGCAGAACCCTCTTTGGGCTTGCTTTCAGGCTTGCTTTCCTCGGCCCAACCGCCGACGGGGACAGCAGTCAAGGCTACCAGACAAGCCAGGATGAACGCTACCACTTTTTTCTTCACAATCGGTTCCCTCCTCAACATATTGGCGTAAAGCACCGGAGCCCGTAAGCTTACTCCTCCGGCCTATTCGCGTGCTGCTAACCATTGTCGTCAGATTGGATGAAAAATATTCCATACGCCTGAAAACATCAAATAGCACCAAGCTGAGCCAGCATGGTGCGGATTTTCCAAATTTAATATAAAAGAACGCCTATCGTCTGCGTGACAGCGACTTATATTCGGCTGATCGTGAGGTACGTAAGTCCTCCACCTGGTAAAATATCCGTTTTATTTTGGCTGAACACCCGTATATCAATAAAAGAATCGGCTTCCAGCTTCAGTTCAATCGTGCCACTCAAAGCACTGTAGTTCGGCCCGCCAATCACCCGATCATCGAAATAAGCATACGCCGAACTGCCGGCAATCTGTTCATCATTCACATGGAGCGCCAGCCGTGTACGATTGCCATCCACTTGAGGATCGGTCGAAATATAGGCTTGTATTCTGTACTTCCCGGCTTGTTTGGCCCGCCAGCGGTTGCCCGTAGCCTCAAACTCGGTCATTTCATCATAGCTGATCTGGTTGAAGTGTACCTTCTGCCAACTGCCTGCGAGGATATTTTGTCTTGCTCCCAGGTAGGCTTTGACAAAGGTTTTATCCAAATGCTCGATTCCGTTGTTCGAATATTTCTCCACTAGCAGCAAAGCCTGCCCTGTCCCGTTGTTTTTATAATAACGGTTATCCACGTAATTGAAATCCAAATGCGAACGAAGCGTCGCCTGCTGCGTGGATGAGCTGCCGGAGAAGGAAACCAGATTCCTCAAATTGCGTGGATATCCACCCACCTCATCCACTAAAATTTTTTTACCAATGACCACATCTACAAAATAATCACATACTGACCGGTAGTTGTCGTCGTTTTTGTCCCTGAATTTGTCCGCGATGGCTAAAATGGAGTCGCGAAGAGCGACATTCTTCGTCTCCTTCGTGACACCAATTTGAATAAAAGACGGAACCGTCACTCTATGTTCTAAGCTTAGCCCCTCAAACCAGCAGCCTATAAATTCGGCATTCATAAAATCATCAATTCGAATGGGGATATCACCTGAGCTTCCGTCCTTAATGTGCTGGCTGGCCAAAAATCTGGCCCCGTTGGAGCTATTCAGATCGAGCGCCGTATCATTCCCCAGTGTAAAAAGCGCAAGGCTGGTAAACTGTGAACTTCTGTTCTGCAAGTGAATACCCGTTTTATTGTAATTAATCTCCGTACAATTAAATAAATCCACATCGCTTTCGTAGCCCCAAAAAGCCGTCTCAAAATGCTCAATCAACACATTATCCAGCGTAACTCCGCCGCCCTTCCAATCTTGAATGCCTAAAGCACCTTTTCCATAATATCCGCGCTTCACTTCCTGAGAAAAAGGATTATTTAATGATGCTCGATCCGTCCCTTCGTACCGGATGGCCAGGTCATGAAACTGCACATTTTGAAAGCCGCTAAACGATGGAAGACTCTCGTCTCCAATTTGAAAACAAGGGCCCGTACCATAGTATTCAATCGACGTAACCCCCTTACCCTGTCGGTATCTGCCCTTATGAATACCAAAAATGCGTATGCCCTGTTTGCGAATCTGTAGGGTGGAGGTTATTTTGTATCGTCCACTCGGGATATGAAGTATGGAATAGTCGGGAGTCTTATTGATCAGTTCCTGCAAAGCTGCCGTATCGTCCTGAACACCGTCACCTGCCGCTCCAAACCAGCTTGCATTTACACTACGTTGGATGAATTCCTTTTCAATGCTTTTAAAATTTTCATTTAATTGCTGCAGCGTCAGCTCTGTGCCCGTACTACTCAAATTCAACTTCAAACGGTCTGTGAAACGATCCGTCACCCGAACACCCCCATTTATAAAAACTTTGAAAATATATCTTTCAGACAGAGCTGAAGGATTTTGCATTTTCTTAACATGGACTGAGTATATGCACGAGACAGCTTGCTCTACACTTGAGAAAAATGAAAATTAAAAATTTTATCATTGTACAAAAAGATACATTTTGTATAAAATAGATACATATCGTATCCGGGTGGTGAATGTGTGAAGACTGTCCTTACAGTGGTCGGTTTACTGGCTTTTTCGATTCCATATGCCTGTCAGGGCTTGTCTCCCAGAGTGATCGCAATTTCCCTGCTTATCCTGTTGTTTAGCTATCTGATGCTGTTGCCCTCGCTAAAGCCACTGATCGCAACCTTGGCTGATAATCCGTTGCTGACCTTGCTCATGATGTACATAGCTGCCTCCTGTTTATGGGCTGAACAGGAACAGACCTCATCTATGCTGATGGTGCTTAAATTCGTTGCTTTTTCCACCTTTGGACTTTATCTGGTTACCCATTATACGACGCAAGGCTGTATCCGCCTGTTGGTCATTACGTTAAGTATTTTGAGCATACTCAATCTACTAGCGGTATTGCTCGTTCCCTCCTTTGCCATTCATGGAGGTGTCGAACATACAGGGCTGTGGAAAGGCATTTCCGGTCATAAAAACACACTAGGAACGCTCTCTCTGCTATGTTTTGTTTCACATGTCATTTATTTTTTCAGGGGAACACGCAAAGCTTTGCATGTTGGCTTTATTTTGCTGAATGCCTTACTGCTCATCAAATGCCAATCCACTACCTCGTTGCTGCTAACTTCTTCCCTGTTCACGTTCATCCTGTTTATATTGCTATTCAAAAGAATCCGAAGCGTTGCGCTGCGTGGTTTCTTCATTAGCAGTTCCTGCCTGCTTTTGCTTTTGAGTCTCGTGTTCGCCTTGAGCTACGGAGATGCGATTGCATCGGAATTCGGCAAGACAACAACCTTGACCGGAAGAACAGAAATCTGGCAGGGGATTGCAGGCGCCATTGATAGTCACTACTGGTTTGGTTATGGCTACGGCTCCTTCTGGGCAAACCGGCCCAGCATCTATGCCAATGGAATCCGATTTGATCTGACAAGCAGCCACAGCGGATTTCGGGATCTGTGGATCGATATCGGCCTCACAGGACTGTTAGCAACCATTACACTCGTCATAACCACTTTATTTAAATTCAGAATCGGTAAAACCGATATGTATACATGGCTGACGGCAGCTGTCTTTTTCCTATTCATTGTATTGAACAATATTACAGACAGCCGCTTTCTGAATTCTCTGGCGATCTACTGGATCATATTCGTTGTTATTGTGATTAAGGTACAGGAACGGCATAGACTGACAGTAGCAGAAAAGGCGAATACGACAGGCATGCAGCACGCCTCCATCACATTAGGAACTACCAACCGAACAGCACGCAAAAAAGAACCCCGTTTTCCTACGCCTTAACTGGCGTTGGGAACGGGGTTCTTGGGATGTGACAACCTACATTTGTGGAATAATCCCCAATACGAGATTCAAAAATTTCTCACGTACCTTCTCTGCTGTCTCCATTACTTCGTCGTGGGACAGAGGCTGATCCAAAATGCCTGCCGCCATGTTCGTGATACAGGAGAAGCCCAGCACCTCAATGCCTGCATGACGGGCTACAGTGACCTCAGACACCGTGGACATACCCACCGCATCTGCACCCAGTGTGCGCAGCATAACGATTTCAGCAGGCGTTTCATAGTTTGGACCCAGCAATCCGGCATATACGCCCTCCTGCAAGCTGAAGCCCTGCTGAGCAGCGGTTTGCTTGGCAATCCCGCGCAAGCGACGGCTATATGCCTCCGACATGTCAGGGAAGCGAACACCCAGAGCTGCATCGTTCGGTCCAATCAGCGGATTTTGTCCTGTCAGATTGAGATGATCCGAGATAACCATCAGATCGCCCGCCTCGTAAGACGTATTGACACCGCCTGCCGCATTTGTCACCAACAAGCTTTGAATACCCAATTGCTTCATGACCCGAACCGGGAAAGCCGTAAGCTGCGGGCCATAACCCTCATACATATGGAAGCGGCCCTTCATCATAACTACAGCGCGACCTTCAATGGTCCCTAACAGCAATTCTCCTTCATGACCTTCTACCGTCGATACGGGAAAATGGGGGATATCCTGATAAGGAATACTAATTCCTTCCTGAATCAAATCGGCCAGAATGCCGAGACCTGAGCCCAAAATAAGGCCAATTTCCGGACGGATTCCGCTCTTGGCACGGATATAATCTGCTGCTTCCTGAATCGTAGCTTGGTTGGCTGTTGACATCAATATCTCTCCTGACTTGTACAATCGTTAGTTATAGTTGCCGTTATCGATTACTATAATGATGATTATGGTAAACCATCATCACATGCGATCCTTGCCGTCGCTGGATATACGGTTGCCGCCGTGTGGGTGATGCTTTTCGTAGACTTCCTTCATACTTCGCTTGGCTGTCTGCGCATAAACCTGCGTCGTGGACAGATCGGCATGGCCCAGCATCTCCTGTACGGAGCGCAAATCCGCTCCGCCCTCCAGCATATGTACGGCAAAAGAATGCCGCAGGGTATGTGGTGTAATATCCCCGCTTATGCCTGCTTCCTGACCGTACTTCTTGATCATTTTCCAGAAACCCTGTCTGCTGAGACGCTGACCGGATACATTGAGGAACAAGGCTTCCTGTTTTACCTGAGCCTCCTCACCCTGCCCGGATCGCAGCAATAACCCACCCTGCCCGGATCGCAGCAATAACCCACGCTGCTCGTCCATGTACGCTTGTGCCCACTGCGATGCCTCACGGCTGATCGGCACAACACGCTCCTTGCCCGCCTCACCGCCACAGTGAACAAAACGCAGATCGGTGCGTACATCACGCACATTCAGGGCCATCAACTCGGATACACGGATGCCTGTCGCATACAGCAGTTCCAGCATCGCCTTGTCCCGTCCCCCTTGCGGGGTGGAAACATTCGGCGCTGCCAGCAGACGCTCTATCTCATCCTGCGTGAGCACAGAAGGCTTCTTTTTGTTGGCCTTCGGCAGTTCCAGCAAGACAGACGGGTCATGACCCGTAATCCCCTCCCGAATGAGAAAATGGAAAAAGGAGCGGATAGAGGCTACCCTGCGCGAAATCGTCGCTGCGGCTTTTCCCTGTTCCTTCAAGCGTCCTAAATACAGCACCAGATGGGAGCGTTGAATATTGTCCAGCTGCTCAATGCCGCAGCTTTCAGCAAACTCGACAAACTGCTGTACGTCCCGATGATACGCTTCCAATGTGCTAGGCGACAAGCCCTTTTCGTCTTCCATATATCGAACAAAAGGTTGAATATACATTTTCATGAGTTCCAGAAGTCTCCTTGTCCTGCATACAACGGTTCAGTCGGATCAGTCCCAGCGTTTGTTTTCTTAAAAAACGACCTCTGTGTCATAAGCGGATACAAGCTCAACTGCATAGGCTATTCTCCATACCAGTAAAAGAAACGTAGACGCTCCGACACTGCCGTCTTATGCTCGGGTACGTCGGATAATTCCTGCCCGCCGAATACCTTGACTGCATGTCCTTCCGGTATCCGGTAATGATCCACAGGTGTAATCCAATCTCTGAACAACCCAAGGCTATAATAGAACATACATACCAAAGCCCCGAACAGTATGACCAGTCGCAGCCATTTCAGTCCTCTCCGCAACGATAGTACCATGTGAATCAGCCGCCTTTTTTCCAGATTATAGGACCTATTAGAGCCCTCTATGGAAGAGTATGACAAGCTGTTCCTTTTTATTCCGCTTAATGTCGTATAGCAGATCCCGAACCAAAAAAGCTCCCCCCGAACGCGTCTTCGCCGGTGAGAGCTTGGGTTGTCAGCTTATTAATCCTGAGGTTTGTTTTTCTTGGTTTTACCCAAAAATTTCTGGGCGGTCGTATCGTTCTTCGTCTTACAACGATAACAAATGCCGTGAAAGTCCAAACGGTGGTCCACTACGGTAAAGTTATATTCCCGTTCCAGACGCTCTTCCAGCGGTCCAAGCCAATCCTCCAGTATTTCATCCACACTGCCGCACTGCACACATATCAAATGGTGGTGGTGATGCTTGGTCGTATCGCCGCGCAGATCATAACGCGCAACGCCATCACCAAAATTGATTTTCTCCACGACGTGCAGTTCACTTAGCAGTTCTAGGGTACGGTATACGGTTGCCAGACCGATTTCGGGAGCTTTCTCTTTAACGAGCATAAATACATCTTCCGCACTCAGATGATCATCTTCGTTCTCAAGTAAAACTCTGACGGTGGCTTCCCGCTGAGGCGTTAGTTTGTAGCCCTGGGATTGCAACTGCTGCTTAATTTTATCGATCCGTGCTTCCATGTGTCTCCCTCCCCCTGCAAAAGCTACTGCCCACTGCACTTTTTTTCACTCCTATTATTATAGGGGGTCTATACAAATAAAGTCAAACATTTTGAAACGGAGTCAAGGAGACACGGAAGCAGTCAGCATGGGAGTAACCCACTGCATCATAACCGGGGTTACCCAAGTTTCAAAGGATGCACTTCCAACGAGGAGCAACATCATTGCAGCGGTCAGCCCTGCGTAGGACAGGAACGGACGCAGCATTCCGTCAGATGGCCGTGTAGCAAGTATTTTAGTTTTGATCATATGAATGGAAAAGGTCATCGCAGCCACACTGCACACGAGCAGTACCGGAATGACGATTAAATTGTGGGGGGCCACGGAGACGAGGGAAAATAACAGCCCTTTCCACGAATATTGTCCTACCATATACCCTACCGAAAATCCGATCAATACACCCTTGAGGAAATTCAGTACGAGAATGCCAGGAAGACCGATGACCGAAAGACCACATACCCAGATCAAACCGACCCATTTTAGATGTAGAGAGACGCTATCCCAAAAGGTTGAGGTCGCTTGCGAACCAGCAGAGCCCTGTTCATTTTGATTTACCGTCACAAAAAAATCCTTCAGATAACGCGATAAATCCTGAAGCTGCTCCAGCGAGAGCGCGTTCACCATCAGTGCACCAAAGACGACTCCCACCAGAAACAGCACGGCCAAAAAAACATAATACGGCGTCTGATCCTTTAACGTATGACGAAACCATTGCATCGGCGTCCTGCCCCTTTCATCTGCTTGTTTGTCCAAAAAACAACCGTATCCGACGGCTGCTGGCTAGGATTCGGGGCAGCTTACGCTGCAAAAGAAGATTCACGAGTGATGTGCCAAGCCAACGGCATAGATATTTAATGGTTATGAACAAGCAGACCCCGATATGACTCTAATAGGACATGACTTTATAGCGACAAAACTTTACTAGGACTTAGCTATTTTGCCGTAGGTTCCACCACCACCGGATACGAGGGACAGTCGTCCCTCCCTGGAAAGGACAATCTGCTCTGCCAACACTTCTCCGACAACCGCCGCCAGTTGTTCCTGTGTGACCTCATGTAAAATATTCATTTCTGTTCCGAACGCATTCAGCAGATGGTTCAGCTTGGCTTTGCCCAGACCAGGGATAAACTCCAGCGGAATCTGGTAAATGTACGGTGGACGGTGCGATGGAATTACAGGCTGCTCACGGTCAGCTATACTCCAAATCCGATCCAGCACGCCCCGCACCAGCTTGGTATGACCACAAGCAGGGCAGCGTTCGTCCGCCATCTCTTGCTCGTCCATAATCGTACCGCAGCTTTGACAGTAGGAACGATGGTACTTGCCCAGCTTCGGATTTAATCCATAATTGGCAGACACCCGTCGTCCTTTCCGGCGCTCCAAAGCCATTCTGAATTCATCAAAGCTCGGCTTTGCCATGGATAATTTGTTGTACTCCCGTCCAATTTTGCCGAGCGAATGGGCATCCGAATTAGTCAGGAAGCTGAAACGGTCCAGCTCCGAGATCAATCCGGCCATAGACGAATCCGCGCTTAACCCCAGCTCCACCCCGCTAATGAGCTGCATATCCAGCAGTTCCTCCATACGAGCCGCAGAGCTGCCGTATATGCCCTTATGAGGGGTGAACACATGCGCTGGCACCATTATGCCTCCACGGCCGTAAATTTGCTGCTGTAGCTCACGTGGTGGGGCATAGATACGCTGCGAGCTGAGATTGACATTTTTCATGTGCCGAGCCATCCATTGCGTAAAATCCTCCATCGCCGACATATTGGGAAAATAGGCCAAGATGTGAGCCTCGGGACGACCTTCCGCCCGAATCTCCAGCTCCGTTCCCAGCAGCACAACCGTATCCCGGTACGCGATACCGCCACCGCTGATTTCCGCCATTTCACCTGTTTGTAAATAAGCGTGGATATCCTCCTGCACGTTCGGCGCGTGACAGTCAATGATCCCGATCAGTCCGATCCCCTTGCGTCCAGATGCTTCCTTGGCAATGTTGGCAAAAGTCAGGTCCCGACTGCCGCTAATTTTGACCGGATCTCCTTTTTCCGTTCTGCCGATATGAATATGGAGATCAGCATAGTAATCTGTAAGTTCCACCGTATTTCCATTCATACCGCTTAGAAGCCTCCTGTGTGTTGGTGAAGCTGCCACGCATAGACGGCCAGAATCGTTTTGGCGTCACTAATCCGACCTTCGCGAATGAGTGTCTGCGCTTCCTCCAGCGTCACCTCAAACAGCTCCAGAAACTCATCCTCATCCGGTTCCATCTCTCCCAGTTCCAGTTCTTCAGCCACATACAGATGAATGATTTCATCCGCAAATCCCGGGGAAGTATAAAAGGAATGTAGCAGCTTCAGTGACTTAGCAGTATAGCCTGTCTCTTCTCTCAGCTCGCGTCCCGCCGCCTCCATTGGATCTTCGCCCTTCTCCAGCTTGCCTGCCGGGATTTCCACCTCACAGCGGCCCATCGCCTGTCTGTACTGATCCACGACCAGCATTTTCCCCTCATGCAGCGCCAACACAGCCACCGCCCCCGGATGCTTCACGATTTCACGCTTACCCGTGGAGCCGTCGGGAAGCTCTACCGTATCCACCTGTAACGTGATCACCTTTCCTTCAAAAATGGGCTGCGTGGATACCGTTTTTTCCTCCAACGCAGGATTGGAATAAGGTCTGCGGTCTGGTTTATTCACCTGTTCGTTCACTGGATCTTTCTTATGATTGTTCACTAGCATGTTGCCTCCTTCGTCATCTCTCTCTCTTCATTTAGCTATCGCCAGCTTTGGTCTAACTTGTCCACTTCGGGCATATGGTGGTATTATAACAAATTTCCCTGTTCAAAGGAGATTCGCCAATGAAAAGCTACCGTACCGAAACCACTCTCCATATTGTCGGCAAAGCCTGGCAGATTCAAGCCCTTCTGCGGCAATGGCAAAAAGAACACGGCTCCGCTGCCACTATCGCCTCGCTCATGGTGCCAAAAAAGGTTCAGGTCTAAAGACAAGGGAATGCTATCCCTGTCTTTAGCCTGAACCTATGTGTATCGTGCGAGTCTTACTTCGTCGCCTGTTGAATAAGAGCTACGACCACCTCGGCAACCTTCACCAGATCATCTGCCTTGATTTTTTCCTGTGTCGTATGAATGTTCTGATAGCCAACAGCCAGATTCACCGTGGGAACCCCCAGCCCGTTGAATACATTGGCATCCGAGCCACCACCCGAATGGAAGGTCGGCGTTGCCAGCCCCAGCCCTTGTATAGCACGCTGCGCCACCTGTACAATTTCATCATGCTCCGTAAAGCTGAATGCCGGATAAATGACTTCACTGCGGAATTCTCCCTGTGCACCAAATTCACGCGCGGTAGTTTCCAGTGCTTCACGCATATGCTGGATTTGATGATTAACCTTCTCCTGCACAATACTGCGTGCCTCTGCCCGGATCAGTACAAAATCACATACAACATTCGTTGCTCCGCCGCCCTCGAAGCTGCCGATGTTAGCAGTCGTTTCCTTATCAATCCGTCCCAGCTTCATGTTGGAAATGGCCTTGGAGGCTACTTGAATGGCACTGATGCCATCTTCAGGATTTACACCCGCATGAGCAGATTTTCCAGTAATTTTCATTTCAATACGAGCCTGCGTTGGCGCAGCCACACAAATCGAGCCTACTTCACCATTGGAATCCAACGCATACCCAAAGTCGGCATCCAGCAATTCCGGTTTCATTGCCCGTGCGCCAAACAGACCAGACTCCTCACCTGCCGTAATCACAAACTGAATTTGTCCATGGGGAATTTTCTGCTCACGCACGACACGAATCGCCTCGAACAAAGCGGCAATCCCTGCCTTATCGTCTGCCCCCAAAATTGTTGAACCGTCACTACGAATCCAGCCATCCTCACCCAACTGCGGCTTAATGCCTTTGCCTGGTGTAACGGTATCCATATGGCAGGTAAAAAACAATTTAGGTGCTTGCTCCGCGCCTTCTGCTTTCCAGGTTACGATCAGATTACCCGAACCATGTCCGGTTCTTTCGCGGGAATCATCTTCTATTACCTCAAGCCCAAGCGCATTGAATTTCTCTTTCAGAACACGCGATATTTCCTGCTCGTGCTTGGTTTCGCTATCCACCTGTACGAGTTCCATAAATTCTTGTATGATTCGGTCTTTCACTACTTTTGCCGTCATTGAACTTCCCTCTCTTTCTCGTTTACGCTACAATATGGATAGATAGTCTTATATCTGACTTAAACCTATCCTAAAGGAGTTACACATGCCGAACAAAAAATGGGTTCGTTTTTTCGTCTACATTATGCTCGCCGCGATGATTGGCTCTACGCTATTCATGGTGATTGAGCCGTTGATTATGCCACTATAATGGATTGCGCCACTCAAGATATTCTCCCGGCCCAGTGCTCCATGGAGACTGTAGCTGGACAAGCTGCGGCGCAAGAAAACAAGCGGGCTTCCGTGTACATCACAGAATAGCCCGCCTTTGCTTTATTGGAGGGAATGACTTTGCCATTCCGCCTCAAATGAAAATTGCTCCTCAAAGTAAGGCACAATCTCCTTCGCAATCTGCTCCACTGAAAAAGTCTGCTGTGTGCAGTCCTCCAATGAAGTCACTCCGTATTCCTGAATTCCGCATGGAACGATACCCTGAAAGCCCTCATGCTGTATCCCTGATTTGATATTGAAGGCAAAACCATGACTGGTCACAAAGCCCCGACGGTGCTTACATTTGTTGAATTTGACTCCTATGGCCGCGATTTTAAGATTCCCGACCCATACCCCTGTATATTCAGGCTTGCGACTTCCTGCAATACCATAGGACGCCAGCAACCGAATGATCACCTCTTCCAGACTCCTGAGGTATCCGTGCAGGTCAAGCGCCTCTCGGTTGCCCAGCATAAGCAGGGGATATCCGACCAGTTGGCCCGGCCCATGATATGTAATGTCTCCCCCACGGTCAATCTGAAAGACGCTGATTCCCTGAGCTTTCAACTGCTCCGGCGTGAGAAGCAGATGCTCAGGATGCCGCTGAGAGCCAATCGTGTAGGTCGGAGGGTGCTGGAGAAGCATAAGCGTTTCCCTCGCCTCCCCCGCATCCAGCTTACCTACAATATCCTTTTGGATATCCCATGCATGGGCATACTCCATCCTATTCGTATAGGTTACATCCAGCGGTCGTCTGTTCACGGCCTGTCACTTCCTCTCCGTCCATTTACCCAACTGTTCGGATGATTAGTACAGCTTCGTATCCAAGGTGTAGCCTTCCAGGTTTTCTTTGACCCGTTGCAGGAATCGTCCACAAATAACACCATCCAAAATCCGATGATCCAGTGACAGACACAGGTTGGCCATCGAGCGAACCGCAATCATATCATCAATGACCACTGGTCTTTTAACGATGGATTCAAAGGTCAGAATCGCAGCCTGCGGATAGTTAATCACCGGATAAGAGAGAATTGAACCAAAGGAGCCTGTATTGTTCACGGTAAATGTTCCGCCCTGCATGTCATCCAGCTTGAGCGTACCTTCCCGTGTTTTACGTGCCAAATCGTCAATTTCACGCGCCAGTCCGGCAATATTTTTCTGATCCGCTTTTTTAATAACAGGTGTCAAAACCGCGTCCTCTGTACCCACGGCCAGGGAAATGTTGATATCTCTTTTGACGATAATTTTATCCACAGCCCACACCGAATTCATGATCGGATATTCCTTGATGGCATTCACGACTGCTTTCATGAGGAAAGCCAGGTACGTAATGTTGATACCTTCTTTTTGCTTGAACTCGTTTTTGATCTTGTTGCGGAGCAGCACCAGATTAGTCACATCCACCTCAATCATCGTCCAGGCATGTGGAATTTCCGAGACACTTTGCCGCATATTGCGGGCAATCGCACTACGAATCGGTGTAACGTCGATAAAATACTCCGATCTGTTATTGTTGTCACCCTCAACTTCGATCACAGGAGCTTTCGGAGCCTCCGTCAAATGAATACCGCTGTTGCGTACCGGAATAGCAGGGTCCATATTTTGAATCGGTGTACTTTGCTGAGCGGTGGACTGCTGTCTTCCGACAAAAGGAGAGCCTTGTCCTGGTGTCGTCGCAGTTGGCTGTTCAGATGCCATGGCCTGAGCGGAACCACCCTGTTGTACATAATTCAGTACATCTTTGCGAGTAATTCGTCCGCCCATGCCCGTGCCCATCACCTGGTTCAAGTCGATGCTGTGCTGAGCAGCCAGTGTTTGCACCGCCGGGGAAAAACGTCCCCGCATGGATTGATCTGAGGCAGCACCCTGTTGGGGATGTACTTGTACTTGTACTTGTGTGTTGCCTTGAGGTGCTGGCGAAACGGGAGTCGCTCCAGTTGATACAGCAGGTGCAGCCGACTTCGTCTGTATACGGCAAATTAACTCTCCAACGGCTACCGTCTGACCCTCCTCTGCCAACAGATCCCCCATAATTCCGTCCAATGTCGATGGAATTTCCGCGTTCACTTTATCTGTAATGACCTCGCAAATCGGTTCGAATTGCTCCACCGTTTCGCCAGGTTGTTTCAGCCATTTTGCAATTGTCGCCGACACAAGCGATTCAGCCAATTGGGGCATGGTCACGTCGGTCCATTGTTTTTGGTCTGACATTTTTTCAACTCCTTAACATCATAGGAGGGCGCGTTTTACCACAACCCCCGCTACACTTTTGGAATGCTTTCGTCCAATCCGCTCCATATTAATACATTGCAAGACGGTGCATCGCTTCCTTAACCTTATCCTTGTTCAACATATAAAACTTCTCCATCGGCGGGCTGATCGGCATTGCAGGCACGTCTGGAGCGCACAGGCGCTCAATCGGCGCATCCAGCTCGAACAGACATTCCTCATTAATAATTGCGGATACCTCAGCACCAATACCGCCCGTTTTGTTGTCTTCGTGTACGATGAGTACCTTGCCCGTATGCTTTGCAGCTTCAATGATGGCCTGACGATCCAGCGGCTGGAGTGTGCGCAAATCCACAACATGTGCAGTAATGCCCTCTTCCTTCTCCAGCTCCTCAGCAGCCTGCATAACAAAATGTAGCGGCTGGCTGTACCCGATGACCGTAATATCGTCACCCTCACGCAGCAAATTGGCTTTACCAATCGGAACGATGTAATCATCATCAGGTACTTCACCCTTGATCAGCTTGTAGCATTTTTTGTTTTCAAAATACAGCACCGGATCAGGGTCGCGGATGGCTGCTTTCAGCAGTCCCTTGGCGTCATACGCGGTAAAAGGAGCTACAATTTTCAGACCCGGTGTACCAAAAAAGATAGATTCTGGACACTGTGAATGATACAAACCGCCAAAAATACCGCCACCGATAGGCGCACGGATCACAACAGGACAGCTCCAGTCGTTGTTAGAGCGATAGCGAATTTTAGCTGCTTCACTAATAATCTGATTGGTTGCTGGAAGCATGAAGTCCGAATATTGCATTTCGGCAATCGGCTTCATTCCGTACATAGCTGCACCAATGGCAACACCAGCTATAGCCGATTCTGCCAACGGCGTATCCATGACACGCTGCTCACCGAATTGATCCATAAGACCCTTGGTGGTCGTAAAGACACCACCCTTAACACCAACATCCTCACCTAACACAAAAACCGTTTCATCCTGCTCCATTTCTTCCTTCATAGCAAGACGAATCGCATCAATATATTCCATAACCGCCATAATTATCGGCCCTCCCCATCGCTGTCAGCATAGACATGCAATAGCGTATCTTCGGGCTTCGGAAAAGGCGCATTATCTGCATATTCAATCGCTTCCTTGACCTCGAGCAGCAGCTCAGCCGACAAATCCGCGTCCTTGGCCTCATCCCAAATGCCGCATTCCAGCAAATAATTTTTCATACGGGCTACGCCGTCCTTGGCCCAGTTCTCATCCACTTCCTCTTTGGTCCGGTAAGCCAGATCATTATCCGAGGTAGAGTGAGGAGACAGGCGGTACATCATCGCTTCAATAAGCGTTGGCCCCTCGCCACGAATAGCACGTTCACGCGCTTCCTTGACAGCTGCATAAACGGCCAGCGCATCGTTGCCATCGACCCGAATTCCAGGGAAACCGTAGCCCAAAGCACGGTCGCTCACCTTGCCCGCCATCTGCTTATGAACCGGAACCGATATCGCATATTGATTGTTTTCACACATAATGATGACTGGCAGCTTCTGCACACCTGCAAAGTTACAGCCTTCGTGAAAATCCCCCTGATTGCTGGAGCCTTCACCAAATGTAACGAACGATACAAAATCCTTCTTCTGCATCTTGGCAGCCAGCGCTACACCCACTGCGTGTGGAACCTGCGTCGTCACCGGGCTGGAGCCTGTCACAATACGCAGCCGTTTACTGCCGAAATGACCGGGCATCTGCCGACCACCGCTGTTTGGATCATCCGCCTTAGCGAATGCCGATAGCATCAATTCGCGTGGCGTCATACCAACCGCAAGTACGAATCCGTAATCCCGGTAATAGGGAAGAAAATAGTCCTTCTCCCGGTCCAGTCCAAAAGCCGCACCTACTTGTGCCGCCTCCTGCCCAATACCGGAAACGTGAAAATTAATTTTTCCTGCCCGTTGCAGGAGCATGTTGCGCTCGTCAAATCTTCTTGCGAGCAGCATATATCTGTACATGTCAATAACTTGTCCGTGAGTCAGTCCCAGCTGTTCATGTCTGAAGCCAGCGTCTACAGCGCCTTTTGAACTCATTGAGGCACCTCCTTAAGTGTCAAACATCCTACTACCAGCACCTAGTACCATCTTGTCTTAAAACCTGGTACTAAACTCTGGCTAACCCCATTATAATCCTTTTCTCCCCAAAAAGAAAAGCACCGATTTATTAAGATAAAATTATATCCCTATTGCCTGTCCATCAACCGCTAGCATCGCTTCTCCCAAAATCTCCGACAACGTCGGATGTGGGTGAGCAAGCTGTCCGACTTCCCAAGGGGTAGCATCCAGCAACTGTGCAAGGGCCGCCTCGCTGATAAGATCCGTCACATGCGTACCGATCATATGTACACCGAGAATATCATTCGTTTCTTTGTCGGCCACTACTTTGACGAACCCGTCCCGACTACCGTACACAAGCGACTTTCCGATGGCTTGAAAAGGAAACTTCCCTGTTTTCACCTGATGTCCACGCTCACGAGCTTCTTGCTCCGTCAAGCCAACACTCGCTGCCTCAGGACGTGTATAGATACAACGCGGAATTAGATGGTTCGGTACACTGTGAAATTCTTCGCCCGCCAGGTGATGAACCGCCTGCAAACCTTCATGACTCGCCGCGTGCGCCAGTTGCAAGCCCCCGATGCAATCCCCGATTGCATAGATATGGGGTTCATTGGTCTGCAAATGCTCATTAACCGAGATAAAGCCACGCTCTACTCGGATATCCGTATTTTCCAGTCCGATATTTTCCACATTCGCCTGACGACCTACCGAAATGAGCAGCTTGGAGGCTCTGAGGGTTTCGGTTTCCTCCCCTTTTTGCACGTCAATCTGTACGCCTTCCTCATCCTTGCCGTATGTTTCAGCCAGTACTTGCGAGCCCGTCAGCACCTTGATCCCCCGTTTTGTTAACAGGCGCTGCATTTCACGCGAAACGTCCTCGTCCTCGGTTGGAATAAGCCGATTCGCCGCCTCGACCACCGTAACCTCCACGCCAAAATCGTTCAGCATGGAAGCCCATTCCACGCCAATAACGCCACCACCTACGATAATCAGGGAAGCCGGCAATTCTTCCATCATCAACGCCTCGTCACTACTCAGAATAAATTCGCCATCCGGCTCCAATCCAGGCAACACACGCGGGCGTGATCCCGTTGCAATAATGAGATGGGCGGGAACAATCGTCTCCATCTCGCCATCTTCCAGCTCCACAGCAACTGCGCCGCTTTTTGGAGAAAAAATGGACGGTCCAATCACGCGCCCTTTGCCGCTCAGCACCGTGATTTTATTTTTACGCATCAAAAATTGCACGCCCTGATGTAGCTGCTCCACAACGGCTTCCTTGCGCTCTTGTACCTTAGGGAAAACAAGCTGCGCTCCCGAGGTCTCAATGCCGTATTGCGCACTTTCCTTGATCGTCGCATACACTTCCGCACTGCGCAGCAAAGCTTTGCTCGGGATACATCCACGATGCAGACAGGTTCCACCTAGCTTGTCCTTTTCAATAATGACGACTTCCTTGCCGAGCTGGGCTGCACGAATTGCTGCCACATATCCCCCGGTTCCTCCGCCCAAAATCGCAACATCACAATGTATAGTCATGCTTCTCCTCCAATAACATTATTATATATAGCTTGTTGTACTCTCTTTATTTCTCTGTACAAAATTTAGTGTGTTTATGCATAGGCTACAGGCTGTCTAACAACTACCTACGGCTAGCTGCAGTATATTCATTCATATAAGGCATCCCGTAATTTGGTAGATATCCTTGACGTTTGGGCTGATTTGGCCCGCAGTGCTTTGCGAAACGATTCATTTTGCTTACGCAGAAGATCAAGCTCTGTCTCCAGCTCCATGATCAACTCTTGTGCCTGTGGGCTTACCAGCCCTTGCTCCAGTAAAGCTTCTTTTTTGGCACTATAATCCGAATCTTTTTGGTCCATGCCTGTCCCCTCTTCCCTTTATTCCACTACACTTCACCTTATCATGCTCACGGCAACAGAGCAATGACGTCCACATTTAGGTTCAAAGAATAAATATACAATAACATGTCAAAAAACAATTTATTTTCTCTAGTCTGTTTGCTGCACATTATGGTAATCTATAATGGCCTTTTCTTTCGGGAATAATAGATTCACAGCGTTATGCGCATGTTACAGAGAGGGGAATTTGCGTTGCCTACAGGACGAATTACGATCATTACAGGCCCCATGTTTAGCGAAAAATCTGGCGAATTGATTCGCCGCTGTCAAAAATTAATTCAATACGGGCACCGCAAGGTGGTCGCTTACAAACCGGCTGAAGATAATCGCTACGCCAAAGACGAAATTGTAAGCCGCATCGGATATCGGCTACCTGCCATCTCCATTCCGAAAAAACTCACAGATGAGCTCGTTCAGCAGATTTTGGAAGAAACGAAGGATGCCGATGTGGTCGCCTTTGACGAAGTACAGTTTTTCAGCCGTCATATTATGACGTTGGTGGAGGAATTAGCCTACTGTGGCAAGCACGTCATTGCAGATGGACTCAATTTGGACTACCGGGGTAAGGAATTCGGATATGTTGGCGGTTTACTCGCCATGGCAGATGACATCGAAAAGCTAGCTTCCTTTTGCGCCGTATGTGGAAGTTCGGAAGCTGTATATACCCAGCGTATGGTGAACGGAAAGCCTTCCACTGTAGGACCCATCGTAATGATCGGCGACTCAGAGGCGTATGAGCCGCGTTGCCGTGATTGCTTTATACCACCTCATAAAGTGAACTGCGATTAGCACGGAAAATTTACTGTCAGGCTGCGATAAAGGCACGACAACCAGCGGATTTTTCCTTGCATTTTTTTGGAACGATTCGAGCAATTGCCCCGTATATCCGGTTAGTTGTACATGTTTTTTTAGTTTTCGTATGAACGCTATGACCATGATATGATCGGGGGGCTTACTTATGAGTTTTTTCAACAAGATCTTGGCAAGTGCAGGAATTGGTTCAGCTAAAGTCGATACATTGGTGGACCAGTCCGTGTATGTCCCTGGTGAAGAGCTTAGTGGCATCATGCGCATCAAAGGCGGCAAAATTGATCAGGAAATCGGCAAAATTGACATTGAGCTCAAAACGGAATATATCGTAGAGAACGATGACAAAAAAACCACCGCTACCTGCTGTATTGCACGGGTCAAGGTATCTGACGGCTTCCATCTAAAGCAAGGACAAGAGCTTGAAATTCCATTTTCTTTTCGGTTGCCATTGGAAACACCTATCACTCATGCCAAACAGCCCGTATGGCTGGATACAGCATTAGACATCGGTATGGCCTTGGATCCGACCGACCGTGACTCGCTCAAAATCGAACCGCATCCCTATATGAGTACGGTGTTTGAGGCTGTTCACCTGTTGGGCTTCCGATTCCGTTCTTCCACCTGTGAACGTCATCCCAAGCTGGGACGCGGTGTTCCATATGTGCAGGAATTTGAATTTACGCCCGGATCCGAATATGCACGCGATATCGAGGAGCTGGAGCTAATTATGCAATTAGAGCCTGAAGGCGTTCATGTGCTTGTCGAAGTGGATCGTAGAGGGAGAGGGTTATCCGGCTGGCTGGAGACTGCCTTTGATATGGACGAGCGTCATGCCTGGTTGAGTTTAAGCCGGCAAGAGCTGTCTTATGGACCAGATCATATCGCAGATGCGCTGGAGGAACTGATCGACAGACAGATTCGATAAATATGTAGATATAACAAAAAATCCCCGCCGTTTAAGTCACGGTTGGGGATTTTTAATATTTAGCTACCATGTCCCGTTATCCTGCCAATACGTGGATTATGCAGATTGTTCAGTTGAACCAATTCAGATGGTGCTTGAAATCTTCTATGTAATTCATGCGATGTCTGCGTTTTCCCTGAACCAAATGCGCCATTAATCCAAATTATCTCAAGATCACCTGTAAGGGTATTTTATTTAAAGTGGCAGCATGTCCTGTCGTTCCGCCTTGTGCTTGCAATCCTTGCATACCCCGTATAGAGAACCATTGTCATCCGCATAGAAGGTTAATTTGTCTTCTTTTTTACAAAAAGAGCATTTTTGCTTGCCCGTGCTCTGGATAGAGTCAGATAGTCCAAACCCAGATTGGACTTGAATACCAGTTGCATTTGTATTGGCGCGGGAATCGGAAAATACCTTAGATTTGGACACGTTCCCGGTGCGGGATTGTCGGGCAGGCTTACGAGGATGAAATTCCACGACATTACTGCCCCGCTGTTCATTCACTTGTTTTTTGCTGCTGCGACCACGCCATGCCATAACAATCCAACCCAACGCCACCAACAACACGCCGACGATCACCCAAGTTAGACTATTCCACATGCCTTCATCCCCGCCTTTGCTTTATTCTCCAGATATGTTTCCTTGATCGCTTTTCCATTAATATAGACCTGATCCCCCTTTGCCACCATTTTACCATCCTGAAAGGCACAAAAGACACCTCTCTCTTACTCCCCTCGATAATAAAAATCTACGAATCTTTTCGTCAACGGATTAAACTTATTAAAACGTTTTCGATGCGCTAAAAAACCTGATTTATGAACTTGCTCTGCCAGTGTTTCTACATCTTCAAATCGCTTAAAAAAAGGCAGTGCGAACGTGGTGATGTCTTCAATAATCTCTTGGATCACCCACTCTCTTTCTGTTTCCGCAGACACATGGTAATCCGTGTTTTCCGTATACCTTTTGGTCAAAGCAATCAATTCACTATGAAAACAAGCCCCTGTACCGCACTGCTTTTTTATCTCTTTGGATTCCACGGTTATGTAAACTTTTAATGCTCCGTATTTGGTTGCCCCGAAATAAATTTCAAATATAAATTCCTTCATTTCTTTTTTAAAATCTTTTTGCTCTTTAGATACTTAAACTCATTCAAAAATGGTGATGTTATGATTCGGTCTATTACGAGTTGACGCAGATCACTTGCTTTAGCCGGTTTGTTATGATCCATGACCTTCCCCTTCAAAACATAGAATTTCCCATCATTATATCATGACGCTTCAGCATCGCCCTCACAAAATAAAAAGAGACAGCGTGTTATTACACACACTGTCTCTGCCGAATCCCAGCTTGATCTATGTTGATCTGAATTATACTTTAAATTTGCCAATTTGTCCTTGCAGGTCCTCTGCCATGGTAGACAGGTTTCTTGCAGCTGAAGCGATTTCTTCCATAGATGCCAGTTGCTCTTGTGTTGCAGCAGACACATGCTGTGTTCCGGCTGCGGCTTCCTCAGCAATCGCTGAAATTTGTTTGACAAAACCAACAACTTCATCCGTACTTGCAGACATTTGCTCCGATCCAGCGGATACCTCTTCAATCTCACTCGCCACTTTATTAACGGTTTCCTGAATCAGTTCAAAGGAAGCACCTGCATTCTGCACGACTTCCCGACCTGTCATGACATCTTTTCCATTGGACTCTACAGCCTCGATCGCATGGGCAGTGTCTTTTTGAATCAAACCAACAAGTTCCGTAATTTGTTGAGCAGAATGAGCCGATTGTTCAGCCAACTTGCGCACTTCGCCTGCAACTACAGCAAATCCACGACCGTGTTCCCCTGCGCGGGCTGCTTCAATCGCAGCGTTCAGAGCAAGAAGGTTGGTCTGACTCGAAATATTGGTGATTACATCAATAATCTTGCCAATTTCATCTGAACGCTCTCCTAAACCAGCCATAAGACCAGCCAATCCCTCCATGGAGTGATTTACAGCGTTCATCTGCGTAACAGCCTGTTGAATCATCTGGTTACCTTCAGCTGATTTGTGGGCCGCATCCTGCGCAGATGCAAATACATTTTGCGCACGGATAGCAATTTGTTCTACACCGATGGACATTTCCTCAATAGCCTGTGACGACTTGGTCACCATATCCACCTGTTCGCCCGTTCCTGTAGCTACTTCTTGTACCGTTTCGGTTATTTGTGCAGAAGCTTGGCTATTTTGCTCTGCGCTGGCCGTCAATTCCTCTGAGGATGTGGTTACCATTTCAGTCGTCTTACTAACAGATTGAATCAGTTGGCGAAGGTTTCCAACCATCGTATTAAAGGAATGTGCCAAAGTGCTAATCTCATCCTTACCTTTCACAATTATAGCTTCACCTGTAAGATCACCCGATGCGATGCTTTCAGCGGCACGACTGATTCGCAAGATGGGTTTAGTAATAACTTGGGCGATGGTGAATGCCATAATCAGTGCCAATACAATGGCTGCAATGCTCAATATGATGACCATTTGTCTACCTGTAATATAGTTGTCAACGCCTTCTTGCGTAATCTGTGATGAACCACCTGCGTTCAGCTTCATAAGCTGATTGATCGTATCATTCGCACTATACCAAAGCGCATATGACTCTTTGTGAAGAATGCTGGATTGAACATAATCGTTAGCTTTGCCTGCTGCAATTACCTCTGGCAACTTATTCAGATAATCTGCATATTTTTTGGAGAAATCTTCATACATTTCACGTTCTTTAGGGGTGGCAATTAATTTTTCATATGTTTTCCGTCCGGTTTCAACCTTTTTCAAAACCTTATCGTATTCCGCTTGAACCTTCTCCACTTCTGCCGGGTCGCGTTCTACAACAATATTCAAGGAAAGCCGTTCTACATCAGATATATCGCCGTTCAGCGTTCCCAGAATAGTCACACTGGGCATCCAGTGGCTATCAATTTCCATCGAGGTGTCACCCAAGTTTTTCATTTTTGAGATGGATACTAAACTAATGATGATCAATAAAGCAATTACCGAAAGAAAACCTAATAACAATTTTGCGCGGATATTAAATTTCATACATTCGCTCCTCAATCTCTTTATAGTAAATATTATATCGACATAAATCGACACTTTGTTTATACCAAATTAAAGAGATTTTTCAGAACTGTTTCCAAAAGGAAAATTTTACATTGTGATGATTATTGAAGCTGGTTCTAGTGCTCTTTTTTTGATGAAGTATTAATTTTAACTAGTATAAAAATACCGTTATTTATTGGATTGTTGACAACCCCAATAAATAACGGTATCAGTTGGTATGCTACACATAAGTTTATAGGTTCAAAACTGCCAATCTGGGATGTTTATCGCCATAACTATCCTAACTGTAGAAGAACCTAATCGCTTGCTACATCAATTATCTTGACCCTTTCAGGACACCTTATTCTCAATCCGCAGCTTGTCAGCTACCATGGCAATAAACTCTGAGTTGGTCGGCTTGGATTTGGAGATATTAATGGTGTATCCGAACAGGTGAGAGATACTGTCGATGTTGCCACGTGTCCATGCTACCTCGATAGCATGACGAATGGCGCGTTCCACACGGGATGCCGTCGTTGGTTTATACGGGCAACGTGACGTAAAATTAGCCGTGAACCTTTATCGCTATTGCAATAAACTGCGCACCTATTTATCGGAACTTTTTGCGAAACTTTATCGCTAAAGGAGACGGTATAAAATGACCGCCAAAACACCGAAATTTGCATTTGTAACAAAACGCACTCCCTCCGTTAAAATCTCGTTAGAAAAACACATCAACGAATTTCTCGAAACTAAACGCCTAGCGAAACGATCGCCTAAAACGATTCTCGCGTATGACCAGGTTCTAAGTCAGTTTCGTAAATGGTACGATGAGCGAGGAGACTCCACGATAACGACGGACTTACTACGCGAATATATAGCGTATCTATCTTTCGAAAAGGTACGGTGGGACGACCATCCGACTAGCCCGAACGGTGAGGTAGGTCTAACACCCCGTACCGTCAATAATGTAATTCGGAACATGCGGGTATTTTTTAATTACCTAGTTCACGAGCGTATTACCAAAGAGTCCCCTATGAATGCTGTTGACTATCAGACCGAAGAAAAGGAAACGTTTGAGACGTTCGTCGACTCGGATGTCATCAAGCTCCTAGGCGCGCCCAATCGGCGTGTTTATACAGGTCTTCGTGATTACTGCTTAATGTTGGTGCTTTGCGATTGTGGCTTTCGGATAAAGGAGTTGACAAGTCTAAAAGTGTCGGACGTCGATTTTAGGTTACGCCAAATAACCGTTCGCGCAGAGGTTTCGAAGACAAAAACGACGCGGGTTGCGCCCATTTCACAAAAGACGACCAAGGAACTTGAGAATTTAATTTCCTTTATAAATGTAGACCCGGATGACTATCTGTGGCTAACGCAATTTGGTGAGCGGTATCTCGGGGGCTCTTTCGCTAAGATGCTGAAGTTATATGCCAAGCGAGCCGGGGTTGACGGTCCTCGTGTGTCCCCGCACACATTCCGTCATTACTTCGCTATTAAGTTCCTACGTGAGGGGGGCGACCTGTTCGCTCTATCTCGAATACTTGGGCACACGTCATTGGATGTGACACAAATATATCTAAAGTACGCTAGTAAAGATTTACACGATCAACACGATAAAGCAAGTCCTGTCGCAAGCCTGCTCGACGCAGGAAACGAGAAGAAACGCGGCAAAATGAAATTCCGTTAATACTTGCGCCTACCGATGAAATATCGCTGGTAGGCTTTTATAACGAAGAAAAAGCGCCCGCCCACGGATCATAACCGTAGACGGGCGCTTTATAATTTTCGGAAGTTTATTTTGATACGCCGATTTCTCACGCACCAGATTCCGGGCCGCGCGAGGGGGCGCTTGGGGGTACGACCCTCGCAAATATCCACGCAAAAACACGCTCATTCAATCGCTTTTGATAGCGTAAATAAGCGTTAATTTCGATCGGACACACGCAGCGATACGTGCCACCCGACCGCCTTTTATGCAGCGGATATTCACATACATGTTCACAAAACACATATTATGCGAATATGTCCGCACTCGGAACCCGCGTCGTTATGCGGTTCCTACCGCGCTGCATAAACGTACTGTATGCACTGTATATACATTACCAGCGTATAATCCGTATAAATCCCGTAGGGACGCGGCTTTCCGCCCTATCCGGCCACCTACTCGCTGGTAACGTATGCATTGAAATACGCTGGTTCTCACGTCCGTTATGCACTGCGTATGCAGCCGGAACGTATGGCGGATTTACGCTATACCCGAAAGTTTCCGTAGCTATAAAACTGCGAGACTCCGCGCTCCTACTGAACTCTCAGCTATTAGCACGCTTTCGTATCCGAAAAATTCCGAAGGGGTCACGCGTCCGGAGCTTCGTGTAGGAAAATCCGCCATATCGGTATCATTGTAACACGTTATTCCTCGTTGAACCACGCGTCAGCCCTACGCATAACGGGCATTCACACGTACTTACGGAAGAACCATTCAATATCCCCCGCAGCCCTTACGCGCACCCTTTCACGGTTCTCACGCATAAACTCGTCGGCTCGACGTCGCCCCTCACGCTTTAGCTCCCGTTGGAAGTCCGGACGCTTACGATAACGATACAAGGTCATACGCGTAATCCCGAGTCTACGCGCAATATCTTCGTGACTCGGACGCTTGATGTCACATAGTAACGCAATCGCCGCGTAATGAATATCGCTGAGAGGCAGACGGCGGCTCGGCCGTTTATTCATCGGTGGTTCTCCGTTCCTTCAGCGCTTCGATACGAGCCTTTAGCGCTGCTATATCCGTGCCGCCTCCGCTGGTTGCGGTTGTGCTTACCTCGACCTTATCCGACAACATTCCGTGAACCTGTAGCGCGAGCTTCGCCATAGCTGCGTTCTTTTCAGTGATCGCGATCTTAGGTATCAGCGCAATAAGTTCCGGCAAGTCGTCGACATTATTACGTACGATTTGGCGCTTGAGTTCCGCTTCGAATATGCTGTCTTGACGCCATTGATATAGAGCTGACGGAGTTACTCCGCATTCCTCCGCAATCTCTGCGAGTGTAGGACGCTCACTAGGCGGAAGCGACAAATATCGTATCGCGGTATAATGCTTCGTTTCGAGATTCATATAACGTTCCCCTTTCGTAATAAAAGAGCGAGCCGCAGCCCGCCCGTTATTAAATCCGATCCAACACGATATAACGTTGACCTGCGCCAAACGACGCAACGGCCACCCGGTCGCCCGCCTTCAGCGTGTCATGAAACGTAATCTCGAACTCACCAGACGTGAATGACCCGAAGTTGAACACGTCGCTGAACGCTTTCGAATTAACAGGCGCAGACGATTCCGTTTCCTTCGTTACGCGTGTATATCGGTTGAGTTCGAGCGTAGTCGGTGACAGCGACCCCGCGGAGCTTTTAACGGATACCCTCCGCGTATGTTCACGCAAGTGCTCCGGTACGATTACGTCATCTCCGTCGAGCTCGATCTTCATGTTATCGATCTGTACGCGGAGAGCTGGCGGAGGTGCGATGATCGTCGCGTATTCGATATCGACTTCTACGTTGTGTCCGAGTTGCTTAATGACGTCGCGGAACTGTGATACGCCGTTACCTTCGATTAATTTAATCATTGACCTGTTCTCCTTCCTTACGTTGCGAGCTGACGTGCAAGTTGGCGCGCCATTTGCTCAACGCTCGTCTCGTAGTTAAATACCGGATTGTTAATGATGATGGTCGGTGCGTTGTTGCCGCCCTTGCCGCGTTGTTGATCGCGCCACTCGGACGCTTCATGCTTCGTGAGGACCGCTTCGTCTTTATGGAGACGTGCAGGATAACCATTCGCAGGTACCCGGTCGAGCCCACCCGCATGACCATTCGCATTCGGACGTTCGACTTGAATAACGCCGTTTCCGCCAAAAGCCTCCGGCATACCTAACGAGAAGTTACCGGATAATACCTGCGCCGCGTCAGAATTTTTGAACTCCTGCCACTTCTTATACGCGTACTCGATCGCAGAAGCCACCGCATCAATCGCCGCCTCCATAAACTTCAGGATAGGCTTAACGGTAGCCCACGCAGCCGAAAACGCCTCGCCCAACGTCAGAAGCATCGGCCTCACAACGTTATCAATCAGGAACGTAATCCCTTGCGCGAGGTATCCGACGAGCTTAGCTGCGATTGGAAATACCGTGTTGAAGATGTCCAGAACGGTCGGCAATACCGCGACCACAACCTCACCGATCGCTTTAACTGCGGATTGAACCAGTGTAAATACCGGCTGCATAAACGTCCAAGCCGATTGGAGAGCACTCGATATCTGCGGGAAGTAGCTTTTAAATATGCCAACTACGTTCGTGACCCCGTTTACGAGTGCGGTCCATGTCGCCTGCGCCGTCGGAAGCAACGATTTAACTCCGTTCATAACGGCTTGGCCTACAGGAGCCAGCACGGTCATGACACTATTAAACGTAGACTTAATCGCGTTGCCCCACGATTTTGCTTGATCGGAATCCAACCAGTTATTTAATTGAATAGCGAGCTCGGACCCTTTATTCGCGAGTGCAGCGATCATCGGCATCGTTGGAAGCAGTGCGGATATCTGAAGCGTCTCCACGGCCCCCCTGAATTGTTCGACAGCACCCGCTGCGTTGTTCATCTTTTCTTTCGCAACCTGGAGCGCGGTTACGTTCGACATTTCTTGTTGGAATTTCTTAACTCCTGCTGCGCCCTCTTTGTACAAAATTGTGCCAGCGCGAATTGCATCTGACCCGAACAGTTGGTACATATAGTATTGTCGCTGTTCATTTGTCAACTTGCCGAAACGGTTTTGCAGTAGTCCCGCAACCTGATCGAGTGATTTGATCTCACCTTTATTGTCATAGAACGCGGAGTGAATGAGGTTGCTCGCGGTTAGGAACTTCTGCGTTTCTTTCGCTGCCTTAGAGGTGCCTACCTTCAGCCCTGTTTGTGCAGCTACATAACGCTCAACATCCTTTGTAACCGCTTGTACAGACGTCCCGGTGGACTTGATACCCTTTTTTGACATGAATGCGAGTGCATCCGTTGTGTTCACAGTTAAAAGGTTAAAATCCTCAAACAAATTGTACGCTTTGTCCGTCATCGGGACCAAGTTGGCAAGCATCGTCTTCAAAGATGTACCGGCATCCGCGCTTTTGATACCGTTGTTGGCGAACAGGCCAAGCGCTGTATTCGTATCCTTAAACGACATGCCGACGCCAGACGCGACAGCCCCGACCGCTGCCAACGAGTAACGCAAGTCATGAACATCCGAAGCGGAGGCATTAGCGGTACCAGCGAGAATGTCCGCAGCCTGCGCCGCCGTTAAACCGTCTTTTTTGAACGAGTTAAGCGCCGTAGACATAATCTCCGCAGATTCCGCTAGACCGAGTCCGCCCGCTGTTGCCAGGTTAAGCGCGGAGTTCAACCCTCCGTCCATTACTTGCGCCGTGGACATGCCCGCTTTGAGTAGTTCCTCGATCCCTTGTGCGGCTTCCATCGAGCTATATTTAGTAGCCATTCCCTGCTCCAGTGCGAGTTTCTGCATCTGCCTCATCTGCTCGTCCGTAGAACCCGTCAGCGCCTTAATTGTGGACATTTGGCTTTCAAAATCCATCGCTTTCTTAACACTATCCCCTGCCACCGCGACAGCGGAGACAGCGGTTCCGAGGATACCGGCCGCTGCTCCGAATTTAACCATTCCGCCCATTGCACGGTTCAGCTTACCGGACATTTCATCCTTCAGACGCAGATAACCCGTGATATCAAATGCTATGACGGATCACCCACTCCCGATAACGGTCGATCGCACGCAGTAACTTACGCAGCGCATCGTGTACAGTTAACGTTTGACGCATTGCATTTCGACCGCGATCCACGGCCTCGTCCGCTTTCTCAAGCGCATCCGAAAGCCAACGCATGTGATAGTCGACGGTCTTTATCGTGTGAATACCGGAATCCTCAAATTGCGCGGCTGTCTCCGTCCACGTTTCGTACTGCTCCGCGTGGTTTGTCCGGAATGCATAGTTACCCGGCCGCGTATACGTAATGATCTCCGCCAGTAGCGCTGCGATCGGCACTACACGCTCAAAAGCTACCGTAATATTGTCCGACATATTACTCCCCCTATCGTTGTTGCGCCGCCTTCGCTTCCCGTTCGAACTGGAGCATCATCGACGCGTACATAAACATCCGGTGCCGTCGTTCCTTTGCGTAAATTTCGTCAGGCGGGATGCCGTGCCGCTGAAATATCTCGTGTAGCAGCGCTGACTCCCCACCCGACTTGATTAGTTTTTTGCTTCGTCAATTAACTTCGCATCGTCCACGAATCCGGACAGTCTCAACAACGCCTGTACGACGCGGGATTGTTCGCCAGGCAACAACGCCTTTTTAACGACATCGGCTGCGTCAGACGCTTCGTAACGATCTCTCAGCGCCTTATCGTTAAGGTCCGGATCGGCCACCGCTTTAACGATGAGCAGGCGGTTGAATAACGACTCGTCGACCGATCTATCCTTACCGGTAGTGGCCTGTGCGCGAGCCTTTTCGAGTGTGTCTTCATCCAGCGCTTTGACGATAAAATCCGTCTTCAAACGAGGGATATACACGCCTTCCTGTAAATCCGTGGTTGCTCCGAGTAGTGCGTCAAGTCTGCTTGTTGTCATATAATCAGCCTCCGTATGGTATTTTTGGGAAACAAAAAGAGGCCCCGAAGGACCTCCGTGTTATTGCTATTTACTTACGCGGTCAGCCCTTTGATACGGGCGTGCGCCTTCTCTTGCTGGAACTCCAGCGTATACTCACCAACGATGATACCGGACTGATAATCGCCTTTGACGCCGAGGTACGTATGACCAAAGGAGCGGTCGCCGAGCGGTCTAATCTTAATCCGATTCGCGTCTACGAAAAGAATCTCGTCAGGCTTCAGATTATCGTTAAGCACGACTTGGAATGTACCGAAGTCATTGACGATGTGGTCGACTTTCTGGCCGCGACTATTCTCCGCTTGTGTCAATCTAATCTGCGTAAATGCCATGTCGCTGATTGCGCGCTTCTGCACGGCAGGAACAACGAACGTATAACCTACGCTTCCTGTCGCAAAGCCGCCAGCGCTATAAACTTTTTGAGCCACGTCATCGAGCAATTTCTTCGTAACTGGCCCGCCCGCAGTGGTCACGTTAGTCTCGATGAAGCTACGGATGCCGCGCATTGTGCGCATATCCCCGCTATCAAATTTGCGACCGCCGATAATAGCTTTCTCAAGTTGGAGCGCAAGTTCAAGCTGCTTCTTCGCCTTCTCATATGCGTAAAGGCCGCTTGACCCTATGCCGTACTGTGCGACAGCTTCCGCCGATCCGGTTACGCTAACCGTGTCCTCGAAAATCTGCGTTACGTTGTCCACTTTTGTCTTAGACTTATAACGCGCGTCTCGCGCATCTGCACCTTCTCGGCTGTCTCCATAAAGCGATTCAATCGGAGCATCTTTCGCAATTGCAGCAGCCGTTGTACCGCTATGCCCCCGGACAACCGTAATCTTATTCGCGGTGGTATCCACAGCTTGAATCAGTACGAGCTCATCGCCGATTTCGGCAATCGTGTGTGGTCGGAATGGCTCGGTGCTGGCTACTTTGATCTCCGTTGCGTCCGCAGCAGCAGCGGCAGTGACCGTCGTCCGTGTAGCAAACATCGCATCTTCAACCCAAATGCGTAGTTGATGTAACTGGCTGGCTGAATCCGAGTAAATTCAGCATCGGCGTTTGTGTTGGGTTAAGTAGCAGAATTTCGTCGGCTACAGACTCGCGTTTACCTACCAAATCAGTTGTATAAATTGTCATAATAAATTCCCCCTATTAATTTTGTAATTTAAGTTTACTTTTGAGTTCCATATACTCGACCATGTCTTCCGGACGTCCGGTACGTTTAGCCTTTTCCGCTGCTGTCGCAAGTCGCTGTTCACTCGTCTTTTCGGCTCGTTCACCATAATTGGGCGCAAACGGGCCCCCTATTGTACGCGGCTCTTTAGGTTTAGCGGCTGAGGTAAACGCGGTCAGGATTTCATCAATCCCCTGCGCTTGCCCTGCGTCATCAAACGTTACGGCGGAAAGATTTACAATACTCGCCAATGCGTCCGGATCGTCAATTCCCGCTGCCCTTGCCTTGCGATAGAACGCGTTGCCGACACGTTGGGTATGTAGCTCCGTTGTCAACGTTTCAAGCCGCTGTGTGAGCTCCGCGCGTTCATCCTCCCACGTTGGCTCTTGCGTTTGTTCTTCCAGGATTTCCGGATTTGTTACGTCTTCCATCGTGAACGCTCCTTTACCATTTAAACTTCATGTGTCTAAACCACGTAAAACCTCGCGGCGTCATTAGCCGCTTCACTGCCGGAGTAATCACCGTACCCACCTCCCTCACTCCGATTCCTCTGTTACGTTGAGTATTTGTAGTGCTCGATCGGCTGCGCCTGGCACGTTTGAATGAAGCCGAATACTCTCGCCGACAAACAATCCTCGCGCAGCCACTTCGTCGAAGGCGGAAACTATCGCGCCAGCTCCGGCCTCGACTGCGTCGTCCTTATCCTCGGGAATCGGCTTACTACCTTGTAGAATCGGCCACCCGACGGATGAGTCAACGTATACAAAATCGCGACCGAAGTTCCGCTCATGTTCGATCGTTGGTAATCCCTTGCTCATTTCCGTTTCTCCTTCCGTCTACGTTTCCGCTCGTCCTCCGCGATCCGGTCCGCATTGAGCCGGATGTAACGGCGGGACACCGAATCACCAAACGTAATCGTAATACCGTCCGCGTACGATATCACCGTATGGTACTGGTTAACTCCGTTGCTCAACATGGTTACAACCTCCTCGCTACTTGTGTACTCAAATACCGACAGCGGACGGAGTCATCGCCGCGCCAGGCTTTGCACCGCTTATCCGCTTTTGACATCGCGTGAAGCAATACGCAGCTTGAATCCGGCTTATAATACGGACAATATGTAGCCGCGTCCTCTCGATCACTCACTAGCCCACCTCCCGTTAAAACCGGACACTATTCGTATTCATTTCCGTGTTTTCGCTTGATTTCAGACGCGCAAAAATAAGCCGAGGGTCATAGTTCCTCCGCTTGTCCAGAACGTTAATACCACGCTAATTCAACGTATAGGGTACTGCGCCGTCATGCGCTGATTTGGCAATTTAACAGCCGCTTGATTGACCGTTTCCGCGCTTCAGGCACCCGATACTGAATAGCGATTAATTTGCCGAATCGGAAATACTCAGCCATGACATGAAAATACGAATAGCTGCGTTTGATCTTCGCCATGACGGTAATATCTTCTGTGTAAGCTGCGAGGTTGTCCGAGTCGATCCGCCATATCTTGTTACCCACGTAAGGCCCTCCTTGCTTTTATGATTTAAAGCAATGAAGTAAAAAGACAAAAATAAAGACACCTGTCAAAGCGCCAGTCTAGTCGATTCCTTTGCACGTTGAATTGCAGCTAAAACGTCGTCACCCGTTCCGAAAACCTGCGCGATCTTGATTCGCAGGTCACGGGAAACAGTTCGACGGCCGTTTTCTACGTCAGCTATGCAGGACTGACTAACGGATAAAGCCTCCGCGAAACTTGCCTGCGTCATGCCGACCATAACGCGGATACCGCGAACTCCTGTCCCATCCATTATCACAGACCCCCTTGTCCTATTTGTAATAACGCCTGTCCCTTAAATAAAACTAACGGGAACGTTAGTTCCCTTCCCACCTTAGGCGGAAATGTGGACAGTACGGGGCTTGCGGCATTCTACAAACTCCTCTGTCAATGGTTGTTCGTACATGTTATACGTGACTACCGGCCCCCACCATATGGAATGTTCATTGCCCTTGTATTTGTTCCGGTTACTCGTCCACCTATATTCCCCATCCAGGTAGCCCGCGCTCTCAGTTCCCTTCTTATCCACGAGCTGCACAGTATTCTTTCGACCGCGCCCTTCCTTCCGCTTCTTCGCATCAATCATATTCGCGATTTTCTTTGGATTTCCAAATGACCGCTCAGAGCGCTCCTGTAGGTCCTCCATCTCCTGGGGATTGTAGAAACCGTACTCCAATTGCGTGCGGTTTCGCTCACCCTCAAGTTTGACAGTTCCGTATCTGTCCTGGCGTTCCCATAGCGTTTTAGATACTCGACGGCAACTAGGTCCGCAGTCCACTTTACTCGCGCGGCCCTCGAAAGGGTAACGGCACGCACGACATAGCTTGACGCCCATTTTCTCGGCGATACCCTCTGCGTCAGCCTCACAGTAAATCCGTACATCGTGCTTCCTCATGAAGTCTCGCGCGCCCTCACCTGGCGGAACATCAACGTCACGATCACGAGGTTTGTCGTATGGGTCGCGTAAAATTGACAACCCGTTAACGTGATCCTCAGCGAGAACATAATCCGCCAGCCGTTCCAAGCGCTGTTTATCGAGCCATGTCCGAAACCTGCCGTCACCGCCTATGTGAGCATCGAAATAATAAGTGTCATATAATTCGACCATTGTCGTCTCCGCTATCTTCAGTCTCAGCTCAAGCGGATGCTTAGCGTAGGCCCGGTAGTTGGCACGTGTCCAGTTCGGGAACAATTCGCAGGATTCTCCAGAATAATCATATCTGTCTACGTCCGGCGTGACGATGAGCTCAAGTTGCGGACTATGTTGGTACTCAACTAACTTTTTGGCTGCTTCCAATAAATCCCCCTCCTATAATGGAAACTTAATATTTTGATGTCCGCGTATCTGTTGTTCTTCCTAGTGGAAGTTCTCACGCGAAAATCTATATGTGACTATCTCAATGCGCGCATGATACTTCGCTAGGAATGAGCGTAAGCGAATGACGACGCGTGAGGGATAGTGGTCTTCTATCCCGAAACAGGTTATGATGTCGTAATGTTTATTCTTATTTATTCGTTCTTGTTACTTCGTTCTTATTACATTCCTATAAACGGAGTACGACGATTCCCATGAACGGGATTTAAGCCACTCCGTCTACAGGAATCGCTTCTCCTACAGCCTCCTCTGAGCGCGGATAGTAAAGCGGAAGATAAATCTTTTTAACGTTTCCACGCCAGGGAATTAATTTCGTGATCAAAAGCCCCTCGACCTCAAGCATCCGGCACAGCGGTTTAATTCGGTCACCGTGTATCCCCGTATCTTCCCGTATTTGCTCTACCGTTGGGAACGCCCACATATAGTAATCGTTCGCCTCGGTTCCGTTCACATACGCGTGAAGGTAAAGCAAAAGCAGAATTGCGTCTCTCGCGTCGTTCTTCCTGTATTTCTCCCCCATCTCAACTAAATGAACGCGAAAGAGTGAATGAAGCGAGGGCGAGTAACCGCCATGTCCCCGTTCTAGGACGGACTCTTTTTGCTCAGTCGCTATTTTAGCTAACGTCCGAAGGTTGCTCATCCTCTGTACCCCCTCCTATCCCGTATTTCTCGTGAAATTCCGCATACGTCAGCGGTTCGAGCGGTTCATAAATCAGCTTGTTCGGAATGCGATCGGACTTTGTGACGTTGAGCAAACCGTAACGGCAAAGCGTAGCCGCGTGCTGGCGTATTTTGTACGGAGATAGTCCCGTTTGCGCCTCTATTTCGCGTTGATTTAGCCACGTTTTACCGTATAATCGGTGGCTCGGCTTGTTTTGGCACCAGGACCGCAAATAGCCGTAAAAGCCCGCCGTTTCCACGGTAAAACCTTCGAGCTTCGGATACAGCCGGAACAGAATGACCGGAACCTTGACGAACCAGTCGTCCTGTTTATGAGGCCGTAACTTCCCCGTGTCGATCGTCATAAGAACCGCCTCCTTTCGTAAGATAATTGAGCGGCAGCCCACAACGGAGCCGCCGCGTTTTCGTTAGTGTTTATTTCACGCCCAGTTACAGTAGTAATAACCGTCTCCAAGGTCGTGCATATCAGAGGGAGTCCCCAAGCCTGTCGCAAAACGAGAGATGCCGTAATACTCAAGCGCCTTCCGAGAGAAATCTAGTATTCCTACAGTTGCCTTAATTATGGAACGGATGGCCTCCACATCGCCGCGCTCTGCTAATACGTCAAATACTCTCTGCTCAATACCTGTTGCGATTGCAAGGAAGTCCGTATCTACCCCTAGAAGGTATTCACCTGTGAGTAACTCACTAGAAGCCACACATTCCACGACCTTCTTTAAAAATTCAGACTCATGTAAAACCGTACCTTCCGCCATTTCGGGGCCACCCCACAGGCCGTGATATTCCTCACCGATCCATTTTGAATACTTTTCCCGCTTAGCTTGTTCCATCGCCGACACTGCCGCTTGCCTAATGTTCATCATAATAAAATCGCTCCCTTTTCGTTTGGTTTTATGAGATGCGGTTTCCCGCGGTCTACCTACTTAACCGAATGCACGGCGTAGTTATGCACACATTTACGCAGTGTTTTCCGCCTTATACTATCTTGCTGCCGACCACGCGCGTTTCGCACATCGGATACTGTATTATCTACAGCGAATTTTGATCCCGCACAGATTCACGTGAAGTTTTTTCCTCGTAATATATAAGGACACGAAATCACCAGAGCTGGACCGGTCGCACACGAAATTTGTGTCCAATTCGTGAACAAACAACTTTTCCGCAATAAAATGGAACCTATGTTCCCGTCCTGCGTATTAATCTAATATAACAAGCAGACGACCGGTGCCTGAACCGGATTTACCGGCCGATCGCCCACGGATGAAAAATCTATGTGAACCACGCCTGCCTGACGGATATTGCCGTATCCGGACGTAGGAATTATCGAAGCCGGCCAAACCGTAGTACGTGCGTTGGCGCGCAGTCTACGGATGGCCGGAGATTTAAAACAACGACCTGTTAGCGCAGGCCAGATGCCCGCATAGCGATCCCTCCGATTGGCGTCGAAGAGTACGGACATTGTAAACATTCAAACAGTGCGACGTCGCACTCTTTCCGTAGGCACTCCGCCAGTTGGCGCTGACGGTACGGGCAAATGGTACGACGTCGTACCACTCCCAAACGATTGACTGCCGATGTTAGCGCAAAGACAGCCGGATAGTACACGCGCGTCTCCTCCCCATATTGGCGTTTAAGTTCATCGGAGTGCGCGTTATCCCTTCTTCTTAACGAGATTCAATTCGATATCGCCGCGATCATCGAGCCAAAGGAGTTCATCTACCAAAAACGTTAACCCGTTCATGGCACGGATATGGTTGAGGACTTCCGTAACCACTTCCAGCAAGTCGCGCTGAACGTTCTTCCCGAGTTGAAGGCCGCCGCTATCCCCGTCGATAAATAGGTGCGTGTGTTCCGGGTGCTCGACCTTGCGGACGTGACGAAGCCACAAAATTCCGGTCTCAAGATGAAAGAAGTAGCGGTCAGCGTACAAAACGCCCTCCACGAGTTCATACATATGCGGCAGATCGTACGGACCGTAAGCAAGCGCCGCTTTCTCCAATACGTTTGTTTTAGTCTCCATTTTCGTACGCTCCTTCGTAGTTAAATCCGACTGGCTTGATGTCGGTAGCCGTGACGTTGTGCCCGGTGTCATTCGCGTTCTGAACCGCCTGCTCAATCGCAATATCCCGAAGCTCATCATTCGTAAGCTGGCGCGGCGAGTATACCGGAAAGGTCATGCGAATGTCGCCGAAATCGACTACGCATCTGTAACAGTGATCGGCCGCCATTAAGAAACGCCCCCATTCGGAAATACGTTGTTAAACGCTGTGTCTAGTTCTTTTAACGTCTCAATTCGTTCGGCATCGGTGAAGTGCGGACTCCCTAATACGTTGCCGACCGCGAGAATGTAGAACCGAAACGCGATCATTAACGCCTCACCGTAGGTTTCCGAACCTAGCCGATAATCCGTGAATATTTCTAAGTACGTCATCACGCCAACACCTCACGCGCAATCAATACGACTGCATAGACGAATCTAAGTATTGCGATGATATGTTTACGAGCCTTACGTGACAATACGATGTTACGCGTAGTTAATAAATTGGTTACTGCGTTCAATCTGTGCGCCTCCCTTCTTGACGATGAATCCGAGTTCACTCATGACGTCCATTGACAGCGTTAAACTACCGAGCGGCGACCGACGACTGACTCCGGTTATTTTCCAGAACGCCCGTGGCTGTATGACGAGCTCCTGACGCGTACCGACGTACCGAAGTATGTAGTTACCCGTAGATGGATCGAGTACGTAGCGGACTTGAGCTGGCGTAACTAGCGGACGAACAACACGGAAGACTTCCCGTTTCATTTCTGCGTCTAATTCAAAGCCGAGTTCGACGAGTTGTGCCGGCGTAGCTTCCACAACATCACCGTAGAGAAACGGATTAGCTTGCGGTATAATAGTGAAGAATAATTCCGATGTAACACGGAGTTCTTGGCGAGTGCGGCCGCTTCCGACCGTGATGATGACGTTACTTTCGCGACGATTACGGATGAAACCTAACGTGATTGGCATATGATTGCGCCTCCTAGCGGGATTATAGGATGAATTGAAAGTGTAGCTTTAACCGACACTTTGGCGGTGATGCTTCGGAACAATACGATGTTGCTCGGGATAAAGATGAAACTTTTTAATAACTCAATACGTTAATAACCTGATTCGATAATAACCCTATGAGTTAATATAGTCAAGCCCCTTTTATGATAAAATAAAATTAATTACAAGGAGGGTCGCGGATGATTCGTTTTACACTTGAAGAGATGCTCAAGAAAAGAGAAATGAGTATGTATGCATTGTCTAAAAGCTCAGGTATCCGCCCAAACACCATAAGCCAATGGGTAACAAACGAGGGCGTTGACGTAAAGTCTATTACTATCGAGACACTTGATCGAGTTTGCTCAGTATTAAACTGTCAACCGGGGGATTTGATTAAATACATAACGAATGTCAAAGAAAGTACCGAGCCAAAAAAAGAAGACCGTTAATCTCGCGGTCTTTTTTGCGTTAAATCAGCGCCTATCCTCCGTCCCCTCCCGTACCCCTTAACGTAGGCTTTAGCGGCCTGATTCACGGTGATTTTACGGTGAAACGACGCGACATACTCTGCGTTTAACGCAGGGAAATACCCAAGGTGGGTCGTCCGAACATGTACGCTTTGTCCTATAGATTGAACGCAGGTCCTTTGCAACATGAAGTCAAGGCGTATCGCGATTACCGATGATTCACCGCAAATTAAACGAAAGGAGGGATCAACGTGAGTGAAATCGCAACTTTATCATCCGATTTACCTACGATAACTGCGGAAATCAACGCATACAAGCGCGTTGCAGGTGAGGCGATTTACGAAATTGGGCGCCGTCTCAAATCCGTTAGAGATCAGCCGCAAAAGTATGGTCTTAATGGTTACCGTGATTGGGAGCGCTGGTGTGCTGAGGAGTGTGACATGGCGCGGAGGTCCGCTAACAGGTTCATCCAGGCATTTGACGAACTTGGGACGACGTCGTCCCGAATCTCATCTAGTAAAGTATTTGAGATCCTTCAGTTACCCTCCGATATCGACCGTTCGTCCTTCGTCTCTTCTTCGCATACTATCCCGTCAACAGGCGCCACCAAAACTGTTGACGAAATGACCGTCCGTGAACTCCGTGAAGTCAAGGCTGCGCTGAAGGCCGAACGTGAGGCGCGGGAGCTTGCGGAGGATCGTGCGGAGAAGGCGGAGGATGATTACGACGTCGTGTGCGATACGTTGGAAGCGGTGCGTGCAGAGCCACCGAGGGTAAAATTCCCAATTTTTTCGTAGTATAATTCCCCTCTATCTGATAAAATTGTGCTCAAAGTAAATAAACGTAAAAGGGGTTACATCTGATGCGATACCTTCTTGCTATTCTGATTCCACCACTGGCGGTTCTACTTTGTGGTAAACCCGGCCAGGCTATTTTAAATTTTATACTGTGTCTATTTTTCTTCGTGCCCGGTGTCATCCACGCACTGGTCGTTGTAAACAGCCACAAAGCTGACTTGCGAAACGAAGAGCTTATCCGCGCAGTACAGCGTGGGCAGAACCGATAAACAACGAAAAAGCCCGTGTCCTCAACGCAGAGGATTACGGGCTTTTAACGTGAAATTAGGCGTTTATAGCACTACTCTTGCGTGGGTATTCAGGACGGAGTTAAGGCGCTGATTTGCGGTGAAAATGCGTCTACTTCTCCCCTACCAGCATAAACTCACCGTCTGTGTAACTACCAATATCGTAGTTTTGAACGGACAAGTTAACGGCTGTAGAATCCGCCCATTTCGGCATACCTGGTGCGTCACCGTAATACTTTTTGGCCGCCGCGATAAGGCTGTTAGCCTTTGCTCTCAACTCGCGATCTCCGACAGTGTACGCACCTTTTCCTTTATACGCCAACGCCATCGGTGGTTGATTAGTAACGTCCATAGTTACGCTACCAAGTTCGCCCCCACCCGTTTGGTTGAAGTATATCCGATCTACTACGAAATCGTCGGTGACTACTGAACCCTCGATAACGTGGGCCGCCTCCGTCATGTAAGCGACAGACTTATATGTAGCGATTTCCTGCGCGTTAGTATCCTGCGCTGCTTTAACGTCATCTACCGACTTCGCCAGCGTTGCGTTTTCCGTTTTCAACGAAGCTACCTGCGCCTTTAGACTGTTATTTACAACGAACAGCACGCTCGCCGCAACAACCGCCACGCCCGCCAGTATCGTCGCCACTAACGCAAGCTTGTTTAGTGGTGCGGTCTGTTTTTCCCCTACGACTTCATAACTACTTAATTCACCCATAATATACATCCTCTCGACTAATATAGACATATTTTACTATGGAATCAGCTCGTAATCTAGTATATTTTTCCTATGTATAAAAAGAAAATAGCGGACCCACCTACGCAGTATCGCGCAAATGAGTCCAATCTACCCCTCCGTTCCTACGGCATCCATACGTCAATCAACACGACGGATTGATTCGCCTCTGTTACGATGCTTACCAATCGTGAGGGTTCCGGAATATCGTCACCATCCGCTTCCATTCCGTAGAGATGCAGCGCAAGGCAATCCTTCGCCATATATAGCGCTTCTTCGTCGGTGTCGCCGCATGTGTATGCGCCTGGCAAGTCCGGGAAGCTGACGGAAATACCATCGTCTGATCCTTCGCCTGGGTAATCGAATATGGCCGGGTATACGTATCGGTTTTTCATAAGTGACGCCTCCTATTAATCGTTTAGTATCGAATTTACCGGTGAATATTTCGTATGTTGCATGGAAATGTCCGGCTGATACATCTCTGCGTAGAGCTTCACCATCTCCAGCGTTTTGTGGCCCATGATCGACATAAGCGAAACAATATCACCACCGTTCATTAAGTAATTGCGTGCAAACGTATACCGCAGCGAATGGCACGACACGCGTACTCCCTTGATATTCGCCATTTTTCCGTAATCACTTATCTGCTCCTGTACATAGCGCCGTCTAAGCGGCTGACCCTCCGCATTCACGAAGAAAATATCATGTTCCTGCTCTCCACGCATCTCCTGATATTCACGTAATCTTAGCGCCAGAGTTTCGCTAAATGGCACAACGCGTTCTGTACGGCCCTTCCCGTAAATTTGAATCACGCGCTCCTTCCAGTAAACGTCATGGACACGGAAGGTCAGCGCCTCCTCCAGGCGTATTCCCGTATCCAAGAGAACGAGCAGGAAAACGTAGGCGCGGAATCCGGCTATCGTGCCTCTATCAGGCGCGTCCAATAACGCAACAACCTGTTCGCGGCTTAGCGTGCGGTTAATGCGCTTTTCTTCAACGAGCTTATCAATCGGTTCCATTGGGTTCTCATTTAAGTAGCCCGAACTATGCAAGTGATTAAAGAACGCGCGCAAACCTCTTATATATTTGTTGACTGTAGACGCTTTATTACCTATGTCTAATCTACGTTGTATAAATTCGTATACGTCCTCCGTAATTACGTCTATAGGGCGCGATACGTCGTTTTCGGCCAGGAACTCTTTAAACTTACTCAAAGTTTGAAAGTAAAAATCATGTGTATTTTCGGTCAGATTTTTGAGCTTCCTTGACTGAAGGAAACCAGTTATAGCTTCGTCCATCTCCAATAGCTCCTTGTTCTGCTTTTGTTCGATGATTTTCTTTCTTTTCTCTTTGTAGTCCATGTTCAAACTCCTCTCCTATTATTAAGAGAAAGTTTAAACCATTAACTCAGCGGATACAAAAACGCCCACCTCCGAAGAGATGAGCGCTATTCAAACGTTTGTATTTTCGTACATATTGCGTTAGTATTAGTTTCAGCAAAATTTCCTATAAATATGCGCGTAAGTTTAACCCAATTGTGGAAAGGTTTATCGGAATAACGAGCGAAAGTTTATCGGAATCTCCGGTGCAACGGCCGATAAATTAACGCGAACATCCGTTCTACTCACGTTCAATTTTCCGCGTTATATCAACGTTCAACTCACCTTATTCTCAATCCGCAGCTTGTCAGCTACCATGGCAATAAACTCTGAGTTGGTCGGCTTGGATTTGGAGATATTAATGGTGTATCCGAACAGGTGAGAGATACTGTCGATGTTGCCACGTGTCCATGCTACCTCGATAGCATGACGAATGGCGCGTTCCACACGGGATGCCGTCGTTTTGAATTTTTCGGCGATTGCCGGATATAGTGTTTTAGTTATGGAACCCAAAATTTCGATATTATTGTACACCATGGTAATGGCTTCTCGTAAATATTGGTAGCCTTTAATGTGAGCTGGCACACCGATTTCATGGATAATGGCCGTAATACTGGCATCCAGGTTTTTCGTTTTCCCCATTGGCACCACATTAGACCGCATGGAAGAAACGGTCACCGGACTACTGCTAACTAATTGTGGTCCCACCAATTGACGAACACGGTTGGCAAGCACTTCCATGTCAAATGGCTTCAAAATATAATAAGATGCCCCGAGCTGTACGGCCCTTTGCGTAATATTTTCTTGACCGAATGCAGTCAGCATAATGATTTTCGGCTGTGGAGACAGGTTCATTTCTCTCAAGCGCTCCAAAACGCCGAGACCATCCAGATGAGGCATGATAATATCTAAAATGAGTACATCAGGTACGTTGCGGGATTCTGCGATGTGTTGGAGCACTTCTTCACCATTATAGGCGATTCCTGTAACTTCCATATCCTCCTGATCGGAAATATATTCGGCAAGCAAATTCGTAAATTCCCGGTTGTCATCAGCCAACAATACCTCAATTTTTTGCAATGTACTTCCTCCTTATTGAGTGTTATTCAGTTGGGATATCAGTTTACAGCAAATAAATATTTCTTGTCGGAGTATATGATTTCGACATCGAATTATGAATTCCTTCTGTCGAAAATTATTTTTATTTATTTTTTTTATTGTTTCCATTATAATTAATTCTTTAACTTGCTATTACGAGTTAATTCTTGGCCTTTCGACAAAAAAATCTTAAGGCCACTAGCTCGCCTTAAGATTAGAGGATGATTTCAAGCTTACGTTATTCTGCATGATTCCTGCATCGCGCAGCATCCATTCGATAAAGCAGCCGTAGCCTGATTTCGGATCGTTAACAAATACATGCGTCACAGCCCCGATGAGCTTGCCGTTCTGAATAATTGGGCTTCCGCTCATCCCTTGTACAATTCCCCCGGTCTTATCCAGCAGCTTTGGATCTACGATACGAATAACAAGTCCTTTGGTTGCCGGTTTATCCTGTTGAGAAATGTGTACGACCTCTGCCTGAAACCGCTGAATCTGCTGACCTTCCAATACAGTCAAAATTTCTGCGGGACCTTCCTTTATTTCATTCGCAAATGCCACAGGTATTGGCTTGGAATACAAACCATATTGCGGCTCATCTGACATCTTCCCAAAAATCCCGAAGTTCGTGTTTCGTTCAATATTGCCTAACACCCGATGATCCTTGAGAAAATGTGCGCGTTTTTCCCCAGGTTCACCACTTTGACTTTTCGCAATTGACGTCACATTGGATTGCACTATTTCTCCGCTGCCCACAACAATGGGAGTCTGGGTATTCATGTCGGTGATCACGTGCCCCAAGGCCCCGTATACCCCCTGATCCGGTGCGTAAAAGGTCAAGGTGCCTACACCCGCAGCCGAGTCCCTAATATACAGTCCAAGCCGCCATGCTTTGTCATCACGATCATAAGCTGGTGTTAGCTTGGTGGAAATCGTCTGCTCCCCTCGGCAAAGCGTGATGTCGAGCGGTTTTTTGTTCTTTCCTGCTTCCTCTACAGCCTCCGCTACCTTTGTCAGGCTATCCAGCGGTTTGCCATTCATATGGGTGATCCGATCACCGAGACGAATCCCGGCAGTCTCTCCAGGTGACACCTTGCGGTCCACACTTTCCTGAATAACATGATGACCAACAACAAGCACTCCTGAAGATTTTACTTTGACCCCGATCGTCTGACCCCCTGGATACACCTTCAAATCGGGGATCACGTTCTCTTGAGACGTCTTCACTGCATGGGAACCGAATAATTCCAGAGAAGCTTGTGAAGGCAGCGCTGCATGCACTTGCTTGGCGTTACCGATACAACAAATAAGAAAAACAAGCAAAAGACCGAGCAATTTGATCCTGGAGTAAAAATTCAATGGCTGTCACGCTCCCTTTGCTTCTTTCGCTTGACGAGTAAAGGTGGTCGCCAATTGCGTACCTATAAGGTAACCTTGCCCCCAGGCTTTTATAACTGTAAATCATTACGCCAGTCGCTCTATTCAGGCTTTCTTTCCTTCCGCCAAATTCAACATTTCCTGTGCGTGATGCAAAGTTTTTTCGGTAATTTCCACGCCGCCCAGCATACGTGCCAATTCCTTCACACGTCCGTCCTCATTTAACGCTTCAATTTGCGTCATTGTACGTTCGTCATGAACATTCTTCTCAATAAGGTACTGGTGATCTGCCATACATGCCACCTGCGGCAAATGAGTAATCGAGAATACCTGACAGACAGAAGACAAACGATACAGCTTTTCGGCAATGGATTGAGCCGCACGACCGCTTACCCCAGTATCCACCTCGTCAAAAATGAGTACCGGAATTTGATCATGACGTGCAAAAATACTTTTCATCGCCAACATAATACGGGACAGTTCACCACCAGAAGCAATCTTGCCCAGCGGACGAAGCGGCTCCCCCGGATTCGGGGAAATCAGAAATTCCGCATTATCGATGCCCTGCTTGGTTGGGCGTACCCGCCGACCTTTATATTCATATCCGCGCGGATCTTCAATTGGATCAATACGTACCTTGAGTGACGTTCTTTCCATTTGCAGATCCTTTAACTCCTGCTCTACCTGCTCGGCCAGCTCTTCAGCACAAATTTCACGCGCTTCTGTAAGCTCTTCCGCAATCTGGAGCAAATCCGAAAGCAACTCATCCCGCTTTGCAATTAATTGCTCCAGCCGTTCATCCTTATTCTCCAGCATATCGGTTTCCTGCTCAATACGGCTATAGTATTCCAAAATCTGCTCTATACTATCACCATATTTTCGCTGTAACCCGGTAATTTGATTTAGACGTTGCTCCACTTCATGCAGCTTGCCCGGATTAAATTCAATATCTTCACGATACGAGCGTAATTGGAACGCTGCATCCTCCAGCTGGTAAAAAGCAGATTGAATCTGCTCCGCAATGGGCTGAAGGCTTTTGCTGTCATAGCTTTGGACATCATTCAGTCTGGACAACACGTTATTGATCATATCCAGTCCGCCTCTGCCGCTTAGCAGATCGTAGGCTCCTGATATCCCATCCATCATTTTCTCACTATGGGATAGCTTGACCCGTTCTTCTGCCAATAATTCATCCTCTCCCAATTTAAGTTCGGCAGCAGCAATTTCCTCCAATTGAAACCGATACATGTCCAATAACTGATAGGCCTTTTGACTGGAACTTTGCAGCTCCCGTACTTCTTTTTCCGCTTTGACAAAAGCATTGTAGCGCTCTCTGTAAAGCGTTTTGACCGGACCGATGACCGAATCACCGAACGTATCCAGCAACGCCAGATGACGGTCTGCACGTAGCAAACTTTGATGCTCATGCTGACCGTGAATATTGACGAGTTGCTCACCCACCTCACGCAGCATCGTTAAATTGACCATTTGACCGTTAATCCGCGATGAACTTTTGCCTTGAACGGTCAGTTCCCGCCGAATCAATAGATGTTCTTCCGCATTCGCCTTGATACCTTGCTCTTCTAGCGTTGCCCAAACCGGATGCTTAACAGGCAGCTCAAACAGCGCCTCCATCTCTGCTTTATCACACCCATAACGGACCAGATCGGCGGAACCTCTGCCTCCAGCAATCAGACCGAGGGCATCAATAATGATGGATTTACCGGCACCTGTTTCTCCGGTCAATACGTGGAACCCTTTATAAAAGTGAACATCGACAGCCTCTACAACTGCCAAATTTCGTATAGATAAAGTGACCAGCATCGTTCTTTCACCTCTATGATGTACAAATTCAAACGTCTAAATAGGCCTAAGAAATCTTGTTCAGGAAATGTAGCCCATAAGACGATTCACAATGGCTTCGCTGTTCTCTTCTGATCGGCAAATAATCAAAATGGTGTCATCCCCACTAATGGTACCCATAATTTCAGGCCATTCAATGTTGTCCAATAATGCAGCAATCGAGTTCGCCGTTCCCGGAAGACACTTCATCACGATCAGATTGGTCGTATAATCAATATGTAAAAAGTTGTCGACCAATGTACGCTTCAGTTTCTGCGCCGGGTTATATCGCTGATCTGAAGGCATCGAATATTTGTACCTGCCATCATCCATCGGAACTTTAATAAGCAGCAGCTCCTTAATGTCCCTAGATACAGTGGCTTGAGTGACCTGAAAACCAGCCTTGCGTAAGGCTTCAACCAGATCGTCCTGCGTTTCAATTTCCCGTTGTGAAATAATTTCCCTAATTTTAATATGTCGTTGACCCTTCATAAAATCCTCCTATGGATTAACCTTCATATTCCTCTTCGTCGATGTCTTCCGCCAATGTAATAAGGCGGATATTCCGTTCGTCCGTATCAACGTACAATACGCCCGCACAGCCCGGATAAAGCAGCAGATAAGGCATAAGCCTGTCCCGCAAATCAGGACCATTCCACTCCATCGGTCTCTTGCGGCGTGACGTTTTGACCATATATGTTGAACCATTTCGCACAGCCACATAGTCTATAAACAAACGGCTATACACGGTATGTCCATTCACTTTAAAAGCAAGCGGTATTTTCATTTTTCCGCCCACCAGCTCATAACCCGCGTCTTCCAGCAAGTCCACAGCAGGCCCTTCGTCCAACTCCTCGTTAATCGGTATAGTCTTTAATACAAGTGGTCCCGGCTCCTTTAACCAGGTACGTAGACTGTAAAAAGCCCATACCGCTAATATTACGCCGATCACGACAATGATAACCGTATCATATCGCGTGTCCATGAATCGATCACCTCATGGACATATTCTAGGACAGGAAGTGAAATCCCTTTTCTCCTGTATATCTCATTATAGGCGAACGTGAGTTCGTTAATCAATCCCTCACACCAAAAAGAGGTTCCCTTAAGTTCACAGAACTCTTGAGAACCCCTGAATGTTACTTACGCGACGGACCATTATTGAAGGTCTGCCCTGCTTCCTGAACAGTAAGGTCAATTAACGGACGGAAATCAACGCTTTCCTGTTGCGGGTCTGCAATAGCAGGCTCATCCAAACGCCAATGTGCCAAAAATTCAATATTGCCTTCTCCACCCGTAATAGGAGAATAAGTCAATCCTTGCAACGAAAGTCCAAGCTCGTGCGAGAATGTCAGGATGGTTTGCAACACTTCTTTGTGCGTTGCGGGATCGCGGACGACGCCGGATTTCCCCACCTTTTCACGCCCAGCTTCAAATTGCGGCTTAATCAGAGCCACAATGTCAGCAGGCTGATGCAGCAACGCAAGCAATGGTGGCAAAATAATGCGCAGCGAAATAAAAGAAACATCAATACTTGCAAAATTCGGTACAGGACCGTTCAAATCCGCAGGCGTCATATACCTGAAATTCGTTTTCTCCATTACGCATACCCGTTCGTCATTACGAAGGGACCAGTCCAGCTGATTATATCCCACGTCAATGGCATATACATACTCCGCTCCATGCTGGAGGGCACAATCCGTAAAACCTCCGGTGGATGAGCCGATATCCAGCATCGTTCTGCCCTTCATATCCAGCTCGAATTGACGGATAGCCTTTTCCAGCTTCAAGCCTCCACGGCTTGCATATGGATGCACTGCACCCTTTACTTTAAGCTCGCTGTCGCGTGGTACCTTCATACCCGCCTTCTCGATCCGTTCACTGTCGGCCAGTACCAGACCTGCCATAATTGCGGCTTTGGCTTTTTCACGGCTTTCAAAAAAGCCTTGTTCTACAAGTAATACATCAATGCGTTCCTTCGGAACAGACATGTTAATCTCCCTTTAAGGCAGCTACGCTGCTTTTGTCATACTTTTTTATAAATATCAGCGTTGTCGCAAATTTTTCTATACCGATTGTCCCATGCTATACACTGGCTCGGAAGCCCATTTGCGAAGCTTAAGGCACACAGCTTCAACGGTAAGGCCCGCTTCTGAGCGTTGCTCCTTGATCGAGCCATGCTCCACAAACATATCGGGAATCCCCATCAGACGCACCTGTGCATTTTGCATTTCTTCTTTGGCGTAAAATTCCAGCACGGCGCTACCCAAGCTTCCCGCTTCAGAGGCTTCTTCCAATACGATCAGCTTCGTATGCTGGCGGGCCAGCTCACGCAGCATATCCTCATCCACAGGCTTAAGGAAACGTGCATTGACAACACCCACCTGCAAGCCCTCGCGTTTCATTGCCTCCGCAGCCTCTGTTGCCACCTGGAGCATCGGGCCTGAAGCAATTACAGCGTAGCCCTCACCCTTGCGGAGAAGCTCCCAACTCCCGATGGGTATAGCTTTCAGCTCTGTATCCAACGGCACACCAACCCCATTAACACGAGGATAGCGATAAGCAATCGGACCATCGTCGTAATCAAGCGCTGTTTTCATCATATGCCGCAGCTCGTTTTCATCCTTAGGCATCATAAGCACCAGATTAGGGATATGACGTAAAAATGCTACGTCGAACACGCCATGGTGCGTTTCTCCGTCAGCCCCGACAAAACCGGCACGGTCAATCGCAAACATCACATTTGCATTATGACGGCAAATGTCATGTACAATTTGATCATAAGCACGCTGCATAAAAGTGGAGTATACCGCAAATACCGGCTTCATCCCCTCCATTGCCAACGCAGCACACATAGTAGCCGCATGCTGCTCCGCAATGCCGACATCAATCATCCGTGTAGGGAATTCCTTGCTGAACGGCACCAGTCCCGAACCACCAGGCATGGCAGGCGTAACCGCTATAATACGTTCGTCCTTTTCTGCCAGCTCAATCAGCGTCCGTCCGAAAATTTCCGTATACATGGGGTTGCCCACAGCCTTGAGTACCTGACCGGATTCCATTTTGTACGGACTGATTCCGTGCCATTTGTGTGAATCTGCCTCTGCAGGCTTGTAACCCTTTCCCTTAGTGGTTACGACATGAACCAACACTGGGCCAGTGACGTTATCAGCCTGCTTGAAGGTTTCGATCAACTTCGGCAAATCATGTCCGTCTACCGGACCGAGATACGTTAGCCCCAGTTCCTCAAACAGCACGCCCGGCACCATCATATATTTAAGACTGTCCTTAACACGGCCAGCCGATTTGGCAAGTTTACCGCCGATAGCAGGTATTTTTTTCAGCAAAACTTCCAGCTCATCCTTTGCTCGCAAATAATAACGGTCCGAGCGGATTTTGCTCAAATAATTATGCATGGCCCCAACATTCGGCGCTATCGACATTTCGTTGTCATTCAGAATGACCATCAAATTTTTACGTTCATGACCAATATGGTTCAACGCTTCAAAGGCCATGCCTCCGGTTAATGCTCCATCTCCGATCAACGCAATAACTTTATTGTCCTCGCCCTTTAAATCTCGTGCCAAAGCCATCCCCATCGCGGCTGACAGAGAAGTGCTACTATGGCCAGCTTCCCAAACATCATGCTCGCTCTCGCTTCTTTTTACAAAACCGCAAAGTCCATCACGCTGACGAAGGGTATCAAAACGATCCATTCGCCCTGTCAATATTTTGTGCACATAGGCCTGATGCCCAACGTCAAAAATCATTTTGTCCTTCGGGCTGTTATAGCAGTAATGCAGGGCGATTGTGAGCTCAACCACTCCCAGATTCGATGCCAGATGCCCCCCAGTCACGGACAGCTTCTCAATCAAAAAGCTCCTGATTTCCTCGGCTAGAGAGTCCAACTCCTCAACCGACAGTGATTTCAGATCGCCTGGTTGCTTTATGTGTGGAAGCAGCACGCATATCTCCCCGCTTTCCTTCAAGTTTGTGTGTAAAGTTAACAAATATTATATCACACTATGTGACCTTGCTTAAACATTAGATAGGCCAATGATGCCTTAACCGCACTAATGATCACGCTTCATCAGGTAGTCCGCAATCTCTAGCAAACGCGACGAATCCGGTATACCGCCTTCAATTAACGCTTTTTTGGCAGATGCCGTGAGTTTCTCTACCTGCTGTTGGGATGCCTCCATACCGATAAAAAACGGATAAGTTACCTTTTCCTGTTCAACATCACTTTGCGTTTTTTTACCCATTTTGCTCTCATCGCCTATAAGATCCAGTATATCGTCCTGAATTTGAAAAGCCAAACCCAGGTCTCGTCCAAATTGGCGAAGCGCTTCTAATTGATTCTTGTCCGCTCCGCCGATCCGTCCACCTGCCAAGAGGGAGAAAATGATCAAATCCGCGGTTTTATGGAGATGGATGTATTCCAGTTCCTCGATACCTGTCATCCCCTGCTCTCCGGACATATCCGCGACCTGACCGCCTACCATGCCCCGTGCCCCGCTCATTTCGGATAGTTCCTCCACGATGGACAACAGCGCATCGGATGAGATTCCGTGACGACGACCCGACTGTACGACACTGTAAAAAGCGTGGGTCAGCAATGCATCCCCTGCAAGTACAGCAACCGCCTCACCATATACCTTATGATTCGTCAGTTTGCCCCGGCGATAATCATCATCATCCATGGCTGGTAAATCGTCGTGAATCAGGGAGTACGTATGTACCATTTCTACCGCACATGCTACTGGTAACGCGGCCTCCCGGCTTCCGCCGAATGCTTCGGTAGCTGCGATCACAAGCAGAGGCCGCAGGCGTTTTCCGCCTGCGTTGAGTGAATAATTCATAGCTTCACGGAGAACGGCGGGAATGCTCCAATGAGCTGGGAATTGCTCGGTCAATGCAGACGAAACCGCGTCCACCGTCCCGGTCAAATATTCCTTGAGCGACGATCTATTCAACGCCTTCACCACCGTTTTCATCTAACCCGCCGCCGAAAGGCTTCTTGCGAAAATCTCCATCTTCTTCCACAATCATTTCAATTTTACGTTCAACTTGCTCCAGCTTTTGACTGCAAAGCTGAGACAGCTTCATGCCACGCTGGAACAGATCAATGGCTTGCTCCAGAGGAACGTCTCCGTGCTCCAGTTGTCCGACAATTTCTTCAAGAGCGGCCATGGCCGCTTCAAAATTCAATTCCGTTTCATTCGCCACCGTGCTTCGCGTCCTCCTTCATTCCCCATACTTGGCAGTCTAATTGCCCGTCACTCACTTTAATCTTAATGGAATCTCCCGGCTGTACGTCTTTTAGCGACTTGATCAGCCGTTTCTCCTGCTCATCGTACACCAGGCTGTAGCCTCGCGACATGACCTTGAGCGGGCTAAGCGCATCCAACTGACGAATACCCGCGTGCAGTTGCTGCCGTCCCGTCTTGGTAATAGCACGCATCGCAGATTCCAGCTGACGCTGTGCCACATCCGTCTGCTTGCGGGCCGAACGGATTTGTTCACGCGGGTTAAACCGCTCCAGCACCTGACGCATGCGCGCGTTCTTCTCCACGTTCAAGCGCGAGCGGTTGCCTGCTGCACGAATGAGCCGCTGATGCAACATATCCATTCGCTCCGCATGCTGTAGCATATAGCGGCGCGGGTGCAGCAGCACCGGTGAGCGCCGAAGCCGGGTCAACCGTTCACGGCTGGTTTCCAGCCGCTGTCGGAGTGCGTTACGTAATCGATGTTCCCTCTGGAGTAACTGATCCCGCAACTCTTGCTGATGAGGCACAGCCAGCTCGGCGGCTGCGGTCGGCGTAGCCGCACGCAAATCGGCCACAAAATCCGCAATCGTAAAATCCGTCTCATGACCGACGGCCGAAATGACCGGAATCCCCGATGCAAAAATGGCACGCGCAACCGCTTCCTCGTTAAACGCCCATAATTCCTCCAGCGAGCCACCGCCCCGTCCGACGATCATCACTTGAACCTCCTGCATACGGTTCATGGCTTCAATCGCCTTAACAATAGCAGGTGCAGCACCTTTTCCCTGCACAAGAACAGGATATAGTACAATTCCAGCCTGCGGATATCTCCGTTGAAGCGTCGTGATAATATCGCGTACGGCAGCTCCAGTTGGCGAAGTAATGACACCAATTGTCGTCGGGTGAGCAGGCAGATTGCGCTTGCGGGCGCTGTCGAACAGCCCTTCAATATCCAACTTTTGCTTGAGCTGCTCATATGCAAGGTAGAGACTTCCCACGCCATCAGGCTGCATCTGGGTCGCATAAAATTGATATTGTCCATCCCGTTCATACACAGATACGTTTCCCCGGGCAATTACACGCGTACCTTCCTTTGGCACGAAGGGAAGCCGCTGATTATGGGTCGCAAACATAATCGAACGGATGCGGCTGCCCTCATCCTTGAGTGTAAAGTACATATGACCACTCGAATGATGCGTAAAGTTAGAAATTTCCCCACGTATCCATACGTCCGACAGCACCTGATCCGACTCCAGCTTCATCCGGATATAGCGATTCAGGTCTTTAATAGAGTAAATACGCTGTTCAGCCACAGGCAACCGCCCTTATGCCAAACCGTGCGACCGCTTGGCCGCTACGAGCGTATTTTGCATCAGCATGGTAATCGTCATTGGACCTACACCGCCGGGAACAGGGGTAATCGGACCGGATACTTGCTTCACGCTCTCAAAATCAACGTCACCCGCCAGTTTTCCGCTCTCCAGACGATTCATGCCTACATCAATGACCACTGCTCCAGGCTTCACGAACGAAGCATCAATAAAGTTGGCTTTGCCGATGGCAACCACCAAAATATCCGCTTGCCGACTCAGCTCGGCGATATTGGCCGTACGAGAGTGACACATGGTCACCGTAGCATTTTCGCGCTGCAACAACAGGGATACCGGCTTGCCCACGATATTACTGCGACCAATGACCACCGCATGCTTACCGGCAATTTCTATCCCCGCACGCTTGATCAGCTCAATGACACCGGCAGGAGTACAAGGCAGGAGACTATCATCACCGATGACCAGATTCCCCACGTTCACCGGATGGAATCCATCCACATCCTTCTCGACTGCAATGGCGTCAATGACTGCTTTTTCATGAATGTGCTTTGGCAACGGAAGCTGTACCAGAATCCCATGAATATTACTTTGGTGATTCAGCTTGTCCACCAGCTCCAGCAATGCTTCCTGCGAAGTATCCGCTGCCAACCGATGTACCTCGGAATAATAACCGAGATCATGACATGCCTTTTCCTTGTTTCTAACATATACCTGAGAAGCTGGATCTTCACCTACTAGTACGACAGCCAATCCAGGCTGAAAGTTGTGCTCCTTCAGACGGACGACCTCCTGCTGAATGCTTTCGCGAATATCCTTAGAGATTTGTTTGCCATCAATGATCGGTGCTGACATATTCAACCACTCTCCAACCTGAGTAAAATAATCTCAACTTAAAACCGTGCTTTCAGTTGCTCCAGCTCTTGTATAATCCGTCCCAGAACACCGTTGACAAATTTACCCGACTCCTCGGTGCCAAAATGCTTGGACAATTCAATCGCTTCATTGACTGCAACTTTAGCCGGAACATCCTCACGGAAAATCATTTCATATGCCGCCAGTCTCAAAATTTGGCGATCCACGCGGGAAAGTCTGCTGATCTGCCAGCCTTTAAGATAATCCACCAGAAGTTTGTCAATCACTTCCTTGTGTTCCCATGTACCCCGCACATGTTCCAGCACGTAAGCCCTTAACACTGCTGCATTTTTGATGACTACTTCCGCTTCGTTATCCTCTGCCGCTTCCTGGAGCAACATATCTACTGCTGCTGCTGCATCCACTTCATTCATTTCCATATGGTACATGCTTTGTACCGCTATTTCCCTCGCCAGACGTCTTTTCATGCCCTGCCTCCTACGCTTGCCTGTATCTTTTTTTTTCATTTTAACCAATTCCACAAAAAAAACCTGTGAACGCATCCTCCAAACGTTGGGCGCAAAGAAGCTACAGCTCTATTTTGGAGAAAGCGTATCACAGGGTTCATTTAAAAGGACGCCAACGCTGCGACAGCCAGTCACTCCATTCCTTCCAAGGGAGGAGGGAACCAAGCGCTGCGTCGCTACGTCTTCCTAGCGTATATCCGATGAACACCATCAATGCAAAGAACAACATATTCCAAAAGCCTGCCCACAAATAAATAAACCCGAAAAAAATGCCGGCCGTAATCCCCGTGATCCGGCCCTTGTAACTTCCCCATATTTCTTTCCAGGGCATCAGGGAAAATCACCTCTATTCCACACGACTCTTAAAGCTTGGTGACTGAGAAACATTGGCGATGTACACAGATACATTGGACACAGGAATTCCCGTAATTTCTTCCACATGGTCGTGTACCCCCTTTTGTACCTCGGAGGTTAACACCGGAATAGAACTTTCCCCGTCCACAACCGCCCGAATCGTAATATCAAGTCCAGATTCCAGCACGCGAATACGTGCTTTCAAATCCTGTATCCCACGAAATCTTGAGGCCGCTTTGAGACACAGATTCTCGATGGTATCCACTGAAATCTGAATGTCACCGTACTCCGTTCGTTGATCTATAGAATGCTGTACCGTTTGGTTCCGGCGAATGGAGATATAGAAAACCCGGAGACTCAAAAGCAGCAGCACTCCTGCAACAATCAGGCTGGTAAACCACACAATCCGCTCATCCTGAATGCTTAAGGCATACGGAATGGCCCCGCTCAGGAGGAGGATGGCGAGAATGGAAATAATTCCGATACTTAAGCTGTACAAGAACAGCAAAAGTCTATCCATAACTTTAGCCACGAAACGCACAGCCTCCTTAAATTAGAGTAAACCCTCGACCCTTAAGGGTCGGGGGTTTGTACAAAATATCGCTCTATTTAACCCGTCCGGCGCCCAGAACTTCCGGCTCTTCTACTTTTTCGGCACTTTTGAATTGAACATCATGAATTTGCACGTTCACTTCAACAACGTTAAGACCTGTCATGGTTTCAATGGAACGCTTAACGTTCTGCTGAATAGCAGCAGCCACCTCGGGCAGACGGTTACCGTACTCGATAATGACGGAGACGTCTACAGCTGCTTCACGCTGTCCGACTTCCACTTTTACACCTTTGGACAAATTTTTGCGGCCCAGCAGTTCGGCAAACCCACCTGCAAATCCGCCACTCATTCCCGCTACGCCCGGCACCTCAACGGTTGCCAATCCGGCAATGACTTCAATAACCTCCGGGGCAATCTGAATCTCCCCAATTTCTGTACGCTCGAATTCGGTTGGCACTGTGCTCATACCTTCAACACCTTTCGGTCAAAATAAGTTTCACTTCAGCTTTGGATTTCAAAGCAGACATGCTCACTTATTATCCATACTATATCATTTGGCGTTCATTATGACAAACTAAGGAAATATACCGATTAAACTTCGTTTTCCTCCAAGAATTTAATATCAAAATCACCCTTGACGAAGGTCGGATGCTCCAACAATCGTTGATGAAAAGAAATCGTTGTCGGTATGCCTTCAATAGCAAATTCGGACAGAGCCCGCTTCATTTTGGCAATCGCTTCCTGACGTGTAGGCGCCCACACAATCAATTTGGCGATCATGGAGTCATAATAAGGAGGAATGCTGTAACCCGGATAAGCTGCGCTGTCTACGCGTACCCCCGGGCCGCCTGGAGGCAGATAAAATCCAATCTTACCCGGTGCAGGCATAAAATTGCGATCCGGGTCCTCGGCGTTAATACGGCACTCCATCGCCCATCCATTGATGGTGACTTCTTCTTGTGTAAAGGAAAGCGGATGCCCCTCAGCGACCAAAATCATTTCCTTGATCAAATCCACACTGGTAATCATCTCCGTTACGGGATGTTCTACCTGAATACGTGTGTTCATTTCCATAAAATAAAATTGATTATCCGGTCCAAGCAAAAATTCCAGCGTTCCCGCACCGGAGTATTGTACAGCCAAAGCCGCACGAACGGCTGCTTGACCCATTTCCTCACGCACATCCTGCGAAAGTACAGGACACGGCGCTTCCTCCAGCAGCTTCTGACGACGACGCTGCACAGAGCAGTCCCGTTCGCCCAGATGCGCAACATTGCCGTGCTTGTCCGCTATGATCTGAATCTCCACGTGCTTCATACCGGTCAAATATTTTTCCAGATACACACCCGCGTTACCAAACGCTTTTTGCGCTTCCTGCTGGGCGGTAGTAATTTGTTGAATAAGATTATCTTCATCCTCAGCGATACGGATACCTTTACCGCCGCCACCTGCTGTGGCCTTGATGATTACCGGATAGCCAATATCGCGTGCAATGGTAATGGCATCCTGCAAATCCTCCACCAGCCCGTCCGAACCCGGAATGACCGGAACCCCGGCATCCTTCATCGTCTGCTTGGCGACAGCTTTATCCCCCATTTTGTTAATCGCTTCTGGAGAAGGACCAATAAACGTAATATTGCAAGATTCGCAAATTTCAGCGAAATCGGCGTTTTCAGCCAAAAATCCGTAACCTGGATGAATCGCATCACATTCAGTCAATGTCGCAACGCTCATCAGGTTCGTGAAATTCAGGTAGCTGTCCTTGGACAGCGTCGGTCCGATACAGTAAGCCTCATCTGCGAGACGCACATGTAACGAATCCTTGTCGGCTTCCGAATATACGGCAACCGTCGAAATATTCATTTCGCGGCAAGCGCGAATGATACGAACCGCAATTTCCCCACGATTCGCAATCAATACTTTTTGAAATGTCATGACTTTATCCTCCCTGGGAGCAGCCTGGCTGAACCCTCAAAACAGAGGGTTCAAGCGAGCGTCTTACTCCGGTTTCACAAGGAACAATGGCTGGCCATACTCGACCAACTGTCCGTTTTCGGCCAAAATTTCCACAATTTCGCCCTTCACTTCAGCTTCCAGCTCGTTCATCAGCTTCATCGCCTCAATAATACACACCGTTGTTTTCTCGCCTACTTTACTGCCGATACTCACATACGGAGCCGTATCCGGAGATGAAGAACTATAGAAAGTGCCCACCATCGGAGATACGATTTTATGTAGAGTGCTTGCGTATTCCTTAGTCTCCCCAACAGATGCATGTCCTGCATCGGACTGTGCTTGTGGATTCGGAATAGCAGCTTGCGGTGCCACTGTATAAGCAGGTGCTGCCACAGGTGCCTGTACCGTAACGATCTCGCTTTTGCCCGGTTTACGGATCAACAGGCGAGTTCCTTCATTTTCAATTTCAAGCTCATGTACAGACGTTTCATCCACCAGCTTGATCAATTCCTTAATCTCGCTTAATTTGAACATCTCTATTAATCACTCCTTCAGCATTTTGCCGGTTGCTGATAACATTGTTGAAACAGCTTTATGTATTATATCACAATCATTAAAAATAGAAAGAGCCCGGAAATGTGCAGAAATCCGGGCTTTTTCTCGATTTTTGTCTTATTGTGTAACATACTGGACGCTGATCTTGTCCTGTGTTACGTTCAGTTCTTTCATGACCTTATCGACGATCGTTACCGCTTGTTTGGCATCCAGTTTTTCACTCAGGACCACTACCTTGTATTTATCAGCATCTTCCTCACGGACAACTGCATTGGCAAACTGCTGCTGAAGCTCTTCCTCAATTCCGGTGATTTTCGCCTGTTTGTCTTCCAGCACATGCAATTCTTTTTGTGCTTCTGCGGCTTTCTTGGCAGTGCTATCGTTCATTGCAGTCGTCAGCTCGTCATTTTTCTTTTGATTCGCCACATCCCGCTCTAGCAAGTAGTTGTCGATAACCGCAGCGGCCGTAGGCTTCGCGGCTTGTTCCGTTGCCACCTGATCGAGCACCTGCTGGTCAGTTTTCGCGGTGGATGCTGTTTTGTCGTCACTTTTTGCCGCAGTATCCGGCGCGGTAGCAGTAGTATTTTGATCCGATTTAGCAGACTCAGCAGCCGGGGCAGCAGCCGTATCTTTATTTTCGCCTGTAGTAGACTCGGTAGCAGGATCAGTTGCGGCAGCCGTGCCCGTCTTCGCGGTAGAGGCAGTCCCTTCTCCGGTTACTTCTCCATTGGTTACCACTTCATTCACTTTCAGCTCGTTCAATTGCTCTTCTGCCTTGCCTGTCGTTTCCTGGGCGGTATCCTGCTTGACCTTGCTCACTTGCTCACTGTCCGCCACAGGCGGGTTAGCCGGGCTGGAGTCCTCCGTAAACAGATAGTACGCAGACAGCACGACCATTAAACTCAGCATGGACACCAGCCAAACAGTTTGTCTTTTATTATTCATGTTCCGTCCTCCAATATCATTAAATTAGGATTTTCATTTATCCCTGCTTATAATTTCAATCTATCCCTGCTTGCGCGGGACGACTGAAATTTTATAGGAAGGCACATTAAGCCCCTTCTGTACGGCATCCACAATCAACTTCTTCACGGTGGGGTTCTCTGCTCCCATCGCTACCACCAGCACTCCCCTCACCTGCGGCTTTACTTTTTTTGTAACAATGGGGGTGTGCTGACCTCCTGACGATTCATAGGTGACAATCTCTCCATCGCGTGTATATTGAGTGGTATGTCGCTGACCGCCATTGGCATCCGTCTCGTTATTTTCTTCCTGCATATCCTTCACATTACGCTGAACGATGACTTCCTCGGTGGAGTCAACTGTAACCATGACATCGACGGTTCCTACACCAACAATCTGCTCCAGCATCTGCTTCATATTATCTTCGAACACCTTCTCAATTCCGGCAAAGGAATTCTCCTCACCCCCCGTTGTCTGAAGTGCGGGTTCATTTTTCATCACGCCAGGCGGCTCCCGCCCTACGTTTTCCGGGTCCACCTTTTTCACATTGACGAACGAGTTAAAAAGCATGATCGCGACCCCGATAAGGCCGAGAATAAGCAGCCAGCGAAATGAATTGAACCTTTTGGGCCCGTCTGCCCCCCCACCCATCCATTGCTCCAGCTTTTTCATCCATTTGCCCATTTCTGCTCACCTCCTGTTACCATTCATGTGTACCGTTCTGCGAAGAAAGCACCTGAACATTTTTGCTGTCGACACCCCATTTTTCGTGCAACAGTCCCGTAATTAAGCCAAAAGTTTGCGTATCTGCTGTCTTTTCACCATCAGAGCCTTCCGCACGGTTGTTGGCACCCTCTAGCGTCCCATTCTCTTGATCCGATGCTTTTACAGGTGTTGGCTCTATACGGATATTTACTGCTTTTTCAGCTACAGGCTCTACCATAATCGGCTTGGAGTCCGCACCTGGCCGGGCATTCGCGCTTTTCTCCTCACGCCCAGCCTGCTGCTCCGCCAACTTAACCACTACCGACTGAATTCCCGTTCCAGCCTCCAGATCAGACGCTCCCTGTTTCATCTGAGCAAGCGTAACCTGAACCGATTGAATCGCTAACCCGGTACTCTGCTCCAGCTGTCCCTTGATTTCCTTGGCAACCTCTTGGCCAGCCCATTGCATGGAGCTTTGCTCCTGTTGCCGCTTCAACTTGTTGCCTTTTGCTAATATTTCCTCCAATGTCGGTTCGCCCTTACCCGTCTCTGCCTGCCGTTGAAGATCAAATGCGCGCCCCAGAAGCTCAGAGGGACTGGTACTCAGTAAACGCACGACCGGAGAGAGTAGCGTCAGCAGAATAAGTAGGCTGAGTACGAGCTTGACATACCTTTCCATGGAACGGCTTGGCAAGATCATATCGACAAAAGAAGCCAGCAGCACAATCAGCACCAGTTCCTTAAGCCAGCCTCCCAGCCAGGTCACGTCACTCCCCTCCCCCCGTTTGATTTTTGATCATTCACTCACCTCATCATGACCGTCATATTGCCTGCCGCAAGCATGACCGTAATCGCAAGGAAGGACATTAAACCCACTGCCGCCAACGCTGCGAAGACATAAATCATGCTTTTACCGATTGCGTCCAGGCATTCCACAATAGGTGTATCTCCCAAGGGCTGCATAATCGCTGCTGTGACTTTATAGATCAGGGCCAGCGTTAGAATCTTGAGGGCAGGAAAGGCACAGAGGAATAGGATAATGATGACTCCCACCAGACCAATGGCATTTTTCACGAGCAACGAAGCTGAAATGACCGTATCTGTCGCATCTGCCAGCGCCTTGCCAACCACCGGAACAAAACTGCCTGTAATATACTTGGCCGTGCGGATCGTTAATCCGTCAGTTACAGACGACGTCAAACCCTGTACCGAAATGACTCCCAGAAAAATGGTCAGCAGCACCCCCAGCACCCCCACTCCGGCGTTACGCAGCAGATCGGCTAGCTGGGTCAGCTTGTATTTGCCCGTCAGGGAGTTGACCAGATACAACACCGCCGAGAAGAACAGCAGCGGGAACACCAGTGTATGAATGACCGTCCCGACCGTGTTGATCATAAATATAATCAGCGGGTGGGTGACCGAAACCGTTACGACGTTGCCCATCGAGGCCAGCATGGTAAACAGCAGGGGCAGCATCGCCATCATAAAGTGAATCATGCTGTCAATGGCTTCCTTTGCATAACCGATCGCTACACTAAAGCTGTTAATCGCCAGAATGATAATGACCATGTAGACAATCGCGTAGGCGACTTTGCTGACCTGATTACTTTCAAAAGCGCTTTGCAGCGTTTCCAGCACCATACTCATAATGCTGAGCATGACAATGGTGACGAGCAGCTTGGCATTAACTCGAATTTCGTGGATGAAAAAGTCAGCTATGGCGCTTAATACACCTTTAATGCTGAACCCTTCACCGCCCGGAAGCAGCATATCCATGAAGGAGGGCGTTTTCTGATTAGGGAAAAATCCGCCATATTGCTGCATCAGCCCGTCCCAATAATGCTCTACCTCATCTTTGGGCATCTGCTCCGCCTGTTGTCTGATCCATTCATTCGTAGGTGTATCTGCAAACATGACCACAGCCGAGGCACACCAGAGACATAGCAGCAAAATGGCAACCACTTTGAGATTCGGCATGCCCTCCAGCCTTTTCATGGCATCACCCCCTCAGGCGGGCATCAGCTTCAGAATCGTGTCAATAATAATACTGATAATCGGGATCGCCAGCACCATAATGAGCACCTTTCCTGTAAGCTCGATTTTGGAGGCAATCCCGTCTTGTCCCGCATCCCGAACCACCTGCGCTCCAAATTCGGCAATATAAGCGATACCGATAATTTTTAGCACTGTTTTAAAATAAATCATATCCATGCCCGATGACCTTGCCAGACGCTCCAGCACAGCAACCACGGACCCAATCTTGCCAATTAACAGTAAAAAAATGATAATTCCCGCGGCTGTCGCAATCAGAAAAGCAAACATCGGCTTCTGTTCCTTAATGACCAAGATAAGAACTGTGGCAATCAGGGCGAAGCCGACCACCTGAATGATTTCCATGTGTCCACCTACTGAAAAAGAAAGATAGATTTAATCTCTTGCAGAAGGTTATCCAGCATTCGTACCACCATGAACAGCACTACAACAAAACCAATGACCGTTACCCAGTGGGCCATGTCTTCTTTGCCCATTTGCTTGAGTACGGTATGAATCATGGCGATAATAATGCCAATTCCGGCAATCTGAAAAATAGCGTTCACTTCTAAATTCATTCGAGCACCCCGCTAATAGATCAAAATGACGATCAATGCTCCGATCAGCAGTCCCAGGCTTCTGCTCATGCGCTCGTATCTCACCTGATCCGCCTGCGCCTGCGCTTCCTCATGGGATAGCTGCTGGATAGTTAGCGCAATGTGCTTGATCTGGTCTTCACGGTCGCTGGTTCCGAGACTGTAAGCAAGCTGTCGCATCGCTTCCTTCTCGGCCTGCTGCATACTGGAGCGGCTCCACGAGGCTTCAATCGCTTTATGCAGGCTTTCTCTGGCGGTCAGCCCAAAGGAGGGGTGCATCCAGTGTGAGGCTTGCTTGAACAAGGTTCGCAGCGGCTCCCGCAACGGCTCTCCCGTCTTGGCAAAAGCATCCGGCAGCGGGGACACCCCGTAGGAAACCTCGGTGGTCAGCCTTTGCAGCGCGAGAATCAGCTCCCTGATCTGTCGCGGTCTCAGCGCAAACTGCCTTGCCCGCTGCCAGCCAGCCAGCGTAGCGGCGAGTATAACCAACGCGGCCCCCAGTAGCTTAAGCATAGGATATGCCTCCGTTCTGCCCTTCCCCAGACAGTGTCAGCCTACGCTGTTTGGCATCTGCCAACCGGAAGGAGACACCCCGGCTCGTCCGCTCCAGCATGACGTAGAGCTGAAACAGCTCCTGTCCTGTAGTCAATCCGGCAAAAGCAGGCCGGGTCGCCATTTCAGCCACATCACGTCCATGTGCGGAAGCAATGACTGCGATCCCCGCATGGAGTGCTTCACGCACCGCCTCGGCATCCTCCGGTCGTCCGATTTCATCGACGATCAGCACATCTGGCGACATGGAACGAATCATCATCATCATGCCTTCTGCTTTCGGACATCCATCCAATACGTCAGTTCGAGGTCCGACATCAAAACCGGGGATTCCCTTGTGACTTCCGGCAATCTCCGAGCGTTCGTCTATAATGCCTACCTTGAGCCCGCTTCGACGCCCCCCATTGCTTTCCAGCCCCCCATAGCTTAGTTGCCGGGCCAAGTCCCTAAGCAGTGTTGTTTTGCCATGCTGAGGTGGGGATAAGATGAGGGTATGAAGGATTTTACCGGACTTTCGATCCGCTACATAAGGCAATATGCGATCAGCTATACCGGGAATCGCCCGAGCAATTCTTACATTAAAGCTGCTTATATCCCTCAAATGCTCTACTCGTCCCCTGCTAAGCACCGTTCTCCCCGCCAACCCGATTCGGTGACCCCCGGGAATGGTGATAAATCCTTTGCGAAGCTCCTCCTCCATGGTGTACAGGGAATGATTGCTGATAAAATCCAGCAAACGGTGGGCATCCTCCCGGTCTGGCTTATAGGCTTCCATATGGTTCAAAGTCAGCCGACCGACGGACGTTACAAAATGATGTTCACCATTCGTATTAATTTCCAGCGGCCTTCCTTCCCGGACCCGAATTTCTTCCAGTTGCTTGAATACCGTTTCCGGAAGCTTTCCGAGCATACCGTGCAACGGTTCGGGAAATAACTCCAGCCATTCCATACCGATGCCGCCCCCTCAAAGTTGTCCTTTTTCTTTAAGACAAGTCTATGGCTGACTCTCGCTTTTTATGCCGAAAATATATCGAAAACCTAGTCGTTGATTTCAAAGCTCCTATCAGACCTCAACAAACATATTCCCCGCCACCTAAAGCGCCTTCGTGGAATCTGCAAAAATCAAAAAAAGCACCCCGAAGCCTTGACGGCTAAGGGATACCCTGGAACTAAAACAATAGATTCACAATAAAAGAGGCTGCCCTTCAGCCCATCACTCGCTGAAAAACAACCTCTTAACCTACCGCTATATTCTATGATTATAAAACTATGAATTAGGAGGCGTACAATGCATCTGCCGTTACACTTGGTTGCTTCCGTTCAATTACCGACGGTCCTGCGGTCCACCTACAAATGCTTGCTCCTCAGTATCCAGATTGTACGCTGTATGCAGCGCCTGAATAACCCCATGGAGTTTGCCAGCCTCGATCACACACGATACCTTGATTTCAGATGTACTTACCATTTTAATGCTCACGCCTTGTTCTGCCAACACAGCAAACATTTGCGCTGCAACGCCTGGATGGCTGACCATACCAGCACCTACGATGGATACTTTGACGAGGTTTTCTTCAGACGTCACTTCACGGTATGGAAGCTCTGTGCGAATGCCTTCCAACGTCTTCAAGGCTGCTTCGCGATCTGTTAGAGCCACTGTAAAGGAAAAGTCTGCTTTGCCAGCCTCAACACCGCTTTGCACAATAATGTCTACATCAATTTTGGCTCCCGCCAGCGTTCCGAATACTTTCGCCAATACACCAGGAGTATCGACTACGCCCAAAATACTGATTCTTGCTACATTTTTATCATATGCAATCCCACTGACTACTACGCCCTGCTCCATTACTGCATCCTCCTTTACGACCGTTCCTTCATTATGGTTAAAACTGGACCGCACAATCAGCGGCACCCGGTTATGTTTCGCATATTCTACCGCACGTGGATGCAATACTGCCGCACCCAGATTGGCTAATTCCAGCATCTCATCATAAGAAATTTCTTTCAGCTTACGGGCAACTTTCACAATCCGTGGATCTGTAGAATATATGCCATCCACATCCGTGTAAATTTCGCAAGCATCCGCCTGGATCGCCGCCGCCAGCGCAACCGCCGTTGTGTCAGAACCACCACGTCCCAGCGTCGTAATATCTCCTTCAGCAGACATCCCCTGGAAACCCGCAACCACGACAATTTTATTAATGCTTAGTGCATCCAGTACCCGCTGAGGTTGGATGTCCGTAATTCTCGCCCGACCATGCTCGGATTCGGTACGGAAACCAGCCTGCCACCCCGTAAACGATACCGCCTCATGTCCCAACTGCTGAATAGCCATCGACAACAAGGCAATCGAAATTTGCTCGCCAGTCGTCATCAGCATATCCAACTCACGTGCAGGCAACTGCTCATTCAGTAATTTGGCCTGGTCGATCAGTTCGTCTGTTGTGTCCCCCATCGCAGAAACAACAACTACACATTGATGCCCTTCACTCTGTTTCTCAACAACGCGTTTTGCCACGCGTTTCATGCGCTCCGTATCACCGACGGAACTGCCTCCGAATTTCATGACATACAAAGACAACGATATTCACTCCCTCAGACTCAACAGTATGTAACCTTGAGATGGCACAACCGACTTTGAACGTGACATCCTACGGCATAACTTTAGTACAGTATAATACGAAAGTGCTATGCGGAGCCAATGTTTTTTAATAACAGTTGTTCATAACAAATAATCCTCTGTCCTTGACAAGGACAGAGGATATGAAGAAGCTAGACCATTTTATGCGCGGGAAATATATTTACCATCACGTGTATCAATCAGCAGTACATCATCCTGGTTGATGAACAAAGGAACCTGAACGTTCAGTCCTGTTTCAACTTTAGCATTTTTGGTAGCACCTGTAGCGGTGTTGCCTTTAATGCCTGGCTCCGTGTCAATAACCTTCAGCTCTACGCTGTTAGGCAGGTTAATCCCGAGAATTTCACCATTATAGCTAATGATGTTTACATTCATGTTTTCTTGCAGGAAGTTAAGTTCCCATTTCAGTTGATCGCTGGTAAGTGTGAATTGATCGTACGTTTCGTTGTCCATAAATGTATGCTCGTCTGCACTCGCATAGAGGTAAGACACGCCACGGTTTTCAATTTGCGCGCGGCCAATCGTTTCACCTGCACGGAATGTACGTTCAACAGTGTTGCCGTTACGCAGGTTTTTTAGCTTGGAGCGCACGAATGCCGCACCTTTACCTGGTTTTACGTGTTGGAAGTCCAGCACTGTAAAAATATCTCCGTCTACCTCGACGGTCAAGCCTGTTTTGAAATCATTAACGTTAATCACTAAAATACCCCTCCTACAGGACTGTTATCGTTATTAAACGACTGTAAATTCTTTGCTTGAATGTGTTAATACCTTGATGCCGCTATCTGTAATAACGATATCATCCTCGATCCGCACGCCGCCCAATCCAGGTACATAAATACCTGGTTCAACCGTTACAACCATGCCAGGCTCCAGAATATCATCGCTTGCCTTCGACAGACGCGTGGATTCATGAACTTCCAGACCCAGACCATGACCTGTGCTATGTCCGAAATTGTCTCCATAGCCATGGCTTGCAATAATATCCCGTGTCAGCGCATCCGCTTCACGGCCTGTCATGCCCGGCTTAATATGTTCCAACGCGTGAAGCTGCGCCTTGAGCACAATATCGTAGATCTCACGTAGCTGCGGCGACAAATCCCCTTGTGTAGCTACTGTACGTGTCAAATCGGAGCAATAGCCATCCAGCAGCGCACCGAAATCAAACGTAATCAGTTCGCCCGCTTGTACCAACTTGGAGCTGGCTACACCGTGAGGCAGTGCCGAACGAACCCCGGATGCTACAATCGTGTCAAATGAGGAAGACGTAGCTCCCTGCTTGCGCATGAAGAATTCCATTTCCAGATCCAGCTCACGCTCGCTGACACCCGGTTTGATGTAAGGCAAAATGTGTGCAAATGTAGCATCTGCCAAATCCGCCGCCCGCTGCATCACTTCCAGCTCTTCCGCATCCTTGTACACCCTTAGCTTTTCTACAATTCCCGATACCGGAATCAATGTAACAGGGGACAAATCTTCACTGTAAGCTTTATGCGTCGCAACAGATACATGGTCCTGCTCGAAGCCTGTTTCACCGATCTGATGGGAGGACAACAGCTCTTTCACCGTTTCCATGACTTGCGCAGCGTGCTGCACCACGGTAAAGCCTGCCGCTTGTTCGGCCGCCTGTGTCATATAACGAAAGTCGGTCAGCAGATAGCTGTGAGATTCCGTAATCAGCACATAACCCGCCGAACCAGTGAATCCTGTCAAATATCGGCGGTTGACAGGGCTTGTAATCAGTATAGCCCGCAGATCATGCTCGCCCAGCGCCTGCCGCAGCTTTAACACCCGGTCATTCTTCATCTTTCATCCCGCTCCCCTCTGTCAAATAACCAAATGCTATTTTAACACAGGCGATAGCCGCTTGAGAAGTTTTTGTTGCGCTCAGTCCCCAGCTTTCTCAGGCTCGCGTTTTCTCTCGTCCGTATACTCAACAGCAACGGTATATCCGATAAATAGCCCCCACAGTATAAACACACAAATTTCCGTATATATGGAATTCCAGGTCAAACGATGAAGCGGATTCATCATCCCAAGCTTGGGACCTGTCAACACGAATAAAATAAGCCACCAGACCAGACCGTAAACGATGCCAGGCAAAGGTCCCTTATATCTACGAAACATCAATGTGTACACCAGTGATGCTACAACTGATAATGCCATAAAAAACAGTAAACCCACCAGATGCCCCGCCGTCGTTTTCATGAACGAATGCTTGAAAAAAGGCTCTGCCAAAAACCCCGGTGCGACTACCGTAAAATGCAATGTATAAAACAACCAGCGCAGCAATCCCCAGAGCAAGCCCGCAAAAAAGCCCAGTTCGAGTGCAAAAGGAATAAGAGGCGTATGTATTTTGCCCGACTGCTGCCTGCCTCTACGGCTGTTATTATTGTTATGGTCGCGTTGATCCTGAGATTCGCGAGTTTGCTCCTGATCATGGCCTGCCTTGGGTATGGAGTAGGTTTCACTCATGTTGTTTGATCCCCTTTCAAGATGCAAAACTTTTTCCATGCTAAAAGGATGACTTTTATTGGCACATGAAGAAGGCTGCATTTCCGATGGATTCGTGTATCATTTTGCTGGTAGTATGCTCCGATGGAGGTTAGTTTAACACGGAACTTGATGAGTGGTTTTTACATATGGGGAAGTGCTGGAAGTGCTGCTGGGGTGGTGACTCATTATGTGTGCATATGTGTCCGCTACGAGAACGGATCATTCTTCCGATCGCTGTTGCCTCCAGATTTCTGATTTATACCCTCAAGGGTAGGAATCTGGAGGCAAAGGCGAACGCTGCCCCTTCTTCAGAACGATTCCGTCCTCTTCGCTACTTTTTGTGATTGTGCCACTTTTTTGCTGTTCAACATCTAACGAACATTAGGAAAGAAACGTATTTACGCTAATATTGAATAATTCAAAAGCTCTGAAAATATAATTTGGAAAATAGAAGCAAAAGCACAACACGCCTTTTTAGCATTTGAAATCCAACTTCCCCTCCCCCAACCAAGGCAAATCGAGAGGTGGGTGGTAGCGGAAAGCTCGGAATCGTCCTAAAGAAGCGTTAGCGTTCGCCTTTATCCTCGGATTTTTACCTTTACATCTTTTATCTAATCCTAAAAAAATCCGAGGATAACAGCGATCGGAAGGATGATCCGAGCTTGGAGCGACCTCCTTCACTGCTTGAAGCGGCCTAAATACCACCTCTCATTTTCCCCCAACTAGATATTCCCTTCCAAATTCGATACAATATACAAAAAAGCACGTGTAAAGAGAGGTGAGACGGTTGTCACAAGCATCCAAGCCTGTAAGCTACGGTGGTCAGGCAGTCATTGAAGGTGTCATGTTCGGCGGCAAGCGTGTCAATGTCACGGCAGTTCGCCGCAAAACTGGCGAAATCACATATTTGGAAGTACCGCGCAAAGAGCAATCCTGGGTGTCCAAATTTCGCAGAATTCCGTTGTTGCGGGGAATTGTAAGCATCATCGACTCCAGCGCCAAGGGTACAAAGCATTTGAACTATTCAGCCGATGCGTATGCTGATGATGAAGTGGACCCGGAAGAACGCGCTGAGCAAAAGAAAAAAGAAGAATCCCGCTGGAGCCTGAGTATGATGATCGGTGTAGCGGCGGTCGGCATTTTATCTTTCCTGTTTGGCAAGATTGTGTTGACCCTCGTTCCGGTTATCGTGGAAAACTTCCTGTTCGGAAATTTATTTCACAACCAGATTCTGCATAACCTCGCGGAAGGGGCTATTAAGCTGATTCTGCTACTAGGTTATTTATGGGGCATTTCCCAAACTCCGTTGATCAAACGACTGTTCCAGTATCACGGAGCGGAACATAAGGTGATTACCGCATATGAAGCAGGTGAAGAACTAACTCCTGCTAATGTGCAAAAATACAGTCGTCTGCATTACCGCTGCGGTAGCAGCTTTATCATGCTCACGGTGATCATCGGGGTACTCGTCTATTCCCTGTTTACGTATGATAATCTGTGGGAGCGTATGGGACAGCGGCTTTTGCTGCTTCCAATCGTGCTGGGGCTTTCTTTTGAATTCCTCAAGCTAACCAATGCCCTGCGGGAGATTCCGGTACTCCGTTATTTGGGATACCCCGGCCTGTGGCTGCAACTACTTACCACCAAAGAACCGACCGATGATCAAGTAGAGGTATCCATTGCTTCATTCAAGCGTATGCTGGAATTGGATGCCGAGTTGGAAAATGTACCTGCAAAGGAGACCTTCAACAGCTCGGTCCTTGATCCTGTGAAAGGATGAGTGAAAGATGAACAGACATGCGGTTATTTTCTGGCTTACCCTTGCCTTGGGCGCATATGGGATTGTGGATATGGTATGGAGAGGAAGCTGGGGCTTTCTTATGAGTTTATTAATTCCTGTCCTTGTTTTTGCAGTTATATTCCTGCTGTATAAATACCTGCCAGGACGACGCACCCGTACTCCCAAGATTAAACCCTCTGCACGTACTATGACCAAAACAGCCAACACACGCAAGCAGCAGACTTCAGGCAAGCGCAAAGCGTATCCTTTTCATGTTATTGAAGGTTCTAAGGGCAAAAACGAAGAAGAACAACCTAAGTATCATTAGTCGATCACACTCTAACATGATACACAAAGGAGCCATCACCCGCGTAATGAAAAATGACCGGGAAATGGCTCCTTTTTTTAACCTCTTGATTCCAGCTTCAACTAGCAAGTCATTATTTCATGGCATACATCGTATCCTTCATTAATTGATACTTGCTATACTGCTGTTGGTAAGAAGTGATGCTCCATTTGTGGAAAAATGCGTCTCCTGCCTGCACACCAGAATCATATAGCAAATTGCTTTGCTCAGGAGAAATGTTGAACTGTGCTGTGCGAATGCCCAACGTCGGGATTTTAATCGTCCGATATCGGTTCTCCTGCTCAATATAACGCTCATCATGCGCTGATAGCATCGTATCAAAAATAGCTTGCAGCATCGTCAACGGCCCTCGTATATATGAAACCTTCGTTTCGGTTCCCGTTTTGCCCACCATCTGAAAGCCTACTGTTGGAATTGTTTTGGCCTTTCGCTCGATTACAGGCTCATCAAAAAGCCATAAAGGCAGATTACTCAGCAATGCCCCATCGACGACAAACACAAATTGCTGTGAGAATTTTTTCCCTTTCGTGTGCAAAGGATCAAGTCTTAGCATAACGGGGTCAAAAAAATATGGGATGCTCGTGCTCATCCGAATGGCCTTGGCCACCTCCAGTGAAGATGTATTCATACCGAAACGTTTGATATCCTCGGGAAGCACCAGTATGCGTCCGTTCGTTATGTCTGAAGCAATAATGCGCAGCTTGCCGGGAGGCAGATCCGCGAACGTACGCACTCCCTTGGCAAGCAACAGTTCCCGCACCCAATGCTCCAATGCTTCTCCGGAGTACAGTCCTTTTTTAAGAAAAATACGAGCTGCCGGTCCAACCCATTTGATGTTAAACACCGGAGAACGCCGTAACAAGCTGACCAAGGGGGTTTTCTCGATCACGGCTTTCATTTCATCTGCCGAATATCCTGCTGCCAATAAAGCAGCTACAATAGCACCTGATGATGTACCCGCTACGCGGTTGAATACAATTTCATGCTCCTCCGCAGCCTTGACTGCACCCGCCAGCGATATACCCTTAACCCCTCCACCCTGGAACACAGCATTGATCAGCATAGATCAAAAAACCTCCGTTCTCTTGGGAGTAAGCAGTACTACTGCTTATGTATGAGAACGGAGGCTTATTTAGAACCTATATGATCCATTTTACATAATTATTGATAATAATTTTGAAGAAGCTGAATGAGTCCGTACGGATTTTTCCGTAAATGCTGGGCACTAAAATAAATGTCCCCTTTGATCTGGTTATAATTTTCGTTCAGCTTGAGTTGCTTAATCAGCTCTTCGGCAGATTGCCAGCCCTTTTCAGGAGTGCCGATTTTATAAGGAGAATGTCCGATGTAAAGCTTAACATCTGAGTTTTTGACCTCATTGGACCACCATGCCACAAGCTTGTCATAGCCAGCGGCCGGGAAACCGATACTCCAATAAATCTGCGGAGCTACATAATCAATCCAGCCTTTATTAATCCAGGTACGTACATCGGCAAATGTCGTATCATACGCTGTAACGCCTGCCTTCGTATCTGATCCGGTTAAGTCCTGAGACTTGTTGCGCCACACTCCAAAAGGACTAATACCGAATTGCACTTTAGACTTGCTTGCATGAATGCTTTTGCCCAAATCACGGACAAAGCTGTTCACATTATCTCTCCGCCAGTCGCCCTTGTTAGAAATTTTATTGGCGTTATACGCTTTAAAGGTCGCATCATCATCAAAAGTACCGCTGTATGGATAAAAATAGTCATCCAAATGAACGCCGTCAATATCATATTCGTCCACAACCTCCATAATCGCAGCAATGACATGCTGGCGAGCGGCGGGAATACCCGGATTGATGTAAAGCTGGCTGCCATTCTTAACGATCCAATCCGGATGTTGGTTAGCCACATGGTTTGCAGCTAAACCGCTAGTGGTTCCTGTAGAATTGGCGCGGAAAGGGTTAAACCAGGCATGAAACTCCATCCCCCGCTTGTGTGATTCGCTAATCATAAATTTCAATGGATCATAGCCCGGATTTTTACCCTGGGTGTTCGTCAGGTACTTGCTCCATGGCACGAGATTGGACGGATACAGTGCATCACCGCTGGCCCGGACCTGAACAAAAACCGCATTAATACCCATACCCTGCAAATCATCAAGCATTTTGGTAAATTCCTGCTTTTGCTTCTCGGTGCTGCTTCGGGCGGCCGAAGAAGGCCAATCCCCGTTAATTGTAGAAATCCAAGCCCCACGCATGGAAGTCGAAGCTTTCACTTGCACGACATTTCCCTGCGAAGAATTGGAGCTGCTCTCATTGGTTGATGTAGACGGGGAAGTGACACTCGTCTGCTCCTCATCATTGATTCCCTGATTCGTATCTACACTTCCCGGATTGTTAGACGTGGTCGTATTGGAGCTGGAACCGCCACCGGAAGATGTTGTTCCGCCTGTGGAGGCACCTTCTTTACCACTACTTAACGTAATGACTCGCTCTGAAGCTTGCCAGTCCACTTTTAAACCCAACTCTTCCCCAACAAAACGCAGTGGCACCATGACTCTTCCGCTCGTCATACGCGCAGATGCGTCTAATCGAACTGACTTGCCATTCACCATAGCACTCTGTCCGCCGTTTTCCATAGAAATGTTCTTGTCTTGTGCTGTAATGGTTACCGTACCGGACGAAGATGACCAGTTGACTTGAGCGCCTAATCCCTCACTAATCACCCGCAAGGGTACCATCGTTACGTTGACTCCCTGTACAATGTACGGCGACGCATCACTTTGCAGCGGTTGCCCATCCAATATAATTTCAATCTCTTCGTTTGGAGCCGCTTGCGCTCCAGGCACAACTGCCGTCTGCACCGCCAGCAGTAAACCCGCAGCCAGTGCCCATGTTTTCTTCCAATTCATATGATTACAATCCTCCGCTAACCCCGTTAATTTTTAACCCCTGTCTTGTCCTGCTATATAATGGATAGACGCTAATACCCGGGTATTTGTTGCGGTAGGGACAAATAAAAAAGCATCTGTCCTTACGGACGATGCCTGTCAGGAATCACCACTCAATTCCTTGTGTATATCGTGAAGCTGGCGCAGACGATCTTCATCCCGGCGGAAATACTCGACCAATGTCTCAATGCGGGTGATGGAATCCCAGCTTAAATGGTGCTCAATACCTTCCACATCTTTATAGATCAGGTCCTTGTCGACCCCAATCATATCCAGAAATTGCTCTAGTAACTGGTGGCGATCAACCAGCCGTTTGCCGACCTTTTTCCCTTTGGGTGTTAAAATTAATCCCCGATATTTCTCATATACGAGATAGTCGTCCTTATCCAGCTTCTGGATCATCTTGGTAACGGACGAAGGATGGACCTCCAGACCCTCTGCGATATCCGAGACACGGGCGTATCCCTTCTCATCAATCAGCTGGTAAATGCGCTCCAAATAATCTTCCATGCTTGGCGTTGGCACTTGTTTCCCTCTTTTCTGTTATTGAACGGGCGCTACCGCCTTCATTTCCCGCGTTGAACCTACATATGTAATGATACATGTTATCATTGCCTATTGGCAAGTCTCATCCCCCTGCTCACAGCTATTGCCACGATTTGTTCAATTTAAGCAGGGTACACTAATAGCGTCTCTGTATCGTTCTCCCTATAGCATGAGTTAGAGTTGAGACACCCAAGCTGCTGGAGATTTATTCCTGAAAGGAGCGTTACCCATGTCCACGCTTGAGCGTACTCCTGTCAAAACCAAAGGAACCAAACCGTTCATGCCTGATCTCGTATTTTTCGAACCAGACGCACTTAATTATCCCAAGGGTCAGCGTATTATGGATTGGGTCAAAGCTAAAGATATTCCGTATCGTATGACCACATCTCATAACCGTATTACCAATTTACCGGGCGAAACCGAAGTTGAAAAGTATCGAATGGCGAAAAAAACGCTGGTCGTCGGTATTCGCAAAACACTAACCTTCGACCAGTCCAAGCCCTCTGCTGAATATGCCATTCCCATTTCGACCGGATGTATGGGACACTGCCACTATTGTTATTTGCAAACGACATTAGGGGCAAAGCCGTATATACGTGTCTATGTCAATACCAATGATATCTTATCGGCAGCTAAAGGCTACATCGAGGAACGTGCACCCGAAATAACTCGTTTTGAAGCAGCCTGTACCTCTGATCCGGTTGGTTTGGAACATATCACCGGATCGCTCGGAGAATTGATTCGTTTTATGGCAGACGAAGAATGGGGTCGCCTGCGTTTTGTTACCAAATATCATCATGTCGATCCGCTGCTGGATATTAAGCATAATGGACATACCCGCATCCGGTTTAGCATTAATTCGGATTATATTATTAAACAGTTCGAGCCTGCGACTTCGCGCTTCGAGGAACGCATTGAAGCAGCGGGCAAAATCGCCCGAGCCGGTTATCCACTAGGTTTTATTATCGCTCCAATCATCTGGTATGACGGCTGGGAAGAAGGATATGGCGAGCTTTTGCGCAAATTGGGTGAAACCTTGCCTCAGGATGCCACAAAAGATCTGACGTTCGAATTGATTCAGCACCGTTTTACCAAAACGTCCAAGGCTGTGATCGAGAAGCGTTATCCAAAAACCAAGCTGGAAATGGACATAGAGAAACGCAAGAAAAAATGGGGTCGCTGGGGACAAAACAAATACGTTTACCCTGATGAACAGCAAAACGCCCTGCGAGAATTTATCACCGAGCGCATTTTTGAACATTTTCCATTAAGTCGTATTGAATATTTCACATAACCAGCATCCAATCCGGCGTAATCCGTTGTAAAAACAGCGTTACATCCGTCATATGATCCGTTACTAGCAAAATCCCGGTGATGATCAGCAGTATACCGCCTGTTTTGACGATAATTGATGTGTAACGCGAGGATAGACGAACAGAGCCAGCCAGTAAAGCCAATGCAAAAAATGGAATCGCAAAACCAAGCGCGTAGCCTGTGACCAGCTTAAACCAGGTATGATGCTCTACTGCTGCCAAAGCGATAATAGCTGTCAGCATGGGACCGATACAGGGAGACCAGCCTGCCGCAAATCCAATTCCAATCACAAAGGAACCGGCGTAACCGGCAGGCTTCCATGTCCAGCGAAGCTTATGCTCCCGCATCAAAATCAAAGGACGTACCACGCCAAGAGATACCAGCCCCATCACCAAGATCAATATCCCCGCAACCACTCTTAGCGTATCCCCATAATTGCCAAACCATTCTCCCAGCAGCCCTACACTTGCACCCAAGGAATAAAACACTACGGAAAAGCCCAGTACAAAAGCAAGGGTATGTCCCATCGTACGGTAACGTACCTCAGCCTTATGCCGTCCTTCGGCCAGTTCACGTGCCGACATCCCAGTCATATAAGATAAATAAGAGGGAAACAGCGGCAAACAGCAAGGTGAAAAAAAAGAAACCAGCCCTGCTGTGATCGCCAACCCGGCGTTAACATCCGTCATCATCATTTCCTCCCGCCTGTCTTAAATAAACGCGAGCAAACAAGCTCTATTACTAAAACATACGTGAGGACACAGCAAAATATGTCGTAACCAAAAAGCGTATGCCCTGGCATGAAAGCCGAAAGACATACGCTTATTACATGTTTTATTTATTTTACGATCGCGCCGTTAGGCATGCTTTCCGGTACTGTAGCCAGCGTAAGCTGATCTCCGTGCGATGCTGCCAAAATCATCCCTTGTGATAGCTCCCCACGCAGTTTCACAGGCTTAAGATTGGTCACACAAATCACCTTGCGTCCAACCATATCCTCCGGCGTGTAAAACTTGGCAATGCCCGATACCACCTGACGCTGCTCATAGCCAAGATCAAGTTGGAGCTTCAACAGCTTATCGGCCTTCTTCACAGGCTCACAGGCGATAACCTGAGCGACGCGCAGTTCTACCTTGGCAAAGTCCTCAATACCAATCTCTTCCTTCGCCTCTGGGGCTTCCTGGCCCGCCTCAGTCGCATTCTGCGGTTGAACCTGCGCGGTAGCTTCCTCCGGCTTCTTGCCCCCCGTCATCGCTTCCACGATGAAGGCAACCTCTTGCTCTGAATCCAGACGTGGGAAGATAGGATTGCCTTTGATCAGTTGCGTTCCTTCCGGAATACGACCAAACTGCTTACCGCTATCCCATGTCGTCAATTCACCTTCCTTGACGCCCAGCTGATCCCAAATTTTATACGGAGCGCGGGTCAAGAACGGTTGGAGCAAAATGGACGCGATGCGCAAGCTTTCTACCAAATGCACCATAACAGATGCCAGCTCACAACGTTTATCCTCATCCTTGGCCAGGTTCCATGGTTGTGTTTCGTCAATATACTTGTTGCTGCGGCTAATAAATTGACTGATCACCGTGAGCGCCACGGAAAACTCCATGTTTTCCATCGCTTCTTCTACTTTACTGTAAGTCGCTGTGGCCATTTCCTCCAAAGCCCCGTCGAATGCTGTTACATTCGCTTCATAAGCTGGAACCTTACCTTCAAAATATTTGTCTACCATCGCTACAGTGCGGTTCAACAAATTGCCCAGATCATTCGCCAAATCAGAATTGACCCGATCAACGAAGCTTTCTGGGGTAAAGGTTCCATCCGCGCCGAATGGCACCTCGCGCAACAAGTAATACCGAAGTTGATCCAGACCATAGCGGTCAATTAGCGTTACAGGGTCAACGACGTTACCTTTGGATTTGGACATTTTACCGTCCTTCATGAGCAGCCAGCCATGTGCAAATACTTTCTTAGGCAACGGGAGATCCAGCGCCATCAGCATGATCGGCCAATATATCGTATGGAACCGTACAATTTCCTTCCCTACGATATGCACATTTGCAGGCCAAAATTTGTCGTACAGTTTGGTATTGGAGGAACCATAGCCCAGCGCTGTAATATAGTTGGAGAGCGCATCAATCCACACGTATACGACATGCTTCGGATCCCCCTTCACCTTAACACCCCAGTCAAAGGTTGTACGGGATACTGCCAAATCCTCCAGACCCGGCTTGATAAAATTGTTAATCATCTCTTTTTTACGGGATTCCGGCTGGATAAACTGCGGGTTCTCCTCATAAAATTTCAGTAAACGATCAGCATACTTGCTCATACGGAAAAAGTAACACTCTTCCTTGACCAGTTCTACAGGGTGCCCACTGTCCGGGCTTTTACCTCCAGCCACATTTCCTTCTGCGTCCTTCACCACGTCAACCAGTTGGGTCTCCGTGTAATAGGTTTCGTCAGGAATGCTGTACCAGCCTTCGTATTCACCCTTGTAAATGTCTCCTTGCTTGAGCAAACGATCAAAAATTTCCTGTACAACGTTCTTGTGACGTTCTTCCGTTGTGCGAATAAAATCGTCATTGGAAATGTCGAGCTTCCGCCATAAATCCTGAATCCCTGCCACAATATCATCAACGAAATGTTGTGGTGTTTTGCCAGCCGCACTCGCCTTCTGCTCAATCTTTTGACCATGCTCATCCGTTCCTGTCAAATAGCGCACCTCGTAGCCACGCAGCCGCTTATAGCGAGCCATTGCATCTCCGGCTACCGTAGTGTACGCATGACCGATATGTAGCTTGTCGCTTGGATAATAAATCGGTGTCGTAATGTAAAATGTTTTCTCATTGGACATGTGTATTGCCTCCTGTTTTGTTCACGGCAGCAAAATAAGGCATGCTCCCTTGAATTCAGTATTCCAATTCATGTTTTTCACACCAATTGGGCACAAAAAAACCCCCGCCCCTATGGGACGAGAGTCACCTCACGCGTTACCACCCAAATTTCCCGTATCCTCGCAGACTACAGGCTTCACCGGTCACTTCTGACCGCCCATTAACGCTGGATCACGCCTTTCCCTTACGGTCGCCGCCCTGTAACATTGAACTGGTGGCAAACTCGCTCGATAAAGGTTCCTCCAGGACCATATTCAGGCTTCGTTCCAGACCGGTTCGCAGCTAACCCCGGCTCTCTGTACTGGACGGCTGACCCTACTCATCCCTTCGCAGGAAAACATTATTATCCAAAATATAACCAAACCCGCATAGCGATGTCAAGTCAAGCCCTTCCCGGTACGATCAGCAAAACGATCTTCATCAGATCTAATCACCCTCTTTTTAGCAGGGGGCACCAGGTCTACACCGCCCGGATGAAAGGGATGGCACTTCGCTATACGTTTGGCGGCCAGCCAGGAACCTTTGAGCGCACCATGCAGCTCCACCGCCTCAAGTGCGTATTGTGAACACGTCGGATAGAAGCGGCAGGTTGGTGGCTTTAACGGTGAAATATAGGATCGATATAACTTAATCGGAGCTTGAACCACTCTGCGTGTGGTAATCTTCATTTCAGTAGCCTCCGTGGCTGTGAGTGTGACCGCTCGCCTGCTTGTATCCCCCATTAGAATTGGGCTCTGCTTGCCCGTTCTTCTTCTGGCATTCCTTGCAATAACCGAAAATCTCAAACTTGTGTTCAACGATTTGGAACTGATCTGTCGTATCTGTCATCTGCATCGGGCAGAAAGAGATCGGTAATGTTTTCTGACAGCTCAGGCAAATCATATGATGGTGGTGATGATGCTCATTACAGCTCACCTTGAACTTCATCCCATCCTCAAAAGATACCTGCTCCAGCACACCCAATTCCTGCATCACACGCAAATTACGGTAAACGGTGTCAAAGCTGAGTCCGCTATATTTTTTACCCATATATTCATAAACGTCTTTTGGGGACAGATACCCTTCATTCTCGGAAAATAACGTGGCCAGCGTCTTGCGCTGATCCGTAATACGCAGCCCCTGAGTGGACATTGTTGCGATAATCTCATCCTTTGTCAGCATGCGTTTCACCCTCCCCTGTCTGTAGTTTCAGGTTATCTGATGCAGGCTTAGGCTTGCATCTACTTATTATACCACGATTAAAGTCAAAGTTATAAGAGATATTCGCGCTCTTGATAAAGAAAAAGACGTTCTCCTGTGCTGGAACCAAATCCGCAGCAGGAGAACGCCTTTATTCTGTAAGTGATCTGACTTTAAACGGTGAATGATGAGACCCTTTCGGTCTAAGCCGATAAACAAAACCGGATATTCATATTAATTTTTAATAGCTGGCAATGGCATAACTACCACGGAAACTGGCAAGTTACTACCCGCCGCCGCAGTGAAATACATCTCTACACTTTCCTCGATATGACCTGTACGATACAGTACACTCATCTCATTCGGAGCCCATACGGAGCCGTTCGTCGGGATACCCACGACCTGATTGTTCACCATAGCATAGCCAGAGTATTCACCACCACGCGGGTTAAATGCAATCAGGGAATACGGCGCTACGCGATCCAGTTTAACCTTATACACAACACCAAAATTACCAGCATTGGAGGAAGAAGAGCCGTCCAGACCGTCTGAACCAAGCAGGTTTGGGTCTACTTTATTGTCGCCAAGAACGATACGCTGAGCTGTTTTACCAACCTCTTCTGTATATTCAAGCGAGATATCGGAATTAGCGTATGTTCCGCGGTTATGAATGCCATCCTTCGGCAGTTTTGCCAAGGTAGGCATTACGGTCAGTGGATCTACATTTGCATCTAGCACAATAACTGTGTATTGGATCGGTTGATCTGTATACAGGTCAGACAAGAGAGAAATAACCTGTTTTTGCTTAATTTTTTGCGCGCTCAAATCCTGTAAAATAACGCGGCTTTCGCCCGGATTCAGGACTATGCTGGAACGTTTGCTTCCATCCTGCATGGATTGAAAATACCGTTGGATCGAAACTTTACCCGCAGCGGTTGCATATTCAGATGGTCCGGCAAAACCGGAATTTTCGACGTTCATATTAGCAGGAGTAATATTATTGTTTGTCGCGATTACGTACATTTTCACATCTCGGCCCGTTTCATTCACATGATGGACGAGTACACGTGTGCTGCCTGATCCCATTTCCTGATACACAATACCATCCTGGAATACACGTTCCGGGCTGTTGGCGCGGATCAGAAGACGTGGTGAAGATGTACTGGTCAAAGGTATAGTAGCCATCGTAGGCACCTGACTGCCGTCTACACTGTATTTATCACCATAAGGCGTGAATATTTTGTTAAAATCATCTTCGTTGTACAGCAACTCATTCGTAATTTTAATCGTTTCGCTTACAGTACCTGTTGCACCATGCTTGTCAGTCACGGTCAGCGTAATGGTCACATCACCCGGCTCGAAAAATGCCAGTTTCTTATTCACCCAATCACGCTTGGTGATCGCATTTTCATCGTCCGTGCTCAAATCCGTAATCGTGATTTTTTCACCCATTTTGTATTCTTTTTTATCTGTTGTAAACAGAGCCACTGGCGGCTGATTCGGCGGTCTTACCGTAATCGTAACTGAGTATGGATCACTCCAGTTCCCTGCGGAGTCAAGAACGGAATAGGTAACTACATATGTACCTGGCTCCTGAAATACGTCCTGCTTGCCTTCCCAACGTTGATTCACAATCGGAAGACCTGTAGGAGAAGATTCCTTCGTCAAATACGTTACTTGGGTTTCGCCCGCATAGATATCTTTTTGCTGAACGGTGAAGGAAGCTTTAGGCTTTTGATTCAAATCCAAAATAACCTGTTTTGTTATATTATTTACAGTATAAGGAATATTTAAGGCCTGTGTAATAGACGTCAATGGCACCATAAATACGTTCTTTTGTTGGAATGCCGGCCCCTTCATTTGTCTAGCTTCACCGTTAACCGTGTAAACCTTGCTGTCAGTCTTGAAGCGCAGCACGTTTGTCCCTTGGGTGATAACGGTTTCCTTGGTAGCAGTGTCATAACTAAACTGTAATCCGACGCGGCTGACCAGCGAACGGATAGCTACATAAGAAACACCGTCCTTGACTGTCATCGGCTGAGTGGCCGTGTACACCTGTCCGTTTTGTTCCATTTTTGCGCTGTTCAAGTACAAAATCAGTTGATTTGCACTCATGGATGTTGGAGAACCACCAGGGTTGGTGATCGTTCCGTCTCCACCGTATACATCATTGGATACGTTCGATCCGTTGGTTGTATCCGTCGGCAAGCCGGACAAAGGATCATTGGATACGCCTGTGTTATCAGGTGTCACCGTGTCATTTGGTGTTCCAGTGCTATCTTGTCCCCCGATGCTATTCTGAACGCCGGAATCTGTGACATTGGCCTGAGCCTGCTGTCCGCTAACCGAATCGGTGGATTGAACAGTGGATATTGCTTCTGCTCCTACAGGGGCTACTGCGGCCACCTGGGCTACCGCAAGCGCGGTGAGCATGGTCCATTTCTTGAAATTCATTCTCTGTCTCCTTCTATTACCAAATTATTATCATTCCCGTAAAAAGTCATACTATTAGACGCGGCTGCTACCCAAAAGTTGCTGGGAATTTTGCTGAACATGAAAAAAAGGGAACTTTCTCCTGTGGCTGCAAGAAATTCTACAACAAAAAACCGCCGCCCATCTGACCTGATGGGACGGCGGCTTCATAACCAGAAAGTATTTTAAAGGCCATTCAATATTATGACGGACGGCCGACGGCATTTATCCCTGCGGTCTCCAGACGGCCCTCTTCAATGAGACGGTAAGCCCGTTGAACCTCTTCATCTGTAGGGGACGGAACCCCTTCCAGCGGATACGCCTTGCCGAGCATTTCCCACTTGTATACCCCCATTTGGTGGTAGGGTAAAATTTCGAACTTTTCGACTCCGTTCAACGTTCCGATAAACCGTCCCAAATTCAACAGATCCTGTTCATCATCATGAATACCCGGTACAAACACGTGTCTAATCCACATCTTGCGCCCTTGTTCAGACAACCAGCGTGCCGTACTTAGCATACGGTCATTGGACTTGCCTGTAAGCTTAATATGCTTGTCATTGTCAATATGCTTAATATCCAGCAATACCAAGTCCGTTACGTCCAGCAGTTCATGGATACGGCCTGCGTCATTAAAACCGTTACTGTCCAGCGTCGTGTGCAAATTCCAGCGTTGCTTCACTTCTTTGAACAGCTCTGCTACAAAATGCGCTTGCAGTGTCGGTTCTCCACCAGATACGGTCAATCCGCCTCCCGAAGAACGGTAGTAGGCTAAATATGGCTCAATTTCAGCCAATACCTCCTGCAGTGTCATTGGATTGCCTTCATTTAAAGCCCAGGTGTCCGGATTGTGGCAATATTGACATTTTAACAAGCATCCTTGCATAAAAAGCACGAAGCGGATGCCGGGACCATCGACGGTCCCGAAGGTTTCCAATGAGTGTATGTGACCTTTCAACATGTTGCATCATCCTTCCCGCATCCGCTATGCGTGCGTCGTTGTAATATATGATACGTAAAGCTTAGTTACATTGTACCGTGGAAAGTACGGTTAATGACATCCATCTGTTGTTCACGAGTCAGCTTGATAAAGTTAACAGCATAACCTGATACGCGAATCGTTAGCTGTGGATAGTTTTCTGGGTGATCCATCGCATCCAGCAATTGTTCACGAGCAAACACGTTGACGTTCAGATGATGCGCATGGCTTCCGAAGTAGCCATCCATCATGGAAACGAGATTCGTTTTGCGTGTTTCTTCTTCTTTACCCAGTGCTTTAGGCACGATGGAGAAGGTATTCGAAATACCATCCAGACTGTGCTCGTAAGGCAATTTAGCTACGGAGCCGAGGGAAGCCAAAGCACCTTTTTTGTCGCGTCCGTGCATTGGGTTCGCACCTGGTGCAAATGGTTCGCCTGCTTTACGTCCATCTGGTGTTGTACCTGTTTTCTTACCGTACACCACGTTGGAAGTAATGGTCAGAACAGATTGAGTAGGAATCGCATTCCGGTAAGCTTTATGCTTGCGGATCATGCCCATGAAGGACTCTACCAGTTCTACTGCGATGTTATCTACACGATCATCGTTATTACCGTAGCAAGGGTATTCGCCTTCAATTTCAAAGTCAATGGCGATGCCTTTTTCGTTACGGATCGGTTTCACCTTCGCATGTTTAATGGCGCTCAGGGAATCGGCGGCAACGGACAGACCCGCAATACCACAAGCCATCGTACGAACAATATCACGGTCATGCAGCGCCATTTCAATCCGTTCGTAGCTGTATTTGTCATGCATGTAGTGAATAACGTTCAAAGTGTTCATATACAGCTTTGCCAACCATTCCATCATTGGCTTGAAGCGGCTCAGCACTTCCTCGTAATCCAGCACTTCACCTGTAATTGCAGGATATTCAGGACCTACTTGAGCACCTGATTTTTCATCCACACCGCCGTTAATGGCATACAGCAGAGCTTTAGCCAGGTTGGCACGGGCACCAAAGAATTGCATTTGTTTACCGATTTTCATAGCCGATACGCAACAAGCAATACCATAATCATCGCCATAAATCGGACGCATCAGATCATCATTTTCATACTGAATGGAGCTAGTTTCAATAGAAACTTTGGCACAATATTTTTTGAAGCCTTCAGGCAGTTTTTCGGACCACAGTACAGTCAGGTTTGGTTCCGGTGCAGGACCCAGATTGTACAGGGTGTGCAAGAAACGGAAGCTGTTTTTAGTAACCCGAGTTTCTCCAGTAATGGACATACCACCAATGGATTCAGTTACCCATGTTGGGTCTCCGCTGAACAGTTCGTTATAATCAGGTGTGCGCAGGAATTTAACAATACGCAGTTTCATAACAAAATGGTCAACCAATTCTTGTGCTTGTTCTTCTGTCATTGCGCCTTCTTCCAGATCACGTTGAGTATAAATATCAAGGAAGGAAGATACACGTCCCAAGGACATTGCTGCACCATTTTGTTCTTTGATCGCTGCCAGATAGCCAAAATATACCCATTGGAAAGCTTCTTTAGCGGTGTTAGCAGGTTTTGAGATGTCAAAACCATGCTCAGCAGCCATTTGTTTCAACTCGTTCAAAGCGCGAATTTGCTCGGAAATTTCTTCACGCAAACGGATTACATCTTCCTCCATCGAATCCACTTCAAGGCTTTTCAGTTGAGCCTTTTTGTCTTTAATCAGGAAATCTGCACCATACAGTGCTACACGACGGTAGTCACCGATAATACGGCCACGACCATATGCATCTGGCAAACCAGTGATAATACCCGCTTTACGAGCTGCTCTCATATCATCGGTATAAGCGTCGAATACACCCTGATTATGCGTTTTGCGAATATGAGTGAAGATATCAACAATGCTTTGCGGTACTTCAAAGCCATAGGCTTTGCAAGCGTCGATCATCATCCGGATTCCACCAAACGGCTGCAAGGAGCGTTTGAATGGAGCGTCTGTTTGTACACCGACAACTTGTTCTTTATCCCGGTCCAGATAGCCCGGCTTATGTGAAATAATGGTGGATGGCGTATTCACGTCTACATCAAGCACGCCGCCGTTTGCCAACTCTTTTTTGGTAAGATCGGATACAATATCCCACAGTGCAGTTGTGTTGGCGGTAGGGCCAACTAGAAATTCTTCGTTGCCGACATAAGGTAAGATATTGGTTTCAATAAAATCGTTGACGTTTACTTCTTTAGTCCATTTACCTTTTTTAAAACCTCTCCAGCCAGATTGTTGCTCTTGTAATTCTCTCTCAATCACCGACATGTAAATCCCTCCAATTGTTTGGTCTTCCGGACTTGTGATTTTTTTCACTATAAATAAATCTCTTAAGCCCGGCCTTTTCACCGATGCCTTACGCTCAGTGTCGGGACCTTTCTTACACCCTTATTGTAGAATAATGACAGAGTGCAGTATGTGACAAAAATCACAATACAAGTGATTTTTGTCACTTTATTTTCCCTAGCTTTACGCCTATATCTTTATCCTTGCCGCTCACCTCCCTTCCCAAACCAACAGGCCCTCTATTATAGAGAGCCTGCATTAGTATTGAACTAGAAAATGCTTTGTTACAAGCCTCTTCGTACCTATATATTATTGGTCAAAACGTCCGTAGAAGGCGTTGCGGTATACATCAGCCAATTCAGTAACCAGCGGCAATTTTGGATTCGCAGTTGTACATTGATCCTCAAAAGCGCGGTCAGCCAGATAATCTACACGCGATTCAAAGTCCTTTGCATCGAAGCCGATTTGCTGGAACGATTCCTCGATACCGAGTGTTTTGTTCAGCTTGCGGATTGCTTCGATCAGGCTGTTAACCCCTTCTTCCGTGGTACGGGCAGGCAGCCCCAGTATGCGTGCAATTTCTGCATAACGCTCATCCGCAACAAAGTGCGAATATTTAGGGAACGAAGCGAATTTCGTCGGTTTTTTCGCATTATAACGAATGACGTGTGGTAACAGAATGGCATTCGTGCGACCATGCGCTGTATGGTATTGTCCGCCCCATTTGTGCGCAAGACTGTGGTTAATACCCAGGAATGCATTGGCAAACGCCATCCCTGCCAGTGTGGAAGCATTATGCATTTTTTCACGAGCCAGTTTGTCGCCACTCAGAGCTGATTGCTCCAGGTATTGGAATACCAGTTGAATGGCTTTAATTGCCAGACCGTCTGTGTAGTCACTAGCCATTACGGACACGTAGGCCTCGATGGCATGTGTCAGTACGTCCATACCTGTATCCGCTACAGCTGTTTTAGGCAGCGAGTATACAAACTCAGGGTCAATAATTGCCACATCAGGAGTCAGCTCATAGTCAGCCAGCGGATACTTCGTGTTGCCCTGATTTTTATCTGTAATAACTGCGAACGACGTAACTTCCGAACCTGTACCCGAGGTTGTAGGAATGGCCACAAATTGTGCTTTCTGACCAAGACGCGGGTACTTGTAGATCCGTTTGCGGATATCCATGAATTTTTGTTTCAAGTTGTTGAAGTCAGTATCTGGGTATTCATAGAACATCCACATGCCTTTAGCTGCATCCATTGGCGAACCGCCACCCAAGGCAATAATGCAATCCGGTTGGAAACGTCTCATCATTTCAGTACCACGTTCTACCGTAACTGTCGATGGGTCTGGCTCTACTTCCGAGAACACTTCGATAGCTACTGGTGTTTGACGCTGGTGTAAATAATGGATGACACGATCCACATATCCGAGTTTCACCATCATAGGGTCTGTAATAATGGCTACGCGTGTGATATCAGGCATTTTAGCAAGATACTGAGTCGAATTTTTTTCAAAATAAATTTTGGAAGGTACTTTGAACCATTGCATATTCACCGTACGTTTCGCCACCCTTTTCACATTAATCAAGTTGACTGCCGATACGTTCGACGAAGTCGAGTTACGTCCGTACGAACCACAACCGAGTGTCAGCGATGGAAGGTTGGTGTTGTAAATGTCACCGATCGCACCATGTGTGGAAGGCGAATTTACAATGATACGGCCTGTTTGCAAACGGTTTGCGAACCGAGCGATAACGTCCTCATCGTTCGAATGAATAGCGGACGAGTGGCCCATGCCCCCGAATTCCACGACTTCAGCAGCGCGTTGAATACCTTGTTCAGCATTTTTCACTTTATAGCAAGCCAATACAGGACTCAATTTTTCCGCAGACAATGGGAATTTTGTTCCTACTCCTTCAATCTCAGCAACCAAAATTTTAGTTCCTGCTGGTACGGTGATACCGCTCATTTCAGCAATTTTTACAGCAGACTGTCCGACAATAGCTGGGTTCACTGCACATTTCTCGACATTCATAGCTCCTTGAGTGAGCTTAGCTGCTTCTTCTTTATTTACAAAGTAGCAACCGTTAGCGATCATCAATTTTTTCACTTGTTCGAAGATTGGCTCTTCGATAATAACCGCTTGCTCGGAAGCACAGATCATACCGTTATCAAAAGATTTGGAGAGGATGAGGTCATTCACGGCCTGCTTGATGTCTGCTGTTTTTTCAATAAAGCAAGGCACGTTACCTGGGCCTACACCCAGAGCAGGTTTACCGCAGCTATATGCCGCCTTAACCATACCTGATCCACCAGTTGCCAGAATCAATGCCACATCAGGGTGATTCATAAGTGAATTTGTCTTATCCATCGATGGAGCTTCAATCCATTGAATACAATCGGCCGGAGCACCATGTTTGACGGCTGCTTCAAGCAAGACGCGAGCTGCTTCCGCACTACACGATTGAGCGGATGGATGGAAACCGAAAATGATTGGGTTACGTGTTTTAATAGCAATCAACGCTTTGAACATTGTAGTTGAAGTCGGATTAGTCACTGGAGTGATCCCCATAATGATGCCGACGGGTTCTGCTATTTTTTGAAAACTGTCAAAGTCATTATCTTCAATGACACCGACGGTTTTTTCATTTTTGATACTATGATAGACATATTCTGTTGCAAACATGTTTTTGGTGATTTTGTCCTCGTACACACCGCGTCCTGTTTCTTCAACAGCCAGCTTCGCCAGATGCATGTGCTTATCCATCCCTGCGAGTGCCATAGCTTGTACGATTTCGTCAATCTGCTCCTGATTCATGCTCATGAAAGCCTGCTGTGCCCGGTTCCCCCGGTCAATCAGTGTTTGAATATACTGCTCAGCGCTTTGCTCTTTTTGGATAACCTCGTTTTTAACAGCCATTTCCCTCATCCTCCTGTTATCTCATGTACTATCTCTTGTTCACGCATTGATCGTAACACAGCTTTTCAAGATATATTGTGATTTTTTTCACAATCTATTTAAAATTTTATTTTATGGAGTGAATTAAATCACAAAGTTTGGAATTCTGCCACTTTTCCCCCCTCTTCTTGCCCCAAAAACGCATAGCACAGGTATATAATGAATTTGAATTGATCAAGTTGCAGATAAAAAAACAAAGGAAACAAAGGGGAAATGGACGATGAGAAACCCTGCAAACGTAATGGAAGCCCGCGGCAACACCTGTTGCTTCTCGGAGGCCAGCTTCAACCGGCTGCAAGTGATGATGAAAGATCGGGTCATGCCAGAAAGCTCACATCTGTTCTGGGAAGGAGATACAGCGGATAAGCTGTTTTATATCAAACGCGGACGCGTGAAAGTAACGAAAACAACGGATGAAGGTAAGGAACTTATACTATATATGTACCAAAGCGGCGATCTGATTGGTCAAGCTGATCCATTTTTCGGTACCAAGCACTCCTTTTCTGCCGAAGTTCTGGAGGACAGTGATATCGGTGTTGTCGATCATACGGATTTGGAGCTGCTTATTTGCCAGCACTGTGATTTTGCCATTGACTTTATGAAATGGATGGGGTCCCACCACCGTATTACTCAGACCAAATTTCGCGATCTGATGATGTACGGCAAGCCCGGTGCTCTGTGCTCCACGTTAATCCGCCTGTGTAACACCTATGGAGAGCCTCATGGGGAACATATCCTTATTCATAAAAAAATCACTCATACTGACCTCTCTAATATGATCGGTGCCACCCGCGAAAGTGTAAACCGGATGCTGAGTGATTTGCGTAAAAAAAATGCAGTCGAATATGATAATGGTATGATCGTCGTCAAGGATTTGGAGATGCTACAAGGTGTATGTCATTGTGAACTGTGCCCGCGTGAGATTTGCCGGATCTAATAAATATATAAGCTAAACTTAAAAGTTACCTATTGCGCCACTGCGCAGTCAGATGGTGCTTCCCATTGCCACCGCCCCCGGATTTCTGGAATTAAGCCTATGATCAAAGTAGAAATCCGGGGACAAAAGCGACCGCTCCGCTTGTACAGCACCATTCCGCCTACTCCGTTTTCTATGTACATTTTTTAGTTCAGATTATATTGTTTTGAATGTAAAGGGGAGAGTTATAAGCTAATAATGGCTTATAACTCTCCCTTAATTAATTCCACTCCCCCTTCTTATAAAGGCGGGTAGTAGCGGAGCGATTCATTTGAATCTGAAGAAGCGGAGCGTTCGCCTTTGCAGCGGGATTCTCACCTCTAAATATCTTATACAACCCAAAAGAATCCCGCTGCAACAGCGATCGTAAGATCAAATGAATCGGGAAGCGCCTAACACCCCGCCAACATCCTTCTCCACACTTTTAGAACTGGAAGCACAGATAACTTAAATTCCCCATTTCATAGCTCCTATGGATGACCTTGGCCTTATTCGCCGGATCTCCACTCCCCATGGCAATAAACAACGGTACAAAATGTTCAGCTCTCGGTACCGCTTGACGAGCATATGGGGCTTCGCTGTCATAGCGATCCAAAGCCTCCACATCTCCACTCTGTACATTTTCAATAATCCAGTCATCAAAATCAAGAGCCCAACGCTCTGTTTTCGTTTCTCCCCATTTGACGATGCGCAGATTATGAACAGTTACACCACTGCCAATGACCAAAATATCCTGCTCACCCAACCCGCGCAGCACTTCACCGATAGTATATTGTGCTTTAGGCGATAGAAACGGATTCACGGAAATCTGGACTACCGGAATGTCCGCCTCAGGATACATACGATGCAAAAGTGTCCAGGACCCATGATCCAGCCCTCGCACTTGGTCCGTTTGTGCGTCAATACCCTTTTGCTCATATAATTCTTTCAACTTGGCCGCCAGCTCCGCCGAACCATGCGCTGGATATTTCACCGCATACAGCTCCGGCGGGAAACCGCCAAAATCATAAATTGTATCGTAAACGTCGTCTATCGAACTAATTGTCAATGTCTGCGTCTCCCAATGGGCGGTAAAGATAACAATAGCCTTCGGGCGAATACTCTTTCCAAGCTGCTCCAGAAAAGCAGTATATTCTGTCTGTTCAATAGCAAGCATAGGTGATCCGTGGGCTAAAAACAAAGATGGCATCATGTGAAAATCCCCTTATCATTTATCAATTATTTTTTATCAATAAGTAACTTTATGTAAGTAATGATACATAAGTAACAATGTCATGTCAATGCAGATTTTAGCATACACTTAAAAAACGTCTCTTCCTTAAATAAAGATTGATATAGGTATAAAGTCATAGTAATATATAACTAATAAATTTAAATATTCACTATAACTCGATATAAAGGACTGGTTTCTATGGAGATACATACTGCTAATTGCCCAAAGTGTGGTTCCGTTTTCCGCCAAAATCTTAGAAACCTGTGCAATACTTGTATTCAAGAAGAAAATTTATTTTATGACCGCTGTTCTAACTATTTGTGGAAACACCCCACTACTCATACTCGCCAGCTTAGTGAAGTAACCGATACACCTATGGATTTGCTCACAGACTGGGTGAGAGCAGGCAAGTTTCCCTCAACCTATAGCCAGCTTGATTATCCTTGCGAGTCTTGCCATTCCCCGATTTATGCAGGAAGACTTTGCCATTCCTGCCTCGGTACGTTCCGTACGGCAGCGCTCGATATTCAAACTCGCGTACCCCGTCATACTGCGACAGGATTGTTTTCAATCGCAGGCCGCGCCAAAAGCTATTAAGTATTACAAAATAAAAAAACAGCCTTTTTCCTAGGAAAAGGCTGTTTTGCTATGAAAAACGTTTATTCGGCTTGATACTCATCTAATCCATTCCTCGGCCCAATATTGAATCTGTTCCATTACCGGCTGAAGTGCACGGCCTTTGGTTGTCAGCTCATATTCAATGCGGACAGGAGTTTCCGGGTATACATGACGTGTAAGAATTCCTTCATTCTCCAGATCCTTCATCCGCTCAGACAGCATTTTATCGCTCATTGTGGGAATCAGATTGGAAATATCCTTAAAACGCTTGGGACCGGTCATCATGGATTGAATAATGAGTCCGTTCCAACGCTTACCCAGACATGAAAAGGCACTTTCAAAACGCGGACACATTTTTGTAAGTTGCGGTTGACCCTCCATATTTTTCACCTTCTTTAGCATTTCGGTTTGATAAAGCTTTCCTTTTGTTAGTATATATCATTTTAGCATACTTTATCCCGAAAGAAAACACTTTCTTCTTAATTAATACCTGATCCGATAAAGTGCCATGACCAAAGCTGATTATACAACAAACCTGCATAAGAGGTATATGGCAAATACGTTAAATAAAAAACAGACGGAATCTCAAGAGATTTCCGCCTGCCAGTCTATTCAATATCATACTTATTGGAATGAATAAATGGAAATTATACCAACACACCACCGAGAGGTCTAACAGGCTCGTTTTTACCATATATTGGTTTAACAATACCTGTCGGATAAGCCCAGCGTATACTATTGGCAATGACCTTCAGAATATCGGGCTGGTAATAGGTCGGATACGTTTCATGACCCGGGCGGAAATAAAATATTTTACCACTGCCACGACGGAAGGTACAACCGGTTCTGAACACCTCTCCACCTTCAAAGTTGCTGACAAAGACCAATTCATCCGGCGCTGGAATATCAAAAAACTCACCGTACATCTCTTCGCGCTCTAACAAAATTTTGGCGTCAATGCCATTCGCAATGGGGTGGGATGGATTTACGGACCAAATAATTTCCTGTTCTCCTGCCACTCTCCATTTGAGATCACAGCTTGTGCCCATTAGGGCTTTGAACGGCTTGGAAAAATGTCCCGAGTGCAGCACGATCAAGCCCATGCCTTCCTGTACCCGCTTTACTACACGGGCTGTAACTTCATCACTCACCTGGTCATGTGCTTTATGCCCCCACCACAGCAGCACATCTGTGGAATTCAGGATTTCTTCCCCCAATCCATGTTCAGCATCATCACGCAACGTAGCCGTTCGAATTGCAAACCCTTCGCCTGAGAGGCCATCAGCCAATGCCTTGTGTATTCCATCAGGATATACCTGTTTTGCTTCGTCATTCAGCTTCTCGTTCAAAAATTCATTCCAAATGGTGACGTTAATCATCAATACTTCCCCCTATTAGGTTAGACCCACCACATCTCGCTCAGAGGTTCTTCAATGAGGACCTGGCGAAGATTGTGAACGGCTTTAGTAAAGCCTTCCTCGACGGACATCAGACCATCCTCGTGCTCAATACTCACTACATAATCGTAACCCACCAAGCGAAGAGCACTAATAATATCCGCCCATGTTTTGATATCATGTCCGTATCCGACAGTACGGAACTGCCAAGCGCGATCCAGCATATTCGAGTAATCCTGCATATCGGTTAAACCGTATTTATTCACATTAATCGGGTCAATCGTCGTATCCTTGGCATGAAAATGGTGGATGGCTCCTGCTCGGCCCAGAATTTGAACCGCCTGCACCGGATCAATGCCCTGCCACCACATATGGCTCGGATCCAGATTGGCACCAATGACCTCCCCGACCGCTTCACGCAGACGAAGCAAGGTCGCTGGCGTATGAACGGAAAAGCCTCCATGCAGCTCCAGCCCGATTTTGACGTGATGATCTGCTGCAAATTTTCCGGCTTCGGTCCAGTAAGGGATAATTTTATTTTCCCATTGCCATTTTAGCACTTCCTGAAAATCATTCGGCCACGGCGCCACAGGCCAGTTCGGATACTTCGCATCCTCATGATCACCCGGACAGCCGGAAAAGGTGTTCACAACGGGAACTTCCAGCTTTTCTGCCAAACGAACCGTTTTAAGAAACGCCTCGTGATCGGCCTGTGCCAAATGCTTTTGCGGATGGAGCGGGTTGCCGTGACAACTGAGTGCGCTAATGGTCAGTCCACGGGACTCTACTGCTTTTTTGAAGTTTTTGAGCGCTGTTTCGTTATCCAGCAGTTCATCCGGCTTGCAGTGCTTATCGCCCGGGTTACCGCCTGTGCCGATTTCTACTGCATCCAGTCCTTGGGATGCTACATAGTCCAAAGCCTCTTCCAGTGAACGTCCGCCGAACAATACCATAAATACTCCAAGTTTCAAACGTAATCCCTCCCTGTATTATATGTGAAAGAAGCGGCTTATCTTATAATGATGGCCTATTCAGGATACTTGCGGGCTTAATCAAAATAGACGGCTTTTCCTGTACGCGCCGATTCATAGATAGCTTCTAAAATTTCAGTAACTACCAGCGCCTGTTCTGGCTTCACAAGCGGCTCTTTCTCGTCCAGAATGGATTCGATCCACAGACGAGCTTCGCGATCCGCTTCGTTTTCCGTTTCTCCAGAGTAAAAAGCTACACCGCCCGCATCCAGATCAATTTTTGTATCAAACAAGCGGCTGTTCTTCTCCCCGTTAATTCGTAGACCGTCCTGCATATCGGCTCCGCCCTCAGTCCCACATAACAAGGTCTTGGCTTCGCCAAATTCTACAACGTTCAATGCCCAACTGGATTCCAATACAATAGTGGCTCCATTTTGCATGGTAATGAAACCAAAGGCAGAATCCTCCACCTTAAATTCCTCAGGGTTCCATGGTCCAAAGGCATTCGCCGCGTTTTTACGATCTCCGAGTTTATGGAAGGTTGAGCCCAGCACGCTTTTAGGCTTGTAATTATCCATTAGCCAGAGAGTCAGGTCGAGCGCATGCGTCCCAATATCAATAAGTGGACCGCCGCCCTGCTTCTCTTCATCCAAGAATACTCCCCATGTCGGAACCGCGCGTCGACGCAGAGCGATGGCTTTGCCCAGGTAAATCTCGCCAAGCTCTCCCTGCTCGACCAATTGTTTCAGATACAAACTATCATCGCGATAACGATTTTGATACGCAATGGACAGCTTTTTACCTGTACGCTTGGCTGCAGCGAGCATTTCCCGCGCCTGCTCCGCAGTTTTGGCCATCGGCTTTTCGCACAGAACATGCTTACCTGCCTCAAGCGCAGCGACCGTAATTTCCGAGTGCGAGTCGTTGGGTGTACATACATGTACGACTTCAATGTCCTTATTTTCAAGCAGCTTACGGTAATCACTATAAACCTGGGAGCCTTCAGCACCAAACTTTGCTGCTGCCTCCTCCGCGCGTTCCGGAATGATGTCACAGAAAGCGACGATCTCTGCACGCTTTTGCTTGGCAAGACTCGGCAAATGCTTGCCAGTTGCAATGCCCCCACAACCAATAATTCCGACTTTGAGTGTTTTAGACATGAATATTTCCTCCCTGAGCTGCGTATTGTTGGAGCCACTTAAAGCTGGTTTCAATGCTTTCGATTGGAGGATTCGAGCTGAAATCCTGTTCCACGACGATCCAATCCACGCCTGCCTGAATAGCGGCGTCTGTAACGGCCTGGAGCTGTACTTCTCCTTGGCCAAGCTCTACGGTAACTGCTTTATGCTGCTCGTCACGTGCCATATCCTTTAAATGAATGATAGGCAGGCGTCCGCGATAACGTCCGATGTATTCCACAGGATCATAGCCTCCATAGTATACCCAACAAGTATCCATTTCGACCTGCAACAAATCAGCGGGAACTGCATCGTATAGAGCATCAAATACCGGACGATCACTGATTTTCTCCGTCAATTCAAAATCATGATTATGATAAGCCAAAATCAGACCCTGTTCTTTCACTTTTTCACCAATACGATGCAGATTGGCAAAAATCTCATCCCACTGGCGCTGTTCCTCGGTTAAATAAGGAACGATCAGGTACTTGTTGCCCAATTCTTTGTGGTAAGCGATCTCCTCATCCAAATGGTCCAGCAAGCGGGTATATTGAATATGAGTTCCAATAACTTCCATGCCCAGTTCATCCAAAAGCGCTCTGACATCCTTGGCACTACGTCCGAAAAAGGCATGAAATTCAACCCCTTTATAGCCCAGCTCAGCTACCTTGCGCAACGTACCTTCAAAATCCCGTTCAAGCTCTTCCCTTACTGTGTACAATTGCAATCCTACTTTAGCCATTGTCCTTCACCTCTTCAATTAGGATGGATGAATCGTTATATCTGTCCCATAATACAAATCCTCGTCTGGCTCAACTGTACTTTCCAACGTAATATGCTTACCTTCCAATGAGGAGCGCTGAAAAGCGTGCATTGCCTCTAATACATGATAGGCCAGTTCCACGTTAGCACGGTGGTTCTTTGCACTGCGAATGGCTCTCATCATCTCACCCGCACCTATTCCGCGTTCGTTCTTCCCACACTCAAATAAAGGTTTCACGAGCTCTGCGGTTTCCTCTCCAGATCGGCGAAGCTTGACATCTCCGTTAAAAAAGTTCGGATCAGGCAAACTTAAGGTTCCTTCCGTACCATAAATTTCAATACGTGGCAGATCTGACGCCCCCTGAATGTCAAAGCTGGTAATGAGCGTTACAATGGCTCCGTTATGGAAATCCATTGTTCCGGCCAAATGCGTTGGTGTCTGTACCCGCAGAGGTGTGCCGCTTTTGGGACCGGAATGTATGTGACGATCAGGAACCTGAATGCCCACTGAACTGCTGATTCGCCGGATCGGACCCAGCACATGGATCAGCGACGTCAAATAGTAAGGTCCCATGTCAAACATCGGACCGCCCCCAGCGGCATAGAAAAATTCCGGATCAGTATGCCACCACTCGGGACCTCTGCCCATAAAAAAGGCAGTAGCGGCTACGGGCTGCCCAATCATTCCGTTTTGTATGGCATAGCGTGCAGTCTGAATACCCGCGCCAAGAAATGTATCCGGGGCACAGCCGACACGCAGGTTTGTTGCCTTGGCTAGATCCAGAACGCGTTTGCCATCCTCCAAGGAAACCGCCAAAGGCTTTTCACTGTACACATGCTTGCCTGCCTCCAGTATCGCCATATCCGTCAGTGCATGGCTGCCAGGCACGGTCAGATTAATAACAAGCTCAATCTCGGGCTTACGAAGCAATTCATCTACCTTGTATGCGTTTTCAATATTAAATTCATTGGCCCTCGCTTTGGCCCTTTCCTCCAATAAATCAGCCACGGCCACCACTTCGATAAGCGGACTGTTTTGGAGATTTTCAAGATATGCCGCGCTAATGTTGCCGCAGCCGATAATCCCGGCCTTCATTCGTTCCACTTCGTCACCCCCCCTGGCCTCCAACATGTATTCTGCTATAAGCCTTACAGACACAATAGTATTCTATTTCCGTTTCGTTTAAAATGAATAATATGATTAAAACATGAACAATCTGGTCAATATTTGAAGCAGCTACATGCCCAAAGGAGTCATCATCATGTCTATCGTCGAGCCTTGTCAGGTTCTTACCGCAGGCTATTCCTTCCATCGTAAGCCTTTTTATTCGAACCAGCCTGAAGGGATCAAAAATTATTTGTTTCGTCTGCAAACAGACGGACGCTGCCAGGCCCGCATTAACGGGGAAATGACACGGATTGAGGCGGGTGACCTGCTGCTGTTCAATCCTACCGAGCCTTATGAGCTGGACATTCACAGTGAGTTAAATCCCATGGGGGAACTGGTCGTGGAGAGCGGAGATTATCACATTTTTTTTGGAGGCTCTTGGGTAGATGAGTGGTGGCACCATCACAAACGACCCAACCGCATCAAGGTCCAGCTTACCGAAGCACTGCTTGGCCTATTTCGGCAGCTTGTGATGGAACAGCGGCGTATTTCTAATCCTTACCCGGAAATATCGAGCTATTACATGCGCATTCTTTGCCTGGAGTTTGACCGTATGCTGTCCGAGCATCCGACTTCCACCCATCACAATTATCTCGCTTATCAGATTAAAAATTATATTGAGGAAAATGCATCCTCCAACTTCAAACTGGATGACGTGTCTTCACATGTCGGGATCAGCGTATCGCGGGCAGTACATCTGTTCAAGGAAACCTTCGATACAAGCATTATGCAGTACACGCTGGACATCAGACTCAATATGGCGAGAGAGCGAATCATTTTCAGCCCCATGTCACTCGAACAAGCCGCCGAATCGTCCGGTTTTGCAAACTATACGTATTTTCACCGCGTGTTTCGCTCCCGCTTCGGCATGTCGCCCAAGGAATTCAGAGTGATCCACCGTGAGCAATTGTAGTATTGGTAAAAATAAAACCTTGAGAGAGCCTTTCTTGGCTTCATCAAGGTTTTGTTCCGATTTCCAAATTCATACTTCTTATTTCTTCTGAGTTTACAAAATATCTACGGTGCAATCGTCAGCATCACTACCGACATCGGTGGCAGTGTAACATCCAAGCTCTGACCTTGCTGCTGGAAGGAAGTGAAAGTTTCCGTTTTCACACGTTCCGGCTGATCAAATGTATTGTGTGCCTGCATATCCTCACTGGAGAGAACAACGCCGCTAATTTGCTTAACGTTTTCCAGCCCTCTCAGCTCCAGATTCAAGGAGGCCGCCTCGCCTGGATGGACGTTGCACAAACTCACATGAATAAATCCGTCCTTCGCCTTGGAAGCGGACACACTTACCTGTGGAATGGAATTACCATCATATTCATAATTGCCTACGGTTTTATGGGTAGCCAGCGCTTGTGCATCCTGATGCACCTTGAACATTTCAAATACATGGTATGTCGGCGTCAGTAGCATAGCAGGTCCTTCGGTCAGAACCATAGCCTGCAAAACGTTGACCATTTGAGCAATATTCGTCATTTGTACACGGTCATGGTGATCGTGGAAAATGTGTAGGTGCAATCCAGCTACAAGCGCATCGCGCATCGTATTTTGCTGATACAGGAAGCCCGGATTGGTACCCGGCTCGGTCATGAACCAGGTCCCCCATTCATCCACAATCATTCCTACCCGTTTGTCAGGATCATATTGATCCATAATAGCAGAATGACGTGTAATCAATTCATCCATATGTAATGATTTTTTCATCGTCTCAAACCATTCCGCTTCATCAAAACCGATTGCTTGCCGTTTCGCTTCCCAGGTACCCGGGACCGTGTAGTTATGCAGACTCAAGCCATCCATAAGATGCCTAGCTTCACGCATCAGCACTTCGGTCCAGCGGTAATCGTCCACATTCGCCCCACCCGCAATCCGATATATCCGGTTCTCGCCATAGTTGCGGACATACGTCTGATAACGACGATACAGATCAGCATAATATTCCGGACGCATATTGCCGCCACAGCCCCAGTTTTCGTTACCCACGCCAAAATATCTAAGCTTCCATGGCTGCTCACGCCCGTTTTCCTGCCGCCACGCGGCCATAGGTGATTCTCCGTCAAAGGTCATGTACTCTACCCACTCCGACATTTCCTGTACCGTACCACTGCCAACATTCCCGCAAATATAAGGCTCAGCGTCTAACAGCTCACACAGCTGGAAAAACTCATGGGTGCCAAAATGATTATTTTCAACCACACCGCCCCAGTGCGTATTAACCATTCTCTTGCGGTTTTCTTTCGGTCCGATGCCGTCTTTCCAATGATATTCATCGGCAAAACAGCCCCCTGGCCAACGCAGCACAGGAATATTTAGCTTTTTAAGCGCTTCTACCACATCATTACGGATCCCGTCCGTATTTGGAATCGGGGAATCCTGACCAACCCACAAACCCTCGTAAATACATCGTCCAAGATGCTCAGCAAATTGTCCGTAAATATTTTTGTTAATAACGCCTTGCTCCCAATCTGTATGCACAACAATAGAACCCTTCATGACAAGCCCTCCTCAAAAATAGTAAAGTTCATTGGACTATACACTTCAATGATTACGCTTTCATAAAATTAAAAAAATATGGCGTCTACCTGATCTCTTTTCCATCTCAACGTTTACAATCATCCAAATGTAACAGTATAGATAGTTAATAAAAATATTAATAATTAAACAAAAATATTTTACATGTTTAATATATTTTATTGCCTTCTATTTGTCAATCGTTAACCCCTAGCTCCACCTAAACCAAAAGTCTGCCCTCAAGGCAGACCATGGTATGACCACTTTAGCTCGTGATCGCGGGCTTTAGATGAACAGCGAAAGCCTCCAATAAAAATATCATATAATGAAGTAAGTAGCCGGATTAGTTCTTAACCATAGAAACAGCCCATGTTCAGTGGAGTCTGAGCCTATTTCATTTCAAGGATGTCCCTTGCCAGCGAGAGCCGCTATAGCCGGGACAATTTTGATTGACTGCCAGAGCGCGTACACGGACAATACTTCCGCTGATGCTGCACGTATGCCCACCCATTAACTCATCACATTGCGAACAAGCTAACAGTCTGGCCTCGTACACATCATCGGTCACACATTCCATTCTGGGTCTCATGTTGTTTATAATTCTGGTAATTTGCTCTTCCGAAATAGCGATGTCCCTTTCACACCCTTTACAGGTGTTTGGTGCGGTTATACCTTTCATCATCGGCTTACCCTCTCTTTCAAACAACGTCCTGAGTACATACGGCTGGAGGACCTTATTTCCGTTCTGGCGGGAGCTGGGCAGCCGCTTCAGATACGACCATCGCCAAATCCTCATTTCCGAACATGGACAGCACTCCTAATACTGTGTCTAGCAGAATATCTCCCGCTTCTTCACGCGATACGGTCAGCTTGCGCACTCGCAGCAGACGCTCATTGCTATCCTGCTGCGGATAAGCTGCATGATACAGTTCCTCTGGCTCCAGCCCGTGATTGATGCACCATTGCGCAAACACAAGGATCATCATATCCTCTTCCTGCTTATAATTTTCGATGATAGCCTCTTCTAACTGTTTACCGCGGTTGTGCTCTTCCATTCGCTCATTTCTCCTTCAATCTATTTCTCGATGTCTGGACTGCCTTGTTGGCTATCGTTCCTTCTATGTTAGTTATTCAAACGGCTAATGAGTTCGTCCGCCAACATATGACTTTCCAGCACCCTGCCAGCACGCACACTGCACTCCTCTGGACGATGAATATGCTCCAGAAAATGATTCACCACTCCAGTGAATCCCCGTCTTTCCAGGATTGTGTCCCAGCTTCCAAAAGATTGTGACAATGACGGCTTATCTTTTTGCATAAAAATAGCCTGTTCCATGTTGGTCACCTCGACGGAACGACCTGCCCCATGCAACTCCAGCCTCTCAATGTCAGTCCCTGCCTGTCTGTTCATACTGTAACTACCAGAGGCATTTCCCAAACGTACCGACCCGAATGCAGCGTTCATATATCCTTCACTCGTCGTGTCCAGACTGCTATGCAGCAGTTCATAATCATCGCCACCCAGCCACAATAACAGATCGAGCATATGAATCAAGTCATCATAAACCGTCTGTGCCGCAGGTCTCTGATCATATCCAGTCCGATGCTTGATCGCCGCGCATTGGCTGAAACCTCCTGCTTCCTCCAGGTACGCTTTAGCGGCTACATAATGCGGGGCAAAACGTCGGTTAAAGCCGACCGCCAGCAGCACAGCCTGTGCCTCCGCAAACGCGGTCATTTCCAGATTTTGACGTGCATCAAAGGACAGCGGTTTATCCACATACACCGCAACACCTTTTTCAATACACGCCATAACCAGATCAAAATGGGCTTCGGTCGCAGCATGTATAAATACAGCCTCCGGCTCCCATGCCAGCATTTCCTTCACATCCGTCGTTCCTCTCGGCAGCCTGTACTGCTCCATAATGGAACTGACCGGCTCCTGCGAACGGTTCATGACACCTACAATATCTACACCTTCGTGCGCAGTCAGCAGCGGCAAATACACTTTGCGGGCAATACCGCCCAGACCTGCAATAGCCACTCTTGTTTTCGTTTGCTTATTCATATCATACCCACCTCTGATGACTCATTTCTTCTGTTGTCTAGTTTACATGGAAGTCCGCTGACAAGCAAAGAAAAGAGGCTGCCCCCGATCTAGTTAGACCTGATGGAACAGCCTCTATACATGAGCGTCCAGCTTCAGCTACGATTATTTCAGTGTGCTTAGCTTAGGCGTGCAGCGCTTGTTTTCTTGTTTTTTCACTTTTTATTTTTTTAACACGCATTCCAATGGCTACGACCAGAACAACGACCAGAACTTCAAATCCGTATTTGACGACCCCATTCGTGAACCAATGTGCAATCAGCGGCTCAGCTACTACCATTTTGGCAGCAGTATAGGCCAGAACAGCAGCTCCAATTGTAATGACCATCGGAAAACGTTCGGTCAGCTTCAAGATAATTGTACTGCCCCATACCATAATCGGAACGGAAATCGCCAGTCCCAAAATAACAAGCAACATATTTCCATGAGCTGCTCCCGCAACGGCAAGTACATTGTCGAGTCCCATCATGGTGTCGGCAATAATAATGGTACGAATCGCGGCCCACATTTGATTGTTTGCAGAGATTTCATGTTTTTTCTCCTCAACCAGCAGCTTGTAAGCAATGTAGATGAGTGCAAGCCCCCCGATTAAACGCAAGCCGTAAATTTCCAGTAAGTACGTGACCAGCAAAGTAGCGATAACACGAATGACGACCGCACCGACCGTCCCCCAAATAATGACCTTTTTTTGATTGGCCTTCTCGACATTACGAGCTGCCAGACCGATTACAATCGCATTGTCACCAGCCAGCACCAAATCAATGATAATGATTGACAATAGTGCGGTTAAAAACTCGATTGACAAAAAATCCATACGTTTCTCCCACCTTCTTTATTTATTTGCTATACTGTACTTAGTTCTGCGCTTTATACTAAAAAAGCGCCATTTCACGGAATCCGGAAACGGCGCTTGACCCAAATTTAGCATCAAAAAAAGACCATTACCCGGATTCCTAAAATCCTGGCAAAGGTCTCGCTTACAACATTACGTTGCCAATAAAGCCGGGGATTTAAAAAATCCCGTAATGACGACTTTACTCGTTGAGCTACTCCCCTTTGGGAACTATTCTATTAGTGGAAGTATAGCACACATGATTAGGAATGTGAACCCTATATTTTTCTGTATAATCGACAAGCCGAACAGGGATATTGAAAGAGGTATGTAAATGAAAAAATGGCTACTCGCCGCGGCTTATGTTTCGCTGCTCTGCATCGCGTTTATCTACAGATATGATTGGCTCGCCTGGGCGAACAAGCAAACCTCCTTTCCAGTTCTGCTGCTGCTCGCGTTTCTATTCGCGTTAATTCCATTTGTGCCTTACAAGCTGATAATCGCTTCCATTGCTTATGCAGCAGGTGCCTGGCAAGGCGCACTTATCTGCTGGCTCGGCACTACATTGGCTGCGTTGGTGGTTTACGGGGCGGTACGTACCCTCTTCCGTGACAAAGGACGGGCTTATCTGGAGCGAATTCCAGCTTTGGAGCGCTTGAACCGGGTCATGGAGCGAGAGCCTTTTGCTGCTGTGCTGCTGGCCCGCCTAATTCCGATCATCCCGCAGGCGGCTGTGAATGTATATGCCGGGGTTGCAGGCTTTCCGTTCTGGAGCTTTATGCTGGGTACGGCGCTTGGCAAGCTTCCTGCAATTGCGGTATACGCTTATGCAGGTGGGACTATTGCCGAACGTCCGGTCACTGGCTTGCTCATTTTGCTGCTGTATACAGCACTGGTGGGCGGTGGCTTTGTGCTTTACCGCAAAAGGATTCAACGTGTCAATAAATCATAGCTTCTGCGAGCCTGCCGCTGGATCTGTAAGGATGTAAGTTGGCGGTGGCTTTTAGTCCAGAGAAATTTGCAAAGCTGGTTTGTTTCTGTCGTTCCATTGGATTTTGCGAAAATGTCGTATATAATTTAATTGTAAGCTATTTAAATAACAACTAATTGAAACTTTCTCAGAATGGAGTGACAAATATGAGCACCAACAATCCAAACACTGTGGAGAAGGCAACTTTTGCAGGCGGCTGCTTCTGGTGCATGGTTTCCCCCTTCGAGGAACTACCCGGCATTTTAAAGGTAAGATCCGGTTACACAGGAGGACATACGGAAAACCCGACCTATGAAGAGGTATGTTCCGAAACAACGGGACATGTAGAAGCAGTACAGATTACATTTGATCCTCAAATCTTCCCATATGAAAAATTATTAGAACTGTTCTGGCAGCAGATTGATCCGACGGATGAAGGTGGACAATTCCACGATAGAGGCTCATCCTACCAAACAGCTATTTTCTATCATAACGAAGAACAAAGAATCAAGGCAGAAGCTTCCAAAAAAGCGCTGGGTGAAAGCGGCCGTTTCGACAAGCCCATTGCTACACCGATTCTGCCTGCGGCAACCTTTTATGAAGCGGAAGAATATCATCAGGAGTATCATAAGAAGAATCCCGCGCATTACAAGCGCTACCGCAAAGGCTCCGGACGTGAAGATTTTATTGAGCAAAATTGGTCAGGCAAAATAGATAAATCTGATCTTAAAGATCGACTGACACCTATTCAATATGAAGTAACACAAAAAAACGCGACCGAGCGCCCTTTTCAAAATGAGTTTTGGGACCATGAGGGTGAAGGTATTTATGTGGACATTGTTTCGGGAGAGCCTTTGTTCAGCTCGCTCGACAAATATGATGCAGGTTGCGGTTGGCCCAGCTTTACTCGGCCGCTACGCAGCTATAACGTCAAAGAAAAAAACGACCTCAGCCACTTTATGATTCGTACCGAGGTCCGTAGTCGCGAAGCGGATTCCCATTTGGGACACGTATTTGATGATGGTCCAGGTCCTGATGGCCTGCGCTATTGTATTAATTCTGCCGCGCTCCGTTTTGTGCCTCAAGAAGACTTGGAACGTGAAGGCTATGGAGCCTATAAGTCATTATTTGAAAAGTAAGTAGACTTCAAAAACATTTTAGGCTGGCCCAGAAATCATCTTTCGCAGATGGCTTCGGGTCAGCCCATAATCCATCCAAGCCAGATTGCGAGCGGCACCAATAGCAACTGTGCAAGCAAGGTACCTCCCAGACGTGAAATGATCATCCAGCCGTACATACTGTTCATACGATTTAAGGGCAGCTCCCCGCGCAGCATTTTTCCAGACAATACCGCCAATCTGGGATCAATTAACAGAGTTAGAAGTATTGTTGCCATACCATTGATTAGGCCCGATGACATAGACATTGCTGTACCCTGAGCGGGCGACTGGAATGATGCGTATAATGCAGACACCACTCCAGTCGTATATATCGCGGTCACAGTTATATTCAGGGTAATCAGACGCTTGGGATCGCTCCCCTGAACAGTGAGGTGAGCATGAACCAGATTGGGCGTTTCATGTAGTAGCCTACATGCTTCCAGCGACTGCGCACCATTAAATGACGCACCAATGCCGGAATAGACCCGGTATGCTCCAGATGCACAATCCATCTGGCCGACATACGTACCACCGTCGGATACAAAATTATAGCGATCATGGTTCCAACGGTTGCTGCCAGTAGGACCCCGTGCATATACAGTTCCAGTCTAACATCAGCCCCACCCGCTCGCACGGCAGCCTTAGCCTGATCGACCATACCTCCAAGTAAAGGTCCCTGCGCCATATTAGAGGTGCGTGAAACCAACAGCAGCATACCTGCAACGGTTAAGGCCAATCCAATCCGACGCGCCCGCAAACCGCCAAGCCGGAGGGCATAGGACAAGCTATCTGTAGTATGTATGATGATGGTAAAGACGAAACCCCAGGCAAGCAAATGCTCTCTCCTTTCGTATTTAAAATATATTCATTTCTTTGCTTTCTGTTTGTTTAAGCGGATAGCGGGTAATACATAATACATCATCTGCTATAGGGAGTGATTATCTATGCCTTGGACCAAACATGATTATCCCCCAGCAGATTTCGGCGATTATTTATGACCGGAACGGACGTATTCATTCTACTTTTAAGCCTTCCTGACGAAGCCTGGATACAGCGAAAGGGTGTCACGTAGGAAGATTTCTCTCCTGACGTAACACCCTTTCCTTATTGACGAAGGCTGTGGACGACCGGCACTGTTTTGGCAACTACCTTTTGGGCTGGAATAGCCGCAGGCAGCACCTTTTTCACAGGTCGGTGTAGTTGGAACGTTGTCGTCCATGTAATTATTTTTCCGGCGAGCCACACAGCCAGTATGGTAAACATTGTTTCCTTCACAGGCAGATACAACAGCGATAATCCCAATACAATGATGTCACTGACGATAAACACGTTACCGATTTTCCATCCGCGCCACTCGCTGATCAGCAGGGACAAAATATCATCGCCCCCGGTCGCTCCACCGAATCGCAGTACGATTCCGGCACCCAAGCCTGTAAGTACTCCACAAAGCAGAGCCGCTACCAGCAAGTTGCCGTGCAGATCTATAACCAGCGTCGAATACTTTTCAAATCCTGCATAAAACAGGGAAAAGGCGACCGCCCCGATCAATGCCAGTAGCATGAATCTTCTGCCCTTCAGTACCCAGGCCAGCAATATGACAGGAATATCAAGCAGTAGCATACTCCAAGCCGGAGACACGCCAAATGCGTAATGTCCCAGCAGGGCCAAGCCTGCAAATCCGCCTTCTGACAAATGATTTTGAGCATTGATGTGATAATACGTAAAAGCTAAAATGCATGTTCCGAGCAGCATGACAGCAATCTGCCTTAATGCTCCATTGTTCACGATAGATTCGTAAGTTTTCCTCATACAGGCTCCCTCGGTTTCTCGTAAGTTTGATGTGGATGAACCCACTCTTACGGAAGCTACCGGGTAAGATGTGCCTGGAGGACTTGGTCCTTCGCATGTACAATCCCCTCTTCCGCAGAGTTGGCTTTCGCAACTTGACGTTACTCCGCGGAAAAGCTAAGTATAAGACAGATCAAATCGTTTCCAAATCGTCCTTTGGGGAAGTATCCTTCGGGGACACATGGTATCCTGATCCTTTCTTTTGTGGAATAAAACTCCGACATTTCTGTGGTACATGTAATTCTATTATTTATTATACCACACCTTACCACCTGCTAAACAGCTTGCTTTTTATGCCGCGCCATATTTTTATTTTATGCGTGAGCATGCTTTATTGTATGTGCGAATAACCGCATTATACCAAAGGTTTGGCGGATGCACATACAATGTGCGTATAGCATGGTTTATGCAGGTTTGTCAGTGATATTACCCGGCTAATTTGACTATTCTGCGTTGGTTGGCCATAAATACCCCTCCGAGTATAAGGAGCAGCCCAGTCAGAACGTTCCAGCCGATGTGTTCATTCAGAAGCAAAAAGCCCCATACAATAGCGCTCACCGGTACAAAATAAGTCACCGAGGAGGCAAATTCCGGACTTCCCCGCAAAATCATATAATTGAACAAAATATAAGCTACTCCCGATCCCAAAACTCCCAGTCCTATAAGGGAACCCAATACACCAGGGATGAAGACGACCGACAAATCAGGTCGATCTACAATTGCTGTCATCAGGCCACCCCCTGCCGTCGCACCCAATAGTGTCGCAAAGGTTGCCTGATACATCGACAGATTGGATAAAAACCGCTTGGACAACTGCGTTCCGAAGCCATAGCAGAGCGTCGCAAGCAGCATACATCCAAAGCCGACGGGGTCGACAGAAATAATGGATACAGGATTAATACCCAGTAAAATAACGATTCCTACAAAAGCCAGGCCCATTCCAAACCACTGCATTCGATAAAAGATGGCTCCGAAAAAGACAAGTCCGACCAACATGGTCCAGATTGGCGTGGTGGCATTCAAAACGGAAGCCATGCTGCTAGCAATTCTGGTCTCGCTAAAACTAATCAAGGCCCATGGCAAAACCATGTTCACCAGAGCTACGAGAATAACAGATTTCCATGGAATGCTTCTGACTTGAAATGGCTTGCGCATGAGCAACATCAACAAAACGATAAAAATGAGGCCAAAGCTGGAACGAAGAAATACAATAGTCCAAGGCCCTACGTGATGGAGCAATAACACCTTGATAAACAAAAACGATCCGCCCCAAATGAGGCTTAGCAGCAATAGCGCAGCATATAACGAGCGTGACAATATGTATACCTTCTTTCCAATAATTGATGATTGCTTTGGCAAAGGAATAATTTCTATGATGAAGTATAAAAAGAACATTTGTTCTGTATGCTGATTATAATTGTATTCCTGCTATGAGTAAAGGAGATTTCTTATGAAAAAGATACTGGATAACAAGAATAAGGCCCCACTGCCTTCCGAGGAAGACGCAGGGCTGATCAAAACTTGTGTACTTCTGACCCTCGTGCTGGATGTGCTGGAGCGGGACATTCGTATTCTGAATGCCGCTGCCTTAAAAATGCCCGATCTGTACGTTCGCAGCCTGACTGGAGTGCAGCAGCGTGTAGCTGTTCAATTGGCGGAGACAAAGGCGCGAATGAAAAGGCAAGGAGTTAAAATATACAACGAAACCCGGAATCACGAAGGCGTGGAGGTTCTGTATGTTTGTCGTGGCTACCAAAAGCGGTTTTTCATGCTTTCCTCCTTTGCACGCAGCGAGGTTCGACGAGAATTGGGACATTATTTAGGAATTGATGTGACCCAAAGTCACTCGACTGTGTAGTCTCGTTTACAATCCTTGTACGATGCGGTTTCCGCGTACCGTTGCTTGTGCAAGCACCTCTTTCTCGTCTATCGTTAACAGATGTCTTCCTCGCATTAGCACACGTCCATTCACAATGGTCGTATCGACATCCGCGCCGTTTATACTGTAAGCAAGCAGTGACTCTATCTGGTGTATTGGCTGTAAATGCGGCTTTTGCATATCTAGCAGAATGATATCCGCCTTTTTCCCCACCTCAAGCGTGCCGGTTTCATGCTCAAGGTTTAGCAGCTTGGCTCCATTGACTGTAGCCATTTGCAGGGCCTGTGCAGCAGTAAAAGCAGCTGGATTGCCAGTGCTTAGCTTTTGCAGCCATGCCGCTGCCTTGATTTCTTCAAACAGATCCAACGTCGTTGCGCTTCCCGCTCCATCTGTGCCAAGCCCTACAATGGTCCCTTGTCCAAGCATATCGAGTACCGGGGTAATTCCGCAGCCGAGCTTGAGATTACTGACCGGATTATGAGCTATTCCGCCCTTCATTCCTTTCAACAACGCAACATCCTCACGGTTTAGGTGAACAGCGTGTGCAAGCAGCACATGATGATGTTCAAACAGCCCCAGTTCATATAAATATTGCGTAGGGGTACAGTTGTAACGAGCTTTGATTTTAACTGTTTCCTCTACCGTCTCTGCCAGATGAATATGAACAGGTACCCCCGTGTCCTTCGCCAGCCCCATAACTTCCTTCATGAATTCCGGAGGGCATGTATAAGGCGCATGAGGACCCATCATCGTCGTAATCCGACCTTCTGCCTGACCTGACCAACGGCGAATGAGCTTCAATCCCTCTGCCAGCCTTTGCCCCCCATCATCCTCCAATCCGATCAGCCCTCTGGTCAGCGAAGCCCGTATGCCCGTCTCGCTGACGGCTTCTGCAATTTGATCCATATGCACATACATATCGGCAAAAGTCGTTGTTCCTGATTTGATCATCTCTGCAATAGCAAGCTTGGCGCCCCAATACATATCCTCCGGGGTCATACGATCCTCAGCGGGAAGCATTTTGCGCTCCAGCCAGTCCATGAGCTTGAGATCATCCGAAAAAGCCCGCAGCAAACTCATCGGAGAATGCTGATGGGTATTGATCAACCCCGGCATTGCAACCATGCCATGCGCGTTGATACATTCATCCGCCTCTTCCCTCAGCTCAACTCCCATTTTAGCAATCCGATCCTCTTCAATGAGAATATCCCCCTCATAAGGTTCATCCCCGGTATTCATGGTCACGATCATCGCGTTTTTAATATGAATTCGCATATATTCAGCCTCCTGAGTGCTATGATTTACATCCAGAAGGCTACACCTTGACGCTGCGTAAATGTCAAGCATCCCGATCCTGTTAGCTTCGTACAGGAACTGCATAGATCATATGCAGTTGCCCTGTAATGTGCCACGAAGCCGCAAAATACCCATGTCTATCGAACCAGTCCAGCATGTGGGAGCGTTCTGCACAATATACAGGTAACTCGGATTCCTCGTTATCCGGTGTAGACACGCTTTCCCCCGCTTCCGGTATCTCTGCTGCATCAACCATCAGATCCACGACGCAAATGCGTCCGTGTGGTTTAAGCGTGCGTCGCATTTCTGACAGAGCGAGTATTTTTTGTTCATCTGTCAGATGGTGCAGGGCATAACTGCTGACTACAAAGTCAAAGGTCCCGTCCATATAAGGAATCGACATCAGATTTCCCAGCCTCGTCTCCACCTGTGGGAATTTACTCCGGCAGCGCTTGAGCATTTCATTCGATTGATCCACGCCTGCCATACGAATGCCCTCTTCAGCGAACAACCCTGCCAGATTCCCCGTCCCTGTACCTGCGTCCAGACCATACTCACCTGCATTGGCAGCCACACGCTGTACGATAAGACGCAAAGCACGCCTGTACGCGGGATGCCTGCCATTCTCTCCCTCTTCCAGACTCACCCTGATATCATGTACAGCTGCGCGGCTGTCAAAATCCCAACCGTCAAACCAGTCTTCACGCAGCTCCCGCTGACGCTTCAATCCTCCGGCCAACTGAAACATCTCTTCCCACTCCAGCTCGCTGTCACGTCTCAAACGTTCGATCATTTGGTCGGCTGCCTCCAGCCTGCGCTTGTGATCCATCCACGTCGTGAACATCACAGAACGTTGCAGCTCCAGCTCATGAAGTGCCTCATCCCTTCTCCCTTGATCCAATCGGTCCAGTACAGATTTGACTTCCTCCACCGACATACCAAATTCACGTAGCGCCATAATCATCCTCAGGCGAACGGCTTCACGCTCTGTAAAATAACGATATCCATTATCCGGGTGCTTAACAGGAGCAATCATCCCTTTTTCCTCATAGAATCGTATCGTGCGTGCAGATATATGTAATTGAGCCGCCAGCTCTTTAATTTTCATTCCTTGCAAAACACTCACTCCATCTCTCGTTCTCAGCCTATTCTATTATAAAACATTCACGTTACGTGAGGTGAAACATGATACGGGATATGGATAGGTCGCCAGATCATGGATAAATCCAATCCATTTGGCACACATTATGCTTATCTCATCCAAAAAGAAGGTGTTTTTCTTGACTGGACATAACCCAGCTTCCTTTGAAATGAACAAGAATATTTCCTTTATCGAGCAAGCTCTTTTTTATACGGATGATTTAAAAAAACAGACTATTTCCGTTGACGGGAAAGATGGCATTCTTCTCTATATAGACTCACTCGTGGATCAGGAGATCATTCAGACGCATATTCTGGCCACATTGTATAAGAAAACCGATTCTGGCTCTCAACAAATGTTTACCACCCTGAACAGCCAAAAGGACACCGACCTCCGAAATGCCGCTGATTCGCTTATTGAGGGATACTCCATTTTAATGGTGGATGGCGCAGAAGAATTTTATATCCTTTCCTCCGAAAAAACATACGCCCGTAGTACGGATGAGCCGGAGAACGAGGGAATTATCCGCGGGCCGCACAATGGATTTATTGAACAACTGTCCGTCAATCTGAATCTTATTCGCAAACAAATCATCAGCACATCGCTGATTGTGCGCTACTTTTATGTCGGATCTAAAACCCGGACCAAAGTCGCTATCATGTATATGCAAGACTTGGCCAATCCTGAGCTAGTGGAGGAAGTGGAAAAAAGAATAAAGGCCATCTCCTCCGATATGGTACTGCCTCCTGGTTTTATTCAGGAATTCACGGAGGACAATCCCTTTTCCCTGTTCCCTCAGCAGCTCAGCACAGAACGTCCGGATCGGGTAGCCGCTAATTTAATGGAAGGACGAGTAACTATTTTGGCCGAAGGCAGCCCTACTGCTTTAATCGCTCCCGTCTCGTTTTTTGCATTTTATCAAAGCCCTGATGATTATAACGGCCGCTGGATTATTAGTTCCTTTCTGAGAATGATCCGAATGATGAGCTTTCTGATCGCTTTTACGCTGCCCGCCATTTATATTGCAACGATTTCCTTTCACTCAGCCATTCTACCGCTGGAGCTGGCACATACGATCAAAAAATCGTTGGGGAATGTTCCATTTCCCGCCATTGTGGAGGCGATGTTGCTTGAAGTGATCTTTGAGGTGCTACGGGAAGCCGGGATTCGTCTGCCCAGCCGAGTGGGCCAAACAATAGGCATCGTTGGCGGTCTGGTTATCGGGGATGCTATCGTTCGGGCAGGTCTCGTGTCATACACGATGATTATTGTCGTTTCGTTAACAGCTATCTCTTCTTTTTTGGTACCTTCCCATGAAATGAGCTCAGCTGTCCGCATTCTTCGTTTTCCAATGATGATTGCTGCAGCCTTGTTCGGATATATTGGTATTGCCTTCGGGATGCTTATTCTCCTTATTCACCTTTGTAAGCTGGAAACATTTGGTTCGCCTTATTTTGCTCCTCTGGCACCTTTCCGGCTTGGTGATATGAAGGATGTTTTTTTTCGCTTTCCCATTTGGACACTCCAACAGCGGCCGCATGATTCCCGACCCCAAAAAATGAAGCAGCAGAACTTCTCTAGGAGCTGGAAACGTCGTGAATAAAGAAAGCACAATCACACAGGGCCAATTGTTTTTTTTGATTATCAAGTTTGAGATTGGCGTGGATATTCTATCACTTCCTTATCAAATGCATCTGTCATCCAAGGGAGGGGGCTGGATATCCGTCATTATTGGAGGCATTCTGATCCAGCTTATCATTTTAATATGCTGGCTCCTGTTAAGGCGCTTTCCCTCCTCCTCCATTTACCAAATCCTCACTCGGATTACTGGCTCCTGGATGGGTAAAATTTTGACGGTGGCTTACATTATGTATTACTTGTTTATGGGAACTTCGGTTCTTGTGGGCGCCTATGACGTCATTAATCGCTGGATGCTGCAAAAAACCCCACGTTGGGCTATATTGGCTCTGATTCTATTCAGCAGCATCTATCTGGTTCGCGAAAATTTGAGGACAATTGCCCGAGTGCTTGTTTTAATCTCATTTCTGATCTTGCCAATGATGCTGCTAATCAGCTATGGCATAAAGCAGTCCAACCCGCTCTACCTGCTACCTCTGACTGAGGCGGGATGGCTGCATATTATTGGTGGTTCAAGAGAAACACTCATGGCGATGTTCGGCTTTGAATTCATCCTCGTAGTCTTTCCCATGGTCAAGGGCAAAAGTAAGGGGAAGCTCAAGTCGCTCCTGCTAGCTAACGGGGTCGTGGTTCTGTTGTATGGTTTTACCATATTAACCTGTACAAGTGTATTTAGCCCCCAGCAGCTTGATTTGATGCCGGAGCCTGTCATTTACCTGCTCAGATCTATTCCGCTGGGAACAATGGACCGGGTTGATTTTATTTTCCTGCCCATCTGGTTAATTTCAATCTTTGGCTCCATAAGCGGTTATTATTATGCAGCGTCCTATGGACTAGGCTATTTGTTCAAGCAGGAAAACCACAAACAAGCCGTTCCTTTCGTAGTGTTCGTCTCATGCATTATTGCCTGTATCCCTCAAAAAAGAGAGGATTTTGAACTCGTCGGTACAATTGCCAACAATTCGGCTTATTTTTTCCTGATTGCACTACCTCTGCTGTTGCTGATTCTATCGCATATATTCAACAAAAAGGAGGAGCCCGGAACATGAAAAAAAAGAGGAGAGCACTTGGTATGCTGGCTCTACTCATTTTTATGACTGGCTGCTGGGACCAGGACAACTTGAAGGATGCCCGGCTGGTAAATGCTTCGGCCTACGATCTTACTCCAGAAGGCATGTTGCAGCAAACACTCGAAATTGTAGACGACTCTGGAAATAACCAAGGGAAAAGCACCAATGAAATTCATTCAGGCACCGGAATTTCCGTCCGGCAAAGTACAGATAAAATCCGAGCCAAAGTAACAGGAGATATCCGTTTCTTTAAATACGGGGTTACTTTGTATGGCACAAGCTTGGCCCAAAAAGATTTGTATCCATATCTGGATGTCCTGTATCGGGAGCCGGATCATCCAACCTCACATGTAAAGGTAGCTATAGTAGAAGGATCAGCTGGAGAATTAATGAACAAGAAAAGTGTAGGCAGCCTCTTAGTCGGCGAATTTATAACGAAAAAGATCCGAAGCCTAGAGGAAATGTGCGTATTTCCCGAAGTGACGCTAGAAACACTGCTTCCCCCTATGCTTGATCCAGGACAGGACTTTGTTCTCCCCTATCTTTCCAAAGATGGAGAAGACATTGTAGCACGAGGGATTGCCTTGTTTCACGGACAAAGATTTACAGGAACCCTTAACGACGAGCAAGGGGTCCTTTATGTCCTGATGACCGGCAAATGGAAGGACACAGCACGCTTTGTAAAAAGGGTTCACTCGGGACCTGCCAGTGATTTGCAAAACTTTATTACCTATCAGGCCCATATTCGGAACATCAAACGCCAGCTTATAGTGAAAGTTGGACGCGATGGTCAAATTGATGTATATCTCAACCTGAAGCTCCCTGTCGATGTTGTTGAATACGCGCGAAATCATCTTCAGGATAAGGATAATGTCATGCGCCTGAACCGTCAGCTTTCCGAAATCATGACCCAGGATGCGGAGGAAATTATCCGTACGCTCCAAAAAAGCGGTTGTGATGCTTTTGGCATCGGCAGACAATTGATTGCCCATCACCCGACCTTGTGGAAAAGCCTGGAATGGAATAAAGAGTACCCTAATGTTCGTTTTCACCCACAGATCGCCGTCAATATTGTCGGGAACGGCATTTTGAATTAGGCCGCTCCCTTTTGTTTAGTTTTTCGGCTGATCAGGTGTTTCGGTATGAATAGCTTCGCTGGGTTTATTTTCTGGAGCTTCATTCTGGGTTTCTGGTTCAGAAGGAGACTCCTGCTGATTTTCAACAGATGGCTGCGAACTATCTGCTGGTGGTAAATCATTACTCTCACCATTCGTATCTATTTCCGTGTCAGGATCAGAAGGTACTGTTTCTTCTGGTAGAATCTCCTTCTGATCCGTTGCAGGTTCTTGTTTCTCCGGAGCTGCTTTATCCTTTGTATCTGGTTTGGACGGAACGGCAGGTGTGGATGAATGTATTCGTTGCTCCCTCCCGACTTCCGTTGGTACGTATTTTTGGTTAAACCAGTCTGTCACGAGTTGACCGGATTGACGGGAGTAACTTCCTGGCAGCTTACCTGTAAGGCTGGAGACCGTAACTTTTACAACACCTTCCGGCTGTGTAAAATGCTTATTTTTGAAAAGCTGGGGCTGATCCTTGACCGCCTCGTTCATGATAAGCGCCCACACCGATTGTGCCCTGGAATGCCCTTCTTGAGATAGCGTGTTAACCTGTTGACGGTAACCTGCCCAGACGCCGAGCGTTACATCCGGAGTATAGCCCATGAACCATACATCGCCAAAGTTTTGTGTCGTGCCGGTCTTGCCAGCAATATCAATGGTACCATAGCTTTTAAAAGCATTTTGCATACGTTTGCCTGTACCTCTCGGGTCCGATATAACCGTTTTGAGCATATCTGTCATCAAAAACGCGGTTTGCTGGGAATATACACGCTTCGCCTGCGGTTTGAATTCATATACGATCTTGCCATCGGCATCCGTAATTTTACTGATCAAATGGGGTTCATTGTATACACCCATATTGGGAATCGTACCATATGCCGCTGTCAGTTCCTTGACAGATACGCCCTTACTCAGCCCACCCAGAACACCTGTCTGAGCATGTTCATCCTGCGGCTGAATCGTTGTAATCCCAAGGGAACGCACAAAATTCCAGGCGTTTGGAATTTTCACTTCATATAAAAACAATCTCAGCGCAGGAATGTTGATCGACCGATTGAGTGCTTCGCGGGCTGTCATCAGTCCTTCGTACCGTCTGTTATAATTTTTAGGGATATGATAGCCTTTACGTCCGTCTTTCAATACAATTTGCGAATCATCAATAAGACCAGCAGGCTGAGTGTAGCCTTTTTCCAAAGCAGGCAAATAAGCTGCAATAGGCTTCATAGCAGAACCGGGCTGACGTGTCATCTGGGTTGCATAGTTCATTTGCTCAGTATTAAAGTCCCTTCCCTCGATCATACCGAGTATAGCCCCCGTTTTATGATCAATCATGATGGCAGCAATCTGTTCCAGTCCCTTCTGCTTACTGTATGGAGAAAAGTTTTGCGGATTGGATGCAATCTGTCGCATATCGTTATAAACTTTCTTATTTATCGTTGTATAAATCCGATAACCGGACCGTTGCAGCTCTTCCCGTGTATTTTGAAGGAGTTCGGCATGCTCAGGTTTGGAAATCTCAGTTGTTGTAAGATCCGGATTTTCCTGGAGTGCCAACAACCGAGCGGCCTCCCGCTCCGTCTCCAGCATCAAATAAGGGAATGTATTGTAGCTTTTCTCACGATGTGGTGCAAGAGTAGCTTTAATATCAAATTGAAGTGCCTCGTTATATTCCGTTAATGTGATTTTACCTGTTGCCAGCATTCTTCCCAGTACGACACGCTGGCGCTCGATAGCTTTGTTGAAGCCTTCTTCATCAAACTTCCCTTTACCGTCAAAAGCCGAATAAACAGATGGCAATTGTGGAAGACCGGCCAAATAAGCCGCTTGAGCAATATGAAGCTTATGTAGATCACTTACATTAAAAATCCCTAACGAAGCCGACTTGATCCCATACAAATTGTAGCCTGCGGAGCCATTGCCAAACGGCATTTTGTTTAAGTATGCTGTTAATATTTTATCCTTGCTCATAAAACGTTCCATACGCAGTGCGAGCAGCATTTCCTTTACCTTGCGGCTGTCCGTCTTATCCAGACTGAGGAAAACTCGCCGGGCTACCTGCTGTGTCAGTGTGCTGCCGCCGGTTTGGCGATTTTCGTTCAGAAGCTTCTGTTTGACGGCGCGAGCCGTCCCTTTTAGATCAACACCCTGATGCTCATAAAATTGGCTGTCTTCTGTTGAAATAAGGGCATCTACAATGGATTGGGGAACATCCTTCAGATCCACGAGCTGCCGATCCTCCTCCATACGCATTCGTCCAACCGGGGTTACCTGGTCATTAAAAAATACAAAGCTGGTCAGAGCGTTCTCATTTACCTTTTCATATATCAACTGACGTGATCGTACAGGTTCATCATGAACCAGCGCTGCCACATAACCGGATATAAGACCTCCGGCAAATAGGACCCCAAGTACGCCCGCAAGCGAGAACCACTTGATATTAATCAGCAAAACTCTGCCAAAAATACGCCACCTGCTGCGTTTTTGAGATGATGGTCGACGTTTTGGGTTCATAAAAATGGTTTTCTCCCCTCAATATGCATTCATTTCCACATGCTTTCGTTCAAGATAATATGATACGCCATGTTAGGTTTTCCGTAAACTATAACGTTCCAGAAAATACATTTGGATTAAGAACACTTGTTCCGTATATAATACTACTATATGAATTTACATTCAAGAATATTTTGGAAAGACGATCAGCATACATTTGGAGAGGAGGTTGTAACATTGAACAAACGCGGAAAAAAAACTATATTTCTAGCAGACTGCCAAAGCTTTTATACCAGCATTGAAAAGGCCGACAATCCCGAATACCAGCATAAGCCGCTAGTCGTTGCTGGTGACCCTTCGCTGCGTTCAGGCATTATCTTGGCTGCGTGCCCACTTGCTAAAAAATACGGTATATCTACAGCAGAGCGTCTGGGCGAAGCGATAAAAAAATGTCCTGACCTTACCATTGTACGCCCGCGCATGCAGCATTATATCGACGTCTCATTAAAAATAACAGAAATTTATAACGAGTATACGGATTTGGTTGAGGTTTTCAGTATTGATGAGCAGTTTTTAGACATAACCGGAAGCCTCTCCCTATTCGGAGATCCGGTGAGTATCGCAAGTGAAATTCAACAAAAAGTAATGGCACAGACAGGTGTATGGATTCGCATCGGCATCAGTTCCAATAAAATGCTCGCTAAAATGGCGACAGATATATGGGCCAAGAAGAACGAAAGCGGCATTTTTGCCCTTCCTCCATCCGATATCGCAGCGCTACTGTGGTCTCAGCCGATTCGCTGCATGTTCGGTGTTGGCTCGCGTATGGAACAGCATTTGGAGAGGCTTGGGCTAAACACCATTGGAGACGTCGCACGCACTCCCTTGCCCCGGCTTCAGGATAAATTCCGGTCTCATTTCGGCAAGCAGTCAGATATTCAGGCAGAGGTTTTATGGCGAACTGCTAACGGTCTGGATCACAGTCCCGTCAAGCCGGAAACATTTAATACACCTCCCAAATCCATCGGTCATATGATGACTCTTCCCCGCGACTATCTCCAGCCTGCGGAAGTGGAAACCATTTTGCTTGAGCTAACAGAAGAGGTATGCCGGGACTCCCGTCGCAAAGGATATATGGGCTCGGTTGTGACCGTTCATTGTATATGCAGTCCGCACGAGGCACCGACAGGGTTTTCCCGACAGATGAAGCTGCCTGATCCTACAAACCATACCGAAAAGATATATGAAACCGTGAAAAAAATCTTTTATACCTTTTGGAACCATATGCCAGTGAGGCGCGCAGGTGTCACTTTAAGCGGTCTGATGGATGATCAGTTGTACCAGCTGGACTTTTTTGAAGATCAGGAGCGATCCCGAGCTTTGGAAAAAGTAACAGACACTTTAAAGGATCGATACGGTCAGGCGATCATCATGCGTGCATCATCGTTAACAAACGCCGGGCAGGCTCTGGAGCGATCCGTCAAAATTGGCGGTCATTACAGATAAAATCTCTCCATTAATACACAGTCTATTACCCGGGGAATTAAATACGAGCGAAGGCTACGGAATACTATGCTGAACAGAGAACAATCGGGAAATAGAGGAGCAAGTAAAAAAGGACCGCCTGACATCAGGCAATCCTTTTTCCAGCTTGGATGAGCAGTGAGCATTCAGAGATTTTAGAGACATCCTGCGCATGTCCCGGTTAACGAAACATCCCCCACAGCTTGATCAGATGGAACGTATTAGACGGATCAATTTTTTGCGCCAGTACGAAGGCCGTCAATTGTTCTTCCTGTGCAGCTGTCAGCCGCTCGTTCAAAATAGCGGAAGTGGACTTCACAAGTTGACGTACCTTGGCTTTGTTTTGCAGGTCCGCCTTGGTCACACCTTCGATCTGCTGCTTAACCCGCTCCTTGAGTGCACGATTTTTCATTTTCAACTTAATCCGCTCCACCAGTTGGGGACTGATTCCATATTGCTGATAGCTCAATGTTACCGCACCTCCCATATCATTCGGTCATTCCCAAATATATGACGGCCCGCCTGTCCATTGTGCCTATCTGTTTAAAACTATAAAAACAACCTTATAATTCAACGTGTATCAGTCGATAAGATCTCCCTGGAAAATCTGCTCTTTTTGCAAATAGCCACGTAATGCTTCATACTGCGGAGATGTCCAAAAGGACGAATCCGCGATCAAACCAGTCGCATCCTCACGTGCCTTTTCCAGCACCTCAAAATCCGCTACCATATCTGCTAACCGAAACTCGGGCAGCCCACTTTGCTTGGTACCGAAAAAATCACCCGGCCCTCTCAAATCCAAGTCACGTTTAGCCACTTCAAAACCATCGTCCGTATCAGTCATAACCTTCATCCGTTCCTGACCCACCTCAGACTTGGGATCAGCGACCAACACACAGTAAGAGGCATATGCACCCCGTCCGACACGTCCACGCAGCTGATGCAACTGGGACAAGCCAAAGCGGTCGGCATCCATAATGATCATTAGTGTCGCATTCGGCACGTCTACGCCCACCTCTACAACTGTCGTTGAAATGAGTAACTGGACTTCGTTGGCATAGAAAGAACGCATAACCTCTTCCTTTTCAGCAGGAGTCATTCGCCCATGCAGCAGACCGACGTGGTAATGTGGAAAAGCCTGTTGCATTTGAATATGCAGATCGATGGCATTCTGTACATCCAGCTTCTCGGACTCCTCAATCAATGGGCAGATCAGATAAGCCTGCCGTCCCTGATCTACCTCACGGGAAATAAATCCGAGCACGCGATTCATCAGCTCATGCTTTACCCAATACGTAGAAATCGGAATACGCCCCTTTGGCCGCTCTGACAACGTAGAGACATCCATATCGCCAAATGCAGTGATCGCCAGCGTACGCGGAATCGGCGTTGCCGTCATCGTAAGAACGTCGGGATTATAGCCCTTGCGACGCAATATACTACGCTGATTTACACCAAACCTGTGCTGCTCATCCGTTACGACAAGCCCAAGCTGGCGGAAATACACATCTTCCTGAATAAGGGCATGCGTGCCCACCACAATATCCAGCAGACCCATCTGGAGCGAAGCCAGCAGCTCCTTACGCTTCTTCCCGGTCGTACTGCCTGTCAACAATCCTACACTAATCCCAAACGGTTCAAATAACTTGTGAAGCGACCGCATATGCTGTTCAGCCAAAATTTCCGTTGGCACCATCAGCGCCCCCTGAAAACCGGAACGTACCGTAGCAAACAAACCGATGGCAGCAACCACAGTTTTACCTGACCCAACATCCCCTTGAAGCAGACGGTTCATACAATAAGGCGAACGCAGGTCATGCAGTATTTCAAGCTCGACTTTCTTCTGAGCATCCGTCAGCTCAAACGGCAAGGCCCTCACAAATTCGCGAACCGTGACATTATCCACCGTATGTACAACCCCGTCTGCCCGGCCGCGGTTCAACGCACGGAATGCCTGCATTTTTAGCTGAAATAAAAACAGCTCTTCATATACCATCCGGCGGCGGGCCTCTTGTCCCTCTCGATTGTCCTGAGGCTGGTGTATACCCGCAATAGCCTGCTTACGCGGCACCATACTGTATTTACGCACAAGCGACTCCGGCAAAATTTCGGGAATCATTTCGCCAAACTGCTGGAGTGTCTGGTTCATCGTCTTTCGCATCCAGGTCTGCGTAATCTTACCGCCTACGGAATACACAGGCTGAAGCGTCCCCGAACGAGCGACTCCTTTATCGGGAAACTCGGAATCCGAAACGGTCATCTGCATTCGCTTCAGATCCCATTTGCCAGTCACGACAATTTCGCGGCCTGACGTTAGCTGCTCCTTCAAAAAATGACGATTGAACCATGTCGCTGTAAACATCCAATCCTCAGCCATCAGTTTACAAGTCAATCTGGATTTGCGCCCGTAACGCTGAAGCACGGGAATGCCCATAATTTTGGCCTGCACCGTAATCTTATCTCCGTCCTTCACTTCGCTTAGCGAGCGCAGGCGATAATCTTCATACCGAAACGGATAATATTCCAGCATGTCCTGCACGTTAGAAATGCCAAAAGCGTGAAGCTCTCCTTCTTTGAGAGCACTCACGCCGTGTAATTGTTTTAAAGGTATTTGATCCAATTGCAGCATATTACCTCTCATCTCCGGCCGGCCATACAAAAATGCCAATCGTTCCTGGCCCTACATGAGCCCCAATCACAGCGCCAAGTTCAGTATATATTCGATCTCCCAGCTCAAAATGCTTTGCCAACTGAGCCTCGAACGCTTCTGCCGCGGAGCGATCTGCCGTATGGCCCACAGCAATATTAATTTTTTGACCCTTTAAATCCCGCTCCAGCAGTTCAATAATTCGTGCTGTCGCTTTTTTATGTCCTCTCGCCTTATCAACCGAATAAATAACGCCTTCTTTGTCAATCGAAAGAATGGGCTTAATGTTAAGCAGCGTACCAACCATAGCCGCTGCCTTGCCAATACGTCCGCCTTTTTGCAAGTATTCCAGTGTATCCACCAGGAAATATAAACGACGGCGCTCCCCAAGACGTTCCACAGCCTGAACAATATCAGCCGGGGATTGCCCGGCAGCCGCCAGCTCTGCCGCATAAACCACTAGCATGCCGTATCCGTATGAAGCTGATTTGGAATCCACCACGGTCACTCTATCTTCATGCTTCTCCAGCATGGATTTGCCCAGCAGAGCGGACTGATACGTTCCGCTCACACCGGAGGATAAATGAATAGAGACGATTTGGCTCTCGGGGGACTGCTCCAACAGCGTCGTGTACGTCTCCAAAAAACGGGCTGGTGAAGGCTGTGACGTCGTAGGCAGCTCGTCAGACCGTACCAGCTCGCTGTAAAACTGCACGGCAGACATCTCAATGCCGTCAAGGTAAGTTGTGCTGCCAAACATCACCGTCAGCGGCACAATGACTATACCGAGACGGTCTACCAGCTCCTGTGGAATATCAGCCGTGCTATCGGTCACAATGATGGTGTTGCTCATCGGTCAGACCTCCTTTTGTGGTGAGCTTTTATGGACGCTCTACACCCCATCAAGTTTCCACCGAGAACAGGTAAGGATAAATCGGCTGACCGCCTTCATGAACTTCCACTTCAGCATCCGAATAATGTTCTTCAAGCCATGCGACGAGCTGCTCTGTATCTTCTTGCTTCGCATCCGAACCTGTGAGAATCGTAACAATCTCATCGCCATTCACCAGCATTTTGGTCAGCAAAAGACGAGACGTTGCAATTAACTGTTCCTCGGTCGCCACAATTTTGGAATCCTGAATACCGATATAATGGCCGGCCGTAATATGCAGGTCATCAAGCGTCGTATCCCGTACTGCATAGGTTACCTGCCCTGATTTCACGCGGCTGACTGCGTCCCGCATGCTATTCTGATTTGCCTCGAAGGTTTCTTCCTCCTGAAAAGCGAATGCTGCAGCAATGCCCTGAGGAATCGTTTTGCTAGGAATAACCGACACCAAGCGCTCCATTTCCAGCAGTTCACGCGCCTGCTCTGCCGCCAGAATAATATTGGAATTATTCGGCAGGATAAAAATATGCTGAGCCGCAATCGAGCGGGCTGCATTAACGAAGTCTTCCGTGCTCGGATTCATCGTCTGACCACCGGAGAGGACAACATCCACACCCAAGCTTCTAAAAATATCAGCAATCCCTTCACCCGAAGCCACTGCTATGAAGCCATAGGGTGCCAGTTCATGAGCCGGTGGCTCAGATGGCTCCTCCTCGCGTGCAGGCTCTGCCGGTATTTCAGCAAACCACTCAGGCTCAGGAGCACCATCCATACCCGCAGACAACAAATCACGATGCTGCTCCCGCATATTCAGAATACGGATCTGTGTAATTTCACCGTAACGTAGCGCCAGATTCAGCACTTCACCCGGAGCCTTGGAATGAACATGAACCTTAATAACATCATCGTCCGAAATAACAATGATAGAGTCTCCATCCACTGATAACGCTTTCCTGAAGGCTTCCTCATCAAAGTTCGTACCTTGGGCTTCTCCCAATTGTCGATTAATAAAAAACTCCATATCATATAAAAATTCAATATTTTCCGTTTCAAGCTTCGCCTGCGCCGAAATTGGTGCATCCGGTGAAGGAGCAATCACCGTAGCAGCTGGCCTCTCGGATACATGAGGAGCATAAGCAGTGCGTACATTCTCCACTTTTACAATCGGAGCTGTCGCCAAACCGCTCCCAAGATGCTGCATGAATCCTTCATAAATATACACAAGTCCTTGTCCGCCCGAGTCCACAACCCCTACTTGCTTTAGTACCGGGAGCATGTCCTGCGTCATGGCAAGCGTTTCCTTCGCTTTGGCAAGCACTTCTTCCATCAGTTCAGTAATGTCATTCGTCCGGCGTGAGAAAAACACAGCATGCTTGGCCGCTTCCTTCGCCACGGTAAGAATTGTACCCTCCACCGGCTTAACCACCGCCTTGTAGGCCGCATCCACCCCGCTCTGCAATGCCGATGCGAACTGAAGGGTATTCAATTCCTCGTATGGGGCAGCGTAACGGCTGAAGCCACGAAACAACTGAGACAGGATAACCCCTGAATTGCCGCGGGCTCCCATCAGCAAACCTTTGGATAATATGCCGGACATGACACCGATGGAGGAAGAATCCCCCCTCTTTAATTCTGTTACGCCCGCGCTCATCGTCAAATTCATGTTGGTTCCTGTGTCACCGTCCGGGACCGGAAATACATTAAGTGAATTGACGTGTTCCGCATGCTGCTGTAATTGTTCCGCCCCGGCTAAAACCATTGCGGTAAAATCTGTTCCATTCAAAGAACGATTACTCAAGAGAATTCCCCTTCCTAGCTTAATACACTTGTTTTGCAATCAGCCTTCCGCACCATCATGTTCATCTGTGCGAACAGGTTCAATTGAATTATACTAAAGCCAGACGACGAATACGAATGTCACACTTTCGTAAGCTTTTCGTACTCACGGCCTGATCAGCCTTCCACAGGTCATATATATGAAAAACCAGTCAACCACCCAACACTGAAACATCGGCTGGAATGATAAATATGGTTCCGCCTCTGATCTGTCCGGCATGACTGGAATAAAAATTCACATTCCAACTATTACAAGAATAATCACAGCAATAGCTATCCCATATTGTACTATAATGCGTAAGAGAAATAAATAAAGTTTTTGAATCGGTTGACGGAGCTTTTTTGACTATGATATTATATATAAGTATTGTTTTGTTCAGGTTAGTGACTTACAAAGTCCGACTGACCCAGTCGGCCTGAAGAGCGACCCGTTCCATACGGAACTTGGTTATTTTCAGAATAGGAGGTGGAATCATGTCTCGTAAATGTTCTGTAACAGGCAAAAAGCCTGGCACCGGTAACCACGTATCTCACGCTAATAACCGTAATCGCCGTACTTGGGGCGTCAACGTACAGAAAGTTCGTATTCTCGTTAACGGTAAACCGAAACGCGTTTATGTCAGCACTCGTGCATTGAAAGCCGGTAAAGTGACTCGCGTGTAGTCACAAAAAAATAATGTTATAAACAAAAGGCACCTCGTTTTAAACGGGTGCTTTTTTGGTTATTCAAAATGTTACGTCCATTTGGTCCATGATGTCAAAATGTCAGGCATCTTCCCGCGCGTTCCTGCCGTTTGCTGCCGAGCTACCTGTCTGTTATTGTGCCCGGGAAGCATGCCCTGCGTACCTTGCTCTTCATTTTGCATCCTGTGTGTATGTTACGTGAAATTCAGCTTTTCTGGAATGTATTCAGAATGGCTTTGACGAATCCACCCAGAAATCTTGGCAACTTGATTGTATAAAACTTCATGCTTCACCCTCCCCATCATCCTCGTGCATCCGTTCTCTGTAGTTTATGCAACCTGTCAAGGGTTGTTGCCATACAAAAAAGGCTACATGAGAATCCCGCTCATGTAACCATATTTATGCACATCCATCCCATGCTATACCATTAGACGAGTCCACGAACATACAGATATGCCGAGAGCACGAAAATAAATAGGATATAATAAAGCACGCTGCTTATTACAAAGCCAATGCGCAAACCGAGCCGTTCATTTTTACGAAAATAAAACAGCACAATAAGAACGGCAACGAGTGAAAGAAGAGCATTCCAAGGAGCCTTCACCAGCGAGAAGCAACTTAGGAGCATACCTATCACCATACTCGCTACCGTCATCCACAGCGCTTCGGTCAGCTTCACTAGGACAAATGAGCCGCACTGTCGCGAATAGCCGCAATAGCCGCTCCACGGTCCGCTCTGCCAAATACCGCACTACCGGCCACCAGAACGTCAGCCCCTGCATCAAATACGGCTGCTGCCGTCTCCTCCGCAATGCCTCCGTCTACTTCGATATGTACATCCGGACGGCCGATTTCATTCAACCATGTACGAATCCGTCTGATTTTATCCAGCGTCTCCGGAATAAAAGACTGTCCCCCAAACCCAGGGTTAACTGTCATAACCAGAATCATATCTACATTTGGCAGCACTTCCTTGATCGCATATGGTGAAGTACCCGGATTGAGGGCCACACCCGCAAGAGCACCTTGCTGCTTGATCAAATGAATGACCCCGTGCAGATGAACACAAGCTTCGGCATGAACAGTAACGATATTAGCTCCTGCCTTCACAAAATCGCCGATGTAACGTTCAGGATGCTCAATCATCAGATGAACGTCCAAAGGAAGGCTAGTATGCGGGCGAATAGCCTGAACGATAGGAGGCCCTAATGTAATGTTGGATACAAAATGACCATCCATAACATCCACATGAATCCAGTCTGCTCCCCCTGCTTCAGCTTCCGCAACTTCACTGCCCAAACGGGCAAAATCAGCGGATAAAATCGACGGTGCTATTTTTAACATATGCTCAGTACCTCCGCTTTTTTTCTTTTAACTCCTGATAAAACTGTAAATAGTTATCGTACCGGCCCTGCGAAATATGTCCTTCTGACAAGGCCTCTCTCACTTTACAGCCAGGTTCGTGAATATGGGTACAACCTCGAAATTTACACCCATCAGCGTACGGTTGAAATTCACGGAAACATGGGGATAACTCATCCACACCCAGCTCCAGGAAATCCAGCTGGCTGAAACCCGGTGTATCTGCTACAAAACCGCCATTGTCGAGTGGAATTAATTCTACATGACGAGTCGTGTGCCGTCCTCGGCCCAGCTTATTGCTAATGGCACTCGTCTCCAGTGTTAGACCCGGTTCCAGCGCATTAAGCATGGAAGACTTCCCAACACCTGACTGTCCGGAAAACACGCTGATTTGACCCGCCAACAGCTTCTTAAGCTCAGCTGTACCTTCCCCGGTACGTGCACTGGTCACCAGCACTTCATAACCAATCTTCCGGTACATTTCCTGAACGGCCAAAACCGTCTCATCCTCCGAAGGGCTGCCCTCATACAAATCGCGCTTTGTCAGACAGATAATTGTATCCAGCCCGGCATGCTCAATATGCACCAAAAATTTGTCCAACAGCGGCAGATTTAAATCCGGCTCACGCAGGGAAAACAACAGTACGGCAAGCGTAGTGTTAGCCACTGGCGGGCGAATGAGCTCCGTCGTGCGCTTTCGAATCTCATTAACCATACCTTCCCCATTTTCAGTCAGCTCGTAAACGACCCGGTCGCCAACAAGCGGCGTAATCTCTTTTTTCTTAAAAATTCCGCGTGCTCTGCATTGTACCGTAGCTTCGCCGGATACCGGCCGCCCATTCTGATCCAGACTGGAGACATAATAATATCCGCTGAGCGCCTTGACGATCAGACCTTCAGGCATGTGTAAGCTGTCCTCCTTTATGTGTTCAGGTTCCAAAATTGGTATAGTGAAAACGAATAACGGATAGTAATACTGACCTCCGGCAAGATTACTGATGCTTTACAGCCTCAATGACTTCACCCTGTTTTTTGTGGAGGCCCTTTCCATTACCTGAATCGATTGTGTGTTTAACGGCAAACTTACCACGTGTTACGCCCGTTGAGCCGGCTTCGGGGGCAAGAGCGGACGGTTCACCGTTACCATCGGTGCCATCATGATTGTTCGAGTCGTCCCCGGTACCACCATTTGAAGTATCCACGTTATTCCCTTGTTCACCGTTTCCACTGCCATTCTGTGAAGAAGTACCTTCTGGCGTATCCGTCGGTGTAGTTCCAGCAGGTGGAGCGATTTGAGGCATCGTCACCGTTCCATTCTTCGCGTCAATATAAGAAACGGGATACGTATCAACAAATTGTCCATCTCTGTATACAGAGACAACACTGTCCTTGTTCGGAGCCAGCAACAGATTAATAGTGAACACTTGTGTCGTATTAATCGTACGGCTTCCCCATTCCTGGTTTTCTCCACGTGCATCCGTATAAGTAATACGAATTTTGCTGTTTTTACCCTCTTCCTTCGGCGCAACTGGCACATTAAATGGCAGTGTAATCGCTTCTGGTGGATAACCAGTGCTTACATAAAATGTAATTTCTGTATTTGGAGGCAAATCACTGCCAGCCTCTGATGGCCACTGCTTGGTTACTTTGCCTTTTCCCTGCTCATAGCTGAATTCCTCTTTGACCGAGCCAACCTTTAATCCAGCACTTTTGACCTCATTTTCCGCTTCTTTCTGCGTCTTGCCTACTAGATTTGGCATTTTTACTGTAGCAGCGCCTTTGCTGACCGTTAGCACCACCTGTACTATATCTTTATCAAAGGACTCATTTGCCGCTGGTGTCTGACTAAGGACGGTTCCTTCGGCCTTATCACTGAACTGCTCATTCCGCTGAATCTGTGTCTCCTTAATTTGCTGGGAGGTCAACAGCTTGACAGCATCATCATAGCTCTGCCCTTTGACATCCGGCATCGGAGTAAGCGGCTTGGCAATCCCAACTTTCAGCTCAATTTCTGTTCCCTTCTTAACCACAGATTTCTCTGGATAGCTCTGATAGAAAACAACTCCAGGCGCAACCCCATCCTTATACTCACGCTTAATCGGGTCCTTAATGGACAACCCGGACTGACTGATCAATAGTTTGGCTTGATCCTCTGTCTTGGTCACCACATTCGGCACTACAACGTCAGGGACGACGAGCAAATTTTGCACATAGTACACTACGCCACCCATGCAAAGAAGCAATACGAGCACCAGCGTTACCCACAAGATCGGCTTCTTTTTACTTTTTTTAGCCGTTTGCTTGCTCTGAAGCTTTTCAGAATCGCCGGATTGGGCAGGCGCGTCGTCTCCATTGGAGGACATTCCCATTTGCTGAGGCTTAATAGCCGGAATAACCCGCGTTTGATCCTCGTCGTCCAAATGTGTAAATTCCAGTTTGGATTCATTACGTCGTCCCGGCAACAGGCATGTCTCCAAATCTTTTAGCATTTCATCCGCTGATTGATAACGTTCCTCTGGATTTTTGCGCATGGATTTTAAAATAACGTTTTCCACGCTTTGCGGAATCAGCGGATTAATTTTGCGCGGTTCCTCAAACTCCTCTTGCAAATGCTTGAGTGCTACACTGATCGGGCTTTCCCCCAGAAAAGGGAGCTGCGCCGTCAGCATTTGGTATAAAACAATCCCAAGAGAATATAAGTCCGATTTCTCGCCGGTGACGACTCCCTTCGCATGCTCGGGTGAAAAGTAATGGACAGAGCCCACGACAGAGCCTGTCTGGGTAATCGTCGTTGACGTAACGGCTCTAGCAATCCCAAAATCGGTTACCTTTACCCGTCCGTTGCGCCCGATCAATATGTTATGCGGTTTTATGTCCCGGTGAATAATTTGATTTTGGTGAGCGTGCTCCAGCGCATCACAAATCTGAGAAGCAATTCGTACCGCTTCATCCACTTGCAGCGGGGCACGTTCCTTAATGATTTCGTTCAGATTTTTGCCCTCCACGCACTCCATTACAATATAATGGATTTCATCCTCTTGGCCGACATCATAAATACTGACCACATTCGGATGGGAGAGCGAGGCCGCAGACTGCGCCTCACGCCGAAACCGGCGAATAAATTCATCATCATGAACAAATTGCTGACGCAGCACCTTGACCGCTACATTACGATTCAGCAAAATATCTTGAGCCCTGTACACCAGCGCCATACCGCCGCCGCCGATGCGCTCAATAATTTCATATCTTCCCCCAAGCAGGTGCCCGATCATGCGTCCCACCCCTTTTCACTCAATGAAACCGTGTCATCGGGCAATTCAAACAAAGCTACCGTGATGTTGTCGTCGCCTCCGGCAAGCAGCGCCAGATGCAGCAGACGATCCGCTCGTTCCTCCAGAGGATTCTCGGCGGCACCTACTACTTTACTAATTTGCTCCTCTGTCACCAGATTGCTCAGCCCGTCGCTGCACAGTAACAACACATCGCCTTTTTCCAGGGAAATGGAGTCAATATCCACCCGCACCTCGGAATCAGTGCCCAGCGCCCGTGTTAACACATTGCGGCGGGGATGGTTCTCCCGCTCTTCCTTGCTGATCTGGCCGTTTTTGAATAACTCATTGACCAGTGTGTGGTCTTCCGTAATCTGACGTACCGCCCCTTTAGAAATCACATAGGCACGGCTGTCCCCAATATGTCCGATAATCCCGGAGGCATCGTTTAGCAAAACGGCTACAACCGTTGTTCCCATATTGTGATACTTATCATCGTGGGCAGCCGTCTGGAAGATGACTTCATTAGCATGCAAAATAGCGTCGCTAAGCGCCGCTGTCAAAGAATGCGCGGATAACCCGCTCTCCAGCGTCGCCAAATCAGCGGCAAGTGTCTCAACCGCAAGGCGGCTGGCCGTATCACCGGCCAAATGCCCCCCCATGCCATCGGCAACAATTCCAAGAATATACCCCTGCTCCAAGTGCCTGATCCAGGCAGAATCCTCATTCACCGAACGTACACGTCCGACGTGGCTGACATGAACTGTTTTGATCAAATGGTCTCACCCCAACTCCATATGCTTTGCACGCAACTGGCCGCACGCAGCGGCGATATCATGACCCTGCTCACGCCGGATCGTCACATTGACGCCTTTCTCGGCAAGAATGCGCTGGAAATTAAAAATATCGCTACGCGATGTGCGCACATATTTGCGCTCAGGCACATGGTTAACTGGAATCAGGTTGACGTGGCACAGCATGTCCTTCAGCACGTCCGCCAGTTCTTCAGCATGTTCCGCCTGATCATTCACTCCGCCAATCAAGGCATATTCAAACGAAATTCTCCGGCCTGTTTTAGCAAGATAGTAACGAAGCGATTCCATAACATCCTGGAAAGGATAACGTCGGTTTACAGGCATTAGCTTCGAACGAAGCGCATCATTAGGCGCATGAATGGATATTGCCAGATTAATCTGGGTATCCTCGTCCGCAAATTTGTAAATATTCGGCACGATACCGCTGGTCGACACCGTGATGTGACGCTGACCGATATTCAGACCCTTTTCATGAATCATCGTACGCAAAAATGTCATGGTCGCTTCATAGTTTTCAAAAGGCTCACCCGAACCCATAATGACGATGCTGCTCACACGTTCATCCGTCTTATCCAAAATTTTCTGTGCCTGAACGACCTGCGCAGTAATTTCACCAGCGGTCAGGTTGCGTTTGAGTCCTCCAAGCGTCGAAGCGCAAAATGTACAGCCGATCCGGCAGCCCACTTGAGTCGTTACACAAATACTGTTTCCGTAATTGTGTCTCATAATAACTGTCTCGATAGCATGATCATCATGCAGACCAAACAGGAATTTCACCGTACCGTCCTTCGACTCCAGCTTTGTAATTTCATGAAGCGTCACAAAGCTGAACTGGTCCTCAAGCTTCTCTCTCAGCGACTTGGACAAATTCGTCATCTCACTGAAATCATTGACCCGCTTCACATACAGCCAATCAAAAATTTGTCCTCCGCGAAAAGCAGGCTCGCCATTACGCTTGGCCCAGTCCTGCAGCTCCTCCAGAGTTAAATCATATATAAAAGGTTTCATCAATGTTTGCACCCGTTCCTTCTTCATTAAGTTCTGTTTAATTCTCACAGACAGTGTTTTTCATTCTTCCTATTTTAGCACAAATCCCTGAGGGGGTAAAAATTTTTCGTCCCAATGCAAAAACCGCCGGATGATATCCGGCGGAATGTGGAAATGTTGGTGGTTGACTGCCTGCAAGATGCTTACGAACTATTTCACCCGGCGCAGACGCGCGATATAAAATCCGTCGCTGTGAAAATGCTGCGGCAACAGCTGTATCGAGCCGCGCTGAGCATGGTCCATGCCGTCAGTTACGTCTGGGAAGGAATGTCCTTCTGCCAATTCATACTCGGGATGCTCACCTAAAAAGCGAGTGATTTGCCCTTCATTTTCATCCGGTTCAATCGTGCATGTACTGTATACCAGAATACCGCCCGGCTTCAAAAGCTCAGCTACGCTGTCCAGCAGTTCATGCTGGAGCTGTGTGATGTCGCGGACATCCTGTGGAGTTTTACTCCAGCGCAAATCAGGCTTGCGGCGGATCACTCCAAAACCGGAGCATGGCGCGTCGAGCAAGACGCGGTCAAATGATGCCGGAGCATAACGATTTTTCAACTCAAGTGCATCCCCGGTGACCGTTTCCACGGCATCCAGCCCTAGCCGGTCTGCCTGTTCCTGGATTAGCCGATGTTTGTGAGCATGCAGATCGTTGGCGATAATCCGGCCCTGATCCTTCATCAACTCAGCCATATGAGCTGTTTTGCCGCCCGGAGCAGCGCAGCAATCCAGTACCAGCATATCCGGCTCAGGTGCAACCGCCTCAGCGACAAGCATAGAGCTTTCATCCTGCACGGACAGCAAGCCGTCCGTATACCAGGTAGTGAGCGCCATATTTCCGCCGCTGCGAACGACAATTCCGTAAGGGCTAACCGCCGATGGAACAGCATCCATCCCTTTTGCAAGCATCTCGATCAAGAGTTGATCACGAGTGGTCATTGTCGTGTTCACCCGCACGCTGACCGCAGGCGGCTCATTATTAGCGCGGCAGATGGCTTCCGCAATATCCACACCGTATTGCTTGATCCAGCGCTTGACCAGCCACTGCGGATGGGAATGCTCCAATGCAATCCGTTCCTCGGCTGACAGCCCGTCCGGAATGCGCAGCTTGTCCGGCTCACGCAGCATGCTGCGCAACACGCCGTTGACCATCCCTGAAATCCCTTGGTGTCCGCGACGCTTGGCAATGGTCACTGCCTCGCTTACGACTGCATGATCCGGAATGCGATCCAGATATACGATCTGATACACACTCATTCGCAACAGTGAACGTACCCAAGCCTGGAGCTTGGCCGTTCCTTTCTGAACAAACTTGTTCAGAAAATAATCCAGCGTATTCCGGCGTGCAACCGTACCGTATACAAGTTCCGTAGCCAAGCCAGCGTCACTCGCGGACAAGCCCGCCTGTTGAAGCCGACGGTTCAGCTCAAGGTTGCTATATGCACCCTCCTGCTCAACTCCCGTCAGCACATCCAACGCAACTTCCCTAGCCGTCTGATTACGGGTCTTGCCTGCTCTTGCACCAGTGTCCCTGCCTTGACCTCCCTGACGGGAGTGACCGCCGCTCACCCGAGCACCGTGCCCGGCTTCATCTGGCCGCCACGAGCAAAGTTCCCGGCTTCCATAACCTTCTTACCTGCCGGCTGCACCTGTGTCAGCCAGAGCGTACCCTTGCCCGTCTGTACTTCAACGCCACGGGCAGTCAATTGCAGTACTGTTCCGGGTGCTGGAGCATTTGAACCAGCCGCTTCACTATTGATGGAGGGCTGCTCAGCTGCCCATATTTTAAAAACATTTTCTTCCCATAGTGTAAATGCACCTGAAAACGGAACCAGCCCGCGAATCCGGTTGTATATTTGCTGCGCACTGTCATTCCACGGAATACGCTCATCGTCGCGGTTCAGGTTCGGAGCGTAGGTTGCCTCCTCCTCGTTTTGCGGCGTGCGACCTGATTGCCCTGCCAGCAGCTTAGGCAGCTCATCCTGTAAAAGTCTCGCTCCAGCTATACTGAGCTTCTCAAAAATTGAACCGGATGTATCCTCCGGTTCAATAGCAACCTCAACCCGCGATATCATATCGCCGGTATCCAGGCCCTCCGCCATATACATCAGTGTCACACCCGTAACGGTTTCGCCGTTAATAATTGCACGCTGGATCGGCGCCCCTCCCCGATAACGAGGAAGCAGCGAACCATGTACGTTAAGACAGCCGAAACGGGGCAAGTCCAATACGGATTTAGGCAGAATCTGCCCATAAGCCGCTGTTACGATCAGATCCGGACGCAGCTCCGCCACCTGAGCCACCGCTTCCGGCTGGCGCAAGCGGGTCGGTTGAAGCACGGGCAACCCGCGCTTCTCTGCCGCTTCCTTGACCGGCGTAGGCGTTAATATTTTTTTCCGCCCTGCGGCTTATCCGGCTGCGTAATGACACCGACTACATTATAGCCATTGTCCAGCAGCATGTTCAACGAAGGCACAGCGAAATCCGGCGTGCCCATAAAGACGATACGAATGTCTTGACTCATCGAACCTCACTCTCCTGTCTGGCGGTTCGGTCCTGGCTGTTCCGGAGCAACCTCATATACTTTTTCCGCAATATCCGTAAATAAAACTCCGTTCAAATGGTCAATTTCATGTTGAAAAGCCCGAGAAAGCAAGCCTGTCGCTGTAACCGTAATCGCCTTACCATCACGGTCCAGCCCCTTGACAGTAACCTTCTCGGCACGACGCACATCACCATTTAACCCAGGAATACTTAAGCAGCCCTCAGCACCAAATTGCTCGCCTTCTTCGGACACAATTTCAGGGTTAATCATTTTAATTAAACCATGCTCATCCCCGGCATCCACAACGATTAGACGCTTCAAAATACCTACCTGTGGAGCAGCAAGACCCACTCCCTCAGCTTCATACATGGTATCTGCCATATCGTCGAGCAGCTTTTGCACGTTAGGCGTAATTTTAGTAACTTCCTTTGCTACTTTGTGCAATACATCATCCGGTTCCAACACTATAATTCTAATTGACATGACAATAAAACACCTTCCTCTTTATCCTTCATTTGAGCTCCGTCGTATTCACAACAAGCGCGACTGCTACATTATCCTATGTACGGACGGCTTGTCCGCATTAACTGTGCCAAAAACTTTTACGCATACGCTACATAAGCATTTGCGGATCGACATCCAGACTGATCAGCAGCTTTTGGGCCTGTGCGGATTCCGCCATTTCATCAGCTACCTGCTGGGCCAGACCAATTGCGTCTATATTTCCACGCCATTTTATCATACATTGAAATCGGTATCTATTCTTGATTCTCGAAATCGGTGAAGCCACGGGCCCCAAAATGTCAAGTACATCCGATGTAAGCCGATCCATATTGCCGAACCAACCCCTTTGTCTCGCTCTCCCTTGTAGTGTGGCTGAATAGTTCTCAGCCAGCCGAACCAGTACCGGGAGCTGCTCATGAGAGAAGGTCACCAAAATGAGACGGCAATACGGTGGATAATGCAGATTACGGCGGTGTTTTAACTCTTCCCTGACAAAAGAACCGTAATCGTGCCGACTCGCGTGAATAACCGAGTAATGCTCCGGTGTATAGGTTTGCACGAACACTTCCCCAGGCAATTGATGCCTCCCGGCGCGTCCGGCTACCTGTGTCAGCAACTGGAATGTCTTTTCCGCAGCCCGAAAGTCCGGTAAATTAAGCGCCGAATCCGCTGTGATGACCCCTACCAGCGTTACATCGGGAAAGTCCAGTCCTTTGGCAACCATTTGGGTGCCGAGCAGCACATCCGCTTTTTTATCACGAAATTGCTTAAGCAGCTTTTCATGAGCATTTTTTTCCGTCGTTGTATCGACATCCATCCGCACGACGCGTATACCGGGAAACAACTTTGCCAGTTCCTCTTCCACTCGCTGAGTACCTGTACCAAAGTAGCGAATATGCTCACTACCGCATTCCGGGCAAACCTGAGGCACGGACTCAGAATAGCCGCAGTAATGGCAACGTAAATTGTTTGACCGCTGATGATATGTGAGCGAAATATCGCAATGCGGGCAACCCGCCACATAGCCGCAGCTACGGCACATGACGAACGTGGAATGTCCGCGCCGATTCAGCAGCAATACTGTCTGTTCCTTACGCTCCAGCCGCTCTGCGATTCCGTTATGCAATGCACGGCTGAACATGGAACGGTTGCCAGCACGCAGTTCCTCGCGCATATCCATGATATGCACCTCGGGTAATGAGTTCCCCAGTGCGCGTGTCGGCATTTCAAGCAGCAGCGGCGCAAACTCGTCATTGCTTTGCGAGCGGGCCGCATAATAGCTTTCCAGCGACGGCGTAGCCGAGCCAAGAATAACCACAGCCCCATGCTGATGGGCTCTGCGTACGGCCACGTCACGCGCGTGGTATTTGGGTGTCTCTTCCTGCTTATAAGAGGTTTCATGTTCCTCATCCATAATAATAAGGCCCAGTTCACGAAAAGGCGCAAATACAGCCGAGCGGGCGCCAATCGCCACCTTCACACGGCCTTCGCGTATTTTGCGCCACTCGTCGTAACGTTCGCCCCCGGACAGTCTGCTGTGCATCACCGCGACCTGATCACCAAAGCGACCTTTAAAACGCTCTACCATTTGCGGTGTTAACGATATTTCCGGAACCAGCACAATCGCCTGACGCTTCTGCTCAATACAGCGTTGAATCGTCTGTAAATAAATTTCCGTCTTGCCGCTGCCCGTAACTCCATGCAGCAAATAAGCTCCTTGCTCACGCGTATCCAACTGCCGAATGATCCGTTCATACACGTATTGCTGCTCTTCGGTGAGCGGCAACGGCTTCGTAGGCTTGAAGTTTCTACCCCGATAAGGGTCGCGGAACACCTCTACATCCTCAAGCACCGCATAGCCCTTATCCTCCAGCGCCTTGACCGTTGCGGCTGATACACTAAGCGAGGTCATGACTTCCTTCAGCGGCAGGGGCAGGAACTCGCTGCGTTCCAGCAAAAAAGCAAGTACCTCCCGCTGACGCTGCGCTTTGATGGAAAACTGTTCCAGCGCCGCTGATGCCTCGTCTATGCCGATAGCCAAATCCACGGCCTTCATGGTCTTCTTACCAAGCTTGTCCTTAATAACCTGACTCTCCTGAAGCACCCCCCGGCGCAACAGCGATTTAATAATCTCTGCTTCTTCCGGGAAACGGCGGCTTAGCTGCTGAAGCGGGACTTGCTCCTTCTCCTGAATAAAGCTGACAATCTGGCGTTCAGCCGGGTCACTCATACCATCGTCAGTCAGGAGAGCCCATTCGGGTTCTCCCCTCATATCCAGCCGCATGGTTCGATGGGTATCCGCTTCTGAACCGTAATTCAAAACGTCAGTAGCAGGCAGATGATCTGCGAACTCATGCTGCTCAGTGATAGAAATATAACGTTCAGCCTTGCCCTTTAGCGCTGTAGGAATCATCACTTGCAGCGCCATAATTTGATTGCAGGCATAACGTTCGCTTATCCATTTACCCAGTTCTACCAGATCCGGAGAAAGGGGCGGTACCAAATCCAACAGTTCCTGTATCGCTCTCATCCGATATTTCGGCGGCTCCTCGGCCGGTACTACCGAGATGACAAAAGCCTGCACCGTCCGTTTGCCGAACGGCACTGCAACCCGGCTCCCCGGCTCAATCCATGGCCGCATCGACTCAGGGATCAGATAATCGAAAGTACGATCCGTATCCTTAGCGGGCACATCTACAATAACTTTGGCAACTAAATTGCCCATTTCCATTAATGCAACACCCCACCCATACGTCTAGCCGCTATCGTAAGCAGCTTACGCGCTACTTCTTCCTTTGACTGCACAGGAATGCTTTCTACCATTCCGCCACGGTCATAAATTTGTACAGCATTCGTATCGACGCCAAAGCCTGCTCCATCAGCAGTTACATCGTTAGCTGCCAGAAGATCACAATTTTTCCGCTCCAGCTTATCCATGGCATACGTCTCCAGGTTCCCAGTCTCCGCGGCAAAGCCAATTAAAAATTGCTGCTTCTTGCTTCGTCCGAGTGACTCCAGAATATCGATATTCTTCACTAACTCCAGTGTAAATGTACTATCCTTCTTTTTGATCTTGGTCTGTGCCGCCTCACGAGGTCGATAGTCTGCAACCGCAGCAGCCATAACGACCAAATCGCTATCTCCCCACTGTCTGAGCACAGCACTATACATGTCGTCAGCGGACTGAACTCTTTCAATCGAAATGCCCACAGGAGGCTCCGCACTTGTATTTGCAGCAATCAAATGCACATCGGCCCCCAACTCCTGAGCCACTTTTGCGATGGCAAAGCCCATTTTACCAGAAGAGTCATTCGTAATATAACGTACCGGATCAATTCTCTCGATCGTGCCTCCAGCAGTTACAATCACTTTTTTGCCCGACAGCAACCGTTCATCGCCGTTCAGCAGCGAACCTTGTGATTGTCCACCCGAATCCACAGCTTCTCCACCAAACCAACGTGGCTCCAGCTTGTTGGTGACGCCCTTACTTTCCTGTTCTTGCTGTTCAAAAAAACGTTCTACCGTTTGTACGATGGTTTCCGGCTCTTCCAACCGTCCTTTGCCAACATAACCACAAGCCAGCAATCCTTCACCCGGCTCAATCATCATGACACCGCGGGATACGAGTGTTTCCATGTTTTGCATTACTGCGGGATGAGTGTACATATGCACGTTCATAGCAGGTGCTACCATAATAGGTGCTGTCGTAGCCAGCAGCGTTGTTGACAGCATGTCATCAGCAAGCCCATGAGCCATTTTCCCGATGATATTCGCGGTTGCAGGAGCAACCAGCACCAGATCGGCCTTGTCCGCCAGATGAATATGGGATACGACGGACGGTTCTCTTTCATCAAACGTGTCACTGTATACTGGATTACGAGAGAGAGACTGAAGCGTAAGCTCGGTAATAAACTCCTTCGCGGATGCCGTCATAATGACATGAACCTCGGCTCCCTTTTGCGTTAGCTTACTACACAGCGCAGCACCTTTATAAGCGGCAATTCCGCCAGTAATACCAAGAATAATAACTTTCCCCTTCAACATCGTTAACTCCCCCTGACCGAAAAAAATAACAACCTTGCGGTTGTCAAAGGAATTGGCATTGCGCCCGGTTATAATAATTGTCTATAATTCTTATTCGTCTTCGCCACTTTCAAGACGCAAATGATCTGCATAGATCTCTTCCAACGCTACTCCAACTTGCTTGTGGGATCTAGGATTCTTGAGAGTCGTCTTCTCACCCTCGCGCAACTGTCTGGCACGGCGTGAAGCCGCTACAACCAACGAATACTTACTATCTGCCTTTTTCATCATTTCATCAATGGAAGGATACAGCACGAATAGACACCTCTTCATGTAGTTTTGGGACTATACAAGCTGAATTCCAGTGTACCTTTCCGAGTTCAGCTTGTATAGTAATTTTCTCTTTAAGTACGCTTGGCATATATAAAGTCCTCATTTATGGATGGACTTTACAATGTTCGGCGATAATAATGGATTCTATTCGTTTACAAGCGAAATCAATCTCATCATTGACAACCGCATAATCATAGTGACGCAACAGATTCATTTCATCCACAGCTACCGACATGCGGTGATCAATAGTTGCCTGAGTTTCTGTACCCCGTCCCCGAATCCGGTCCTTCAATTCATCCAACGAAGGTGGAAGCAAGAAAATGAAAATGCCATCAGGAAATTTCTCCTTCACTTTGAGCGCTCCCTGAACCTCAATCTCCAGAAAAATATCTTTTCCCTGCGCAAGCGTCTGATCTACAAAATCACGTGGAGTGCCGTAATAGTTACCTACGTACTCTGCATGCTCCAGCAGCTCATCCCGTTCAATCATGCCCAAAAACTGTTCACGCGACTTAAAAAAATAGTTAACTCCGTCCTGTTCCCCCATGCGGGGCGTACGGGTTGTCGCGGAAACTGAGTATGTCAATTCCGGCAGTTTTTCACGCAGTGCGCTGCCTACTGTTCCTTTGCCGACACCCGAAGGTCCAGATAATACAAATAATAATCCCTTAGCCATAGTACACTCCATTTTTATTCGTCATTGTCATCATCTTTAGTGGATAGTCGATGAGCGACCGTTTCCGGCTGCACCGCAGACAAGATCACATGATCACTGTCTGTTATAATAACAGCTCGTGTCCGGCGGCCATAGGTAGCGTCAATCAACATATGACGGTCCCTAGCTTCTTGTATAATCCGCTTGATCGGAGCAGACTCCGGACTGACGATGGAGATAATTCGGTTGGCCGACACGATATTGCCGAAACCAATATTGATCAATTTGATTGCCATATTCAGGTCTTTCCCCCTATACATGTGACTATTGCAGCCGTGCCGCTACCAGGTAGCTACTCGATGTTTGCAGCCTGCTCACGAATTTTTTCCAGCTCCGCCTTCATCTCGACGACTAAATTAACTAGCGCAAGATGATTGGCCTTGGAGCCGATCGTGTTGACTTCCCTGTTCATTTCCTGGATTAAAAAATCTAATTTGCGACCGGCTGGCTCGTCCGACAGCAGCAATTCCCTGCATTGCCCAAAGTGACTTTGAAGCCGGGTAAGCTCCTCATCAATACTGCTGCGATCCGCGAATAAAGCAATCTCCATTCCGAACTTATGCTCATCAAGCGTAAATGAACCATCCTGAAGCTCAGTAAGCCTGTGTTTTAGCCTGTTACGGTAGTCGCTCACAACATGAGGAGCCAGCACAGTCATTTCATGATGCAGGGATTCCAGACGGGAAATACGGGATTCCATATCCTGTGCCAAATGCCCGCCTTCTCGACTTCTCATGTTCAGCAGTCCCTGCAATGCTTCATTCAAAGCTTGCTGAAGCTGCTCTTCCCAGCCCTCTTCGTCTCCATCGCAAGCCTCACCAGGCTCACCCAGAACGTCAGGCAACGCAAGAATGTCGCTTATACCCAACGTTCCCTTCACGCCGTACCGATCCGCCAGCTGCTCCGCTGCGTGCAAATAAGCCTGCACTACAGTGTCATTCAACCGTGAGGCGGGTATCTGTTCTTCATCACGTTCCCTGTGAATGAAGACGTCGACACGGCCGCGCTTGATCTGCTGTTGAACCGTTCTTCTCAAGCCATCTTCATAACGAGTCCATTCGCGCGGAATCCTCATCATCACTTCGCAATAGCGGTGATTCACCGATTTCAGCTCCAAGCGCACTTTATAGCCTTCATAGTGAAGGATGGCTTGACCGTATCCGGTCATACTCAATGACATCGGCATCACATCCATTATACTATTGTAATTGATTATTATAGTCGAAACAAGGGGGCCTGCACGCTGCCGGATTTTTGCCATACATAAGAAGTCAGCTCCGCCGTCATTTCATAGAACATAAATGGAGTCATTAAATAGATACCGTTAAAATGCTCCATCGCCGTATCAAGCAGCTCCTTGGCAATGGTCACGCCCATCGCGCGGCCTTCCTCACCCTCCAAGCCAGACATACGCGCACGAACCTCATCGGACAACTGAATGCCAGGTACCTCGTTGTGCAGATACTCTGCATTGCGCCCGCTGGCCAGTGGCATAATACCGATAAAAATCGGCACCTCCAAATGACGAGTCTGTTCCGCCATGGCTATAATCAGCTCATGGTCGTAAACGGGCTGGGTCATAATGTAATCCGCGCCGGAAGCGATTTTCTTCTCCAGACGCTGCACAGCTTTGCCCAAATGCTTGACATTGGGGTTAAAAGCGGCACCCACCACAAAATTAGCTTTTTGCTTGAGTGGCTTGCCGGAAAAAGCGATACCGTCATTCAACTGCTTGATCATACGTATAATTTCAAAAGAAGTCATATCATACACCGAGCTGGCACCTGGCAAATCACCGAACCGCGCCGGATCTCCTGTAACGGCCAATACATGATCAATGCCCAGCGCATCAAAACCCATCATATGGGACTGGGTACCAATCAGGTTACGGTCACGGCAGGCAATATGAATTAGCGGTCGCAAGCCCGTTTCAAGGCTCACCAAATGCCCAAGCGCCATGTTGCTCATGCGAGTAACCGCAAGTGAATTGTCTGCCAGCGTAAGCGCGTCGGCCCCGGCTGCTTTTAGTGCCTGTGCCCCCTGCATGAACCGTGTAATGTCCAAATCGCGCGGAGGATCAAGCTCTACAATTACCGTATGCCGTTCCTTGACCAATTCCACAATATTGGGTTCGCTGGCGTTTATACCATTGCCCCGTTCCCCTTCACGTGCAATCTGTTCCGGCTCAGCCACAATGACTGGCGCATCTGTCAATATCTCTCTTGGAGCCAGAGGAGGAGGCTGCAAACCATTCAAAGCTTTAGAAATCGCTGCGATATGCTCTGGTGTGGTGCCGCAGCAGCCACCGATGATTCTCGTACCCAGCTCTACGAAGGAAGCAGCGCATTCCCCAAAATATTCAGGAGATGCACCATACACATAGTGACCATCCACATAATCCGCCAGACCCGCATTAGGATATACCGACAGCGGTACAGATAGCGGACCATCCAGCTGCTCCATCACACTCATAATCCCCTGTGGGCCAGAGTGGCAGTTAAATCCGAGGATATCCGCCCCTTCATTACGCAGCACTGTAAAAGCCTCTTCTACCGAAAATCCGTCCTGTGTACGCCCTACCTGATCGACCGCAAATTGGCAAATTACTGGGATATTACTATATTTACGTACACCACGAAGGGCAATGCGCACTTCATCCAGCGAATAGAACGTTTCGCACAAAATGCCATCTACCCCTTCGGAGAGAAGTGCATCAATCTGCTGATCATAGTTACGTGCCAGCTCTACCTTTGATATATTAAGCCGTTTGCCACCGCATATGGAGCCTACCGCACCCACCACATAATGCTCCGGGCCAGCCGCCGCTCTGGCAATTCTCACCCCGGCACGGTTAATTTCTTCCACCTTGGATTCCAGCCCGAATCGAGCCAGCTTATAATCATTTGCAGAAAACGTATTGGTCTCCAGCAACCGTGCTCCCGCTTGCAAATATTGACGATGCACGTCTGATATGACATCAGGCGACGTAATATTCAGCTCTTCGTAAGACGTATTTACCGGAAATCCAAGCTGATATAAAAAGGTTCCCATTGCGCCGTCTCCGACAATAATTTCACGCTCCAGCACAGTACGCAAATCCGGTTTCATGTCCTCTTCTCCACCCCGCTCTTTATTTTCATACTAATGTAACATAAAGAGACTGCAAACATAAGCCATAAACAAAAAAAGCCGCCCCACTCCCTATTATTATGCGATCAGGAGCGAAGCAACTTGACTCATCATTGCTATTTTCTATTATCTTTATTGCAATTTTCCATCAGCGGAATGAAGAGAGAATGCGTAAAAGGTTCCTTTTTTATTCACTTTACCCACAATAGAGGGCGTCCCCTTTTGTTTTTTTGAAAATGTATATGCATTCCCTTGGATTTCAACATTGTAATCGGATAAATTGATGTTAAATAACAGTTGAACCTTGGGCTTTGCCAGCTTCAAAGCTTCAGAGGCCGTATATTTAGGGCTGGTAAACGATTTTTTGAAATCCGTGTCATCGTTCCAGTCCACCCCAAAGGTGGATACAGCCAGCACTTTGCCGGTTACTGCGCCAATCTTGACCTCACTCGCCTCGTTTGCATCCTCAAACGACCAATAAGAAAGTCCCTTTGCCTCGTCCTTGTAACGTGAAGCATGCTGCACCGTGATACGCTGTCCGCTAACGCGCTTGAAGCTATTCACCGCACGATTTAGCAACACAGGGTCCACCTGCTTCAGCGGGTAGTCAGCATTAATGGTGATGCTATTGCCGCGATCCACATCGACGTACAGCGAGGAAGCCTTTTCCCCAGCACCCCAGAATACCCAATAATTCGAGGGCTTGTTAGACTGATAAGGGGATCTGACCCGCCAGAATGCCTCGAATTGCAGGGGACGCTTGCTGTCAAACGCTTTGGCGCTGTTCAGCACTTTAGCTTTGAGGGGCGCGTCCATCGCCTTTGCCAAGCTGCTTATTTTATATCGAACGGTTGTAGAATCCACTCTGTTTTTTTCCTTATTATATTCCGTCTGAAACGTAGCTGTTCCATCCTCCAGTTCGCCCTCGACAATCCAGGTTTTACCCATATCCGTCACATCGTCAAATTGAAATGCCGTCTTCGTACCGATGAGTTCTTGTACTGCCTTTTCCAAACGATTCACGACAGTAGGGGTTAGTGAGCCGACCTGCTTATCAGTCGTTTTTTCCGCAGTAGCAGGAACAGTCGCGGCCTGAGCCGGAAACGCGGCGACTACAAATATAAGAGCTGCAAACGCTGAAATCCAACGAAATTTCCGCACCATGAACGGCCTCCTTATCGTTTTCTCATTTTCTATATTATACATTGTTCAGACGTCAAAAAAAGACAGAATGTTGCTTCGCGCCCCGCATTTCCTTCATTTTATACAAAAAAAGGCAAAAAAAAGAAGACCGCTAAGGTCTTCATCACACTTATCCCAATCTTCCTCTATCACATGCTGTATCGCTTATTTCAGGACAAACGACCATCGTACACAACCTCAGCCGGCCCCGTCATATATACATGATTGTCATTCTCGTTCCATTCGATATCCAGATCTCCGCCTTTCAGGCTGACAATCGCGCGGCGGTCACTGTATCCGTTCAATACAGACGCCACAAGCGTAGCACAGGCTCCGGTTCCACATGCCAGCGTAGGCCCGGCTCCCCGCTCCCATACTCTCATGTCAATGTGGTCCCGGCTTCGTACCGTAGCGAACTCGACATTTGTTTTTCTAGGGAACAACGGATGGCATTCCAGCTTCGGCCCCCAGGCTTCCAGATCAAAGTCAGGTGCATCCTCAACATAAATGACACAGTGCGGATTACCCATAGATACCGCTGTAAAACGAAAGCCGCTGCCTCCGGCTTCGATGGATTGGTTGATGACACTAGCCAGATCCAGCGTTGTTGGAATTTTCAAACCCTCCAGAATCGGTTCTCCCATATCCACCTTCACTTGACGTACAAGTCCGTCCACTACGGTCAATTCGACCTGCTGCACACCTGCACCCAGCGTCTCAATCGTAATCTGCTCACGGCTGATATGCTTGCGGTCATACACATATTTGGCTGCACAACGGATGGCATTTCCGCATTGCTCAGCCTCCGAGCCGTCTGAATTAATGATACGCATGCAGAAATCCGCTTTTTCAGATGGCAATATATATACCAGACCATCAGCGCCAACACCAAAATGTCGGTCACACAGCCGAACAGCCAATTCCGAAGCGTCAGGCGGCAATTCCCCATGCCCAAACCAAACGATAAAATCATTACCCAATCCGTGCATTTTTGTGAATTCCATAGCTTCCCCCCGCCGTTGCTGCTAATCTCATGCTCCTTATGAAGCTTTGGTTCCATGATAGCATACAGGGCAAAAAGGGAAAAGTGATGCAAATATGTCTGTCCCGAACTGAGTCGAAGGCTTAAGCCGAAAACTTCGTACGCCCCGGGGCGAAGCGGGTATGTCCGCCACGACGACGGTTGCGTCTGCCGCCCCATACGCTTCCCGCCCCCATCAGGAAGGTAGGAATACCGGCAGCGACAATGGAAAGCGCCCATTCGCGGAAGCCGAGCGGAACCGTTTTGAAAACAGGTTGCAGTACAGGTACGTACATAACCACCAGCATCAGTACTACCGAAGACAGCACGGCAAGTACGAGATAACTATTTTGAAACGGATTACGGTGGAAAATAGAACGAGAGCTGCGGCAGTCGAACACATGAATTAGCTGTGCCAGCACCAACGTGGCGAAGGCGACCGACTGTGCCTTGACCAGTTGTCCTGCATCATCAGGCGCAATACGCAGCGTCAGCCAGAAAGCCGCAAGCGTACATAGGCCGATCAGCAGGCCACGACTAATGATTTTCCAGCCGAGACGACGAGCAAAAATATTTTCCTTAGCGCCGCGTGGTTTGTGCTCCATGAGATCCTTTTCCGGCTGATCTACACCCAGAGCCATCGCGGGAAGCCCGTCGGTCACCAGGTTCACCCATAAAATCTGAATCGGAAGCAACGGTAACGGCAGACCTGCCATCATCGCGAAAAACATCGTCAAAATTTCACCGACATTGGAGGCAAGCAGATAACGGATAAATTTACGAATATTTTCGTAAATATTCCGCCCTTCCTCAATCGCAGCTACAATCGTCGAGAAATTATCGTCGCTGAGCACGAGCGCAGCCGCTTCCTTGGTCACGTCCGTTCCCGTAATGCCCATCGCTATACCAATGTCCGACGCCTTGATCGCTGGCGCGTCATTCACGCCGTCTCCAGTCATGGCTACGACATGCCCGCGTCTTTGCAGCGATTTGACTATCCGCAGCTTATGCTCCGGGGACACCCGAGCATACACGGAGACAATGTCAACTGCTTTGTCCAGCGCCGCATCATCCATCACAGATAGCTGCTGTCCGCTCAGCACATGCGAGCCGCGCTGAAAAATGCCTAACTGCTGCGCAATGGCCTCAGCTGTTGTACCGTGATCGCCCGTAATCATCACGGTGCGGATGCCAGCGCGGCGGCACTTGCTAATAGCTTCGCGGGCCTCGCGGCGTGGCGGATCAATCATACCCGTAAGGCCGATGAAGATGAGCTGATGCTCAGCCTCTTCCACCGAGACGACATGCTCATGCGAGCGGATATCCCGGTAAGCGACACCGAGTACACGGAGTGCCTCCGAGGCCATTCCCTCGTTGGCTGCCAGCACCTTTTGGCGCAACGTGCCTGTCAGTGGAACGACATTTCCTTCCCATAAAATGTAGGAGCACTGACCCAACAGTACATCCGGTGCGCCTTTGGCAAATACGATATGCCCTCCTTGATGGCGTACAAGTACAGACATCCGTTTCCGCTCCGAGTCAAAAGGAAATTCGCGTTCCCGTGTATACAGCTCATACAGCCCTTGTCGCGTAATCCCGCCCTTGGCAGCTAACGTGACAAGCGCCCCCTCCGTCGGGTCGCCTTTCAGCTCCCAAACAGCGGTCGGTGTCGCCTCCTTGGTTTTCTTTTTCGAGCGTAGCTCATCCGTGTCGGCTTGAACAATTTCCGCGTTGTTGCACAACACGCTGGCTTGTAGCAGTCTGCGAAGTGATTGTCCGTTTTTGAGATCCACAGGAGCATCCCTGTCCATAATATGTCCGTGCGGGTCATAGCCCTCTCCTGTCACTCCCCAAAAGCGACCGTCCACCCATAGCTTGGTGACCGTCATTTTGTTCTGGGTCAGCGTACCGGTTTTGTCAGAGCAAATGACAGATGCACATCCGAGTGTTTCAACCGAAGGCAGCTTGCGCACAATCGCCTTGCGTTTGATCATACGCTGCACGCCCAAGGCGAGCGCAATCGTCACAATGGCAGGCAAGCCTTCCGGTATAGCCGCTACAGCCAAGCTCACCCCGGCCAGGAACATACTCATCGCTGGCTGTCCATGCAGGATACCTGCTACGACGACGAGCACTGTTAACGCTAACGCAACGATGATTAAAATTTTTCCCAGTTGCTCCAGCCTGTGCTGTAATGGGGTCTCCTGAGACTCCGTACTTTGGATCAAGTCTGCGATTTTGCCCATTTCCGTATTCATGCCTGTACGAATAACGACCCCCTGAGCTGTGCCTCTGGTCATCATGGTGCCCATAAAGCCGATGTTCTTTTGATCTCCCAGCGGTACCTCGGCGGCATGAATAGGGCGGCAATGCTTGCTCACTGGAACCGATTCGCCAGTCAGAGCGGATTCCTCCACATTGCAGCCATTCGTGCTCAGCCATCTTATATCCGCGGGAATACGATCGCCGCTTTCCAATAGCACGATATCACCCGGTACCAGCTCTCTGGCCTGAATCTGAATCCGTTTGCCTCCCCGCAGTACTTTGGCGGTCGGAGCGGACAGTTGTTTCAAAGCTCGAAGCGAACGTTCTGCTCTAAACTCCTGCACAAAACCTAGAATTCCATTCAGCACAACAATAGCAATAATGGTAATCGCATCCAGATATTCGCCGAGCAGGCCGGATATCAGTGTGGCTCCCATAAGTACGAGCATCATAAAATCCTTGAACTGGTTCAGCAGCAGCAGGATCGGCGAGACACGCTTTCCCTCGCTCAGCTCATTCCATCCTGACCTTTCTCTTCTTTCCGCAAGCTGTTCCTCCGAAAGACCCTGCTTCGGGTCGACTTCCAGGCTTGTAGAAAGCTGTTCATTGCTTAATTGGTGCCAGTGTGCTTGTTCCATTCTCCCCAATTCCCTCCCGGTCAGATAGTCCGCTTCCGTCGGTTGTGCGTTGGATGGCTGCCCGTGATTGCGTTTTTTGTGCCACGAATGCTGATAAGCTGGACAGACTTTCTAGATTCAATCTATTCGGACAGGACCTGAAATATCACAATGCCGCTTAAGTTTTGTCCCAAAGTTATGTATCATAGAAGGAAGGCAAAAATATTTGCTTCAAAGGAGAACAGACATTATGGCATTAGACGGAATCGTAACCCGCGCTATCGTACACGAGCTGCAAGGCATCCGGGGCGGGCGCATCAATAAAATACATCAGCCGAATGATCACGATATCTTACTGAATCTGCGGGCTCAAGGTGGGAGCGTCAAGCTGCTGCTGTCGGCCAACCCGACATTCCCGCGTGTACATTTTACAGAGCAAAGCTTTCTCAATCCGACGGAGGCCCCTATGTTCTGTATGCTGCTGCGCAAGCATTGCGAAGGTGGTATCATCGAGAAAATTTCCCAGGTGGGTATGGAGCGTATTATTCACATGGATGTGCGTCAGCGCGATGAGTTGGGAGATATTTCACTCAAGCGGATTATCATTGAGCTGATGGGCAGACACAGCAACATTATTTTGCTTGACCCGGAAACAGGCGTTATGCTGGACGGCATCCATCATGTCACACCGTCCATCAGCAGCTATCGGGTCATCATGCCTGGCTTTCAATACACGGAGCCTCCTGAACAAAATAAGCTGAATCCGCTGGAAACGGAAGAAATGGCTTTTGCATCCTCATATCAGAAAGCTATCGAAGCCGAAGAAGCTCCCAAACGCTGGATTGTGAACACCTTTACTGGACTGAGTCCCCTTATTGCCGAGGAGATGCTGACCCGAGTTTCCAACGAAGCACCTGCTGACGATTATCGTCCGCTGTGGAATACATTTAGTCACATCATGGATGACATCCGGGATCATCGTTTTCAGCCGGTATCCGGTCTGAACGCACAGGAAAAAGTGATATTTTCTGCCATTCCCCTCACGTTGATTCAAGGGGAGCGCAAAGAATACACTACGATCAGTGAGTGTATGGAGGACTTTTTCGGTGAAAAAGCAGAACGGGATACGGTCAAGCAAAAGGTCAGTGACCTGCTGCGCTTCCTGCAAAATGAACGGAGCAAAAACGTAAAAAAACTCGACCATCTGCATCAGGATTTAGCTGAGGCGGAGGACGCCGATCAATTTCGCATTTACGGGGAGCTGCTGTTCGCTTCGCTGCATGAAGTGAAGAAGGGCGACAAGGAAGTGACGCTCACCAACTTTTATGATGAAGAACAGCGTCCGATGTCCATCCCGCTGGACCCGTTGCTGGCCCCATCAGATAATGCGCAACGGTACTTCAAAAAGTACAATAAATATAAAAACAGCCTGGCTGTCATTGATGAACAACTGGAGAAAACACACGAAGAAATTCGGTATATGGACAATCTCCTACAGCAACTGGCTCATGCCTCCATGAGCGATATCGAGGAAATACGTGAAGAACTGGTTCAGCAAGGCTATCTCCGAGACCGGGTCAAAAAAGGGAAGAAAAAGAAGAAAACAGACCGTCCAACCTTACACGTATATACGTCATCCGAAGGCATCGAGCTGCTGGTCGGCAAAAACAACTTACAGAACGAATATGTGACGAACCGACTCGCCGGGCCTAATGACACGTGGCTGCATACGAAGGATATTCCGGGGTCACATGTCGTTATTCGCGCCGAGCAATTTGGAGACACAACGCTGGAGGAAGCAGCTCAGCTCGCTGCCTATTTCAGCCAGGCCAAACAGTCCAGCAGCGTGCCCGTAGACGCCACCTTGATCCGACACGTTCGCAAGCCTAGCGGAGCCAAGCCCGGCTTTGTTATCTACGATCATCAGCGTACGCTCTTCATCACACCCGACGAAGAGCTGGTCAAAAAGCTGCCGAATCGCATCAAAAACGGCTGAGCCGCACTAGCATAATCTAGTAAACAAGTATCCATTCAGGAACGCCCGCCATGAAGCACAGCATAGAGGACAAGTTCCTTGCATCCACTTAAAGCCCCTTATCTTGTGCAAAGCCACACTTCATGTGTGCAGGCACAATACAAGGGGCTATTTGTGTTTCATATATGTGCAATCGCAGCTCATCTTTGCGTAAAAGCTCTATACTCCTTACTTTTGTCCATTAGCAGCCTTTCTCAATTCCTCCACAACCTGACTCTCCACACTGCGGCTGCCCAGATCACCGTGAAAAATGACGCCTTGGCGCGCACCATGAAAATCCGAGCCTCCGGTCGGGATCAGCCCGTAGTGTGCCGCCATTGCAGCGTATCGACTCTCAGCCGCATCATCATGGTCTGAATGTCGCACCTCCAAGCCCGCAGGCTTCGCCTCCTCTACAATGGAGCGAACCAGCTCATCATTGCCATACAAACCAGGGTGAGCCACCACAGGTGCCCCTCCTGCTTCCCGAATCCAGCTTATAGCCTCCGCAGGCTCCACTCGGGGCACAGACACATAACCGGGCGCTCCCTCTGCCAAATAACGGTCAAACGCATCCCTCATATCCTTCGCATAGCCTTTTTGCACCAGCGTATCCGCCATATGCGGACGCCCAATGCTTTCATCCGGTGCCAGCGGTCTGCCCATCGTAGCTACCACCTCATCCAGTGTGATTTCCACACCCAGGCTACGCAGCCGACTCAAAATCAGATCATTGCGGGTATCCCTCGCCTGACGTAGCTTTTCCAACCGTTCCAAAAAAACTTCATTACGGAAATCCATAAAATAACCGAGTATATGAATATCCTTACCGCCTGCCCGTGTGCTAATTTCCACACCCGGTACCACTGTAATGCCCAATCGCTGTCCTTCCTCAAGAGCTTCCTCCAGCCCAGCTACCGTATCGTGATCCGTAATTGCAACCCCTGCCAGTCCTTTTTCCTTGGCCCAACGCACATTGTCCGCTGGTGTCTGCATTCCATCAGATGCCTGGGTGTGAGTGTGCAAATCGTATTGTCCCAAATTCGTCTGCTCCTCCACTACGTATTCTCCTCCTCTTTCATCTCTGTAAGCTCGTCCTCCGTATCCCCGGACACGTCCGTTCCCTGATCATGACGACGCAAGAATGACAGAAAGGTCACCACCGGAATCGGCAATAGCGCTGATTTCAGATGAATGGCATAAAACTCGCGTTTAAAGGTGATATCGGAAATATTTACGATTTTCAGCAATCCGAGTGCAACCTCGTGCTTCACCGAAGAAGGCGACAGCATCGTAATGCCTAATCCAGCCTCAACCGCAGATTTGACCGCTCCAGTGCTGCCCATCTCCATAACGATGGAAAGTCGGGACGCATCAACACCGCGGCTTTTCAGCTCATCCTCTATCACCTGCCTTGTACCTGACCCCTTTTCTCTTGCTACAAAAGGATGCTTAAACACGTCCTCCAGAACTACCCTTTTAGACTTGGCCAGTACATGATCCGAAGGAACAATCAGCTTCAGCTCATCCTGCATCACGGGCTCCACCACGATATCCGGGTGTTGAACCGGTGCTTCAATCAGCCCTAAATTCAATTGATGTTTTAAAATATCATCCATAATTTGAGTCGTATTCATTACGTTCATTGCCATGCGTATATGAGGGTACTCCTGACCAAACGGCCCCAACATTCTCGGCACAATGTACTCTCCAATCGTAAGACTTGCGCCAATATGCAATCTCCCCTCCAGCATGTGAGTAAAAGCAGACATCGCCTCATCAGCTTCACGGATTAGCTGCATGCTTTTTTTCGCAAAAGGCAGCAGTGTCGCTCCTGCCTCCGACAGCTCGATTTTTTTGGTAGATCGATGCAGTAGCCTCGTACCAAAATAATCTTCCAAAGACTGAATTTGCATCGTCACGGCAGGTTGCGTCATATGCAGCGCTTGCGCCGCTGCCGAGAAGCTCCCCCGCTCCGCTACCGTATAAAAAATATGCAGCTGATGAAAGTTCATACTGACAGCCCTCTCCCCTCTCTGATCTCCTTATTTTAACATAAGAAAAACATCTGTCGAAGAATTTCCAAGAAAACAGACCTAAATTAAGGGTTTTTATTATAGATTTTATACATAAAAAAAGTATGCAGCTGATTCCTGCATACTTCTACTAGATAAGGTACTTGACGATATCCGACTGGCTTGGAGATTTTCTTATCAAGAACCCTTGACCTTCCGCCAAATCAACGTCTATTTCCGTTTGCGGGTGCTTTTCATCAGTGTCATGCGCCGCGAATGGCGCAACCAGGAATAATATGACTTCAAATCCCGCAGTTCAATGGTCTCTGACATCCGTCCCAAAAAGGTGATCACAATCATTTTGTGGAGCGGGTTACCCGCAATATCCATTTCGCCAGGCAACTCACCAAACTCGGCTACGACGACTAGGTCACCATCAATTAAATATACATCCTCTTCGTTGTGATAATAGGACTCCATCCTGTTTTGCTTCAGGCATTCCCAAAGCCAGGCGGCGATATGATTCGTTTCGGACTGTTTCTGTTCTATACGGTCTAAGTAGCGTGTTTGCGCATGATTTGTAATCACAATATCGGCGACCTTCTTGTCGCCCATCTCTACGTAGAACGGTTCGTATGTACTCCATCGCTGCATTGCCTTGTCACGCACGGGATCACTCTCCCCACCAGATAGGTCTTTATATCTACCAATATATTCATATGTTACCTCAACAGACCCGGGACTACAAGTTACAAAATTGAAGTTTATCGCTAATTTTTAAAGATTATTTTAGGTCTATAAGCATTAAGGCTATTATGCAAAAGTCCTGACTTTACAAAAAAAAGCCAGCCCATGGGCCGACTTTTTAATAAAACTTGAAATTAACACTATTTAAAAATTATATTTCATACTCTTTTAATTTTTCCTTATCGTCGTTATACTCCGTCCTTATCTCATTTCGGAAGGAGCGTTCGACCTTGCGCACATAGGAAAGCCTGCGAATATTTTTAACGGTATCCTCTGCCCGATCCGCATTCATGTAAATGACGACATAATGCATACGCCTCGAAATATAGTGGACATTCCCGTATTTCTCCAAATTGCGGGCAGCCTTGATATCGCTTACCCAAATGATGTACCCTGTCCGCTCGGCAAACATTCGCTTCATCTCCCCTCCATTCGATATCATCCCTATGGCCTATCCGCAGGAGCACTTGCCTCCGCTACCGCAGCCACCCTTTTTCACATTCGGATCATTGCTCGGCACCTTAATGGTGTCGGACACAGAATAAGCAATCGTTTCGGACATGGCATGGAGCATATCATCCAACGCCCTTTCTGCCCGTTTGAACTCCTGAACCTCCTGAAATTGTTCAAGTTCCAGTTCAACGAGCTGCACTGCATCCTTCGCTTCATGAAAGTTTGGGTGAAAATGCCCAAAGCGTTCCGTTTCGGCGAACAGCTCCTTTTTGGCATCCAGCTTGCGTACACACGCCTGAATCGACGGATTCAATTCCACACGCTGTTTCCAATATAAATAATCCGATACCTCAAAGGACCGGTTGACCATATCGCCCAATTCATAGGCGTTAATAAGCACTTCTGCCATATTGACCGTATTCAATTCGGCTACGCTCATGAATGTTCATCTCACTTTATATAAAGTTCTACTGGTAAAGTAGACTCATTTATCATACCACATCCTTCTTTTGAGAAGAAGGAGTTTCATGCACATCCTGGCTCTTCTATGTAAAAGGAACCAGTAGGCGCATGTCCGACCATTCCCCCGGCTGTAAAGTCGTGCGGGGCAACGTCTCACCGTCCATTCCGGCAGCATACCAGCCAGTCACACTCCACGGCTCACCGGGAGCCACCGCTTCCGGTATCCATTTGACCTCTTTTTCACCGATTCGCAGTCCTACCGCCGCTTGCCAGCGAATCGCCTGTTCCATGAGCTGCCGAGCAGTGGATGCATGGTAGCTTCTCCATTCTTTCGTCCATGACACGGGTACTGCCGATTTCTCTGGAAAATAATCGGATGGGTCAGGCAGCGTATGCTCCCGTTCATAAAAATGCAACGTCCGCCCCGTGTAAACCAAACCCGCCCTTCCCTCTTGTGAAAACATCGGCCATTCCTGAGCTGAGTCTGTTAACGTTTCCGCAACCAGCGGATAACGGTGAACTGGCTCGTTCACCCCCTCCAGTTCCCGGCGTGGACTTAGCCCAATCGTAGCAAGTGCCCTGCGGATTTGGGCAGCCGAACGTGCAGGAATAATAAAATCTCTTTCGCCAATCCGTTCAAGCAATCCAGCCAGTCCGGGGTGACGTGCAGCAGTGTCTGCGTCCTCTCGAGTACCACAGCGCAGAAGTGTTACCGTTGCAAACGCTGTCCGTCCCACATCCCCTGCCCACTGCTCCACTGCCACGCGTACATGGTCAGGCACGCCTGTCCGGCTAAACTTGTTCAGGAGAGCAGGAATAGCTTTGGCCTCCATCCCCAGCTCGATCGCCTCTGTAACACTTTCACGGGTGATCCGGTATACCACCATCCGGTCCCCCGTTACACGTTCACAGAAGCATTCCAGCTTCCAGCGCACAGCATAAGCTACATCCGGCGGCACCAATATTTCAAAATCCGGCTGTACATAAAAGGTACCTGGCTCCTGAACCACATCCTGCTCATGATCGGAACGAAGCATATCCAGCACGGGTACGTTCCAGCGAAAACACAGTTCTCCCGATGCGGTCAGTCCCCAATCACCCATTCCAAAGGCAGTCAGCGCGGTCAGCCATCCCTTAACCATATCTATGTATTGTCCGTTAAAGTTGAAATCAGATACTGTGGTGCCCTCAATTCTTACGGGGCTTGCATGTGTAGCAGCAAATTCCAGAGGATCATCACTTTTCCGATCCTCTTTACTCAGACTCTCCTGCGAAATCAGTCCCGTCTGAGTCATCCATTGGAGCAACGGCCCGATATGAATCCAGCCTTCAGGTCCCGCATGAGTGGAGGCAGCGCACAGCACATAACGAAAATGCTGCATAGACGCTTCGGCCTTGCCGTACCTTTCCATGAGTGTGACGAGAATATGCTTGCGCATTTGCCAAGCGGACAAGCGAACCCAAGCTGCCAGCCCAGCTTCCTGAATATGAAAAGAAACAGCTTCCTTCACCAGCAAGCCCAGGCTAAGCAGCAAGTCCATCATCACCACCGTTTGTACCGGATACAGCTCGGCATGCGCATATTGTAGCCCAAGTCCAGTCAAATCTTCCGGATGAAAGGGAGTCAGCTCGCTTAGCTTTTGCAGCGACCGTTTATGAATGGTCCCTTTCGCTGTCAAAGTTACTCCCTGCACTGCAATACGGGACAACGCATGTAGCAGCTCCGCTTCCAGTCCCGTCATCGCTTCATGCACTGTCAGCGGTTGATCCGTATCCATCGCTTTCATCGTACTTTGACTTTGCTCCAATAGCATTTCGTACAGATCCGGCAACCGATAAACCGGAATATATAACATTCGTTCGCCCCACGATTTGGTAACCGCCTCCAGCCAGCCCCGGTCGCGCAGTCCGTGCAGTGCCAGTTTCGTTTCGGCTCCGCTCAACGCTCCCCGGGTAAGCCGTAATGGCTCTTCTTCCTTCATGGGCTGTCCCGCGTGTCGGATAAAACATCGACGTAGCACTAACAGCTCATCCGATGCAAGCTCCTTCCAGCCGCCTTCCGTGTCCGTTACGCTCATCCTTGATCACGCCTCCCTTTTCTTCCCACCAGCTTCAGCCTCATCATTCAGGTTCCCGATAACCTCCTCCGGGCTGAATCTGCGAATCGCATATTCATAGCCCTGCTCAATCAGAAACAGCTGACGGCGGGCTGCAAAATCCGTCTCCTTACTGTTCTCCGTCACCAGCGCATAAAAATAAGCCTTATTTTCACCAGACTTCGGTCGCAAAATGCGGCCAAGCCGCTGTGCCTCCTCCTGACGGGAGCCGAAGCTGCCTGATACCTCAATTGCCACGGCCGCATCCGGTAAATCCACAGCAAAGTTCGCCACCTTGGATACCAGCAGAGTCCGAATTGTACCGTTGCGGAACGCATCGAACCATCGCACCCGTTCAGCCTGGCTCATAGACCCGGTTATCAACGGCACGCTCAGCTCCTGCGCCAATATACGCAATTGATCCAAATATTGCCCGATAATAAGCGTGGGCAGGCCCTTGTGCTGCTGCATCAGGCTACGGACCGCTTCCAGCTTGGCTGGATTTTCGGCGGCAATCCGATACTGCTGCCTGCCTTCAGCACGCATACTGCGCTCCAAAAGTGCAGCCGACATGGGAAGCCGCAGCTCCACACAATCGACCTGAGCGATCCAGCCCTGTCGCTCCAATTCTTTCCACGGCATGTCGTACCGTTTCGGTCCGATCAAGGAGAACACATCCCGCTCACATCCGTCCTCCCGAACCAGCGTCGCGGTCAATCCCAAACGACGAGTGGCCTGAATATCCGCCGTTGCTCGAAATACCGGCGCGGGCAGCAAATGCACCTCATCATATACAATTAGCCCCCATTTACGTTCGCTCAGCAGCTTCATATGCTCAAATTCTCCATCTTTAGTACGGCGATGCGTCAAAATCTGGTAGGTTGCCGCCGTAATCGGACGCACTTCCTTTTTCTGTCCACTGTATTCTCCAATAGATTCAACAGGAATATCCGTCTTTAGCTTCAATTCCTCAATCCATTGCCGAACAGATGTGGTATTGGAGGTTAATATGAGCACCTCGCACTGAAGCCGCTCCATCACCGCCATACCGATTACGGTTTTTCCCGCTCCACATGGAAGCACCAGTACACCACTGCCACCCAGACCGTCAGCCCCTTCAAACGCATAGGCGGCCTCCATTTGATAATCACGAAGCTTCAGATCCGTTTGTCCCTGACCTAGAGAAAAACAAAGCTGATTCCCCTCAAGATAGCCTGCCGTATCAATGACAGGGAATCCAAGTCGGGTCAGTTCCTGCTTGAGCAGTCCCCGATTTTCTGGCGGAACCGACACGGTCACTTCACTGTCACGAAGCAAACCAAGCTGCTCAAGATCCTGCTTGAGCAGCAGTTCATCCAGTAAAGCCGGGCTGTCCGCCGTTAGTATCAAGCGGTCGACCGATGTACAGCTATGTACTCTACCTGTCTCCATGCCTATACTTGCATCCTGCTCTATACTGTGCATGCTGTAATGCCCCTCTTCATCCCCTCTCGCCCGTGACAGCGTCAACGTTCCGTAACGGGAGACGAGCTGTTCAATATCCTTTAACAAATCACGGGGGATATCCCAACGGGACATGGAATGTAGACTCTTTTGAACATCCGCGGCACTCCACCCAAGGGCAGCCGCATTCCACAGAGACAATGGAGTGATGTGATATGTATGAAAAGCGGACGGGCTCTTAACCAGCTCAGCATAGACCTGTAACTGTGAACGTGCATGCTCCGAAGCGGGCAGGCCGATTTCCAGCAAAACGGTAAAATCGCGTTGTACAATACAAGGGTGATCCGGATTCATAATTACCTCCCGTCAATCTATAACTAACACATCATCTTAAATTCTATATAACAAACAGTTTGTCCGTTTATTCGCAGATCAACCGGAATAGCAAGAAGTCCAACCCGTTACGGGTTGAACTCCTTATCATCCAGGCCTATCCTTGCTTTTTTTACCTAGTGAACCTGCTCGGAAATATGGCTAAGCGCCTCTCCAGCGTTGTCTGCAAAAATATTACGTACAGCCAGATCGCCAATCGAAACAATCCCGATCAAACGATCCCCTTCCGTTACGGGCAGACGGCGGATTTGCTGCTCCGCCATCAGCTCGGCTGCTTGATCCACCGACATGTCGGCTTGAGCTGTACGGATGCCTGTTGTCATTACTGTGTCGACCGAGCTTGAGCCGGAATGCTTAGCCGCATAACCGCGAACGACAAGGTCACGGTCCGTTACCACACCGATGAGCTTGTCACTGCCTTCGCTCTCCACAACCGGGATAAAACCGGTGTCGTTGTCCTTCATTTTGAGCGCAATTTCATAAATATTGTCTTGCGGGGTAACTGTTACACATTTTTCAGTCATAACTTCCTGAACCTTTTTCATGGGTACTCCCTCCTTTTCAAGAGTAGGGTACCCCATTTCATTCTGCTCATACACCGAATCAGCTCATACAGTTTCAGCTCACGTTAGCTGTCAGCGGCTGGAATTTTCTGCTTTTCGCTCCACAGCATATCCGGTAGACATCGCAATAAACAAACGAACCGCCTTAATCATTGCATCCTCGTCAAAATCAAACTTAGGGTGGTGATGCGGATAAACGGCTCCTTTAGCAGGGTTACCCGCTCCCACGAACATGAAGCAACCCGGCACACGTTCCAGATAATAAGCAAAATCTTCAGCAGGCATCAGCTTTGACGCTTCCTGAACTTTTCCCTCACCGAAAACGGGTCCTGCTTCCTTAAAGAAACGCGAAGCTTCGTGCGCATCATTTACAACAGGCGGGTATCCCATAATATAGCGAATATTGGCTGTTGTTCCGTAAGTTGCAGCTGTAAGCTCCGTAACCGAATGCAGCCGCTCCTTCATCACCGTCCGGGTCTCCTCGTCAAACGTACGGATCGTCCCACTCAGGCGGCATGTTTCCGCGATCACATTTTGCGCAGCCCCCCCTTGAATTGTTCCTACCGTCAACACAGCAGGTCGCAAAGGGTCTACTGAACGGCTCACGATGCTTTGCAGTTGCATAACAAGAGCCGAACCTGCTACCACACTATCATGGGTGGACTGAGGCATACCGCCATGACCACCCTTACCCGTAATTTCAATATAAAAATCGTCCGCTGCCGCCATCAACGGCCCTGCGCAACTCGCAGCCGTACCGACCGGGAACGGTGTCCACAGATGGATACCGTAAATAACGTCCACACCTTCCAGCACACCATCCTTCAGTGCATTGACCGCACCGCCGGGCAACAATTCCTCCGCAGGCTGGAACAAGAACCGTATTTCTCCTTCCAGTTCATCCCGATGCAGACTAAAATAGTAAGCCGTTCCGAGCAAAACGGACGTATGCCCGTCATGTCCGCATGCATGCATAACTCCGTTTATGCTGGAACGATATTCGCATTCTTTCTCATCCTGAATGGGGAGAGCATCCATATCGGCGCGCAGCATCACAACAGGCCCGGGCTTGGAACCACGAATGGTACCGACAACACCGTGCCCCCCTACTTGACGACGAACCTCAATACCCCAGCTCTCCAGCTTGTTCGCTACAAAAGCTGCAGTTTGGCTTTCCTGAAAAGAGATTTCGGGATTTTTATGTAAATATCTGCGCCACTCCACCATATGTTCCTGTAGCTGGTCAAACCAGATCTTATCTGTCGTATGTTGTGTCATATTGCTCCACCTCTCCTTTTAAAACACCGGGCAACTTCCCGATAATCTTGCAAATTCACAACGTATGTGCTACTGCTTTCAAACCTTATTTTTGATTCTATTGTAGCAGATATGGAATTGTTGCGATATCCGTTGCTGTAAGGAGGTTGCAGAAGCCCTCCAAACATACTATGATTAAATGGATAAACGATAAAATAATAATGATAACCGTCTGCGAGGCATACCTTGCGGCGAATACCGGGGGAAGCTGATATGAGAAATACGAAGCCGGAGACTCGAAGAAGAGGCACACCGGATTTCCAATTGCTGATCCTCACCTTGTTGCTGGTTGGATTCGGCGTAATCATGGTATTTAGCGCCAGCTCCAGCGTAGCTCTGCTGAATAAAGATTACAATTTTGACTCTTTATATTTCGTGAAGCGTCAATCTGCATTTGCTGTACTTGGACTTTTTATCATGTTCGTAGCCATGAATATTAAAATGGAAAAATATAAAAAGCTGTTTGTTCCTTTATTTTTCATCACCATTCTACTGCTAGTTATCGTTCTTTTTACGGGCTCTCTTAACGGTGCAAAAAGCTGGATTAGACTTGGTGGCGGTCTTAACTTCCAGCCAACTGAGCTTGCGAAAATATCCATTATCCTGTACTTATCCGCGCTGATTGTCAAAAAAGGGGATCGTTTTAGAGATTTACGAACCGGCTACATACCGGTAACCGTCATTGTAGGCTTTGTTGCAGGACTCATTATGCTTCAGCCGGATTTTGGTTCCTGCTTCATCCTGGTAGCCACCAGTGGCCTAATTATTTATGCCGGGGGAGCCAGTGTCAAACATATTACAGCTTCGATTGGTCTACTGTTATTAGGCGCCGCCCTCGTTTTTGGTATCGGCTCATTGTTTGGAGGAAATTCTGGAACAACAGATGGACAAGCAGCAGCCACGCAAGATTACAAAATCGGACGTTTTCAGGCCTTCCTTAATCCCGAGAAATATAGGCAGGGAACTGGATACAATCTGGTGCAGTCCTTGCAAGCTATAGGAGAAGGCGGACTCAGTGGGTCAGGATTTGGCAAAGGCGTTATCAAGCTTCACTATTTGCCTAACTCTTTTAATGACTTTATTTTTTCCGTGATTGGTGAAGAGTTTGGATTTATTGGAACAGCGATATTCCTGATGCTGTACCTGTATTTCATTTGGCGTGGGATGATTATCGCCTTGCGTTGCCATGATCCGTTTGGGACGTTGGTGGGTACAGGTATTATGGGCTTGATCGCCATTCAAGCGTTCATTAATATCGGCGGCGTAACCCAGACCATTCCGATCACCGGGGTCACCCTTCCTTTTATCAGTTTTGGTGGATCGTCTCTTCTCGTCACGATGTTCTCCATGGGAATTATGCTCAGCATCTCCCGCGAAAATACCAAGCAGGCAGTGCAGGAACGCACCACAGGAGTAGCAGTTCGGACCGAAGTGCCTAACCGTTTTCAAACCCGGAGAGCCAACCGTTCCCGTTAAAAAAAGAACTTCCAAGATCGCCGACAACGGTGATTTTGGAAGTTCTTTTGTATATGTATATATATCGTTCAACTTGGGGATACACGATGCTGCTTATCTGCAAACAAAAACTGGCGATCTTGAAACCGCCAGTTTTCGTGTTTTATTTGTATCCTCGCAGGGAAATTCCCTGCATGTATAAAACTGGCGGAAAACGTCGATGTAACCGCCTTGTCTTTTTTACACTGCGTCGTCCTTGAAAGCGACACCCTCTACTTTTACGTTCACTTCCACAACCCGCAGACCTGTCATACTTTCGACAGCTTCCCGCACATTTTGCTGAAGAATTCGGGACACCTCATGAATCGGTGTTTCGTAGAGCACAATAATACGGAGATCAATGGCAGCTTCCAACTGTCCAACCTCCACTGATACGCCTTTTTGCACATTTTTACCACTCAGCCTTTTAGCCCAGCCTTCAGATAAGCCACCTGACATTGCAGCAATACCGGGTGTCTCCAGTGCAGCCATCCCCGCAATTTTACCTACGACATCGTTGGAAATCTTGATGTTTCCTGCTTCCAGTTGTTGAATTTGCTCTGCCATGACCTATGTCCCCCTTCATCCATCCTTTATTTGTATTGTAAAGCCTCAGCCACTGCAATTGCAAACCTTGCGTATGAAAAATAACTTTCGTTTACAACCTATATCAATTTGGGTATATTAATTTAGAAAATCCATACAAGTGACAGCATTCACCAAACTTGTACATATCCTTCGATATCGAGGTGCACTTACATTGAAAAAATGGTTATCTCCCAGCTTGCTTGTAGCAACCTTTGCCCTTAGCGCAGTCGCTCATTACGCACATTGGAACGCGATCGCTCAATTCGTCATTTGCGCAATCTCTGTCGTGTTCGTAGCCGGGTTTCTCGGCAGAGCCACCGAAAGCGTAGCACATTATGCAGGCCAACGTCTGGGCGGATTTTTGAATGCCACTTTCGGCAACGCAGCCGAACTGATCATCGCCATCTTTCTCGTAAAAGAAGGTCTTTACGATATGGTGAAGGCGAGTTTGACCGGCTCGATCATCGGCAATTTGCTGCTAGTGCTTGGAGCAAGCCTGTTCGCCGGTGGATTGAAATACAAAGTACAAAATTTTAATGTATCGCTGGCTGGCTTAAGCGGTTCACTGATGATTGTGGCGGTCATTGCCCTGTTTGTTCCGGCTGTATTTCTGAATACACATGTCATTACGGAAAGTGAATCGGATACGCTCAGTCTCATTGTCGCAGGCACACTGATTGTGGCTTATATTGCGTGGCTTATTTTTTCCATGATTACACACAAAGACTATTTATCTGACGTAACTGAACAACAGGACGAAGAACTACCGCATGAGCACGCCCCCGTGTGGTCCAGAAACAAATCCATTACTTACCTGGTAATCGCTACCGTCATGGTCGCCTTTGTCAGCGAATGGCTTGTAGGAACACTGGAGGTATTCACGACCCAGTTCGGACTCAGCGAATTGTTCGTGGGTGCATTCCTCGTTGCCATTATCGGTAATGCGGCTGAGCACAGCGCGGCCATTTTGCTGGCGATGAAAAACAAAATCGGCGCATCTGTCGAAATCGCAGTCGGCAGCAGTCTGCAAATTGCGCTATTCGTTGCACCTGTGCTGATTTTTATCAGCTACTTCATGGGAAATACGATGAATATCGTGTTCACCACGATTGAGCTGGTCGCCATTGCTGTCGCTGTATTTATCGCCAAGTCTATTACCCAAGACGGCTCAACCAACTGGTATGAGGGATTGATGCTGCTAGTTGTGTATGTTCTGTTAGGTGTATCTTTCTTCCTCGTGTAAACATCTTTCAAGGTTTTAAAATGTACACTAGGATGGTGGTGACCGCTACACTGCTGCTATCTCCTGAAAGATCATTTTAAAAGATAGGTTGACTCGTTCCCATTGCATATGTAAAGGCATCAAAAAAAGCATGCTCTCAGACTACGCATGCTCTCATCAATTAAAACCGTCTTCCTAATTGGCCTTATTGTTCATGGCCTCATATAGAATAGCCAGATTGCGTTCCAGCTCACTGACCAGCTGTTTACCTACCATTTCCGGAAGAAGGCCGGCACGAACCGCAAAATCCACTTCCTTGGAAAATCCGTACATCTGAGTATCCAGCACTTCCTCATAGAGAGGGCAGTAACGGGTTGCCAGATTCTCCATCTGTACTTCAATAAGCTTCTTTATTTTATCTGCATCGTCCTGAAGCAGATTAATGGCCCTGATGTTCAATTGTTCCTGCAAATCAGATGAAGTCATGGATTCTTCCCCCCTATGTCTCAATGTCGCACAAGACGTCCTAACGTTAATATTAGACCAAATTGCAGGCTAATACAAGAACCTGACAAAAAAAGCATCCCTACAGTTACAGGTAGGGATGCTTTTGATCCAAGAATACAGTCAGGAGGCTACCGATATGTGCAGCCCATGCTTCTGGAACACTTCAGTCATCGCTTTCTTGGCTTCTTCCGCGTCAGGTCCGTGAACATGCAGCTCATAGCTGTGGCTGCTGACCAATGTCGTAAACAAGCCAAGGATACTTTTCACATCAATATACTTATTTTCGGAATGAAGGACGATGGAAGAAGTAAACTTGCTCGCTGTCTGTGCAATTTCAACAACCGCCGCATTATTATTAGACATAGAGATCCCTCGCTTTACTGGATTATCATGTATCATTACTCATCCATTATAATACATTGAAATCGCTTTCTCAGCAAGGAGAGATATCGTTATTTCAAATTATCAGGATTTAACTGCTCCAGCTCAGGCAGTACAAATATGCCGTCTTTGCGGATTAGAACATCGTCAAAATAAATTTCGCCGCCGCCATATTCCGGACGCTGAATCAAGACCAAATCCCAATGGATCGAAGAACGGTTGCCGTTATCTGCTGTTTCATAAGCCTGACCCGGCGTGAAATGCAAGCTACCTGCAATTTTTTCATCAAACAGAATATCCTTCATCGGATGCAAAATATACGGATTGAACCCAATCGCAAACTCGCCAATATAGCGTGCTCCCTCGTCGGAATCCAAAATGTCGTTCAGCCGCTTCGTATCATTACTCGTTGCTTCTACAATTTTACCATTCTCAAAGCGGAATTTTACATTTTCAAAAGTGATACCATTGTACAACGTTTGTGCATTATAGCTAATGGTTCCGTTAACGGAATCTCGCACGGGTGCGCTATATACTTCGCCATCCGGGATATTGCATTGACCGGAGCATTTGATGGCACCGATTTGCTTAATAGAGAAATTCAGATCCGTGCCCGGCCCGCTAATCCGCACCTTGTCCGTCCGGTTCATCAGGTCCGCCAACGCATCCTGTGCCTTATCCATTTTCGCGTAGTCCAGATTGCACACATTGAAATAAAAATCTTCGAACGCCTCAGTGCTCGTATTCGCTAGCTGCGCCATGCTGTCATTCGGATAACGCAACACCACCCATTTCGTATGCTTCACCCGCTGCTCGCTATGTACCGCATGCTGATAAATCGAATTATACAATTTCATCTTGTCTTCCGGCACGTCTGACAGATCATTGACATTTTCACCAGCACGAATCCCGATGTAGCAATGCATTTGTTTCATCCGATTAAGGTCTATTTCAGCCCAGGTTTGCACCATTTCCTTGGTCGCATGGCGAAGCATGGCGCTCTGTACCTTACGATCAGTAAGCTGAACGAAAACGTTGCCGCCTTTTTTGCCCACCTCATGAATAATGGCGTTAAGCAGGTCACGCTCTGTACCGATCATTTCAACCAGCACGTTCTCACCCGGCTGTACCTCAACAGAGTAGCCTACCAGATTTTCTGCCAGTTTAAGTATTCTGGGATCTTTCATTTGTTGTCTCTCCTTCTCTATTTCATTTTTTTGAACAACGGTTAATTCGAAATCCATTGTATCATGCTCGTTGCGTTACTTGTAGCCCTCAAAAGCAACTCTGGTAATCAGAGCTTCCTCATGCTTCTCTCCGACTGCCTCCTGCCGGGCAATTCGGCATTCCGACGACAACTTCAGGGGCAGACCTGTTTGCCGGTCTATCGTCAGATGATACACAGCCTGCACATCAGAATGTTCTAATTGGCTACTCATATCCTCGCGACCCTGCGCCCATATTCGATTCAGTTTTTGCTGTAGCTCTCGATTCGTCCCGCCATACTTCATTTTCGCTTGCAAGAGTTGAGGATTTATGGCATTCATTTCTTTCATTAAACGCTCTTTCAACCATCGCTTTGCGGAAGCAGGCTCCGGCTCAATCCTCACTACCCAGGTTCCCCGCGCTGCCCCGGCCTCCATACGAATGGTCTTATTCAGTGAATTCAGTTCCTCCAGCTCCTGAATCGGATTAAAACGATTTAACATCCCTGCGCCATTGATAGCTATACGACCAGGCGTCATCGCAATCCATTTTCCATCCAGACGAAGAAAACGCTCCTTTGTTCCCCCTTCCCCGGATACGCCTCGTTCGAGTGCAGCATAGCTTGACTGTTTGTTAAAAGCCGCCGCAGAACCCCAAAGCATGGTCAGTTCATCGTGATTGCTAACTTTACCATGATATGCAAATTGTTTGTTCATCAGCAGACCATTTTTGCTTATGACGCCAGCCTGTCCTTTGAACGTTAACATTTCTTTGCCCGCTATTCCTGCAACGGCTCTTTTAAAAATCTGCTCCGGCGCATTTTGCTGTTCTGTCAGTGTACATCCACTCAACGAGCACATCACGAGCAACATACAAACTAGCATAACCCATTCTCTTTTCCAACGCATCCAATCATCCGCCCATCATGTCCTGATATAACCATTACCCAGTAAGCAAGGGATTGCACTTCAGGAAAACTACGTTGCTTGTACTTATCCATTCTAGTGCCTCTTATGCGCCACACACGTCTGAGTTTGTTATTTTTTAGCTACAATTAGGGTTTCCTGTCTACAAAAGGTTATGCACAGCAAAAAAAGAGAATACTCCATTAGGAACATTCTCTAAGAATTACTGACATGATCAATAACAATCCGGTTGCGCCCTTCATTTTTAGCCTCATACAGAGCCATATCTGCCCTGTAAAATAAAGATTCAATACTTATCTGCTCATCCAGCCAATTCCATTCGGCAATTCCGCAGGAGACGGTCACCTGTGGCTGGGTCTCATGTTCTACGCGATAACGGATTTTTTCCGCATATTCCAACGCCTGCTGCACCCCAAGCTGCGGCAAATAGATCGCCAGTTCCTCGCCGCCCCATCTGGCACATACATCCTCGCTGCGAGTCGCCGAACGAACAATATCGCTGACGCTTTTCAATATTTGGTCACCTGTCTGATGCCCGTATGTATCATTCACCTGTTTGAACTGATCAATGTCCACCAGAATGAGAGATCCGCAGAAATCTTTCTCCTGATGCCTCTGAATTACTTTGTCCACATAATGACGTACATACAAACCAGTTAACATGTCCATATTGGCCAGACGCCGTACCTCAGCATGCAGCATGGCATTTGTTACAGCCAAACCGATATGGGGCGCCAGCATTTGCAGCATTTTGTAATTATCGTACGAAAAAAAGTGAGGGAGCTTACTAGACAATAAAATAGCTCCTCTCGGCGTACCGCTGGTCTTCATAGGTACCGCCATTAAAGAAAGGGAGTCGGTCATATCCATAAAATTGGAGGATATCTTCCCTTCCTTTCTGTAATCTGACACGATGAGAGGCTCTCCTGTTCTGCGTATCAGCTCTGCAAACCCATCCTCATCAGAAGAGTAACTATGCAGCCTCAAACTTTCTACATTGCTTGACGTGACCTTAAAGCAATTTTCCACCTGATCGAGTTGCACAATACAGCAAAAGTCAGCCAAGAACATTTTCAATAATTCCTGCACAGCAAACTCGAATATTTCATTCAGCTTAAGGCTTTGATTCAAGCGCTGAACGAGTTCATTAATGAGGCGCAACTCATGGATGAGCACATTGGATTGCTCCAGCAGCTTTGCATTTTCAAAAGCGGTGCCGGCTGTGTCTGCCATCATAGCGATCAGCTCCACATCCACTTTCTTCATGCTTTCGGCACCCGATGGAAGAATCATATGAAATACACCATATACTCCCTGCTTGCCACGTAAAGGAATGCCGATTTCGGTCATTTCTCCTTCTGTGCCTACAGGCTCATTTGCAGCCATTTGACCTTTCATAAATGCACGCACACATACATCCTCGTCCCGCTCGTGCAGCAACAAAGGTTTGACCTGTGGATTACGACTGTGCCGATCCTGGCTCATATATAACGTGATATCCACATGCGGAAACAAATAAGCTATGCTGCCAAATACCTCGTCCAGCACGCCTTCAACATCAATCTTGTCATGCATCCGCTTTACAATCTGAAACAAAATAGAGCGTCGCCTGCCTTCGCGGTCGCTCCGGTTCTTCATCCCGAGGATGTCTTCCATAAATATATACTCAAATCTCGTATAAAAGCAGGATCTAAAATGCAAGGCTGCCGCCAATAATGCGTCCTGCTCGGGAACAGAATGTTGAGCAGGCAGTGTAAAACGAAGAGCAGCAAAAGCCTCACCCTTATAATTGCGGCAAAACACAGGAATCATGTACACAAATGCAAGGCTTCCGTCCCGAAGTTTGCGTTGGCTTATTTCCATTTCTCTGGACAAGCAGCAACGTTCGACCAGCTCCACATCCTCGTCATCATCCTCTTCCCTACCTGCAACCCGAACACCTGCAAAATTACAAACGGCGGTATGTTCTTCATTAACCCACGATATGCCATTGCTCTGCTGCAACCAGTTTCGATACCCTTGAACAAGAAGCTGATTAATATAGGGGAAATCATATGGTGTCATATCCATGTTTTGGAGCCAGGCAAAAGACGTATATCCTTTATCATCAAACAGCGGGGCACCGCTAGCCTGGGCTGTTTTACCGTCAAGCGTTTGCTGATCCGTTGTTGAAAAGTCCGACATATTAAGGCGCTCCTTCACAGCAAAATTAGCTGTACCAAGACAGCGGCTATACACCACTATAGCTTATAATATGGTCTATTTTACTCTTAACTCTAGAAATATGCATCCATTTTTCAGAAATTCGTCCCACTTTTTTAGTTCTAAAGCCCTATCGACAAATTTTGACGTTTTCATTCTTTTTCTCTTCTTGACATTGACCCACTATTACATATAGTATATATTAATGAAAAAGACTGTACGGCAGAACTATCTACTGTGCGGATCTTAAATTTTGGGCGTAACAGTTTGTGTCACCCTCATCTTATTTGTTGCTGACAGGACAGCGGCTGAACTTTTCTGTCAGTAGTGCGCATCACCTTGATAGGTAGCGCCGAACAAATTGGAGCGCAAAGAGAGCCCCAACTCAAATTTTAATTATGAAGGAGTTAACTCTATAATGGCACGTTACACTGGTCCTAAATTTAAATTGAGCCGTCGTCTGGGGATTTCCCTGAGCGGCACAGGTAAAGAATTGAAACGCCCTTTCCCTCCGGGACAACATGGTGCAAACCAACGGAGAAAAATCAGCAACTACGGTATGCAGCTTCAAGAAAAACAAAAGCTGCGTCACATGTACGGCTTGGGTGAAAAACAATTCCGCACTCTGTTCAACAAAGCTCAACACATGCACGGTATCGCTGGTGAGAACTTCATGTTCTTGCTGGAAAGCCGCCTGGACAACCTCGTGTTCCGTCTTGGCTTTGCTAACTCCCGTGCAGGCGCACGTCAATTGGTAGCACACGGTCACGTTACTGTGAACGGTAAAAAAGTTGACATCGCTTCTTACCAAGTAAGCCTGGGTGACGTGATCGGTCTTCGTGAAAGAAGTCGTTCCATGTCTTCCATCAAAGAAGCTTTGGAAAACCGCAACCACTTGGCAGCTTACCTGGAGTACAATGACGCAGCTCTGGAAGGCAAATACATCCGTTTGCCTGAGCGTGGCGAATTGTCCCAAGATATCGACGAAAAACAAATCGTCGAATTCTACAACCGCTAATCCTTGTGATAGCACCGAAAAGCACCCGAACCTCGTTCGGGTGCTTTTTTCATGTTACTGTTGCGTGAAGCATGTAACATTTTATTCGATCGGTATATATACCTTAATATCCAAATTAGGAAAGGAAGAATTCATCACATCGGTGATTTCAAAATCAGGCCCTTCCCTACGCTCAAAATTAGAGTTGGGAAGCCATGTGCCGTAGATATAGTTTCGTACATCCTGAACCCGGACATTCGGACCTGACGCGTTAAATTCTGCATACCTTCCTGCTGGAATCTCCATATAGATAAAGCCCTTTGCCAAATCCTCCGCTTCTCCCTCAACTTCCTCCCCAATCACGAATGAGAATTCACCATTATCTTGAAAATAGCAAGCTATACCATACGACATCCCCGGTGCAATTTTGTTCGGAATGCGCATAAAATACTCATTCTTTCCAAAGTGATCATAAAATCCTGGAATCTCATTATAATGCTGCTCATGATTCAGGTTTGTTTTGTATTCATACCCTATAATCTTAATCGTATCGAGTTGCAGCATCACCGGCTTATTCATATCCAAATCTCCTTTAGTATTTTTTTGATAATCCAGAAAATTGATTTTCAATTGTCGAGAAATATCTATATCACCGTTCCGGTATCTCCCAGGGGTGACACCAAAACTTTTTTCAAAAGCACGTGTAAACGCTTCTTGCGAATTGTACTGGTATTCAAGAGCGATATCTAATACCTTTTGATTGGACCGTTTTAGCCCTACAGCCGCCTCCGATAATCTTCTTTTCCTTATATACTGTTGAACCGTAAAGCCCGAAATCGCCTGAAAAAGCCGCTGAAAATGAAAAGCTGAAAAACAGGCTCGCGAAGCAATTTCAGTAATTTTCAACTCCTCCCGAAGATTCATTTCAATAAACTCAATCGCACACTGTATTCTTTTAAAGTAGTCCATACGATATCCTTCCCCGTACTCGTTATGATTTGACCATTCATCCGCTAAGCGAATTTAGCAAGACTTCGTAATCCATTATGTACAATCCTGCACAAGCTTGTTTGATCATTTGTGCTAAGTTTACCACGGTTTTTTACTTCAAATGGAATGTGTAAAAAAAGCAACGCTAAGACATGAATATTGTCTCAGCATTGCTCTTAAAAACACTTTTATTTCCCAACTACAAAAATCAACCCAGCTTGATTTTGGCGAACTTCCGTTTACCAACCTGCACAATATCGCCTTCCTGCGGCGTGTATGCTTCGTTTACATCGGTCCATTTCTCTTCGTTAATTTTGACCGAGCCCTGCTGAATGCTACGTTTGGCTTCACCGTTAGAAGCCGCAAAGCCCAATTGAGTCAGCAATTGGATGACACGGATGCCGCCATCTTCCAAATGATCTGCCGTCAAGGTGAACTCTTCAATATCGTCAGGTAGCGCTCGTTGCTGGAATACAGTCACAAAATGCTGCTTCGCTGCTTCCTCCGCTTCCTTACCGTGGTACATACGTACCAACGTTCCGGCCAGCTTCATTTTGGCGTCACGCGGATGCACTGAACCGTTCTTAATGCCTTCCGCCAGCTCAGCCAGTTCCTCATTGTTCAGATCTGTTGCCAGCTCAAAATATTTAAACATCAATTCATCAGGCACAGACATAGATTTTCCGTAGATTTCGTTCGGCTCCTCATCGACACCAATGTAGTTGCCCAGACTTTTGCTCATCTTCTGCACGCCATCCAGCCCTTCGAGCAGTGGCAACGTAATGGTAGCCTGTGGCTCCACTCCATATTCCTTTTGCAGGGTTCTGCCCATCAGCAAATTGAACTTTTGATCTGTACCTCCCAGCTCGATGTCGCTTCGGAGTTCCACTGAATCCATCCCTTGCATCAACGGGTAGAAAAATTCATGGATACTGATCGGCAAGCCGTTTTGGTATCTTTTCGTAAAGTCATCCCGTTCCAGCATACGTGCGACAGTTACTTTAGCAGCCAGCGTTACCACATCGGCAAAAGACATGGGCGCCAACCAATGGGAATTGTAGTATACCTTTGTTTTTTCGGGGTCCAGAATTTTGAATATCTGCTCCTTATACGTCTGAGCATTGCGCTGGACATCTTCCTCAGTCAGTTGCTTACGAGTTTCCGATTTGCCTGTCGGATCACCAATCTTGCCCGTAAAATCCCCGATGATAAGTTGTACCTGATGACCAAGTTCCTGAAACTGGCGTAGCTTATGCATAACGACCGTATGCCCGATGTGAATATCTGGCGCCGATGGGTCAAGTCCTAATTTAATTTGAAGCGGCTCACCGCTAACGACCGATTTAATAACCTTACGCTTCAGCTCGTCCTCCGGTACAATTTCTGCCACACCACGTTGAATCACATTTAATTGACGTTCTACCTCTACCTGCTGTTCAGGCTTCAACTCATCCCACTTCATCCTGTATACCTCCTGTTTTTATCCAAAATATTACATATTAAACAAACCAAAAAGCCCCTTTCATCCCAAGGGACGAGAAGGAGCTGCTCGCGTTACCACCCTAATTAAAGAAACGTATGCCAAAGACAAGCGTTTCTTTCACTTCATTCCTATAACGGGCCTACACCCGGTACTGGATTACTATAGTCAGCTTCGCAAATCTGCAAAAGCTCTACCATTCATCCAGACAGCTCCAGACGGTAATTCAAAGGAGGGTCGTTACCGATTCACACCACCCATCGGCTCTCTGACAACGTGATTCCACCTTCTACTGAAGTCTTTCTCTGCTTTTCACGATATTTACTTTGACCTATTTATAACACACCACTTTTATAGAGTCAACGACACCAAAAGACAGGCTTTTTAGCATATGGGTTCATTTTGTAATTTTATGCTATAATAATGGCTGTTATAAAGGAGGAAGACTTAATGGTTGAAGAAAAAAACAATGTGTCAGAGCCAAAGCCTTCCCGCTTACGGACATACATGCGAAGGCTCGGCCGTGTCATAAAGTGGGTCATCATCATCGGTTTTATGGGAGCGCTATTTGCAGGAGGAGCCGCAGCCGGCTATGTAGCCTCTATTGTGAAAAGCGAGCCTGTACGCTCCAGATCCATGATTGAACAGGAAGTAGACAAAAATGCAATTACAGGCTTCGCTTATTTCAATGATGGATCCCCTATCGGACAGCTCCGAACAGAAGAAGATCGGCGTCCTGTCACGTTTAAGGAGATTCCGCAACTCGTCATTAACGCGGTCATTGCCATTGAAGATAACCATTTTTACGAGCATAAGGGTGTCGATCTGTCAGGAACGCTGCGGGCTATAAAACAAAAAGCGCTGCATGAATCCGTACAAACCGGGGGAAGCACCCTGACCCAGCAGCTCGCCCGTCGTGTCTTTCTGAATCTGGATCGCACGGATGACCGCAAGGTCAAGGAAATTTTGCTCTCTCTGCGCCTTGAGCGCTTCCTGAGCAAGCAGCAAATTATTACGGCCTATCTCAATAAAGTACCTTTTGGTAACGGATCAAGCGGTTATAACGTCTTTGGGATCAAAGCAGCGGCCAAAGGTATTTTTAATGAGAATGATCTGAGTAAGCTGAATGTGGCTCAAGCCGCCTATCTGGCAGGTCTGCCACAGCTTCCTTCCTCTTATTCCGCTTACAACGGTAAGGGCGAATTTAACGAGTCCGGCTTTAAAAGGGCGATCAACCGCCAGCACCTGGTACTCAGCCGAATGCTGGAGGAGAACAAAATCAATCAGGCACAGTATGATGAGGCGATGGCTTTTGATATCAAAAAGTCGCTCGCTCCACGCACTGTTAAAGCCTACAACACGTATCCGTATCTTATGATGGAAACGGAGCGGCAAGCGGCACAGGCGCTTATGTCGGTCACAAATCCGGGTCAAGCGGCCAATGCCAGTGCAGATGCCAAAACCAAGGATGATAACGACTTGCTCAAAGAAGCTGAACAGCAGCTTCGAACAGGTGGTTATATGGTATACACCACTATTGATAAAAGTATCTACAAGTCGATGCGCCAAATCGCAGAGAACAAGAATAATTTCTCTTCCACAAGTAAAGCCAAGGGTGACGAGCAAGCAGCCGCCATTCTTATCCAGCATAAAACAGGCGCGATTCTCGGTATGATGGAAGGCCGGGATTTCCAAAAGGAACAGATGAATTATGCTACCCAGATGGTACGCCAGCCGGGATCGGCTATGAAGCCGATTGCCGCCTATCTCCCTGCGTTGGATAGCGGTCTTGTGCAGCCTGGCAGCATCGTGGATGATGCACCTATTATTTTGAAGGATGGCAGCAATGGGTATCACATCCCGAAAAACTCCAATAACCGCTATCAGGGACTGGTTACAGCTCGTTATGCGCTGAATCAGTCACTAAATACGATAGCACTCAAGCTGTTTAACGAAAAAATAGGTATCAGCAAAGCTTGGGATTTTGCCAAAAAGCTAGGCATTACCACCTTGGAACCAAGTGATAACAACGCCCAAACGGGTGTGCTCGGCGGCTTGGCCCATGGGGTCACAGTCGAGGAACTGACGAATGCTTATGGTTCGATTCCAAATGGCGGTGTATTTAATGACGCCTACATGATTGAAAAGATTGTGGACTCGCAAGGGAATATCGTTTATAAGCATCAGCCTAATCCCGTACAAGCCTTTACACCACAAACCGCCTATCTGATGACGGATATGCTGCGTACAGCCGTGTCGGAAGGTACAGGCAGACTTGTGAAGCGTAATTTCAATCAAGCTGGCAAGATTCCGATTGCCGGTAAAACAGGGACTACACAATCCTATACCGATGTTTGGTTCGAGGGCTTTACGCCTGACGTCACGCTAGGTGTGTGGGTTGGTTACAAGCAACCGGTCAATAAGCTTGAAACGAAAGCACAAAAAGAGCGGGCACGCCGCCTATGGGCGCAAATCATGAATGAAGTGACCGCCAAGGATCCGGATCTATTCCAAACCGACAGCTTCAAGCGACCTGACGGTATAGTGAGCCGGACGATGTCCGCATACGGTTCGGATATTTACAACAGTAAGTATGTACCTAAAGACAGTGAAAATGGTGTTACCCGTGCCAAATATATTACCTATCAGGGTGTCAATTACATCCCACGGGACGGCACACCGGAAGATATGTTGAACGAGCGGACGGTTAGAAAACGGGAAAAGCCGATTTCAGAGCTGATTAAAGAGCTTCAGCAAGCCTTTACCGTGATGAGAAAGCATAATTCGTTGTCCTATTATATACCTCAGGATGCGGATAAAGAAGCTCCTACACAGATTGATCCGCGCAAAGACGATGGAGCCGCTCCTGGTGCGCCGTCCAACATTAGCGTAAGCTATAGTGACGGCAAAGCTATGATCAGCTTTAGCCCGAGCGGAAACAGCGATGTCGTAGGATACCGTCTATATCGTTCTACGGATGGGGGCAGCTTCCAACGGCTTGGCAAGGTCGTCATGGCTGACGGCTCTAAAGTGTTCTCTGACAGCCCGGGCGGCAGCAGCTCCAGTTACTACGTAACCGCCGTTGATGTAGGCGGACATGAGTCAGAGCCAAGCTCCCAAGCAAGTGCAGCACCTGTAGTGCCACCAGTTGATCCCGAGAATCCAGCTGTACCGGGTGAAGGGGATGGAACAGGTGCGAAGCCTACGGAGCTTCCTACCGCTCCTGGGCTGCCTCAAGCGAAAGCAGCAGGCTCAGCCGTAGCGCTTCAATGGAGTGCAGGAAAGCCTGTGGATGCGATTACAGGCTATAACGTGTATTACAGTGAAAGCGGTGCGGAGCCTTTTACAAACATCGGCTCCACCGCATCCACCAGCTTTCAATATAAAGCGGGCAGCAAACCGAAGGGTTGGTTCCGCATCACTTCGATGAATACCTTGGGGGAATCAGCTCCTTCCGGAGCCGTTCGTCCATAACAGCTCACGACAGCCACAAATACTGATATTTGGTGAAAATTCACTTTATCAGCACCAACAAAAAGGGAGTCCCTCAGCCATCACGGCTTTGGAGACTCCCTTTTTTGTATCTTTCTTAAAAAGCATTTTAATCCTCTATGGTAGACAAATCTCCTGTAGGAAGATTAAGCTCCCAAGCTTTCAGTACACGTCTCATAATTTTACCGGAACGGGTTTTGGGCAGCTTTTCCTTAAACTCAATTTCACGTGGTGCAGCATGGGCAGACAGCCCTTCTTTGACAAAGCGATAAATATCCTGCTGCAAAGCTTCAGAAGGTGTATATCCTTCACGAAGCGCGATAAAAGCTTTAATGATCTCTCCCCGCACGGTATCCGGTTTTCCGATCACTCCAGCCTCCGCTACAGCGGGATGCTCCAGAAGCTTGCTCTCGACCTCAAAAGGACCAATTCGCTCCCCGGACGAGTTAATGACATCATCAATTCGTCCCTGAAACCAGAAGTATCCGTCCTCATCCATATAGGCAGAATCACCGGACACATACCAGCCGGAAAAACGGAAATACTCCTGAAATTTGTTCGGGTTGTTCCATATACGGTTCATCATAGACGGCCACGGCGTACGTATCGCCAAATGCCCCATTCGGTTAGGCGGCAGCACTTGCCCTCTGTCGTCCAGAATAGCGGCCTGAATGCCAGGCAATGGCTTTCCCATCGAGCCGGGCTTAATCGGCAGCTCAGGGTAATTACAGATCATTTGGCCACCCGTTTCCGTCATCCACCAGGTATCATGAATACGCTGCTTATATACCTGCCAGCCCCAGCGCACCACCTCGGGATTTAGCGGCTCTCCGACGGATAGCACATGCCGCAGGCTCCCGAGATCATATTTGTCAACGATATCCTCCCCTGCGCTCATGAGCATCCGAAACGCCGTAGGAGCGCTATACCATACGGTCACCTCGTGACGCTCAATGGTTCGGTACCAGTCCTCGGGGCTAAAACGACCGCCACGAATAACATTTGTTGCTCCATTCAGCCATGGGGCAAAAATGCCATATGACGTTCCTGTAACCCAACCGGGATCGGCTGTACACCAATACACATCATCTTCACGCAGATCCAGCACCATTTTTCCGGTATAATAGTGCTGAATCATCGCGTTTTGCACATGATACACGCCTTTAGGCTTGCCCGTTGAGCCTGACGTGTAATGAATAATCAACCCATCTTCACGACTCAGCCATTCCGGTTCAAGTTCCTCGGAGGATGTAAGCATTTCCGTTTCAAAATCAATAATCCCTTGCTCCCGTTCGTCCACATCGCCAACTACAAAAATATGCCGCAGCTCCGGAAGTTCCTCACGCTTTACGCGCGAGAGAAGTGCAGGCGTTGTCACCAGCGCCACCGCCCCGCTATCTTCCAGCCGATCCTTGACCGCCGTTTCCATAAATGCCTCAAATAAAGGCCCGACAACCGCGCCTACCTTCAAAATGCCAAGCAGGCTAATGACCAGCTCAGGAGAACGCGGCATGAATATAAATACCCGCTCCCCTTTGCCAATTCCGTATTTACGCAGCACATTACCAAACCTGTTGGAGCTGGCACGCAACTGAGAAAAGGTGTAGGCTTCATGGCGGTTCGCGTCACAATACAACAGCGCCGTTTTGCTGCCTCTCCCTTCCTCTACATGCCGGTCAATCGCTTCATGCGCCATGTTCACTTTGCCTGATTCATACCACGTAAAATGACGCTCTGCATCTTCCCACTGAAAGCGGTTGTAAGCTTGTTCATACGGGCCCATGTTGGATGTGGGAACTACAGCCTGGAGTTCTTCAATCTTCATGCGTTCAGCCTCCTCACGATATAATGAGAATAATACAGAACAAGATAACGCTTACAAATTCAATACAAGCATGTCAATTCCTTTGTTTAACATCTGAAAAAGTGACTAATTGTGAACAATTTATGTCTAAAACAGTATATCATAGGTGAGGATGTGACGACCATCCTTTTCATTTATTTGTTTTTTTGCTATAAGTAGGGGATATGGGAAGCTGGGCCACGGTAAACAAGGAGGCGCATGTATGCAGCATTTAAAACTGCACCATTTGAACACGCTGAGTCATAACGGGCAAAAGATCTACGTAGAAGGCCCCGTATCCGCTGATCAACTGCGTTCATTTCAAATGCATCCACAACTGGACGCCTTTCGCAAGCCGAAGGAGCAATTCGACGCGCTGGTGGATATTTCGGGACTGCCGGAAGGCAGGATTATCATCGCTCACGATGGGGAAACCATTCTCGGATACGTGACTTTTCACTATCCAGATGAGATGGAACGCTGGTCGGAAGCCGGAATGAAGGACCTGCTGGAGCTTGGAGCCATTGAGGTAGCCGACGAATATCGCGGTCTGGGTCTGGGAAGCCAAATGATCCGAGTGGCCTTTGAGGACGGACAACTGGAATCCTATATCATTTTTACGACTGAGTACTATTGGCATTGGGATTTAAAAGGCAGCGGTCTCTCCGTATGGGAATACCGCCGCATGATGGAACGTCTGATGAAAACCGTGGATATGGTCTGGTACGCTACGGATGATCCTGAAATATGCTCCCACCCGGCGAATTGTCTAATGGTCCGAATGGGTGAGGACGTCCCCCTCACATCACGGGAACAGTTTGACCGTATCCGGTTTGTGAGAAGATTCATGTATTAAATGTTACACCACTAATCATTTAACCCAAATGCTTCAGCATATACTCCACAATCCGATGAGAACGATGGGAAGATTCTACTGTAAATTCGCCAAAATTAACGTGGGCAGATCCGTCTGCCTTATCAGACATAGAGCGGAGGACAACGTATGGCACAGCGTTCATATGGGCTGTCTGAGCCACTGCTGCGCCCTCCATCTCGGTACAAGCACCACCCATCTCCTGATGCAATGCAGCCACCAGCTCACGGCTGGCGACAAATTGGTCACCGGAAAGCACCTTGCCGATAATATAACGATCTCCGAAGGATTGACAGGCTTGCTCAGCCAGATGAACAAGATCAGGATCAGCCACAAACTCCGAGGTATCCTGATAAGGAATGACCCCTCTGGTATAACCCAAAGGCGTTACATCCATATCATGCTGCATACACGTCGAGGAGATCACGATATCCCCAATATTTAAATCCGGATGCACCGCCCCTGCCACTCCTGTAAATATGATTTGTTCCGCTCCAAAGCTATCGATAAGGATTTGTGTCGTTACCGCAGCGTTGACCTTACCTACACCGGACTTGCATACGACAACCTGTTGACCGTGAATAACTCCCTTTGTATAGGTGATTCCAGCCTTGACCGACTTACTAGCTTCAGTCATTGCAGCAAGCAGCAGCTCAATTTCTTCATCCATGGCACCAATTAATCCATAAATACGGCTCATCTCAAATCCCTCTATTCTTAGTTTAATGATGTGCATTATGGACTATGTATTCACGAAAAAAGCTCCATTAAAGGAGCTTTCATCGAAGGTCTATCCTGTTAACAAATTTGTCTAGTCCAAATAATTAACCGACAACCGCAAAATCGTTTCATGCGGCAAAATGACGCGAGGATTTTCCACGTTTTCCTTCTTCATCAGCTTGGTCAGCAAACGCATCGCTACTGCACCCAAATCGTACATCGGTTGCGCTACTGTCGTAAGCTGCGGACGAACCATGGAAGCCATACGGATATTGTCCACACTGATGACAGAAAAATCGTCTGGTACTTTCAAACCTTCATCCTGAATGCTATGAATCGCACCAATTGCCATTTCATCCGTAGCCGCAAAAATCGCACTTGGCTTCTTCTTGAGGCCCAGGAAATACTTCATTGCCTCCACACCGGACTCATAACGATAGTTCCCGATTCGCACGAGATCTTCCTGATACTCAATTCCTGCTGTTTCCAACGCTCTCTTGTAGCCTTGGAAACGTGCATAGCCATTCGCGGGGTCCTGAAGAGTACCACTAATCATCGCGATTTGACGGTGCCCGTGGCGGATCAATGTATTCACTGCATCAAAAGCAGCGGCTTCATGGTCAATATCAACCGAAGGGTAGCTGCCTTTCTCATCACTCGTTGCGCACAGAACGATAGGAACCGCAGCCGTATGAAAGGCCTGAATATGCTCGTCCGTTACTGTGCCACCCATGAACAGAAGTCCATCAACCTGCTTTTCGAGCAGCGTATTGATGACACGAATCTCTTTTTCTTTCCGCTTATCGGCATTACACAAAATAATGTTATAGTGATACATATTCGCAATATCCTCAATACCGCGCGCAATTTCTGCAAAAATTGAGTTCGATATATCCGGAATAACCACGCCAACGGTCGTTGTCTTCTTGCTAGCCAGGCCTCTTGCCACCGCATTCGGGCGATATCCCAATTGTTCAATCGCTTCATATACCTTTTTGCGGGTCTGAGGTTTTACGTTAGGATTATTGTTAACTACGCGGGATACCGTGGCCATTGAGACACCGGCTTCGCGAGCTACATCATAGATCGTTACCGTCACATTCCTTCTCTCCATTGCCAATAAATTTTCAACCGAATCCTAGATCAACTAATTAGAACCATGATACGACAAAATACTACTTTATGCAACGACTGCGCTCTTTCTGCCTAGGTGAGATGATCGTGGAGCGCATGGGCTGTGATATTCGAATGGGATGTATGCCAGACAGCCTCTCCGTCCTTGATTAAAATGGCCTGCGGCGATTCATGCTTCACCTGGAGCCTGTCCGCAGCCTCATTGGACACCGGCCGGTCTTCTACTACATAAATGATACCGTATTCAATATTTTCGTCGGGAGTGCCTTGCAAGTAGGTTTCCATCTCCTGATGTGCACGGGAACTAATCGGACAGCGTGTGCTATGTTTAAAGAGAAGCAGCGGTTTGTCTGATGACGCTCCCAGTGCCGAATTTAATTGTTGAACAGTAGTCATTTTCGTCATCGTCACCATTGGATATACATTCCTTTCTGTGTCTTGTCGTATGGCCTATTCACATCGTAACAAAAAGAACATGTAAAATCCAATGGTGACCATGAAAATTTTCATTTTTTTTAGTTTTTTGTATTCGTAAACACCGATTCACTGGTAAAACCGGATAATTGCACCAATCTTTTCTGTACATCGTTCATCCAATCCTCATCTCCCAGACTTCTCGCATAACGATAAAGGTCCAGCAGCAGGTTGATTCGAAGCTCCATTCGCTCCTCCAAAGAGGATTGCCAGTCCACATTAGGATTGTCCGCTTCCTCCAGCACCAGCTTGCGAATAATTTCAGCCAGCTCGTTGTTACGGGCAAAGGAAATGCGCCGAGCCGTAGGCTTGCTCCCCAAATTTTGTAACAGCTCCTTGATGTCCTTCGTCACATGCTGCAAAACCTCACTGGAGAAGCATGAAGGGCATGAAAATACGGGAACATGTAAAATTTCAACCTTGTTCGCGTAAATCACCTTTCTCAACTCCAGCCCCATCGGTTTACCGCATTGGCATTGCTTATGCATTTAACCACCTCATTACGTAGGATCAAGCTATATGAGGATTTCATCAGAATCCAGATATATCTATCTACTAGTCTATAAAAGATTTGTTAACTCTATAAAACTTTTCACACCCTTTTTTATTTCGACTTTAGAACCTCAAACCCTTCCACAGATTGCAGCTATGAACAAATTACCAAAGATTTAGCGGGTTACGGAATGGTGCTGCTAGTATTAAAAGAGCTAGTCAATTTATGAGAATGTGCATAGGAATGGACTTCCGGCGTTCTTTTTCTTAAGATGTATAGGTACAGATATAAAATAGCGTGTCTTCAAGTGACGCACGAAAGGATGGTTAGATGTCGAGACTTGCCGGAAAAAAGGTTATCGCCCTGGTAGATGAGGAATTCGAGGATCTGGAGCTATGGTACCCCGTGTATCGCGTTCGTGAAGAAGGCGCAGAAGTGCATTTGGCCGGTGCTGAAAAGGGTAAAAAATATATCGGAAAATATGGCGTACCTGCTGAAGCGGAATATGCCTTTGAGGAATTGAACAGCCGCGATTATGACGGGATTCTTGTCCCCGGAGGCTGGGCGCCTGACAAACTGCGCCGCTATCCCAAGGTGGTTCAACTTGTACAGGAGTTTCACGCCGCCCACAAACCCATCGGGCAAATCTGTCACGCAGGCTGGGTGCTAATCTCCGCCAAAATTTTGGACGGTGTCACCGTAACATCCACACCGGGCATCCGTGATGATATGGAAAACGCAGGAGCCATCTGGAAGGACGAAGCTGTCGTGACAGACGGACATATCGTATCTGCCCGCCGTCCGCCTGACCTTCCGCCATATGGAAAAGCGTTCTGTGATCTGTTGGCAAACAACGCCCAGAAATAAGGCAGTCCAATAAAATAAGCAAAACACCTTCAAAATCACCACGTTATCCACGGTTTTGAAGGTGTTTTTTTATTCCAAAACAAGCTACACAGCCATTGCATAATTACTGCCGTCCAGGCCCAACCGAAATACAATTGACACTAACTGCGGTCAGCTTGTCTTCGATCGCCGCGCCTGTAGACATGCCGAAGCACACCTGGGCAACCAGCGTTGCCTCAGCTGCGGACGTGTTCAGCACACGATGCTTAACTCGCAGCAAGGACTGGGGAGACATGCTTAGCTGGTGTATTCCCAACTCCAACCACAAGGGGATGGAGCGTTCATCTCCTGCCATTTCACCGCACACACTCACATCAATCCCCGCTTGATGAGCCGCCTGTGCCGTCATACGCAGCATTCGCAGCACAGCCGGATGGTATGGATGGTACATATGGGCAATCTGCTCGTTCATGCGGTCTACGGCCAGCACATACTGTACCAGATCATTCGTACCTATACTGAAAAAATCTGTTTCAGCAGCGAGTAGATCGGCAATCATTGCTGCCGCTGGCACCTCGATCATAATCCCTTGCTGGATATGTGGATTGTAGGCAAGCCCTCTCGCATCCAAATCCGCCATAGCTTCCTTCAAGATAGCATCCGCCTGGCGGATCTCCTCCACCGATGAGATCATCGGATACATGACCTTGATATTCCCTGCCGCACTGGCACGTAAAATAGCTGTCAGTTGTGTCTTGAATAATTCCTTCCAATCGAGACTGATGCGTATAGCGCGATAGCCGAGAAACGGGTTTTCCTCCACCGGCAGTTGAAGATAGTCCAGCGGTTTATCCCCGCCGATATCCAATGTACGGATAACAACGGAGTGGTTTCCTGCCTTTTCTGCTACCAGCCGATATACTTCATACTGCTCATCTTCATCCGGTGCAGATTTTCGATCCATATATAAAAATTCCGTGCGGAACAGTCCAACACCCTGCGCCCCATGCTTCAATGCCGCCTCCAGTTCCTTGACAGAACTGATATTCGCTGCCAGCCTCAGTTCAGTTCCATCCTTGGTCACGGCTTCCACGGAAGCGAGCACCTGAAGCTGTTCTTTTCTGCGGAGCTGCTCATCACGTAATACCGTATAATGATCAATAATGGGTTTCTCCGGCTTCACATAAACCTTACCCAAGTCTCCGTCGACAACCATCATATCCCCAGTCTGAACAGGCAAATTGAGATTGCTCTCCAGTCCCGAAACGAGCGGAATGCCCATCGCACGGGCCATGATCGCGGAATGCGATGTTTTGCCCCCATTCATAGTCACAATTCCTAATACATAGCTTGGATTCAAGTGGGCCGATTGAGATGGAGAAAGCTCCTTGGCTACCAGAATGTAAGGCTGTGTGTCCTTCGGAAGAGTTACTTCCGGCGCACCCAGCAAATGCTTGAGCAACCGATTCCCCACATCCTTAATGTCGATTGCCCGCTCCTTCATATATTCATCATCCAGCAGATCAAACATCGTTACAAAATGGTCAATCGCTTCCTTAACAGCCACCTCGGCTGCTTTATATTGGCGCTCGATGATTCCACGAACTTCGTTCATGAATTCAGGGTCCTCCAATATAGCCAGATGCGCATCAAAAATGCTGGATTCCTCCGGTCCCACCATTTCCCGAAACTCATCCTTAATAAACTGGATTTCACTTTTGGATGTGCGTATCCCTTCATACAACCGCTCGAATTCCTTCGCGAGATCCACCGCATCCATTTTCTGCTCAGGTAAATCCCACTCCCAGCTCGGCAGGACAAAAGCCTTCCCGATTGCCACACCTGCTGCGGCGCCGATGCCTTCTATCATGTCTCTAACCCTCCAACATTCCTGTCATGCAGCACAACGGACATTACCGAGGCCTGACCTTTTTTCACTGTTTTAAACGGAGCAAAGCTCCATGACTTCACACGATCCGGATTCGTAATGACCATAGGAGTCACTAAAGACGGAGCTTGTTCCCGCAGTGCCTGCAAATCAAATTTGATCAGCAATTGTCCCGGTTCCACCGTATCGCCTGCTTCTACCATAGCAGTAAAATTCCCTTTTAGCTGTGAAGTATCAATCCCTATATGAAGCAGAACCTCAATTCCCTCTCGTGTAGAGATGCCTAAAGCGTGCATGGTCGGATACAGATGCATAACCGTACCATACACCGGAGACACAAGTTCACCTCGTTCGGGAACAAAAGCAACTCCATCCCCGACCAGCTTCGTCGCAAAAATTTTATCCGGCACCTCGTGAATCGGCAGCATTTTTCCATGCACAGGGGCGTTGAACAACACTTGAGGAAGATCACGCTCCATAAGCTTCGCGATTTCCTCACGAATCAGCTCCGAATACGTCCCGAACACAACCTGCAAGTTGCCCCCTCCCAGGTTGATGAGTCCAGCCGAGCCCAAGGCTTTTATCGCTCCAGTATCAATCAGCCGGTCATTGTGGACGGTGAGGCGCAACCGCGTAATGCAGGCTTCCACCCGAACAATATTTTCCTTCCCGCCGAGCGCCTCCAAAATGAGCGGAGCACTGTAAGGAATATTGCCAGCCCAATCCTCCAGAACTGAACCTTCCTCGCGACCTGGAGTGGGAATACGGAACCTCCGAATCGCCCAGCGGAATAGTACATAATACACCAGCCCATACGCCACCCCTAACGGAATCAACAACCAGGCGTTATGTGACAGATGGAAATTGAGTACATAATCTATAAAACCCGCTGAATATGAAAAACCATGATGAATATCCAGCTCAAAGGTAAGCCACATAGCCAGACCGGACATCACTGCATGAACAAGGAACAAATAAGGAGCAGCAAACAAAAAGGCAAACTCGATTTGTTCCGATACACCGGTAAAAAAGCAGACCAGTGCAGCAGTCAAAAATGTCTTTTGCACCTTTGGCTTCAAGTCTTCACGTGCTTCCTGAATAATCGCCAGCGCAATGGCTGGAATCGCAAACATCATGATCGGGAACAACCCTGACATAAAATAGCCCGCCGTCGGATCGCCAGCAAAAAATCGGGGTAAATCTCCCTGCACTATGTTGCCTGACGGTGTTTTATATGTACCCAGTTGAAACCAGAATATATTATTAAGCAGATGATGAAGGCCAAAAGCCGCCAACACCCGATACAAAATACCGTAAATAAACAATCCGAAACCGCCCAAGCTCAATTCCAGACCTGCTATAAGCTGCAATCCTCTCTGAATGAGTGGAGCCACAATCAGCATCAGTCCTGCAAACACGGCGGAGAACAAGCCGATTAGCAGTAAAACAAATCGAGTCCCTCCAAAAAATTGGAGTACCTCGGGCAGCTTAATGCTTTTGAAGCGGTTATACGCCACCCCTGATATGACACCTAAAATGATGCCAATGAGCGTCGCCGGATGAATGAGTCCGTTTCCAAATCTCAATGTGACCTGATCATATATAGCCATACCAGCCAATGCCGCCAATCCCGCCTGACCTGCCTGATTTGACATACCGAGTGCTACACCAACCGCAAACAAATACGGCATAAAATAAAAAATCCCGTGTCCTGCCGCATTAGCCATATCAGACACCATTGGAAATCCCCAAGCGGACCAGGGAAGGCTGCCGAGACTTAGTAATATAGCAGCAGCCGGTAACACCATCGTCGGGAGCATGACAGCACGACCAAGCTGTTGTAAGGATCCGAGCCAATTCATGGCATTCCTCTCCTTTCTATCCCTGATGGTAAGCCGAATACATACTTTTGTCAAAGCGGTTCTCTTGCTCGACAAAAAATACTTATATACGCTTTTAAAGTTTTGAATAACTCCATTTTCTACACTAAAAACCTTCGCCCCGATGAACTACGGGGGGAAGGTTTTTCTTCATGTCCAGATTATCCTTTGCGTACAGCTTGGGTTACGGAATCCTCTACCTTAATGCAGCGATTCATAATAACCGTCATTCCATGCTCCTGCGCGATGTCAGCGGCTTCCTGGCTAATAATGCCCTGTTGAAGCCACAAAACCTTGGCACCAATGGCAGCTGCCTCACGAGCAACCTCAGCGCAATACTCACTGCGGCGGAATACATTGACCAGCTCGACAGGCTCAGGTACTTCTTCGAGACTTGCATAGCAAGTTTCTCCTAAAATCGTTTGCCCCGCTGCCGCAGGATTAACCGGAATAATCCGGTATCCACGCTTTTGCATAGCATAAGACACCATATACGAGGTCCGGTCTGATTTATCAGACAAACCTACAACCGCAATGTTGCCTACTTGTTCCAAAATGCTTTTGATCTCTTCTCTTGACGGATTTTCAAAAGCCATCCTGTCCCCTCCTATTCACTTCTAAAGCTTACAATTATTTTACCCACTCTACAGAGGCGCCAAGCGTCGTCAGATGGTCAAAATATTGCGGATATGATTTGGCAACATGATGCGCATCCTTGATTACCAGCGGTTTCTGGGCCCGTAGACCGACCACCGTCAAAGCCATAATAACACGGTGATCAAAATGTGCGTTAATTTCAACGCCGCCTTCGACCCCCTCCGGTCGGCCATGTACGATAATTTCAGCCTGACGTTCCTCCACGCGAGCTCCGGCCTTGGTCAGTTCGTTCAAATAATCGGTAATGCGATCACATTCCTTGTACCGCAAATTTTCCACATTATAAAAACGGGACGTGCCGTCAGCAAATACAGCAGCAGCCACCATGGCCAGCACAGCATCGGTTGCAGCATCGCCGTCAAACTCGATGGCCTTCAAACGTCCATTCCCGTTCACGACAACTGTGTCGTTCTCGTGCGTCAGCGGTACTTCCATCATACGAAGCACATCTACAATAGCACGTTCTCCCTGCTTGCTCTGCTCCTTTAGCCGATGGATGGTGACATCCGAGTTCGTTACCGCAGCCGCTGCCAGCACTGCGGCACTGCCCGGGTAATCCCCCTGCACTGTATACGTGCGCGGCTGATAAGATTGTCGTCCCGGAACACGGAAAGACATGTAATCGTCACTTGCATGAATGATAATACCTGCCTCTTGGAGCACCTCCAGCGTCTGACCAATAACCACCTTGGATTTCAGATCATGCAGCACCTCGATTTCGCTGTCTTCCTCCAATAAAGGTGTAAGGAATAGCAAAGCGCTCAAATATTGTGAGCTAACCGAACCGGACACCTGAATTTTGCCGCCCTTAGCTTGACCGCCCTGGATACGAATCGGCAACTTACCTTCGCGATGGTCCACTCTCACACCCAATTGGCCCAGCGCATCAATTAGATCATCATGTGGTCGTTTACCCAATGAGTCAGGATATGTATTAACGAAAGTAACATCCGGACAAAAGGATGCAATCCCCATCAAAAAACGGAGCACCGCTCCGGCATTCCCCACATTTAACTCCTTCACAGCACGAGGATGGCTACCAAAGCCCGTAATGACAATTTTTTCGTCATCCTCTTCCAGCACTGCTCCCAGATCAGCGATACAACGACGCATAGCATCACTATCTTCGCTATGTGCTGGATAATAAATGGTGCTTTTTCCATCCGTAAGTGCCGCTGTGAGCAAATAACGAGTAGTGTAGTTCTTGGAGGACAAGGCCCCAATCTCTCCCTGCAAGGAAGGGGTAGGTCTAACGATAACATCCATATTGTACATGCTCCTTTTCGATTCAAACCATCCTAGTTTACATTAATTATACAAGCTGTAGCGTTTATTTCTCTACCCAAAAAAATATACAATATTCATTAGGTCTACCGGAGTTTAAGCCAGCAGATTGGTTAGTCTCTAGCTGTCATTAGGATTAGCCCAATTGACAGCTTAGAGATAGCTTCGCTATCATACATAGAGAGTGTGATGTTTTGCACACGTCAATAACACACGAAGCACCCATTTTACATTAGAAAAGAGGTCCAGCCATGACGCAAATCGCCCTGATTGAACCTTCTGAGCTTCGCGCACGCTTGCAAGCAGGAGAACAACTGCAATTGATTGACGTTCGCGAGGCAGAAGAAGTAGCGGAAGGCATGATTGACGGTGCCAAGCATATTCCGCTCGGACAGATTCCGAGTCGTCTTGAGGAAATTGAACGTACCGGTGAAATTATCTTTATTTGCCGGAGCGGTTATCGCAGCGAACGAGCCTGCGAATATTTACAACAGCTCGGTTATGAAGGCTGCACTAACATGACCGGCGGTATGCTGCAATGGTCACAAGAGCAGTAAAATGCTGCTCACCACAAGAGACGGGATCTTCCCGTCTTTTTGTTATAACCCAAAGCTTAGACGCGGTAATGCGTTAAAATATTTTCTTTTATCATACCACAGCGCCAAAAGATTATACAATCCTCTAGCTTCATCCTCATCCAGTCAACCATTCACAAATCAAAAAACGGAAGCTTCTTCTACCACAAGGGTAAAAAAAGCTTCCGTTGTATTACATCGATGCTATCCTTACATATCCATCAATTTATTAGAACCATTGGTGATGGAATACGCCTTCTTTGTCCACACGTTTGAACGTATGCGCACCGAAGTAGTCACGTTGCGCTTGCAGCAAGTTTGCTGGCAGACGTTCAGTACGGTAGCTGTCATAGTATGCGAGCGCACTGGAGAAGCCTGGCACTGGAATACCTTGAGATACAGCCACGGAAATCACCTGACGCCATGCGTTTTGGTAAGTTTCTACTACATTTTTGAAGTAGGAATCCAGCAACAGGTTTTTCAGAGCAGGATCGCGGTCATACGCATCCTTGATGTTTTGCAGGAATTGCGAACGGATAATGCAACCGCCGCGGAAGATCATAGCGATTTTTCCGTATTTCAAATCCCATTCGTATTCATCGGAAGCTGCACGCATTTGAGCAAACCCTTGAGCATAAGACACAATTTTACTTGCGAACAATGCTTTACGTACGCTTTCGATAAATTCTTTTTTGTCTCCGCTGAAGGATTCAGCATTAGGACCGCTCAGCACTTTGCTTGCCGCGATGCGCTCGTCTTTCATAGCAGACAGGAAGCGAGAAAATACGGATTCGGTGATCATAGACAGTGGCACGCCTAGGTCCAGTGCGCTTTGGCTTGTCCATTTACCAGTACCTTTTTGGCCTGCTGCATCCAGAATAACGTCTACCATTGGTTTGCCTGTTTCGGAATCATATTGGGAGAAGATGTCAGCCGTGATTTCGATCAGGTAGCTGTCCAGCTCGCCTTTATTCCATTCTGTGAAGATTTCATGAAGCTCTTCCGCATTCACATTCAGGACCGATTTCAACAGGTGATAAGCCTCACCAATCAATTGCATGTCACCGTACTCGATACCGTTATGCACCATTTTTACATAGTGACCAGCACCATCGGGACCGATATATGTACAGCAAGGGTCGCCTTCTACTTTTGCAGAGATCGCTGTCAGAATCGGCTCTACCAGCTTGTAGGCACTTTCTTGTCCACCCGGCATAATTGCAGGACCGTTCAAGGCACCTTCTTCGCCACCGGATACGCCTGTACCAATAAAGCGAAGTCCTTTTTCCTCCAGGTCCTTACTACGGCGCTGTGTATCAGGGAAGTAGGCATTGCCTCCGTCTATAATAATGTCGCCTTTGTCTAGATGAGGCACAAGCTGCTCAATCGTGGCATCCGTTGCTTTACCAGCTTGAACCATGATCAGGATTTTACGGGGCGATTCCAGTGAGTTCACAAATTCTTCAATGGAGAAAGTACCCGTCAATTTCTTACCTTCTGCTTCTTTGATAAGATCATGCGTTTTTTCGGGAGAGCGGTTAAATACTGAGACGGTGAAGCCTCTGCTCTCAATATTAAGGGCCAAATTCTTACCCATTACCGCCAGGCCGATCACACCAATCTGCTGTTTTGCCATCTGGTTCCTCATCCTTTGCAACATATTTTTTATACTATATCGCCGCTTTACCGCATTACACTTTATGTGAATCGGAACACGTGCAATTCTATTTTAACGTTTTTGGTGTCAGAAGTGAACCCCTGTCTATTCGCAGATCAAAACACCCCATTTTCATGAGGTGTTCAATTATACCTATAATGTACACAGCATCTACGGATTTACGCAAAAACGTTTGGCTATCCCTTAACACTACACATTTTTTAACCCGTCATGATTCATTTTAAATTCCCGTCATTCTCTCATCATCATGCTTCCATCATCAGCAGTTGGCGGGATAGCGCTTGCAGGCGTTCATGGCAGTTCGCGGCTCTGGTCGTATCTCTCTCTGTCATTGCCGTGAAAAGCTTCTCCAATTCATCATCCACTTCCATTCTGAGCAGCAGCAGTCGGGTCTCTCCCTCATTGGAAATGTACATATCCTCCATCTCCTGCGCTGACAGCACTGGTCCCTTCTGATAAATAACGCGTTGCTTAAAGCCGGTAACCTCCACCAGACGAATGACCTCACCGAACAAGATATTTTCCACCAAAATATGATGGTCCTTGACTCTTTTGACAATGGCATGGCCTCGGGTGCTTCCAATCAGCTTTTCCAACCACTCCGCCAGCTTGGCGTCGCGGATCACATAATCTCCGGCCAACTTGTAGTGCCCTGTACGCAATTGTTGAAAACGAAGCTTCACCAGCTTGCGCCCGGTTCTTACCGACAGCACCAGGTACGACTCATCCTCGCTCCAGTACAGCGAATACCCTTCCGATATCAAATCCTTGATCAGATTATGGATATGCCGACGGCTAAACCGGAGCTCCAAATTGCAATATTCTACCTCGCAGCCCTTGTTCACGGCATTCCCTCCTTTTTAGTCCGATTCAAGAAGTCCGGCTACAGCAAGCCTGCGGCTTTCCCGCTTGATCTTCCCTTGCTCTATTTTATACTTCATTTTATGTAAGGGTACTTGGTTATTTGACCTATTTTTATGAGTAACAACGCACAATCCTACTTTTGCCTTATACGCTTGTCCCAAACCCGGTCTAAAGTCGGTCAAGCCTGATGGCATTATGCTATAATCGGACATATTACGCCACACGAAATGGCTTAACCCAGTTACAGGAGGAAAAGGTATGACATTCAGTGGATTTACTGCAAAGGACTTTGATGTTTTTGAAATACCGGGGCTGGAGCCTCGCATGGAGGTACTGATTGAGCAGGTTCGACCCAAACTGGAAGCGATTGGTGTGGAGTTAGCTCCTTTCCTGACGGACTTGTGCGGCGAGCCTATGCACGTTCACGTTGCAAAGCATGCAAGACGCAAAGTAAATCCACCCAAGGATACTTGGGTAGCTTGGGCGGCGAACAAGCGTGGATACAAAGCGTTGCCGCATTTTGAGGTAGGTATGTTTGCTTCACACCTATTCGTCATTTTTGCGATTATTTATGAAAGTCCGAACAAAACTACGTTTGCCCAGGCACTCAAAGCCAATCTGAGCGATGTACGCTCTAACATACCGGATCATTTTTACTGGTCCATGGACCATATGGCCCCGGAAGGTACAGAGCAAAAACAAATGGACGAGAAGAATTTTCAAACGATCATCGACAAGCTACAGCAGGTTAAAAAAGCCGAGGTCATGTGTGGTATCCGTATCGACCGGGACGACCCACTCGCCAGTGACGGAGCTGCATTGCTACAGACAGTGCGTTCTACTTTTGAGCGTTTGCTGCCGCTGTACCAAATTGCCTTCTCAAAAGAATAACCAGCATTAGCTAATCAAGCTGCTATTCAGCTTTGACCGTCTTTCTGCGCGGATTACGTGCCAAAGCCAAATGACAGCCGAACATCAGCAGCATTACAATACCGCTGATGATAAATGGAGCTGTGTGTCCAGCGCGGTCCCACAGTACTCCTGAAACGAGTGGACCAATGACCATACCGGAGCCTTGGAGTGTCAGAAAAAAGCCCCATATCGTCGCTCGCTCGCTTTCTGGGATCAATTTAGCGAGGAAGGTATTCCATGCAGGTAAAATGAGCGCATAGCCCAAGCCAATGAGCGCTACGGATACGAACACAAGCGGAATGGATCGGACGGCGGAAAAGAAAAACAGCGTAATCCCAGCAAGCAAAAAACCGGCGTGCAGAAAATACTCTGTTCCCAGCCGATCCACCAGCTTTCCGCAAGGAATAAGCGCCAGCACCGTCACCCCGCCGCCCGCGATCAGAAATACACTGTATAGATTCGGTGAAATCCCGAGGTCCATCCGGGCGTACAGCGTTAATACCGGGCTGATCAGACCAATAACAAACGACTGCAAAAACAGCGCAGGGTAAATTAACGGGTTTACGTCAAGTTTTGTTTTGAGAGAGTTGATCGTTTCCTTGATTCCTCCCAGTAGTTGCTGCTTTTGCTTCGTAAGACCGTCGGAGGACACCAAGGCGCTTCGTTGCAGCACTCCTTTGTCAGCAGATTTTTTGCGTCCAGGCAGCATAAGGGAGACCAGCAACAACACAATGCTGCATCCTGTCAAAATCATAAACACCATTCCGTAGGAATGACCATATTGTGCTATAGCGAAATTCATAACAAGCGGTCCCATTCCAGTTCCACCCATGGACGCAATTTCCAATGTACCCATCGCCGCACCATTGCTGTTATTAGGCCCAGACATTTCAGTTGTTCCAGTCATGACACAAGGCCAGAGCGGAGAAGTGCCCAGACCGAGCAGCAGACAGGCGACTACGAGCCACACTGGCTCTGTCAGCACGCTTAGCATGATCACTGCTACAAGTGTAAACAGCAACGCGGACGACATCGTTCCCCGGTAGCCGAGTCTTTCAGCTATCCAGCCTGCCGGTGCCCGAAACGCATTGTCGCCAAAATACTGGAGCGAAAAGGCCAGACCGATGATTCCGGCTGACAGTCCGAGCGTTTCTCCCATATATACCGGAAGGATAGCTACCAGAAGAGATCCCTTCATAAATTCAACCAGAAATACCAGCACCCATAATTCCGCAAAAAAGGGAGACCATAACCGCCGAGGATTTTTTTCTCTTCCGATTTGCTTCATCTGTCCCACATCCTTTACCTTCGTTTTTTCGTCATGAAGTCCGGGCTGTCCCCATGCTCCTCTCATTCACAAATAAAAGCACCGTCAACCGCTTGCATTCCTACTTCAAACTGCTATACTCAATTTTGTTCTATTATCACTTGCCAGGATTGTCGAAATCCTGCACGAAAGGTTGTGACAACACTAATGAATCAAAGCAACACCCCGCTTTTTACTGCTTTGAAAAAGCACGCTCAGAGCAACCCGGTTCAATTTCACATCCCAGGTCATAAAAAGGGAGTGGGGGCAGATCCGGAATTTCGCGAATTTATGGGGGATAATGCCTTTTCCATAGATATGATCAACATCGCTCCATTGGACGATCTGCATCAGCCAACAGGCGTCATCGAAGAAGCTCAAAAGCTTGCAGCAGAAGCCTTCGGAGCTGATTATACTTATTACAGTGTACAGGGTACAAGTGGAGCTATCATTACTATGATTATGTCCATCTGCTTGCCGGGTGATAAAATTATTGTACCCCGAAATGTACACAAATCTATAATGTCTGCCATTATATTGTCTGGAGCGAAGCCTGTATTCGTATCTCCGGTCAGTGATGAGAATCTGGGTATCCACCACGGGATTACAACCAAGTCCGTACGCCGGGCACTGGAACGCCATCCTGACGCCAAGGGCGTCCTCGTCATCAACCCGACATATTACGGTGTGTGCGCCGATTTGAAAGAAATTGTAGATCTCGCTCACAGCTATAATGTGCCGGTCCTGGTCGATGAGGCCCACGGAGTACTGATTCATTTTCATTCTGATCTACCGATGTCCGCCATGGAGGCGGGAGCAGATATGTCAGCTACAAGCGTCCATAAGCTAGGCGGTTCCTTGACACAAAGCTCCATTCTGAATGTGAATACCAAAAACGGATACGTCAATCCGCAGCGTGTACAGACTATTTTCAGTATGCTGACAACGACATCCACTTCGTATATTTTGCTGGCTTCGTTGGACACATCCCGACGCAACCTGGCGCTTAACGGTCATGAAATAGCACAACGTGCTCTGGATTTGGCTGAATATTGCCGTGCAGAGGTCAACAAGATTGAAGGGCTGTACTGCTTTGGGAGAGAAATTCTAGGCACGGAAGCCACCTATGATTATGATCCAACCAAAATTACGGTTCATATCCGCCATTTGGGCCTTACCGGGTACGACGTGGAAAATTGGCTGAGAGAAAACTACAATATCGAGGTTGAGCTTAGCGATATGTACAATATTCTCTGTCTGGTGACCCCTGGGGATACGAAAGAGGATATTGAGATTTTATTGAAAGCTCTGCGTGAGCTGGCTTCTATACATTATTCTACGGGTCAGCAGCATGAACTGGATGTAAAAATACAGGATATCCCGCAGCTCTCTCTGATTCCGAGAGACGCTTTTTACGGGGATACGGAAGTGGTACCATTTAAGGAATCTGCTGGACGCATTATTGCAGAATTCATTTATGTATATCCGCCAGGTATTCCGATCCTACTGCCGGGCGAAGTGATCTCACAGGACAATATTGATTATATTGTCGATCATGTGGAAGTAGGCCTGCCTGTTAAAGGGCCTGAGGATCGAACGGTACATCAAGTGAAGGTTATCGTCGAAACGGACGCCATTTCCTAAGCCTCCCTGAGCCGTAACAAGCTTGAAAAATCTTATAAACATCTTAAAAGCTTAACAAAAAAAGCCCCCGTTTGTTTGGGGGCTTTTTCATCAGCTTACAAAGTTGTAACAGCCGATAGATCCAATGTTATTCGTATTGGGCAACCAGCTCGCTGTATGCCTCTTCTACACGTTTCCATTCATCTTCGTCCTCGATATTGTAAAGCACCATTTCTTCGTTTTCTTCTTCCATGCGAAGAATAATGCCGTCTGCTTCAGGATTGCCGCGCTCCAGCAGGAGAGCGTAAACGTGATTTTCTACGTCAAAGGTCTCTACCAGCACCATTTCTACATCTTTGCCATTTTCATCAGTTAGCGTAAGAACCATTTCTTCATGTTCGTGGTCATGATCGTGGTTGCAGGCTTCACCGTGTTCATGTTTGTGATCACTCATGGAAATACCTACCTTCAAATTGTTTTATTTTCCCCCGTATCGTAACATGATCAAGTGTACAGGTCAATTTGTGGTATGCCTAATTTATCGCTGCAATGACTTTTTCGGATACCAGTGTATAGCTGCTGTCTTTGCTTTCTTTAATGTAGAAACCGACCCGGTAATTCCCTGCTGTTTTAAAATCATACGTAAAGTCGTTTGTACGGAACCAAAAGTTATCCTTTTGTGCTCCGCTGATATCCTGGGACTGAATATCTTTCACGTTACCCGACGGGTCAGTAATAGCTACCTTCACTCCGGAGATATCCGCTTTCAACGTATCAATCTGACTGAATACATTGAATTTCACTTTGTTGCCTTTATTCACGTTGCCGAACACCGTATCGCCCTTAAACAAGAACATGTGTACATTCGGTTGGTCGAAAACAACTTTTCCACCGGACGGATCAAAACTGACAATCCCGTTAAAATCCCGAATGGGCACATACGTTTTGCCATCAATAACAACCGCGCCATCCTTCGACACCTCACCATTAATAATCAGCTTCACTTGGTCCTTGGCGGATTCCGCCGAAATAACGGTCCCTCCCATTATCGAAAAGGCCATCACTAGGGCCATAACTTTTCTCCACTTCATCACTAGATATCCCTCCATCATTATCTGTTAAATAACTTCTGTCTTACATTTATACCTAGCTCAGTTCCACAAGTTGCGTTGTGCTTCACAAATTGTCCAAAGTTTTTGATATGGTGTGAAATCTTTAGTTTCAACAGCATCGATGGTAAGATACGACTGAAGAGGATTTATACACATTTAGCCTGGAGGGTGAAATACGAATGAGCCTGACCATACAAATGCTGGGCACAGGCAGTGCCTTTGCCAAAAAATATTACAACAATAACGCACTGCTGGACAGCGGAGAAGGCAAGCTGCTAATCGACTGTGGAACAACCGCTTCGCTGGCTCTGCACCAAATGGGTGTCCAATTGCCCGAAATTGACGCCATTCTAATTACCCACATTCACGCCGATCATGTTGGAGGTCTGGAAGAGTTTGGATTCCAAATGAATATCCTACATGGTCGTAAACCTGTGCTTTGTATCGCAGAACCGTTAATTCATCCATTATGGGAAAATACGCTCAAGGGTGGCATGTCACAGCAAGGCATGATTGGCAAGCTTGGGGATGTGTTTGAAGTAAGCGTGCTGACGCCTGGTGAATCCACCAGCTTAGTATCCGGCATCGAAGTTGAACTCATTCCTACCCGTCATATCCCCGGTAAAGATAGCTACTCCCTGTTCATTAATGACCGTCTTTTTTATAGTGCGGATATGACCTTTGATCCAGGTCTGCTGAATCAACTGGTAAACGAGCGGGGCTGTCGCAGCATTTTGCATGAGGTTCAATTACAGGGTGCAGGAGAAGTCCATACGACGTTGGACGAGCTGCTCAGCTTGCCAATCCCGCTTCAAGAGCGGATTCGTCTCATGCACTATAGTGACGACATGGAGCAATTCAAGGAAAAAGCTGGAGTCATGTCCTTTCTGGAGCAGCAGCGCGTATACAACATTGTGGAGCTGGAACGCACAGAGCAAAAATAATATTTGGATACTAAGTGAGGAAGCAAAAAGCCGCCGGGTTTCCAAATGGAAAAAGAGCCCGGCGACTTTGGCATATACTTGCGTGTAGTTATGTGCTTAGTGATAGATGCTTGAAATGAACGTCAGAACAACGGCAACTGATCCAAATTATTCGTAGGATCTCCATCAGCATCTCCGCGAATCCGTTTGCTTCCGTCCTTGGCTTTGAATACATTGACCCCGGCAATTGAGCCTGCTTCAATTTCATTTAGAGCCTGACTGTAATCCAACACCCGTCCGGTAGATGTCTGAAATGACGTCAGATCACCATCACCATTTTTACGTACTGCCGTAATTTGTTCCCGTTCTACATTAGCCATGCTGCATCGCTCCTTATCCATAGTATAGTGGAGGAACTTTTACTAGCATGCACCCTATGCAGAATTATATGCATCTTTGGCTGCCAGCTACAGCTTTTTGCGCATGCGTACATGTGGAATCCCGGCATCGTCAAAAGGCTCTTCCGAAATCGTCTCGTAACCGAGCTTTTCGTAAAACTTTTCAGCTTGACATTGAGCATCCAGCAGCGAGTGGCGCAGCCCCAGCTCACGTGCGCGTTCCTCCAGAGCCAGCAGCAATATACGTCCGTACCCCCCGGAGCGATGCTCCTTGAGAACCGCAATACGTTGCATTTTAGCTGTATCTTCCTCATAATAGGTCAAGCGTCCCGTTGCCACCATCTCACCATGATCAGAGATCAGCAAGTGATGTGCAGTATCCCCCAGCTTGTCATAATGGTCAATTTCAATATCTAGAGGAACTTTCTGCTCCTCGACAAACACCTTAGTACGGATCAGTAGCGCTGCCTGTAGCTGTTCTTCTGTCGTCACACTAATAATTTCTGCGGCCATCATCCGCTCCCCCTTATCACTACTTCAATTTGCAAACCCACTAGATTTGAATTATATATAAAAATGGTAATGAAGTACAAGCTTATTTCTATTTTTCTACTTTACATTTATGGTTAATACATGATATTATCTAATAACCGAAGGACGGTAGCTCAGCGGGAGAGCATTATCTTGACAGGGTAAGGGTCATGGGTTCGATCCCCATCCGTCCTATACATCAAAAAGCCTTGATATTCAAGGCTTTTTTGTTTGCCTGGTGAACAATTGCGCAGTTTTTAGTGTTTCTTCATTCATCAATTTTAGAAGATAAAAAACCGACCTAAAAATAGGATCGGTTTTTTATGTGCTTAGTCTATCACTACAGCTCCTTTTATTATAGAAGAAACAAATTAAATAAGGCATGGAAGTACCCTTTCACAGAACCCTAGATTACGATATAAACAGCTCCGCTTTCACTATCAATCTCCGTTGGGAAAGCAGTCATACACCCGGTATCCGGTTCTCGCACCTGACCAGTGGACAGGTCAATTTTCCAGTCATGGAGCGGACAATGGACTGCTGAGCCACATATCATTCCTTCGGATAACCGTCCTCCTTTATGCGGACAACGGTTTTCTAGCGCACGAACGCTTCCGTCGCCCAGCCGAAATAGGGCCACCTCTATATTACGAATACGAACTGTACGGGCTCCCCGTAGATCAATATCGTTCAGATTGGCTACTCTGATTCTGCTGGTTGTCGTTGTGTTGATCTCCATTTTTTCAGCCCCCTATTCCGTTACTGAGTTAAGCTCCGGTAACTGCACAAAATTTTTGAGCAGCTCTTTGTCATGAATGATTTCGCGCCAAGGATCAGTCGTCGTACTTAACGTCTCCTCAATTCTGCCCACCAGTTCCTGTCTCGTCTCCGCATTCGCAAGCGCCTGCTTGATGGATTCTAAGCCGACACGCTCTACCCAATGCGCTGTGCGCTCGCCCCAATTGGCTTGCTCGCGGTAATACTGCAGATAGGCGCCAGTCCATTCCATGACTTCATCCTCTGTTTTCACGGTGCAAAGTAGTTCAGACGCCCGTACCTTAATGCCGCCGTTACCGCCAACGTAAATCCCCCAGCCACCATCGATAGCGACGACGCCTAAATCCTTAATCGTCGCTTCGGCGCAGTTGCGCGGACAACCGGATACAGCCAGTTTAACCTTGGCCGGGGCATTCATGCGCTCAAATGCCTTTTCCAGCCGGATACCCATTCCCATGGCATCCTGAGTGCCGAAACGGCAAAAGGTGTTGCCGACGCATGTCTTAACCGTTCGCAGCGTCTTCCCGTACGCATGCCCGGACGGCATGTCTAACTCGGACCAGATACCTGGCAAATCCTCTTTTTTCACACCTAGCAGGTCAAGACGCTGTCCGCCCGTAAATTTCACCAAAGGCACATTATATTTCTCCGCGACAGCAGCAATTTTCTTCAGATCAGCAGGTGAAGTAACTCCTCCATAAATGCGAGGCACAACAGAATAGGTGCCATCTTTCTGGATGTTGGCATGGTATCTTTCATTCGTGAATCTGGATTCCTTCTCATCCTCGTAATCCAGAGGCCACACCATACCCAGATAGTAATTGAGGGCCGGTCGGCATTTGGTACACCCTTCAGGTTCGCTCCAACCCAGCACGTTCATCGCTTCTTTGACGCTCTTCAATCCCATTTCCCGGATGCCACCAATAATCGCTTCCCGGTCAAGTGTCGTACAGCCGCAAATGCCTTCTTTAACCGGTTCCCCTGTTTCGGCGCCTGCATATAGCTGTAATAGCCCCTCCACTAATGGCTTGCAGCCGCCACATGATGCGGACGCCTTCGTACAGGCCTTAATCTCCCCGAGGCTTCGGCAGCCAGCCGCAACCGCCTCTCCGATGTCCCCCTTGGACACACCATTACATCCGCATACAATTTCGTCGTCAGGCATTTGCTCCAGCATCATGGAGCCATTTGCTTCTGATTGGCCAGGGGTCAAGCCGAGCAACAGTTCTTTCTCACGGCCAAGCACCGACTCGCCGTTTTTGATTAGCGAAAACAACTTGGCTCCGTCAGATGTATCGCCGAACAGGACGGCTCCGATCAGTTTTTCTTCCTTGATTACGATTTTTTTGTAGACACCGCCAATTTCATCCTGATATCGAAGGGAACGCGTTCCCGATTCGTCCTTATAGCAACCTGCGGAAAACACGTCTACGCCCGATACCTTCAGTCTTGTCGAAATGACGGAACCACTATAGCCCGGAGTCTCCATTCCGGCGAGCCGCTGGGCCAGCACACCCCCCTGCTCATATAATGGAGCCACCAGCCCGTAGGTGATTCCCCGGTGCTCTGCACATTCGCCTACGGCGTATATACCGGGGATGCCTGTTTCCATGTAATCATTTACGATAATGCCGCGATTGACAGGAATTCCTGCCGACACTGCAAGCTCAATGTCTGGTATGATGCCTACTGCCATAACGATTAGATCCGCTTCCAGCTCACTGCCGTCGGCAAATTTCAATCCCTCCACACGGCGGCGGCCTGTGATAGCTGCCGTTCTCTTATTGACCAGAAAATTCATTCCCTGCTCCTCCAGCTCGCGCCTTAGCATAAGGGAAGCGGCCTCATCCAGCTGCCGATCCATAATATGTTCGTGAATATGAATAACCGTAACATCCATTCCCAAATTGAGCAGCCCCCTGGCTGCCTCTAGCCCCAGCAATCCGCCACCGATGACGGCTGCTTTTTTGTGCGTCTTCGCTGTCTCCATCATCGTTTCACAGTCACGGATATCCCGGAAGCCAATAACCCCTTCCTTGTTTGCTCCTGGAAGTGGCAGGATGAAAGCGTTGGAGCCTGTAGCCAGCAGCAGCAAATCATAAGGGACGCATACACCGGAGCGGGACGTCACCTGGCGCTTGTCTGTGTCGATCTCTGTGACAGGATCACCTGTATACAACCGGATATGATTTTCTTCATACCAGCTCCAATCGTTGATGACAATATCCTGTAAGCCAGCCCCTCCAGCCAAGACGGAGGATAGCATAATCCGGTTATAATTCGGGTGTGGCTCGGCTCCGAATACCGTAATGTCACATACGCCCGGAGCGATCTTCAGTAAATGCTCAAGGGTGCGTATCCCCGCCATTCCGTTGCCGACCAGCACTAGCTTTTTGATGTGGTTCATCAGACCTCTCCCCTTCTATTCATATCCTCAAAACATAAAAAGCCTGCTTCACATTGGGGGATTCAAAACACCCCTCCACATGTGAAAACAGGCTCCATTGCCGTTTCATTGAATACGCCGTTGTATCCATCAGAGTATGGAATTAAAAGTACTGTAGCCAATATATAATGATTCAAGTTCGATGTCAATATTCCTCACGCATTATCTTAAAAAATTATATTTTACCATCATGTAACATATTTATGACGTATGAAATATCACTTTTTTTGAAAGTTTGGATTGATTTTCAGACGAAAAAGCCCCAAAATGAATTAAAAATCCGTTTTCCCTTCATAATGCTAGAAAAATGCATACACAAACAAAAAACGCATGTCATGTTTGTTATCAAGAAATATATCCCATTATTCCTATCACTAACTACCCTTCATGTTGCAGAAAGGAGGAGCCCGCTTGCGTTCCTTGTTGATAATTCATCCACATTCAGAGCATGTATCCGGAGAGGCTCACGCCGTTTCCTTACGGCAGACAGGACCTGAGCAGCTTTTGGAGTCCAACGGATATCTGACGCTACCCTGTCGTGATGAATCTGAAATCAAACAGCTGATTCATGATGCAGATGCGGCGGTGCTGAATATACCTGTCGGCACCATCAGCACATGGTCCGCCAGGCTGGAGCAAGCCAGAGCAATCCCGTTGCTCTGGTGGTGCAGCGCAGAATCTGCTCTGTCATCGACGGAATCCTGTGAAGCCAATGTTCCCGTCGACGGCATTTTAATCCCTTCCATGGCAGCACATGAGCTGAATTGGGCTCTTCACTTTAGCGCCAAACGCTTTTTCGAACGCCAGCACTGGCTAAGTGAACGCAAACAACTGACCGCTCGGCTGGAAGAGCGCAAATGGATTGACATGGCCAAAGCAATACTTGGTGAAGTAAACGGCATTCCGGAAGCGGAAGCATACGATTTGCTGCGAAAAAAAGCAATGAATGAGCGCAAACGGATCGTTGATGTAGCCATCTCCATCGTCAAAGCACAGCAAATGCTAAAGGCATAGATTTGAAAGGGGCCTTAATATGAACATTATTGAAATATTAAAAGAAGTTGGACGTGGCAAAAGAGGCGCCCGGGATTTGAATTACGTCGAAGCCGAAGCCGCTGCCGAACTTATTATGACCCGATCAGCAACGCCTGCACAAATCGGAGCCTTCTTTGCCTCGGAACGCATCAAAATGGAGAGCATTGCCGAGCTAGAAGCATTCGTAAACGTCTGTCGTAAATATGCCCACCGCTTCCCGATGCAGGAAGGTATAGATTTCGCAGGTCCCTACGATGGCAGAAAATCATCATTTATCGCCACCTTTGCCACCGCTTTTTTAGTCGCCGCGCACGGGGTCCCGGTGACGATGCACGGAAGTGCGCCCCTCCCTCCTAAATGGGGTATTACACTCCCCCTTTTGCTGCAGGAAATGGGGGTAACATCTGAAAACATGACACACGAAACGGCCATTCACGCCGCAAAGTTGACAGGCGTACTATTCGTAGCCTCTGAACATTGGTGTCCGCCTCTGAGAGAGCTGCGTACGATCCGCGAAGAGCTGGGGCTGCGTACGGTGCTGAACACAACCGAGAAACTGGTTGATTACGGCGCTTCTCCGTATATCGTATTCGGCGTTTTCCACAATACGGTGTTTGACAAGATGGCGAAACTGATGCAGCACCTGAATTACCACAGGGCTCTGATCGTCCAGGGAAGCGAAGGATCGGAGGATCTGTTCATTGACCGACCAACTCGGACTTACCTGATTGCTAACGGCGAGGTATTACTACAGGTTATCGATCCGGAAATGTACGGGTTAGATTCGGTAGTACCCGAGCATAACTGGACCCCTGCTGAACAGCTGCGGATAACGGAGGAAGTGTTACAAAGCACAGCTCCTTTAGCCTTTTCGAATCAAGTGCTGCTCAACGGCGCAGTCCGGCTGTTCGTTGCAGGCCGAGTCGACTCTATAGAGGAAGGCTTGTACACCTGCAAACCACTGCTGGAAAACGGGGCTGCCTGGGACTTGTATTGTCGCTGGCGTGAAGCTATGCTCACAAAAGAAATAAAAATGGAAGCCAGCGTATCCGAACCTTGGCTGCATTTATAGTACACACAGTCTAGCGGTTGTAGACCATAAACTGCACGTCAAAAGGCCAGTTCCTGACTCAGGGGCTGGCCTTTTATGCAAAGAAAAAGGAATACTTTAGAACTAAAGCCATTCACCACGATCTGCACTGATTGGGACTACAGCCAGATGGAGAGGACGGATGCTTACAGCAGCCGTTTTAAAGCCGGGCATTCGGCAGAACGGATCAAGGTCTGCTCGGGTCGCCCGGTTTACATTTTGCACACCGCCCCAATGCATAGGTACGAAGAGCGTATCTTCGCGGATATTCGGTTTGATCCGGCTGCGCACGGTGAAGCATCCTCGCTGTGACGTGATTTCTACCCACTCCCCGTCCCTGATATACCAGCGCTGCGCTGTACGTGGATGAATTTCCACAAAGTTTTCAATCCCGCGCGCGGTTAGTGACGGACTTCTGCGCGTTTGTTCGCCCGTCAAATAGTGAGCCAGCACGCGGCCGTTCGTCAGAATAAGCGGGTATTCCTCAGACGTCTGCTCTCCAGCTTCACGGCTTTCAACCACCGTAAAAATAGCCTTTTGATCGGAAAGGGCAAAGCTTTCCCGAAACATCGTATCCATACCCGCTTCATCTGGTGACGGGCATGGCCAATATACGCCTTCCTCACGACGCAACCTGCTATACGTGATCCCGTAATAATCGGCAGAGCCGCCTCGACTGGCAAGTCGCAATTCTTCAAAAATATGCTCAGCATCCTTGTACGAGAAGTAGCTGCCCTTGTCCAACCTCGCAGCTATTTGACATAAAATACGCCAGTCATCTCTAGCCTCGCCCGGAGCAGACCGCGCCGCTTCCCGTAACAGAACGCGCCCCTCCAGATTGGTCATCGTCCCGGTATTCTCCAGATAAGAGGTTACAGGCAGAACAATATCAGCCATCTGCGCCGTTTCAGTTAGGAACATATCCGCCACAACCAACAGATTCAGCTTTTTCAACCCTTCCTCTACCAGTCGGGCATTCGGATTGGATACGACAGGATTAGAGCCCATCACGAACAGCGTCTCGATTTCTCTCTGATGAACGAGCTCCATCATTTCATAGGCCGATACTCCTTTTCCCGGCAAGCTGTCCGGCTCAACTCCCCACACCGACGCCACATAAGCACGATCCGCTTCATTCTCAATCGATCTGTAGCCGGGGAGCTGATCCGCCTTCTGGCCGTGTTCCCGTCCCCCTTGTCCGTTACCCTGGCCCGTAATGGCTCCGTAACCGCAGCCTTTTCTGCCAATCTTGCCGGTGGCCAGCACCAGATTAAGAAAGGCACGAACTGCCATATGTCCATCTGTATGCTGCTCGACCCCTCTGGCCGTAAAAACGATCCCCGTCTTTACACCACCAAAAGCGCGCGCGGCCTGTCGGATCACCTCCGGCTCAATTCCGCACAGAGCAGCTGATTCATTCAGATCCACACTGTTTAAAAGATGCTTCAGTTGCTCATAGCCGTTGGTCCGCTTGTGGATAAACTCTTCATTCACTAACCCCTCGTCCACGATGACCTTTAGCATGGCATTGGCCAGCGTCGCATCTGTACCGGGTCTAATTTGTACATGCAGGTCGGCAGTTGCCGCTGTCGGAGTCGCACGAGGGTCAATGACGATGATATACGCCCCATTTTCCTTGGCCTGGTGAAAATAAGGCATGAGTGTCGGTTGGCATTCGGCAATATTTGTACCTGCAAGCACAATACACTGAGCTAACGGAATATCTGCCAGCCTGCAGGTCAGTCCACGGTCAATACCAAACACCTTACTGCCAGCAGATGCAGCAGCCGACATACAGAAGCGTCCGTTATAATCGATATAACGCGTACCTACAGCCACTCTGGCAAATTTACCAAGTAAATAAGCCGTTTCATTTGATAGCGAGCCACCACCGTATATGCCGATTGCATCAGGACCCTGCGCGGACAGCGTTGAAGAGAAACTGCTGACGACAGCATCCAGCGCCTCCTCCCATGTAACCGGCACAAGTTTGCCTGCCTTACGCATAAGAGGCCGCAGTAGCCTTTCTGCATGGATTGTATGCTGATATGCATTCATTCCCTTGACACACATCCTGCCCTGCGAGGCTGCGTTAGGTTTCCCTTCCGCCCTGTATACTGTACGGGTGACACCCGCAAATGTCTCCGTATCTGTGCTAACGGTCATCTTACATTGCACGCTACAAAACGGGCACTGTGTATCCATCACTGCCGGTACGTGTAACGTCGCTTCCAGTTTGCTTTCTCCTGACTGACACATAAAGTCTCCCCCTCTCTAATCTTCATAACTTTATTGTCTGCACACGTATAAATCGATCGCCACCATTCCTGCTTAACCAGTTACCCTGTCCGAATTGTAGTCGCGCAGGCTGCCCGCCATGCCCGCCAGTCCACTTCGTAAAGCTGCGTCGAGTACGCTTTCCCGCAGCACCAAAACGTCAGTCCGTTCAATCCACTCCCACATTTTCTCCCCATACCGTGCGTTATGCCGGTACATTTGCAAGCAAGCAATAGCCATTAAGAGCGCTTCTTCCGCATTCTCCTCCACTCCAAGCAGCCGTCCCTGGCGAACCGGATGCTCAGCATGACCACCAGCATAAACTTCCCAGCCTGCTGGCGATCGGGATAGTCCAATGTCGCGGACAAGCACACCTCCGGGATACTCCGGTCCCGGGCAAACTGCAACTGCAATCGGCGCCGGCAATGCGCGACTTCCCCAGACAGCCGACAGCCGTTCTTTCAGCCGGACTGCTTCTACCCAAGCCTCGCCGCCTATCTGATTGGACTCAGAAAACAACTGACTCTCGCCATTCAAACCCATAAAATTCACAAAACGCAGACTCGCAGAAACCGGTTCTCCGCCGTGCTGTGCGGTGGTCTGAATCGCAACATCTCCGGCCAATTGACTTGACGCAGATATTTCCCGCAAGCCAAGGGATTCCAAGTAATAAAGTACAGCCGGACGGCATAATTCACACCCCTGCTGTCTGGTCCAGCCGAGACGGGACACGACTTCCGCCGGAGTCCGACAGACCGCGGCCACCATAGCTGTCTTAAGTGAATCATGATCGTAATGCGTACATCCGCACACAGGAACAACTTCTTGGTCGGTCAGAGTAACTACAGCTTCGGAAACTGTCGACCGGGACAAACCATTTTTGACCAGCGCAGCCACCAGCGGCCGACACCCCCCACAGGAAGCGGATGCCTTCGTCCGGCTCTTCACCTCTTCCACCGTTTTTAGCTTATCTGTAGTGATCGCTCGCAAAATAGTCCCCTTGCTCACGCCGTTGCACGCACATACCGTCTCCTCTTCCGGCAGCGCGGCAGCCGCTTCCTCCGCTCTGCTCACACCTCTATCTTGTGAAGCAAGCTCTGTAGTTGGTGCGCCTCGCCGTACCATTCCAAGCAGCGAGGTACTTTCCGCCGTATCTCCGAACAAAATAGCGCCAGTGACAGCTCCATTACGCATCATCACCTTTTTGTAAATCCCCCGCATACCGTCATATTCCATCACCGCTGTCTCGTTTCCCTCTTCGCGAATGTTTCCTGCGGAAAACACATGAATCCCCGCAACCTTGAGCTGCGCATACGGAATCGACCCTTCATAGGGAGTCGTTTCACGGCCACAAATGACTTTTGCCAATACTTTACACTGCTCATACAACGGCGCCACCAGCCCGTATGAAATACCACAGTGCTCAGCGCATTCACCGACTGCGTAAATATCGGGAATACTTGTACGCATATAATCATCCACGACAATAGCATGGTTGACTTTCAGACCGCTGCCCTGCACCAATTCGATATTCGGCCGGATACCAACCGCCAACACAACCAAATCCGTCTCCAGCCTGTTCCCGTCCGAAAACATCAATCCCCGTACCCTGTTCCGCCCCATAATGTTGACCGTTTTCTTTGCCAGATGAAACCACATCCCCTGTTGCTCCAGCTCCCGTTGCAGAAGAGCAGCCGCAGTCTGGTCAAGCTGACGATTCATAAGATACTGTGCATTATGGACAACCCCGACTTCCTTTCCAAGATTCAGCAGACCTTGTGCGGCCTCAAGCCCCAACAGTCCCCCTCCAATAACCGTCGCCTTCTCGTACGTTTGGGCATATTCAGCCATGGTTTCACAATCACTCGCATCTCGAAAAGCGATGACTCCCCGTTTCCGCGCTCCGGGAATGGGAGGTATGAAGGGCAATGAGCCGGTTGCCAGTATGAGCATGTCGTATGGCTCTTTAATGCCCGTTTCCGTTTCCACCGTACGGGCTGCAATATCAAAGTTACAGACACGTTCGCCGGCGTATAGCCTTACTCCGTTTTCTTCATACCACGCCCAGTTATGAGTAACGATATGTTCGAATGAACTTTCATCCTGCAGCATTTTGGACAGGAGCACTCGGTTGTACCCAGGACGGGGCTCTGCACCAAATATCGTGATTTGAAACTGATCCGGCTCCAGATCGAGTATTTCCTCTACACATTTGATACCTGCCATACCGTTGCCAACGATGACCAGTTTTTTCACCATAACGGACCAGCCCCATTCTCCACATAAAATAAGTCAGAAAAAGCCCTTCTCCATTCAAAGGAAAAGGGCAACGTTGCCGCAAATGCCGACACACCGTTGTGCCGATATGTACCTAAGATTAATGAATTGTGAGCATCATGTCAATATTCAATACATTTAAACCTATGTTTTTGTCTTTTATTTATTTATTTCTATTTTATATGTTATGTATATTGACATTTGTAGAATCGTTTTTTATAATCTGGATTAAAATCACTCGAACGTGATCATACCTGATTGACGCACAATGAGGTGTGTCAACTACGGCAATGAAGCCGCAAATTGTCCCTAGGCACCATGTAGGGGAGATTTGCGGCTTTTCATGTTCAACATTACATTTTATAGACCAAGAACAAAATAGGAACAGGAGAGATGGAGAATGAACAAAAAAAGTTTCTGGCAAAGCGGACACAAGCCCACGCTATTTGGCGCCTTCCTGTATTTTGATATCAGCTTTATGATATGGGGGATGATTGGTCCCCTATCCGTTATCATTGCTAACGACTACCCAATGGACCCTTTACAAAAAGCCAACCTTGTCGCTCTTCCGGTACTGGGCGGTTCCCTGCTCCGGCTCGTGCTTGGCTTCATGTCAGATTATATCGGTCCAAAGCGCACCGGACAGATCGGTATGCTTGTGACATTCATTCCTCTCCTGCTCGGCTGGATGTGGGTTGACTCGCTAGAGCAACTGTACATGGTCGCCCTGCTGTTGGGTGTAGCCGGAGCCTCATTTGCAGCTGCGCTCCCCTTAGCCAGTCAATGGTATCCAAAAGAGCATCAAGGCTTGGCTATGGGAATTGCTGGTGCTGGCAATAGCGGTACCGTTCTCGCGACCTTGTTTGCCAACCGCCTCGCACAATATTTTGGCAGCTGGGAGGCCGTTTTTGGATTGGCCATCTTTCCGATTTTCATCGTCTTCATTCTGTTCAGTATTTTTGCCCGCAACAGCCCTGACCGCCCGGCACCGAAGCGTCTGTCGCAGTACGCTTCGGTGCTTAAACAGGGGGATGCATGGGTGTTCTGTGCTTTTTACTGTGTGACGTTCGGCGGATTCGTTGGGCTTTCTAATTATTTGACCATTTTCTTTAACACCCAATACGGTCTCTCTGCTGTACATGCTGCCGACTTTGCAACCGTCTGTGTGATTGCCGGGAGCTTCTTTCGGCCTGTAGGCGGATTTTTGTCTGACCGAATCGGGGGTTCGCGCATGTTAATGTATTTGTATGCTGGAGCCGGGATCATGCTCGCGGGCATTGCATTTCTACCGCCGCTTGCCCTGGTTGTAGTACTGCTTTTTGTAGGCATGATGTGCCTTGGCGCTGGCAACGGCTCTGTATTCCAACTCGTGCCGCAGCGGTTCGGAAACGAAATTGGGCTCATGACCGGTATCATTGGCGCTGCGGGTGGCGTAGGTGGATATTTTCTACCTCTTACTCTCGGCAATCTGTACAAATTAACGGGTTCCTATATGCCGGGCTTTATCTGTCTGAGCTTGATCACCTTCTGCGCCCTTACTCTCGTCATCATGATGCAGTTAAAATGGCGCAACAGCTGGATGCGCCCACCTACTCCAATTACTGATGAAGCCGCCAGCCGTATCGGAGAATTAAAGGTTGATGTCCATTAAAGTTACCTTTTTAGCTCAGCGAACAAGCTTTAACTTCAATGATATAAAATTGGGGTTAAAGCTATTTTTTTATTTTACCCACGAAAAAAGTCACATTTAATAAAAATTTACCGAAAATATCATGAAAATTAAATGAAAATTTTCAGATAATAATGATCGAAAAACGTTTTCATTTTCATAAATTTTCTTATGTAAACACTTATATAACCATTTTTCACACAACATACTTGTTCACTTGGTTTAAAATAAGGCGTATACTTGTTCACGAATTGTTCAAGGTTTAACTAAATGTAATTTTCTAGAAAGAAGGAATTAGAAATGCGTGCTTTTCAATTGACTGAAGATGGTTCTATCGAAACCAAATTAACCGGAAAGGAGTTGCTGGCTAATCCACTGCTGAATAAAGGAGTGGCTTTTACTCTTGAAGAAAGGCAGCAGCTTGGACTTGACGGTCTGCTTCCTCCTACCATATTGACTATTGAGGAACAGGTTCAACGGGTTTACGAGCAATTCCAGAGCCAACCGGATAATTTGCGTAAAAATATCGCGTTAAACGATCTGTTTAACCGAAATACAGTCCTGTACTATCGCTTGCTCTCTGAGCACCTAAGCGAAATGCTTCCGATTGTTTATACTCCGACGGTTGGTCAGGCTATACAGGAATACAGTCATGAATACCATAAACCCGGCGGTATGTATTTATCTATTGGTAACCTTTCCGCTATTAAAGAAGCTTTTAAAAACTTGAACCTGGGCCCTGAGGATATTGACCTCATCGTAGCTACGGATTCCGAAAGTATTTTGGGAATCGGGGACTGGGGAGTTGGTGGAATTAATATTTCCATCGGTAAGCTTGCTGTGTATACCGCTGCTGCCGGTATTGATCCTAGTCGGGTGCTGGCAGTTGTCCTTGATGCGGGTACGAACAACGAAAAACTGCTGGAAGATCCTTTATACATGGGGAACCGTCACAAACGTGTTCGCGGAGAACAATATGACCAATTTATTGACACCTATGTTCAAACTGCGCTTTCTTATTTCCCGAATGCTCTGCTGCACTGGGAAGACCTGGGCAATGTCAACGCTCGGAACATTATCAATAAATACGGAAGCAGTATTTTGACATTTAATGATGATATTCAAGGCACTGGTGCAGTTACGCTCGCAGGTGTTATGTCTGGTGTTAAACTGTCCGGAGTCTCACTAAGCAAGCATCGAGTTTTGGTCTTTGGTCCAGGAGCCGCCGGTATCGGTAATGCAGATCAAATTAGTGCAGCTATGATGCTGGAAGGACTGTCAGAAACCGAAGCCAGAAGTAACTTTTGGGCTTATGATTATCGCGGTCTGCTTACTAATGAAACAGAAGGACTTTTCCCATTCCAGGTTCCTTATGTACGGGATGCCTCAGAATGTCGTGATTGGGAACGTGCGGAGGATGGCAAAATTCCACTTTTGGAAGTCATTCGCCGGGTGAAACCAACCATTATGATCGGAACCTCCGGTGTTACGGGAGCATTTAATGAGGAAATCGTTAAAGAAATGGCCAAGCATACAGAACGTCCTATAATTATGCCTATGTCTAATCCGACTCCACTGGCTGAAGCAACTCCGGAAGACTTGATCCGCTGGACTGAGGGAAAAGCGTTGATTGCAGCAGGTAGCCCTTTTGAACCGGTAACCTATAATAATGTTAAGTTTGAAATTGGACAATCCAATAATGCTTTCGTGTTCCCTGGTCTTGGTCTTGGGGCGATTGTGGTGAAGTCCAAAATCATCACAGACAACATGTTTGCCGCCGCTGCCCATGCAGTAGCCGATATGGTCGATTTGTCACAGCCTGGAGCTTCACTGCTGCCGAAAATCAGCGAGCTGCGTGAAGTATCTGAAGCTGTAGCTGTAGCAGTTGCAAAGGCTGCGGTTCAGGATGGCGTAGCACGTCATCAGCCGGATGATATCCGTCAAGCGGTTCGGGATGCAATGTGGGACTGCAAATATAAACCCATCAAGCAGTATGGTCAGGAAGCAGTATTGGTTTAAAAAATAGCGAACAGCATCAAGTTGTACTTGCATACAAGCAAAGTGATTATTTAACTGATGTCCGCCATTTTTGGCGGACTTCTTCATTGGAGGCGACATTGTGGCTACTGGTCATATCTTTATTATCTTAATTCCTATTTTCTTTGTCATTTTAATTGGTTATTTGGCAGGATTGTTTAAGGCGTTTAACCCTGCTTCTTCGAAAGGATTAAACACATTAGTGACCAAGTTTGCTCTACCTGCACACTTGTTTATTGGTATTACGACGACACCAAGAGAAACGTTGATTCAAAAGTGGCCTTTTCTGGTCACCCTGCTTCTTGGGATTATCGGCTTTTATATCGTATTGCTCGTAGGATATTGCTTAATTGCCAAAAAAGCTCTGACCGAATCCTCCATGTTCGCTTTGAATTCAACTCAGCCTTCTTTTGCGTTTATGGGAATCCCGGTTCTGGGAAGCTTGTTCGGAAGCGCGGCAGTCGCTATCCCGATTGCAATTACCGGTATCGTCGTTAATGCGATTCTTGATCCACTTGCAAGTATTTTAGGAACGGTCGGTCAGCGCAACTCAGAAACGAAGGAACAAGGCAACTTGTTTAAAGTTACTATGAAGTCAGTCCTTCATGGACTCAGCGAACCGCTTGCCTGCGTGCCTTTGATCGGCGTCATACTCACCCTTTGCGGATTCCAAGCTCCAAAGCTACTGCAATCGATGTTTGATCAAATCGGCAATATTACTGCAGGTACAGCTCTGTTTGCCATCGGGGTAACCATCGGGATCAAAAAGATTACATTCAGTCCCAAAGCACTTAGCATAGCTGTGCTGAAAGCCATCGTGATGCCTATTGTAATGTTGGGTATTGCTGTTCTGGTAGGACTATCCCATGAAGATGTAACCAAGGCCGTACTGCTTGTCGCTTTTCCCGGCTCAGCGGTTGCCGCTATGATTGCTACCCGCTATGAAACACTGGAAACGGAAGCCGCATCTGCATTTGTCATTAGCTCAGTGTTATCGCTTATTTCACTCCCGCTGCTCATTTCACTTCTTGTATAATGACAGGAACTTTATAGCTCTCAGCGAGGTACGGGTTATATATAATGATTTGGGTATCCGTTTGCTCTCATTCATCTTACTTTTTAAATATTGTCCAAACAATAAAGCAATTTAGTTATATTTAAAGTTGAAAAACAGCATAACATCCCGTTTTGCTGACAAGCGGCGGCCCCACAGCTTCATTCAATGGTGGGCCGCCGCTTGTTATTTTTACGAATTTTCATTCGAGTCTCCCCCCTGATTTCCTATTTTATCCACTCAGAACGATTAAAATTTTTGTCGGTTTTCGTCAATATATTTCATTAATACGTAACCGATATTCTCCAACTTTAATAAATACCTAACATTTAGAAAGGAAATTGACGAAATATATAAGAGATAGGTCGTAAGTCGTATATTAAACTAAAAATTTTAATTCAAAGGAGAAGAAACACGTGAAAAATTTGAAGTGGAGCACTATGTCCTTTTTTGGTAAAAATCTATTAATTTCTTTTATCAACATCGTATTAATAGGTGCTATTCTCATCACATCCAGCTACATACTTCAAGAGAATATTTTGACCACCCAGTTGCAGGATCAGGTTAAAGTGCTGACCAAAAAATGGGCAAATGATGTTGACAAAACAAAAATACAACAAGCGTTAAGCGAAAAAGATTATAACGGTTCTGCTCAACAGGATTTACGCAAATTTCTCGATTCTATTCACACATTTTATCCTAATGTTGCCCAAGCTTACATATTTGGCACAGAATTAAAAGAAGGAAATCAAACCTCCGTTATTAGTATTCCTACAAACTTAGTTCAATCTTTCCAAGACTCAAAGCTGAATATAGGAGATATGTACAACCTTCCCGATGCGAATGTAAAAGCTGTAAATAAAATGCTTGAATCCAAACAATCGGAGTTGAGCAGCTTTTACACTGATGATTTTGGGATATGGACTACCATTATTTACCCTATTACAGATGCAAGCGGTAAAATTACGAGCGCCATCTACTTTGACGTAGACGCAAGCTCGGTACCTGCCGGACTTCAAAAACTGCTTTTATACGGTGTATCCCTGCTCATTCTGTTCCTTGCTATTTTCTTAACCATTCAATATTTGCTTGTAAAACGTACCCTTTCCCCGATTCGCAGCTTGATGAAGGGCATCGAGGAAGTAAGCGAGGGCAATCTGAATGTTAGCATCAAAACAGGTCAGGATGACCTTGGCATTATCAACCAAAAGTTTAATACCATGATCAAACGTATTAACGATACGATGGTAAAAGTACAAGATACGACGCAAGAAGTTACGGAATCGGCTCAGGAGCTGCTAAGCATTAGCGAACAGAATAGTAACAATACGAATGTTATTAACAACAATATCAAGGAAATAACCCAAGGACTTGAAACCCAAGATCACGCTGCGCTTGAAAGCTCCCGGGCTATGAATGAAATGTCTACGGTTATCCAAACCATTGCGGAGAGCTCCTCTTCCGTAGCAGACCAAGCTTATTCCATGGAAAAACGCTCGGTTGAAGGCAATCAGGTAGCCCAAAAGCTATCTATTCAAATGGATTCTATCTCTAACTCGTTAGCTATTACCTTTACTGCTATTAACGCGCTTCAAAGCCGTTCTAACGAAATCAGTACTATTGTAGACATCATTACAGGCATTGCCAGCCAAACCAATCTGCTCGCACTGAATGCCTCCATTGAGGCCGCCAGAGTAGGTGAGGAAGGTAAAGGCTTTGCAGTAGTAGCAGGAGAAGTACGTAATTTAGCTGAGCAATCTCAAGAATCCGCTAGACAAATTGCCGAGCTTATCGGAGAAATTCAAAAGGAAATTGAACAAACGGTAGAAGGAATGAGTCTGGGCACGAAGGAAGTTCAAGTCGGGCTGGAAGTCACACGTCAGACGGGCGAAATGTTCTCGGAGATTTTGAATGCGGCCAATAATGTATCGTCACAAATTCAGGAAGTATCCAGTGCGACAGAGCAGATTTCAGCCAGTACGCAGGAAATGTCAGCAACCTCTGACGAGCTGTCTTCCACAGTAAGCAAAACAGCAGACAGCAGCAAACAAATTGAGCACACCATTGGAGAACAGGCTGAGTCAATGGCTTCTATCGTCAAAGCTTCCGACAAGCTTACATCGATGTCTGGGGAATTGGAAGAGCTTATTTCATTCTTCAAGGTAAACCGGAAATCCTAACGATCTACCTTAAATAAACTAACGAAAACAAAGAACCTCTATTCTGCACAGTGTGCGGATTAGAGGTTCTTTGACATACTCGTACGTACTCTAGTTTATAAAGCCTTCCAACGCTGAGGTTGGCTTACCGTCAGCCTGCCAAGCACCTTTGTAATAACCCTGATTATAACCTGGGGTTGCAGCCGGCTCCCAATAAAATACTCCCAAGCCTTTGCCGCCCGCGATACTACGAACCTTCGTTTTGATGTCAGCAATAAATGCCTTGGAAGTTGCTGGTTCATTATATTCCATTCCGATTTCACTGATAACGATACCTTTACCGTATTTTGCAATAAGATCATTGGCATTGGTAATTGTCTGGTTCACTTTTCCCTGCCAGTTCGAAGGAGACGGATACAGGGAAAACCCGATGAGGTCAAACTGAGCTCCATTGTCAATCAAGCCACCAATATTCCAGGCTAAGGTGGAGCCATTATCCCCGTTTGCCAGGTGTACGATCGTTTTAGTACTGCTGCTTACCGATTTTACAGCATTATTCCCTGTATTGACGAGCCAGGCGTAGTTTTTCATGTTCACCGAGGCTTTGCCGTCTTCCCAAAGCATTCCATTGTTCGTTTCATTGCCGATTTGCACCCAATCCGGTGTTACCCCCTTGCTTTTCATCGTGTTCATAACATAAACCGTATGAGACCAGACCGCATCCATAAGTTGCGTAAATGTAAGATTTCGCCACGCATAAGGTTTGTTCTGCTGCCCGGGATCAGCCCATGAATCGCTGTAGTGCAGCGTCAGCATGACGCTCATACCCAATTTTTTTGCTCGCTGCGCCAGCTCTGCTGCCTTTTCGGCATTCATGTATCCGCTTCCATAATCCTTCATGTCAGGGTTTACCCACACCCGGATACGCACCGAGTTGATCTGATAATCGTCCCGCAAAATTTGCAGCACATCTCGGCGAACCCCTTTTTTATCCTTCCAGGTCATACCCTGAGCTTCCATTCCTGCTACCCAGCTTATATCTGCTCCTTTGGCAAAAGCAGGTGCGGCCGAGGCCGCACCTAATCCCCCAGAGCCAAATGGATACAAAAAGCTGGACAACAAGATCAACATCGCAAATACCATAGTCCGTTTACTTGTTTTCATAAGTCATCCCCCATCTGAATTGTGTACTCCTCATTGCCTCTGACAAATCTACCAGATCCCTCATTCGGGAAAACGTCAGCCATCACACTCTATACTATTTCCGATTTACTCCGCTCTGTCTTTAGTACCTTAACAGCATAGGCATCCAATCGAACCTTGCCGTCTTCCACCACCTGATTTTCGAGCATATCTGCATAAATCCGTCCATCCAGCCTAATCTCTTGCGGCTCATGGGTGAAATTCAGTATGAAAATATAATCATGAACTCCATCGGTACGAATCGCCGTATTCACTCCATGCGGCAACTGAACATTGAGTGCTTTACTAATTCCTGCGCCATCAATCAAACTTTTGTAAAAATGGCTGTTGAACGATCCCGTGTTGCGTGAAGCGATGTAATAAGCTTTTCCCTGTCCCAAGCGGTTCACCGTCAAGGCTGGGCGTCCTGCATAAAAGTCTGAACCGTATACAGCCAGTACCTCTGCACCTTCCGTATGAATGAGATCGCACAGTTCTACAGCCTCATACTCGCCATGCAGATCCAACTCATTATCTTCAACTGGCAAAATATGATTACGGTCGTGATCATGCAGCCCATCAATCTCTTCCGACCAGATCCCAAGCGTCTTACGAAGCGGCCCCGGAAAGCCTTCAAGGAAGCACAAATCATGTTCATCCACAATACCGGACCAATAGGTTGCTACAAAAATGCCACCGCTTTCAACAAACTTTTGTATTCGCTCACCTACACCGCTGCGCACCATATATAGCATTGGAGCTACCACAAGTTTGTATTTGGAGAAATCTGCATCCATATGAATGACATCTACAGGCACACCCTGCTCCCACAAAGCCAAATAATGTGCTTCGGCTGTCTCTTCGTATTTTACACCTTTATTACGTGGCCCTTGTGAGTCGTTGACCGCCCAGCGATTCTCCCAATCAAAAATGACTGCCGCCTCTGCTGGTACAGATGTGCCGATAACCTCTTCCAGTTTTTCCAAAGCGTTGCCCACATTTGTCACATCCCCGAACACCCGAGTATGTTCATGCCCCACATGGTCGACGACTGCACCATGCAATTTTTCACTCGAACCGCGGCTTTTCCGCCACTGGAAATACTGGACTGTATCTGACCCGTGTGCCACAGCCTGTAAAGATGATAGCAGGTGCATTCCGGGTCGCTTCAGCTTGCTAATTTCCTGCCAATTTGTCAAGCTTGGCGTACTCTCCATCAGCATCCAAGGCTTCCCACCCTTGATTGAACGGATAATATCATGCATCATAGCCACTTTCGCAGCCTGACGGCTATCATCTCCCCCCCGGTCATGCCACGTTGGATAGCTGTCCCAGGATACAACATCAAGCAGATCGGCGAACTTCCAATAATTCAATCCTTCAAAAAACTCCATTAAATTGGTTGTGACCGGAAGTTCGGGGTTCGCAGCCTTGAGCGGCACAATCTCATGTTTGATAAAATCTGCGGTCTGATCGGTCACAAACCGTCTCCAGTCCAAATTCATGGCATGAACCTGCGTTTCACCGTGAGGTGCCGGAGACTCGATTTGGCTCCAATCCGTAACCGTATGACTCCAGAAGGTCGTCCACCATGCGTGATTAAGTTTATCCAGCGTGCCGTATTTATCCTGCACCCATGCGCGAAACGCCTCCTGACAATAATCACAGTGGCAATCCCCACCAAATTCATTGGAAATATGCCAACCAATGACAGCCGGATGATTAGCATAACGCTCGGCCAGCTTCGAATTCATGATACGTACCTTTTCCCGGTAGACAGGTGACGTAGAACAGTGATTATGACGAAACCCATGCAAGTTACGGACACGGTTGGCCTCTACACGCAGCACCTCAGGATATTTTTGCGACATCCAGGCAGGTCTTGCTCCACTTGGAGTAGCTAAAAACGCATAGATTCCGTTCTCAGCAAACGAATCCAGGATACGATCCAGCCATTCGAACGTGAATACGCCTTCCTCAGGTTCTAATGAAACCCATGAAAATATGCCAACGGACATCACGTTACATTTAGCCAGTTTCATCAGACGAATATCCTCTTTTAGCACCTCGGGATAATGCTGCCATTGCTCCGGGTTATAGTCCGCTCCATGAAGCATACGTGGAACTCGCTCACTGATTGGCGGGTATTTGATTATGTTTTGCTGCGACACTGTAAATCATCTCCTTTTAATCAATAGGGTTTACTCTTTGACAGAACCGAGCGTCATACCTTTAACAAAATACTTTTGTAAAAATGGATATACAATAAGAATAGGGGCTGCACCAATGAAAATTTGCGCTGCATTCACCGTCGTTTGCGAAAGCAACTCCATCTCTTTGGGACTCATACTCATGGAGCTCATATCCTTCTGAATGATTACCGTTTGCAGGAATGTAGCCAATGGATAATCCTTAGCATTGCTCAAATAGAGCAGGCCGTCAAACCATGAGTTCCAGTGAAATACCATACTAAACAACGCAATCGTCGCAATAGATGGCATAGATATCGGCAAAAATATACTAAACAAGGTCCGAAAATGACCTGCCCCATCAATCAGTGCGGCCTCCTCCATCTCTTTGGGTATTCCTCTAAAAAAGTTCAACATGAGGATGACCAGAAATGTATTGACCGCTCCTGGCAAAACAAGTACCCAAAAACTGTCCATGAGATGAATCTTTTGAATAACCATATAGAATGGAACCAGGCCACCGTTAAAAATCATACTGAATACAAACAGCCATGAATATACGTTTCGGCTACGAAACACAGATGTTTCCTTTGAAAGTGGATAAGCAGCTAAGAAGGTTATTAAGAGCGTCAAGCCAGTTCCCAGCACGGTCCGGAGAACAGAAATCCAGATAGAGTGCAGAAAAATAGGATTATTCATCGTCTTCTTGTAGGCTTCTAATGAAAATTGCACTGGCCACAGTCCAACCAGATTGGCGTCTGCTGCTGATTTGGCGCTAAATGATACCGCCAATACATGAATTAGCGGAACGATACACATGATGGATAAAAACACAAGCAAACAGATATTAAACACATTGAAGATGCGATATGCCGTTGTTTTATGATACATGACTCTCCCTCTTTCAGCCTCGTGGAATCAAAATATGCGGTAACCTGCCCATTTGTAAGCAAGTCGATAAGATATCAGAATGAGAACCATACTAATCACGGATTTGAACAACCCGATGGCGGTGGCAAAGCCCATTTCCCCATTAATTAACGCTGTCCGGTAGACGAATGTGTCAATAATATCGCCTTTTTGGTATACCAACGGATTATAAAGGTTGAAAATCTGGTCAAAACCGGCATTCAGGACATTGCCGAGTGCAAGCGTACCGACAACCACCACCATAGGAATCAGCGAAGGCACAGTGATGTGTAGCGTCTGTCTCCAGCGGCTCGCCCCATCCATCTCGGATGCTTCGTACAGCGAAGGATTAATGCCCGCCAGTGCAGCGAGAAATACAATGGTGTTGTAGCCAAACTCCTTCCATATATCCGATACAATGACAGTAAAACGAAACCAGTTATTATCTCCCAGAAAAAAGATGGGCTGGATCCCGAAACTTCCGAGAATGCGGTTCATAAATCCATCTGTAGCCAGCAGGTCAATCAGAATACCTCCCAAAATTACCCATGACAGAAAATGGGGCAGGTAGACCAGTGTCTGAATGGAACGCTGAAGTCCAACTTTGCGGATTTCATTGAGCAGTATAGCAAAAACAAACGGAATCAGCAGATTGAAAAACATCTTTAATACAGCGATAATTAGCGTATTCCAGACGACCTGAAGACTGTCTTCCCGTTGAAACAAAAAGCGGAAATTGTCCAGCCCAACCCACTCGGAACCGGTTATGCCGAGCCAAGGCTTGTAATTTTGAAAGGCCATCACAATGCCGCCCATCGGAATGTAGCTGAATACAATTAAGAAAATGATGGCTGGCAGCAGCATAATATGAAATGGCCACGTACGTTGCAGACTTCTCATTGCAGTTCCTCCTGTAACTCTCATGTTATACTTCAATTATAGAGACGTTTCCGCTAGCCCGACAGTTCAAAAAACCAACATACATGGCACAAAAGCAATCATTTTTTAGTCTCACCATGGGAGTCAAAGTCTATCTCGCATCCATAGAGATAACACATTCATTTCCAATTCATTCTGGTAATCTGTATTAAAAAGGCTGCCCGTTTGGACAGCCTGTCTACCAGTTTTAACTGTTATTACTTTTCAACGCTTTTATACCATTCGTTCACTTCATTTGTGATTTGTTCGCCTCCGGCAGTCTTCCATGTCTGCACGAAGGTGTCAAAGGCCGAAATCGGCTGTTTACCATAAATAATTTCATTGAAGGTCTGGTTTTCAATCTTGTCCAGATAGTCCTTTTTGGCCTTCATGGTTGGCGTAGTAGGCCCCGTGAACTGATCCTTCATGGAAATATCCTTCTGTTTCATCAGCACTTTGGCAGCTGCAGGAGTATCCTTCCCGTAATTAACCATTACATCCTTCTCCAGCCGGGTCTTCGGTTCTCCACCGTTAGCCAAGCTTAACAAAGCCTTCATTTGGGCATCAGGTATACGCGCACCGTCACGAACCAGCAAATAACGAACAGAGTTTACATAACCGCCTGGTATCTTGTCGATAGGCAACAGCTTTCCATTCGCATCCAGATCATAGTCGTAGCCCTTAAACATCCCGTTCGCCAAATCTCCTTCCGATTTGGCATTTGCAAAGTGATCAAACAAGTAATTTTGATAGGTGAAAAAAGCTTCCGGATGCTGCATTTGTTTGTTGATCAGTACGACACCATTGGTGTATTGCGTACCGTGCCTCATGGCTTTACCGTCAGGCCCTGCCGGAATCTTGATCGGCTTCCATACGGCACCCGGCGCATTTTTGACCGTGTCCTGAAGCGGCCAGCCGCTCATCCAGTATGGGCCCGGAATCATACCTGCTGTTCCTGCGACTGTGGGTTCTGCCGTCTTATTCTCATCCCACAATGCTGCTTCCTGCGGAATATATCCCTTTTTGAGCCACTCGCTAAGCTTTTGTAAACCCGGCTTCATGCCAGGCTGCACGGAGCCATATTCCAGACTGCCATTCGTACCCTTGTTCCACTGTTGCGGGAGTGTACCGTAAGCCCCGAAAATCCAGGACGGGTCACCCATCCAAGTGTTCATGGACGTTTTGAAACCGATGCTGAGCGGAATAACTTTGTTCGGAGACAATCCGTCCGGATTTTTGTTTTTAAAGGCATCCATCACTTTTTCCAGCTCATCCATCGTCTGAGGGGCCTTCATGCCCAGCTTGTCCAGCCAATCCTGTCGTACCCACAACACATAGTCATGATTATAGGCAAAATCAAGTACAGGAATACCCATTTTTTTGCCATCCCGACTATACTGGTTCCATACGTTCGTATCCTGATTCATCGCTTGCTTCCAGGAATCTGAAGCATACTTATCGAACAACGGACCCGCTTCCGCAAACATACCGGAATCAATCATATCCTGTGCCAGTTGCTCATTCTCTGTTCCCAGTACAACGACGTCCGGCATCTCCTGACCGGAGGACATAGCCAAACGCAGCTTGGTGGCAAATGCACCATTCGTATCCGTGACAGACCAGAGTGATTTTACATTAATCCCGAATTTCTCTTTAGCCCATTTTGTCGCAACGTTATTTTCGATAGATTCGCCATTTTTAAATTTTAAGGCGGGATCTACACCCCATACTGTGGAAATTGTGACTTCCGGATTGTATTTTTCTTTGTATACGTTTTCAGTTTTTGCTGCGCTATTGGTATTTCCATCATTCCCCGTGCCTGAGCATCCCACCAGGCCAACTCCTAATACCATAGTTGCGGCGAGCAACGACAACAGCTTTTTTTTCGAATGAACTCGCATATTGTTCCCCCTCAAAAAATCATTTTCTACTCTTTTAATTATAAGAGGGCTTTTCTACGCAGCCTATGTCACAAAATAAATATTTCTGCACCTTTCCCAACTGATCTTTACTGATTTCGTCTTTACTGGTCCCGAAATTCATGCGGAGTCATTCCGTAATGCTTTTTGAACATCTTACTGAAATATTGGGGATTCTGATAGCCTAATTCGGTTGTAATTTCATATATTTTTTTGTTGGAATACTTGAGCAAATAAAGAGCCCGCTCCATTCTCATTCGGATGATATAATCTCCCAGACCTTCTCCGGTTTCAGCTTTATATATTTTCGATAAATAGACCGGATGAAGATAGACCTGATCGGCAATCGTCTTAACAGACAGCTCCTGACCTTTATCCTGGGAGATGAGCTCCTGAACCTGTTTGACCACATAGCTTTTGGCGCTTTGCTCACTTGCGGACCATTCCGATTTAAGCTTGCTCATCATGGAAAATATCCATTCCTTAAGGTTGGAGAACGATTGAACCATTTTCTGCGCATGCAAAGGGTCGAAGCCCGTTTGATCCATCTGCGTAATGAAGCGCCCTTGCTTGTGTGCCGTGTACATAAAGGCGCTCGTAACCGAGATAAATAGCTCATATAAATGTTCGCGGGTATATCCTGCTTCTTCTATCTTCCCAAATACACGGTTCAACTTCGCTTCAGCTTCCTCCCATTGCCTAGACTCCAGTAGATGAGTAAGTGTAGGAGGCATATATAGTCCCTCCAGCGACTTGACTGACCTGTGTGACTGTACTGTCTGCTCATCCACAAGCAACAACGTATCCGTCTCCTCCCGGTGGTTCCAGTATAAGGATCTTATCGCTGTCTGATATGCCTTTGGCAGCTCCTCCGGGAACATAAACCAACCTGTTACCGTGACGTAAATTTCCCCTTTCAAGTAGTTGCTCACATTTTTCCGAAAGGTTTCAATCGTCGCCCGCAAAATACTACTATGCTCGTCCATACTAATTTCTGTTATTCGCTTCATATCATGCTGTTCTGGGACATAATCTGATTCTTCTTCATGATGCATACCATACTTTTCCCGATTGTTATCCCGATTTGCTTCTATTAATACAATTAAGCAATCATGTGGTGCTTTACAGTGCCAGACGTGAAAATCGGGTGCGAACACTTCTTCAGCAATATTTCCAATCGCATACTCGATTAAGGATACTGAATGATAATCCATATCAGAAAAATGCTTGCCCATCTGGATAAGCAGCATACCTGCGGGTTGTCCCGTACGTAACATGATTTCGTACTGGGATAACTTGTCCTCTATCATCTGTACAGACAAATCACGTCCAAGTACCAAATCGTGCATTAAGTGGGTGCGCAGCACACCAAAATCCGTCCTGCGGTTATACTGTAATTGATGGACCTTGTTAAAAGCTTCCCATTCTTCCTTTAGCGAATCGATGGCAGCTGATACACATTTCATAAACTCTTCATCATCCACCGGTTTTAAAATATAATCAAAAGCCTTGAGCTGAAGTGCTTTTTTAGCATATTCAAAATCGGCATAGCCTGTTAGTAGCAAACATCGGATATGCGGCCATCGTTCGTTTACCTCAACAATCAACTCCAATCCTGTCATGCCAGGCATACGAATATCCGTAACCAGAATATCAATATCAAACGCTTCCAGCACATCCACTGCTGCTAATGCGGAAGCTGCTTGATGAACCCTCTCAATGCCCAGCGCCTCCCATGGAATCGTAGCCGCCAGGCTTTCTGTTACATAGCTCTCATCATCTACCAGTAATATCTGAACCATCAGGTCCCTCCATTTTAACCATATTCGAATTTGACGAAGGTTTGAGCTTGATCAAGCTATTCGCCTGCTCTTCTTCTGCTAACAGCGGCCATTTTAAAACCGCGCGTAGTCCTCCCAAAGGTGACAACGAGAAGTCCAGTCCGGCGTCTTCCCCAAAATGTAATCGCATTCGTTGATGCACATTCCATAAGCCGTAGCCGCCTTCCTCTTCTACAGGCTTGTCAAGTGCTAATCTCAGGGATGTTATAGCCTCCCTGCCCAAACCGAGTCCGTTATCATCCACAATTAAGCACATATATGGGCCGATCTGTTCCGTTGTAATACGGATTATACCATCCTCTGCTTGAGGTTCTATCCCATGCAGCACCGCATTTTCCACTAGTGGTTGCACTATAAGCAGCGGAATCAGCAGACTATTGGCCTCTGAAGAAACATGAATTGAAAACGTTAGCCGCGGCATACGCATCTGCTGAATTTTCAAATAATAATGAACAAACTCGATTTCCTCCGATAAAGGTACCAAATCCCGTTCCTGTCTTGTCGTATATCGATAATACTTGGACAAATTATGAGCCATTGCCACGACCGCCTCATGATTACGCAGCTTCGCCATACTTGTAATAAAAGAAAAACAATTATAGAAAAAATGTGGATTGATTTGTGACTGGAGCTGCTTTAGACGCGCTTCCTTCACATGTAGCTTCTCAACATAAACCTTTTCAAACAGCTCCTGAATCTGTCCGACCATCAAATTAAATTGACGAGATAGGAAAGCAAACTCATGACTCCCCTTCGGACTCAATCGGACAGCATAGTCCCCATCCTTTAATCTCCGAAATGCCCGCACAAGCTGAAGAATCGGCACTTGCACCTGTGAATGAAGCAGATAAGCACCAATGAAGCCTACCAGCAGCAAGCCAACAACGGTTATATAAAATAGTCGATTAGATGTGTAAATCGGAGACATCATATCGGACAAAGGCAAGTAGTCAATCAAATACCAGCCCGTCGTTTGCGAAAGAACGGCGTGAACAAGGTAACTCTCTTCTCCAACTTTCACGGTCAGATTATCAACTTCATGCAGCCCCATCTTCTCCAGTTCCGTAATCAGCTTGCCTGACAGCTCTTCATTCGCAGTACGATTATAGATCACTCCTACACCTTTTTTATAATAAAAAGGTTCCTTCCGTCCATCCCCTTTGAAACGGTCAAGCATGTCCTGAATATTGCTGCTGTCAAATTCGACCTTAATAATCGTGTTAGCGGTTTCCGGATTACCAAGTGAAGAAAACGGGGATAATGTATACAACGAAAATATAAACTGATCCTTCCCGTACACCCTTTTTTTAGATACCTGCCAGCCGTTTTTAATCATTTGCTTTAATTCTTTCTGATCATAAAAACCGGCTCCTTTTTCTGATACAACACGTCCAAGCGAAGGTGAATAAATATTCAGACTCGTTCTCCAATTAGATGAGCTTTCTTGAAGTCCAAGCTTGGTTTGGATCCGTTTGACAAGGTTAATACCGTCCAGATTGAGAGTCTTGTCCTTTAAAAAAATCGCTTGAAAACTGGCTACGTCAGGATCATGAATCAGCAGATGCGGCCAGGAGGATATCATTTCAATATTCGTATTCACCTGATTTTGAAAAAAAGTCAACTGATTATAATTAGACTGATTCAGCTCCTTACGTAACACGTCTGTCGTTGTCTGGTTCGAATACACATACAGGATTAGCACAGGAATAAGCAATACGATAACGATAGAGACGATTTTCGTATAAAAATTAAATTTTAACATGTGGTCTACACATCCTCTGCACAAAAAAAGGCATACTTAAATGATATGCCAGAGCCCTGACCTTCGTTGCCGTCCGTACATACTATACATTACTAATGGTTGGCGGTGATAAAATGTTTGATACTAAGCAAATGGAATGGTTCAGTCAACTATCCGCTGAAGATTTGGCTATTTTAGGTGCCGGCTTCACTGCACTGGGTGATTTTTTCGCTTTTTTGGCATTGATTAAAGCCAAACAGGAGCCTACTAAGGGAAATAATTTTGTGGCTCTGGTTAGGGCCAAGCAGGAGACTACTAAAGGGAAAAAAAAGTAACGATACGATCCCATAACATATTATTTGACGACAAATTTTACGCGAGTTCCATCTTCAAACTCATCCAGTTGGTGACTGACCCATGATCCTGCCCCACGATTATCCTTAGGAGCTATGTATTTGACATTTGCACCTTTTCCACCTTCTGAGCACATAGCCATCGGCCATTCGTCACGATCGTATCCTTTACGAGTGGGAACTCCTGCAAGCGAATGCTTACGATTTTGCTCGGCTCCTTCACGGTCAATTGTGCATATGGATGATTTCCCCGCCCGAATGGCTTCCTTGATATGCTGCGCCGTTTCAGGATAACGACCTGACGGAAATTGCAACGTAACCTGACCCGATGAAGGCGGGTTCTCTCCTGTCGTTTTCGTAAGAAGATTGCCACCTTCAAACCAATACACGCCAACAGCTAGCAGCACTAGAGTTATAAAACTTAACAGCTTTTTCTTCAAATTCCCTCTTCCCTTCAAGCTATTCCAGTGGATAACCTTCAATCAAGGAAATCCCCAAACTTTATTTTTCTATAACCCGACTCAATGAGATATCCAGCGGACAAACCCGAAGAAGGCACACCACAGGAGAAGACTTATCAATATTCCCCAAAATAAACCTTTAAAAAGCTTCATACCGCACTGACAACCTTTCCAACTGGGCTTTGCCCTATTATAACATGTCAGAAAGACTGTTGTCGCAACATGCCCTGCATATAACTTAATCATAAATATTTTAATTTTAAAATAAAATAATTTGAAAATAAATTAGAATCATTCCAGAAACAAGTCCCACCCTCATCTAAAATGATAATTACGATATAAAAAAAATCACATTTTAATCAAAATTTAATGAAATTTTTCCGAAAATGATGTATAATTATTGACATAATAAAACGCACGAGGTGATCATCATGGCATTATTAAACAAAGTACAGGAGTTAAAATTGCAACTGCCTAGCGAGCATCATGGCATTTCACAATACGTGGAGCATGCGCTGCATTCAATTGACAGCTTTGTTGAGCAACATCGTCAATTTATAGCCGCTCAGGCTTTGTATGGTGAAAAAATTAACGGCACGGAAGAAAGACTGTTCCGGGATACAATTTCCGAGATTAAAGCTCAACTGGTGGCCACGCTGGAAAAGACGGTTGAAGACTTCTCACACAAAGGCGACAAACACTGGAAGAACCATTATCAGGACGGCGTAGAATAAGTTGAAAAATAACCCCTGGTCATTGACCGGGGTTATTTTTGCATAGGCGATATGCGCAATATATGAAGATTATTTTAACACTCTGACAGAGGTAGCTACAGTCTTACCGTTATAAACCACTTTAATACTGGAATTTCCGTAAGCCAATGCCTTCACCTGTCCTCCGCTAACCTGTACAATAGAAGGCTTGGAGGAAGTCCATACCGCTGAACTTGTCACATTGGTAATTGTGCCTGAGTCATAAACCGCATTCACACTCAGCACTTGAGAGGAACCATTAGGAAGCTTCAAGTTCTTGTTACTCAATACCAACTTGAGCAGCTTAGGTGTAACCTTGACCTCAATGTTAAACGACTTATTCTGGTATGTGCCCGTAATCGTCGCTGTTCCAATTCCAACCGCTTTAATAGCTGAGCCTTTTACAATTGCCACGGAAGCATTGGATGTGGTCCATTTCACTTTGTTGCTGAGCGTAACTTTTTTACCATCTGTATATACACCGATGACCTTGACGGATTGACTCCCTTTCAAATTCATTTCAGCGCTTGAAAGGCTTGGCGTCAACGTAGAAATAGTTCCTTCTACGATAACAGGCACTTTCACATATTTATTCAAATACATTGCCTTGATTCCGGAGTTACCGCCGCTCACTGCTTTTACCTTGCCATTTCCCACTGTTACTGCCGCAGTAGTAGCCACCCAGCTTACCTGATTGGTAACATCGAGCGTTCCACCACCAGCCATTTGTGCTTTTACCGTGGGAACACTCACTTCTTGTCCCGCTACCATCACATATTTTTTCTCGGAGGCGGTCAGCTTGAGTACTTTGTATTGTACAGTTACCGGTATATCCAGCTTAATGGCACCCAATGTAGCTGTCAGTGTCGCGCTACCCGGGTTCACTGCAATCAGCTTACCGTTTGTAATTTTGACGACACTTTCATTGCTTAGGCTCCATTTTACATCGGATTGGACTGCTTTTTTGGCTCCATTGACCAAGTAAGCAGATATGCTCGGAAGAGCCGTTTTGCTTCCTGTTTCGAGAGATAAGCTTGCTTTGCTTGATACCAGTTTTTCAATGGTCGGCAATACGTTGACCTTCAAGGTCTTACTCAAACCGTGATAGGACACTGTAATTACCGAGTTCCCTGTGTCCAATGGGCTAATTTTTCCTTGCTCCACTGTGGCAACCAGCGGATTGGAGGAAGTCCATTCTGCAGTGCTGGTGACATCCGTTTTACCTCCGGTAAGGTTCACATCTGTCGCATTGACCTGAATAGGTGAACTACCCAGGAAGACCGATTGGGAAGCGGATGGACTCAATATTAATGCTTGGGAAGAGGAACGTACATACACGATCGTTTGTGCTTTGAGTTCATCTTTGCTTGCTTTAATGTAAGTCATGCCCTTGGCAAGAGGACGAATCAGACCACCTTCCACTGTAGCCACGGACGGATTCGTGGATATCCATTCCACACCAGATACTTTTTCTGTACCGCCCGCCGTAAGCACACCTTGGGCAGTCAATTGTTTCGACTCTCCGCTCACCACCAGATTGAAGGGACCGGATGGATCTATCTGCAGCTTGCTGTAAGGCGATTTAACCGTAATTGTCGTGCTTACCGTTTGCTGTCCATATGTGGCGACGACCTTAATCTGCCCTTTGGATACTGGAGTAATGAGTCCCTTATCTACCTTTAATATGCCTGAATCTCCAGAGATCCATTCCGCCTTTTGGGTAACATCCTCTTTACCGGATTCTTTCACATTCCACACTTTTAATTGAGCAGGGCTTCCACCCAGATTCAATGTAGTCGGATTTTCACTATCCCACTTTACTGTGGAGGTTGTGCTCCCCTCCGCTTGGATCAAACCCGCTGGCAATGCTGCGAATAAAAACATCAGCACAGCAAGTAAGAAGGTACTCCGTTTGCTCATACGTTTCATACGTTCCATTCGTTTCTCTCCCTTAGTTTCAGCGCTATAAAATAGGATATAATTAACAATCCTATTACTTTATCGGTAAACAGCTACTTAATTTGAACCCTTAGGAAGAAAAAAGGTGGATTATAACAGTTAAAGTTCTCCGCGTAGCGACCTGACCACGAACAGATGATCCTCCTTGGACAAGGTTTGTCCATCATCCAGAACGACATCGTAATCCGTGTGACTGGTCAATTTTGCGTTGTATGCAATCAGTTGGTCTTCTTTCCAAACGGTCACCGCCGATTGAAAAAGAATGGCATTATCAAACTGCAATGGAACGCTCATCACATAACCGATAGAATTTAGCTTCGCCGGTTGACGGCTTCTGCGCTCACGCCCGGGAGGGAGCATCGTAATATACGTAATATTTTCAAAAGGAATAGACAACATCTTCGGGCCTAAAATAACGCACTTGTGCGTGTCATCCCATTTTTCAATCGTGCCGCGCACCTTTTGAGTATGACCATTGTTGCCGTGATATAAAATGACCTGACGTCCCTTCCATTGACGCATGTCCTCACCTCCAGTGCTAGCGGTTAGGGATCTCCCACCGAATCGGTTCCATTCCATGCTCCAGCAAAAATGCATTGGTTTGCGAAAAAGGCTTGCTGCCGAAAAAGCCCCTATGAGCCGCCAAAGGACTAGGATGGCTTGATTTCAACACCAAATGCTTGTTCGTATTCACGAAGCTTGCTTTTTTCTGGGCATGGCTTCCCCACAAAATGAACACTGCCGGCTGCTCACGTTCATTAATCGCCTCAATAACGGCATCCGTGAAACGTTCCCAGCCTATTCCCTGATGAGATTGTGGTTGTCCTTCACGCACGGTCAGCACATTGTTCAGCAGCAGCACTCCCTGCTCTGCCCAAGGAACAAGGTAGCCCTGATTGGGAATGGGAGTACCGATATCATCACGCAACTCTTTATATATATTTTGCAGAGACGGCGGTGTACGCACATCTGGTCTTACGGAAAAACTCAAGCCGTGGGCTTGTCCCTCTCCATGATAGGGGTCCTGTCCCAATATAACCGCTTTGGTAAGATGATATGGTGTCAATTTGAGTGCGGAAAACAAATCTTCCTTTGGAGGGTAGACTTTATGTATCTTGTATTCGCGTGCTAATGTATACCTCAATTCATTGAAATAAGGCTTTTCTACCTCTTCTCGTAAAACTTCATCCCAATCATTACCAAACATAACTCCCGTCTCCTCTCGATATATGGGTCCCGAAATGTTTAAACGTTTTATTCACAAAAAAATAAGCTGGTCTCCCTCATCCGGAGCCAGCTTATTTATTCGTTACCTGTGTTACATGCCGAAGGACCAGGATAGAAACCATACGATAATCAGCTACCGTTGATCTAAATTCGATTTCCTTATTATAGCATTAACGATAATGGTGTCAAGTAACTGTAAGCCCAAATCCATACAATACCTCGTAAAAATCTAAAGGTTGGCTCAGAATATTCGGTTAAGCCTTATGAGCTTTTAGATATTCTAGCGCGTTATACAACATAACGGCTGCTTCCGCACGTGTAATCTCGCTTTTTGGATTAAACTTTTTACTTGCATCCAAGGTATTGACCTTGTATATCAGCGAACGCTGAATGCTGCCTTGATACGAAGGCTCCAACTTGCTATCATCGGCAATCGACACAGGGGCAATTTTGATCATCGGCAGGCTACCTGCTTTTTCCATGCCCTGAATCAGCATATGGGTGAACTCTTCCTTGGTCAGCGTTTTTGAGGGAACGATATCTTTGGGAATCTCTACGCCATTATAATGCGCGTTGACAAAGGCATCGGCATACCATGCGGTATCCTTAACATTTGCGAACAGCCCACTGGCCTGTGGCGCCTTATTAAAGTCAATAGCGGCCAAACTGAGTTGAAATCCGCCGGAAATCAACCGAATGCCTTGGGCAGCAGTTACTTTAGAGGCGGGGAGAAACTGCGTATCAGAGACCCCTTTGAGCAAACCCTGAGTTTGAAGGGAGATGATTTTGTCTTTACCGTTTACGCTGTCCAAATCCTTGAACTGATTGCCAGCCGCAAACATTTGACCTCCAAAAGAGAAGGAAAGAAGCGATACTGTGGTCATGGCTGCGAATGCGCTTTTTCTCATGTTCATGTCAAGTTCCACCTTGTAGTTGAATTAGGCCGCCTGGCCATTAACAACCTCTTTGACGCAGTACAGGTTGGAAAGGTTGCAAGCGATCTTATTAGTTACTCATTCGAACGATATAACTGACTCAATGCCTTCACAAACTCACGGGCTGCCGGGGTCGCTTCATCAAAAGAATGCGCGATAATTCCGATATCCCGCCTAATCTCGGGAATGATCTCTTTAACGATGAGTGAATGGGACACCGAGGAAAGCGTAAACTTCGATATAATGCCGATACCCAGCTTTTTTTGGACCATGTGGACTAAGGTTTCAGCCGTTTGGACCGTGAAACTCTCCTGGAAAGGAATTTGCTGCTCATGCAAGGTGTTTAATACAGCAGATTCATGTCCTCCTTTACAGAAGATAAGGTCATTCCTGTTCTGTTCCAGAGAAACTTCATGCTCTGCTTGCAATGGATGATTCTCCGGTATGATGGCAACCATGGAATCGTGTTCAAGAATATGGACGTCATAATGATCGAAAGGAGAAGCTACTATTCCAATTTCAACAGTGCGATCCTCCACCCATTGTTTGATTTGATTCGAGTTTCCTTCCATCAGTTCAATGGTGACTTCGGGATATTGGGAGCGGAATAAGCAGATCGCTTCTGGAAGCAAGTTCGTAGAGGCCGCCGGGAAGGAGCCTATTTTCACTTTACCGCGCAAAAGCTTATTCTCCTGACACGCAAGCTGAACCATTTTATGTTCGATCTCCTTCATTTGTCTGGCCAGACTCAGCATTTCTTTTCCTACTTCGGTTAGTACAAGTCCATTCTGCTTGTCGCGAATAAACAATTTTATCTGCAAGGTATTTTCTAACTGGATCAAAGCCTTGCTAACCGCAGGCTGGGAAATAAACAGCGCTTTGGCAGCCTCCGTCATATTCATTTTCTCCGCAACCTTCATAAACACTTCGAGATGATTCATATTCACAGACATACACCCATCATAACCGTACGGTTATTCCCTCTATGAAATAATAGTATTTCAGTTATATCAAAACATACCTTATGATAAAAAACAACTCCTGCTCCTTATGAGCAGATGTAATGACTCTAAGCTACATTTTGATGATGTAATGCTTGACTAGAAGGGGATTGGAATATGAATTCAAATCTGAATTTTACCGAACAAATTACCAGAGATACAGCTTCATCTAAAGGACTTCCATGGGGCGGGTTGCTGGCGCTTGCTATGACCGGATTTATTTGTATTCTCACCGAAACGCTTCCCGCTGGTCTATTGCCACAAATCAGCACTGGACTGGGAATATCGGAAGCTTTGGCCGGCCAATTGGTCACGTTGTATGCTCTTGGTTCGCTCGCTGCCGCAATCCCGTTGACTGCCGCAACACGGGGCTGGCGACGACGGCCTTTATTATTGCTCTGTATCATTGGCTTTCTCGTGTTTAACACCATTACGGCGCTGTCTTCTTACTATATGTTGACGCTGGCTGCCCGTTTCCTTGCAGGCGTAGCCGCTGGTGTGTTATGGGGGATGCTTGCTGGCTATGCCCGACGAATGGTGCCGGATGCATTAAAAGGACGCGCCATGGCTGTCGCCATGTCAGGAACCCCGCTGGCTCTTGCTCTGGGCGTCCCGTTAGGAACGTTCCTCGGTGCGCTTGTTGGCTGGAGAACGGTTTTTGGTACCATGTCCTTTCTCGCAGTAGTTTTAGTCGTCTGGGTACTCTGGAAACTTCCGGATTTTCCCGGTCAGGCTACCCACCAGCGCCTCCGGCTGAGTAAGGTTTTCACGATTGCCGGTGTACGTCCTATTTTACTTGTCGTTTTGGTTTGGGTGCTGGCGCATAATATTCTGTACACCTATATCGCGCCTTATTTGAGTCAGGCTGGACTGGCCTCCCAAACGGATGTGGTGCTGCTTATTTTCGGGATCACTTCGGTTGCTGGGATTGGATTGATCGGTGCATTGATTGACCGCTGGCTGCGTATATTGGTACTTATGAGTACCCTTGGCTTTGCTGTAACTGCTGTGGCACTAGGAATCGGAAGTCACCAACCTGCTATCGTGTATTTAAGTGTTGCCCTGTGGGGACTGACCTTCGGCGGTGCCGCTACCTTATTACAGACCGCATTGGCCGAAGCGGCAGGCGAGAGCGCAGATGTAGCTCAGTCTATGCTTGTAACCGCTTGGAATTTGGCCATTGGCGGGGGCGGCTTGCTTGGCGGAATTCTTTTAGAGACGCTTGGGGTTCGCTCTTTCCCGTGGACATTGCTTATTCTTATGCTTCTTGCCTTCGTCGTTTCATGGGTTGCCAAGGAACACGGGTTTTCTACAAGAAGATATGAGTAGACCTAAACTCAAGAAACGATATGGAAGGAAAAAATTTGTTTAGAGCTCAGCAGGTGGTGTATCTTGAGAGTTGCATCATGAGAATAGCACCTTCTCCAAGCAGCGTGCCAATTCATCATCGGGTAGCGGCCTGCGATGCGTATTCTCCAGATAGATATGTTTCTCGGTTTCCGGCATTACATATTGTTTGTACCACAGAAACATATCGGGACTATCTTCCTGAATCCGGAGAAATCTCCGCACTGTGTCCGCATGAGAAATGGTGTTATCGAGATTAGTTAACCAATCCGCCCGGTAGAAATGCTCCCATCTTCCAGTCTCTGCGAGCGAGAGCGCTTCTTTACCCGTCTGGTAGCTCCAAACTGCATGTGAAGCTTGTATAAATGCTCGTGGATAGTCTCTTTCAAGAAATAACCCGTAAGCAATGCAGATCTTGGCCAGCCCACGGGAGCCGCTCAGATGCAATTCAAGCTGCACAAGAAGCTGATTATATAGCCTGTGACATTCATCTTCAGGCAATTGCTTCATAATTCGCAGGCACCGCTCTCGCAGTTCAACCCAGCCGGGGATTGCCGATTCGGCTTTTTCCTTGAACCAGCGTACCTGCTCAGGAAAAGGTCTCTCTCCAGTAGCCCAGCACAGCCGTTCATCATAGCCTTCTTTGCCTTGCAGCCAAAAGCCCATCATTTGCCGCGCCGGATGGTGATAGAATTCCTCCCCCGCCTGATCATCCTTATACGGGCCATAAACAATAGTACAACGGGAATAATCCCGGTATAATTGGAAAATCTCTCGATGCTGACGACTGTACAACCGCCCGATAAAGTCAGTAAGCTGCTGTTCAGCATCCACGTTACCATACGTCCATAAATTTGCTGCCAAATCCAGAGTATATAAATGTGGCAAAATATTACCTGAATTGACCAGCAGATACTCGTCTGCTCCTGCGGCAAATGCTGCCGTTAATTCGTCCACAATCAGCTCGGCTGAGGAGGGAAATTGCGTAAGATGGTTCGACGCCTGCAAGTCGTGGAAGGTCACATGATAATATACACCGTTCTTGCCTTCATCCTCCGCCTCGGGCAATGCGGGTATACGATGGTTGAGATTCCCATGGCGCCGGGATACCATTTTACCATAACCATTGTCCGCCCATATTTTAATCACCCCATCAGGGACTTCAATGTGACCCTGTTTGTATAACTCGGCAATCTCGCCATACATCGCCATACTGCAAACGGGTTGCTCCACAAATTCGCAGATCATACTGTGCTGCTTGCGAACCACATACGATATTAATTGTCCACGTTTCTCCGGCGTATTAAAGGAAGGATCATTTTCCCAAAAAGGCTTGTCTCCCTGCCCACGAAAAGACAATACCCATACAATTTTCTCTCCCTTTTGCCGTTCAATCGCTTCTTGCCATAGCTGTTCAAACAATTCGGGATGCTCTTTGTAGCTGGCCTGTTTACCCGGAAAAACGCGCAAAAACATCTCCGCACCCAGCGGCTCGGCATGATGGTGAGTAATCCATAATCCCATTTCGGATGCAAGCTTATGATGGATACCTGTACGCGGTAAATCCGTTCCCGGAATTACCATGTTGCCACCGCAGCGTAGTAATGCTTCAAAAACAGGCTCCCACACCTGTTCCGTCGGCGGATAATCTTCCTTCCAGCCAATCAGGCATACCTCATCATTGACGAACCAGCCCCGATAGCGAACCTTGGGAGGTACACTATCATAATCCTGGCTTGGCAGGACTATAACATCCCGCCTGGTCGGAAAGAGTTCCGCCCAGAACCAGAATGGCTCCACACCCAGAACGAAGCGACTGTAATAAAGCAGCCCATAAATGATCCCCAACTCATCACGGCCAATGATATGTAGTATCGTTCCCTTCTCACCAGCAACAAAACGCAGGCAGTAGCCCTCTGGCCACTGTGGGCAATTATCCTCTTCCCGCGCATAACGAATAATGATTGCGACCTCATCTTCTGTTTGTAACGGCTCTCTGCCAAACACATGCTTATGATCTCGCACAATCATTCTCCAAGCGTGGGCAATCGGCACACTTCCGACAGCTCGAAAATTGTATCCGCTTGCATTTGAAATGATCAAAGGTTCACAGGGCTTCATGTATTGTCATCTCCTATTCAATGATGAAGACTCTTCTTCCCTTTATTGTATAGGCTGGTGACATACTTAGATAGTCTATACTATTGCGGATATTGCTCCATCATATAATAAGATCAGACTATGATTACATTTTCATTATAGCCTGTGCTTCAACGGGACATGAAGATGTGTTACCTCTCACGTTATATACAGGTTTGGCATGGTCCTGGCCATTCGGAACACTAACCTTCCTCCTACCTCTATCTCATAATTAATATGATCACTTGATAATAGCTTCAATAACAGTATGATAAAACTATCAATGAACCAACGACTAGGGGGCTTATTAGTGAACAAAAGGGAATTTGTTATTCACGATTTATTGAGCAAAATCTATCAAAATCATTATCCTGACTGGAAGCTGCCGACAGAAAGAGAACTCGCAAAGCAGTATAATGTTTCACGATACACCATTCATGAATCAATCAAAAAATTAAAATATATGGGCTTGGTTAAAGTCGTTCAGGGATCAGGCATCTTCATAGGAAAGAATATTCAGACCAGTCCGCTCATCTATAACTCTTTAACTGAGAATCCATACTCCAACATAAAATCCAAAGTAATCGAGTTGCAAAAGCAACCCGCTACTCCCGAGGATCAGCAGATTTTTGGTATAACAAGCAGCGACGAGGTATGGGTATATCAACGTCTAAGAATCGTTAACTATCAAACGATGCAGTTGGAGTTGTCCAGATTACCTGTTATTTTATTTCCAATCCTTACGCACACGGATGCCGAACACTCCATTCAATCCTATGTGAAAAAACATAAATATACGATTTCGCATTACCTAAATACCTATGAGGCGATCGCCCTTAATAAAGAACAGGCTATGCTCTTGCAGCAAAAGAGAAAGAGCCCAGCGATGAAAATATCAAGCCGTGGCATTCTTAACAATGGGATTATTTTTGAAATAAGCGAAATCGTAGCCATTGACTATAAATGTACGTATTTGACAGCCTTCAATAATGAGCATCACAAAAGAAGAAATTTATAGAAGCATTCACCTAAACAGGCAGCTTCTCCAGCATAAGGTCCCTATATGCTGGAGTATTTTTGTTTTAAGGGGTCATAAGTGTTCCATCTGGCAATCTCGCCTGCGTCCATTCGTGCATTCTATATTCCACCGGATAATTTTTCGCCTGTTCTTCATTGAATTCCACACCGATACCCGGTAGCTCAAGAGGGTAAATGTATCCGTCTTTAGCGTCTATGATGGGCGTAAAGATGCTGCGTGTGTTCTCCTTAATCGGAATATTCTCTTGGATCGCGGCACTGTGTAGGTGAATATTAAGATGAGTGTTAACGGCGATTCCAATAGGAGTAATGTCTGACGGTGTATGCCAAGCAATTCTAACTCCGAATGTCTCACATAAGGCTCCGAGCTTAAGAGCAGGCGTAATCCCTCCAATTTGAGATACATGGCAGCGAATAAAATCAATCTGCCTGTTGACAATAAGGCTTCTCCATTCTAAAGGATTATTGAACAGTTCCCCGGTGGCTATTGCAGTTGAAGTTTGGGAACGTATCTGACTTAACCATTCATTTTGATCCGGCGGTAAAATGTCCTCAACAAAGTACGGTTTATAGCATTCGAGGTCTTTTGCAAACTGTACGGCTTGATTCGGGAAAAGTCGTTCATGCACGTCATGCAGGATATGAAACTGGTCATTATATTTTGACCTTAATAGAGCAAACATCTTGGTGGTTGTTCGCATATATTCGTCTTGGTCATAATAGGACCCCTTGGTAGGGTAATCTGGAGCGTGCAAGTGCGAAGGATTCCCTCCATAGAAGCCAAGTTGGCACCGGATATGTTTATATCCTTGCTCAAGAATACCATCAATCTCTCGGTACAAATCCTCGATGTTGTCTGCAACTGCATGAGTATATGCAGGTATCGCATCCCTCGATTTGCCTCCAAACAACTGGTACAAGGGCATGCCGGCAATTTTACCCTTAATGTCCCACAAAGCCATATCCACCCCAGAAATAGCGTTATTCAGTACGGGGCCATTACGCCAATAAGAGTTAACCATCATCATATGCCATAAGTCCTCAATATTGTTGGCGTCTCTTCCGATCAATATAGGTTTAAGGTACTCCTCGACGATGAGTTGAACGGCTTTTGGGCGCTGCTGAAAAGTGGCGCAGCCACACCCGGTAATTTTATTATCTGTAGTTACTCTGACGACCACCAGATTGTGTCGATCAGGTTTAAGCACAAAACATTCCACATTAGTGATGATGGAAGGGTTCATATGTCTCCTCTTTTCTAAGAATTTCTAGGTTTATTGAAACATGTTTGAAATGCAGAATCAATTTGGCTGGGTAAATTGTCGGATTATCAAAATAAACCAGTCCAATTTCTCAATAAAAGTTTAAAAAAACCTTCTACATCAAGGTTTTTTCATGAAACAAAGCCTATTTTGGACTGCTTTTATTCGACAGACCTTTGTGATACCATTCAGAATGTAAACGGAACCAATACTTTATATTCCAAGGACAGGAGAATTTTTAATGAACAAAGTGAAAGCGGTGCAAGACATGATTTACGGGGTCGGAGGAGAAAGCAATATTCAAAACGCTTGGCATTGCATGACCAGACTCAGATTTGATTTAAAAGATACAAGCAAAGTGGACATAGAGAAAATAAAGGAATTGGACCCGGTTTTGGGCGCGCAGTTTAATAATGACCAATTCCAAATCATTCTTGGTCCTAAAGTCGCAGAATATTATAATATTTTGGCCAGTGAATTAAAGTTAACGGATGTTCAAAAGGAAGAGGAGGCAAGCGCTGAAAAAAAGAAGGGGTTTGTTACACTCTTTATGAATATTGTATCCGGCGTGTTTGGGCCTATCGTTCCAGCTATTGCTGGGGCAGGATTGATCAAGGGACTTATCGCAGGGCTGACCGCCCTCCATATCATCTCGGATCAAAGCGAAACCATTCAGATCATTAACATGATGGCGAGCGGAGTATTTACGTTTTTACCGTTTTTCTTGGCAGCCTCGGCGGCTAAAATTTTCAAAACCAATGAATATTTAGCGATAGCAATCGCTGCTACCATTATGTTTCCAACGATGGTGGATGCGGCCAAGGCCGGGGAACTTTCCTCGTTTCAGTTTTTAAGCTTTATACCTATCCCAGTGTTTAACTACACCGGTACAGTAATCCCGATTATCTTTGCCGTATGGGCGATGAGCTATATTCATAAAATCGTTAACAGGTTTATGCCAGAAGTGTTAAAAACCGTAGTTACGCCAACGTTAACCTTGTTTATTTCGGGCTTCCTAGCATTATCCGTTATCGGTCCCATTGGTATTCACCTAGGTAATGGCTTGGCTTGGCTTGTTCAAGGCTTATTCGGTATCTCTCCCATCCTTGCTGGCGTTGTTGTTGGTGCGATTCGACCTTTGGCTGTCTTTACTGGCATGCATCATGCAATGACTCCGATTGCTTTGCAGAATTTTGCAACACAAGGTTACGATATGCTAATGCCTATGATGTGTATGGCTAACTTTTCAATCGTAGGCGCAACATTTGCAGTATATTACAAGGTAAACACACCTAAAGAAAAATCTATTATTGTTTCAGCCGCCGTCTCCGGTCTTTTGGGAATTACTGAACCCGCTTTATTCGGTGTACTGGCTAAATACAAAAAAGCTTTTCTAGCCGCCATCATCGCAAGTTCAGTCGCTTCGGCTTTTATCAGCTTTTTCGGTGTCCGATTGTATGGGTATGTGTTATCCAGTATATTTAGCATTCCCGCTTACTTTGGGCCTTACTTTATCTATGCCATTTCTGGAATGATCATTGCTGTCGCACTCTCCTTTACAATTTGCTATCTGTTTCTAAGCAAAGTGGATGTTGCGAAAGCAAATGAACCTACGCAGCTCAAATAATCGTTTGTCATGGCTTCCAAGCTTTTTCAAACTCAATGAATCATTTAAAAGTATCTGAGATAATGAGTGGAGCCTGGCCTACTGAATAAGTGTTGTCAGGCCCTTCAGTTAATGATTATTGGGGGGATCCGTGCGAGGTGCAGCTAATATCACAGTCAGCACATCAACATCGACCGAACTGCTGGCCCTCTGTCTTTTGTTCCTTTACAGTAACGAGTTGGTTATTAAATAATTGTCGCCAATCGGTCCCGTTGCCCGCGTTCGGATTAATACTCCGTAATCTGACCAAAACAAAGCGCCTCTCCGTATAGTAACGGTGAGGCGCTTTGTTGATCCTGTGTACCTGCGGAATGCTCCGTTACAGATACACATAGGATCTCTCGTTATTTTCGTACATTTAACGTTGATGTGATCGTGATAAAACGTTGTGATGCCGAGGACCGGGATCGAACCGGTACGGTAGTCACCTACCGCAGGATTTTAAGTCCTGTGCGTCTGCCAATTCCGCCACCCCGGCATAAATTTAGGAACGCTATTTTCATACTTACTTTTCTTATAAGTATCGGAGAAACATCCAGCTTATGTACAAAATGGTTCTCGCTATGAAATACCGTTTTATTGGGCACCAACATATAATACGACAATTTCATCACATTGTAAAGTGTTTTTTTCAAAATTAATAAAATAATCTGTTTGAATAACTTTAGCTCATTTGAATTACACTAATAAACGTCTTTCCAAACTACCAGAAGGGGTGTTACGAATGCGTGAAGGTATGATTCCAGCTGTTCTTGGAACGGTAGTATCGGCTTCAGGCGCTGCGTTGCTAAGCAGTAGGTACAAACTTGCAGCTACAGGCATTCTCGGTTTCGGACTGGCTCATGTTGTTCTGGGAGCGATCGATCTGATTGGGCGTCGCTAGTTGTTTGGGAAGTGCCGGGCGGGATGCAATTCCTTCCCGGTTTTATTTTTATCAACATTTAGTCCAGAACGTTGGCGTTTATGTAAAGTGTAGAATCTGAATTTATTTATAAAGGAGCTTGTGATGCACTATGAGAGAAAATAACTCCGAAGAAAAGAAGCGTACTGACGATCAAATCGAACACAAACAATCCCTGGACAAGCGCGAGCCGGGATTTAATCGTATTCCTGACGCCGATGCCAATACACCTGCTGCTACCGACATGATCGATGAAGCCGTAGGCCATGGAATCGATAAGCTGCGGAACGATTTTACAAAATAAAGTATAGGGAGACAGACCTAGTGATCCATATATAATGAGTCTACGAATGTACAGTGATTTTGTAAAATCAATTGAAAATAAGCATAATCCAGCCAATAATCGAAATCCACAGCATAGTGCTAATGACAAGCCCACACACAATACCTACAGAGAAATTACCTTCAGTCTTCGGCAAAGCTTTCCCTAGTTTTAATCTAAGCTTCATTTGATTCCAGTTCATAGAACCCCCTCCTTAAGTTCTATTTCGGAATATGAAGCTTATTTATGTAGATCAATAGTCATGTTTTTTAAAAATAAAAAAGGGTTTTTCGTCCTATCATCCAGATCGGGGAAAAAGTATTACGGCTATTCCGACCAAACAAATCAAGCCACCCACGATATCATACAAATCAGGTGCCTTTTTATCAATCCACCATCCCCATGCAATGGAAAGGACAATAAAGACACCTCCGTATGCTGCATACACACGCCCAAAGGAGGAGAAGACCTGGAAGGTCGCAATGACTCCGTAGACAGCCAAAATCACCCCGCCGCAAAGTCCGACATACCATGTCTTCCCTTCACGCAGCCACTGCCAGATCAGATATCCTCCCCCAATTTCAGCGATGCCAGCCAAAATAAAAAGTAACGCTGCCTTTAACACCATTTCACATCCTATTCTGTTAATCTTCTCGGCTTCATTTCTCAGATGCCAGCCTTAAAGCACTCGACCTAAAATAATAATCAACGCAATCACACCAACCAGAATAAGCAGATTGCCGACCTGACGCCATAAGCCAGAGGCTCCCTCAGAGTGAAGCTTCCGCTGGTTCGCATCAAAATTCGCTTTGGCTCCTTCAGCATCTACTGGGCTAGAAAACGGTCGGTTATCTTCATTCATGTGAATGGCCTCCTTATCAACTCCACCTTAATGATACCAAAATTTCCCGCTGATTTCGCGTTGATTTTATATTCATGCTTACTGTAAATTTCCCACTGGACCTGCATATTTATGAATTGTACAACTATGTGTCAATATTTTACTGAATATAGCGTATGTTGGCGAATCAAGGTAGAGTAGGTATTTTGACACCTTTCATTGCAGGACGGTAGTTATGGTATAATTTAGTCAACTTAATTATGATCGTAACGAGAGTACAAACATACCTAACTATATTGAATTCACATCCATGAATCCGCATCCCGGTTACAACCTGCATAATCTGATTGTAATTAGGAGGAGGATACCTATGTCCCCAATCTTTTTAGCTACTTTAATGTTAATGGGCATGTTTTTATTTCAAGCAGCCATTCATCATGATGTCATCAAAGGAGGAGCGCCATGAAATCTCATTCAATACGCTTTTGGTTGCAAAGGGTGCTACTGCTACTACTTGTTTTACTATTCAGTGTCTCTCAGCAATCGTTCATTATAGCTGATGCTGCTCCGCCTGTTAATCCCCAGGCCTCTGCCAAAGCCAGGCAACTACTCACCTACCTTTCCAATATGCCGGAGGGTACGCTAATTTCCGGGCAGCATGATTATTTGGAGGCACCGGATGAACAAAATAACAAGCTACAACAAATCAGCGGACAATATGCAGGACTCCATGGCTATGAGTTTGGAGGATTAGCCAATCAGTCCCACGCAACCTTACAAGAGCAACGGCAGCGTGTTGTGGACAGTGCTATCCAGTGGAGCCAGTATGGAGGGATTGTAGCTATCACCTTCCATCAGGCGTTACCAGGTAAACCGAAAACGTGGAAGAACGTGCAAACCAAGCTCAGTCAGGCGGAATTTAATCGCTACATCACACCAGGTACCCCGCAATACCGACAGTTGATTGCCGATATTGATGAGGTTGCACTCTCCCTCAAAATCTTGCGGGATGCAGATGTACCTGTTTTGTGGAGACCTTATCATGAAATGAACGGCAACTGGTTCTGGTGGGGGAACAAACAAAACTACGTCAATCTGTGGAATGTGATGTATGACCGATTCGTTAATGTTCATCATCTAGATAATCTGTTATGGGTATGGAGTCCGAATGCACCGAACGCATACAGCACACCGTACAATGGGACTTTTCCAGGCATAAACAGAGTGGATATCCTCGCAGCTGACATTTACAACAATGATTACAAAGCCTCTTATTACACCGGACTGCTCAAGCTTGCACAAGGCAAACCGATTGGAATTGGAGAAAGCAATATTCTGCCGAGCGCCAGTGTGCTAAAAAATCAACCCGCCTGGGCTTATGCCATGACATGGGGAAAAGAACTATCCACAACCAATTCGCAAGCAGCGATCAGAACATTTATGAATCAAAATAATATTATCACACGGGACCTTCTCAACGAGGCCCTGCGCTGAAATAACAAAAAAAGCTTCAATCTCGCTCTATGAGTGAAATTGGAGCTTTTTTGAGTCTAACCAAGCCAAGCGCTTAACTATTTCTAATCACTTCTTCCAGATCAATATCGGCATACGCCTCTTCACCAAGATGCACAGATACAATGGTATAGATCCGCTTGGTCAGTCTCGACATCAGTCGATCTCCCGGCGCTACTGAATATTCTTCCCGAAAATCTCCAATTTTGTGAAAACCGCTGGACATATGGATGTACAAACTGCCTCTTCGTGCTCTACCATGTACCAACATCAAATCTCCTCCTGCTGTAACCATTCCTAATTTCATCTGTTACATGTATATCGGTCAGAATAAGATATGATATAAGTCCGCGTTTAAACCAAACGGGCCTGCCAGTAATATGACAGACCCATTTTTGCAAAAGATATTTTCGCTCTTTAGGAAAAAACTATCCTTGATAGGATTCTGCAATCGCATTCGCCGCAATGATGGCGTTGTACACGTCAGCAGGACTGACCGGAAACGGCATATTGACCATCGTGTCATTCGATGCACAAGCAGCCTCAGCTACTTGACGCCATTCAGCCTCGACAAACTCCTCTACACCCAGATCACGAAGCGTCAATGGAAGACCTACGTCCTTAACCAGTTTGATGACCGTTTCCAGTTCTTCTTTCGGTGCATTTTCCAGCACGAGCTGAGTTAGCAAGCCGAATGTAACCTTCTCGCCATGCTGTGCTTTATGCAGTGAAGGAACAGCCGTCATGCCATTATGAATCGCATGCGCTGCTGCCAAACCGCCTGATTCCGCACCAACACCACTCAGATAAATTGTCGCTTCAATGGTATCTTCCACCGCGCGAGTATATACTTTACGATCCACCGCAAGCTTGGCTTTCACGGCATTTTCCAGCAACGTATCATAACAGAGACGGGCAAGCCCCAACCCTGTGGTGGAAGGTTTGTTCAGCACCAGATTGTCCCCATTGGACTGATAACAAGCTCGCGCTTCAAAATAAGTAGCCAGGGCATCGCCGATGCCAGCTGCGAAGAAACGTGCAGGCGCCGCTGCCAGAATACCCGTATCTGCGAGTACAACGTCGGGATTGGTTGGCAGGAACAAATATTCATCAAAGGAGCCATCTTTCTTGTAGATAACCGCAAGGGCTGTACAAGGTGCATCCGTAGAAGCAATCGTCGGGAAAATAACGACAGGCAGCTTTTCATAGTAAGCCGTTGCCTTAGCGGTATCCAGCGTTTTCCCGCCGCCTATTCCTATAATGATGTTAGCGCCATGCTTGCGCACCAACTCCCGGTTACGCTCAATTTCTTCTTTAGTACATTCATATTGGAATTTCTCGAAAATCGCCTGATTGCCAGCCGCTTCAATGGAAGCACCGGCCTCCTTTTGGGCCCTTTCAAGTATAAACTCATCGCAAATAACAAAGGCTTTATCGCCATAATCTTTAATGTAGTCATTTAACGACGAGAGCAGATTCTGGCCAGAAATAAATTTCTTGGGTGAAGTAACGGACCTTACAACGTTTGACATGTAAATTCCTCCTCAGCTTTGACTCACACCGAAAACACTATGTATCTCAGTATGTGACAACTTAACTATAGACCTCTTTTGACCCTGTTAAAAGACTGTTTATGGAATATTTTATGAACAAAATGTGTATCCCTCAAGCTTAAACGCTTTCATTCCATTCGGAATACAGCATCCCCATCATAATACGGTCATAACTGTTCCCATCACGAAGAACAGCCGAACGAACCCTGCCCTCATGCTGGAAACCCGCCTTTTCATAGGTCCGAATGGCCTGTTCATTGTACTCAATAACATCCAGACCGACCCGATTCAAATTTAATTCGTAAAAAGCATAACGAAGAATGAGACGCACCGCTTCTGCCCCGTATCCCTTCCCACGGTAGTCCGTATTGCCTATACCAATCGCCAACTGGCCGATCCGATTATTCCACTCAATCCCGTGAATGGCAACAAATCCGATCAGGACATCATCTTCCAACGTTCTCAACCGGAAATAGACTTCGTTCGAACTGGGTGAACCTTCCGCTTCCATTTGCTTCAGCGTATAAGGAAGTGCCAGGTCCGTATCCACATTTCGCAGGTACTCCGCGTCCTCTCCCCATTTGAACATCGTTTCGGCATCTTCTTCCCTGACTGCGGATAGTTTAATCCGATCCCCATAAAATAAATTTTCGATTGTCATGACTCTTCATCCCCTGTTTTGTGTTGTCCCATTTTCGCTCTAGCTATTATGCTATTAGACGTCCGCAATATAAGCCTCCTCAAGAATTCAATGTATAAACTTTACAAAACAATCGGACAAAACACAAACAATTAACTATAAACTATCTATTCATCCTTTTTTATAGAAAAATATTCCTGATTCTGATAGACTATAATCAGTCTAATCCCCTACATATTTGTATAAAGGACCGGGACTATAGTCATGAACAGAAAGGAAGAGTAAGGATGAACAAACAATCCAAAATCGTCTCCATCGCACTGGCATCGGCTCTAGTATTCAGCGTTTCTTTTCAATTCGCCCCCACCGTAGAGGCCAAAAAATCAAAAAAAAACCATAAATCAGCTACGCAAAGTTCCGTCTATTACAAAAACTGTACAGCTGTTAAAAAGGCAGGTAAGGCACCTCTCTACAAAGGTGATCCCGGCTATCGCTCAGCACTCGACCGTGATCATGACGGAATTGCCTGCGAAAAATAATCTCTCATTACATTTGAATGGGTACACATGCACAAAAAGACCCTGCGGCCGCAAGGTCTTTTTCATATTCCTTAATATTTAAACAGCATAGCAACCAACTGATATCCGGCTCCAATTGTCCAGAACAGCACATAATCACCGCGCCGGATTCGACCGGATTCAATCCCTTCATACAAGGCAATGAACGGGCTACTGGTACCCGTGTAGCCATAACGATCACCCACATAGATCATTTGGGCGTCCTCCAGCTTCAAGTGGTCTTGAATCTTCAACACATTTGCCAGCGAAAACTGCGACAGACAATAGGCCCGTACATCCTGAGGAGCCAGTCCGTTCTTCTTTAAAATTCGCTTGAGCAGATCAAATGTGGGGGGCAATGCCATATTGGCATCGAACGGAAGCCATTGAATATATTTTCCAGGTGTATTCCTTTGCAGTGTTGCCGCCAATCCCTGAGCCGGATACAAAATTTTATCTATATTGACCGGGTCCGTAAAATACATGGAATCAATAAAGCCAGTATCCTCTTCTGTACGCTCCAAAATAGCCGCACACGCAGCATCCCCATAGTTTGCATAAGTAATTTCATCCTCGGGGCCAGAAATGAGCGAGTTATAATCCGAACCGATAATAAGCGCCGTCCTCACATCGGGATTGGCCAGCATCGCTCGACTAGCTTGATCAATAGCTACTGTCATCCCTGCACAATTTGCATTAGAATCCATCACAGCCACGTCATGTCTGGCCTCGATCGCTTGGTGAACAAACAGTGCATTCATCGGAAACAGCGACTCAGGAACTTGAGAGGAGAACACGATCATGTCCACGTCACGGCCTGTCATTTGAGCTTGATCCAGCGCTTTCTTCGCAGCTGCGATCCCCATCGTCAAACCGTTCTCATCCGGGCTATCAATAATGTAACGCTTCTTCCTGCCCATATGCTCCATGAAGCGCCGAATATCTTTGCCCTGTTCATCAAAATGACGGATATAATATTCGTTATCTACCGAACGGGGCGGATGATATACACCCAATGTTTTAATTTTAATACGGCTCATCAGCAGGTTCCCCCCTTGCACATCCATCTCGCAGTCTGTCACCGCATCAGAACATTAGTGTACGACGATATCTACGTTGTTTAATCCCGCTTCACGTGCTATACGACCGAGTTGCATTTTAATAATCGTTTGTTGAAGGCTGATAACAAAAATCACTTTGGCAAACCCGGTTTCTTTATACCGTACAAAAGAACCCTTCAGTTTTTCTACTTCTCCCGGCCCCAGCAGTGCCATTTGGGTGCAGTCTACTTGGAGCGTAAAGCTGGATGCCTGAATGGAGGATGTCTTAGATACATATTCCTTGACAAAACGATCATACTCAGCCTGGCTAAACACACCATTCACCGCCATATGTACCGTCTTAATGGTTTGATCCACTTCAATGCTGTAAGTATTTTGACTCATTTCAGTAAGACTCCTTTGATTTCATATTTTTGTATATTAAGATTATCGGAAAAATATGTAGAAATTTTAATATTAAAATAGATAAATAGCCACTAATATATTACAAGTTTGTGAATGTGCAAAAAAAGCCGCCACTGCTCCTGACTACAGGAAGCAACTGGCGGTTGACGAGTGACGTGTTCTTATGTTGAATTAATTTGTAAACGTATGGCGGCCGAGTGAGATGACAGCTGGACGGCTCTTGCTCCACTTGGCTGTGGCAATGGCCGGATTGTAATAAAACAGGGATCCGTTCGTCGGATCAGCACCATTAAGAGCCTGTCTCGCCGCACGATACGCGGTCTTGTTCGGTTTCAGGCGGTATTGACCATCCTGTACAGCGGTGAACTGGCCTGGCTGCAAAATAACGTCCGGAATCGAGCTTGGAAATTGATTGGACTGCACACGGTTTAATACGACCGCTCCCACGGCCACCTGACCTTGAAAAGATTCCCCGCGTGCCTCAGCATAAATAATCCGGGCCAGCTGCTCCAGGGCGGTTAAACGCACCTTCCCGAAGGAATCCAGCTTGGCTTGCGTTGTCGCTCCGGCTACACCGTCGGGCGTAAGGCCGTAGTCCCGTTGGAAACGGGCAACCGCTTTACTGGTCAAGGAGCCGTAATACCCGGTAAAACCGGCTTTAAAATAACCGAGCGAATGAAGCTGCTGTTGAAGCTCCAGCACTTGCTCACTCTGAACCCCTTTCGTCAGCGTTGACGATTGCGCTTGTACTTGTCCTGGCGTAACCGACAACACAGCACCCAGCATACATGCACAGGACAAGATTAACATAGATAATTTTTTCATACTTCAGACAACCTCCTCTTTCATGTTCTGTCCGGTACAACCATTCCGGCCTGTACAACTCAGGGGCGTTTATCCGATGAAGTTTCTATTGCTATAGCTTATGCCTAGCTGCGGAATTGACGCGTTGCTACATACGGAATCGGACAAAGATGCTCTCACACGTCCGTTGCAGTATACCACAAGCCGCATTTACGTATCATCCGGCTCTGGTCCTATGACTGCGCATACAAATAAACGCCAGCCTTAGCGGACTGACGAGTTCCCCTATCCTTGCACACAACATTGGGCGGATGCATAGGGTAGCTGTACGATCATCAAATTTTGAATAGCAGAAAGGTAGGAACGACGCGTGGATTCATATATGGATTACACCTCTCCCTCCGTACAATTTACTTATGATTTAAAAGACAATGTTTTGTTCCAAAAGGATGCTCAAAACTCATTCAACGAGCTTTCGGTCCAGCAATTGAATACGTTAGTAAATATATCACTGCTGGATATTCGCTTGAGCACAGCCAACGTCATAGAGCCTCACTACCACCAAAATGCTTCAGAACTGGTATACTGCATCTCTGGTGCAGTGACCGTGTCACTGATTAACCCGTTTACCCGCGAGTTGCGGCATTTTCCGATCACGCCTGGTCAGGTGGTTAATGTTCCCCAGGGATGGTGGCACTACGAGGTCGCCACAATGGATGATACTCATTTGTTAGCGATTTTTAATGCCCCCATTCCTGAATTCATTCTTGGCTCCGATATTTTGAGGTTAACGCCAAGCAATATTCTGGCTCATACCTACTGCCTGAATGAGAACAATATTCAGGAAGCGCTCGCTCCTATCAAAAAGCCTGTGATGATCGGTCCGCCCAATGACTGCAAGCACCAGCAGGCCAAAAAACCCGGAATACATGTGAGACTTGCCGATACTTCCCCGCAGGCCGCCCCGGAAAGAACCTATGCCCACACAGACGGATATCCCGGCTTCTCCTTTAACCCTTACCATGAATGGACCTAGCCCTGATAAGATCATAAATCCGCGGGAATGCCCTCTCCCTGTATATTAGCCGTTACCGTTACATCATTCCTCTCATAAAATGCTAATTATAAGAGGGGGTGATTGAATGGACGCTTATTACAACTGCTTGGGCTGTATGAACAGAAGAGTACGTGTTTTGACAAGGGACGGGCAACAGCACGAAGGCACCATCGTGAAGGTGGACCGCAATAACGTGTACTTAAAAACAGAATCAAACGGGCGTGTTCAAACGTCTGCTTTTTATCCTGGCTATGGATATGGATATGGATATGGCAATCAAATCTTAACCTTGAGCCTGTTCACCCTGTTAGCGATTGCTTTAATTTAAGTCCACTGCACCCATTAAACCCTGTCTACCAAACCATGACACCTCTTATGACAACTACCAACCCCGACACTCATCCGTCAGGGAGTGGTAGCTGCTATTTGAGGTGTTTTACAATACAAGCAAGTTACTTCAATCCCCTAAAACAATTAAACCCCCCACCGGTTATCCACCGATGAGGGGTTTAATTTGCTCATTTCAATTTAGATCCATAAAGACTTGGTGATGATGACCAACAGAATGAACAGTACCAGGATAGCCCCTGTCGATGTCCAACCACCGTAGCCTCCAACTTGACCGCCACAACCTCTTTCGCATTCACCCATGGATAAGTTCCTCCTTCAATTCAAGGTACATCATAGCTTATGTATTGAGGTTTCCTATGGACCGGGCTTATCAGCAATGAAATGATTCTCTCCGTTGACTGGGCATCCGCCTACACCCTTTCTGGGCAGGAGCATAAGATATCACAATTAATCCTGAAGGAGTGAAGCAATTGAATCCGAATCAAGCGCTCAATTACAGTACGAATCAACCTTTTCCCCATCACCACCATACCCCGCATCATATCATGGTAAGCCCTGTAGACCCGTATGTGGTAGAAACATTAAAATCGGTCATTGGCAAATATGTTGTACTGGAGACCACACGCGGCAGAATTGACGGATGTGTAGTGGACTGTAAACCTGATCATGTCATTTTGGATGTATACGGAAAGAAATTCTTTGTCCGGATCTGCGAAATCGTATGGATCATGCCCAGCTAGACGATTAGACGCCAAAAATCCTCGCCGATCCTATACCGGATTCGCGAGGATTTACGGTCGTCACAAGCTTCTGCTATTCAATATCTCCTGCCAGCGAAGAACGGAGTTCATCTATCGTTCCATTGAATTCATTCAAATCCACATTACCAGGGATACCCGGAACACTGCCTGTGCTACTGTACTGCCAGGCCCACCAGTTGTTCCAGGCTGGAACTGCAGTCGGCTTTTGAGTAGTGCTGTATCTGGCTACCCACAGTTTATACATAGAAAATGTAGGATCAAACTTGGAAGCAAAAACATTGCCCGTATACACGATGACGAAGTGGAACCAGCACATTACCCTTTATTTCCTGGATCTGAGTTCCCTTCGAAGCACTTATATCTTTACCATCCAGCTCAATATGCGAACTTGAAGACGTGGCGTGAGTTTCCCCTGGAAATACCCATAAAAACAGAAATAAAAAAGCCAAAAAACAAATTTTCTTCATTATGTACCCTACCATTCTATAAATTTTCACTTATGAAAATCGTGCAATCTATTATCCTCAGAGCCTGCCATTTTGATAGACGCCATTAATTATGTAAAAGTTACGGATAAGTCATCGCATATCTCAAGTTTATCATTTACAGCACTAAAAAGTCTCTACCAGCTACATAGCGAGCAGAGACTTTTTTTGTTGTACTAACTATTTCAGTACGTAGGCACAAAGGATTGGATATTATTCTCTTTCACACCGTTAAAAATGTTAAGCCTATAAGAATGACCGAAGTGATAGACAGCACAAGTAAGGGAAGCACCGCTTTCTCCCGCAAGGTCTTAAAGCTCACATTCAGCCCCATGCCTACCATTGCCATCGTTAGCATAAATGTGGTGATGTGAGAAACTCCATTCATCAGACTAGAAGGAACTACGATATATTTTCCCAAAACATAGCTACCGATCAAACTTGTTATGACAAATCCAATGAGAAACCAGGGGAACTCCATTTTCGCATCCGAGCCGATCTTTCCGGTTCGCTTCATCCAGTACATTAGCATAAAGCTAAGCGGTATGAGTAAAAAGACACGGCCCAGCTTGGCTAGTAAGCCAATCGCGAGGGCATCCTGTCCGGCAGGTTCGGCAGCTAAGGCCACATGTGCAATTTCATGCAGGCTGATGCCTGACCATATTCCATATTGCATATCCGTCAAAGAAAGCCACGATCGAAGGACAGTAAACAAAATGGCAAATACAGTTCCGACCAAAGCAATGAGCCCTACTCCTATAGCCGTATCCTCATCCTTGGATTTCAACAGGGGAGAAACAGCCGCAATCGCAGCCGCCCCGCAGACACCTGTCCCAATACCGAGAAGAAGCGAGAGCGAAGCATCTGCCTTAAAGCGCTTGGCCAGCCACATCGTAAACAGGATGGAAAATACGACGGTACCCACATCACGCAGGAGCAAGCCCATACCATGATGAATAACAACATCCATATTGAGCTTTAGTCCGTATAATACGATAGCCCCTCTCAGCAATTTTTTAGCCGAAAACTCAATCCCTGAGCGTAAAGCTTCGGGATATCCCCATAGCTGTCGGTATAAGACAGCGAGAAACATCGCGCAAGCCAAAGGGCCTACATAATGAAAGCCAGGTATTTCGTTCAGACCATACCCCACGAATGCAAATATCATGGTCAGTACAATGCCTAAGATACGCTGGATAAAGCGATCCCTGTTAGAGTGTGGGGAATGCTTTTGTGATAAAGCGGAACTTAGTGAACATTTCATGCGCTTTATGTGACTGCTCATGGTGAATACCTCCAATTCTGTCTTCATAAAGCTTAATATGTATTTTGTCATAAGAAAAATAAATCATTATAATGATATCCATAAGTAAATTGATATGATGAAAAATGGAGGAGTTGGCTTTGGATCAATCTTTAATCGTATTTGTTATGGTAGCGGAGAAACAAAACTTCACAAGAACAGCCGAAGAGTTACACATGACCCAGCCTGCCGTAAGTCAATACATTCAAACGCTGGAGCGTACCATGGGAGCCCGGCTTTTGGAGCGAAGTAATAAATATGTGCGTTTAACCAAAGCTGGTGAAATTGTGTATCATCATGCCCAGGAAATTATCCGCCTCCACACCCGAATGCAGTATTTGGTGGACGAGTTGATGAATACGGCAAAAGGCAATCTGTCCATTGGCGCAAGCTACACTTACGGAGAGTACGTACTTCCTCATGTGATTGCGCAAATGAGAAGTCAATATCCACTCATTCAGCCCTCCATTAGCATCGGCAACACTCAGGAAATTGAAAGATTGGTGATCCGCAATCAATTGGATGTGGGGATTATTGAAGGAGAATTTCAGCATGACCATTTGTATATCGAACCGTTTGCAGAAGATGAAATGTATATCGTCGTTCCACATCATCATCGTTTGGCTGGTAAATCTCAAGTGGGTTTAAGTGAGCTACAAGAGGACATATGGATTCTGCGCGAAGAAGGCTCAGGAACCCGGGAAGCGGCGGAAAAGATGTTTGCACGATTTCAGTTTGCCCCTGCTCATATTATGGATTTTGGCAGCACCCAGATTATCAAAGAATCTGTAGAAGCAGGCTTGGGCATTTCTTTGCTGTCACAGTGGACGATTCAAAAGGAACTCACCTTGGGCACTTTAAAAGTGTTGGATATAAGCGGCCTCCCGGTCGTTCGGAAATTCTCTTTTCTGACCCCTTCTGCGGTATTTGAAACTAAAGCGTCCACCGTTTTTTTAGAGATTTTGCGAGGTTATAACGTGAAAAGGTGAAGTACAGAGCAACAGAAAAAGCACCAATTAAGGTGCTTTAACACATTCGTTATATTGTTGCTTTAAGAGGAGAGATGATCTTGTCCATGATACAGAAAGTGGCTAAAATCAGCGTAGCTGCCTTGAAATTGTTGCATGTCGTGGGCGGCAATCCCTACAAAATTCCCTGTAAATCCTCCTGACAAAAAGCTGATATTTTGCATTTCAAAAAGTCGCGTCCAGACAGGTTCGTCCCCGACTCCATAATAAAATTGCCCGTGGGATTCATGGACTTCTACGGCCAATTGTACAGGAAGATCGTCCTGAAGCGTAATCGCTTGAGGAACTAACGTAAATGAATTAGCTTCACATCTCATCATGCGCAGCACTTTTCCTTGCCCCTCTTCATAGCTAACATACGCATACAAAAAATTTTCATCATTGAGATACAGCAGAAGCCCCGCCATTTGCAAATAGCTTATAGGCTGATACTCCAGTGCCGTTTCTACCCGAAAATGATGATCGGTTTGCCGAATGGCAAGCACGTGATGCTGAAACAGACTTTGAATGGATTCTCCAGCCAGAATACGAAGATAGCCCGGACGCTGGCTCAGTGAGCACCAACGGTCATCCGCCAGTATACGCAATGTGTTCCACGTTTTATTTAAAACGGGCCCCTCGAAAAAGTCTTCGAATATAAAGCTGTGCTTCTGCTCTGCCGAGAAAGTTGTTCCGATAGGTGCAGGCACTTCTAATTGCGGCGTATGGCCCCCTGCGGTTAATCGCAGCCAGCCTTCATCATTCCAGTACACATGCTGCAAGGCCGTTTCTCGCCCTAAAATGGCATACTTCCCTTCCAACGGACGAGTACACAAATGAGCCATATACCAATCGCCATCTGGTGTCTGCACAAGACTGCCATGTCCTGCACATTGTAAAGGGAATTCAGGACGATCGCGTGACGTAAGCATCGGATTATGCGGGTCTACTTCATAAGGCCCGGATAGCTGCTTCGAACGGGCTACGGTTACCGCATGTCCCGTACCTGTTCCACCTTCCGCTGTAATAAGGTAGTAATATCCGTTTTGCTTGTAGATATGAGGGGCTTCTGTCTTTTTCAAAGGCGTGCAATCAAAAATTTTCACAGGCTCGCCAATAAGTCGTTGCCGCCTGCTATCGTATTCCTGCATAACAATACCTGAAGATTTATTGCTGTCCAACATGCGATAATCCCACAATGCATTCAATAGCCATTTACGTCCATCCTCGTCGTGAAATAAAGACGGATCGAATCCACTGCTGTTGAGATAAACCGGGTCCGACCACGGTCCATGGATCGCAGGCGCTGTCATCACAAAATTACGAACGTCCTTGAACGGACGCTTGGTGCTTTTCACATCTGTATAGAGCAGATAAAAAAGGTTATCCGCGTAGCTCAGCTGCGGGGCCCAAATGCTGCAATTTTTCGGATTTCCTTTTAAATCAACCTGATCGGTCAAAATATCCGTACAATGCTCCCACTGGGCCAAATCTTTGGACTGATACACCCGTACTCCCGGCAGCCACTCAAACGATGACACGACAATATAGTAAGTATCCTCGACTCGTACAATACACGGATCGGGATTAAAGCCTTTTAATATGGGATTTTGGATCATCATGAGAAATTACTCCTCCTTGCTTCCAAAAAGTGTCTCCACCAAAAACCTGCTCCTTGCTCCACGCTTCTGCTCCTGCTTCAAAACAACCCGCCCACGAAACTCGCTTCCTACGCAACGAGGCAACATCGGATACACCATACTCCTGATAGCAAACCGTTTTCTCATTTGCAGCATCGTCCCAATTGTCCCAACCCCGTGGATCAATATGTTCGCCCATTTTACAATCCACAAATACGGTCTTGGCATACTCACGCCACGGACGCCCCAAAAACACCAGGGTAATATCAGGGACTGCGGTTAAGTAGCAATGATTGAATACATAGCCATACGCTTGTCCCTGGGGAGTAGAGGCGGCTGTAACGTAGCTCGTTTGGTTCTCATGATGGCGCAAACTGCGAATTTCGCAATGTTCAAAATAAGCGGTAGCCCCACCAAAAATGAAGTCTACCGTTCCCTCGATATAACATTGCTGATAAAGCTGGCGATAGTGGGCATGATGTTCTTTCAAATGGATGCCGCCAAACTTTAGCCGTTCTTTCGGTGCCGGAGGCAACGGGCCTGTAAATAACGTATCCTGATGCCCGCGAAAGGTGCAATTTCTAAAAATCGTTTTATCACAATGAGCATATACGGCAACCGCCTGCCCAATGGCTTTCCCCTGTCCGGCCGTGTTGGAAATCGTGAGATTTTCCAAAATCAGATGGCTACCGCCTAAAAATAAAGTGGGAGTCGCAAAGGTCCCTATTTCCTCCCCTGCCTCATCCCGCTCCTTGGCATATCGATGCATTCGAATGTCTACCTGTCCGATGCCTAGGATATGAAGATACGAACGGTAAATTCGCACCTCTTCCTCATAGGTACCCGATAAAATATACAGCGTTTCCATTTCGTTAGAAGGCGACTGCTCCAATACAGCAATCGCCTCCTGAATCGTATGAAAATCACAAAAGGATTCTTTCCCTACCAGCATGGTTGCCCCAATCCTTTCATTGGAATTACAGATATTCTGCTAAAAATGACTGCCACGCCGTTCGCATTTCCAAGGTTTCCATATGCCCGCCACCTGCAATCACAGGCTGCCAATGTTCAGGGTGGCCTGCTTCCTGGTAAGCTTCCAGCAATCCCTTCGCCAAATGCTCGACCCCCTCAATAGGACACATTCGGTCATTTTGGCCTGTTATGCTCATTCGTGGACGAGGAACAATCCGCTTTTGAATATCCAGCGTGGTAAAATGCTTAAGCAAGCCGGGGACATAGGAATAGAAGCCATGGTGATCCAGTCCCCTTTTGGCGATCAGCGTATGAGCATCTACCTGTCCGCAAATATCAATGGTGACCTGTATCCGCTCATCTAACGCTGCCAGCCACCACGCCATCAGGCCCCCCATCGACATGCCAATCGTTGCGATGCGGGAAGCATCAACATTCTCTCGCTGGCACATATAATCCACCAAACGACGGTTATCGTACAGCATCATGCCCCACAGCACTTGGCCCTGCCAGAGCATTTCCTTTACCAGCTCACTTTCGGTTTTGCCCCCACGTTCATTAAAGCCCCACATGTCAATACAACAAGCGCAATAGCCCATGTCTGTCAGGGTTTTGGCAAATGAGGGCTGCTGCAAGTAAGAGCTGCTATGGATAAATTCCTTGCGTCCATTCGTATAATTGCCCCCATGCGAATGGTTGAAAATGACCAATGGAAACGGACCGTTTCCTTCTAATGGTGTGGCTATATAAGCTGGCACAGGCTCGATTCCGTTTATGTCCAGCAGGAGAGATTCCAGTAGGTATCCCTCTTGCTCCTCTTGGTTTAGCAGGGTGGCTGTAACGGGTCGATCTGCTGGAAGATCTCCCAATAATGCTTGCAGCTTATCCACGTTTTCCCTCCTTCCATGTCCTTTCTAATTAAAAATATTTTGTTCGGAAGGTTGTATCGTCACTTGTTCGATCAGCTTTTCAGGTTGGTTTGTATTTTTCGAATGACAACGGTTGACTTCAACGCCTTCCCCGTTTTCAATATAAAAAGCAGGTCCTTCATGATTCTCAATGGTCACTTGTTGAAAACGGATATCTCTAACATTGCCTAAATAAAAACCACGGTTGTTCATGTCTTCGATCCCTGTCATCATGGCAGGACGGCCGGGAATCGCATTTTTTGCCATAGAAATATCAATATTGGAAAATGTAATTTCAGCAATATATTGTTCTGCAAGTCCGTATAAAAATCCAGCAGCCGCATGAACCTGTCGTGCCGTGATATCGGAAAAATGAATCCGTCTAAAGCAAGGCGTTTCATCGGTAATTGGATAGGGATTTTTGTCCCAGACATATTTGTCTTTGCCCCGAGGTCCACAGAAATAATAGAGATTCAGAATAAATGGACAAATCACATCTTCCATCACAATATTGCTAACACGAATATCCTCGACGATTCCGCCGCGTCCCCGTCTTGATTTCAGGCGGATGCCCCGATCCGTTTGCTTGAACACACAATTGCTGATCGTGACATTACGGATATCTCCACTCATCTCGCTTCCCAGTACGACAGCGCCATGTCCATGCACCATCGTACAGTTGGTAATCGTTATATTTTCACAAGGAATCCTCTCCTGTGTATCTTCAGTTCCTGCTTTGATCGCAATACAATCATCGCCCACATCAATATTGCAGTTACTAATACGAACATTGGAACAGGATTCGGGATTAATGCCATCCGTATTGGGGGAATCCGTCGGGTTAAGAATGGACACATTGTCAATCGTAACGTTATAGCAAGCGATGGGGTTTACAGTCCAACTGGGGGAATTTTTCAACATGACATCTTTAATGGTGACCCGCTGACAACGGTCAAAGCTGATTAATTTGGGTCTAGGGTACTGTAACTCCTCGGGATGCTTCCGATGCTTTTCCCACCACGGTTGACCATTTCCATCCAGCGTTCCGCTGCCTGTAACTGAAATATTCTCTAGGTTCTGCCCATAAATACACGACGCATGTACTTCTCGCTGAACGCCTTCCCATCTGGATTCTACTACAGGATAATCAACCAAATCCGTACTGAAGGAAAGAATTGCACCGGGGCTTAAATGCAGCTCAATGTTACTTTTCAGAAAGATAGCGCCTGTCAGATACGTACCCGAGGGAACAAAAACCGTTCCTCCCCCGGCATTGCTAGCCGCTTCAATCGCAGCCGCAATCGCCCCTGTTGCCAACGTCGTACCATCCTGAGGTGCTCCATAATCTACAATGTTATACACTTGCATCTCGTTCTCTCCTGTCTTCATTTTTTTGTGAATACGAAAATAATTTATAGGCGGAAAGGCGCTGAACAAGCGTCAGCGGCCGCCTTTGCCCCCAGATTTTTACATCCAATACATTGTTCAAGAAATCCGGGGACAATAGCGATGGTAAGCACCATCCGCCTGTGTAATGGCACTTCATGTACACTGATGTTCAACCTATATCCTTATTTTTTCGATTTCTTATACGCTTCCTCATACTCAACAGCAATCCGCTCTCCACCGGATTTTTTCCAGTTTTCTACGGCTGCTTTAAATCCTGCTTCATCAAGCTCACCCATAATAAATTTGAAGGAGGCATCGGTAATGATTTTCTCCAGCTCTGTTCCTTGCTCATTAGCCGTGACCGAATCCAGGGGCACCGTTGGGTCCAGCACAGCAAATTTGTTATTTTCTCGGACTAATTCATTAGCCAGTTCCTTTTCCGGATTGGCATCTTTTAAGTTATAGGTCACTTCACTTGGTCTGGAGCTTGAAAACGGCTGAACATCTGCTTGCCACAAATCTGTATTCGTTATTTTGAAGGCTCCATCTTTTTCGATTTTATAATGAGTGCCTTCAATACCGCCGGTCATATACATATATACATCTTTGTCAATTAAATCATCTACAAATTGCAGCAGTCTTTTCAGCTCAGCTTCCGTCTTTACTTCGGATTTAGGAAATGCCAGCAAACCACCTACCCCGCTTCCCTCAGACCATACGTGGTACTTACCATCTCCATTCGAAATCTTGTTAACGGGTACCAGCTTCAATCCTTTTTGTAAGCCTTGGGATAAGGTTCTGAGATTAGAGATATCAATCATCCCTGTATAAATACCTGCTTTACCTTGAGCGAATTGTTGCTGCTGGTCCGTTTTGGCGGTTACAGCAAAGTCTTTAGAGAGGTATCCGTTTTTGTATAACTTTTGGGAATACTTTAAGGTCTCCATATATTGAGGAGTATCAAATTCCGGCGTAAACTTTCCGCTTTCATCTACTTTCCAGCCATTAGGTGTGCCAAAGTAGGAACTTAAAGTTTTGAAGCTGCTATAGCGTAAATCCGATCTATCAACAAACCCAGTCGTATCATTTTTTCCATTCCCATCCGGATCATCTTCTGTAAACGCTCTCGCTACTTCATACAGTTCATCTAGTGTCGTCGGCACCTTCAGACCTAAGCGATCCAGCCAATCCTGACGAATGACCAAACCCGCCCGAGCCAGATTCTTCTGGAACGGGACTCCATACAGCACCCCTTCAATGGAAGCCGCTTCCCGCACTTCAGACGGGATCTTTTTTAAATTTTCATAATCATCTAAATATTTTCCTACATCCCAGAATAGTCCTGATTTCAATGAACTGCGCACTGAGGAATTTGTCATCATCGTCAGAGTCACTATATCAGCCAATTCACCTGAAGCTAGTGCGGTGGTGATTCTCTCTTCCTTGGAAGCATCCGGCACCCAGTTGAAGGTGATTTTGGAATTGGTGTATTCTTCGATTTTACTTTTGATCGTTTCGGTAGGTGGCGAAGCTGTATGCAATACGTTTAACCAGGTAAATTCCAGTTTGGACTTCGGATCATAGGTTTGGCTACTTTGATCCTCTGCCCCCTTGTCACCACAAGCAGCTAAAAAAACACTCATGACCATAAGTACGGCAAGAAGGCCCGATACTCCCTTTTTCATCGTGATCCCTTTTTTCATTGTGTTTGCTCCTTTTCTGATCGTATATTCATGCCATATCTTCCTCTTTCACCCGAACCTCTCGCTCTATTTTGCTAAACACCTGATGTGTCATCCACATCACGAGATAACCGATGATACTGGCTCCGGCAAAAGTCAGAATTCCTGGGTATAAGCCTAGAATCAACGTAAAAAGCGCGACAATAGCAACAAAAAGAACAAGTGTATATTGTAAATACGAAAACCCAATCACCACGGACATTCTGATTTTCAGCTTGATCCCTTTCCAATCATAATGAGCCAGTAAAGGGAAAATGTACGCCAAGGAGATGAGGTACAAAAAGGCTCCAATAAGCGTCACTACGCGAACATACCAGGACGTGACATTGACGATATCCACATAGAGCACGTAGCCCACGAGACTGTAAATTGCTCCAATGATCGCGGCTTCTTTAAAGCTTTCTCTAAAGTAACGTACAAACGTGGAGAAAATGACGACCTCCTCATTCCCCCGAATCCATTGCCTTAAAATACTGAGCATAGCGACAGTTGCAGGTCCCACACCTATAAAGCCCAGGCCCAGGATCGTCGCAACTGTCCACAGCAAATTAAGGTAAACCAGCCGGAGCAGGCGCATGCACCATTTGTTCATGTTTTCTACAAACCGTACCATTCCGCATCCTTCCCGTCGTCATTAGTAAACGCCGTCTTCACCAAATTTCTTGGCCAGTCGATTGGAGCCCATGATCAGAATTAATCCCACCACGCCTTTAAAAAGTCCTACCGTCGTACTAAAACTCAATTGCCCATTCTTTAAGCCCGCAGTATAAATGTAGGTGTCAAAGATTTCGGCAACCTCGCGGTTTAGTGAGTTCAATAGCAGATACATATGCTCAAATCCCAAATCCAGCGTGCTGCCAATTTTCAAAATTAACAACGTAATAATGACTGGGCGAATCGCAGGCAAGGTGACATGCCATGTTTTTCGGAGACGTCCGGCACCGTCCATTTCTGCTGCCTCATACAGTTGCGTATCCACGACTGTAATCGCTGATAGATAAATGATGGTAGACCAGCCGAGTTCCTTCCAGATTACTTGCCCCATATAAACGGTACGCAACCATGCCGGAGAAGTTAGGAAGCTGATCTTCTCACCGCCTAGTGCAGCAATCATTTCATTCAGTACCCCGCCGTCTACAGTTAAAAATACATAAGAAATCGAAACAATGATGACCCATGACATAAAGTGCGGGATGTAGATAATCGTTTGGATGATGTTTTTAAAAACAAGCTTCCTAACCTCATTCAGCATCAATGCCAAAATGATCGGTAATGGAAAGAAGATCACAATGTTGAGCACAAACAAAACCAGGGTGTTACGTAATAACATGAAAAACGTGGGCTCGGTAAATAAACGAATGAAATGCTTCATTCCTACCCACGGGCTACCCGTGATTCCCAGAAAGGCTTGATAATCCTGAAACGCAATGACCAAGCCGCCCATAGGGAAATACTTAAAAATAATGAAGTACACTAGCCCGGGTAAAACCATAAGGTACAGCAACTTATGTTTTTGCATACGTAAAAGATTTTCCGTCGTTCTGTTGTTCTTTTTCATATTCGGTTTCATGTTCGGTGACGGGACACTTGAAACTTTCATTAGCTCGACCTCCTTCAAACGTTCCTGTATACGTTTTCAAGAGTACGTGATTTTTGGCGTTACGCATATAATCATCAAATGATAGCGTTTACAAAACCTTATACATAGCCTACTTTCCGCCTTTTCACCTTACATAATGATTACTACACAACCTAATGATTACCCTCTTTTTTCCATGCTTAGGAGAACACCTCAAGATTTGATTATATACGGAATTCCGCCCTCTTGGTACAGTCTACATGTAAACGATTACGAGGAGGTCAAACACTTGGCGCAAACATCACTAAAAAAAGAATCGCTGGGCAGTCGTATTTTTACCATCGTAAACAGTACGTTATTAATTCTCATTGCCCTCACTTGTCTCTTGCCTTTTCTGAATATCATCGCCAGCTCTTTTGCCTCAACCCAAGAAGTGGTAGCTAAAAAATTCATTTTGTTCCCTGTCACTTTTTCCTTGGATGCATATCGGTATATCCTGTCGACCCCAACGATTTTCAGAGGACTAGGGGTTTCGGTTGGAGTGACTGTAGTTGGTACCGTGGTGAGTATGATCTTTACTGCTTTTATGGCGTATGGATTATCCCGAAGATATCTACTTGGCCGAAATACGATTAACTTCATTGTAGTGTTTTCCATGTTGTTTAGCGGGGGGATGATTCCAACCTTCCTGGTTGTAAAAAGCATGGGGCTCATCAATTCGTATTGGTCCCTGATTCTTCCCGTGGCCATTAATGCGTTTAACCTGATTATTATGCGTAACTTTTTCCAGGCGCTGCCGGATGATCTGGAGGAATCGGCCAAGATGGACGGTTGCAACGATTTTGGCATCTTCTTTAAAATTATGCTACCGTTAGCTATGCCCTCTATTGCAACCATTTCACTTTTCTACGCGGTAGCCTACTGGAATACGTATATGCACGCCATTCTCTATATCAATGACTCCGCCAAATGGCCCATTCAGGTCTTGCTTCGCCAAATTGTTATCGTCTCCAGTGGTATGCAGGCAGAAGGAACCTCTGTGGATGTCATCCCACCTGCGCAGACGATTAAGATGGCAGTGATTGTAATTGCAACTGTTCCTATGCTAATTGTGTATCCATTTGTGCAAAAACACTTTGTTAAAGGGGCATTATTAGGGGCGGTAAAAGGATAAGCTGCCCCTCGATTGCCAGAGAAATTTCAGCTCAATTCGCTTGCTTCATCTTACGGTATGCTCCGGGCGTGACCTGTTCTTTTTTTCGAAAAGAACGGATAAAGTTCTGCGGATTATGATATTGCAATCGCTCGGCGATTTCTTTAATCGTCATATCCGTTTCAATGAGCCACTTTTTGCCCATTTGCAACCGATAGCCCATTAGATACTCACTGAACGTCGTTCCGTATTCTTTTTTGAAAATACTGCTTAAATAATTGGGATTGTAATGAAGACGGTCCCCAATGAGTTCCAGTGACAATTCCTGATCATATTCAGCTCGGATAATGGCGGCAATTTTCTCGGAGAGACAGCGGAATTGCTGGTTGGTCTTCTCCTTCATACTTTTTACCATAGGGGAAATGACTTGCTCCACCAGCATACGCTCGATCTCTTCCGGATTACGAATGTCCAGCAGTCGATGGTACAACGCATGATTGTTCTGCGTCAGCAGCACTTCGATCCCTAGCAGCTGCTCCAATTGAATGAGGTTATTCACAAACCGAACCAACAGCACCTCAAAGTTCATGGAATGATTGTTCTTGGTCATTATTTCTGTCAATAAGGAATGTACGGTAAGTCGTACTTGCTCTTCATCTCCTATTCGTATGGCGTCAAACAACTGCGATTCCATTTCCGTCGGATAATGAAGCAGCACCGGGCCTGAAATGACCGTGGAAATGTCTTCATAAAATATAATGGATTCTTTGCCTAAGTTTAAACGGTGGTGTAAGGCTTGCTTACTCATCTCACAGGCTTCCTTGCTTTCTAACAAATTGTCATACGACTTACTAATGCCAATGCTGATGGATACATTCAAATACTCTTTTACAGTTCGAATCAAAAGGGCGGCATCGTCCAGTACTTGCTTGTTTATTTCCTGTTCGTTCTTTCCAGTAAACATTAAAATGGTCGCCTGGATGTCATCGTTCAAAATGATGGGAAGCATTCGCTGCTGCTCTGGTATGGTCTCTTCTACGATTTTGTTAATAGCCAGCAGCAAAACGTCCTTATCCGAGGGCTCCCGATCTCCCAGATTATCCAGTTGGATCAACAGGGTAATATACATTTGATTCTCCAGTTTCGGATAACCCAAACGTGGCATTTTTCGCGCCAGTTCCTCTGCTGTAATACGCTTGCGGAACAGGTTAAGAATCAATTGGGTTTCAAGCTGTGGCATTTCGGACTGAATGAGACTTTCCAGGCTTTCCTTTTCCGTTACAATGCTGTCAATAGAATCAATAATCCAGTCAATTTCATTTTTGGAAGGCTCATTTTTGAACGAAAAATTGGGATTCTTAGGCAAGCTGCGTTTAATTTGCTGGAATGGCTTTGTAAAATAGACGGCTATGATATACGCCACCACCACAATCAAGAGCATAAGTACAATTACCATCGTGATGATCCCAAATTTGGTCGTTTGGAACGCATTCGAAATCTCCTTTTTATCCAATACGGTTAAATAAGTCCAGTTGTTATAAGCTGACTTGGCATAAATGACCTGCTGAGCAGGCTGATGCTTCGTTTTTTCCAATGTCAACATGCCTGAATTGTCGGGTGTAGCCGCAGCCTCTGAAATGTGCTGAAGCTGCTGGGTGGATAATAATTGTTCAACGGGCTCGGTTTCGTACATTAAATCGCCTTGTTTATTCAGAATAATAACGGCTGTGTGATCCTCTGCTTGAATTGTACGATTTAACGTTTGCAACGAAATATCCGACAGAGCAATGGCTTGCTTCTTTTTGGAGAATACAGGCAGCGTATTTACAAAACGAATTCCCTTGTCTGTTTTAATCCAGAATAGTCCCTTATCCTGATGGTCGATATAGGTTTTATATAGCCTCTCTCGTTCTGTTTTCGTCAAATAAGACAGGCTCCCATTGGAGATTTTCCAATTCTGATCCAGACTAATCAGTGAATATTCCGTTCCTTCTAATCCCATCGTAGCAATATAATTGAGTTGCGTATTCACATTCCGATACGCCACAAAATCTTTTTCCGTAATGGGATGCTTTACGACTTCATCAAATGAACTGGTTGTACTGTAGGTATTGAAAGCGTATTCAATGGTTTGGATTTTCTGCTCCAGACTGTTTTTGATCTGCGTCATGTAGCTTTGTTTACTGTTGGAAACTCTCTCCACAACCGAGCTAATTGTTGTAAAATAGATGTAGCTGCCGAAACTGGCCACCAACCCTATTCCCAAAATCAGAATCGTAATAAAAATGGTGTAGAACATTCTTCCTTTTTTCATTGCGCTCCCCCTTTGGTTCTTTGTATCTCACCAAAATTATAGCGCTTTCATAACAAGGTTTAAATCATTTTTTTCACGTGTGCATTTATTTAAAAAACAAACCTGGGACTTTACCCCACTCTTCAAGCAGAAATGTTAAATAGCTTACAGAATTCAAAAAAGGAACTTGGAGGTACCTTATGTTACATGTTGTTAGTTATAAAGAACAGATTGTAAAAGAAGAATTTCCGGCAGACACTTCCTTTCTCTCCCTCTATCCAGCAGTGGCCCATGAAGCTCGCCCTTTTATATTGGTACTGCCCGGTGGCGGCTACGAGCACTTGGCTTCACATGAGGGAGAACCAATAGCTCGGTGGTTGAATGATTTAGGTATTCATGCAGGTGTGCTGCATTATCAAGTCGGAGACTTTGAGGTCGATTCCTTGCTAGATGATGTGGAACATGCCCTGAGGTGGATTCGACAAACGCCCAAAGACTGGCAAGTGGTTCCGGAGCAAGTCGGTCTGGTTGGATTTTCAGCAGGCGGGCACTTGGCCTCCATCGTCGCCACCAGAGGAGCGGAAAAACCCGATCTTCTGCTGTTGGGCTACCCCGTGATTTCGTTTCATGACCCTTATACGCATATCGGAAGCCGCACTCATTTTTTAGGTGAACGGCCGGCACAGGAGCAGCTTGACGCCTTTTCATCCGATCAACAAGTGACTTCACAGACCCCTCCAACTTTTATTTGGACAACAGCTAATGACGCCACTGTTCCGGTCGAAAACAGCTTGTTGCTGGCTTCCGCATTATCCAGAGAAGGCATTTCATTTGAGCTGCATGTGTTTGAGGAAGGGCGACACGGCTTGGGACTGGCTGAAGATAACCGCGAGTGCCAGCAATGGCTCGCTCTTGCGGAAAAGTGGCTCCAAAAACATAGCTATGTTACGGAAGGGCAGCGGGTCACAACTCAACTGTTTATCGCTGGTGATTCCACCGCTGCCCAAAAAGGAGCTACCGAAAAACCGATGACAGGCTGGGGTGAATACTTGCAATCCCATTTTGGTCCGTCTGTTCATGTGGACAATCGGGCTGTGAATGGACGAAGCACTAAATCTTTTATAGCGGAAGGTCGATTGGCTCATATTGAAAAGGATTTTCGAGCTGGCGATTATCTGTTTATTCAATTTGGACACAACGATGAGAAGAAGGAAGATCCCAACCGCTATACCGATCCTGACGGAGACTATCGTCAAAACTTAATCCAATGTATCGAATCTGCTCGGGAGCGTGGTGGAATCCCAGTGCTGTTGACCTCTGTAAGCCGCCGCCGCTTTACTGCAGACGGAGAACCTGATCCGCTTGCTGTGGGTGCTTATCCCGCAGCGATGCGACGAGTCGCCGAGGAAACACGGACACCGCTGCTCGATATTTTTAAAGCTTCTCAGCAGCTTTATCGTACCCTGGGAGAAGAAGGATCCAAGCAGCTATTTATGCATTTGCCTGAAAAAATGCATCCGAATTACCCCGCTGGCGTAACGGATAATACTCATTTTTCTGACGAAGGAGCAAGACAGATCGCCCAGCTTGTAGCGGAAGCCATTCGTCAGTGTGCGGAACTGCCTGCATTAAAACAATGTATGCTAGAAAGGAATCCAGACAGCGGTGAGAGATTTGCGCACCAACTTGTCAACTGATCATCCAGAACCAAAGGATACAAGCACAAAAACGGACTTGGAGCCTCCTCCGATGTCCGTTTTTTATTCCGTTTAGGTCAAAGATTATCCAGCTATAGAGAATAGTTCAAAAGTACGGTCATTTAAAATCAAAACCCTTTAATTGTTATATTTTAATTCTTTTGTATCTTATAGGGCTTTAGAATCGTTTTGTTGTATTATTTTGACAACATTTGTCGAATAAAGTGAAACCGACAATTTTACATGGTATATTTTAGGAGCCCATATCATACAACAGGAGGAATTTTTATGAATACTAAGAAAATCCTATTAACAACAGCAATGTCTTTGGGGCTAATTGGCAGTATCATCGTCCCTAGTGCGTCCGCAGCAGTAGGTCCTTCGCCGGTAATTACGCCTATTGTAGAAGTTAACGGAGTTTACTACAGAACTGCTACGCTGCCGCGAAATTATTCCTATGCACTGTCAAATTACCCGGGGGATACTTATAAAGTGGCGAGTGGAAATGTCACAGTCTCCGCATCCGGCGTGGTTACAACCACCACTGCAACGAACGCAAGAGTTGAGATTTACGGAGGTAACGGTAAATTGAGAATGGTGTATACCGTTAAAGTGTCCTAAGAAAAAAGCGGTAAAGAAAGCACTGTCCGTTTATTAGGACAGTGTTTTTTTATGGACTATAATCCTACTTTTCACGCTAGAGACCATCCAATGTTTTCATTACCTCACTCCTTAATTCTCCTTATACAATAAGGAGGGTTTACCTCTTCAAGTCAATTTTCTGTTTTTGGCTTCTCACTCCCCATTCCCTCATAGAATTAAAAAGAGGATGAAGACAACAAAAAACCCTTGCTACGCAAGGGTTTTTGAGGAAATGGGCCCTGAGGGACTCGAACCCCCGACCAATCGGTTATGAGCCGACCGCTCTAACCAACTGAGCTAAGGGCCCTCAAAAAAATATGTATATTCACGCTACATTTACATAAAACAGCGGCGTTAATTAATATACAACATTTTCTTGTGTTTCGTCAATAGTTTAGAGGAAATTTTTCTTTTTAATTTGTTTTTATGAATCTAGGGAATAAATCGAACACCATAACGTCCTTTGCGCGAGCGGTACACCTCCACTGCGCGGGGATCGTTGTAGCCGTACATCCAGCCGTCATGCTCCAGCCTTTTTGCCAGACATCCTGCCTGAAATTTGGTCGTGTACAGTCTGCCGTAGTAAATCCAATACATCCGAACTCCCTCTTTTCACATGATGTTAGGAGTTAGTGTAACCGGATCGAATTCAATTTACACAGCCTGAGTCATAACAATCTACAGCGGTTGGCAACGAGTATGAGTCACTTTAATCAATGATCCCGTTGCACTCCGTATGCTGAGCCTTATTTGCCAAAGGAAGCTGGGTCCTGGCGCCAGGAACGCAGCAGCTCCATCTCTTCTTCCTGAATCGTTCCTTCACGCAAGGCAACGTCCATTAGGGCCGTGTAGTTGGACAAGGTTTGCAGCTTCACACCTGCTTCTGCAAAAGCTTGAGTCGCTTTATCAAGCTGGTAGCTGAAAATGGCGAGTACAGCTAGCGGCTGGGCACCTGCTTGCTCTACGGCCTGAGCCGCTTTGATGGAGCTGCCGCCAGTCGAGATGAGATCCTCGATAACAATCACCTTTTGACCTACACTGATCCGACCTTCGATCTGGTTCTCTTTGCCGTGGCCTTTGGCTTTGTCCCTTACATACGCCATCGGCAGATTGAGCTTTTGCGCCACCCAAGCCGCATGGGGAATGCCCGCTGTAGCCGTGCCTGCAATGACTTCGGTTTCAGGGTATTGCTCACGGATCACAGCAGCGAACGAATCAGCGATTAGCTCGCGCACCTCTGGGTAGGACATGGTCAAGCGATTGTCACAGTAAATAGGTGACTTAATACCGGATGTCCATGTAAAAGGCTGCTGCGGACGCAGCGCTACTGCCTGAATACGTAACAGATGGGATGCAATTTGCTCGGGTATATTATTTAATGTAGTCATACTTGGTTCATCTCCTCAATAATGTGTTCCACTGCGGCACGTGGGTTTGATGCAGCCGTAATCGGTCGTCCAACGACGATGTAGCTGCTGCCTTGGGCGATGGCTTGCCCTGGTGTCACTACACGTGACTGGTCGCCTGTAGCGCTGCCTGCCGGACGGATGCCGGGGGTAATCGTGTTAAAGTCCGGCCCGCATACAGCGCGGATTGCAGGCACTTCCAGTGGGGACGCCACGACTCCGTCCAATCCCGCCTCACGGGTCAGTTGTGCGTATCGAACGACCACATCCTGTACCGTCCCGGGAATACCTATCTCCTTGTTCATGGTTGTCTGGTCTGTACTGGTCAGCTGTGTAACAGCAATAATGAGCGGCATGGCAAGTGAGCTGTCTGACAAAACTGCGGCTTCGGCTCCAGCCTTGGCGGCTGCCATCATATTTCTCCCTCCGGCAGCGTGTACGTTGAACATATCCACACCCAGGCGAGTGATGCTCTCCGCACCTCCCCGTACGGTGTTGGGGATATCATGCATTTTCAAATCCAGAAATACGGAGTACCCTCTCGACTTTAGCTGCTCTACAAAAGCTGGCCCTGCGCTATAAAACAGCTGCATGCCTACTTTTATATAACAGGGAATACCCTCCAGCTGTTGAATGAGCCGCTCCGCCTGCTGCGCATCTGGATAATCTAACGCGACCATCAGCCGTCCTGCCATCTGCTGAAATGCTTCGTTCACTGTCCTACATCCCCTTTTCACGTCAATTCGGGTATATTTGCCCGTGATAAAGGACATCCGTCAGCCGAAGCTGATGAATGTCCTTTCCTGTACTACTTATTTTTCAACATCTATTCGTATCGCGTTAGTGGCTCAGAACCGGCATGGATTCGGATGTGAAGTTAATCGTCTCCAGCATTCTCAGCAAAGCGCGTACGGTATCCAGCGAGGTCATGCAGACGATGCCGTTCTCAACCGCTTCGCGGCGGATGCGGAATCCGTCACGCTCTGGCGTTTTCCCTTTGGTCAGCGTATTGAAAACGAAGTTGGCTTCACCCGTGCGGATCATATCCAAGATGTTCGGGTTCCCCTCGCTCAGCTTGTTGATCGTATTCACCGGAATGTTAGCCTTCTCCAGCGCAGCCGCCGTTCCACCTGTTGCAATAATTTTATAGCCCAGTCTGTAAAAGCCCTGCATCAGCTCGACAGCTTCTTCTTTGTCCTTATCCGCGACAGTGATGATGATCGCCCCAGTGGATGGAATTTTCATGCCAGCACCCACGAGTCCTTTGTACAGCGCTTTGGCATACTGAATGTCGCGTCCCATGACTTCACCTGTCGATTTCATTTCCGGCCCCAGAGTCGGCTCTACACGGCGCAGTTTGGCAAAGGAGAATACCGGGACCTTAACCGAGACATAATTACTTTCTGGCCATAGTCCTTCGGTGTAGCCTGCATCTTTAATCTTACCGCCCAAAATGGCCTGTGTCGCCAGATTTGCCATCGGGATATTTGTGACTTTGCTGAGGAAAGGAACCGTCCGCGAGGAACGCGGGTTGACCTCGATAACATACACCTCGTCTTGATGAATGACGAACTGGATGTTCACCAGACCGATCGTTTTCAATTCCTTGGCAATGCTGATCGTGATTTCCACGATTTTTTGCTTCAGCTCGGCGGACAAGTGCTGCGGCGGGTACACCGCGATAGAGTCACCTGAGTGAACCCCTGCCCGTTCCACATGCTCCATAATGCCCGGCACCAGTACCGTTTCGCCGTCACAGATGGCGTCAACCTCAACTTCTTTGCCCAGCATGTAACGGTCGATCAGCACCGGATGTTCAGGGTTGATTTTAACGGCTTCTTCCATGTAGCGTAGCAATTCCGCATCAGAGTATACAATCTCCATCGCCCGTCCGCCCAGGACGTAGGATGGACGCACCAGCACCGGATAGCCCAGCGCCTGCGCAGTTCCTACCGCTTCATCTACCGAGATGACCGTGTTGCCCTTAGGCTGTGCAATAGCCAGACGTGACAGCAACCGCTCGAACTTTTTCCGATCTTCCGCTTCATCGATACTTTCCAGACTCGTACCCAAAATGTTCACGCCTGCCGCACTAAGCGGGGCTGCGAGATTAATGGCCGTTTGACCGCCGAACTGGACGATAACGCCAATCGGTTTTTCCTGCTCGATGACATTCATAACATCCTCGAAGAAAAGCGGCTCAAAGTAGAGACGGTCGGATGTGTTAAAGTCCGTAGATACCGTTTCAGGGTTGTTATTGATAATCACTGCTTCGTAGCCCGCTTTTTGAATGGCCCATACCGCATGCACGGTGGAGTAATCAAATTCAATCCCTTGCCCGATCCGAATCGGCCCGGAGCCGAGTACGATGACTTTCTCTTTATTAGATGGAATCACTTCGTTTTCCACCTCATAAGAGGAGTAATAGTATGGCGTAGTGGCTTCAAACTCGGCTGCACATGTATCTACCATTTTGTAGACCGGACGCAGATTGTGGCCCAGACGGAACTCACGCACTTCACGTTCGGTTGTCATGCTGCCACCTGGTTGGCCCAGACTGCGAACCTCGGCGATGGAGCGGTCCGTAAAGCCATTACGTTTGGCCTGATAGAGTGTTTCGTAGGTCAGTTCGGATTCTTCAGCCATTTTGGCTTCGAACTTGACGATGCCCTCTACCTTATCGAGGAACCACCAGTCAATTTTCGTTAAATCCTGAATTTCCTGCTGCTCCCAGCCGCGACGGAATGCTTCAGCTACCAGGAACAAGCGCTCATCATCTGCTTTAATCAGGCGCTCCGTGAGCACCTCATCCGTTAGTTGATCCGCTCCCTTAAGATGCAGGCGGTGTACACCGATTTCCAGCGACCGTACTGCTTTATGAATGGACTCTTCGAACGTGCGTCCGATAGCCATCACTTCACCAGTTGCTTTCATTTGCGTGCCCAGCTTGCGATTGGCAGAAATGAATTTGTCGAACGGCCAGCGCGGTATTTTGCTCACGATGTAATCCAGTGTCGGCTCAAAGCAAGCATACGTTTGTCCCGTTACCGGGTTCACGATTTCATCCAACGTGTAGCCCAGCGCGATTTTGGCAGCCATTTTGGCAATTGGATATCCGGTTGCCTTGGAAGCCAGCGCCGAGGAGCGACTCACCCGCGGATTTACTTCAATGACATAGTATTGATAGCTGTGTGGATCAAGCGCAAACTGCACATTACATCCGCCTTCAATATTGAGAGCGCGGATAATTTTCAGGGAAGCGGAGCGCAGCATCTGGTACTCTCGATCTGACAGCGTCTGACTCGGCGCTACAACGATACTGTCCCCAGTATGTACGCCGACCGGATCAAAGTTTTCCATGTTGCAGACAACGATACAGTTATCATTGCCGTCACGCATGACCTCATACTCGACTTCCTTCATGCCTGCGATGCTTTTTTCCACCAGACATTGTCCAATTGGACTGTAACGCAAGCCAGAGCTTACCGTCTCACGCAGTTCCTCTTCGTCCGCACAGATCCCGCCGCCTGTTCCACCCAGCGTATAAGCCGGACGAACGATAATCGGATAACCGATTTCGTTAGCAAAATCCAGCGATTCCTCTAACGTTGTAACAATGACGCTCTCAGGTACAGGCTGTTCCAGCTCACGCATCAAATCGCGGAACAAGTCACGGTCTTCGGCTTTTTCAATCGAAGTCAGCTGTGTCCCCAGCAGCTTAACGTTTTCACGCTCCAGTACTCCGGCACGAGCCAGCTCCACTGCCATATTCAGTCCTGTTTGTCCTCCCAGTGTAGGGAGCAGGCCATCCGGACGCTCTTGACGGATAATTTGTGTTACAAAATCAAGTGTAATGGGCTCGATGTATACTTTGTCCGCCATGTTAGTGTCTGTCATGATCGTTGCCGGGTTACTGTTGATCAGCACTACCTCGACGCCTTCTTCTTTGAGCGCTTGACAAGCTTGTGTACCAGCGTAATCGAATTCCGCAGCCTGACCAATCACGATAGGACCGGAACCAATTACGAGTATTTTTTTAAGTTCTGTATTTTTCGGCATATTAGCGCTCTCCTCTCACTGCGGCGGCGATAGCAGCCTGACGCGGTTGCTTTGGATGATTACTTTTGTGCTCACGGATCATGTCCAGAAAGCGGTCAAACAAGTAGCCGTTATCGTAAGGTCCAGGCGCAGCCTCCGGATGATATTGCACCGAAAACGCGGGATACTTGGTATGCTTAAGACCTTCAATCGTTTTATCGTTGTTATTAATATGCGTCACTTCAAGCTCGGTTCCTTCAATCGAACCCTCGTTCACGGTGTAGCCGTGATTTTGTGAAGTGATGAAGCAGCGTCCGCTCTCCAGTTCCTTCACCGGATGGTTACCGCCGCGATGACCGAATTTCAGTTTCTCCGTATCCGCTCCCGAAGCTAAGGCAAATAGCTGGTGCCCCAAGCAAATTCCGAAGATCGGATATTCCCCTAGCAGTTCAGCCACCGTGCGTACGGCATGCGGTACGTCTTTGGGATCTCCAGGGCCGTTGGACAGCTGAATTCCGTCCGGGTCCAAGCGGCGAATTTCCTCTGCCGTTGTATCATGCGGAACCACTACCACGTCGCAATCCCGTTTATTCAGCTCGCGCAGGATACCGCTCTTAGCGCCATAATCAATCAGTACGATCCGCTCCCCATTGCCAGGACTGCTGTACGGATGGGGTGTAGAGGTCAATGGAACCTGATTACGCAGTTCTTCAATCGTCAGGTCAGCCATCATTTCTTTCAGTTCTTCCACAGGCTGAGTGCCCGTTGTCAAAATGCCCTTCATCGTGCCGTGATGGCGAATAATCCGGGTAAGCATGCGGGTGTCGATGTCGCTAATGCCAATGATGCCATATTCCTTCAGCAAATCGTCCACGCTGTATTGGGCACGCCAGTTGCTTGGCACCGGCTCGTAACGTCGAACGGCAAAGCCATGCACATAAGGCCGTACCGATTCAAAGTCATCCCGAGTAATTCCGTAATTGCCAATCAGCGGGTAAGTCATCGTTACGATTTGTCCGCAATAAGAGGGATCGGTCAGTACCTCTTGGTAGCCTGTAATCCCTGTGTTGAAAACGACCTCGCCTGTTTTTTCACCGTCCGCACCAAATGCTGTGCCTGTAAACAGCGTGCCGTCCTGAAGCAACAATCTTGCCTGCATCCCATCTCACTCCTCTGTATGATTTCCTGCTATAAGATACTATTTTTTTGAATGATTTGTATTTTTAGTTCACTTCGTCAGCAGACCATACCAGTCTGCCGTCTACCCAAGTTTTCACTGGCCAGCCTTTAAGTTTCCAGCCTGTAAAAGGAGTGTTGCGTCCTTTGCTGGCAAATGTTTGCGGATCAACTGCCTGCTCCTGCTCCAGATCAATCATGGTCAGGTCAGCGGGTGCTCCTTCTTCCAGACGCCCTGTGTCGAGGCGGAAGACACGTGCCGGGTCAGTCGTCATGCGCCGTACCAGAAAGTCGAGCGTCCATTGTCCAGTAGCTACAAATTTTGTGTACAGCAGTGGAAAAGCCGTTTCGAAGCCAACGATACCAAAAGGCGCCAGTTCCATACCCTTTGCCTTCTCTTCCTCGCTGTGTGCCGCATGGTCGGTTACGATGATGTCAATCGTACCGTCTTCCAGTCCCTCGATGCAGGCCTGCACATCACGCGGGGAACGCAGTGGAGGATTCATTTTCCAATTCGCATCCAGTCCGGGAATGTCTTCATCCGATAGCACCAGATGATGTGGACATACCTCAGCCGTTACCTTGATGCCAAAAGACTTTGCATGGCGGATCAACCGCACCGACTGCTCCGTGCTGACATGGCATACATGATAGTGTGCCCCGGTTGCCTCGGATAGTAAAATGTCTCGTCCGACGTGAATCGCTTCGGATTCGTTCGGAATGCCTTTAAGTCCGTGGCGCTTGGCAAATTCGCCGTCTGTCACTGCTGCTCCTTCAACAAGCGTGTTATCTTCGCAGTGCGCAATAACCGGCATATCCAGCGCTTTGGCCCGTGCCATGGCGTCCTTCATCATTTGCGCGCTTTGCACCCCGACACCGTCGTCGGTAAAGCCGATTGCGCCTGCTGCTTTGAGCGCTTCAAAGTCCGTCAGCTCTCGGCCCAGCTCGTTCTTCGTAATGGCTGCGTAAGGAAGTACCTTGGCAAGCCCGGCATCCTGCCCCTTTTTCAGTACCAGCTGAACCGTATCTGCATTATCTGTCACCGGGCGTGTGTTCGGCATGCAGGCAATCGTTGTAAATCCGCCTTTCACCGCCGCGCGGCTGCCCGTTTCAATTGTTTCTTTATATTCAAAGCCGGGTTCTCTCAGATGCACATGCATGTCGATTAAACCGGGAATCACCAGCTTGCCTTGGGCGTCGATTTTTTCGACTTGGCTCTCCTGCTCGGTTGCCTCTTCTCCCACCAGTAGACTAACTCCAGCGTCCGCATTTACGATTGCCAAAATTTTTCCGTCCGCGATCAGAATAGATTTCAGTTCAGCCTCGCCCTGCTCGTTCAATACGCTTGCATTCATAATGAATTGGTTCATGTAAAAGGTTCCTCCGCTCAGGTTTTCTGCAACTTTCGCCGCTGCTTGCTTTGCTTTCCTTAAAGGGGCGTTCTATTGGGAACACCACTTTAATCGTCACAAGATGCTAATTCCGCAATTCTGCTGACAGCTTCTACAGCTTCATGGCCCGTTCCATAACCGCCATGCGGATTGGAACCCCGTTTGCCATCTGCGGGAAAATCCGTGATTGCTCGCTTTCCACAACTTCACTGTCGATTTCCACATTCCGGTTCACTGGAGCCGGATGCATAATGATCGTTCCGGGTTTAAGGTTGGCTACTCTTTCCTCTGTCAAGCCGTACTTCTCGCGATACTCATCCGCTGAGCGCAGCATTCCTTCGGCGTGCCGTTCCAGCTGTACCCGAAGCATCATGACCACGTCTGCCTGTAATGCCTCTTGCATAGGTACATAAGGAGCGTGCGCCGCAAGATCAGATGCCTGCATATTGTCCGGCGCGCAGAAGCTAACCTGTGCTCCAAATTTCTGCAAGGCCCACAGATTTGAGCGAGCCACACGGCTGTGCAAAATGTCTCCAATGATGGATACCCGCAAGCCTTTTAGCTCACCGAAAGTCTTGCGCATCGTGTATAGGTCCAGCAACGCCTGCGTTGGATGCTCGTTGTTGCCATCACCGGCGTTCACCAATGGGACACTGACCTTCTCAGCAAGCTCTTGCAGCACTCCGGCTGGCTTCAGCCGGATGACTCCTGCGTCGATACCCATGGATTCAAGCGTGCGTACCGTGTCGTAGATGGATTCCCCTTTTTCCACACTGGAGGCCGCAGCGGAAAAGTTCAAAACCTGAGCGCCTAACCGTTTTTCAGCCATTTCAAAAGAAAAGCGGGTGCGGGTGCTGTTTTCAAAAAACATGTTGGCCGCAAAGCGTGATTGCAGCACTGGAACCAGCTTTTCCGGCTGTGATTCCCAATAATGAGCGCGATCCAGAATCGACTCAATTTCATTTCGGCTAAGTTCTTTTAATCCAAGCAGGCTACGTTCTCTAAGTTGACTGGCTGTTGTAATCATGCCTGTTCCCCCCGGTTCTGATTGATCGTCACTTCATCCTTACCGTCCGTCTCCTGAAGCGCAACTACGATTTCCTCGGATTTGGAGGTCGGGATGTTCTTGCCGATGTAATCTGGACGAATCGGAAGCTCACGGTGTCCGCGATCTGCCAGCACTGCCAGCTGGATCATTTGCGGTCGTCCGCAGTGCATCAATGCGTCCATCGCCGCGCGAATGGTACGGCCTGTGTACAGCACATCGTCAAAGAGAATGACTTTCTTATCATGAACCGATACGTCAGCGGGATTCATCAAAAGCTCTTTTCCATTTCCCTTGGTTTCGGCATTGTTGCCCCGGTCATCGCGGTAAGCTGTGACATCCAGCTCTCCCCATGGAATCGGAGCACCTTCAATTTCAGCGATCTTATCAGCGAGACGCTGCGCCAGATGAACCCCTCGTGTTCGAATGCCTACCAGCACACAATGTTCAATGCCTTTGTTTTTTTCCAAAATTTCATGTGCAATCCGTGTCAAAGCCCGGCGAATCGCAATTTCATCCATCAGTACATGTGTTTCATGACTCATGCTTCCAGCCTCCTCAGGTTATGTTCCCTTCAGACCTGGTCCCGTGTTCGGATACAAAAAAGACTCCTTGCCCAAGTTTGGCAAGGAGTCTCGTATGAACAGTCTTTCACCGTTCTCCGATCTCTCGGATACACTGAAGACATGCCGCCGCAGCGGATGCACTGATCAGTGATCCATTCACGTTACCTTGCCAGCCTCACGGGACTGATTTAAAGGTGCTATTCAGGATTTCCTTTATCCAGCTTCTCATAGTACAAGATGGCAAGCCATCTTTTGGACAAAGTTCATCGCAACTACGAGAAGTATGACAGATTGAAAATCACGTGTCAACACCTGTTCAACCGGAGCCACCGGAAGCACTTAAATAATTATACAACTTTACTGTATAATTATCCATAGTTGTTTTTACATATACCATGTCCAATAACAAAAATAACCGCCAATTAGGCGGTTATGCTTAATCATTATTCAGGTTTGTGAATACGAATGCAATTTTCATTGTTTACCGACTGCGTAAGGATGCTAGTACATCTTCCATATCGGGAGGAATCGGTCTGCTGAACTCCATATACTCTCCAGTCGTGGGATGCTTAAAGCCCAATACTGCGGCATGCAGTGCCTGACCGTCCATACGGACCCCTTTGCTACGTCCATACATCGGATCACCAACCAACGGGTGCCCAATAAATTTCATATGCACACGGATTTGATGCGTGCGCCCTGTTTCCAATTGAAGCTCCAGCAAGGTATAATCCCCCAAACGCTCAATCACGAGAAAATGGGTAACTGCATGCTTGCTGTTACGTTCTGTCACGGTGAACAATTTGCGATCCCCCGAATCACGCCCGATGGGAGCATCTACCGTTCCCTGATCATGACTTAGATGGCCGTGAACCAGCGCTATATATTTGCGAGTGACACTGTGGTCCTTGAGCTGCGCTGCGAGCGAGGCGTGAGCCTGATCATTTTTAGCCGCCATCAGCAGTCCTGATGTATCCTTATCAATACGATGGACGATACCTGGACGCAATTCTCCGTTAATACCGGAAAGATCATGACAGTGGTACATGAGTGCGTTGACCAGTGTTCCCGAAGAGTGTCCCGGTGCAGGGTGTACAACCAAACCACGTTGCTTGTTAATGACAATGACGTCCGAATCCTCGTAAACAACATCCAGCGGAATATTTTCCGGTACAATATCTACACTCTCCGGCTCAGGTACGGATAATGAAATTCGATCACCTTCAGCCAGCTTGTAATTCGCCTTGATCGCTGTCCCGTTCACCAACACCCGACCGTTCACGATCCACAATTGAATCTGGGAACGGGACACATCCTTCATTTCTTCGGCGATATATTTGTCTATACGCGTTTTGGCATCCCCGGATTCCGCTGTCCATTCCAGAAATTCACCCTCCAGTTCGTCCTCATAGGACAGACCTGTGGCTTCGCTGTTTTCGTTTACTTCTTTCATGCTATGACTTCCCTTCAATGCTATCACTGCCATTACCTTTGTTCCGACGCGATTCCAATAATGTATCCAAAATAATCAGTGCTACACCAATGACAATCGCCGAATCTGCCACATTAAAAATCGGAAACGTATAGCTTCCAAAATTGAATTGAGCAAAATCAACCACTTCCCCTGAAATAGCCCGATCCAAAAAGTTACCGACCGCGCCTCCAAGTACCAAACTTAATGCAACTGGAAGCAATTTCTGCCCGGTCTTAACCGTTTTCCGCAAATACCATATGATACCAATCACTATCACAATCGTAATCACGATAAACAGCCAACGCTGGCCTTCCAAAATCCCAAAAGCGGCTCCCCGGTTACGGTGGGACGTGATTAGAAAGAAATTGCCGATGACTGGTATCTGCTCGTACAATTCCATGCGCGTAGCCACCAAATATTTGACTCCCTGATCAATCAAAAAAATAATTAGCGCAATACCAAAATAAATCACAGTCCTTCGTCACTCCGATCTGCTTATATCCGTTGTCGAACCCATTTATTGTAGCATATGCCTTCTCAGATCGTCCACGAATCCCGTGAGCTATCGGGCCTGGATTACGTATGAAATCAACTCCAGCGTATTTGATCAGAATTTCCTATGTAAAAGAGGTCTTCCCGGTGCAAACTACAAGGAGCATAACCGACACAGCGCACGCGCAGGTTAAACCTAGAATAAGGAGAGGATTTCATGTCCCCATTGACGGAGCAACAATTGCAGGGATTGCGTAACGAACTGCTGGAACGTAAAAAGGAGATTGAGCATCGTTTGCAGGACAACGATCATTATGGACTCGGCGATTCCCAACGCGATCAGACCGGCGAGCTTTCCCCTATTGATAATCATCCGGGTGATTTGGCTACCGAAACGTATGAGCGAGCCAAGGACATTTCCCTATTGGAGCACGACGAATTTCAATTAGAACGTATCGAATCAGCCTTAATGGCAATGGATAAGGGGACGTATGGCATTTGTGCAGCCAGCGGCAAACCGATTCCTTATGAACGTCTGCTAGCTGTCCCCTATACCATTTACTGCAAAGAATACAGCCCTGAAACGGAAGTTTCCAACCGACGCCCGGTGGAAGAGGAATTCCTCGCTCCCGCATTCGGCAGAACAAGTCTGGATGAGCGTGAAGATCAAAACGGCTTTGACGGCGAGGACGCCTGGCAAATCGTTGAAAGCTGGGGTACATCGAATACACCCGCCATGGCCGAAAGTGGAGAAATTCATAGCTACGACGATATGGAAATTGAAGCCAACGATGATAATATGGGCTTCGTAGAGCCTTACGAAAGCTTTATAGCCACAGACATATATGGAAAAAATATATCTGTTGTCCGCAGTTCCATTTATCAGCGTTATCTGGATGATGGCGAGGGCGAGGGTCTGCTGGAGCCAGATACACACGAAGACGAAAGTTAAACCAAATCCTAACAGGATACAATGTACCTAGTAGGTGGTTAGCTCCAGTTGTCGTTGCACAATCCTTACAATATCAGCAATATAATCACCGATAATCGGCAAATTCAGCGCTCCCAGCACTTGCAGCACATAAATAATGGTCGCCGCAAAAAAAGTAAAACCAAGCGCGATACCGAGACCCCGAGACAGACCTGATATTAAGTTCAGCCATAGCAATCGCCAAGGCTTGTTGAGCAACAGGGCATAATCAGCAATGCGCGTGCGTTCCAGCTGCTGCGACACGGAACGTACCAGCTTTTCTACACGGCTTAGCTGGTCAGCCTGATCATCTGCTGTACCTAGATCTGTGACTACAGCCCCCGTACTTCCTTCGTTCATGCCTTGGTGGCTTCTACCCTGTCTGCGCCTTGATCGTGCGGTCATGCACAATCCCCCTTTTCCCATGCTGCCCTGAACGCAGCAAACGAGCCGAAGCATGTAACGGTGATCATCCATCCGTTTCCAGTGCTTAGGCTCGTTTTTTATATGCTGCCTGTTATTTGTATTATGGGACAGGGGTCTTGTAATTATTCCCCAATATGCACGCCGATCGTTTTACCGTTCACTTCTACGCGTTCCACAGGTTCAGCTTGACCAAATGTCACCGTCGTTACCAATACGTTCTCACGCAATACCGAATCGAAGTTTTGAATCGCCTGACGTAGCTCACTATCTACATCCAGCGTAAGTGCCACATACTTCTCAATCGGCAGATCCAGCTTCTTACGGTAATCCTGCACCGCACGAACAACCTCACGTACCCAGCCCTCTTGCTCCAGCTCAGGCGTAATGTCCGTGTTCAATGCTACGGTTAAACCATAGCCGGAAGCGGAAGCAAAGCCTTCCTTCGCTTTTTTCTCCACCAGCAATTCCTCCGCTGTAACCTGTAACTCTTCCCCTTCTGGAGAAACCACGTTCAGCACTCCTTTTTCCACAACCGAACGGGTGTCTTCAGCAGACATTCCTTTGAAAAAGTTTTGCAGGAAGCCGACATTTTTGCCGTATTTCTTGCCCGCTACCTTCAAATTGAGCTTCAGCGTGAAGTCTACAAAACCGCTATCGTCCGTCTCAATATGAATATTTTTCACATTGATCTCATCCTTGATGATTTCCTCATAACCACTCAGCTCAAAATCCTGATCCATGGACAAAATCAATTCGGATAACGGCTGACGCGTTTTCAGCCCCGTTTCGTTACGGACATTGCGCGCCAGTTCTACAACCCGGCGAGCCGTCTCCATGTCACGTTCCAGCTCCAGATCAATCAGGGCTTCATTTGCAGTTGGATAATCATCCAGATGAACGCTTTCCCCGTTGCTCAGGTTCAGGTAAATATCCTCAGCCAGCATCGGTGTGAATGGCGCAAGCAGCTTCGCTGTGGTCAACAACACCTCAGTCAGTGTGCGGTACGCATCCAATTTATCTTCTGTAAGGCCATTGCCCCAGAACCGATCACGTGATCGGCGGATATACCAATTGCTCAATTCATCCACGAACGACTCAATCGCTTTGGACGAGTTCAGGAAATCGTTCACAGCCAGCGCTTTGTCCACCACCAGAATCAAGCTGTTGAGGCGGGACAAAATCCAGCGATCCAGCTTGTGTGCCGATGGCTTGAACGGATGCTGCGCCGGATCAAAACCGTCGATATCCGCATACAAGGTCAGGAAAGCGTGTGTATTTACGAGCGTATCTACCAGCTTCGATTTGGCTTCGCCTACAATGCCTTTGGAAAAACGTTTGCTATTCCATGGTGCACTATCGGACAACAAAGCCCAACGGAAAGCATCTGTACCGTACTCGTCAATCACTTCCCATGGATCAATCACATTCCCCTTGGACTTGGACATTTTCTGCCCCTGCTCATCCAGTACGTGACCTGTCGCCATAACTGCTTTGTAAGGAGCTTTCCCTGTAAGCATGGTCGAAACAGCAAGCAAGCTGTAAAACCAGCCACGAGTCTGGTCAATACCTTCACAGATCATGTCAGCCGGGAATTGCTGCTCGAATGTTTCACTATTTTCAAACGGATAATGATGTTGGGCAAAAGGCATGGAGCCGCTATCGAACCATACGTCGATCACTTCCGGTGTACGGGTCATTTCGTATTTGCCACATTTACTGCGAACCTTGACTTCATCCACATATGGCTTGTGCAGCTCAATGTCCGCTGGTACATCGCCAATCGCACGTTCCCTCAATTCAGCAATACTATGCGGAGCGAACTGCTCTCCGGTTTCCTCACAAACCCAGATGTTCAGCGGTGTGCCCCAATAACGGTCACGGCTGATGTTCCAGTCCACCAATTCCTCCAAAAACTTACCGAAACGTCCTTCGCGTATATGACCCGGATACCATTCAACTTCGTTATTGTTGGCAATCAGTTGATCCTTGATCGCGGTTGTTTTGATAAACCAGCTGTCCATGGCGTAGTACAACAGCGGGGTGTCACAGCGCCAGCAGAACGGGTAGCTATGCTCGTATTTCTCCTTACTGTACAGCAAACCTTTTTCCGACAGCATTTTAACAATATCCACATCACAGTCCTTCACAAAACGGCCTGCAAAATCAGTGATTTCCTTTACGTAGTTACCCTGGAGATCCACCACATTGATGAATCCAACGCCATTTTCACGGCATACCCGATAATCATCCTCGCCATGCGCCGGAGCCATATGAACAATACCTGTACCACTGGAGTCCGTTACGAACTTCGCACCCAGAATCTGATTGCCCTTCTCGACTTGGAAATACGTAAATGGCGGAGTATACGTTTGACCCACCAGTTCCGAGCCTGACAATGTGCCAATCACTTCATGATCGCCTTTAATCACGTCTTCGACGAGGTTTTTGGCAACGATGTATACACCGTCCTCCTGTTTCACACGAGCGTATTCCAGCTCAGGGTTAACAGCAAGCGCCACGTGACTCGGCAGGGTCCAAGGTGTTGTTGTCCAAGCCAGCACATATTCACCACTGCTATGCAGCTTAAATTTGGCCGTGGCGCTCAGGTCTTTTACGTCTTTGTAGCCCTGTGCCACTTCATGGGAACTCAGCGTTGTCTGACAATCCGGACAATACGGACTCACGCGATGACCGCGATAAAGCAGACCCTTTTCGTGAATTGTCGCCAGAATGTTCCACACACTCTCGATATAATTATTTTCCAGCGTGATGTATGGATGGTCGAGATCTGTCCAGTATCCGATGGCTTCGGTCAGGTCACGCCATTGTTGCTCATACTCAAACACGCTGGCTTTACATTTTTTGATGAACTTTTCCACACCATATTCTTCGATTTCGGGCTTATGGGAAATGCCCAATTGCTTCTGCACACCCAATTCTACTGGCAGCCCATGGGTATCCCACCCCGCCTTACGTACAACACGATACCCCTTCATCGTTTGGTAACGGCCAACAAAATCCTTAATCACACGGCCCAGCATGTGACCGATATGCGGTTTACCGTTAGCTGTTGGCGGGCCTTCGTAAAATACAAAGTTTGGCTTACCCTCACGATGCGTGATGGTTTTGCGGAACGTGTCCTCCTGCTTCCATTTGCTCAGGATGCGCAGGTCGCGGGACCGTGCCTTTTCTTTGACATCTACTCTGTTCATAATGTCATTCTTCCTCTCTAATCATCATTGGTTTTTGTAGCACTCCCTAAAAAAAGCAACAAAAAAGCCCCGCCCCTGTAAAGGGACGAGACTGTGCTCGCGTTACCACCCTGATTTCGTAAAAAGACCCTTCTAAGAAAAGACTGGTCCCGTCACGACTCTCCGAGCCCTACTCAACTACAGCAGGGCGCCATTGTAACGTATGGCACACGGTGATAGCTTACACACGCCGGGTAAAACTCAAGCGCTTCAGCTCACTTCTCAGGGAGGATCTTCAGTCATGTTCTGAACGTTGGCTTGCACCGGAAAAAGGCCAACTCTCTGAGGGACAAAATCATAACGTACTCGTTCCCATCAACGAATTACAAATGTTAAATTCATTGGGATATTAAAATCAGCAGCTTTGCTGCCCTGAATAACAACCCATTATCCACAACGGATAACGTAATATTCAGTATAGTATTTACAGTTATAGCCTGTTTAAAGATAAAAGTCAACCCTGACGGGGCTCAATCATTGCTATCAGAAATGACGATTAATAAATCTCTTTCATTTCACGCTCGCGCTCCAGCACTTCGCGTTCACGATTTTCAAGCGCTTCCCATCCGTCCTGACTTAACAAGTCAAGCTGTGCCTCCACCAATGTACGAAAACGTGCCCGGTAAATCGAAGCCTGCTTCTTCAGCTCTTCGACCTCCAACGCAATTTTGCGGGATTTGGATAACGCCTCATTCACAATACGGTCCGCATTTTTTTCCGCTTCCTTCACGATGAGCTGCGATTCTTTCTTGGCGTTGTTACGGACTTCATCAGCCGCTTCTTGCGCCACGATAATCGTCTTACTCAGCGTATCCTCAATGGTCGAAAAATGATCAAGCTTCTCCTGAACATTCAACAGCTGTGTACTCAGTTCTTTATTTTCACGGATGACGCCCTCGTAATCCTTGATCACCTGATCCAAAAATTCATTGACCTGATCTTCGTCATAACCGCGAAGCCGGCGGGCAAATTCCTTGTTATGTATATCCAATGGCGTTAATGGCATGCCGTCCACCTCCTATAAGATTGACAAAAAAACATTTTCCGCGTCACGACGCTCACTATCATCTATCGGTCATCATACCCCGTTTTGTGAATGCTGTACAGAGCAAAATCGTTCCAGTTCTCCGCTATAGCTTAATTCTTTCGACAGAAAGCTCGCGAATCCTGCCTTCAGCTATATAAACTTGCCAATTTTGACACGGAATCGTCCTTTTTTTGTCATACCGTCTGTTTCCAGCACTTTGAAACGCCCAAATCCCTGCATGGAAATAACGTCCCCCGCTTTAAGTGAAGTAGATGGATTCTCCTCCACCTTCCAATTCACCCGGCACCGTCCGGCCCGAATCGGTGTTAAAATCTTGCTGCGGCTCAGCTTGTACACATCACTGGCGATGCCATCCAGACGCAAAGAAGCCACCGTCAGGTCCAGCGGCTCCAATGCAACATCCTTCGTCCGCAGATTTTCTGGAGGCAACAGTTCTGTCCACACATGAACACGATGAACCTGCTGTAAATGCATCGTAATAAAATCGCTGATCTCAGAAGCCACCAATACATGGCACCCATCGTCCAGCACATGAATATCCCCTATTTTTCCACGCTTGATTCCAAGTCCTAATATTGCACCCAGATAATCCCCGTGCTCCAGCGTGCTAATTTTATGATCATCGGACGTGACGGAAAGAACCTGAATACCCATATTCTCTCCGTCCACATACGAATAATCGGGCGCTATTAGCGCCCGCTTTCGTTCCGATGCCTCATAACCGCCATCTACCCTAATCGTGACCTTGTCTTCCTTCGAAGCAAGCGTCTCCAATATGTACAGTTGACGCGGGTCCAAAAAATCAGTCAGCTTCTGCTCATGATAAGCCCCCGCATGACTGATCCATTCGGAAGCGCGATCCACATATTCCCGTTCATCCGGGTGAAAATGCTCATAAATCTCAGTTCGCATAAGTCCTCCTAGACGAAATTGCTAATTAAAGACATCAAACCGTACGACGCAAAACGCAGAGCAATCAGCGCAACGATGGGTGAAATATCAATCATCCCGAAGATTGGCGGTATAAATCTGCGAAAAGGAGACAAATACGGCTCCACAAACTTGGCAAGTAAATCACCGATTACACTTTCTCTTGCATTAGGAAGCCATGACATCAGGACATATGCAATGATCATGTAAGAATAAATCTGAAATAGCCAACCGATTACCTCGATCAAGAAAAGCTCACCTCATTCTGTTAAGTTCTTGTTCAGTGTCAGCTAGTATTTCCGTAATGGAGCCTTGAATTTCAACCGTATCCGGTGTACACAGGAAAATATTGTTGCCTATCTTGGAAATACCCCCGCCCAATGCATATACAGTACCACTTAAAAAATCAATGATGCGCAGCGCCTGATCCTTGCGGATTCGTTGCAGATTGACCACGACGGTACGATGGGAACGAATGTGGTCGGCAATTTCCTGTGCTTCATCATAAGAACGCGGCTCATACAGGACAACTTTCACATTTTTCTGTGAATGGATGCTGACAACATTATTGCCCTTCTGGTTCTTACGTTTATCAAAGCTTGGGGTTTCAATTTCTTGATCTTCCGGCGTATTCATAACCTCTCGCTCTACAACTTCCTCTTCTTCCTGAAGTCCCAGGAAGTTCATGAACTTATTCATTACGCCCAATGGAAATCCTCCTCTCGTCCGACCAGTACAGAACCAAGCCGTAACCAGGTCGCTCCTTCTTCAACCGCCACCTCAAAATCATTAGACATGCCCATCGACAGGTGAACAATAGGTTCTCTCGTTAAAGCTTGTCCATTTAACGCATCACGTAATTCACGTAGTCCCCGAAATACAGGCCGGGTATTCTCCGGGTCTTCCTCATGGGGAGCCATCGTCATCAAGCCGATCACGTCTACATGCTCCAGATCGCGAATTTGTTTCAGAAAAGGTACCACCGCCTCGGAAGAAAGACCATATTTCGAAGTTTCCCCTGAAATGTTAACTTGCACAAAGGCTTTGATCCTTAGTCCAAGAGTAGCCGCCTTCTTGTCCAATTCCTGAGCCAGCGACAACCGGTCAAGCGAATGTATAAATCCAAATTTTCCAATAACATCTTTAACCTTATTGGTTTGCAGATGACCGATAAAATGCCATGTTCCCCTGTCACCCAGCTTGCTCCATTTATCCGCAGCATCCTGCCAGCGATTTTCGCCAACATGCTCCAAGCCACTGTCCAATACAGATGCCATCGCCGCTGCCGAAACATATTTCGTGACAGCAATCACATTTATTTCTTCACGCGAACGTCCGCTGCGGGCACATGCCGCTTCAACACGAGCGTTCACTTCTTCAATTCGTTCCTCCAAAGACACGGGAGGACTCACCTCTCTTCCAGACCAATCCAGCTCGCCATTCTCCCTGTGACGCCGCCTTCCTTGCGATACGAAAAAAACAAATCGCTGCGGCTACTCGTGCATAAGGTAGTACATTCGATATGGCTCGGCAATATTCCTGCTTTCATCATAATGTGTCGATTGCATTGTTTCAAGTCAAGCAGCGTTTTTCCGCCACCTAACGGGAAGTAAACAGTGCCTTCCCATTTATCATTACCCGGGCAATCATGCTCCAAAACCCGAATTTGGCTCATCACATGCTCATCCACCTCGTATGACTCAGAACCAATGGAAGGACCAATGGCTGCAAGCAAATCGAACGGCTGCGATCCATATTCGGTCTGCATCGTTTGCACCATTTTCAGCGCGATCTTGGCAACTGTTCCTTTCCAGCCCGCATGCGCCAGCCCAATCACACGCCGTACCGGATCACAAAAATATAACGGCACGCAATCCGCATAAAAGGATGTCAGCAAAATGCCCGGTACATCGGTTAACAGTCCGTCTGTATCCTGAAAAGTGGATGCACGATCCACAAAGCCGCGCCCGCGGTCAGCAGCCTTTACAACAGCAACGTGATTACCGTGTACCTGCTCTCCACAGGTCCAGGCTTCAGGCACAAATCCGAGCTGCTCCGCAATAAGCTGCCGATTGCGAATAACTTTCTCCGGGTCATCCCCTACATGAAACGCACAATTCAGACTTTCGAAAGGCACTTCACTGACACCGCCATGGCGTCCGGTAAAACCTGCTGTCAATCCACGAACCTGTTTCTCCCAGGATTGAATATATAACAACTCCGGCAAAGGATGCGTGCCATCTGTCGTTGACGCGACACCCGTTGCCCCGGTATTTACTACAAACGGTTCCATTCGTTCTCACCTCTACTGCCCAGTGTACCAAAAAGCCGCCGCCGTGTCTTCACATAGTCTCTCAAATGTACATATCCCTACTGCTCGAAATCACCGCTCAAAATCCCCGTCGATCATTTCGTTCCTGACGTTCGATATATAATTTTTCCTCACCATCACCCTGCGGCTCATGCAGTCCCTCCAATCGTACAAGCACCACATCCGAGCCAATTTTCACAATGTTGCGCCAGGGAATGACCAGTTCGCTTCCCCCACCAAACCAGCCCATAAAACGGCTGCTGCCAGGGACAACAATGGCCTCGATTTTGCCCTGCCGTACATCAATCTCCAAATCACTGATTTGTCCCAATCGTCTCCCATCTACAATGTTAATGACATCCTTTGTTTGAAACTCAGAAATTTTCATTGCCCTTACCGACGTTTCCGGCGTACTCACACGCATCACATCCTTTATTTCACTATATGAGCGAGAGAACCCAAAAAATGTCCTTTAAACACAAAAACGATCCACACAGGATCGTTTTTATCGGTGTGCCTTCCAAGCTTCTCTTCCCTTAAGACTAAGACTTCACATGCTTTTGCATTTGCTGTATAGCCGACTTCTCTAATCTCGAAACCTGGGCTTGAGAGATACCGATTTCGTCGGCAACCTCCATCTGCGTCTTTCCTTCATAAAAACGCATGGACAATATCATCTTTTCACGCTGGCCCAGGCGATGCATCGCTTCCCGCAGAGCGATTTCCTCAATCCATGAGACGTCCTTATTTCTGTCATCACTGATCTGATCCATCACATAGATTGGGTCGCCCCCGTCGTGATATATCGGCTCGAACAGCGAAACCGGGTCCTGAATCGCATCTAATGCGAACACAACATCTTCCTTAGGCACGTTCAGCACCTCAGAAATTTCAAAAATCGTCGGTTCACGCGAATTCAGATTTGTCAGACTATCCCGCACTTGAAGCGCCTTATATGCAATATCTCGCAGCGATCGGGATACACGGATCGGATTGTTGTCCCGCAAATACCGGCGTATCTCACCGATAATCATCGGCACCGCATAAGTGGAAAACTTCACGTTTTGCGAAAGGTCAAAATTATCAATCGCCTTCATCAGGCCGATGCATCCTACCTGAAACAAATCGTCAACAAACTCTCCCCGATTGTTAAAGCGCTGAATCACACTCAGGACGAGCCGTAAATTACCGTTAACCAATTTTTCTCTGGCTGATCGTTCATTATTTTGCTGAAGTGATGTGAACAACTCGCGCATTTCCGCATTGGTTAGCACCGGCAGTTTGGCGGTATCCACACCGCAAATTTCCACTTTGTTTCGGGTCATCGTGTCTTACCTCCCAAGGAGCAACATTAATGTACATTATCTCCTGAGGGTGTTTTTTTATTCGCCGTTTCCATCACTTCCGAATATACCCAAACGTCACACCATTTTGTTGAACTCTTTCCGTAAGCGCTTTATAATACGCTTTTCCAGGCGCGAAATATAGGATTGCGAGATGCCTAACAGGTCAGCAACATCCTTCTGTGTCTTCTCTTCCCCGTCCTGCAAGCCAAAACGCAGCTCCATTATCAGACGTTCCCGATCTGTCAGCTTATCCAGCGCCTTATGCAATAATTTGCGGTCTACCTGCTCCTCAATATTGCGGTAAATGGTATCATTTTCCGTTCCCATCACATCGGAAAGCAGCAACTCGTTCCCGTCCCAATCAATATTCAAAGGCTCGTCAAAAGAAACTTCTGTTCTCGTTTTACTATTTCGGCGCAAATACATTAAAATTTCATTTTCGATGCATCGGGAAGCATAGGTAGCGAGCTTGATTTTTTTCTCGGGATCAAAGGTGTTAACTGCCTTGATAAGTCCAATCGCTCCTATGGATACGAGATCCTCAATGTTAATTCCTGTGTTCTCAAACTTACGCGCAATGTAAACCACCAGGCGCAAATTCCGTTCGATCAACATGGAGCGTACTGCTGCATCTCCGGAAGAGAGTTTTCCAAGCAAATACTCTTCCTCATCCCTCGTCAGCGGCGGGGGGAGCGCCTCGCTGCCGCCGATATAATAAATCTCTTCACTTTTTAGTCCAAATAAAAATAAAATACGATAATATTGCAACTGTAAAGTCAACCTGATTTTCATTTTGAATTTCATCTGTTCCCGCATGTCATTCTCCCCCTTCAGAAAATGGTGCAAAATCTCGCTGCGTCCCTTCGTCCGTTACAGCAATAGCCTGATTGCCTTCAGACCTGATCGTGTGTCTACGACCATCGTCCTGCACTTCAAAGCGTACTTCCTGCTTCTGGACCGGCTCAGCAGTTCCCTCCGCGTGTGCTGTCACATCTGGATGAATGATCGCGCGGTATTTTCCCTCTGCTGACAGCTTTCCCCCATCCAAGCCGATCAGCACCCGATGATGCACATAACGAGCCCCATTCATCACCACCTCTACGCGATCCGGTTTGAGTGCGAGCATAAAGGAATGGTTACGGTTGATGCCACGATAGGGAACGAGACGAACTCGATCCGGCCAGTTGAACGATTCGTCTCCCAACTCCATCACCAGCTGATCCGCATTTCCCTCAGATAGCTTTTGGAGCCAGGAAGAGGGTAAATATGCCTCCCACAAGGCAGCCTCCATGACCATCACTGGTGTCCGGGTCAAAGGATCGTGAAGTTGGTTACCCGTATCCAACAAGCCTGTACACTCAATATGATCCTGTCCGATCCATACCTGCACCTCACCCAGAAATCCACTCATCCTTTCCGCATGCTGCTTTGAAGATTGCACAATACGAAAGAAAAGCATCACTCCGCCAAACGCGCATAAAATAAACCAGAATGCAATTTTCAGCTCAAAGGACATTCCACCTGAAGCCGTGTACCAGATGCCATTAAACAATTCCCCTGTACTCTGGAGTAAATAATGCATCCCCAGAATTCCTCCCGCTGCTACAAAATTGATCATATAAAAAGCACCCATCGTACGAAGGTACTTTTGCATGCTGCCAAACCCAAAAGCCACCAACAGCATAATGACCGATAATGCCAGCTTAATCAGGAATGTAAATAAAAAGGACAGCTCCGGCACAAACATCATGACCACGTACAGCGCACCGATGACAGCCGAAGCAAGCAGCCGCCACCACACCGGACGAATTTTTCTCATCCAGGCGGTAGCCATCAGCAGTACAGTGTCAATGAACAAATTGGCCAAAAAAATGAAGTCGATGTAAACAACCAAAGGTTCACCCGCCCAGCGTTTGCAGGATAGGCTTAAGTATAGTAGTCATGCTGTTCAAAGTCTGTCTAACGATGGGGACGGTAACCGACTAATTTTGTCGGAAAGGGGAGAAGCACGGGAAATGGTAAAAATGGAGTTCTTACAATGGAATCAGCCAACGAATCGAATACGAGATACAGAAAACAGAAAGAAGCCCGCATCTCCAAGGAGAATACGGGCTATCCGATTTCAATCTAGTTATCGTTATTATTATTGCGTGAACGGTTACGTAAAAATGTCGGAATATCGAGTTGATCACTGCTCTGAGTGTTGCCGAACGGACGCAGGTTAGGAGAACCCTTCTCCGCCGATTCAGGTGCTGTCGGGTTGGCTGCCGGTTTACGCCCAGGTGCCGGTTGGCTTGGTTTACCTTCAAAGCCAGTTGCAATGACGGTAACCTTAATCTCTTCTTTCAACTCTTCGTCAATGATGGCACCGAAGATCATGTTGACCTCCGGATCGGAAGCCGAGGTTACAATTTCAGCGGCTTCATTCACTTCGTACAAAGACAGATTGTTGCCGCCAGTGATGTTCATAATCACACCCCGTGCGCCTTCAATGGATGTTTCCAACAGCGGGCTCATGATAGCCTTGCGTGCTGCTTCAGCCGCCCGATTCTCACCAGTTGCTTCGCCAATTCCCATCAAGGCGGAGCCACGCTCCGTCATAATCGTTTTCACATCAGCAAAGTCGAGGTTAATCAAACCCGGTACAGCGATCAAATCCGAAATACCTTGTACCGCCTGACGAAGAACATTGTCCGCTTCGCGGAATGCTTCCAGCATAGGGGTCTTTTTATCCACGATTTCAAGCAGGCGATCATTCGGGATAACAATCAAGGTGTCTACCTTTTCTTTTAATCCCTCAATGCCCAGCTCGGCTTGATTGGAGCGCTTACGCCCTTCAAATGTGAATGGTCGTGTTACAACGCCTACAGTCAGCGCGCCGCATTCCTTGGCAATTTCAGCAATCACAGGAGCTGCTCCAGTACCTGTACCGCCACCCATTCCCGCCGTCACGAATACCATATCCGCACCTTTGAGTGTGTTCATAATGAGTTCACGCGACTCTTCAGCCGCTTTTTTACCCACATCCGGATTAGCTCCGGCACCCAAGCCTCGAGTCAGCTTATCACCAATTTGAAGCTTATGCTCAGATTTCGCTAAATGAAGCGCCTGAGCATCTGTGTTGACGGTGATAAACTCCACACCCTGAACACCATTTTCGATCATTCGGTTAACCGCATTGCTGCCGCCGCCTCCGACGCCGATCACTTTAATTTGAGCCAAGCTCTCCATTTCAAAATCAAATTCCAACATACTATTCCATCTCCCCCTCAATGTGCATGGATGGCCCGTCCATGATTGGCATAATTAGCAATGAACGTTATATAAACTCACTGAACATGTTTTTTAAGCGTTCAATCAACCCCTGCTTTTGCTCGCCTTCCGCAGCGGGACTGCTCTTGGTTCGGTTGGTCGGCTTCTTGGAACTTCCACCGCTGCTACTGCTAACGCTGCTCGATCTTCCGCGATAGTAGCGAATGGCATTATGCAAGATGCCGACTCCGCTTGTGTAACCCGGATCCCTTACACCGATAAAGTCCGGTACGGCGATCCTTACAGAAGCAGCCAGTTCGCTTTGTGCCACCTGAAGTACACCAGGCATGGAGACGGTACCTCCGGTAAGTATATAACCCCCCGGAAGCTCTGTGTAACCCAGGCGCTTAACTTCCGCCTGAATGAGTTGAAAAATTTCCTGCACTCTCGGCTCAATAATGGCAGCCAAGTCCTGCTGATTGAATTCCTTATCGACATTACTGCCGATACGGGTCACTTTAAAGACGACATCGGCTGCCGCATCATCATACCATGCGCAGCCGTATTTAAGCTTTACTTTTTCGGCTTGATCGGTAAGGGTTCTCAGTCCGTAGGCAATGTCATTGGTTACAAATTCTCCGCCGATGGGAAGTGTAGATGTGGCAACAATTGTTCCTTCCTGGAAAATAGCAACATTTGTAGAGCCTGCACCAATATCCACCAGCACCGAACCCATCACCTTTTCATCCTTCGAAAGTGACAATTGCCCGGCTCCCAGAGGCAGCAGCACCAAATCTTTGATCCTCAAGCCGCCTTTCTCAACGCAGCGCAACAGATTATGTATCGGCGTCTTGCCTCCCGTAACAATCGTAGCCTCTACTTCCAGACGAACTCCGATCATACCGCGAGGGTCTTGAATGCCTTCAAGGCCATCCACGACATACTGCTTGGCTACCACGTCAATAATTTCTCTCTCTGGTGGTACTGCAATAACTTCAGCTGCCTTGAGCACACGCTCAATGTCCTCCTCACCGATTTCACGGTCCTCGTTGGACACGGCTACTACGCCATGACTATTTTGCAGGCCAATATGGTTGCCTGAAATCCCCACATACACTTCTGTTATTTGAATACCAACCATGCGCTCTGCGTGATCCACGGCGTTACGGATTGATTGCACGGTTTGATCGATGTCTACAATTGCACCTTTGCGAATCCCTTCCGAGTCGGCAGATCCAACTCCAATAATATTAAAGGTTCCATTGTTCATTTCCCCAATAATAGCCCGAACTTTGGATGTACCGATGTCCAAACTAACAATGATGTCATTGTTGCTCAAGTCTGTGGCACCTCCTGACTCCAAAATGAATTTCGTTCTTTGAACACACTCTGTACATATTCAACATACTCCATGCTTTCCCTCTTTTTTCTACAAATTTTTTAGAAGCCAATTTATGGTTGCAGTCACATAAAAATTTGAAGAAAAAAGAAGGAGGCAAGTCTATTACCCATAAAATCAATTCTAGCATTTTTTCACATCACTGAGTAGTATCTTTTTCTTGGGCCTCTTCACTCGTATCCTGTTTGAACGGAACGTAGGAATCTGCCTCCAGCATTGTGATCAAACCGGGCTCTTCTGTTTCCAGCACCTGATTCAAATAACTGATTTTAGAGCTCAGCAGAGAAACCGTCGTAATAACCTCAAATTGAGAGCGTGTATACATTTTTATGCGGTCTGGAAAAGAGGGCATCGGCGCGGGAATGATTTCCGATATGTCGGCTGTCCATTCCCCCGGAATCCGAGATAACGCATCACATAGCTTTGCTTTGTAGGGATCATCCGATTTCCATTTGGTTAAAATAGGCTTCTCAACCGCAATTCCGCTACTACCCACGCCTACGCTGGTCCCATTCGCAAGAATGGCGCGCAGGCTCCCATCACTCTGCAACTCGTAAGCAACTGTAGCAAACTCTTTAATATGAACAGCAATGACTCCCGGAAACTGCTTGTCCACCGTTACTTGTTGAATCGACTGAATCTCCCGCAGCTTCTCGGAAATGCCCGAAGAACTGACTCCGAAATACTGATCACCGATAGCCAGACCACTTCGATTAAGCAACTGTTCCCGGGTCGAAAATACATTGCCATCAAAACGGATTTCAGAAACCCGGCTTAATGAGGAACGGAAAAAGAGAACAGCAAGCAGCACGATAAACAACAAAATGAGCAGGATGGCAATCTTCCGACTTGTTCTTTTCTTCATTCTGTTCTGTTTAAGAACAGGTATTTGAGCGTTTGGCATAGCTTCTCTCCACAAAAAGCCTTTGGTCCCTCCGCTAACGGAGGGACATTACAGGCATTAATTTACGAAATCCAACTGCTCCGGCACCGGAGACTGACGGCTCATTCGGGCACCCAGTCCCTGGAAAAGACGCTCGATCCGGTCATACCCTCTATCAATATGGTGTACCTGTTCGACAATGGTAAGTCCTTGAGCGGCCAGACCCGCTATAACCAGCGCAGCCCCTGCGCGTAGATCGGTAGCCTCTACCGTGGCCCCGTACAGACGGGGAACTCCCCGTATAAAGGCTACATTCGCATCAACCGTAATATCGGCACCCATCACATTCAATTCATCTACATGTTTGAATCGGCTTTCGAAGACCGTCTCTTTCATCACACTAAAGCCATCTGCCAGAGAAAGCAGAACCATGACTTGAGACTGCAAGTCCGTCGGAAAAGACGGGTAAGGGGAGGTAACAATCCTCTCCACTGCTTTGGGGCGGCTCATGCAGCTTACGGTCATTATATCATTCAAGATACCGATTTGAACACCAGCCCGCCTGAGGACGTGAATCAGAGCGGATAAATGGGAGGGATTACAGTGTGTCAACGACACACTGCCGCGCGTGGCCGCAGCCGCGATCATAACGGTCCCAGCTACGATGCGATCGGGAATAACCTCATACGTACACGGATTCAAACAGTTGACTCCCGTAATCGTAATCGTATCCGTCCCCGCTCCGATAATACAAGCTCCCATCGCATTCAGGAAGTTTTGAAGATCCTGAATCTCAGGCTCCCTCGCTGCGTTGGTAATCGTCGTTCGTCCTTCGGCCAACGCAGCGGCCATCATAATATTTTCGGTGGCCCCTACGCTCGGGAAATCCAGATGGATATCCGTTCCAGTCAGCTTGCGAGCCCGAAACGTAATTTGTTCTTCTTTTTCCACGATCTCCGCTCCAAGAGCCTTCAGGCCCTCCAAGTGAAGATCGATTTTGCGCTCGCCTATGGCACAGCCTCCCGGCTGGTAAATGGAAACTTCTCCATATCTGGCGAGCAGCGGTCCCATCAGAAAGATAGACGAGCGCATCTGCTTCATCAAATCTTCCGGAATCTGGAACGTTCGGACGGACGACGTATCCACGTATACCGTTTCCTCTTCATGTCGGCATGTACAGCCAAGTCTCTCAAGGATGTGCAGCATGACCTTAATGTCTAATAGATGGGGCACATTCCGAATTTCTACCTTGCCTTGTGCAAGCAAGCTTGCCGCAAGAATGGGTAGTGCCGCGTTTTTTGCCCCATGGATACGTATGGTGCCTGACAAGGGACGGCCTCCCTCAATCACCAATTTGTCCAATGTATCACCTCCGAGTTTACCGCTCACCCACTACGAAAACCTCCGGAACTAGCTTGATGCCGGTTTGAGATGATATTGTACTTTGAATATGCTTCATTAGGGTAAGCACGTCCTCTGCTGTCGCTTGACCGGTATTAACAATGAAATTGGCATGCTGTACGGAAACCTCAGCGCCTCCCGCTTTTAAACCCTTGAGACCTGCGTCTTCAATAAGACGGGCCGCATAGTCTCCTGGCGGATTGCGAAACACACTTCCCGCACAAGCTAGCTGTAACGGCTGAGTCAGCCTACGACGATCTTTGAAAGCCGCAAGAGCCGCCGAAATTTCCTCACGGTTGCCCTGCTTCATCCGAAACACCGCCTCTGTCACCATTCCACGCTGCTCATCATGCAGCACGGAGTGACGATAGCTGAAATGCATTTGTTCGGCATCATACACAGCCAATTCCCCTGTATCCAGCACAATCTCAGCGGACTGGAATATTTGTGACACATCAGACCCATGGGCACCGGCGTTCATGTAGACAGCCCCGCCAACCGATCCCGGGATACCTCCCGCAAATTCGAGGCCGGACAGCCCCTGCTTGCTGGCCATGACACACAGTTTGACTAGTGACACGCCTCCACCGACGACGATCCGTTCATCTTCAAAACGGACATAATCAAATCCCGGTCCCAGCTTGATCACGAGGCCCCGGATTCCTTTATCGGAAACGAGCATATTCGAGCCCCGTCCCAACTGCATCCACGGGATTCCGTGCTCGCCAGCCAGCCGCAGTAAAGTTGCTAGCTGCTCCTTGGTATCCGGGATGACAAGAGCATCCGCCGGACCTCCAATCTTCCACGTCGTATATTTGGAAAGCGGCTCATGCTTCAGCACTTTTCCGATATCATGCTCCGCTAATAATGGCATCCATTGCTGCATTGTACTGAAACCTCCTTGTTGCTTGCCCCGCATGGTTATAAGGCTCTCACCTGACAACCGGCAGCCTGAGTGATGGTCACAATGTATAGGGTATCTTATGTCAATACCATCCGGTGTGTGACAACCGCCCAGTCTGCGCTACGGTCTAACTTTTACGGGCAAGACGCTCCATTTCTTTTACTAAAATATCGGCTGAATCAGGCTTGCCAAGCGCTGACGCTGATTCAGCCATCCGGCTGCGCAACGCCTCATCCTCCATAATCCCCGCAATAGATTGAAACAAGGACGCACCATCCAAGTCCTTCTCCACAATCATGACAGAAGCCCCTGCCTTTTCGAGTGTACGGGCATTGGCCTCCTGATGGTTGTTCGTCACATTGGGGGATGGAATTAGAATGGATGGAATACCCAACGATGTGATTTCAGCCAAGAAGGACGCGCCAGCGCGATTAACGATTAAAGAGGTACAAGCCAGCACCTCTGGCATATTGTGAATATAGGGAAGCACATGCAGATGATTGGGCAATGATCCGATCTGATTCCGTATGCTGTCCAGCGTCTGCTCATAGTAAGATTCACCAGTCACATATACAAAATGGACGTCTTTCAGTTGGGAAAGTTGCGGAGCCATTGCAATCATGGCATCATTAATGGCCTTTGCTCCCCTGCTGCCACCGACCACAAGCACGACCGAGCTGTTCATTGGAACCCCGATGGTGGCAAAGCCCCGGTCCCTGTTAGCCTGACGAACTGTTGTAGCGCGTGGATTCCCGGTGTACAGTACATTTTTGGCTTTGGGGAAAGCTCCTTCCGAGCCCTCAAAGCTGACGGCCACCGTATCCACGTAACGGCTCAGAAACGCATTGGTCAATCCCGGGATTGCATTTTGCTCATGAATAATGCTGGGTATCCCCAACTTGGAAGCAGCATAGACGACAGGGCCGCATACATAACCCCCGGTACCAATGACGATATCCGGCTTGAATTTTTTCAATAATGCTTTGGATCTGCGAACCCCTTTGAAGAAACGCATGATCGTTTTTATATTTTCCACAGACAAACTGCGACGAAATCCTGTAATATCAATAGCCTCAAACGGAATTTTTTCCTGAGGGACCAGCTTGCTTTCCAGTCCCCGCTGACCGCCAATGTATAAAAATTCAGCGTCCGGATTAATCTCTTCGCACTGTCTGGCTACGGCGAGCGCCGGATAAATGTGCCCTCCGGTACCGCCGCCGCTCAACACGACGCGCATAAACGTTCACCTCGCATAACGTGATAAATTTAGTAAAATACCCAGCGCTGTTAGCATCAACGTCAGAGAAGAGCCTCCGTAGCTGATTAAGGGCAGTGTTATTCCCGTCACCGGCATTAAGCCGATGACAACACCTATGTTAATAACCACCTGTACGGCAACCATTCCCACAATGCCTACAGCGAGCAAACTGCCATAAGTATCTGGGATGGTAATAGCGATGCGCATTCCTCTCCACACGAGAACCAGAAAGAGCGCCAGCACCGTCATTCCACCGATAAAGCCAAGCTCCTCCGCCAAAATCGAAAAAATAAAGTCTGTCTGCGGCTCGGGAACATAGCTGTATTTCTGGCGGCTCATGCCAAGCCCCAAGCCTGCCAGCCCACCAGGTCCAATGGCGTACAGCGATTGAATAATTTGATAGCCTGCGCCAAGCGGATCGGACCATGGGTCCAAAAACGCAGTGATCCGCTGGAGCCGATAAGGCGCAGCAGCAATCAGGGCCGCAAATCCCACCGCTCCCGTTAATCCCAGCAAGCCCAGATGCTTCATACGTGCGCCTGCCGTAAATACGATTAGCATGGACGCTCCCATCATTACTGTGCCTGTGCCCAAATCGGGCTGGAGCATAATCAGGCCAAAGGCCAGTCCCATGAGTCCAAGCGGGGGCAACAGACCGCGCGTAAAGGAATTAATATCATAATCCGGGCGGCTGAGCCAGCGGGCGAGAAAAAGAATCATGCCCAGCTTCATAAACTCAGATGGCTGAATGCCAAAAGAGCTGATACCGAGCCAGCTTCGTGCCCCGCCTCTTACTACACCAATGCCTGGAATTAGTACGGCAACCAGCAACGCGAGACAAATCAGCAGCACGACCTTGGCATACTTCTGCCAAATCCGATAGTCTGTTCGGGCAGTGAAGTACATCGCCACAAGACCTAGCCCGGCGAACAGCAACTGTCGCTTTACAAAATAGTAGGAGTCCCCGTACTCGTGAAAAGCGAGGACGGCGCCCGCACTGTATACCATAACCATGCCGATGGCTAACAAGCTCAAAATACAGACGAAAAGCCATATATCCGGCGCCGGACGAGATTGCTTCATCAGGAGGCCACCCCTTGCATAAATAGTAGGGGCTTATCCAACCCCCCTACTTACAATTTATGCGCCGCCTCTTTAAAAATACGTCCACGCTCTTCATAGGACCGGAACATATCCCAGCTTGCGCAAGCGGGTGAGAGCAATACAACATCTCCCGGCTCAGCGAGTTGAGCTGCCTTGTTCACAGCCTCCACGAGCGTAGCAGCGGCGTCCTTCCCATTATCGACGACCTCGACATGCTCTATTCCGGCCTGACGTGCCCGGTCTGCAAGCTTATGCCGAGTCTCGCCCAGCAGCACAACAGCCTTTACACCCTCTTGCAAGGAAGGTACAAGCTCGGCATAATCCGAACCACGATCCAGTCCTCCAGCAATTAGTACAATGGGTTGCTTGAAGGAAGACAACGCCATCATCGTCGCTTTGGAATTGGTGGCTTTGGAATTGTTGTAATAAGCTGCTCCAGCATGTTCTCCAACATATTCGAGCCGATGCTCCACTCCACGAAAAGCGCTTAGCGGTTCAGCCAATCCAGACGGCTCCGCTCCTACGGCAATAGCAATCGCGCAAGCGGCGAGGGCATTTTCCACATTAAAGCGGCCCGGAAGGCCAATTTCGGCCACGCCTATAATTGGGTGCACCACACCACTGGCATCGCGATATACGATGCTGCGTTCAATGTCATCCGTCACATCCGGTATGTATGGCGGGTCAGCGAACAACCCTTCCTGCAAACGTTCTGTCATTGAGAACGGAAGCAGTTTCGCTTTAATATAGGGCACAAGCTCCCGGCAAACAGGATCATCCCAGTTTAATACCGCCGTATCAGCCGCCGTTTGACTGGCGAACAGACGCGCCTTGGAAGCAACATAGTCCTTCATGTCACCATGATAGTCCAGATGGGTTTCAGCCACGTTCAGCAAGCAGGCTACTGCAGGTTTGAAATCCTTTGTTCCTTTTAACTGAAAACTGCTCAGCTCCACCACCATCCACTCGTCCGACCTGGCATCCACAGCGGCCTCACATAATGGCGTGCCGATATTACCAGCCACGATCGGCTTCATGCCGGATGCCTCTAACAGCTTACCTACCCAGGTGGTTGTGGTCGTTTTCCCATTCGAGCCAGTAATCCCGATCATCGGCGCTTTGCATAGATGATAGGCGACCTCGACCTCGGTCACGACCTCAATGCCCAGTTCGATAGCTTTCTGCACTGGCGGGGCCGTATAAGGAATACCCGGATTTTTGACAACCAGCTTCACTCCCGGATGAATTAGCCCTTCCGGGTGACTGCCGCATAAAACGGAAATTCCCAAAGCCTCTAATTCAGAAGCTTCGGGACACTGTTCCCTGTCTTTTTTATCATTGACTGTCAGCTTGGCCCCAGCTTGGTGCAGCACCTTGGCGACTTGCACGCCACTTTTGGCCAGGCCTATAATGACGACCTCTTGATCTCTGTATGTGTCTGGATGGTTCATTTGTCTACAACCCCTTGTTGAGATAAAGTCCGAGTCCTGCCAGCAGCAGTCCTACAGCCCAGAATGTAATAACAACGCGCCATTCGGACCAGCCAGACAGCTCGAAGTGATGATGAATCGGGCTCATTTTGAAAATGCGTTTGCCACGTGTTTTAAAGGAAGCTACTTGCAAAACTACGGACAGCATTTCAATTACAAATACACCACCAATAATAATGAACAAAATTTCGCTTTTGGTTACGATAGCGATGGCACCTATAGCACCTCCGATTCCCAGCGAGCCTGTATCGCCCATAAATACCTTGGCCGGATGCGCGTTATATACAAGAAAGCCAAGTACAGCACCAATCATGGCCGCTGAGCAAACCGCAGCCGGAAGGGAGGTTGCTTGAATCGCTACGATGGCATAAGCACCGAAGGCAATCGCACTGGTACCGGAAAGCAGCCCGTCCAGTCCATCTGTGAAATTGACGGCGTTGCTAATCGCCAGCATCATAATAACGATGAACGGATAATAGAACCAACCGCTCCAATCAAACGACCAGGAAGTTCCCGGTATGCCGATGGCAGTGCTGTGATCATTGCTAATCAGAAGCCAGCACATGATTCCACTGAACAGCAATTGCCCGAATAGCTTTTGACGGGCAGTCAGTCCGAGCGAACGCTTGAAAACAATTTTGATATAGTCGTCCAAGAAGCCGATCAGCCCAAAACCAAGCGTAGCGACCAGCAGAACGTAAAAGTCCGTATTTTTTATCGCCGAAAACTTAAGAAAGGTCAGCGTAAAAGCCACCAGAATAACGATTCCACCCATAGTAGGCGTACCCGTCTTTTTAAGATGGCTTTGTGGCCCGTCATCCCGGACCTGCTGGCCGAATTTCATTCGCCGCAGCAGCGGAATGAGTATTGGAGCGGCAATGACCGCCAGTATAAACGATACGACGATCGTCAGCAGTAATAATTGAATATCCATGGGAGTCTCCCTCTCGTCAACATCATTTCTGTAGCGGACCGTTTTTCAGCGCATCCACAATCTCTTCCAATCGCATCCCTCGGGATGCCTTAACCAGCACGATATCATCGGCACGGAGGTAAGCTTGCAGATCTTGAATCAGTTTTTGCTTATCCTCATAAGCATGTACGTCATCAGATGGCATAGACGCTTGGGCCCCATGTGCAATAGACGCGCCCAACACACCATAGGTAAACAGCACATCTACGTCATGTTTCGCTGCAAAAAGCCCAATTTCCTCGTGGAATTGCTTTTCCTCGGGACCCAGCTCCAGCATATCGCCAAGCACAGCGATTTTACGCCCCTTCGTTTCGTAACCGGATAACGTCTGAATTGCAGCCTTCATTGAAGCTGGACTGGCGTTATAAGCATCGTTCAGCACGGTAAGCCCATTGGTGCAGGTCACAACCTCAATGCGCATGCCTGTCAATTTCAAAGCCGAGAGCCCTTCGCGCACATGGTCTACATCCACCCCAAAATGACGCGCAACCGCCAGTGCTGCCAAACCGTTCACAACATTATGCTGTCCAAGCAACGGAAGCCGGAAAGCATCCTCGCCGGATTGAGCCGTCGTGAACAAACTGCCTTCTCCATCCGCAGTTATTCCAGTTGGATAATCATCGTTATCCGCAGATATACCGAACGTGAACAGCTTCAAGCCGTCAGGCTTAACCGTTTCGGGCTCTGCAAGCACTTGCGGCAATAGCGGTTCATCTCCATTGTAAATTAGCAAGCCGTCGGGCTTGAGACCGCTGACGATTTCCAGCTTTGCACGTGCAATTTCTGCACGGGAACCGAGCTGAAGCAAATGCGATTCTCCAATGTTCGTAATGACCGCTACATCAGGCTGGGCAATATCAGTCAACAGGCTGATTTCCCCGCGTCCGCTCATGCCCATTTCCAAAATGAGGATGTCCGTATCCTGCGGCATGGACAGCACGGTTAAAGGCAGACCGATATGGTTGTTATAATTCCCTTCGGTTTTGTGTACTTTAAAGGTCGTGCCCAACAGAGCGTTGACGATGTCTTTTGTCGTCGTTTTACCGTTGCTTCCAGTAATCCCTACGACAGATACACCCGTCTCCCGCAAATATGCGGCTGCAAGACGCTGGAGGGCCGCCAAAGTATCATCTACTTCAATCGCATTCCCTGCCGGAGGTGCACCGTGATCCTTTTGCCATAAAAAAGCAGCTGCGCCTTCTCCACTCACAATCTGCTGCACATAATTATGCCCATCAAACCGTTCACCCGTGAGTGGAACGAACAGCCCTTGGGCCTGCGGCTTGCGTGAATCTGTAAAAACGCCCTCAATCATTCGTTCGGCGTCCGCTTCTATGTGAAGCGTTCCCCCGCTCATGGAGGCGATTTGACCGATTGTTTTTTTCATCACTTGGATAAACCCCTTATCGCTTCTTTGGCTACGATGCGGTCATCGAATTCATGCACCGTTTTTCCGATCAACTGGTAGGTCTCATGACCTTTTCCCGCAATCAATACTACATCGTCAGGGCTTGCCATTTCAACAGCTTTATGAATAGCAGCTCTACGATCTATGATCAGCTCGTAGCGTTCTGCGGGTATACCTTCGTCAATCAGCCCTTGCTCGATGTCTTTCAAAATGGCTTCCGGGTCCTCTGTCCGCGGATTATCCGAGGTAATAAAAGCATGATCGCTGTATTGAGCAGCAATTTTTCCCATCAAAGGGCGTTTCGTACGATCCCGGTCCCCGCCGCACCCAAAAACACACCATACTTTTCCAATCGCAAACTCCTTAACGGTGCGAAGCACATTTTCCAGTCCATCCGGTGTATGGGCATAGTCCACAATAACCGCAAATGGCTGACCTGCGTCCACAGGCTCTACCCGCCCATCTACACCTGCTATGGACTCCAGGCTGTGCTTGATATCAGCCAGAGGCACTCCTTCCAGCAAAGCGGCCGTGATGGCTGCCAATGCGTTATACACATTGAACTTGCCCACCATTCGCAGCTCAATATCGGTATCTCCTTTAAAAGTAGAGACTTGGAAGGATGTTCCCTTGGCACCTACAGCGATATGGGATGCCTGCACATCTGATTTCTTTTCCACACCGTATGTAATCACCTGAGCCGCAGTTATAGCTTGAAAATAGGATGAGGCCGGGTCATCCGCATTCAGAACAGCATATTTACTGTCCGACGCATCCCGCGAGAAGCTATTCCCCAGTCGGGAAAATAACAGCCCTTTGGCCGCACGGTACTCCTCCATCGTGTTATGGTAGTCCAGATGATCCTGCGTCAGGTTCGTAAATATAGCGGTACGAAAATCAGTTCCTTTCACCCGCCCTTGCTCCAGCGCATGTGAGGATACCTCCATCGCACAACATTGGACACCTTGCTCCACCATATTGCCAAGATAGCGTTGCAGCTCCACCGCCTCGGGTGTGGTACCGGACATTGGGTAGGACCGACCACCGTAACGCATTTGAATAGTGCCGATCAGTCCAGTGTTCACTCCGGCATCGTTCAAGATTTTTTCAATTAGATAAGTTATTGTTGTTTTGCCATTCGTTCCGGTTACGCCGATCATGCGCATACGGCGGCTCGGTGAATCAAACATATAGTCCGCCAAAACCGCCATTGCGTACCTGGCATCCTTGACTATGAGTTGTGGTACAGATACATTCAATTCCCGTTCCACAACCAAAGCTGCCGCCCCGGACGCAACTGCCTGCTGCGCATAATCGTGTCCGTCAACCGTAAAACCGGGCAGACACAGAAATAAATCTCCCTGCTGTACCCGGCGTGAGTCCGCCCCGATTCCTCGGCAGTCCACTGTACCGTCCCCCACAATGCGGGAGGCAGCCAGCAGTGAAGCCAATTGATGAAGCTGCATCTTTCATTCCTCCATTGCTCTCTCGTTAATCATAGTATGGGTATAAAAAGAACCTATCAATCCCCCATATATATACGGATTGTTGATCCCCGCTCCAGCCGGGAGCCTGGCTTCGGTGCCTGACTGACAACCGTCTTGCCTGACCCGGATTTTACGAGCATAAAGTTCATATTCATATCTTCGTATAAATCTGCTACAGTGGCACCTACCAAATCCGGCACCGTATCAATTCGGTTTTCCCCGTACTTGTATTCCTTGGCAATCTGATTGGTGCGGGGTGGTATTTTCAGAGCAAGCAGCGAATCCCGCAAAATATTTTGCACGATTGGCGCAGCGACCACCCCTCCGAATTGAATGCCCTTTGGATTATCCACAGCGGTATAGACGACAATTTGCGGATCATCCGCCGGGGCAAAACCGATAAAGGATACAATATGCTCCGAGGAAGAGTAACGTCCGTTGATCACCTTTTGCGCTGTGCCTGTTTTACCACCTACCCGGTAACCCTCAATAAAAGCGGGACGGCCCGTGCCTTTGGCAACGACGCTTTCCAGCGCTTCCCTCACCTGCCGGGAGGTATCCTCTGAAATGACTCTGCGCACCAGTTCAGGCTCTACTTTTTCCAGTACTTTGCCTGTCTCTGGTTGAATCCAGCCTTTTGTAATGTGAGGTTTATACAGATTGCCACCATTGATCGCAGCCGACACAGCCGTCACCTGCTGAATCGGAGTGACAGATACCCCTTGACCAAAGGCAGTTGTCGCCAGCTCTACCGGTCCTACCTGGGGTAATTTAAATAAAATACCATTCCCCTCGCCAATCATGTCAATGCCCGTTTTGCTGCCGAACCCAAAATTACGAATATACTTGAACAGCGATTCCTTACCTAGACGCTGACCCAGTGTTACAAAGCCTGGATTACAAGAGTTTTCCACGACTTGTAGGAAGGTCTGACTGCCGTGGCCGCCTTTTTTCCAGCAGCGCAGGCGAGCCCCGCCAACTTCAATGTACCCCGGATCGAAAAAGTGATCGTTTTTGAGATCGACCTTCTTTTCTTCCAGTGCAGCGGCCAATGTAATAATTTTAAAGGTGGAGCCTGGTTCATATGTCATCCAAATCGGCAGATTTCGATTGTAAATTTCAGGTGCATATTGTTTGTATAGCGCAGGCTCATAGCCTGGTCGCCCGGCCATACCCAATATTTCCCCATTCTTGGGGTTCATTGCGATGGCCAACGCGGAATTGGCCTGGAATTTGACCATAGCCTGGTCAAGCTCCCGTTCCACGATAGACTGTACAGACTTATCAATGGTCAGTTGCAAGTTCAGACCATCCATTGGTTCAACGTACTTCTCAGAAGAACCGGGCATCAGACGACCGCCTGCATCGGATAGATACGCAATGCTTCCGTCAATACCGCGAAGCTTGCTGTTGTTCTTTTTCTCTACCCCCGTCAACCCCTGATTATCAATTCCCGTAAACCCGAGAATATGAGCCGCCAAATCGCCATAAGGATAATAACGTTTGTTGTCTTCAGCAACAACGATACCCGGCAGCTTCAAATCACGAATTTGCTGCGCTTTCTCCATCGTAATTTTTCGTCCACCGGGCTGAAGTTTTTGGCTTGCTGTTCGTTTGGTAATCAGCTTGAGCACTTTATCCTCGCTCATGTCTAGCAAGGGCGCCAGCCTGCGCGCCGTTTCTTCCGGCTCCTTGATCTGCACTGGTATCGCCATGACTGTCGGCGAAGTGACATTATAGGTCAGCGCCGTACCTTGCCGATCCAAAATTTCGCCGCGTTTGGCGGCAAAAGGTATATTCCGGCGCCACGATTCCTCGGCCTTGGCCGAGAGTTCGCCCCCTTTACCCAATTGAACATAGGCGAGCCGGACCGACAAGGCTGCAAACAGTACAAACAATCCCAGCAGCCCCCATACCAGCCTGCGCCGCATGGTCACGTTAGATTTCTTCAAACGCGCTCCCCTCCGTTCCTCCAAATACTCATGACATGTCTTACCTCATGAATATTCAAAAAAACGAACGTTAGAACAAGCTATCAGTTATCCTCACCTTTAATTGCAGCCGCACTTTTTTCATCGGCTACAGCGGAGCTCCCACCCTTGGAAGTCTCCCTGCTTGAGCTTGCACTCGCAGTGGTATCGGTTTTTGAATCGGTACTCGTTTTTGCTGCACTGCCTGTTTGGTTAGATGCTACGCCGGTAGTTGAGTCCGGTGTTTCCTCCAGCTTTACTCCGGTCACGGTTTCTTTAGCCGGCTGGAGCGTCACATTGACAATCCGCTTGCCACTCACCATTTGTGCCTTTTGCGAGACAACATAGCCTTCGCCGCTTACCTGAACGCCCACCTTCATGAGCGTCAACACTTGCAGCGTGTCACGCAACGAGACGCCTGTAAAGTCGGGAATGGTCATGTTGGCACTATCTTCAGTCAGCAAATAAATGCGTTGTCCCGGCTTCATTTTGACGCCTGCCTCTGGATACTGGCGGACAATTTTGGAGCCTTTGCCAACCGTCTCATAGGCAATCCCCTGTTTGAGCAATGCGTTTTGTGCATCCTTCTTCACCTGACCGGTTAATTGTGGCACTGTCGGCAGATTCACCGTTTTCACAGCAGCATTGTCTGATTTATTCGCTTTGGCTCCTGTTTTGGGAACTCCCATATATTGTAGCGACTGGGATACGATTTTTTTGAACACAGGGGCTGCTGCCGTACCTCCACCTACCGATTTGTTAGGTTCGTCCATAACAACCAGAACAGCTATTTTCGGATCATTCACGGGTGCAAAGCCGATAAAGGACACGACATCCTTCGAATGGTCATACACTTTACCCACAACTTTCGTTGCTGTACCTGTTTTACCAGCAACACGGTATCCGTCAATATAAGCAAGACGCCCGGTTCCAATTTCTTGGTCAGACACGACCTGCTCCAGATAGCTGCTGGTCTGTACTGCCGATTCCTGCGAAATCACCTGGCGGACTTCCTTCGGTTGTATCGTCTGTACTTCCCCTGTATCCGGGTTCATAATTTCCTTCACCAGATGAGGTTGCATCAACTTACCACCGTTAGCAATTGCCGAGATAGCCGCTACCTGCTGGATTGGCGTTACCTGAACACGTCCATGTCCATATGCAGCCGTTGCGACTTCGGATTTGTATTGGGTGTGGAACGTAATGGCTCCGCTAGACTCACTCGGAAGATCGATACCTGTTTTCACACCAAATCCGAAGTTGTTAATATATTTCCTCAACCTTTCGCCGCCCAGCTTATCCAGCCCCAAATGGACGAAACCGACGTTACTTGAACGCTTGACCCCTTGAAGAAAAGTTAACGTTCCCCAATTTCGACTCACGTCACGAATATCCCATCCCCCGACTCGGATCATACCAGATTGATAGGTTTCATTTGGATTGAACACCTTTTCCTGAACTGCCGCAGCCAAGGTTACAATCTTAAACGTGGAACCTGGCTCATAGATGGACTGAGTTGCATTGTTACGGAAATATTCCATTGAAGATGTGCTCCCGTATGTATTGGGATTAAAATTGGGGTAACTCGCCATACCGAGAACATCCATCGTTTTGGGATCTGCGGCTACAACCGTCATCGTTTTCGGATTGTATTTTGCAATAGCTTCCTGCATAGCGCCCTCTATATAATACTGAATTGTGTCATCAATCGTCAGCTTTAAATTCTTACCATTTTGTGCCGGTTCATAAATACTCTCCGATCCCTGAAGAGGAACTCCCTTTCGATCCCGCTGATAAAGAAGCTTTCCGGCCGTGCCCGAGAGCTCTTTATTATAATAGGCTTCCAACCCCATGCCTGCTGTACCATCTTTACGGTAATAGCCAATAACATGAGAAGCCAGCTTATTTTCTGGATAATAGCGTTTGGATTCCTGAACCGTGTCCACAGCTCCAATCACTTCGTACTTATCCTTTAAATATTCTTTGAATGTGTCCACCTGTGCTTTGAGCTCAGGATCTACCTTCCAACCTCCGTTACGGATCTCGCGGTTTTTTAAATATTTACCGTCTTTGTCCTTGGCCGAGAGATGCTTTCTCAGTTCGTCCTCAGGTGTTTTGAGCAGCTGATGCAGTTTGGCTACAACCTCGTTTTCCAAATCATATTCCTGAATGATGCTCGGGTTGACCACTACCGTATAAGCAGGGGCATCTGTCGCTAGTACACTTCCCTTGCGATCCGTAATTGTTCCGCGCTTGGGCTGGATCACCTGGTCTCTTTCCACCTGCGTAACTACCTGATTATGCCAGTATTCCCCGCTCACGACCTGAATCCAAAATACCTTAAGTAGCAGAACAAGAAAAAAGAGGGTAATACATCCCCCTATCAGCAGTGTGCGAAGCTTTATTCTTTTGACCATAGCTCAAACCTCTCTGCGAAAAAATGTACGTCAGAGCATAGCTTGATGCTATGCTCCTAACTAACTATTTGGCAGCCTGCTTTTCCACACGAATGGGCTCTCTCGTCGGCTCGATATACCCCTGTTCCTTTGCCGTAGGTACAATCTGATTTTCCAACCGTTCCTTCTGAATTTTCAGTTGGGCGATATTGGTCTGTAATTTGGAAATGTCCTTGCTCGCTGTATTAATCGAATAATTGATTTGATAAATGTGCGCGTACCTGCCAATCAGCATACCAGCAATGACAATGCACGTTACAAGTGTCAAAAGATACAGCAGCTTTTCCCGAATCGGCAGCTCTCTGCGGCGTGTAACGACTTTGGTAGTTTCACGATACCGTTGTTGCTGAACCTGTTCCTGACGGGCTCTTTCTTTTACAGCCAAATTACCGCGTGTATAAGCCATGTCGCCTCTCCTTCTCCATTAAATTTACAATTTTTCAGCAACTCTCAGCTTGGCTGACCGGGACCGTGGATTAAGCTCCAATTCCTGCTCTGACGCCACAATCGGCTTACGATTCACCAGCTTCAGATCGCCTATCATTTTGTCCTCCAAAATAGGCAAATCAGATGGATAGATGCTTTTCGCCAAATACTCCTTGAAAATATGCTTGCATATCCGATCCTCCAGAGAATGGAACGTAATGACCGAAATTCTGCCCCCTGGAGCCAGACATTTTACTGCCTGATGCAAAGTATCTTCCAGTGCACCCAACTCATCGTTCACAGCGATCCGCAAAGCCTGAAAGCTGCGTTTGGCCGGATGTCCCCCGGTTCTGCGTGCCGCAGCCGGAATTCCTTCTTTGATAATATCGACAAGTTCCCCTGTTGTGTGAATAGGCTTGTTCTTTCGACGTTCAACCATAATCTTCGCGATCCGGCGTGAAAACTTCTCTTCTCCGTAGTGAAACAAAATACGCGCAATCTCTGCTTCTGGCCATTCATTGACAATCTCGTAAGCCGTCAGCGAGCTACTCTGATCCATCCGCATATCGAGCGGCGCATCATGATTGTAGCTGAATCCCCGTTCCCCCTCATCGAACTGGGGCGAGGAGACACCCAGATCGAACAAAATACCCTGGACCTGCGGGACGCCGTCTTTTTCGGGCAATCCAAGTTCGGCCAGCCTGTCCTGCAAGTGGCGAAAGTTGGATTTCACCAATGAAATCTTTCCTTCGTAGGCCGACAGCTTCTCGCGCGCATTGTTCAATGCCCAGTCATCCTGATCAAAGGCAATCAGCCTTCCCTCAGGACCAAGCTGTGACGCAATGACGGAACTGTGTCCTGCCCCTCCCAACGTGCAGTCCACATAGATCCCGTCCTGCCTGATGTTTAGTGCCTGTGTTGCTTCTTCCTTGAGTACGGTAATGTGGTGAAACAAACGGCTGACCTCCTAAATTACAATTCAAAGTTGAAATCAACCAATTTCTCAGCAATGTCGTTAAATGCTTCTTCTGATTGGCTGAAATATTGCTCCCAAGTGTGCTTGCTCCAAATCTCTACCCGGGTGGACACTCCCAATACGACGCACTCTTTGGTAAGCTTGGCGTATTCGCACAAATTTCCCGGTAAATTTACCCTGCCCTGTTTGTCCAATTCGCATTCAGTCGCACCCGAGAAAAAAAAACGGGTAAACGCCCGCGCATCGGCCTTCATCAAAGGCAGTGCTTTAAGTTTTTTCTCCATGACAGCCCACTCATCCATGGGATACACGAAGAGGCATTGGTCCAGCCCGCGGGTAACCACGAACGAGGCACCGAGAAGTTCACGAAACTTGGCCGGAACAGTAAGCCGACCCTTCTCATCAATGCTATGTTGGAACTCCCCCATAAACATTGGTTTCGTCACCCCTTACCTCATTCTCCCACTTTGGCCCACTTTCCACCACCTAAGCATAATAGATTCGCTTTAAAAAATCAAAGACCTTCTTTACATTTCCAAAAAGTGATAAACGACAAATCCATACGGTGATGTCTATATTTGTTGCCACGTATCATAACACGCCAAAAAGCCCCTTATTCCATGAAGACGAACTCCCGACAATATGCATCAGGGTTCGAAACAACATGAAAATAAAGGGCTTAGGCTTAGTCTTATTCATCATGCCAACCTATACAGACACCTGTGTTACACGTTAAAACCTTTGAACCGGGCATCGTGATCGGCAATGCTCAAGTTATGCATTCCAGCTATCCAGATAGACCTTTTGGTCTTCTGTTAAAGAATCAATCTTGATTCCCAAGCTATCCAGCTTGAAGCGGGCTACCTGCTCATCAATTTCATAAGGTACATTAATTACGGCTTTGCCCAGCTCATTATAACGATCGTTCACATATTTCAAGCCAAGCGCCTGAAGTGCAAACGTGGTATCCATAATTTCCGCAGGATGACCATCCGCCGCAGCCAAATTCACGAGGCGTCCTTCTGCCAGCAAATACATTTTACGTCCATCCTTGAAGCGGTACTCCTCAATATTGCGACGCACCGTCCGAATGGATTCGGAACGTTTGGCAAGCTCAGGCTTACTAACCTCCACATCAAAATGCCCCGCATTGCACAGTACAGCCCCGTCCTTCATGACATCAAAGTGCTCTCCGGTAATTACAGCTTTGTTGCCGGTCACCGTGATGAAGAAGTCACCCAGCTTGGCTGCTTCCACCATCGGCAACACATGGAAACCATCCATATGCGCTTCTACTGCCTTGATTGGATCAACTTCGGTTACGACCACGTTGGCTCCCAGCCCTTTCGCACGCATCGCAACCCCTTTACCACACCATCCATAACCCACCACGACGACCGTGCTGCCTGCCACAACCAGGTTGGTTGTGCGAATAATACCGTCGAATGCTGACTGTCCAGTACCATAACGATTGTCGAACAAATATTTGCAATAAGCATCATTAACGGCCACCATCGGGAAGTGAAGTTGACCCTCTTTTTCGAGCGCCTTCAAGCGGATAATTCCAGTAGTCGTTTCCTCCGCCCCACCACGGATAGTAGAAATCAGATCAGGGCGTTCGGATTGCAAGAGGGTAACCAGGTCGCCCCCGTCATCAATAATAAGGTCCGGCTTCGTTTCCAGCGCCTTAATTTGCAAGCTTTTAAACTCAGCAGGGTCCGGATTGTATTTAGCCAAAACCGTAACTCCATCTTCAACCAATGCTGCGCAAACATCATCCTGAGTGGACAACGGATTACTACCCGTAATTGTAACCTCAGCCCCGCCCGCCTGTACTACTTTAGCCAGATAGGCCGTTTTGGCCTCCAGATGCAGACAGATGGTTACCTTCAGACCCTTAAAAGGCTGCTCTTGCTCGAACTGTTGACGTATACGGTTCAATACCGGCATATGGGCTTCCACCCAATCAATTTTCAGATGACCCTCAGGTGCCAGTTTAAGATCGTGAACGATGCTGTTTTGCAAAGAATGGGAAGTCATATTTGTTCCTCCTTCATATTGGTTGTAGCTGTTAACATGCTAAATCATACATAAATAACACGATGCGTACCCGTCAGATCGGTCGGCACATCCATAATCATATCGATCAGGCTGAGGCCGTAACGGTTTAGAAAATGATAAATCGTATATACCCGTTCCTGCGGCTGTCCGAACGGAAAAAGTGACCACTCAATACGATCCCATTGACGAAGCGTTGTTTCATTTTGCCGGAACAGCGCTTCCTGAACTTTTCCTTCCAGAAAGGCAATCTGCTCCAGAATCTTCGTACGATTGGTTTCACCAATCCGAAGCAAACCTTTTTCAATCGAGCCTGACTGCTGTATCAGTGGTTCGTACATACGGACAAAAGCTTCCTTGGCCCCGGCAAACTGATCCTGTATTCCAAGCTGATCGTGGGTGACAATCCATTGCCTTTTCCGTTTCTCAAGCCCGTCTCTAACTTCTCCAAAGCTCAATTCGTACTTAAGCATATGCTTTTCTACACCTGGTTCCACCAACGTAAAGGACATCCGTGGCAGCAGTAATGGCATCTGCATCCCCAGCACGCCGAAAGCGTCGCGCGTAATCGCCCAGTAGGCAATTTCTCCTAGACCCAGCACAGAGGCCAGCACTGGAAACAGTGAGTCCTGCATAAGAGGGCGGGTTAGGACATTGTTACTAAAACGTTCCGGGTGCTTGTCTGTCTCTTCGAGCAGTTCTTCGACTGTAAATGCTACCTGACCACGGCGATCCGTGAATAGTCCATCTTGCTTGAACAGCAGTAAGCGTTCTTCCTCATGAATATAAAAGAGATTCGCACCGCCTTCATGCACATCTGCTTGCAAATGATAGCCATAATCTACAATCCTTGCAGCAGTCGCTCGGTAAGTTTGCTCCAGTTCATCATTGTGCTGAACCAACCGACGGAAAACGGATGCCTCCAGCTTGCGCAACGAAGGATCAGCAGAATCCAGCAGCACTAATCCATAGGCGCCGAAAAGAAGTCCCAGTAGCTTGGCGAAGCTTTCACTTAGTCCGTATGAATCATTGAAACCATGCTCAATCATGTGTACAATATCGGCCTTATGCTCTGAGTCGGGCAAGCTATGCTCTATATCCGCCATGGCTTGCTTCCACTCTGCCGTATCGACCTTAATCGCACTAACCGAAGAACGACGTACAGGCTGCTTATTCAGCTTGATTTTGACTGCTTGCGGGTCATTCGCCATTACATATGTATGATTGACCTCATCCCAGTCATGATCCTCACCCGCAATCCAAAAAACGGGAATAACCGGACGCCCCAGCCGTTCCTCCGCTTCCCTGGCCGCCTTAATAATCGTAGCAGCTTTATAAACGACCAGCATCGGACCTGTGAACAGTCCACTTTGCTGCCCGCCAACTACCACCAGAGCATCTGGCTGCTCCAGCCGATCCAATGAAGCATGAACCGCCTCGTGTGCGTTGTATTGCTCATTGTATATACGGAGACATGCTACGACTTCCTTACGGTTTAATCGCAGATGCTCCGTCTCATCCAGTCGCTTCGCTCGCTGGGCATAAGCATCGGCATGCAGAACATCATATTCATACAAATCGCGTACGCGTCCTGTACCCTGTATGTAATCTTCTGCCAAAGCCGACCCTCCGCGAAGCTCTTCCGGAATTATTCTCATGGGTCTGCCTCCTGTCTCCACCAAAACCTTACTGCTTGATTGTACCGAAAGCCCTTGTCCGCGTCAAAGCTTCCTACAAAAAAAACCGCCGAGCAAACTCGGCGGTTGGTGCATAAAACAACATCAGGCGTAAGGCTCAGCTACAAAATGTCCTTTGGACACTTCAATCAGCTTGGCATTTTCTAGATTATAGGCTCCTGACTTATTGCCGGATGCATCATCTGTATGAATTGGGCCGGCTTGATCGCCAGGCATAATAATCCGTTTTTTGTTGGCTTCCACTTCCGGATCGGGAATCGGAATCGCTGACAGAAGCATTTTCGTATAAGGATGGATCGGATTTGCATACAACTCTGCACTTTCTGCAAGCTCAACCATTTTACCCATATACATTACGGCTACCCGGTCACTGATATGCTTGACCATTGACAGATCATGCGCAATGAACAGGTATGTCAGACCAAGACGCTCTTGAAGCTCTTTTAACAGATTGACAACCTGAGCCTGAATAGACACATCAAGAGCCGAAATCGGCTCATCACAAATGATGAATTTAGGGTTAACTGCCAGCGCACGGGCAATACCGATACGTTGACGCTGACCACCGGAAAATTCATGCGGATAACGGGTTGCATGATCCGGGTTCAAACCTACCAGATCCAGCAACTCTTCAATCCGTTTTTTGCGCTCTGCACGGCTACCTGCCATGTTGTGAATATCCAGTGCCTCACCGATAATATCAGAAACCGTAAAACGCGGGTTCAAGGATGCATACGGATCTTGGAAGATCATCTGCATATCACGACGCATAGCTTTCATTTTACCTGATGATAATTTGTAGATATCCGTACCGTTAAAGCGTACACTACCTGCTGTAGGCTCGTATAAGCGAAGAATGGTACGGCCCGCTGTAGATTTACCACAACCCGATTCACCAACCATACCTAGTGTTTCGCCTTCGCGAATATAAAAATTCAGGTTGTCCACCGCTTTGAGCACACGGTTTTTGCCAACATTAAAATACTTTTTAAGACCTTCAACCTCAATTAAATTGTTGCTACTCACCATGATCTCACCTCCTATTTCTTCAGCTTCGGATCAAGCGCATCACGCAATCCATCACCAAAAAGGTTGAACGCAAGCATAATCAAACTGATCAAACCTGCCGGGAAAAGCATGCGCCAAGGATAGTACATCCATCCTGTCAGGGCCGACTCAATCATTGAACCAAGTGATGCCTGAGGAGCCTGTACCCCTAATCCAAGGAAGCTCAGAAAAGCCTCGGAAAAAATAGCACTTGGAACCGTCAAAGTCAATGTGACGATAATCGGGCCCACAGCGTTAGGCAGCAGGTGACGGAACAGCAGACGCCCTGCACCAGCGCCCATCGAACGGGAAGCAAGCACAAATTCCCGATTTTTCAGCTGTAGCATTTCACCGCGCACAATCCACGACATGTTAATCCACCCGGTCACACAGAGCGCAATAATAATCGTCGTGATACTCGGCTCCAGTACAACCAGCAACAGGATCGTAACAAGCAGATAAGGAATGGAATACAGAATTTCAGAAAATTTATTCATGATTTCATCTACACGGCCACCAAAGTAACCCATAATTCCACCATAAATAACACCAATCAGCAAGTCAATCGTTGCTGCAGCCAAACCGATAATCAAGGAAATTCGGGCACCCATCCATGTACGTACAAACATATCACGGCCCAAATCATCTGTTCCGAACCAGTGTTCCGCGGAAGGCGGAAGATTGGTGCTCAACAAATCATTCGTGCGGTCATCATAATTCGAAATTTCCGGACCAATAATAGAAGCAAGTACGATGAGAAATAAAACACTCAAGCTCGTCATAGCCAGCTTATTTTTACGAAGTCGCTCCCAAGCATCACGCCAAGCGGACAAGCTTTCGCGCTGAATAACTTCAGACTGCTTTTCATCCGCTCCGATTTTCTGGAAGTCTTCCGGTTTTACCTGAAGTTTCTCCAAATTCACAGCATTGTCTTTCACAGACATAAAGTTATCCCTCCTTCCCGCCGGTCAGCTTAATCCGTGGATCAATAAAACCGTATGCAATATCAGTAATAAAACGTGCCACCATCAGCAAAATACCGTAAAAAATAGTAACTCCCATAATCATGGTATAGTCACGGGTCGTAATACTTTCTACGAACACTTTACCAATACCACCAATTCCGAAAATACGTTCAATAACGACGGAACCGGTAATAATATTTGCCGTCATGGGCCCAACATAGGTAACAACCGGCAAAATGGCGTTACGTACAACGTGTTTGAACATTACCGTAACAGGCTTTAAACCTTTAGCCTTGGCAGTCTTGATATAATCCGCATGAAGTACTTCCAGCATGCTGGAACGCGTTAGTCGAGCGATAAACGCAATTGGCGAAGCGGATAAAGCGACAACAGGCAGGACGTAATCCATTGGGCCATCAAAGCCCATAACATTAAACCAGCCTAGCTCCTGAGCAAAGTAGAACTGAATCAACGATGCCAGGACAAAGCTGGGAACAGCAATCCCCATAATCGCTAAAATCATCGCTACGTTGTCAATAAGCCTGCGATGGTACAAAGCTGCGAGCATACCTAGCAAGAGTCCGACAATAATCGACACAATTATGGCAACAAAACCCAATTTAAGCGATACTGAAAAAGTTTGTCCAATAATGTCAGTTACACTTTGGTTCAGCTTTTTCATGGAAATACCAAAATCACCTGAAGCAATATCACCTAAGTATTTAAAATATTGGACATATACAGGCTTATCCAGCCCATATTGCTCCATTAACCGGGCTTGAATCTCAGGAGAAGTCGCCTTTTCACTCATGAAGGGGTTACCCGGAATTGCTTTCATGAGAAAAAACGTCGCAGAGATCAGAATGAACAAAGAAAGCAGCATATAGAAAAATTTACTGATCAAATAACGCGTCATTGCCCGTTTACACCCCCCATAAATTTTTTTCGACACCATTTGATTTTATCGAAATAGAATTGGAATGTCCAACCTACTTATTTGCATGGTTACATGATAATGGAAAAGACTATGACACACAAAAAAACGGGATATATATGGTTGTATCCACATATATATCCCGAAGTAACTATCAAACTTCAGAATTAAGCTTCAGTTACTGTGTAATATACGCTCTTGTGAAATCAATCGCTCCACTAAAGTCAAGCGCGATGTCTTTTACATTCGGTTTCGTTAAAGAAACATTTGAATAGTAGTAGATTGGCAGCATTACCATATCGTCTTGAACCAGAATTTTCTCTGCTTTTGCGAAATCTTCCATGCGTTTTGCTGGATCTGTTTCTGTCTTAGCTGCTTCAATTAAAGCATCATATGCTGGGTTAGCATAACCTGCATTGTTGTTGCCATTGCCTGTTGTCCACATATCCAGGAATGTCATTGGATCATTATAGTCAGCAGACCATCCACCACGAGCGATTTGGAAATTCAGCTTGTTACGTGTTTGGATAAATACGCCCCACTCTTGGTTTTGGGTTTTGATGTCCACACCAAGGTTTTTCTTCCACATATCAGCAACTGCCAATGCAATCTTTTGGTGACCCTCACTGGAGTTATACAACAATGTTACTGGAGGAAGTGTAGTTACGCCTTCTTCCTTCATACCTTCTTGAAGCAATTTTTTCGCTTCAGTGAAGTCTTCTTTGAAGTAATCATCTTTATTCTCAGTACGGAATTCTTGAGATACTCCTTTGATACCTGGAGGTACAAAGCCGTATGCAGGAATTTGACCGCCCAATGTTACTCTTTCAACGATCGGTTGGCGTTGAATAGCCATAGCAAACGCTTTACGGATTTTAACATTGTTAAATGGTTTTTCAGTTACGTTAAACAGGTAGTAATACGTACTAGCAATCCCTTTAGCCGCAAACTCATTTGGTAGTTCTTTTTTCACAGCCGGAATTTGGTCGGTAGGAATTTCACCGTTTGGCAAACCTGCATAATCAAGTTGTCCACTTCTGTAAGAAGCCAGCTCTGTTGCACCACTGTTTACCAAGGACATCGTAATTTTGCTCAGCTTGATTTGGTCTTTACCCCAATAGTTTTCGCTCTTGGTGACTTCGATCTTTTGACCGCTGTCCCAAGTTGTTAATGTGTAAGGTCCATTAGTGATCATGCTATCTTTCTGAACAGCCCACTTTTCATTTCCTTTAATAGAAGGATTAACAGGGTAATACGTATAGAAAGAAGTCAATCCCAAGAAGTAAGGAGTCGGATTTTCCAGCTCTACTTGCAATGTATGGTCATCAACAGCTTTGACACCTACATCTTTAAAGTCTGTAATTTTAGTGCCTTTATAGGATTTCGAAGTGCTCAGGTTGTAACCCTCAGCATTTTTGATATAGTACAATTGATAAGCATATGGAGGTGCAGGAGCCGTGGAAGGATCCAGTACCCGTTGCCAAGCAAATACGAAGTCACTTGCTTTGACCGGGTCGCCATTGCTCCATTTTGCATTATCACGGAGTTTGAACGTATAGGTTTTGCCGTCATCGGAAATTTTCCAAGATTCAGCTACGCCAGGAATTTCTTTGCCATCAGGACCCATACGTACGAGACCTTCATACAAAGTTTTCAGAACCGTGTTAGTTTGACTATCCTGAGCTTGTGCCGGATCGAAGGTTGGCGGTTCGGAAAGAAGGTTAATGCGCAAAATTTGTTTGTCGGCCGGAGCCGGCGTAGTTGATGCATTTTCTTGTGCGCCCTTACCATTGGTATCGTTCTTGGCGGAGCCACAACCTGCGAGCAGTGCGCCAACTGCAAGAATGAGTGTCAAAAGGACTAAAAAGCTTTTCCTTTTCATCTAGCGTTTTCCCCCTAGTTCTAAAGTGGTATATGTTTATAGATTATACAACCAGCGGTCAAAAAAATCTACATCACATTTCTTTAAATTGAGCTTTTTTTTCAAAAAAACATGATTAATTCATATTTTTTTGAGTTTTCATGTTATGTTATATCACATGTTATTGAATATATTTTTAAAAATGCCAACAATAGTTAATATAATATACGCTAATGTCATCGCTATAAAAGTTAATCTCCACACTGCTCTACATAATCTTTTCCCATCGACCTTCCCCTTTATTCGATTTTGGGCTCCTCCAATTAAACCCAGCGTCAAAAGTAGCAGCAGTAATATCAAATAAAAACCGAATCTTGATGCAAAAATGACATTAAAGAGCGCCGCGACGGATAGTATCAGAAAAGCTGTGGTAATATCCATAGATATAAGCAACGACTTCTTTTTTTCCAGTTTAAGCAGGTAGCGGCAAACTGCAAACACCATCAGAAACGGAAAAAAGGGAAGAATACTAAATGTGATGATGGTACCTTGTATGAGACTCAACTGATCACCCCTCTTTTAGCCGCATGCCCTCAATTAATTGCCATAATACCGCATGGGTTGGTGCAGTAACCCCTGCTTGCTCTGCCATCTGCACTAGCTGTCCGTTAATGGAAGCAACCTCTGTCATGGAATGTGCAAGCACATCGGCCAGCATAGACGACTGATTCTCTGCCGTTGCCCGGCAAACCTTCATAATCTGATCCCACCATGCGCTGTCCCACCGAATACCATTGGCTTCGTACACTTGAATGCCTTCTTCGTATAGCTTGCGCATCATATGTATACGGCCCGGATCAAAAAGCAGCTCTCCATTGGGGATTCGCCATATTGCTGTCAGCGGATTAATCACAGCGTTGATTAGCAACTTGCGGTATATACCGTTCTCGATTTCTTTCGACAAGCAAACGTCAAATCCTGCTGTAAGCAGCCGATTTAGCACATATTGTTCGAAACTCCCGACCTGTTTCTCCACCAGCTCATCCGGACAGCCAATCTCCGTAGCCCCCAGCCCGGCATGCACGACGGATGCTACTCCCATTCTCTTTGCTCCTTCGGTCGTTACCGCAGGGTATACCACTGCTTCAGGATAGGCTTGTCTAATTCGTTCTATATGTCCGATTCCGTTCTGTAAGCAAACAATTCCGATATCACTTTTTGTATTAGCCGCAGATTTAATCTGCTTCAACACTTCCCCAACCGCCCCCTGTTTAGTCATTATCAAAATCCACCTTGCCGGAACCTGTGAATTCAAGCGTTGCCAATCTGCCAACGGCGCTACCTTTAATGTGTCTCCTCCAGTCACATGAACAGCAACATGCCCCTCTTTTTCAAGTACTGTAATCCCTTCACAAGCAATGATCCGCGCCTGCTCAAGCGTTCGTGTCCATAACCTTACTTTTGTACCTGAGGCCGCCAGCCTTCCAGCAAACAACAATCCGAGTGAACCTGCTCCAATAATATCAATCACCTATGTATCGTCTCGCTTCCATCTTTTTTTCTACTATATCATATGCACTCTAGAGAAATACAAAAAACGCCAACTACGGCAAAGCGTGAGTTGACGTTCTATTTAACAATTGCTGCTGTAATTTTGCTACTCAATGCGCTCCAGATTCCCATTGGCGTCCATTTTGAATCTGGATTTAAGCTCTTCCTCATCCTCAGTGATTAAAGCCAACCGGCGGGCCCGGTCCATAATCTGAATCAAGGCTTTGTAATCATCATTCACGACGCGATAGTCGGTTTGCACCTCATTAACCTCTTTGGACAACCGATCATTAATGGAGCGAAGTTGACTTAATTCCTCTTCCTTTTCACGCAAATCTTTTTCCAGCATCTTAATCTGTCGATTGGTTTCCTGTACAGTTCCCTTCCATTGACGCAAAAAGCGGATCACTGCGTCGATGGACAACGTATCCTCACTCGTTCCATCTGCTCTGTACACCCCTTCAGCTGTATCGAGCGATGCAAAAGCCGCCACTTGAGATACACCAACCGGACTCTGCTTGCGAATATAACTGCGTTTTTGACGCTGCGCTTTAGCAATGCTGATGGCTTCGTCGTAACGTTTGCGTACGCAACTGTTCCAGCGGAAGCCGCATGCAGCGGAGGTTCTTCCTATTTTTTGCCCAACCTCTTCAAATGCAGCGAGCTGTGTTCCACCTTCCCGGATATGACGCAGTGTCACCTCCGCTAATATTAAATCATCTTCCGCACTCCATGCATCTTGTCTTATTGCAGTCATGCCTCTAGCCCTCCTAACAACATCCTGAAATAACCGTCTTCATGAACCGGTCTTACCGGTATTTGAATAGGGTATAAAAGCTGTTTATTCATTTCTATGCCTCTCGTAGAGTTCATAGAATCTATTTGATACTAAATTGTATTTCCATTTCTATAAGAACTCATACGTGGACAAATATAGTTTCGGGTTTCAAGCATCCTCTGGCTGCTGTACAATAAATGAATGGTTAAAAAATAAGAAAGGCACATATATATTACTGTTAGACTTTTTTCGGGAATACACAAAAGGGGAAAACCAATGATCAGACCCACTCTAAAAATGATAAGTTGTGTTCTGCTGGCCATCATTATGATATGGACCTCCATGTCAGCACATCTTGTCCTCGCAGCTCCCTCAGAAGAGGCAAACCGGATTTTGCAGGATAGTCTGTCAATCGTCGAAATTGACCATGAAATTGAGCGGATCAGCCAAGAACAGCAGATACTTTTACAACGTCAGCAGGAACTTCGGAGCAATCTTGCCACTCAGCAGGAGCAGATGGCTATGCAAAGGAAACGCGCGGGTTCTGTACTGCGCTCCTATTATATGGGAGAAAGGGACAAGCTGCTCAGTGTAGTACTGGGTGCCAAAAGTCTAAAACAGCTTCTCTCCTTGTACGATTACTACTTGTTGCTGATTAGCCACGATCAGGATGTACTCCAAAAATACGAGTCCAATTATCGAAATATGCGAAAAACAGAAGAACAGGTCACCCGGGCTTCCTCAGATTTGGAAACCGTCAAAACAAACCTGCTGGAACAACGTAAGCGTATTGTCCTGCTTCAGGCGAGTGTAAATGACGGTGTTAACGCCAGCAAGAACCCGGATACTCTACGCAAGCTGATTAGCGAAATGACAGCTTATTGGGAGAATGTAGGCGTCTACGAGGTGAACAAGCATTTTAAAGCGCTGGCTCAAGCGATGCAGGATTTACCTCAATTTATTCAACAACAGCAAGGAGCCATGGTTACAAACGGTAAAGTCATTACGATAAGCATACGTGAGGATGATTTTAACCGTTTTCTGAAATCGGAAAATGAATTATTTAATCACTTCAACTTTTCCTTCGGGCAGGATCGTATTGTTGTAGAAGGTCAACAGGGAACCATGAAATTGAGGGTAGAGGGGCACTACACGGTAGAGAATGAACCGCAGAATGCGATTTTATTCCATGTGGATCGCCTGGTCTTTAACGGGCTGGAGCTACCAGATACGACCCGTAACAAGCTGGAAAAGGATTTTGATCTAGGCTTCTATCCGCAGCAACTCATTTCTTATGTTAAGGCCACAGAGGTACACACCCTAGCGGGAGTACTTGAGGTTAAGCTCGTATTGAGCCTAAAATAAGGCTTTTTCACCCTTGTATAGCTATCATAAATAATACATGGAACAAAAATAAGAGACCCCGGGATGTTCCCGAGGTCTTCTTATTTACAACAAATACTGCGCAGTATATAAACATCCTGATAATGGGATAGTGATATGAGCTTCTACAGCAGATCGGCTGCCAACTGTGCCAGCTTAGAGCGCTCTCCTTTTTCCAGCATAATATGTCCGCTAATCCCTTCCTGCTTGAAGCGTTCTACTACATACGTCAAGCCGTTACTGGCGGCATCCAGATAAGGGTGATCAATTTGCTCCGGGTCTCCCATCAAAATGATTTTACTTCCCTCACCTACACGGGACACGATTGTTTTAATTTCATGCCGGGACAAATTCTGCGCCTCATCTACAATAATAAATTGTCCAGGTATTGAACGCCCCCGAATATAAGTGAGCGCCTCCACCTGAATGCTGCCCAAGCCCATCAAAATTTTATCGATATCGCCTGATTTTTTGGCATCAAACAAATATTCCAGATTGTCGTAAATCGGCTGCATCCACGGACGAAGCTTTTCTTCCTTTTCTCCCGGTAAATAACCGATATCCTTGCCCATAGGAACGACAGGACGGGCGATAAGCAGCTTCTTGAAGCGATGTTCATCCTCTACCTTGAGCAGACCAGCAGCGAGCGCCAGCAACGTTTTGCCTGTACCCGCTTTTCCGGTAATCGTCACCAGCGGGATATCGTCATTAAGCAATAGCTCCAGCGCCATCCGCTGTTGGGCATTACGCGCACTGATCCCCCACACCGGTTCATTGCTTAAATACAGAGGCTCTAATCGGTCTGCTTCCTGGTTTACTTTCAGCAAAGCCGATTTTCCAGTCCCCATCTCGTCCTTTAGAATAACGAATTCATGAGGATATAGCGTATAAGACAGCTCCAATGGCTTAATCGGTAAAAAACGATTGGAATAAAACTCATCTATGATGGACGGATGCACCTGAATTGCCGAGTACCCGGGATATAACTCACTCAGATCACCGGTTCTGTCGGATAAATAGTCTTCGGTCAGCAGTCCCAACACATCTGCCTTGATTCTCACCAGCACATCTTTACTGACCAGCACGACCGAACGCGATTCAGGCAGCTCCTTCTCCTCCAGCTGATAATTCAAGGCGACCGCCAAAATTCGATTATCGTTCGAAACCTCCCCGAACATTTCCTGGACTTTCAAAAAGCTTCGATGATTTAATTCAACCTTAAGCCTCCCACCTTGCGGAAGCGGAACACCACTGTGCAGATGTCCTACTTCCCTCAACCCGTCCAGCAATCGCGATACGTTGCGGGCATTCCGTCCAATCTCATCCGCGTTGCGTTTTTTGGAGTCGATTTCTTCCAGAACAACAGCTGGAATAACCACTTCATGTTCTTTGAAGGTAAAGATGGCTTTCGGATCATGCAGTAGCACATTCGTATCCAGCACAAAAATTTTCTTCATTTTGATCCCCTCCAAAGCGGCGTGGACAATCTCGTGTTTCATACCTATACCTATTCACCGGGTAGCCAATACTTGCTGATTCCCTGAAAAAAGACCCCAGAAGCAGCGTTAAACAACGAAAAGTTGGTAGGTAATTAGAGCCTTAGAGCCTGTACACCTTTGGATCAGACACAAAAGGCCCAGTGATTACTCACTGGACCTTACTAATTTCATTCATTTCATTACAGCAAAAGCAAACAACATTAGACAGCAAACGGGTATGAATGTCAAAACCATATACTTGGCGTGCTACCCATTCAGACATACCTCAACCCCCTTATGCAATAGAGCTTTTACTCGCTGCGAGTATAACATAAGAGGGAAGAAAGATACAAACTCAAGAATTGGAAGAAGAGACAGCATTATTGTCGCTCGCTTTTTTTGATAGCTCCTCTTGCAAGGATTGTCTGGCCAGTTCAAGCTGTTGCTCATCAATATAGACATAGGGGCTACGCCACGTTCCTGCTACCGGATTATATTTCACATTTTGCTTGGAAATATTCCAATAGGTCTGTACGAGATTTTTCATTTGCTGAGACTCAATATCCGTCATCAAATTCTTATCAACAGATTTAATAATTGCACTAAATTTACTTAGAGCACTGAAGGACTGCATTTGGTCAATCAAGGAATGAAGCACCTGATTTTGTCGACGGTTGCGATCAAAATCGTCAGATTCAGCTGTTCTCGGGCGACAGTTTGATTTGCGGTAACGAACAAAATCAAGGGCCTGATCACCACTCAAATGTTGTGCTCCGGCCTTCAAGTTAATGTTAGTACCATCTGCACTGTCACGGTAACACATATTTTTGTCGACCGTAACATCTACGCCACCCAAATTATCCACAACATCTCTGAAGCCCTGAAAGTTAATAACCGTCACATAATCGATGTCAATGTTCAAATATTTACCGATCATCTTCTTCATTTGCTCTTCAGCGACTTCACCAGATTCTTTCTCTCTGGCCTTGAACACCGGATAGTACTCATTCAACTTACGAGGTTTATATCCATCCAGTTCCAGCCGCGTATCCCTCGGCAACGACACGATTGTAGATGACTTGGTATTCGGATTCAGTGTAGCTACCATAATAACGTCTGACAAATAAGTTGGATGATCAGGGCGGTAATCCGTTCCAAGCAACAAAATGGTCAAAGGCTTGGCCTCGGCCAATTGTGTTTTTGGCACTTCCTTATTGATCCCCGTATCTAAAACTTCCTCTACCTGATTGTATAGGTAGTAGGTATAACCGCCAGCAGCCAAGATACCTATAATGAGCAGAAACAGAACAAACTTCATAAACGATCTGAAAAAGCTTTTTTTCTTTTTCGTTTTTTTCGGTTTGGCGGATTTTTTCCCGCTTTGTGTCCGGGGAGGCAATCCGTTAGAAAGATTACTCATGCTTCAACACCTTTTCCTGCGTTTTGAGAAATAAACATTCTCCAAGTTTACAATCCTAAAACAGATACAGCGGCGCATCCCGTTGCCGGGCGTCGCCGCTGTGGCCAAAACCAATCCAATCAATTACGAATTTGCTTGTGCTGTTTTACGCTGTTTTTCTGCACGCTCGCGCTCACTTTTGTTCAAAATCTTTTTGCGCAAACGAATAGCATTAGGTGTAACTTCACAATACTCATCATCATTCAAATACTCGAGCGCCTGTTCCAAAGAGAAGATACGAGGCGTTTTAAGTTTTACGGTATCGTCTTTTGTTGCAGAGCGGACGTTCGTCAATTGCTTCTCTTTACAAATGTTAACAACGATGTCGTTATCACGTGTATGCTCTCCGACAACCATACCTTCATAAATCTCAGTACCCGGCTCCAGGAACAGAATACCACGATCCTCTACACCCATCATGCCATAGAATGTAGTAGTACCATTTTCCGTTGAAATAAGTACGCCTTGATGACGTCCACCGACTTGGCCACCAACAAATGGACCATAGCTGTCAAACGCATGGTTCATTACGCCATAACCACGAGTCAAAGTCAGGAAGTTCGTAGTGTAACCAATTAGACCACGTGCAGGAATCAGGAATTCCAAACGAACCTGTCCGGTGCCATTGTTGATCATGTTGACCATTTCAGCTTTGCGGGAGCCCAGACTTTCCATAACTGCGCCCATGCTTTCTTCAGGAATATCAATGAGGAGACGTTCGATTGGCTCCATTTTCTTGCCATCAATTTCCTTCACGATTACTTCCGGCTTGGACACTTGCAGCTCATAACCTTCACGACGCATGTTTTCAATCAGGATACCCAGATGCAACTCACCACGTCCGGATACAATAAATGCGTCAGGGCTGTCGGTTTCATCGACACGCAAGCTGACATCAGTTTCGAGTTCTTTCAGAAGACGCTCACGGAGTTTACGGGATGTGATCCATTTACCTTCGCGACCTGCGAATGGGCTGTTATTAACCAGGAAGGTCATTTGCAGCGTTGGCTCGTCAATCTTGAGTACAGGCAAAGCTTCAGGATGGTTTGGATCGGCAATCGTTTCACCGATGTTAATATCCTTGATCCCTGCAATAGCCACAATGTCACCAGCGCCCGCTTGATCAGTTTCAATCCGTTTCAGACCTTGGAAACCGAACAGCTTCTCAATACGCGCTGATTTGCTGCTGCCGTCACGCTGCATAACCGTAACCGCTTGTCCCTGCTTGATAATACCACGGTTTACACGGCCAACTGCAATACGGCCAAGATATTCGTTATAGTCCATCAGTGTTACGAGGAATTGAAGAGGCTCATCTATTTTCTCCGTTGGAGCTGGGATATGATCCACAACGGTTTCGTACAATGCCTGCATGTTATCATCTTGCTTTTCGGCATCCAAACTAGATGTTCCGTTCAGCGCTGAAGCATACACAACGGGGAATTCCAACTGCTCATCACTCGCACCCAACTCGATGAACAGATCGAGTACTTCGTCGATAACTTCGGCTGGACGAGCTGCCGGACGGTCAATTTTGTTAACAACAACGATTGGCGTCAGGTTTTGCTCCAGTGCTTTACGCAGTACGAATTTAGTCTGCGGCATACAACCTTCATAAGCATCAACGACGAGCAAAACACCGTCAACCATTTTCATAATCCGTTCCACTTCACCGCCAAAGTCGGCGTGTCCCGGTGTATCCACAATGTTAATCAGATAATCTTTGTACGTAATAGCTGTATTTTTAGCCAAAATCGTAATACCGCGTTCACGCTCCAGATCGTTGGAGTCCATGGCGCGCTCCTGAACAGCCTCGTGGTCTCTAAATGTTCCGGACTGTTGAAGAAGCTTGTCGACAAGCGTCGTTTTGCCGTGGTCGACGTGGGCAATAATTGCAATATTGCGAATGTTCTCTCTTGCATGCATGGTTTGTATCCATATCCTTTCCGTATATCAAAATAGTGTCTCTATCCTGAAAGTAATGCTTATCCAAGGCTAACAATCGTTCTTCAGGCCCGCTCCCTGCCAGCCCTCTATATATTTCAGGCTTCGTGCAGGCAGCTTCTCTTTCCGATTCGCGTGAAAACCTTAAAATAAGCGTCAGAAAACATTCCGACGCTCTTATCATATCCATTATATTATAGTTGAAATATGTCATAAAGCAAGACATTATTGGCTGTTCCGTAATTTACCGCCATAAATTTTGCACTGCTTGTCGTTTCACCATTTACGTTTGGTACGATTGTTAACAACCAGCCATATCCCTGCACCGATCAATACCACTGCAAAAACATAAATCATTCCGGTCCTCAACATACTAATAATCAGTAGAAGTACCGAAACTAGTCCCAAAATCATGCTCCCTGTATATATAGTGCGAGGCAGCGTTATTTCATTAATAGCGTATTCCCATAATCCAACCGCCACACCCAGCAGTAACAAAGACCATAGATAAGCCATCAGATGCCAGCCCCATGTATTACATAGAAAAAATAAAAAACCGTACACCGACAAAATCCCGGCCGGCATTAGCATAATGGGAGAAGTCTTACCCATCATGTACATCGCATGCAGTATAATACCAGGTATTAAAATCAGCAAGGGCCAGAAATTTCGTCCCAAAAAGGAGAAGACCCCCAGTTTTCCCAACAAAATAATCAGTCCTACGGCAATGATGCCCAATCCGATCATACGCTCTTTTCCGGAATTCATCGTGGTCTCCTTTATTTGCTGGATTTGTTTTTTGATCTTTTAACGCAGATGTTGTCAAGTGTATTTTTGTAAGTATAGTGTTCTTACAAAAACCGAGTGGATTCCCCGGCGTTTGCAAAAGCCCTATGTCTAGTTTAGCCGATGTTTTCCAAAAAAACTACGTTCAAATATGGCGGGCTCGCAACTGCTGAACTATTCCTGCTAATACAACTGCGGCGGCCAGCAATCCCGGCAACCATGAATGTAAAATTTCCCCCGGTCCGGCTAACCATGCTCCCAATCTGGGATCACGCAGTAGCATTTCACCTGCCGTAAAAGCCAATATTGCAGATCCGAGTAGAACAAGTATGGGGAAACGGTGAAGCCAGACTGCAATAACGTTGCTCCCCCATACCACAATTGGAATGCTAATCGCAATACCGATGACAATGATGGCAATATCCCCATTTGCAAGTGCCGCAATAGCCAATACATTATCCAGACTCATCACAAAATCCGCCACCAGAATCACCTGTATAGCCTTCCATATGGTTGTTTCTGCTCTTACTCCCACATTATCGTTATTCTCATAAAGCAGCTTAAACGCAATCCATAATAGAAGCAGACCGCCCACCGCCTGAATATAGGGTATACCTAGCAAAAGGACAGCTGCAAAAGTCAACACACAGCGCAGGACAACTGCGCCGAGCGCCCCCCACCATATTGCTTGGCTCCGCTGCCTTGCAGGCAAGTTTTTGCTCGCCATGGCTATAACAACCGCATTATCACCGCTTAACACCAAATTGATCGTTAATATTTTCAACAGCAAAATGATATGCTCCATGTGTACAAACACCCCCATGCTACTTGTATGCGAAATAGGACGAGGCTATGCTTGTGTACCTGGACTCTAATAATTTCATTCATCATTAGCCATAATTTATTAAAGATCAATACCAGATTTGTTGAGCATAATCCTTGAAATCAGTAGCAAACAGCAATATAATGAATCGTATTTCCGAAAAACGGGTATTAATCATAAACAGAACATACTGAATTTAGGTTGTTTAATCAGGGAGATGAGAACGATTGACATGTCCGGATTTCAGTTTTTTATGTTACTGCTTAATGTGATATTTATTGACCTTCTACTTGCAGGAGATAACGCTATTGTAATTGGACTTGCCGCCCGAAAGTTACCGCTCGAAACGCAAAAAAAAGCAATTTTGTACGGTACCGGAGGTGCTCTGCTCATTCGTATAGCCGCCACGATTGTCGTGCTTTGGCTGCTTCGAGTGCCGTGGCTGTTACTCGTCGGGGGTGTAATGCTGATCTGGATTGCATATAAGCTGCTGGTAGATCAGGAGGATCACGCCGAAGTCAAAGCCGGAACGACCTTATGGGGGGCTATCCGCACCATCATAATAGCCGATGCAGCCATGGGGCTGGACAACGTCATCGCCGTCGCAGGTGCTGCCCAGCAGCATTTGATACTGGTGGTGCTTGGTCTACTGATCAGCGTACCGATTGTCGTATGGGGAAGCACTCTTTTCATCAAGCTTATTAACAAATTTCCTTGGATCATTTATTTGGGCTCGGCTGTGCTTGGTTATACCGCCTCCAATATGATTACTGAGGAACGCAAGCTGGAGCCATACTTTACCGAACACCCCGCACTGCGTATCCTGTTTATTGCCACAGTGACGGCTGGTATTCTGCTCACAGGCTATCTTCAAAACCGCAGGGCCATATCCAGCCGAAAAAAAGCCGTTTTGAAATAATTTCAAGAAAAAACTTGTATATCTGTAATCTAAAAGGCAGACCCGACAATAGTCGATGGATCTGCCTTTTTATATACCGTTAAACGTAGCATCTCAAAAGATTTTAAAACCAATCCTCCTGCACAACTTCCTCTTTACGTCCCTCTATAGCCCCATCTGCCTCAAGAACAACCGTCTCCGTTGTAGCCACGGCCTGTTCAATCAAAGTATTTAAATCCCGAATAGAGGCTTCGATCTTTTGAACAACCCATAAATTAGGATTGGTCGTCGGGGATTTGGGAACAAACAATGTGCAGCAATCCTCATATGGCAGGATAGATAGATCGTATGTGCCGATTTGCTTGGCTAATTCCGTAATTTCCTGTTTATCCATCATCACGAGAGGACGCAGCAACGGTAATTCCGTCGAACGCCCAATCACATTCATGCTCGATAAAGTTTGGCTGGCTACTTGGCCGAGACTGTCACCCGTCACTAGCGCCAGCGCGCCTTCACGCTCCGCCAGCATCGTAGCAATACGCAGCATGGACCGTCTCATCAACGTAATGATTAGATTATCCTGTCCAGTGCGTGTAAAAGCCGTCTGCACCTCCGTAAAAGGTACGAGATGAATCTTGATGCGTCCCGCGTAGCCCGCCAATACCCTCGCCAAGTCAATAACCTTTTCTTTCGCACGCTCACTCGTAAATGGATAGCTGTAAAAATGGACGCATTCGATTTCCAATCCTCTGCGCATGGAGGACCATCCCGCTACCGGACTGTCGATTCCGCCCGAGAGCAGTAGCATAGCTTTGCCGTTTGTACCTAACGGATAGCCTCCTACAGCAGTAATAATATCGCTAAATATATAAGCCGCCTGCTCTCTGACTTCCACCCGTAGCTCGATATCCGGTTGGCGGACATCGACCTTTAACACTGGAAGCTCGCGCAGTACCGGCGAACCAATCAAATGATTCATCTCATGAGAGGAATGGGCAAATCCTTTCCACACCCTGCGAGCATTTACCTTGAAAGTCGTTCCTTCCGTCGGATTCAACTCATGCATCAAGGCTACAGCGGTCTCAATAATCGTGTCAAGCTCAACAGGAGCCATTTTAACAGGACTGATGGTGGTGATACCAAACACCCTTTTCAACACTTGGATGATCTGCTCATAAGACTCTCCCCCGAGAACTACATAAATCCGTCCAAATTCCTTACGCAGAGAAGCGCTGGGAAACGGCTTGAGCAACAGTTTTACGTGATTCAGTACCGCCTTTTCAAAACGGGCGCGATTTTTCCCTTTCAATGTAAATTCGCCAAAGCGAAGCAACAGCATATCATAGTGCATTTTAACGTTTCCACCTTTCAAGGGATCCCAATTGCGCCACAGCCTGGCGGAGCGCGAGAATAAGCTCGTCAATATCCTGTTCCGTATGTTCATCGCCGAAGCTGATCCGAATACCGCCTGACGCCTCCGCCTCATTGCGACCCATCGCCAGTAATATCCGGCTAGGCTCGGCCAATTTGGAGGAACAAGCCGATTGGGTCGATACTGCCACGCCCAATTGCTCCAGCGTATGCAGCAGCACCTCTGCCTTCATACCTGGATACGAAAAATGGACAATGTGCGGCGCTTCCTCCCCGCTGTTCAGTCGCAATTGAGGGATCGTCTTCACTTCCGCGGCTACCCGATCTCTCCACGCAGTCATGCGCTGCGCCGCCTCTGCTTGCCGTTCTCCTGCCAGCCGGACCGCCTTGGACATACCGACAAGCAGCGGAACATTTTCCGTGCCTGCACGAAATCCCTGCTCCTGAGAGCCTCCGCTAAGCAACGGGAAAAGCTCCACACCTTCCCGAACAATAAGTAGTCCGGCTCCTTTGGGACCGCGCAGCTTATGTGCGGACAGGCTGTACAGATCAGCCTTCCAGCCCCGAATATCCACCGGAAGCTTTCCATAGCCCTGCACACCATCAACATGGAACAGTACACGTGGGAACTGTTCCTTCAACGCAACTCCGATATCATGCAACGGCTGTACCCTTCCCGTCTCATTATTGACATGCATAATGCTGACTAAAATCGTGTCTGTGCGGGTAGCTGCACATACCTGCTCGGCACTGACATGCCCTTCCGCATCAACGGGCAGAAATGTGACCTCAAAACCGAGGTCTGCCAGTTGTTTGCAGGCTTCATACACGGACGGATGCTCCGTCGACACTGTAACGATATGCTTGCCTCTGGCCTGATACTGTAAGGCTACTCCCTTAATAGCGAGATTGTTGCTTTCCGTTGCCCCGGATGTGAACACAATCTCCGCCGGATGCACCCTCAAAGCTGTGGCACAAACCTCCCGGGAACGCTTAAGCAGCTTATCCGCATCCTCCCCGTATCGATGCATTGAGGACGGATTGCCATAGTGGCGTCCCATTACCTCGGCAATAGTCGTAATCACCTCTTCAAAAGGCGGAGTTGTCGCTGCATAATCAAAATATTTCATGAAACACCCCTTTCTGCCCTGCAACCTCTACAACAAAAAAAGACCAAAACAAGGAAAGGCCACTGCATTACACAGTGACACCCTTTCCCCATATTGATCCTGCCTGCGGACCTGTCTGATTAAAATTTTGTTTTTTCTTTATAAGCTACAGGGCTTAGAACGTATATTTTTCACGTGCATTCTGAATTTTGGTAATATACTTTTGCGTTTCTACCGGAAGCATGTCCAGCACAGCCATCAACTGCTCGTCACTATTCACGCCCAATCGCTGTACCCGCCCGGGGCCTGCATTATAAGCTGCCAAGGCCATATTTTCCTGTCCATTAAAACGCTTAATCTGGTAAGACAAATAACGAACGCCAGCATCAATATTTTGTGCAGGGTCATACGCATCGCTAACTCCCAATCCTTGGGCCGTAGCATCCATGAGCTGCATAAGCCCTTTGGCTCCAGCTGAAGATGTGACCAGCGGGTTAAACGAAGATTCCGTATCAATGACCGCTTTAATCAGCGACACCGGAACCCCGTATTTATTGCCGGCCTCGTTAATTAAATCATCATAAGCTGTAGGTTTGGTCGGCCCATCGGTTGCTGCGCTGGAAGCAGGATATACCGCCAATGGCGAAGCCGTTCCCCTCGATGGTCCCAATTGGAGCCAAAGCAACCCATTTTCATCCCTTGTAACGTCCCCTGAATTTACACGAGCTGCAGCATCATCTGTCTCCAACTGCCCTGCCTGCTCGAGTAATCCGGAAAAGGCGTCCGTTGTACCCGTTTGTGCTGTAGCACCTATATTACTCAACAACTGCGTATCTATTATGGCCTTGGACACGCGCGGATCTATTTGCATGTGGTATTCCCAACTTTCTTTAGTTGTTATATCCCAAACTGCCTATCATTACTGCTTATGATACAACGTTTTGCTATGTACTGCCATACTTTTTAACGAAAAAAAGCTCCGCATCTGTCGAATTGACAGCGGAGCTTCATGGTAATGGGTCAATACAGATAGATCGCTATAATAATTTTACTCGAACAGAGCAAGCGATCACCCGGCTTTTCGTGCCTTCACAAGATCAACGAACAAACGGTATAAAAGCAAAGTAACTTAATGTCGCCAGCGCACCCAGTCCAATCGACCAAATACCTGTTGTTTTGTTACCATTTACATAAGCAAAAAAGCCCAACACTGCAGCAATAGGTCCCAGCACAATAGACCACATAAACAGTGCAGCAATTCCTGCGGCTAGACCGATATAGCCAGAGATACGTCCACTTTGGCTTATGACATGCTGCTCATCCTTGTCCTCATGCCGAGTCACAGCTGGTGAGCCGGGAGCTACCTCAGACGCATATTCCTCCTGGTGTTTGCGACGCTTGGCAGACCGCTCTTGAGTGCGACGGGGGTAGTCCACACGCTCACGGCTAAAATGCTCTTGGTCTTGATGCTTATCAGTTTCATGATCCTCCATAATACACTGCACCTCCAGATACGTAATGATTTGCGGTATGAATTTTTACAGGGACTTTGGTTTAAATGTGTGGCAACAGGTTGCAGCAGATGTTGCAGCCTGGTCACGTTCAACTGAGCTGAAGCTTTCACCTGCATATTCTTCATCAAATTTTTTCCCGGCATGACTGTCACTTTCTATCATGATCAAATCTGCCTTGCACAAGTTGTTTTCTCCCCAATAATGACAATTGGCTACGCTGCATTTGACTATTGGCTTGGCCTCCTGGCTCATGATTATCACCTCGGATTCATTGTCCCCCCCGTAGCGTTCACCTATGCGCCCATGGCATATGGCAGTTGGTGACATACGAAAAAGCCGTTTCCGGCACCTCCTCCAAACTGGCAGGAAGCAAACAGGAAACGGCTTGCTTGTCTCATATGTTTTTGTTTTGATGTAAAAAAATCACCTGGCTAGATGCTTACGCATGTGTACGGCGAGTCTGCATCCGGCGCTGAGTCAAATAATCACTTTCATAATAAGCAAGATCATCGCGCAATTCTTCAAAATTTTTCGTAATGTCCATGATCACTTCGCGGGCGGGAGTTACTGGCGTTTTACGGAAGCGTATAGCATCTTGTCCCGTATAAGCGTAGCGTCCGTCCTCTGCGTAAGATTCATTTTTGGGATAAAAAAAGCTGTTCACGCAGTCATGATAAACGTTATACAATGCCTTTTCCGCAAAATCGACGTCAAAGTTGGCACGGCGCAAAGCCACACCCAGCTTTTCATAAGATACTTCGGAAAAAACAAGGACATGGCGGAGATCCGACAAAAAGCCTTTGTAAAAGAGTACGGACTCCTCACTGCGATCTACAGCCAGCTCCGGTAGTGCATGCTCATTAAGGAATGCTTCCACCCGTTCCACGGCAGATTTCAGTTTCTCCTGCGCCGACTCACATAATTTTTGTACGTTGACTGCTGACATCAATGCAGCTCCCCCTTATTTGTTGCTTGTTCATCAATTGGTTACCCGAAAATAGATCCTTCTAACCGAAAGAGCTGTAATTTTCAGTATTTATCCTAACACAAATAAAGATTGAAAGGTATAAAAACATGCCAACCTTCTCACGCTAAACCATAAATTCATAAACTCCCAAGGAGGACGGTCCCATGTCTCGGCAAAAATGGTTAAAACCCCTGATCGGAGCAGCCGCCGGGGTGCTTCTCATCACCCTGATGCTGCCTTCCCGAGATCACCGCCACACACCACAGCCCGAATATACGGCAAAAATGGTCCCACAGCAGGAAAAGCAGCTCAAAAAAGGAATGTTAGCTTTGGACTTGTCCGCTACGGATACCATCACCCGCATGGATGCCAGGCAGGATATTGAATACGTAATGCGAGAACTGAATGGTAAAACTAATGATCAGAAAAAGCAATTTGCCCGCAAGCTTCAGCAGTCCCACAATCATCTTCACACGCTACAGTGGATCAATACACGTGACGGGAAGAACACTACCTACACAGGCAGTAAGGCACAACCTCGTCTGCTTAATCACGTTCAAGTCAAAAATAGCCTGGCTGCGGCTCGCCGTTCCGTCCTGCAAAATAAATCTTACGAGTCCGCTGCTTTTCAGGCAGAAGGCGGAAAATATTTTGTCATGGCAGAGCCATCGACTGACGGGACATACGGCGTTGCCGCACTGGTCAGCCAGCAAGTGCTTCGTGACGTGGAAAAGCATCAGCGTAAAAACCTGCGCCTGATCCCATACCCGAAGGAAGGCAGCTACAAAATCGAATCTGTACATCCCGACACACTGCATGATATTACTGTCAAGACGGGGCATGACAATGAAAATGCGAGCCATTATTTTGAAAATGAAATCGTCGTTCGCTTCCGCCAAAATCCTGATCAACGGCAATTACGCGAAATTGCCGCAGATTTGAACTGCGAGCCAGGCCGAAAGCTCGGTTATACGTATGTGTTCCATTCGAATAACATGAACTTCAAAGAACTAAAGCAATATTTCTCGCAAAAGTGGAACCCGATATATGCAGAACCTCACTACATGTATCTGACTAATGAAAAAACACCCGTAAAAGCGTCGGATGTCTCTATTCCGAATGACCTGCTCTTTTCCCGCTATCAGTGGAATCTGCCGGCCACCGAAACCAACCGGGGCTGGGCGCTATCCAAAGGCAGTAAAAATGTAGTCGTAGCAGTCGTGGATACGGGAGTGGATATGGACCATCCTGATCTAAAGGGCCAAATCCTACCGGGACACAACGTAGTCAACTCGAAGGAAAAGCCTTACGATGACGTCGGTCACGGAACGCATGTTGCCGGCATCATTTCCGCGCTCGTGAACAACGGCGAGGGTGTTGCTGGCATGACATGGTACAACAAGGTTATGCCAGTCAAGGTACTCGATCAATCCGGCTCCGGTACCACATATTCCGTGGCAGAAGGTATTATATGGGCCGCAGACCATGGAGCCAAGGTCATTAATTTGAGCCTCGGCAATTATGCGCAAGCTGAATTTTTGCACGATGCGATTAAATATGCCTATGACAAGGATATTGTATTAGTCGCGGCCACGGGAAATGATAATACGGAACGACCCGGCTATCCCGCCGCTTATCCTGAAGTATTTGCCGTATCTGCCACAGACGCGTCCATGCACCGCGCTTCCTTTTCCAACTACGGAGATTATGTTGACGTTATGGCCCCCGGCGCAAGCATAGCGAGCACGTATCCGGGGAACCAATACGCTGCTCTCTCAGGCACTTCGATGGCCAGTCCGCATGTGTCAGCGCTCGCGGCCCTCGTTCGTTCTATCAATCCCGACCTGACGAACAAAGAGGTCATGGATTTGATGAGAAACAGCGTGATTGATTTGGGTACACCGGGACATGACAAATATTTCGGATATGGCCAAATCGATGTATATAAGGCGTTGAAAGCAGCTCAACGTCCGTATGTTCCTTTACAGTTGTATCCACAGCATTTGGGTGACAAGATTAAATCTCTCTTGAAAATGCTGGAAAAGTAAAAAAGGATTCCGTTTGGACAAAAAGCAGCCATGTACGCTCCATGACTGCTTTTTTTTGTAAACCCTTAGCGCTTAGATTTACTACGTACCTGTCGCTTGCCATTACTGCGTGTATGACTGAGGGTATGACAGCAAGGGTCACCCGGGTCCTTTACAACCACTGGAAATACATGGTGGGGTACAGGTATAATGTGCGTTTGGTTGACAATCTCAATTGGATGAACCACAGGCACGACTTGTGGGAAAAATTGATGATTTACAAATTGCATCGGCGGGCACACGATAGGATCGTAAGGGCAATGACTCATAATGTGCAACTCCTTTCGGTGAATTAGTACAGCATATTATGAAGGGGTTCCCTGTGATTGGATGATTACCCCCTATTGCAAATATCCTTATAAAATAGGCCTTCGTTCCATGATGATCGAGCGGTCAAGCAGTTCTCCCAGCAAGCGGCATAACTTGCGCAATCCTGCTTCGAGTGTATCCTTGGCCGTGTATGAAAAGGAAATACGAATATGATTACTTTCCATACCACCTGCATAGCACACCCCGCCTGGTAAAAAGGATATACCTTCCCGATCAGCTAATCGTCCCAGCTCTGCGATATCAACAGCAGGCGGGAGTTTTATCCACATATTAAGACCACCCTCAGGTGCTTGCCAGGTGACTTCTGCAGGGGCAAAGCGCTGAAGTGTGTGCAATGCAGTTGTCAGACGGTCCTGCATTTGATCTCTTAACAAGACGAGATAGTTATCCAGCCGATGCCTGATGAATGGTAACAATGCTTTTTGCGTCAATAGAGGGCTTCCGAGATCCGTAGTTGACTTGGCTGCCACAAGGCGGTCCAGCACACTTCCTGTAGCCACTACACAAGCGATACGACAGCCAGGAGCGACGGTTTTACTGAAGCTTTTAATATAAATCACATGTCCGGACAGATCATGCGCCTTGATGGGAAGCGGCGGCTTTGTTTTGTAGTACAGATCAGAAAACGGATCATCTTCGACGATCAGACAATGATAACTTTGCGCCAGATCCAGAAGCTGCATGCGTCTGACCGTCGTTAAGGTTATTCCAGTGGGATTATGAAAGGTAGGTATCGTATAGATCAGCTTTGGAGGATGAGTGTCACAGAGGTGTGTCAGGATATCCATGCGCATGCCCTGCTCATCCATCGGAATCATAACCACCTTGGCACCTCGGCTGGTGAATACATCAATTGCACCCGTATACGTAGGAGCCTCCATATAGACGACGTCACCAGGTCCAACGAACGTACGCGCCACAAGATCAATCCCCTGCTGGGCACCGCTTGTCACAAGCAGATGTTCTGCTTCAATATGGATTCCACGTTCGCTCAGGTGAACTGCAAATACTTCCCTCAGTTCTACATCTCCTTCGAATGTGCCGTAAACAGCCATCGCATCGGGGTCTTCGGAGGATAAACGTCGGGTATCGTCAATGATTTCACGAGTGGGAAGAAGCTCTGGCTGAACTGCTGCAATATGAAATGAATAGGGAACCTGACGGCTATGATTAAAGTTTCTCCACAACTGTGCACGCGGCAAGTAATCAATCAGCGACATTTGCCATGATAAATCCAGCGTTTCCTCACGATGCAATGACACAGAAGGTTCGGCTACATAGCATCCCTTTCCCTGTGTACATACCACAAGATGTATGGATTCCAGCTCCGCATACGCCTTGCTTACAGTTACAGGGCTAACGGAAAGCAGACTGGACAAATGGCGGACAGAGGGAAGCTTTGTACCCTGAGGCAGCAGTCCGGACTGGATACGGTCCGCTAATGTTTTGGCAATTTGTAAATATAATTTGACACTGCTATTGCGGCTGAGTTCAATATGCATCGGAATCGTCCCTCCAGAATCTGACCATCGACTTCCATTGTAACATTCAATCACTTGGTAGACGACGCGAATCGGCCGAACGAGCTTCTTGTTTTCCATATTTTCTCGAATTGACATTTTACCCGGGCGTCATTATTATCTTACAGTATAAGATAAAAACTAGAAGGTGTTGTAGTCAATGGATTATAAAGCATCAGCAACAGAACTATTCGAGTGTATCGCCAAATCGCGCAAACCGGTATTAGAGGAACGAGTGCACTTTTCCCGTGGTGAAATGGGGATTCTCATCGCTTTGAGTCATCAGGACGGGGTTACTTCGGGCCATTTGAGCGAATACTTGTCTGTCAGTACGGGACGGGTAGCAACGGCGCTGAAAAGTTTGGAGAAGAAAGGACTGATTGTACGACGTACGGATGTCAACGACAAACGCAAGGTGATTGTATTCATTACGGATTCAGGCAAGCAATTTATGATTGACAGGTATAACGAAGGAGTCGCATGGAGCGAGAAAATTCTTCGAAAGCTAGACGAACAAGATGCCAAAGAGTTTATCCGACTCATTAAGCTTATTGTCTCTAAAAACTAAATTGCATCAAACACCTAAGATTTTCAGATAAAAGGAGAGCAACAGAATGCTGAAGATATTCAAATATCTCAAGAAAAATGAATGGATGCTCGTGCTTTACAGCCTGGCTTTCATCGTTGTGCAGGTATGGCTTGATCTGAAGCTGCCTGATTATATGGCGGAAATTACGACCAAGCTGCAAACGGAAGGAACACCTATATCGGAACTGCTGATTCCCGGCAGTTATATGCTGTTGTGTGCCGTCGGCAGTATGATTGCATCTATTATTGTCGGCTATTTCGCGGCGAAGGTGGCGGCAGGGCTGGCCATGCGTCTGCGTGCGATGGTCTTTGATAAGACCTTATCCTTTTCGATGGAAGAGATGAACAGCTTTTCGACGGCAAGCCTCATCACCCGCTCCACGAACGATGTTACCCAGATTCAAACGGTGGTTGCGCTGGGGCTACAGGTGATCATCAAGGCACCGATTCTGGCCGTGTGGGCCATTGTGAAGATTGCGGATAAAAACTGGCAGTGGACCGCCTCTACAGGAGGGGCCGTGGCTGTCCTGATCCTGATGCTGAGTGTCATTATTATTTTCGCTCTCCCCAGTTTCCAAAAAATCCAGCGTCTCACCGATAATCTGAACAGGGTAACACGTGAGCATCTGACCGGGCTTCGGGTGGTGCGCGCTTATAATGCAGATCAGTATCAGGAGGAGAAGTTCGGGCAGGCCAATGTCGAATTGATGAATACAAACCTGTTTGCGAACCGGTTAATGACAATGGTTGGCCCGGGTATGACCTTTATTATGTCGGGTCTGAGTGTCTCTATCTATTGGATTGGCGCTTATCTGATTAACGGAGCGGCCGTGCCGGACCGCATTGCGTTGTTCTCTAATATGGTCGTATTTTCCTCTTATGCGATGCAGGTGGTCATGGCCTTTATGATGGTAAGTATGATCTTCTTCCTGATGCCTCGAGCTTCGATTTCTGCGAAACGGATCATGGAGGTATTGAATACCGAATCCCGCATCGTTGATGGGCATGAGACGGCTGGAGAAGAGGACGTTATGGGTCAGGTGGAATTCCGTAATGTCAGCTTCAAATATCCGGATGCGGAGGAGCCCGTGCTTAGCAACATTAGCTTTACGGCAAAACAGGGCGAGACGATTGCCTTTATTGGCGCAACAGGTAGCGGCAAAACCAGCGTAATCAATCTGATTTCCCGTTTTTACGATGTGACCGAGGGAGAGGTGCTCGTAGATGGGGTGAATGTCAGAAGCTATAAGCAGCAGACACTCCATAACAAAATCGGGTATGTCCCTCAGAGAGCCGTGCTTTTCAGCGGTACAGTGGCATCCAACGTTTCGTATGGTGATAACGGAAGAGCAGACGCTTCGGAGAAACTCGTCAAAGCAGCCGTAGGGATTGCCCAAGGCACAGAGTTTGTTGAAAAAATGGATGGTCAGTATCAGGGACGGATTTCACAAGGTGGAGCGAACGTGTCCGGTGGTCAAAAGCAGCGTCTGTCCATTGCGCGTGCCATCTACCGTCGGCCGGAGATTTATATTTTCGATGATTCCTTCTCGGCACTGGACTACAGAACAGACCGGATTCTGCGCTCTGCGCTTAAAAAAGAAACCGACCATGCTACGACACTCATTGTCGCTCAGCGCATAGGCACCATTAAGGACGCTGATCGGATTATCGTATTGGACCAGGGCGAGATTGTAGGGAACGGCACGCATGAAGAGCTGATGGCGAGCTGCGGGACCTATCAGGAGATTGCTTATTCGCAGCTTTCGAAGGAGGAACTCGTACATGGATAAGAATGAACACACCACAGACAGCAAGCATATGAAGTCGAAACAGCAAGGTCCCATGGGTGGAGGTCCTGCGGGAGGCATGGGTGCTGGTGAAAAAGCGAATAATTTTAAAAAGACCATTAAGCAGCTCTTATCCTACGGTAAGGCCTATGTACCTATGATTATACTCTCTATGGTGCTGGCGCTGGCCGGTTCCATCTTCAACGTGATTGGTCCGGGTAAGCTCAGCGATATTACCAACCTGATCCAGCAAGGAATCGTAACAGGGATTGATGTGAATGCTGTCCAGAAGATTGTTCTTGTATTGGTAGTTTTGTATGGTCTCGGTCTTATCTTTAATTATTTCCAAGGTTTCATTACGGTAACCGTGTCACAGCATCTTACAAAGAAGATGCGGACAGAACTGTCCCGAAAAATCAATCATATGCCTTTGAAATATTTTGATGCTACGAGCTATGGTAATGTGCTTAGCCGTGTGACCAACGATGTCGATACCATCGGACAAACGTTAAACAATAGTCTTGGTACGCTTGTCAGTGCGCTGGCAACCTTCGTGGGCGCATTGGTTATGATGCTGTATACGAACTGGATCATGACCATTACCGGGATTGTAGCTACGCTGATCGGTTTTTTACTGATGACCGTGATTATGAAGCATTCACAAAAATATTTTGTAGCACAGCAAGCGGAGCTTGGCCAGCTCAACGGTCATATCGAAGAAACCTATGCTGGTCATAGCGTAGTCAAGGTATATAACGGAGAACAAGCAGCCAAGGAAATGTTCCATGGCATTAACGACCGCTTATATACAAATGCATGGAAATCCCAGTTCATGTCTGGTCTGATGATGCCGGTTATGATGTTCATCGGGAATTTCGGTTATGTCGCGGTCTGTGTCGTGGGCGCTTTGCTGGTGAACCAACATGCGATAACCATCGGAACAATTGTGGCCTTTATGGTGTATATTCGTCTGTTTACACAGCCCTTGTCACAATTGGCACAGGCAGCAACCAATCTGCAATCAGCGGCTGCCGCCAGTGAACGTGTATTCGAATTTCTGGGTGAAGAAGAATTGGCGGATGAGAGCGATAAGACCATGAAGCTGGACAACGCCAAAGGGGAAGTCGAATTCAAACATGTCCGCTTCGGTTATAACGAAGACCGTATGATTATCCAAGACTTTTCCATGAAAGCTGAAGCTGGCCAGAAAATTGCCATTGTTGGTCCGACAGGCGCCGGTAAAACGACACTCGTGAACTTGCTCATGCGGTTCTATGAACTGAACGGCGGGGAAATCTATATTGATGGAACCCCGAGCAGCCAATTAACACGTAAGAATATTCATGAATTATTCTGTATGGTGCTGCAGGATACCTGGCTGTTTGAAGGAACGATCCGCGAGAATATTGTCTTTTCCAAAGAGCATGTTACCGATGAACAGGTAGAGGCCGCATGTAGAGCGGTGGGGCTGCACAGCTTCCTTAAAACACTGCCGCAGGGCTATGATACGATGTTGGACGACAAAGCCAATCTCTCTGCCGGTCAAAAGCAGTTGATTACCATTGCAAGAGCCATGATTGAAGATGCACCCATGCTTATTCTAGATGAGGCCACAAGCTCCGTCGATACGCGTACAGAATTGCTGATTCAACAAGCGATGGACCGGCTGACTGTAGGGAAAACCTCCTTTGTGATTGCCCACCGCCTCTCGACGATCAAGAACGCCGATATGATTCTGGTCATGAAGGACGGCGACATTATCGAAACAGGTAACCATGAGGAATTGCTGGCTAAAGGCGGCTTCTATGCCGATCTATATAACAGTCAGTTTGAACATGCATCCTAAAAATAACCAGTCCCTTATTTGAAAAATCAGAATAATAGCTACTAATAGCATATCAGGGTAAAAGAGAACGTGTCTGATGATCGCTGAGAAGGGCGATCCAGACACGTTTTTGGTGTGCTTTTCCACTTGGGATCAGGATTTTTTCGGCTTTCGATTAGATCAATCAACTGTTATATTCAGACGTTTACTGTTATACTTCATTATTGTTATAATACAATAAATTTCATAGTACAGTATAGAACACAGGAGATGATTGGATTGGAATACAAATTTTCGGGTATGGCTCGTACTCAGGGCTCGTCCATCGTTAGGGACATTTTGAAGCTGACACAGGGAACAGAAGTGTTATCCCTGGCAGGCGGTCTTCCGGCCGATGCCTTTTTCCCCATCGAAGCCGTTGCTCAAGCCTATGAGCGGGTATTCCGTCTCGGCGGTACTACCGCGCTTCAATACGGTCTAACCGATGGGTACATTCCTCTACGGGAACGCCTTACAACCATGATGGCATCCCAAGGCATCTCCGTCACCAGAGATAACATCATCATGACGACGGGCTCTCAGCAGACTATCGATCTGGTTTCACGTGTGCTGCTTGATCCGCAGAATACTGTATTGGTGGAGTCCCCTACTTATTTGGCAGCTCTTCAGGTGTTTAAGTCCTATGGTGCCAACATTGTAAGTGTAAATACAGACTCCAACGGTATGCAATTAGATGATCTTGAAGCCAAGCTCAAGGAATATCAGCCTAAATTCGTGTATGTCATCCCAACTTTCTCCAACCCGGCGGGGAGTGTATGGAGCATGGAACGCAGAGTAGGCGTTGTTGAGCTATGCCGTAAATACGGAACTTTGATTTTTGAGGATGATCCTTACGGACGTCTCAAATTTGACGAAAACCTTAACTTCCCTACCCTTTTATCCATTGACCAGCAGCAAGGTGGAGACAGTCATGTCATGTACACCTCTACCTTCTCCAAAACCGTTGCTCCTGGTGTTCGTTCTGGATGGCTGGTTGCTGATCAAGCGATTGTCAATAAAGTCTCGAAGGCCAAACAATCTGCTGATCTGCATTCCAGCAGTATCGATCAACGTGCTTTAAATGAGCTCTTGGACTTTTTTGATTTGGATGGACATATTCGTACCGTATCCAGCGAATATCACTCTCGTATGCTACGCCTCACAACGCTGATGAAAGAACGTCAATGGGAAGGCATCACGTGGGATGATGCGCTTGGCGGCATGTTTATGTGGGTCACTTTACCCGAAGGCTTCCGTTCCGATCGTTTGCTGGAATTGGCCATTCAGGAAGGGGTCGCATTTGTGCCAGGACAAGTATTTTATGCTGATCTGAGCGGCAGCAACCATATGCGGATCAACTTTACGCATACCGATCCTTCACTGCTTCCTGAAGCGGTTAACCGTTTGGATCGGGCATTGAAGATGTATGCAGAGGAAAGATTGGAAAAAAGCGTGCGCTAATGAAGGTTGGCAGGGCACCGACGCGAGAACGCTTCGCGAATCATTTGGTCTTACGATCGCTGTTGCCCCCGGATTCCTAATCATATAAGTTCCGAAAGGTCGGAATCCGAGGACAAAGGCGAACGCTGACGCTTCTACAAAAAAGGGCCAAGCCTGATTCCCAAAGGAATATGGCTTGACCCTTTTTTGTAATTCATTAAATACATTTGGATTCCAAGTTTTTCATGCAAACAGTCATTTAAAAGGTTAACATCATACATTTTAAGGTGTTGCAGTGTGGAAAGTTTTCCGTAAGCCGGGTTCTGTGCTATTCGTGGTTCAGACGGGAACTACCCTCCCACTACAAGCGACAATCATCTATCTAGGCCGAATATTGCTATCCGGCTCCAGCGACCAACCTAGACACGCCTCGGGCTAAGGCCGCTTCGCGAAGAAGCTGTGTCCCATTAGGTCTTGCTCCAGATGGGGTTTACCAGGAACGAAGTCACCAGCGTTCCTCGGGGTCTCTTACACCTCGGTTCCATCCTTGCCTGTGCCGCAAGCGGCCATCGGCGGTCCATTTCTGTGGCACTATCCTTCAACTCGCGCTGACTGGACGTTATCCAGCATCCTGCCCTATGGAGCCCGGACTTTCCTCTCGCGGTTCACACCGCCAGCGATTGTCTGTTAAACTTTCCGAACAACATTACTTAGTATACAGGGAACGCACGCTCGACACAACCCTAAAAATATTGTAAATCAGGAAGCTCCCTTTATTTGTTCAAATAAAACGGGTGTACCTTCTTTTGTAACGTATCATCTGCCACAAAATAAGTAGAGCGACCCACGTATAACGGAATATGAAGCTTGCTAAATTCAGGTATGCCTTCATCCAGAAAGAGTTCATCGTCCCGATAAGTTTGCTGTATCTCACCAACAATCCAATCATGATCTCCATAGGTATGAATATCCACCACTTTACACTCATAAGCAAGATAAGCATCCAGCAATACAGGGACATCCACAGAAATTCCGTCCTCATATGCAATCTCGAAATGCTGAAACTTATCTATATCTCTACCGCTAAAGGTACCTACAGCCTGAATCCATTCCGATCTGTGGGCAGGCAAAAATTGAACACCGAAGCCTCCACTTTTTTCAATCAGACCATGCGAATACGTTTCCTTCCGCAACGAAATGCCATACATGCCCGGTGATGATCCGATATATGTATGCCATCCAGAGGCCATTACATTCTGCACACTGTTATGACGGGAAGTAACAACAGCAACCATCCCCGGATAGGCATGGATCGCAGGATCAGCAATTAAAGTTCGCATACAACCTCTCCCCTATGAACTAAAAGTAATGAAACCACTTTCATCTTCTCATAGAAGTTAAGTTTTTACAAAAATTGAAAAGGCTCGGTATTCACCTGGGATACATGTACTTCCGTAGAATATCGGCCTTCTTCCAACCGTTTGCGCATCCATTCTGCGGTTTTAGGCTTCATAATCTTCTCAGCGTTATGACCAGGGTCAATGATGGCAATGCCAGCCATAAGGGCATCCTGAGCCGTGTGATAGTCGATATCACCCGTAACTAAGACGTCAGCCCCTTTAAAAATCGACTTGTTTACATAGCGGCTGCCAGAGCCTCCGAGCACGGCTGCTTTTTTGATTGTGCGGTCCAAGTCGCCCACTACACGTACATGCTCGACATTGAAGCCTTCTTTCACATCATTGACAAACTCGCGTAACGAGCGGGCTTCCTTGAGCTTACCCACCCGTCCCAGGCCAAATGTGCGGCCCTGCAAATCCATATGGTACAGGTCATAGGCCACCTCTTCATAAGGATGAGCTTTGAGCATCGCCTGAACGACTTTGTTGCGCACGCCCTGTGGTACAACCGTCTCTATGCGTACCTCTTCGCTGCGTTCCATTTTGCCCGGCTCACCCAAGAACGGCTGTGTGCCTTCACCTGGCACGAAAGTTCCGTAGCCATCAATGTTAAAGCTGCAATGGCTGTAATTGCCGATATGTCCGGCTCCCGCACCCAGTACGGCATCCAGCACCCGTTGATGATGTGTTTTCGGTACGAAAACGACAAGCTTGAATAATTGCTCAGTGTGGACATCTTCTAGCGTACCTTCACTTTGAATGCCCAATGCTTCGGCCATCCAGTCGTTCATACCGTCCTCTGCCGTATCCAGATTCGTGTGACTGATGTAGACCGCAATATCGTTCTTAATCAGCTTTTCATACAATCTGCCTGCAGGCTGATCCGTATTCAATGCTTTGAGTGGACGGAATATGATAGCATGATGGGCGATAATGAGGTCGGCCTTTACGCGGATCGCCTCTTCAACAACCTCATCATTGACATCCAGAGCTATCAGTATGTTCTTGATTTCCTTTTGCAGGCTGCCAAGCTGAAGCCCGATTCTGTCGTCCGGAACTGCCAAATATTTTGGAGCCAGCTGTTCCATATAGCTAATTACCGTTTGTCCTTTGGCAAACATGCAAGTACCTCCTCTAGTTGTTCAATTTGCTTGCGCAATTGCTCCTGCTTTTGCTGTGCCGATTCCTGCTCTGAGCGCGCCAACTGTGCAAGCACATTCTGGAGCTTATGAATTTCCAGCTTCCATTTACGGAAAAAGACTTCATTGGGCTCTCTGACCAGCAACGGTCCAAGCTGTTCCAGCCAATCCTGCGTCAATACTACCGAGCTGCCGGAAAGAACTATCGGTCGGTATAGCTCGTCCTGCTTCACAGGGCTATCCGACACGGGTATAGCCGTCAAAACTTCATATATTTTCCCATCTTCTTCCATAATATGCTCACTCGTCAATATCCATTGATGCTCAATCAACCATTGACGCAAAATATCCTCACCTACATTTGGCTGTAACACAAGCCGCTTTACTGAATCCAACTTGTCTTTGCCCTGCTCCAAAATAGAAGCGATTAAGGCACCACCCATGCCGGCTATCGTAATAATATCAACCTCATGGGCTGTAATTACAGCCAAACCGTCGCCTTTTCTAACCGTTATGCGGTCAGTAAGACCTGCTTCGGCGACCTGCTTTTGAGCCGCTCGCAGCGGCCCATCATTGACTTCGCCCGCCACAGCTTGCGTTACCCGACCACTGCGGACCGCAGCCACAGGCAGGAGCCCATGGTCAGAGCCAATATCCGCTAATCTGCTCCCGTCAGGAATTTGTTCCATAATATATTGTAATCGTTGAGAAAGCTTCATGACGTCACCCACGTAATCCATTTTTTTCGAGTCCAAAATAAAATTCCTACAACAATAGCCAACTTCAATAAGGCGTACAATACAACATCTTCCAGTGCTTGATGGCGCAGCACGATCAAGTCTGCTTCAGGCATGAAAACCAGTGTCATTCCAATAGCAAAATAGACCGAAGCCAGACGTGAAAAGCGACGATGTACCCACCAGCTAAACCATACCAGCAATGCTACATGTAAAATCCAGAATCCCTCCAGCATCACGTGAGAAGCCGTAGCCCAGTAGCGGCCTATAAGCACTGCGTACACCAGAAGCAACGCAATAAAGCCACAGTAGTGAAGCAAGCTGATACGCAAGGTTAAGCCCACAAGGCACCATACCAGCCCACACAGACCAACCAGAACAAGAAACCAAAATTTAGGCTCACCTTGGTGAAGCTGAATAATCCACACACCTGAACCCAGCATAATCACACTACCCAAGGTACTCAGCATGGCGCTCATGCTCTGTTCTGAAGAACGCCAAACGGCGGCTACTCCATAGCAGATCGCGGTTACTGCACATGCCGAGAATATTTGCATTGCCAACGGAAAAGCGGTAAAATAAAAACCGATCAAACAAATGCAGGAAATAATGACAAAACCAAGAAGCCAGGCGATTCCATGCCCGTTTCGAAGATATGTAAACAACCCGGTCCCAGTGTGACTTCGGCTCTGTGACGGATTTTCGTCCTCCCGATAGAGGTTAGACAAAAAATCACAATATTGCTCAGGGAGCAACCGACTTCGCCGCCAATGCTCAATTTCATGTAACAGTATTGCCCGTTTTTTCTCCTGGTCCAAGCTTTTCCCCTCCACCAAGGCTGCCATGGGATAAAAAAAGACCCTCTGCGCGCTCCAAGCCGCAGAAGGTCCGCAATGTTACGCTTCTATTCGAGGAAATCCTTCAGTCGCTTACTGCGGCTTGGATGGCGCAGCTTACGCAGCGCTTTAGCCTCAATCTGACGAATACGTTCGCGTGTAACACCGAACACTTTACCCACTTCCTCAAGGGTTCTGGTTCTACCGTCGTCCAAACCAAAACGGAGACGCAATACGTTCTCTTCCCGTTCGGTCAACGTATCCAGTACATCCTCAAGCTGTTCCTTCAGAAGTTCATAAGCAGCCGCATCCGCAGGGGCCAGCGCTTCCTGATCCTCAATGAAATCCCCCAAATGTGAATCATCTTCTTCACCAATTGGCGTTTCCAATGAAACCGGTTCTTGGGCAATTTTCATAATTTCCCGTACTTTCTCCACGCTTAGCTCCATCTCCGCAGCCACTTCTTCTGGCGTAGGTTCACGCCCCAGCTCTTGCAACAGTTGACGAGATACCCGAATCAACTTGTTGATCGTTTCCACCATGTGCACAGGAATACGGATTGTTCTCGCCTGATCGGCTATAGCGCGCGTAATGGCCTGACGAATCCACCAGGTTGCATACGTACTGAATTTAAATCCTTTTTCGTAATCAAATTTTTCTACCGCCTTAATCAGACCCATGTTACCTTCCTGAATCAGATCCAGGAAAAGCATTCCACGGCCAACATAACGCTTGGCAATACTTACAACCAGACGCAAATTCGCTTCTGCGAGTCGACGTTTGGCTTCTTCATCACCATTGTTGATCCGTTTCGCCAGCTCCACCTCATCATCAGCGGAAAGAAGCGGTACACGGCCGATTTCCTTCAAGTACATCCGGACCGGATCATTGATTTTAATACCGGGAGGCAGGCTCAGATCGTCATCGTAGTTAAAGTCATCCCCGTCGTTGTTTTCCGGGTCGTCGTTTTGACGCAATCTGGTAACTTCTTCGTCGTTATCGTTTACAACCTCAATCCCCAAGTCACCCAGCTGCTCATAAAACTCATCCATTTGCTCGGGGTCCTGATCAAACGACGATAGTTTTTCCATGATATCTTTGTAGTTCAGAGAGGAACTTTTTTTACCCAACTCAATCAATTGATCTTTAACCTGATCCAGTGTCAGTTCCGTCTCCAGTTCAGTATGCTGATCATTCGCCATCTTTCGACTCCCTCCTCCCTAGAAACATCCGACCTCTGTGTGTTCATTGTCTCTCTAGGGCTATAATCTCACTTGCAATTTGTGCTGCACGCAAAAAATCACCTAAGCGCTCAGCGGCTCTCATCTCTTCCCTCTTCAAATCCAGTTGCTCCTGCAATGGAAATTTGCGCACCTGATGAATATAATCGTCCAAAATGTGCGGTGCCCATACGCCTGGAGCATCCATCATCATGATCGAGCTTACGTTTTTCTCCAGCCGATCATCTTGCAAAGATGAAATAAAGCGGCTTGTATCTGGTAACTTTCCTTGTGCGTAATAGGCGTATAGATAAGCAGCAATTGCTGCATGATCCTCAATATTAAAAGCGTCTCCCAGATGCTGTTCTACATACTGTGCAGCTTCTAAATCCTGCATCATCCAGTGAAGCAATCTGCGTTCCGCCACATGGTAAGCCGGCAGCAGATTTGGTGTAACGACCTGCCCTTTTTTATGCCTACCATTATTCCACCGATTTTCGTTATTATCCCCAAAGTCCTGTTTTTTTTGCAGGGACTGTCGGAGTAAATTACATTCTTGCTTTAAGGTTTCAAAATCCACCTTGACTTCGGCTGACACTTCGCGCAAATACACTTCCCGCTCGGTCGGGGATGACAGAGGTGCAATGACATTTAATGCTTCGCGGGAATACGCGATTCTTCCTTCTTCCTCTTGCAGTATATGGTTTTTTTTCAGATATATAAGCTTAAATTTCACCGTTGAAACGGCACTTTCGATAATTTGGCGCTGAAACCTTTCCCCGCCGTATTGCCGGATAAAATCATCCGGGTCCATACCGTCGCTGACCAGCGCTACTTTAACGTGAAGTCCCGCATTTTCCAGCAACGGAAAATTTTTAAGCGCAGCAGCTTGTCCTGCCCGGTCACCATCATAGCAAATTATGACCTCGTCGCACAGTCCCTTTAACATCGTAGCATGATGCTCCGTCAAAGCTGTGCCCATAGCTGCCACCCCGTTCTGCACACCTGCTTCCCATGCTGAGATGACATCGCCGTATCCTTCAAAAAGGACACTCTGGCGAAGTTTGCGAATCGAAGTCTTGGCATGGTGGAGATTGTACAGGGTCCGGCTCTTGTTGAACAGCTTGGTTTCCGGTGAATTCAAATACTTGGGCTGTCCTTCACCTAGAATACGGCCCGCAAAGGCAATTACTTTTCCATTTCGGTTCCAAATAGGAAACATAATGCGATCCCTGAACCGATCCACATACCCATCATCCTCATGTCGGGGAGAGATAAGCCCACCCTTTTCCATCTCAACAGGATCGAAAGAGCGCTTCTCCAGAAACTGGACGATCGTATCCCATCGGTTAGGTGCATAGCCTATTTGAAATTGATCAATGATCTTGTCAGTAAATCCCCGTGACCGCAAATACTCCATAGCAGGTTTGCCATGCTCCGTATTCTTAAGGAGAAAATGGTACATCTTAGATGTTAGCTCGTACGCTTGCAACAACCTGTCCAACTCAGGATGCTGATGCGTTGACTCACGTCCCTGCCATTCGCCGAGAGGGATATGACTTTCTTCCGCCATTGTTCTGACAGCTTCGGGAAAGGATAGTCCTTCGATTTCCATCATAAATTTGATGGCATTGCCTCCCGCGCCGCAGCCGTAGCAGTAAAAAATCTGACGATCCGGTGTCACGGTGAATGAAGGGGTTTTTTCGGAATGAAAAGGACAGAGGCCTTTCATATACTTCCCCTGCTTGGTCAAATGCACGTACTTACTTACCGTATCTACGATATCATGATGCTGTAAAACCGACTCAATGATATCGTCCGGTATGTTGCCTTGTCCAGCACTCATGTTAACCACCTTCATCTCTTTAGCACGTAAATATAATTCGATACCGTTATTCATTCTCCTGCAAGAAGAGTAAAAGTTTTGTCAGTTTATGTTGAAAAACTTCACGATCCTCTGATGTAAACGGTTTAGGACCTTTTCCATAACGTCCTTTTTTCCTTTCCTTGGCAGAGGTATGACGGCGGTCGAGCATAAAATCAATCGAATCGTTTCGATACATCGTTCCGCGAAAAGACATAACCTCACAGCCTTTAGCCAAAGCGAGTGCGGCAAGACCGTAATCGTTGGTGGTTACAATATCCCCCCGGCGGATATGATTAGCAATATAGAGATCAGCGCTTTGGTCGCTCCGGTCCACTTTTACGACGGTCACGCCTCCGCTGCCCTGGATAAGATGATCATATGAAGATACCATAATAACCTGAACATGAAAACGGGAAGCTGTATCCGCAATTTCGCTTTTGACAGGACAAGCGTCTCCGTCGACAACGATCCGCACATCCGATAAACCTCCGGATATTCCCACAAGCATCCCCCATCTCCATCCGGATTCGAGTAAAATACGGAACGGCTGCAAGATCGCTCTTACACCGTTCCGTATATTTATACCCATTTTTTCAAGTTATTCATACTATTACAGCTACGATTAGCCCACGAGCTTGGAAAAATCGGCAAAACGCTTCAGCTCTCTATCAATAGCGGCCAGCAATGCCAATCGGTTATTACGGATCGCATCATCCTCAGCCATAACCATTACGGAATCAAAGAACGCTGTCACCGCAGGAGTAATAGACGAGGCAAGTGCTAAAGCTCGCGTAGCATCGCCTTCCTGCAATGCTGTAGTATAAGATTCATAAACGCCGTACCATGTTTCATAGAGCGCTTTTTCACCCTGCTCCGTAAATTCACCCGTATTAACTGATGCATGAACAGCTTTTGCAGCCAAATTACCTACACGGTTAAACGACTCTACTGTTGTCTTAAAGGTATCTCCCGTTTGTACCGCATTCATCAGAGCTGCTCCGCGATCAACGACAGAAGCAACATCATCAAATCCGGCAGCAAGCACGGCGTCTACGACGTCATAACGAAGCGTCTCGGACAACAGTTTTTTCACACGTAAACCGAAGAATTCATGTAACTCTTTACGAATTTCATCGGCAGAACGTTTCATATTTCCAAGGTTGTCGTGTACGTCAAGTGCAATATTGAACACATCAGACAAAGTTGTCGAAAGATTACGATCCAGTAAAATCTGCACAATACCTGCGGCTTGGCGACGAAGCGCATAAGGGTCCTGCGAGCCTGTCGGAATAATACCGATGGAGAAGCAGCCAGTGATGGTGTCAATTTTGTCAGCGATGCTGACAATAGCTCCTGCGTTCGTAGAAGGAACCGTTTCTCCGGCAAAACGCGGCTGATAGTGCTCAAACACCGCTCTCGCCACTTCTTCCTTCTCTCCAGCCTTACGGGCATAGTCCTCACCCATAACACCTTGCAGTTCCGGAAACTCATATACCATTTGCGTTACCAAGTCGAATTTACAAATATCCGCCGACCGGCTAACCGACTCCTGTGTATCGGGGGAAACCCGCAGCTTCTCAGCTAAAGCATCGGCAATGCGGCGAATCCGCCGTACCTTGTCTCCAACCGTACCCAATTCCTCGTGGAAAACGATACTTTCCAGCTTGGAGAGTGCATCCTTGATTTCCAGTCTCTGATCTTCTTCATAAAAGAATTTGGCATCAGATAGCCGTGCGCGCAATACTTTTTCGTTCCCTTTGGCAATGACATCCAGCGATTGGCTTCCACCGTTACGTACTGTAACAAAGTATGGCAGCAGCTCTCCCGCGCGATCCAGCACTGGGAAATAGCGTTGATGCTCACGCATGGAAGTAATCAGCACATCCTTCGGAATGTTGAGGAACGCTGGATCAAAACCTCCAAACAGTACCGTCGGCGTTTCGACCAGATACAGCACTTCTTCCAGCAGATCATCCTTAACCGCGATCGTCCAGTCTTTTTCGGCTGCCAATGCTTCAATCTGCTTCACGATAATGGACTGGCGTTCCGCAATATCCACAATGACATGCTGTTTACGAAGTGCCTCAACATAGTCTGCCGGACTTTCCACAACAGTATCCTGCCCGAGAAAACGATGTCCTCTTGTCACATTCCCAGATTGAACCCCGGCAATTTCTAGGTTAACAATGTCGTTGCCAAACAAGGCGATCAACCAGCGGATTGGACGAACAAACTTAAAGTCATAGCTGGCCCAGCGCATAAATTTAGGGAAAGTCATGGCATGCAAAATGTGTAATAAGCCTTCGGACAGCACTTCCGTTGTCGGTACACCTATACTGCTCTTGGTCGCGTAAATATACTCCACGCCTCCAAGCTCCTTGAATGTAAACTGTTCAGGATCAACACCTTGGCTGCGGGCAAAGCCGAGAGCAGCCTTGCTCCAATTGCCAGCTTCGTCAAGTGCGATTTTGCGGGAAGGACCTTTGACTTCTTCGTTAATATCTTCCTGCTTTTCTGCTACCTCCTTAACCAACACCGCCAGACGACGAGGGGTAGCATAAGCTTCTACATCACCATGAGCAATACGTGAGCTGTCCAGCCATGCAGTCATACGCTCCTTCAACTGCTGAATCGCAGCAGGGATAAAGCGGGCGGGCACTTCTTCCAAACCAATTTCAAACAGCAAATCCTTAGACATGTGCCGCACCTCCTTTCTTCAACAGCGGGAAGCCGAGCTTCTCGCGTTCCTCCAGATAAGTTGCAGCCACCTGACGGGCCAAATTCCGCACACGCATAATAAATCCGGTCCGTTCCGTTACACTGATTGCCCCGCGGGCATCCAGCAAGTTGAACGCATGAGAGCATTTCAGCACATAATCGTAGGCTGGAAATACAAGGTGCTGCGCCATGGCTTTATTCGCTTCTTCTTCATACATATTAAAAAGAGTGAAAAGCATTTTGACATCAGATACTTCAAACGTATATTTAGAATGCTCAAATTCAGGCTGGTGGAAAACATCACCATACGTGATGCCATTAACCCACTCAAGATCGAACACGTTCTCCTTGTCCTGAATGTAGGAAGCAAGACGCTCCATACCATACGTAATTTCAACCGCAACCGGACTGGCATCGATACCGCCCACTTGCTGAAAATACGTGAATTGGGTAATTTCCATACCATCCAGCCATACTTCCCAACCTAATCCCCACGCTCCCAGCGTTGGCGCTTCCCAGTTATCTTCAACGAAGCGAATATCATGCTCCAGAGGATTAATGCCAAGACGGCTCAAGCTCTCCAGATACAATTCCTGAATGTTATCAGGCGATGGCTTCAAAACAACCTGAAACTGGTGATGCTGATACAGACGATTTGGGTTCTCTCCATAACGTCCATCTGCGGGGCGGCGGGACGGCTCGACATAAGCTACGTTCCACGGCTCAGGTCCAATCGAACGCAAATACGTCATCGGGTTCATTGTACCTGCCCCTTTTTCCGTGTCATACGGCTGTACAATAATACAGTTGTGCTCAGCCCAAAATTGTTGCAGTGTCAAAATCATCTGCTGAAAATTCATGGTACACACTTCCCTTCCAAATTACCTCAAATGGTGGTGATCGTTCTTCGTAAATCTTCTATGTACAGGGCCGCCAACTTCCAACAAGCCTCGTCAGAGACAGCAAAAAGCCCCCGCCTCTACGCCTGTACAGACGTAGGGACGAGAGCTGACTCCCGCGGTTCCACCCTACTTGATTGCAGTCCTTCATCACCAGCCAGACTGTAATCCTCTTTTCCGTGTCCAATCAGATGCTCCCGAGTGCCTTGTTCACGAAGATTTCCCGCCGGGCTTACACCATCCCCGACTCGCTTACTCTAGAGAATAAACTCCGCTACTTTCTCGTTCAATGCCTCTGCTCCCTAAGGAGATATATAGTAGGATATTACACGTTTTCAGCAGCACAGTCAAGGGAGCAAGAGGTTTCACATGTCATACTTGTCGAGCTGGTCCAAAAAATTACGGGATTTCAGCTTAACCTCCAACTGCATGTCCATGAACTGGCGCATGACATGTTTGATTTCCAGCTTGGTCGAGTCCTTTACATCAATGTTGCCTAGCCGGTTTAAATCCATTCTCGCGAACAAACGTAACAGCTTCAACGTACGCGGTGTGACACTCAATGCAGCCGGATCAAAATGCTTGTAGCCTCGACATAAAACTCCGCCCAGCCTCGGACTGATAAACATATCTTCATCAGCACACGGTTGTCCGCTGGAAATACAAGCATCAAGCTGGGGAGCATATCCGGCCGCCTGCAATATTTTAAATTCATAAATGCTCATGACGATCAGTGGATCTTTGCCGCTCTCCAACGCTTCCAGACATGCTTTAAGCTGCTTAAACCAGAAGGTGCCCGTTTCTTCATCGTGTAGTACCCGGTCGAGCAATTCACAGGCATATGAGGCGTATGCGGCCTTGGTAATATCCTCGCGCAGTGTATGGTGGGATTGGATAATTTCACCAGCATTCAACGTGCCCAAGCCGGTATTTCGAAAAAAAACAAATTCACCATACGTAAACGGCTGCGTTAAAGCGGCATGACGGCTTTTGGGCTTTTTGGCTCCTCTGACCAGCACGCCTGTCTTACCGCCGCTTTCGGTGCAAAGCGTAATAATTTTGTTCCCCTCACCGTAATCCATGCTGCGGATGACGATTCCTTCCACCCTGTAAAGCATGCCTCTTCCCCCAAACATTCGCGAAGAAGCCAATGACTCGCGCTATTCACGGGCTTCTTCATGCTCGTCCGACTCTCCTTCATCCGTGTCTTGTTCCCTTGTCACGGCGCTCTCCCTGTATAACAGATACGCACCGACATCCCCAGTCATCGCAAAATACTTCCACGAAAAATCTCGCAATCGTATTCATCCTTTCTTCGGAAATGACGTTTGCATCTCAAAATTAGGATGATGCGAAGAGAGGTGAAGTATGCGATGAAATAAATGGTTGTGGTTTGAAAAAGGGTACTGTATGCGGGGTGAAACACCGCTTCGCAAATGATTTGATCTTACGATCGCTGTTACCCCCGAATTTATTTGAATGTACAAACATACAAAGGGTTAAATTCGGGGGTAAAGGCGAACACTGGCGCTTCTTCAGATTCAAATCCTTCGCTCCGCTGCAACGTGCACGCAGTTACATAACCCTTTTGAAAAACGCTCCTTATTTCATCGCTGGAAGAAAAGGGTAGGAAGAGCAAAGAGTTAAGCGCCGCACATGCGCGACGCTTGGAATGACCACAAGACATCATTATACTTTATGTCTTGTGTTTGAGGTCGGTACGGCTTTTTAATGGTGCTTAAAAGACTGAACATATATGGTTCCAACTAATTTTAGCTCAATAAACCTTTGAACTAAAGTGACCGTAGAGTCGAGCTATGCTTTTTAAGCATCGCGGTGGAATCCGAGGTCACGCAGTACACGATCCTGGTTACGCCAGTCTTTTTTGACCTTTACCCACAGTTCTAGGAAAATTTTGGAACCCAGCAGGTTTTGGATATCTATGCGTGCTTGTTTGCCCACTTCCTTGAGCATGGCTCCCTGCTTACCGATAATAATTCCCTTCTGGGAATCCCGCTCCACAAAAATGACAGCCATAATATGCACTACACCGTTGTCTTGCACTTTCATGTCTTCAATCATGACTGCAATAGAATGTGGTACTTCCTCGCGCGTCATATGCAAAATCTTTTCCCGAACCAGTTCGGCAATGACGAACTGCTCCGGATGGTCGGTAATTTGGTCATCCGGGTAATATTGTGGGCCTTCAGGCAAGTATTTCTGTACCTGCTCCAGTAGACGGTTCACATTGTTGCCCATTTTAGCTGAGATTGGCACAATTTCTGCAAAGTCGTACAGCTTGCGGTACTGCTCAATCAGGGGCAGCAGTGCTTCCGGCTCAATACGGTCAATTTTATTTAAAACAAGAATAACTGGCGTTTTTACCTGTTTCAGCTGCTCGGCAATAAAACGGTCGCCTCCGCCTAATCCTTCAGCGGCGTCAATAAGAAAAAGTACAGCCTCAACTTCGCCCAACGTATTAAAGGCCGTCTGATTCATGTAATCGCCCAGTTTTGACTGACGCTTATGAATGCCCGGTGTGTCCAAAAATACAATTTGCGTGTCCTCTGTAGTGAATACCCCGTGTATTTTGTTACGTGTGGTTTGGGGCTTGTCCGACATAATGGCGATTTTCTGGCCGATTACATGGTTCATCAGAGTTGATTTCCCTACATTGGGTCTGCCAACAATCGCAACAAAGCCTGATTTAAAGTGTTTCTTAGCCATTTCGTTTCCTCCAGCACTATTAAGCGCCTATTTTTTTGGTTTTTGAGTTAGGTTTTTTCTTTAGTATGATTACAAAAATGTGTTTTTCCATTAAAAAATTTGACTAATCAAGGTCAACAACGGCCTGTAAAACACAAATATACCAATAATTACAGCAAAAACCGCTGCCAGGAGCACGGCTCCGGCGGCGGTGTCTTTAGCCGCTTTGGCCAGCGGATGGATATCAGGCGAGATTAAATCTATCGCCGCTTCAACAGCGGTATTGATTAGCTCGGCCACGATTACCATGGCAATCGCCATGGAGACGAATAACCAGTCGAGTCGGGAGATGCGCAGGCTTAGGCCTGCTGCGATGACGAGAAACGTCACGACCACATGTATCCGCATATTTATTTGCGTGCGCAGAGCATACATCACACCTTCTGCGGCATAACGAAAGGTCATTCTCCAAGGCTGACGTCTCATTACCGTGTCAACCCCACTTGAGCCAGTACTGCTTCTTGCTTGCCCATCATTTCAGCTTCACTGGCCTCATCCTGATGATCATAGCCCAGTAAATGCAAGAACCCGTGAACAAACAAAAAGCCGATTTCACGCTCAATGGAATGACCGTAATCCTCGCTTTGAGCCTGAGCTGTCTGCACGGAAATAATAATATCACCCAGCACATCTGGCACATCATCCAGCGGTCCTTCATCATCCGGTTCATAGATGATTTCAAGCTCTTCATCCAGTGTTTCCTTCATGGCAAATGACAGCACATCGGTTGGACGGTCGATTCCGCGATAATCCCTGTTTAATTCATGAATTTGCTCATCATTAACGAAGGTGAGGGCCACCTCACCGTCCGTCACCCCTTCCACCTTACCTGCTTCCTCCAATAGAGTGTTCAGCAAACCAATCAAGGATTCATTAATTGCCATATCGTTTTGTTCATTATTCCAAGCTAATTGAAGGCTCATGCCAACCGCTCCTTTTAATTCTAATGCTCCGCCGCAATTCATACACACGCCTACTATGTTATGCTTTCCCGTTCTCAGGCTTTGGTCTTTCTTCGGGATACTCAATACGGGAATGGAAAGTTCCCATCACGGTTTCTTTAAGAGTTTGAGCCACAATATCAAGCTCCCGCATCGTTAATTCACAATCATTGAACTGGTGATCATCAAGACGACTTTTAATAATTTTTTCAATCATCGACTCCACCTGGTCCACTGTTGGTTTCCGCAGGGAACGGACGGCTGCTTCCACACTATCAGCAATCCCGACTACAGCAGCCTCCTTAGACTGGGCTTTTGGCCCAGGATAGCGAAAATCATCCTCGGTAAAGTCCGGCTCTACGCCCTGTTCTTCCGCTTCACGCAGCGCCTTGTGATAAAAATAGTGTAGAAATGTCGTTCCGTGATGCTGCTCGGCAATATCGCGAATCGGCTTGGGCAGCTTGTAATCCAATTGCATTTCCACACCATCACGGGCATGGGCAATAATGATGGACTTACTCAGCTTCGGCTCTATCGTATCATGCGGATTATCCATACCGTTCTGATTCTCAATGAAGTATGAAGGCCGCTTTGTTTTACCGATGTCATGATAATACGAACCGACCCGGCACAGCAAGCCGTTAGCACCTATAGCCTCCGCTGCTGCCTCTGACAGATTACCTACCATTACACTGTGGTGATACGTACCCGGTGTCTCTGTAAGTAACTTGCGCAATAGTGGATGATTCGGGTTAGACAGCTCAACCAGCTTTAGCGCTGACAAAATGCCAAAGGTAGACTCAAAAAATGGCATTAGCCCAATAACAAGTATCGCTGTAATCAAACCGCCCGCAAAAGCAAAAGCTACCGCATAGAGCGTCGTCGTTTGAGTCCAGTTGCTTTGGTCGATCAGCGCCAGAGTGAAGACCGACACGGCGCCGAACAAGCATACCATAATTGCCCCCTTAAACAGCGTTGAACGCTGACTAGCTCGATGCGTCGAGAAAATCGACGCAAGACAAACCACAAGGGCAAAAAATCCGAAGTTAAAATCAAAAATTTGTCCTTGTCGGACATTCAAAATGACACTTGCTAATATACTGAATATAACGGCACAAACGAAGGCAAGCGACATATCGAGTAACAACGTTACGAGCATGGCTCCAAGCGCGATAGGCGCCAGATAGCCGAGATAAGACCGTTCACTGTTCTGTAATATGGCGGTTAACATCATTGCGCCTACCGTAATCACAAAAATCAACACCAGCATGAGCAACTGTGCATTGTTATACTTAAAGCGGCGTGTTCGTGATTGGAACTGGCGAATATACATAAACAGGCCCAAGGCCAGCATCGAAGACAGCATCAACAGGCCAAATTGCGGCCAATAGTTGATCTTATCCTTTAAAAGCTCGTTTTCATCCAGTAAAGTGTAGATTTCCTGGGTAATAATCTCGCCTTTCTTGACAAGCACTTCACCCTGTTTGATGTAGACTGTTGGTGTATCTTCACGGGCCTGTACCCTGGCGTCCTTCGTAGCTGTATCATCATAAAACTTGTTGGCCGTAATCACAAGCCTTGCAAGCTCCTGAACGACTTCACGAGAGGTGCGCTTGGTAAGCGTACTCGTACTGACCCGCTCGGCCACCTTGGCCCGGGCTGTTTGTGCATCTGTAATCTGATCGTTCATCAATCCGGTCACGATTTCACGGGCAACCGGCCGCATCTCTGCAATATCCTCAGACGTGAGACGCGGAATTTTGATAAAGGTTTCCTCTGGAATCCGGTATGTTTGCTCTTTTGTTTTTTGCAGCACTTCGTCCAATAGCTTTTCCGGGTAGGCATCGGCATTACGGCTATTATTCACAAAATTTTGCACAAATTCTCGCGCACGCTGAGGAATCTCGTCTTTGTAAATAGAAATTTTATCGGATCTGGAAACCTGGTCATCCTGATTGAGCCGTTCAATTCGGTCCAGAATACCAGTAATCAGGTTATCGTTGCGAATCGGTACAATCGTATACATGGGCTGTACCCGTTCGGCAGACTCTTCCTGAGCCTTTAACGTCGCTTTGCTGTTCGGAAGCTGCATCGGAGCAACAATTTCCTTTTCACTTGGCTGGTTTACCCGAATGTCATAGCGCTCGGGAAGCAGCTTGGACGCTAAACCTACGTAAAAAAGAACCACTAAAAATAAAAACAGAAGATAGCGTGTTGCCACGCTATACTTCCATCCACTCATTCTATGCTGGAACGTTTTGCCCTTAGACAATTCCTTCGAGGTCATCTGAAACAATCCCTCTCCATCATCTTTTTCAAGACAGCTACGCTGCTTATTTTCGTACTTCTGATAGCTCCACTTTCGTGATATGAAGGCTTATCCCTGATTTTCGGCAACCTGGTCGTAAGCCACGATTATTTTCTGAACCAGGGAATGACGGACAACATCCTCTTGTGCAAAATGTACGAAGCCTATTTCCTCAATTCCCTGTAAAATCGCATTTGCTTCAATCAGACCGGATTTTTTGCCACGAGGCAAATCAATTTGCGTAACATCGCCGGTGATGACCATTTTGGAACCAAAGCCAAGTCGGGTCAAAAACATTTTCATTTGCTCCGGCGTGGTGTTTTGCGCTTCATCCAAAATAATGAACGAATCATCCAGCGTCCGTCCCCGCATATAGGCCAGCGGCGCGATTTCAATCAACCCGCGCTCCAGTGCCTTTGCTGTCTGCTCCGGTCCCATAACATCGTACAACGCATCATACAACGGACGCAGATACGGATCAACCTTTTCCTGCAAATCCCCTGGCAAAAAGCCCAGATTCTCGCCTGCTTCCACCGCAGGACGGGTTAATACAATACGCTTGACTGAACCTTCCTTCAGGGCAGCTACCGCCAGCACCACGGCCAAATACGTTTTACCCGTACCCGCCGGGCCAATTCCAAATACAATATCGCGTTTTTTTATCGTGGTAACATAGTGCTTTTGTCCAATTGTTTTGACACGGATCGGCTTTCCACGGAAGGTGGTCGTGATTTCTCCCTTGAACAGATCAAGCAATTGATCAGCGCGTAAATCTTTTGCCAACTCAATCGCATAATGGACGTCTCTTTCGGTCAGGATATACCCATTACGAATTAACTGGAGCAGTACATCGAACAATTGTTCAAGCACTTCCACCTCGTGAGCGTTGCCAAAAATATTGATTTCCGCCTCACGGGAATCCATTTTTGCTGGAACAGCCGCTTCAATCAATTTTAAAAAGGAATCCTGCGGGCCGAACAGCGCCTGTCCTTCTCCCGCATTGTTCAATGCAATTTGTATGCTGCGTTGTTGTTCTGCCAAATAGCCTCATTCTCCTTGGTTATGAACTAGCGGAAGTTCTTCCGCAATATTCTGTTCCACTTCAAAAAGCACTTTCATATAAACTTTACCATTCTCTCTCTTCTCATGCAAAATTTTTTGGCTCATTATTTTCGTTCCTTTGCCGTATTTCGCTAAAATATTGGCTCTCGCCCCTTCTATTCCCCTATTTTGGGCTTCTGCTTCCGTAAGCTTATCCTCATGTATCTTTGTCTCCCTCACGTTTTCGGTCATCCAACCGACTGGAAGACGGAAGGATCGCCACGTCAGCGGGTCATGCTCAACTGTGGTTTTATGCGTGGAATAAGGAATTTTTCCATATCCCCATAGCTGCACCGCATGGTTGCCCAGTACCAAATACAGGCGTTCATGACTGTTTCCAGTATATGTGCTGCTACGTCGCACCGTCGGACTACTGATTTCATACTCATGCCACACGAGGCCCTTAATCTCCCCCTTGGCTACAACCTGCTGCTGATTCTCCTCATCCCCGAGCGTTCCCGAGATAAGAATGGCTCCTTTTTTGACACGTGTATTTTTATGCACGACAGGACGACCCTGCTCGGCAAAAATTTCAGTGACTACCGCATCTGCCTTGCTAATAAGATGACGTGGACTGTAGAGCGGCTCAGGAGTAGGCTGTGAGGCTTCAACGACCTGAATCGTCACCGAGGTGCCCTGCTTCTCCACACCGATCCAGGATGCCTCAGGGAGCTTCTGCATGAGCGCACGTGAAAGCTTGTCCTGACTGGAAACACGGAAGCTCCATTGAAAAGGGTACAACCCCTCCTGACGGGCAGCCTTGAGTACAGCTTCCGTTGAGAGCTTGTCATTTCCCTTTACTTCAACATCCCAGATGAGCGAAGACATCAGGAACAGGCCTATCCAGAATATAGCCAGTCCAATCAGAAAAAATTTGCGTTTGGCAAGCCTCGCAATGGTAAAGGGAATTCCCTGTCGCTTCAAAATATGCATTTTGCAGCCTGTCCTTCTCAAAAGCGGACGCAGCAGGAAGACGTGCGGCAGCAGAAGGTTCATTTCTGCATGTCTTGTACCCATCGGCCGCACGTTCCAAACAGGTATTTGATGCTCAGTGAGCAGATTAATGAAAGCTTCCACGCTCTCGCCCTTGACGTCAAGAGTAACTGTGCCACGCAACTTTGTTAAAGCGGGATGTTTCATGAGCCTTCCTCCGTTCCTTCCAATTGGATATCCGTAATGTGTCCTTCCACACTTACCTGCTCGGGCATAATAGATGTAATGACAAGCCCATGCCCCGTCACCCGCAACCTGCCCTGCGCAAGCGCAAGTACAAGCCGATCCGGCGTGAAGTCCACGACGCCCCGGTGATTCTCCACATAAAGCTGGCGGCTGCCAATGAGAGTTAACCGCGGCAGGTCAAATAGAATGTCCTGCGGAAGTTCCAGCGTCTCACTGGCCCACTTTCGCAGTTTGCGGCTCATCCGGCTCATACGACGGAATCTCCTTTCCTGTCATGAAAACAATTGTTATCCAACGGTTAATAGTTGTTTTCATGGCAGCTACGCTGCTGATTTTCATCCCTGTTATAGCCATCCAGTGAATCATAGTCATTTTTATGGCAACTACGATGCTTTTTTATAAATTGCCGATGCCGCTTAGATATGGACGTCGTTACACCAGCGCCACAGATAACTGTACTGTACACTTTATGTTCCAGCCGCCATATTTATGAAACGAAACTAACAATTCATAGTAGCCCTTATCTTGCAAAGCAAGAGTCTTGATACTTGCAAAATGCACAATAAAAAAGACAACCTCGTTTAAAGCATCGAAACGAGATTGTCTTTCCCTGATTATATAGAGCCACTCTGTTATTTTCCTGAATTATGATTCAAAAGAGAGTTTTTTCTGGAATATAGAAAGTAAACGACCAAACCTATAACAAGCCAAATCAGAAAACGGATAAACGTTTGGCTGTGCAAATTCAAGATGAGCGCTCCACACGAAATAATAGCCAAAATCGGAACATACGGAACACCCGGACATCGGAAGGCTCTAGGAAGATCGGGCTGTGTTCTTCTCATCACAATGACGGCAACTGAAATCAGAATAAATGCTGAGAGGGTACCGATATTCACCAAACTCGCTAACTCATCCAGCGGAATCAACCCACCCATTAATGCAGATAATGTACCAAAAAACAACGTATTAATATAAGGAGTTTTGTATTTAGGATGAACCTTTGACATTACTTTTGGCACCAAGCCATCACGTGACATGGCAAACATGATACGGGTTTGACCATAGAGCATTACCAGCATGACTGTAGTCATCCCTAAAATGGCCCCCACATCCACAATCCCCGCAACCCAGTTCTGACCTGCAACCTGCAAGACAAGTGACACCGGATGAGAAATACCTTCAAAGTCCATAAAAGGCACAATGCCTGTCATAATCCCGCTGACAATGACATACAAAAACGTACATATAATAAGTGAAAAAATAATGCCGCGCGGTAAATCCCGAGCCGGATTTTTGGTTTCTTCTGCGGCAGACGAAACGGCATCAAAGCCGATAAAAGCAAAGAATACCAGTGCTGCGGCTCCCAACACTCCACTGAACCCAAATGGTATAAAAGGCGTCCAGTTATCCGGCTTTACATATTTAAAAGCAACGAAAATAAATAATAAAATCACAACAACTTTTACAATAACCATGATATTATTAATACGTTTGGATTCTTTGATTCCAAAGTAAAGCAAGAAAGTAATCCCCATCAAAATCAAAAATGCGGGAAGATTAAAATAGGTGGTTTGATCTTTTAACGCACCCGGTGCCGCAGTGAACTCAAGCGGGATATGAATACCCATTCCATTCAAAAAAGATACAAAATAACCCGACCAGCCTGCGGAAACCGCACTGGCGGCAAGCATATACTCCAAAATCAAATCCCATCCGATAATAAAAGCCAGAAGCTCCCCCATCGTTGCATATGTAAAAGTATAAACAGAACCGGATACCGGAACGGTAGATGCAAACTCTGCATAAGCCAGTGCTGCGAATAAACAGGCAAGCCCCGCAATCACAAAAGAAATAATCAGACCCGGACCAGCCGTGACCGCTCCCGTGCCTGTCAACACAAAAATCCCCGTTCCGATAATAGCTCCAATGCCAAGCATGGTTAAATCAAAGGCGCCAAGCTCTTTTTTAAGTGCCTTTTCACCCCGCGTTGCAGCAAGCAACTGATCAATGCTCTTTTTTCTAAACAAGCTATTATTCATCCATCCCATCCTCCTAAACATGTAATATATACTTTTATACCTGGGTCACCTCATCTCTGAATTCCGTTTATTTTCTCTAAATTTGGAGTGAATTTTCAGAAGTATCTATCTTTGAGAACATTATATATAAAAACAAAAAAATGAAAACCGTTTTCAGAAACCTTCATTTAGATTCTTACATTTGATCGTTTTATCTTTATATATTTTCAAAAATCCATCATTAAAGTAGACAGAATGACAGAATTTTAGCTTACAAAAGACGTAAGAAAACCTTGCTGCTACAGGGTTTATCACATCTTATGTCAGGTCATAAGAGGATCTGTCGCTAAACTGATTTCTATTCTGGACCGGCCTATGTATTAGCAAAAAAATAGTCCGCACCAGCTAAAGCCGGGGCGGACTAAACCATTCATGCAAACTGCTCGAATAAAACAATATCAACTCATGTCTTTTTAACGTCTTCCTCCACTCATATAACGCTTGGAACGCGGTGGACCCAATATTTCTGCCCAAATCACGCCTCTGCGCAGGTCAGCCGAGGTTACTGTGCTGCGCTCCTGCAAAGCTTCCTCAGGAGCATCTGTAATCTCTCCCGACTCCCTTGCATTGGATATGTGATCAAGACGGGCTAAAACTGCTCTACGCTCCTCTTCCATGGCTCGGATTCGATCCTCCAGAGTCGAACCGTTATCCAAGGAATCCCGATTCGTATGTTGCTCTGTTTCCGTCCAATCATTCATTTGTTCTTCCATGCGACGAGCTTCCATAACTACACGCCGTTCATCAGGGAACTGACGCTGCAATTCTCCGGCAGTATCCTGCCTTTGCGGCTGACGGTGCTCCTGGCTACGTCCCATAAGGGAAGGGCCCGATGGTGACGAAGGGCCGCGAGAGTCGTGATCGCCACCAAAAGTAGGCATTCCCTTTCCCGGCGGCGCTTTTCTCTCTGTGCTTTTCATGCTTTTACCCAAAAAAGACACCAATGCAAAGCCGATCACAATCAGGATATACAAATGCTCAAAAATCCAGCTGATAAAGTTCATAACTCACCGCCTTGCTGCCGTAATTCATCGGCTATATCCCTTAATCCCGGTTCTTGTTGTCATTTCCCGAGTTTTCATTCGGTTTGCCCAAGGAGCCGCGCATTTGCGTATCTGCCTCAATATTTTTCAAATTCATATAGTCCATAACGCCGAGTTTTCCGCCACGTAGCGCCTCAGCCATCGCCAGCGGCACTTCGGATTCGGATTCAACCACACGCGCTCTCATCTCTACGACACGCGCCTTCATTTCCTGCTCCTGCGCCACGGCCATTGCACGCCGTTCTTCGGCTTTCGCCTGCGCAATCCGTTTATCGGCTTCCGCCTGCTCAGTTTGCAGAAAGGCACCAATATTTTTACCTACATCAACGTCCGCAATATCAATGGACAAGATTTCAAACGCCGTTCCGGCATCCAGACCTTTGGACAGCACCGTTCTCGAAATGGAATCCGGATTCTCCAGCACGTCCTTATGCGAATTACTGGAGCCGACAGTCGTAACGATACCTTCACCGACCCGCGCAATAATCGTTTCTTCTCCGGCACCCCCAACGAGTCGATCAATGTTGGCACGCACTGTAACACGAGCCTTAACCTTCACTTCGATACCATCCTTGGCTACCGCAGCGACAGTAGGTGTCTCAATGACACGCGGATTAACACTCATTTGGACCGCTTGCAGAACATCCCGACCCGCAAGGTCAATCGCAGCTGCGCGTTCAAATTCGAGCGGAATGTTGGCCCGCTGCGCAGCAATCAGCGCATTGATCACTCGGTCTACATTACCACCCGCGAGAAAATGACTTTCCAGTTGGTTGATGTTTAAGCCCAGACCAGCCTTAGTTGCCTTAATCAGCGGATTCACAATCCGGCTTGGCGTTACACGCCGTAATCGCATAGCCACCAGTGTAATGATGCCAATCCGCACCCCCGAAGCCAATGCTGAAATCCACAGCATCACCGGGAAAAAACTAAAAAATACGCTTAACACAATAATCACTACAACGGCAATCAGCAAAACGCTGACAATACCCGATTCGAACACTCGCATCATCCTCCATTAATCTAATTCTTCGTTTGTTTGCGTGGTTCAGACGTTGGTGTCCGCCTTGACCACAATGCGTCCGCCTTCTACTTTGGATACGATAATGGGCATATCCGTAGCAATAAACTCGCCGTTCGTCACGACGTCCACACGTTCGTCAGCGATAAGCACTGTTCCTGCTGGACGAAGCGGTGTCAGACTCACACCTCGCTGTCCCAATAGCACTTCCCGGTTCACAACCGAAGAAAAGCCTTGGTCAGCCGTCAAGCTTTCTTTAAGTATAAAACGGTTCCATATTCCCCGATCCTTGAAAGCAACGGCAATGATCGCCACTACAGCAACGGCAGCAGCAAAGGCTATACCCAATGATATAAAAGCATGCTGCATGTTGTAGGCCGCGCGAACAACTCCGGCGACAAGACTGATGGAACCTAAAATACCCAGAATACCAAAGCTTGGAATGAACATTTCAAGTATAAGCAAAGCCAGACCGATGATAAACAACAGCCACGTCTCGGAACCTGCAAAGCCAGCAATATAATTGCCGAAAAAGTACAAACCAAATCCGAGCACACCTAAAATTCCCGGCACTCCAAAGCCAGGTACGAGTAGTTCAATGACAACCCCCGCGATACCGATAAATAAAAGCAATGTCTGCACAATCGGGTTAGTCAATATCTCGGCTGCTTTTTCAGCCCATGTCCGCTCCACGTGAAATACATCATCCGCGCTATAGCCCATCCACTGGATAACTTCTTGCTCTGAAGAGGCGATGTGATCCGCATAGCCCAGTTTAAGCGCTTCCTCGCTGGTTAAAGAAATGATCTGACCTTTTTCTTTATTAAAGTTCAGCTCCGGTATAGCTACAGCAATTTTGGAGTCTACCATACCTCTCGCAATATCTGGGTTACGTCCGCCGGATTCTGCGGCAGATGCCATGCTGCTCTTCCACCAAGCTACCGTTTTCGGATCCGTGACAGCCTGCCCTTTGCCGTCCACCAGCGCTGCTGCTCCAATAATGCTGCCCGGCATCATAACAATTTTGTTTGCGCTTAACGCAATATAGCTGCCCGCAGAGGCCGCTTCGCCTCTAACATAGGCTACGGTCGGGATGGGGCTTTCCTTAATCAGCTTGCCCAGCTTCTCCGCCGTGTCTACCCGTCCACCAGGCGTATTAATATCCAGCACAATGAGGCCCGCTTTGGACTCCACCGCTTCTGTAAAGCCGCGTTCCATAAAGCTGCCCAGTCCCTGTTCAATTTCCTGATCCACCGGTATAACGAACACAGAACCGCCTTTCACAGCGGCCGCCGCTGATCCCGAATGGAATAATGGCAACAGCAGAACTGATATCATGATCCACATGGTCCAAAAGATCATTTTGCGGCTGGAGTGGTGATGTTCTCTATGCATTACTCTCCCCCCTTTCGATCTTTCTATGTTACAGCATATCAAATTTTGTCAGGTAAACCATACAGTTTTCAGGATTTATTGTGAAATTCTTGAGTATGTTGCTAATCCTGATGGCTGTCATGTACTTTACGCACCTGATAGACATCAAGTTTCAAATGATCATAGATAGCGCTTACAAAAAATCCATCTCGTAATAACAGCCTATGACAAACGCGACAGATACAGAAATAACACCCTCTGTAAACAGAGGGTGTTGCGATTTCCTGTTTGTCGCAGGTTTATTGCAGAAATTGCTGAACCGCTTGGTTCACGAGCTTACCGTCAGCGCGGCCTTTTACCTTAGGCATCAAGGCCGTCATTACTTTCCCCATCTCGGCTTTTGAAGAAGCACCGGTTTCCTGGATGGTCTGCTGTACAATAACTTTAATTTCTTCTTCAGAAAGTTGTTCGGGAAGGTACTGAGCGATGATCTCTATTTCTGCTTTAGTGCTTGTCGCAAGTTCATCACGACCGGCTTTTTCAAATTCATGGAGGGCATCTTTTCGCTGTTTGATCTCACGACTCAGAATATCAAGCACTTCGTTGTCGTCCAAATCCCGTTTCAAATCTATTTCAAGATTTTTAATCGTAGAACGAACCATTCGAATGGTGGAGAGTTTGAACTTGTCCTTACTCTTCATTGCTTGCTTCATATCTTCGTTCAATCGTTCGCTCAAATTCATGATTGCTTAGATCCTCCTAGAACTTTCTCTTACGAGCAGCCTCGGACTTTTTCTTGCGCTTTACGCTTGGCTTTTCATAATGCTTGCGTTTCTTCACCTCAGCCAATACGCCATCCTTAGCAATGGAACGTTTAAAGCGACGAAGTGCAGCATCAATTGTCTCGTTTTTGCGAACTTTAGTTTCAGACACCAGTTTTCCCTCCCTCCGACCAGACCGTCCAAGAGCAATAACACGGTTCATCAAATTTTATTATAGGTGAAACGGAAACCGGGTGTCAACCTATAAGAAAAAATGAATAAATATAGGATACATATTTCTCCATTACGTCCGTATTACTGAAAGACAAGCACTGTCAATTTTAAGAATGTGAGTCCGAAATACCCGTCAAGGCACCCAATGGGGCACCGCCCAGCAGATGATAATGCAGATGTCCCACCGCTTGCCCGCTATCCGGACCGCAGTTGTTAATCAACCGATAACCGGATTCAGCGATACCCAGTTTTTTCGCCACCTCAACTGCAACACGATGAATCTCCGCAATCAGAGGAAGATCCTCTTCCGTCACAGCATTCATTGAAGGAATATATTTCTTCGGAATAATGAGCACGTGTACTGGCGCCGCAGGCTGGATATCATGAAATGCGAGCACATTGTCAGTTTCCAGCACTTTTTTGCTGGGGATGGTTCCATCCACAATTTTCAAAAACAAATCGTCCATTCAAAACCCTCCTTTGGCAGTGAGCCGATGATCAGATTCGAAAGTGCAGAACCTATGCTCTCGGCATTCAAAGTTATGTATTTCCCACAACCGAATTGAACATATACAGCTATGGTTTGTTATACCTATGTTTCTCTATGTATCATAACGGAAAAAGGGTCTTAATACCAGTTTCCTCTTCCCGCTTCCTCTATAATAGCTTTCACCCCTTCGTCAATTTGATCCGGCTGAGCACGTGAAATACTGATGCGTAAAAACTTTTCGTGTTCCTTATAATCGGATAAGTAAAATCCTTTACCAGATACCACCTGTACCTTTCTCGCGGCAAGACGCTGCACCAAACGCTCCATGTTCACTGTCCGGGGCAGCTTAAACTGCATATACACTCCCGAGCTTACAGCCGACACTTCAATCACCCCGTTCTGATTGTATCGCTCCACTGCCTGGTTTAAAATACGAATGCGTTCCGCATACAGCCTGCATATCGTGTGCTTGTGGCGTTCATACATTCCATTTTTAATATAAATATCAAGTGCGGCCTGAGATAAAATGGAGGTGTCGACGTATCTTTTGTGTGCGCTGAACGTCTCTAACAGGGTCTCCGGCAAAACCGCAACGCCTAAGCGCAGGCCCGGGAAAATGATTTTCGAGAAGCTTTTTAAATAAATAACACGGTCTGTCTGATCGTACGCATAGATAGGATCAAAAAGGTGATCGATCCCCAAATCAGCCATGTAATCATCCTCCACAATGTACACATCGTATTTGGCAGCTAATGCGGCTATAGCTTTGCGTTCCTCTGTGTTGTATGAGGTCCCCAGGGGATTATGATATCTTGACATGGTGTAAAAAAACTTGATGCTCCCGTTCTTAAATTGATGCTCCAATTCCTGTAAATCCATACCTACTGCTGTTCGGGCGATGGTGCTGACGGGTATGCTCTCTCCCTCCAAAAAACGCAAATAAATATCGTAGCTCGGCTGCTCTACCAAAACCGTCCTTTTGCCGTTCGGAAACGGCATTTTAGCAAGGATTTCCAGTGCCTGCTGAACACCAGAAGTGACGATAATCCGCTCCATTTTTGCAAATACCTGATTATCGGCCAAGTGAGAAACAAGCGTATGACGCAGTGTCTCCAGCCCTTGCGAATCTCCGTAGGTGAACAAATGATATTTGTACGTATCAATGGCCTGATTCAGACAGTGCTGAAAGTCCAGATAAGGAAATACGTTTAAATCCGGGGAGGCCGAAGCAAAATCAATCGAGGCCTGAATATGACCTTGGCTATGACGCACATCGCCAGAGTTTTCCACCACATAATATCCGCTTTGCGGAATGGAATAGATGGCGTGTTTCTTTTCAAGTTCGGCGTATGCCCGCAAAATCGTGCTTTTGCTGCATCCGTACAGCTCTGAAGCATCTCGGATAGAAGGCAGCTTCTGACCCGAGATGTATTGCCCCTCGCGAATTTTAAGCTCTATATCCGATAGAATCGAAATATATTTTTTCACCATGATCCTCCTCCTGTTTATTTCACTTCCTACTTCTTTATACGGTTGATATTAACATGCTTTATGGATAATAAGGATGCCCCATTCTATAAAATTGTACCGATACAGTTATGATAATTTGATATCCCACAGGCTCGCTCATTGTTGTACCTTTAGTTCATCGGAGAGGACGTTCGCGAACACGGTCCCGAAGTATGAAAGAGAGGAGGGCAGCTTATGAACACCCAAACAAACGGATTAAAACTGGCTTATTTCTTTGCAGTGCTGAATGCTGCAATTATTGGATTTTCATTTTTATTTACTAAAATGGCACTGGTGCATGCCCATCCCATCGATACGCTGACCTACCGGTTTGCGGCTTCTTTTATAGTCCTGTCGATTCCGGTGGCCTTGGGGTGGATCAAGTTGTCTTATCGGGGCAAACCCATATTTAAAGCGCTGCTGCTGGCTTTGATGTACCCGCTGGGATTTTTCACGCTACAAGCATTTGGATTACAGCACGCAACCTCCGCCGAGGGAGGTATTATGTATGCCTTCACACCCGTTGTAACGATGATCATTGCTTCCCTATTTTTAAAAGAAACAACGACCCTTTTGCAGAAGCTGTCGATCTTTTTATCTGTGTTCGGCGTTGTGTTCATCTTTATCATGAAAGGGAGCAGCTTTAACTTGTCCAATTTGGGCGGGATCTCCATGCTCTTCCTGACGTGTGTAGCTTTTGCCGGATACAGCGTTTTGGCACGCTCTCTGTCGAAGCATTTTAGTCCGGCGGAAATCAGTTATTTTATGATGGGCATCGGGTTTATTACGTTTCTGGTCGTATCGCTCACGAAACATATTCAAGGTGGAACGCTGAGCCAGTTTGTCGCATTGTCCGGTAACGGCACTTTCGTACTGTCCATTATATATCTTGGCGTGGTGGCCTCGCTTATCACTTCACTGACTGCGAATTATGCTTTGTCCAAAATAGAGGCATCGAAAATGAGCGTATTTACCAATCTGTCGACCATCGTGTCTATCGCAGCCGGGGCTTTGTTTATTGGCGAAGAAATAACAGTGTACCATCTGATTGGCTCGGTACTGATCATAGCCGGGGTGATCGGAACCAATTATTTGGGCCGGAAAAGAAAGATTGTTGAGATAGCTGAGGGCATGTTATGAGGTAGGTGGCATGCTGAGATTAGATTTGGAATGACATAGGTAAAAAAAGAGGCTGTTTCTTCCTGGCGGAAGAAGCAGCCTTAAGTAGGTCATGATGACCACACTATGGCGATTAAAAAGACAGGAGTTTAATAATAAGGGAGCAGGCTGATTGCGGTCAGCGCAGCAAGCGGCAGGATCAGACGGTTAAAGCGCCGACGTCCATATGGGAAACCATATCCGTAGCCTATGCCGGTTACCGGGTACGGATATGGCGGGTAGGATGCAAAGCCGCCATAAGCACGGGAACCGCAGCCACAGTTGTTAGGCGGATAAGGGAGATTTACGTTCTCTGCTTCACCCACGGGAACTGCCAAATATAATTTTTCATCATCCACATGCTCCACAATTCCGTCATACATCGTTCCATCCTTCACCCATACGCACACGTAGCGGTGCATATGCTGTTGACATAGCATTTTGGCATCCATTTTTTCCGGTGCTGTCCCTTTTACGTTCGTCATGCTTTTTTCCATGGTTGTTTCCTCCTAGGCTCTTGCATGTATACCGTATGTTATTCAAAAATGGGCTATGTGCTACATCAAATTGGGCGAATTCCGGCTTGCAAACAAAAAAAGAAGCACCCCGGAGGCTCTTGGCAGAGCCCCTCTGAACGGACGTATGACGGGAAGTTTCCTTCCGCAGCATACGTCCGCCGGGGTGCTGTATGATTAACTTGTCGGCTTAGCTGTATTATAACAACACTTTGAAACTGTATCTGTGATCTGTATCACGTCGCTTCAAAATGTTTCCATGACCACGCGGGAGCCGCCTCCGGCCTGCTCTGCGGGAAGAACGACCAGCTTGCGCGGCAGACGGGCACGCAGCTCGGGCACATGGCTGATCACGCCAACTGACAGTTGATCGTGATGCAGCTTTTCCAGCGAGGTGATCACCGTGTCCAGCAGTTCAGGGTCCAACGTTCCAAAGCCTTCATCCAGAAAGAAAAATTGCAGCGGGTATTGGCCGCGCAATTGAATCTGGGCCGACAGCGCGAGTGCGAGCGACAAGGAGGTCAGGAACGTTTCACCGCCGGACAAGGTCGATACTGGACGCTTGACCCCGCCGTTGGCATCGTCACTAATGACAAAGCCACCGCTGGAATCTACCTCTAGCGCATAACGCTGCTTGGTCAGAAAACGTAAACGTCGTGAAGCCGACTGACTGACTTGCATTAACTGCTCCTCGGCAATGTATTCGACGAAGGCGTTGCCCCGGAAAACGGACTGAAGCTTGGACATCTTATCTGCCTCGCTGCGCAAATGTGTCCGATTGGATTCCAGCTCCATCCAGCGGACATGCCGATGCTGCAAATCCTCCAGATCACGCTCAGCCTTGGCACGATTCTGAAGCGCCTCTTCGTCACGTGTACGGCAATCACGCAGCTGGGCTGCGGCCGTTTCCCACTGTTCCTCGGTCACTGTTGCTCCATCCAGCTGTTCTTCCACATGCTTTAAACGGGAGGACAGCCCTTGTTCACGTTCCCGGTGCAGGCTCACTTCACGTTCATAACGTGCGGCTTCCTCCGGCCCGAGACAGCATTCCACGACCTCTGCTTCGGTAGCAAAAAGGGAGGCTTCCAGACGACTGCTCCAGCGGGACTCCGATACCTGCCGTCTTTCTTCCGCCGAATCGGATGCCTGCCGGGCAATCAGCGAAGCATGAACGGCTTGCTGCTTGCGTTCTTCCGCTTCAGCGCGGCGGCGTGCAGCGGCTTCGGCTTCGTTTCTAAGCCCTCGAAGGCATGAGTTCACTTCTTCCAGCAAGGAAGCCGCAGGGTCTTCTCCAACCCACTTGCGAAGCTGGACCATTTTTTCGCGCAGCGAGTCATCTTTGTTCTGGAGCCCGGTACGACGGGCAATAATGATTTTGTCTTCCTCGATGATGCTCTGCTGGATCTGCTGAACACGCGCCGCCTTCTCTTCGAGGAAGGTCACGCTCGTCTCCAGCCGGGACCGCAGCTCTTCCGCGCGCCCGTCGCGCTCCTGCATGGCGCGATAACGCTCCGCAGCTTCGCCCGGCGCCACGTCCGGCAGCTGCGCCGTCCATTCGGCGCGTAATGCCCCGCTGCGCGTGGTGCATGCCTCGCGCTTGCTCCGCGCCTGCGTCAGTGCTGCGACAGCCGCCTCTTGCTCGGCGGCTGCGCGGATACGCCGCTGCTGTCCGGCGGCGTCCGCCTCGCGTAGCGCGTGCGCCTCCGCAGGCAGCGTACGCGCACGGGCGGCCAGCTCGGCTGCCGCCTGTTCCAGCCCCGCGCAGCGCTCCGCCCAAGCGGCGGCACCGCGCGGCGCGGCTGGCATGGCGCTGGGCGCAGCCGGCTCGCCCGTGGCGGCCGCGCCGCTAGCGTCTGAGGCGGCGGGCTGCACCAGCAAGCTGCGCTGCTCGTGCAGCTGCTGGCGCAGCGTAAGGCGCAGCTCCTGCAAGCCCAGCCGCAGGCGGTGCAGCTCGTCCGGCGCAGCGGCATCCGCGGCGTGGGCCGCGGTGACGGCGGGCGCGGGGTGGTGCAGCGAGCCGCACACCGCGCACGGCTCGCCCTCGCGCAGCTCGGATGCGAGGTGCTGCGCGAGGCGGCCCAGCTCCTCGGCGCGCAGCTCATGGCGCAGCTGCTCCTCCTCGGCAGCCAGCGCCGACACATCGGCGGTGACCTCTGCCTCCAGCGTGAGCAGCGCCTCAATGCCCCCAGCCGCCTGCGTGGCAAGGGCGGAACGACGTCCCTCCGCCTCATGTGTCTCCTGCTCCATCAGCTTCAGGCGTTCGTCAGCCTGGGCAAGTCTTTGTTCCTGTGTGACACAATCCTGCTCTGCTTCGCGTAGCTGCTCATCCGCCGTCTCCAGTTGTTGCAGCCGTTGCACAGCCTCTTGAAGCATTCGCCGTTCATCTGCACGCACTTCATTCTGCTTCAATTCCTGTTGAAGCTCCTGCTGCCGCTTCGATCCTCGCGCCTGTAGCTCTTGTTCCTTGACGAGTCCTTCGGCATATGTAGCAAGGGTTTGCTCACTCTGTGCAAGCTCTACCGCCAGACGGTCCCGTTCTGTCCGCAACGCTTCCGTATCACGCTCCAATTGCAGCGCCTGCTCCAACTGTTCGATTCGAAGCAACAGCTTCGGTTCCTCTGCACCCAGAGCTTGCCGGGCCTGCTCATCTGCCTGTACAGACACAACCGCAGCCTCCTGCGCCGATTTCGCCTGCACCGCCGCTTCTTCCGCCGCCTTCCGGCGCTTATCCGCTTCGGCAGCGGCTTCCTTCCAATCTGTCAGCGCAGGCAGCAATGCCTCGGCTGCGGAGGCCTGACGGAGCTTGCGCTCCAGCGAAGTAATGTCCGGCTCCAGTGCTGCCAACTGCTCCAGCTCGTTTGCCCGGAGGCTGCGCTCCATGACCAGCTCACGGATTTTGTTCAGCGCTTCCGTCTCGCGCGACACCCGTTCCAGCTCGCGACGCGAGGCCTCGGCATGGGCAAAAGCTTCTTTGAGACGCTGCTCAGCCTGTTCAAGCGCTTCGGCACCCGCGTCGCCCAGACCCTGTTGCTCCGCTTCCAACGCTTTCAGTGCAGCGTCATTGTCCTTCACACGGCGGCTCAGCTTCTGTGCGAGCTGGTCTCCGTACTTTTCCAAATGAAACAAACGCTGCAGCATCTGTCTGCGTTCACTGCCCTTTAAAGATAAAAATTCGGCAAACTTCCCCTGCGGCAATACAACAGCACGTGTAAAGTCGTCCATTTTCAGGCCGATATACTCCTCCACACAACGCGTCACGTCCTGCACCTTGTCAGCAAGGACTTCCTCACCGTCCGCTGTGAACGCGATAAATCGACTAAGCGTATTATTCACCGATACGCCTCCAGCCCGTTTGAATCGGCGCTCCACACGATAACGACGAGGTCCTTGGGCTGACATCAATTCGAACGTAAACGCAACGGACAGCGTATCCTCGGCATGATTCATAATGCCCTGTGTTCCATTCACCGCCCGTTCCACCTTACCGTACATAGCTAACGTAATCGCGTCCAGCAACGTCGATTTACCACTGCCTGTCGGGCCAAAGATCCCGAATAGTCCGGTTTCGGTCAGCTCATCAAAATGGATTTCCTGCGACTCCCGGTAGCTTTGCAACCCCGCCAATTTCAGAAGAATCGGTTTCATACATCCTCCTCCTCGGCTTGGTCCCTTGCATCATCCTGTTCCACCAGCTCCAAAAATAGCTGCACCAATCCATCATCCGGCTGTGCGCCGCCAGTTTGCCGTTGATAAAAAGCCCGAAACAGCTCGTGAACCGGCAGCTCTGAGCGCTGATGTTCCAGCTGCGCCGCCGCCATTTCAGGATACATCGGGCGGATGTGAATGATGCCTTCACGGCTTTTACGCAGCCGCTGAATATCTCCCAGAGACATCGCTTCATCCAGCGTAATTTCCAGGTCAATAAAGGCGTCCGCATCCAGCCCTTCGTCCAGCCAGCGATACACCTCTTCCAGACCTCCCCGTGCGCGCCATTTCACTAAAGGCCGTCCACTCGTAATATACAGCTCCTCGACCTGTGCGGGCTTGCCTGCGACCACGTCAATAAGCGTGACCGATTTGGCCTGCCCAGCTTCGGAAAAGCTATACGCCAGCGGAGATCCGCTATAGCGCATCAGTCCGTCACCCTTCACATATTGGGGACGGTGCAAATGCCCCAAAGCAGTATATTGCGCTCCGATGCTCAACGCAGACGGGTCTACGGTATAGGCTCCCCCGACCTGAATCGGACGCTCCGAATCCGACTCCAACCCGCCAAGCACATAAATGTGGCTCATGGACAGATTAACGGTATCAGGTCGAAACGCCGTACCGAGCTGTGTCATCAGCATCCCCACACGACGACTGTAAGCCTCTCGCAATACCGTTTCGTCTCCGTCCTCGGACAACAATTCGTTCAGACGGGACTCCGAAGGATAAGGCAAGGCTGCGATACATGCCATTTCTCCTGTACGCGGTGTATGAATCCGTACCGCTTCCCCGCTGGGCAGCCCCAGCAACGTAATTCCGCGCTGACTCACCAGCGGCGTAACCGAGGATACCCGTTCCGGCTGATCATGATTACCCGCAATAACGACCAACGGTCTTCCTCCAGCCGTTAAACGGGCAGACGTTTCATAAAATAGCTGCTCGGCGGCGGCTGGAGGATTGACCGAGTCGTACACGTCTCCAGCCATCATAATCAGATCTGCCTGTTGATCGTCAGCCATTTTCGCCAATTCTTCCAAGAACGCCTCCTGCTCCTTCAAACGGCTGCGCCCTTCCAGCGTTCTCCCTAAATGCCAATCTCCCGTATGCAAAATCCGCATGCTGTTCCTCCTCTCTCCTGTTCAACTACAATCGCACACTTTCTCCAGCCTCCAGAAAATACAACCACTTCTCAGCAACCCTTTTACCTGTAATATCTTCGATCACATGGGCGTACAGCTCCAGTTGAAAACGATATTGCTCCGTTAAATGAGACACCGTCCGATAATCGGATACACGGTCTGTTTTGTAATCAAGCAAAACCAACCCCTCTGGCCCTTCAAACATGCAGTCAATAATCCCGTTCATCAGCACTCTATCATCGTGGCCAGGCTCTGACGTCCTGCTTTCCCGCTGTTGCCTGGACGCTCCCGGCTCTGTTTCCTGTGCTGACAACATCGACGGCAAACTGCGGCTCCAAAAATCTGCCGCTCCTATCGTATAGGTAAATGGAAGCTCACGTTGAACATGGGATGCCTCCAGCAATCTACGACCCAGCTCGCTGGTGAAAAAGCGCAATATTTTAGCCGTATCTAATGCCTCCGCCTGAACATCCAGCAACAAACGCTGGTTCAGCAGACAGGCCTTCGTTTCCTCAATCACCTCGGCGTTCATCACACCACCCAGCGGCAAATGCAGAAACAGCGTATGGTATACCGTTCCACGCTCCGTTGGCGTCAGTCGCCGATTGCCCATAAATTTGGGTCTGCGCAAGTGTAGTCGATTTCCCCCAGTCTGAGAATCTTCCATCTCCTCTGGTAACTCTGCTACTTGAAAAGAAGACAGATTCAGCCAATCTTCCGATGCAGCTTCCTGCATCGTTAGCCATCTTTTCATTTCCGTGACCGATGTATTCGCCGCCGTCTTGCTTGCCCGTTCATACGGATAGGACCAGGAAAGCGCAGCGGCAATACCTGCATCAGCCCTTGTTGCAATATCTGCTGGGCTACTTGACACGTAGTCGGATGAGAGCCACCTTTTGTCTATCGGCTCGGCATTTTTCAACGCTTCCGTCTTCTGCTGACGCTCTTCATTAACACTCTCTTCCTCAGGGTCCAAATTCAAACGAGAGCCGGAAAGAGTCTCCGAAGCTATGATTCTAAATAGCCAATCACCGCCCGGCATATATTCCAGCCTGTGATAGTTCCCCTCCTGATCCCCTGCCGCTTCCCTCAGTACAGCAGCAGAAGGATGTCGGATCAACGCAGGACCTACCCAGTCCAAATAACTACGGCCTGCCGCCAGCATATAATCGGGTAAAACCGTTTCCGTATGCTCCTTGGCACGTGCCCAACCCGCTGCACGTGAAGTGAGATCCTTTACGGTTCCGGTCATAATAAGCTTTTCACGCGGGCGCGTAAGCGCCACGTATAGCACCCGCATTTCCTCAGCCAATAGCTCCAGCTGGGAACGTCGACGAATCGCCAAATTAGGCAGCGTCGGGTAGCTGACCCGATTTTGTTCCTCCACATATTTGGGACCGAACCCCAGCTCCTTATGCATAAGAAACGGCGCATTCAGATCCTGCTGATTGAACATTTTAGCCGTTCCGGCGATGAACACGACGGGAAATTCAAGTCCTTTACTCTTGTGAATCGTCATAATACGGACTGCCTGATCAGGTTCAGTACCGCCACTGGATGAGCCTAAATCACCGCCTCGCTCTCGCAAACGGGAAATAAAGGTTAAAAATCGGAACAAGCCCCGGTTAGAGGCTGAAGTCTCATACTGTCTCGCCCGGTCATACAGCGCCCGCAAATTACTCTGACGTTGAGAACCGCCGGGCAATCCACCTACCCAATCCAGATATCCCGTTTCCTCCAGCAAACGCCAAATCAATGCACTCAAGCTGCCTTGTCTTGCTTCCTGCCGCCACGCTTCCAAATCGCGCAAAAACGAACGCAGTCGGGCAGGCAACGTATTTCCGCTATTCCTGTCATCCATATCTGAGGCATCTGTCGAATCTCCTGCGAAAAGGTCCAATTCCAGCATGTCGCTGGACGTTCCATTTTCACGATCCTGTGTAGGGTCAGCCTCAGCCGCCGCAAGGAGAGCGCCATAAAATAATCCGTCCGGCTTTTGCAGCCTGATTTGTGCCAGCTCATCCTCGGTCAAGCCTACAATCGGTGAACGAAGCACGGATGCCAGCGGGATGTCCTGCTGCGGGTTATCAATAATGTGCAGCAGAGACAGCATCACCTCAACTTCCGTTGCTTTGAAAAAGCCTGTCGTCTGCTCCCCGGATGCCGGAATGCCCTCAAGACGCAGTTCCTCTACAATCAGCGGTGCCCATACGCTTGCCGAACGGAGCAAAATGACAATATCACCGAAGACTGCCGGACGCATCGCTTTTAACCCTCTGTCATAAATCAACAGCGGTTGGCCTGTATCTCCTGTCAGCTCCTTAATCCGCTGCGCGATTGCGCGAGCTTCCAATTGTGCCGTTTCCAGCTCCGCAAGCTCAGCCATTTCGCCTTCCTGCAAAGCGGACTCATCACCCGTTTCGGACAATTCCGGAGCCTCCGAAAGACCACGCCCGCCTTTATCAACTAACAGCAGTTCAGGTGCATATGGGGATGTGGCATCCTTTTCCGTCTGCTCAGGATAGGAGGCACCATGCGCCAGCCATGCCCGTTCATCATATTCAATTTCCGCCACATCCACGCTCATGATTTGCCGAAACATCAAATTGACCGCATCAACGACTTCCACCCGACTGCGGAAATTACGCGCCAGATCAATTAAAAAGCCATCTTGCTGCTCCTGCATACCGTACCGTTGGTATTTGTTCAAAAACAGACCCGGCTCCGCTAATCGAAACCGATAAATACTCTGCTTCACGTCCCCTACCATAAAACGGTTACCCGGTTCTTCACGGGATACCAGCCTAACGATATCCTCCTGTACCGTATTCATATCCTGGTACTCATCCAGCAGCACCTCGTCGAATTGCTCCTTGTATTCGAGCGCAGCGTCCGAAGGCAGCAGTTTGTACGGAGTGGAGTCGGGATGACGTAATATTTTTAGACAATAGTGCTCCAAATCTCCGAAATCCACCAGCCCTTTGGACTGCTTGTGCTGTTGAAATCGTTCGCCAAATAAAATAACGGTTTCCACCAGTTCGTCCATCAGAGGAGCCGCCGCATGCAGTTCCTCCAAATAGGCTTCTGATCTCCTGCCGAACAGGGATGCCTTCATATCTGTAATCATTTTTTTGGCTGCCTCACGGAGCGCCTTGACCCGTTCCTGTAGTGCAGGCTCAGTCTGATCCTTTTTGACCGGCTTGAGTTTGCCGAAGGCCGCTATCTGAAAGTGATCATACAGTGCTGCCCATGGCTGTGTCTCCAACTCCTGTAGCAGTCCCTTCACCATCGCTGTATCCTCCTGCAGCGTCACTGCATAGGGTGCAGGGCCACCGGGCTGCATAGCCGTCTCATAGGCCTGATCCAGCAGGCTTGCTGCTCCGCGCAGCGAAAGTGCCGTATCCGCCAAAATGCTGCGGACCCAAGGAGTCTCTCCCAAAGCCGCCACATCCTGTACACGGAACGCTGCTGCCGTCTCCCTCAGCCAGTGCTCCGGCCAGGGATGACTTTGCGAAAAATCATACAAGCGCTGAACAAGCACATACATCGCATCATCTGTGCGCTCACCGCTAAACCAGTCCACCAGTCTGCGGAACGTACTGCCCTCATCGTTAGCCTCATACTTTTCCTCAAATAATTCTTCCAGTAGCTCCTGCCGCAGCAATTCCGTCTCATGCTCATTCATAATCCGAAAACCGGGATCAAGGGGAATGGCCTGATAATGCCTGCGAATGACCTCCATACAAAAAGAGTGAAGCGTTGTAATCGAGGCCCGATTCAGCAGGGATAGCTGACGACGTACATGCTCACTATCCGGCTCCTGTTCCAGCACACGTTCCAAAGCTTCACGTATACGTTGGCGCATTTCGGCGGCAGCAGCCTTGGTAAAGGTCGCTACCAGCAGCCGATCCACGCTGAAACCGAGCCGGGGATCGGCGATTTTACGAATAATGCGCTCTACAAGCACCGCTGTTTTACCAGAACCCGCCGCCGCCGCTACCAGCATGTTGTTGCCGGATTCGGAAATCGCACGCCACTGGTCATCACTCCACATACTGCCTTCCGGCTTGGGTATGCCGTGGGCTCCTGATGTGCTTATCATAAGTCCATTCCTCCTTTCCCTTCCTGTGCAGACCCGAGCAAATCCCATATCTGATCCTTGCCGGGTTTCCCCCATTGGTTGTAGCCGCTGCCCTCCAGACTGTCGTCAAATTGACAAACAGGTTTGAAAGAACAAAAGGTACATGCCGTCTCTTGCTGGATACGATAAGGTTCAATCGCCACGTCGCCCTCTGTCATGCGTGTCCCAATCGTTCGGATATTATCGCGTACCGAAGCCAGCAGGCTATCCCACTGTTCTGGAGAAGCGACAGACGCACTACTGTAAAAGCTGCCATCCGCCTTTACCGCAACTGGCAAAATGGAGGAATACCCCTTATCCAATGCTGTGTCCATTTGTCCAACCACATCCCGATCCGCCAGCAATAGCCCTTTCATCTTGAAGCGTTTCAAAAGCTCCTGACGGGCCTGTTCCGCGCTAAGACCATTCGGCGACTGCAACATCGGATTGTGGACGTGAAAATACAGCGTACCCGCCGGATAAGCCGTCTCGCCAAGCCATTCCTCCGCCGCATTCAGCAGCACGTCCAAGTACGTGAGCATTTGCAAGGACAAGCCATAGTACACCTCATGCAGCTTGAGATCCTTTTGGCTGGACTTGTAATCAATGACACGCAAAAGCAACCCTTTTTCTCCCTCTGCCACATCTACGCGGTCAATTCGTCCGACGATTTCCATCACCACACCGTTGTCCAACCGAAAGGTCAAAGAGGGAAGGTCCTGTCCTGACCCAAACCCCAGTTCCAGTCCAATCGGCTCAAAGCTGTCTCTACGCGCATGTTCACCCAAAATCAGCGAAGCCCGACTCACAATGTCTTTCAGCTTGCGCAAAATGTACCCGTACCGCTTGGAGCTCATTAAAATCTCGCCTTGCAGGCGGGGGGCCAAACGCTCCACCGTCGATTCCGCCTCTTGTCGGCATTCCTCTGTACTGAGACTGCCCCAGCTCACGTTTCGTTTACGTAAATTAATCGCCATCTCTCCGAGCGCCGCATGGAACAACTGCCCAATATCCGGTGCCTTCAGCCGATACATTTGGCGCTCCTTCAAGCGAAGACCGTGAGAAGCAAAATGCGAAAACGGACAAGCGACAAAACGTTCCATACGAGATACGCTAGTACGTAGCTTACTGCCGTATAGACGGCGACTCGTTTCCTTCCGCATTTCGGCATGATTTTCGTAAAAAAGTGAAGTCAGCAACTGACGCAGCTTGTCCTTTTCAAGCCCCTGCTGGCGCGCATACCAGTTGTATACCTCCCACCAGGGAGATAAAATCTCTCCACCATGCCGCCATTGTCGGAATTGCGCGATCAGTTGCGGCAATGCCTCGGACGGATGGGAAGCATACTCCCATTGCGTCGTCCACGAGTCCCCAGGCAAAGGATAGGCAGCTAACGGATGCTCTTCCAAAGCAGGGAACAGTTGACGGACATGCCGTACCAACTCTGACGGCAGCAACGACTTGCCCTCTTCGTCGGTCACGGCGTAGCTTATCCACAGGCTGCTCCCGGCTGACGTGAGCGCCGTATACGCGAGAAAACGTTCATCCAGCAGACGCCTTGTCATATCCGGTGCCAGCTCCACTCCCCGTTCATTCAAGGCGGTACGTTCCTGCTCGTTCAGCACGCCGTCCTCATGAAATACAGCTGGCATCACACCTTCGTTCATACCCAGGACAAAGGCATGGTGAATACCAGCTACACGAGTACGGTCTGTATTTCCTACCAGTACCTGATCCAGAGCTGGCGGAACAAGACCCATACGGTACTCTATCAGCCCCGTTTCCAGAACACCGGCAAACAAAGAAGTGTCCAGCTTCTCATCACCCATCATTTCGACGATCTGATCCAACAGTTCAAGCACCGCATCCCATACCTGACGATGCTCCTTCGCCTGCTCGGGATTTCCCGCTTCCTCGGCTTGATGGATTAAGTTATCCAGCTTATGCCCAATTTCTGCATCCTCCAGCAACAAGTACACCGCTTCACACTTCTCAAGTGCAGTCCGGGCCTTACCCAGACGTTTCTCAAACGCACGTAAAGGCGTCACGATCACATCGCGGCACAGCTCCATTAGATCCAGCGTTTCATCCCGCTGACGGTTCCGCTCCTGTTCCTCCAGCTCCAGCGAAAGGCTCGGTACAGCCTGCCAAGGCCGTCCGTCTGTCCAGCGGCTGCCCTGTATCCCGCAGGCCAATGCGTAATTTTCCAGACGGTCCATATCCTCACGGCTGACCCGTCCATCCTGCGGCAACAGCAGATCCGTTTTGACCGCACGAAATACATCCTCGTACCGCCAACGCCGCTGAACGATATCCAGCGAAGCCCGAATCATTTCCACCAATGGATGATGCAATACGCTTCTGCGCTGATCCAGAAACACCGGAACCTCATATTGTTTGAATATCGGCTCCACCCACGGCTCATAATCCTCAATATGGCGTACGAACAGAGCCATTTCCCGATAACGTGCCCCCTCATCTCGGGCCAGGCGGCGCATTTCGCGCACTGCGCCCTCCAGCTCGACACGTCGGTTCGCTGCGGCATACAGTTTGATTTCTGCTGGCTGCTTATCTTTCCATCGCTCCCGCATCTGTTGCTGCGGCATGGATCGTTCCTGGTTCCGATATCCCGCACGTCGTTCAAACTCTGCCTCCAGATACGCCAACGCCGGACGGTCCTTAAATCTCGGAAGCGGATCAGGGCGCAGCAGTTGTGTCTGTGTCTCCATCATCAGCTCGTCCGCCATCCCTTTAAGCTTTACATAGGTAGCTGCCGAAGGATGAAACAAATCCAGCTCATGCGGAAGCTGTCCACTCTCGTAGCTACGATTGCAGGTCAGCGCGACCGTCAACGAAGAAGCATGCAGCATGAGCTGCTCCACCACCTTGTATTCATGCGGCGTAAACCTGCGGTACCCATCCATCCAAATATCCGCCCCACGTACAATAGACGACTCAGCAATCTGCTCCGCCAGCATACGCAGCGTATCCTCACCGTCAATATATTTAAGCGTCAGCTCTCTTTCAAAATCCTCATAAATCAGACTGATGTCCTTGAGCTTGCCGCGTAAAATCGGAGTGGATTCCCCCGCAGCATTCATTCGCTCCAGTTGCTCCGGTACAGACCGAGTATCATTCCCGTACTGTTTCAGCTCTGTAAACAGCGTATTTAACCGATCCACAAAGCCCAACTGGTCTCCCGAATCCTTAAATAAACTCAGTTCATCCTTGCGACGACGAATAATTTTATATAAAAGCATCTTCTTGCCTTCCTCCGTCACAGGTACCAGCGCCGAACCCCCAGTTTCCTGCATGACCAAATAGGCAAGACGATGAAATCCCATGACCTGTGCGCGCACCGTCCCCTGAATACCGTTTCCGGCTTCTGTAAGCAGCGCATGCTCGGAAGCAAATGACGATTGCTCCGGCACAAGTAACAGCATAGGCTTGCCTAGCGGTTCCTTGCGTAGCATAGCCGTCATTTCACGACGGATTAACGTACTTTTCCCGCTGCCTGAGCGGCCAATTAACAAACGGACCGACATGATGCGGCCTCCTTTCCAACGAACAACAATCTATTAAACAGTATAGCATATGAGGCAAGGGAGAAAAGAACGTACGTTTGCCAAAACACAAACAGTCCCGCAGGTTTGGCTTGGTGCATGCCTTCTCTACAGGACTGTTTTATGGATGAAACGAGCCTAATCTACTTATTCCGCTACCCAAAAAGGCGGTTGACTGTGTATGAATTCTACAGTTGTGTCCGGCTACGCACCTCAAAAATAGCAAATTTCAAATAATGGCCTTCCTCCACACCCAGAATTTGGGGATGATCCTTACCAGCCGCTCTCCAATCCACCAGACGGAGGATTTTTCCGGCATCCGCCGCCGCTTCCTTAATCGTGTCCAGAAACAGCTCTGGCCGCATATGGAATGAGCAGCTCGCAGTTACTAAATAGCCGCCCTCATTGACCAGCTTCATCCCGTGCAGATTAATATCCTTATATCCACGCGTAGCTCCTTTGACCGCATTCTTTGTTTTCGCAAAGGCTGGAGGATCAAGAATAACTACATCAAAGGTACGTCCGCCCCCTGCTGTTAGCGGCTTGGAAGTATCTCCTTTACCCCCGGCCCGTGCGGTGCGTTCCTCTACGCCTTTAACCTGATTGCGCAAATATTGGAAAGCATCGTCCACGACAAACTCGACGCGTTTCTCAAAACCGTTCAGCTTGACATTATCCCGTGCGCTTTCAATCGCGTGGTCAGAAATATCAAGACAGGTTACTTTTTTAGCACCGTATTTGCAGGCATTGAGCGTAAAGCTTCCCGTATGTGAAAAGCACTCCAGCACAGTTGCACCATCCCAGAATGGGAATTCCACAACCTTGCCGCTTTTGTTCACAGGCTTCATGACCACTGTGCCAGCGTCACCCTGCTCTGCTGCTACTTCCTGTAGCGTAATTCCGCTGCGACCTCCCCAGCCCGTCATCAGTGGAGCAATCGCCGCACGATTCTCACGCTGGTCGAAGAAATAACCTGTCTTCTGGCCCTCTACAATATCGACCTTGATACGCAAACCATTTTCCGTTACCACGACATGACGCGGGCAGTCGCCATATAAAGGCCCTTTGGTCTGTTCCAGTCCTTCTAGCTCGCGGATGGATACATCACTGCGCTCATATATGCCAACAGGGCCAATCACTTCAACAAGTGCATCCCTGATTTCTTCCCTGCGCCGATCCATTCCTAGCGTTAACAGCTGCACGACCAACACTTCACCAAAACGGTCTACAATCAGCCCGGGTAAAAAATCAGCCTCGCCGTATACCAGCCGATACACATCTCCCCCGGTCACAAAACGTTCACGGTGCTCCAGACAATCGCGGAGGCGTTTGGCAAAAAAGCTTTGATCCATCGCTTCCAGTGGCTCGTAGGACACCACACGCACCGTAATTTGTGAGGCCGGATTATAGTAACCCGTTGCCAAATAACGGCCCTGATGACTTACGATATTGACCAGATCACCTGCCTCCGGTTCACCCTCCACCTTGGCTATTTCATTTTTAAACACCCAGGGGTGTGCGTGCTCCAGCCTTTTTTTGCGGCTGCGTTCCAATATTACTGAAGGCAAAGTCCTCACTCCCATTCTTGGATTACTCAAAGTCCTTAAAAGTGTAGTGTTCGATGGGGGCGCGACTCCGCGGTTCATTTGATCCTACGATCGCTGACGCTTCTCCAGATTCAAATGAACCGCTCCGCTACTGCCCGCCTTTATATCGGCATCACGCTTTTAAAGCTTGTGAAGATACTGCAAAAATTATCGTTTTCCTAAAAAACAGCTCGGTCATGCTTGTCATGGCTGTCCTCGGCAGATCATAGGCTGTTACATAAGCGCTTTAGCGATACTGTAAAGAAGCGATATGCTTCGGTTCGCTCAAAGCAACTGGTAAAACATCATGATTTAAAGCAAAGGACAGCGATTAAAAGATCGAATGAGCTGCGAAGCACCTTAGCTCATCAATATAAAATACCTTTAGAAAGGGGGCTATGCCCGTGTTTATTCATGTTATTTTGCCGCTGTGCGGTGGGCTGCTTATTTTCCTGGGTGGGATGAAGCTGATGGAAGCGGCCCTCCGGCATTTGGCTGGCCCCTTCCTCACCCGCTGGCTGAACCGGGCCACCGTTTCCCCTTGGTGGGGCATGCTGTTCAGCTCAGGCATTACCGCCCTGTTGCAAAGCAGCACCGCTGTCACGGTGCTGACCATCGGACTGGTCAACGCCGAGCTGTTGACCTACGGCCGCACGCTCGGCATCATCCTCGGCACCAATATTGGTACCTGCCTGACCACCGAGCTAATGGGTCTCCAGCTAGGCAAGCTGGCTGTTCCGCTGCTCTGCGGCTCGCTGCTTTGCTGGAGCGCCGCCGTCTTGTGGGGCGAGGCTGTCTCCAGCCGCCAGAATGCGTCTTCCGGGCCGCCATCCAGCCCCAATCAACTCAGCCGACCGCAGGCTGTACAATATATCAGCCTCGCCTTTGCCGGATTTTCGCTGATCCTTGCGGGTATCCGCGTGATGCAAACAGTCGGCCCTTGGATTGAGCAGGCCGGGCTGTTCCGCTGGTTCCTTGACCACGCTGCGGCCAACATGTGGTGGGCCTTCGCCGCCGGGGCCTGCCTGACAGCACTGGTTCACAGCAGTGCCGCCGTTATTGGCATGGCGATCAGCCTTGCTGCTGCAGGAGCTTTGCCAGCCGATGTGGGGATCGCCATCGTCATTGGCTCCAACGTTGGCACCTGCGTGACCGCCCTGATTGCGGCTGTCGGCGGCAGCGTGTCCGGCAAATTTGTGGCCTGGTCCCACGTGCTGCTGAACGTAGGCGGGGCGTTGCTGTTTATGCCGCTGATCCCCGGGCTGGAAATGGTAGCCGCCTGGATATCCGCTGAGCCTGGAGCCAAGGTAGCCCATGCCCAAACCCTGTTTAACGTGATCAGCTCTCTGCTTGTCTTGCCAGTCTGCTATTTACCTGTATGGACACGTTTGGAGAATCGCATATCTCCCAACATCATCAAACGTTAATTCCAAGCATGGACAGCGCCTTGCTCAAAATGACATCATTGTTGTCATATCCACCTTGGCGCTGGAGACGCCATGCTTCCTGAGGCGTATGCCACGCAACACCTTTAATTTCTTCAATCTGTGCCTGTAAATCCCCATCCAGTGCCTCTACGAGATAATAATGGACTTCCTTGTCCACTTCCCCGAATTCAGGATGCTGATACGTATAAGCGATCATATCCACATGCTGGATAATCCGTCCGTTCAGCCCTGTTTCCTCACGAATTTCACGTAAAGCCGTCTGTTCGATCGTTTCTCCCGGCTCCATTTTACCTTTAGCCAAGGAGACCTTGCCGTATCGGTCGGTAATCAGCTGAATTTCAAGCTGCTCCCCCTGTTTGCGGTACACAACACCGCCTGCGGAAATTTCCTTTTTTGCTGCCATCCTGTCTTCCCCTTTCCTTGCGCAACAAGGATTCCGTCCTCCCTGTAAGGAAAGGCGAAATCCTTGTTTGCCATCTCTGATGCCTGTTCAGGCTTTTATGCTCTTAGAGAGCTGTTTGCAGCCCATTCTCCAGTACGCGGACCAATTGGCCTTCACTTTCGTTAACGCCCGCCTTCGTCAGTTTCACGCGGCACACCTTGCCAACCAGATCCTTAGTACCTTCAAACACCAGTTGGATGTAATTGTCACTATAGCCGTAGAGTATGCCGCTATCTTCGGTCCCTTTCGGCGCAACTTCTGGAATGACCTCCAGCACCTGACCTACAAACTTCTCAGCATACGCCAGTTGCATTTGCTCTGACAGTCTAATCAACTCATGCACACGTGCATTTTTCACGTCCTCATCCACCTGATCCTCCATACGTGCCGCAGGCGTACCGCTGCGCTTGGAATAAGGGAACACATGCATTTCCGAGAAGCCAATTTTTTTCATCAGCTCATAGCCGTTGCGGAACATTTCGTCCGTTTCCCCAGGAAAACCAACAATAACGTCTGTCGTAATCGCCACATCCGGCATTGCCTTGCGAATCATAAGCATTTTATTGTAAAACTCTTCTGTTGTGTATTTGCGACGCATCCGTTTCAGCACGGTGTCATCTCCCGCCTGAAGAGGAATGTGAAAATGACGCACCAGCTTGGTGGAACGGTTCAGCACATCAAGCATTTTTTCATCAATCTGGCTGGCTTCAATCGAGCTGATGCGGATACGCTCCAGCCCTTCCACCTGCTCCAAATCCCATAGGAGATCGGACAGGTCATAATTGTCCATGTCGTCACCATAACCACCTGTATGAATACCTGTGAGTACAATTTCTTTATAACCCGCATGCACCAGTTGACGCGCCTGAGTCATAATGCTCGCGGCATCGCGGCTGCGGGACAAACCACGCGACCACGGAATGATGCAGAAGGTGCAAAAGTTGTTGCAGCCATCCTGAATTTTCAAAAACGCACGTGTGTGGTTAGCAAAATCAGGCACATCCATTTCCTCGAACACGCGCGTTTTCATAATGTTGCGCACAGCATTTACAGGTTGACGCGACTCTTGAATCTCCTGAACAAACGGAATAATTTTGTCCCGGTCCTGTGTACCAATCACGAGATCGACACCGGGAATATCCATAATTTCGGCTGGAGAAGTTTGAGCGTAGCAGCCCGTTACTGCTACAATGGCATCTGGATTTCGACGAATCGCGCGACGAATAATCTGACGGCTCTTTTTATCGCCAGTATTCGTAACCGTACATGTATTAATAAGGTAGACGTCAGCTGTCTGCTCATCAAAATCTACCTGCTCATAGCCTTCATTTTTGAACAGCTGCCAAATCGCTTCTGTATCATAAAAGTTTACCTTACAACCCAATGTGTAAAATGCCACTGATGGCATGTTAAATCCCTCCCATTTCTCCTGACTCATATAAAATGCACGCCAATGCAGCCATACCTGCGGTTTCCGCACGCAAAATACGTCTTCCCAGCCCTGTAGACTGCGCCCCGGCCTGCTCGGCCTCCAGGCTCTCCGCTTCGCTGAAGCCGCCTTCCGGACCCACTACCAGCAGAACACGCGGCTTGTCCGCCGACGTCCATTGTCCTGCCAAAGGCTGAATCACGTCCCGTAGCTGCTGCCCCCGCTCTTTTTCATAACAATAGCATATCAAATCATACTTTGAAAAAGAAGCCAGCAGCTCTTTCCACGTCAGGGGTGCGCTAATTTCAGGAATCCGATTACGATGGCTTTGCTCAGCCGCTTCCTTTACAATCTTGCGCCAACGCTCCAGTCGCTTGCCTTCTTTTTTGGCATCATACTGCACGACCGTACGCTCGGACAAAAACGGTACAAACCCCGCTGCCCCGATTTCTGTACATTTTTGCATAACGGTCTCCATCTTATCTCCCTTGGGAAGACTTTGGGCAATGGTAACCTGCACATGCGGTTCGGAGGTCATCTCCAGCGGCTCGATGATCGTCGCCGTCACACGATCTTGTTCTATCGTAGCCAGTGCAGCCAGCGCTTCCCTTGTTACCCCGTCACTGACTATAATTTTGTCACCACTACGACCGCGCATGACCTTGGCAATATGTCGCGCATCCTCACCCGCCACGATCACATGGTCTTCCAGAAACTGCTCTGCTGGAATAAAATAACGCTGCATTGTCTCTCACACCTATTCTGAAAATAACTGTTATCCATTGGCTTTCTGTACAATATCCGAATAAATCACCAAGCATCATCATATCATCTTTTGCGCCCGCATGACCAGTGTGTTACTGCTTCAATGTTTATACTACCGTCCATACCCGTAAAAAAGGAGCCGTTAGGCTCCAAATAATCCGATGATGTAAAAAGCGAACTGCAAAAACTGCATGTAAATCGTCTGCGACAGCATGTACAGCGGCTCAATCGTCACCGCCCGCACCTGCGGGATAACAAGGATCAACAGAAAAATAAAGATAGACCACTGCTCAAAATGCTGAAGTTTGCGGCGCAGAGGTGTAGGGGCCACATCCTCCACAATCCGGTAACCATCCAGCGGTGGCAACGGAATTAAATTAAAAATAAACAAAAACAGATTCAAACTAATCAGTGAATTGATAAACAAGTTGATGGCCTGAGCCACCCGCTGATTCTCTATATTCGGCAGCACCTGAAAATGAAGCAGCACCGCATAAATCAGGGTAGCCACAAATGCAAGCAGCAAATTACTCAGCGGTCCAGCAGCAGACACGACAATCCCCATAGAACGTGGACGGTTGAAATTGTCACGATTGACCGGAACCGGCTTGGCCCAGCCAAAGCCTCCGATCAGCAGCAACAGCGTGCCCAGTATATCAATATGCACCGCCGGATTTAAAGTCACGCGCCCCAGCAGCTTGGCTGTAGGGTCACCGAATTTATTGGCATAATACGCATGTGCAAACTCATGTACCGTAAAAGATATGATCAGAGCCAGCAAATAAAATGGAAGAACCTCTAGCTTCACACGAAAAATACTTTGTAAAAAATCCATGGTTACCTCTTTCTCGCCACAAACGCCAGCCAATCCTCATCACGGCACGTTTCGGCAATGTCGAAGCCAGCCGCCTTCAATGCGTTTTCGACAATCTCTTCTTTGTTCTTCCAAATCCCTGAAGCGATATAAATACCACCTGGCTCCAGAGCTTTGTACACATCATCAATGAACAACAAAATAATTTCGGCCAAAATATTAGCGACCACCAGCTTCACTGGCAGCTGGATACCCAGCGTCGGATCGCTCGCATTCAGCACAGACAGCAGATCGCTCTCTTTAATGGTAATGCGATCCTCCAACCCGTTCAGATGGGTATTTTCCAGCGCACTGGATACCGCTACTGGATCAAGGTCCAGAGCCAGTACATGCTTCGCTCCCAGTTGCACGGCTCCAATCGCCAAAATGCCGGAGCCTGTGCCCACGTCAATGACTTCTTCTCCACCCTTGATCACAGATTCCAACGCTCTCAGACAAAGTGATGTTGTCGGATGCGTTCCGGTGCCAAAGGCCATGCCGGGGTCCAGCTCAATGATTTTTTCATCCTCACTTGCAGGCTCATAGTCCTCCCAAGTCGGTTTGATCGTCAGACGGTCCGACACACGTAACGGCTTGAAGTATTGCTTCCAGGCATTAGCCCAGTCATCTTCGTTGACCGTTTTCAGCTCATACCGAACCTCGCCGGGGTCAATATCGAATGTTCTCAATTCTTCGACGCGTGGCTCAATTTGCGCACGGATCCCGTCCATCTCAACTTCTTCGGCAAAATACCCCTTGATGGTCGCCTGTCCTTCAGGAATGTCATTCAAGGGCCGATCATACCACTGTCCGTAGGACGTATCCCGTGGTTTGTTCAGCGAACCGGATTCTTCAATGGAAACCCCTCCCGCACCTGCTTCGTGCAGAAAATTCGAAATCATTTCGACGGCTTCTTCGGTTGTATGTATTGTAATTTCATGCCACAACATGGTTTTCATTTCCTCCTCATTTCACATGCATACTCTATATTGTACTATATACATGCATAGGAGTTCAAAAAAGCTAGTATCATCGAAGTGCAAAATGTTTTTGTAGAACTTGGTCGAAACAGTAGATGTTGCACCTCTGGGCGTGCAAACCATCAGCTGATTATTGAAAATCAAACGCCTGCGACTACTGCTTTCGTTTCCGGTCCCCTTGTTTTTAGCACAACAGCCTATAGCGGATAATTAAATAAACAAGAGGATGAAACACAAAAAAGACGGGCGATCCCACAAATCATATTTAATGATAGGGATGACCCGTCTTATTGAATTCTACTCGCTGTCGTTTATAATGCGCTCCTGACGACGATCAGCTACTTCACTGCGCCGGATCGCTTCCAAATCCTGAGCATCTGCCTGCTCTGCCGAGAACTCAACATCCTCATTTTTAGCAGATTGCGCACGCTTGATTTTCTCGGTTTTGGTCAGCACTTTATCGAACCGTTTGTTTGTAGGCATCTGTCACAGCTCCTTCCAAAGTTTTCACATCATACCACCCGCCTGCTCTACGATAGACATCGCCTGATGATGAATGGATTCATCCACCACAGCGGTCAACAATATATCGCGGCCTGTCGGCCCACCTTGCCCGCCGTCACTCATTCCGCTGGCAGATGGATCAGCCGCAGCCAGTATCGCTGGAGTTGCATCCGTAAACTCCACTCCCTGCGTCAGTGAGGACAAGCTGCTAATTTGTCCCGCAAATACAGGTAATCCGACGTTGCCTGTAGACTGTCGGGGATAGCGGCTGAATCGGTCTATAGATACATCTGCTGCCCGGAGAGCTTCCAGCTTTCTAGCTGCTCCTTGTGCTTCCTCGGGGCTTTTGAAATACGCCAAAATATTTTTTTCACTCATCCCCAAAACTCCCTGTGTGGTATTGAGCGCAGCTCCCTGTTCAAGAACATAGACAGCTGCGCTTTGCTATATCCTGCTCATTGGCACGGATTTATATTCCCCACAAAGGCTGAACGGAACAAACAACACCGAGTTTGGTATGCTGAAACGGTTGGAAAGTAGTTTGTGAAGACTATAACTTTTTCGGGTGCAAAGCAGCGGCAGGAGCTTCTCCTGCTTGGGCTACTCCTGTCTCCCACGCAGCGCGAATGACAGCGTCACGAACCTTAGTGACCACCTTTGGATTAAACACATTAGGTATGATATAAGTTTCACTAAGCTCCTCAGGGCTGATCGCATCAGCAATAGCAAGCCCGGCAGCCAGCTTCATTTCTTCATTAATCGTCGTGGCATGGCAATCCAGTGCGCCCCGGAAAATTCCCGGGAAGCACAGCACATTGTTAATCTGATTTGGAAAATCAGAGCGGCCCGTAGCCAGAACACGTACATAAGGCGCTGCTGAAGCCGGATCTATCTCCGGCTTCGGATTCGCCATAGCGAAGACAATAGGATCAGCAGCCATGCTCTGAATATCCTCCACACTCAGTAAATCCGGCCCTGACAGACCAATGAACACATCGGCCCCCACAATCACCTCGGATAAACTGCCACTCACATTGTACGGATTGGTCATGCTCGCATACTCCGTCCAATGTGGATTGCTATATTCCACCCCACGATGAATGGCTCCCTGCCGATCAACGCCAATCAGATTGCGTACACCCGCCTTGAGCAACATCCGAGAGCAAGCCGTACCCGCCGCACCGATACCTGCAAATACGACTTTGACATCCTCTATTTTTTTGCCACATACCTTCAATGCATTCACCAGACCTGCTAACACGACGACAGCCGTACCATGCTGATCATCATGAAATACCGGAATGTCCAGCTCCTCTTTCAATCGTCTTTCGATCTCAAAACAGCGCGGTGAAGAGATATCCTCCAGATTAATACCACCAAAGGCAGGAGCAATCATTTTGACAATTTGAACAATTTCATCAGGGTCTTTCGTATTAAGGCAGATTGGAAATGCATCGACACCTGCAAACTGCTTGAACAGTACCGCCTTGCCTTCCATCACAGGCATAGCTGCCTCGGGTCCGATATCTCCCAATCCTAGCACCGCTGTTCCATCCGATACGACCGCCACTGTATTTTTCTTGATCGTTAATTGATACGCTTTCGCTGGATCATTCGCAATTTCCATGCAGATTTCAGCTACACCGGGGGTGTAAACCTTGGATAGTTCCTCCATGCTTGCAATCGGCTGCTTCGGTTGGGTTTCCATTTTACCGCCCTCATGTAATTGTCTGATCTCTTCTATTAAGCTACTCATGCTTCTCTCCATCCTTTCATGTCAGTATATTTGTTATAAATATCAGGCTTTTGTATAGACTCATCAACTCCATAAATTGAGTAACAAGGTTGCTAAAATGACTGTGGCTGCCCCACCAATGCGTGTTGCAATTTGTGCAAAAGGCATCAGCTCCATACGATTCGATGCAGACAGGATTGCCACATCCCCTGTACCACCTAATCCGCCACGACAACTGGTTACCAACGCAGCCTCCACCGGGTACATGTGAATCCACTTTCCTGTGAAGTATCCAGCAACAATCAATGCAACCACAACGGATGCGCAGGTTATGGCATAAGGAATCGTGAGAATTCCAACTACACTATCCAAAGGCACGTACAAAATACCCAATCCCACCATCAACGGCCATGTCAAACTTGCCGCAATACATTTGTACAAATGAAAAGCTCCCTGCTCTATCTGGGCAGGCATCGCTTGAATACACTTCATTAAGGCCGCAGCCAGAATCATCAGAATCGGGCCAGGAATATGAAGATACGGCTCCAGCAGTTTACCTACAATAAAGAAAGTACAGGCTAGCAGCAGCCCCCCACCCATCAATGGAAACGAGACAGGCTGTTCCAGACTCACCGGAGATAACTTTTCCCCCTCTTTATCCAGTTTCAACAACTTACCGTTACCTGAAGTATGTGGCTTTTTCTCCGCCATTTTTTTCAAAATACCCGCGCCTATGATGGCAACAATATTGCCAATGATCGCAGCCGGGATAAACTGGGATACGAAGATCGCTGAATCCTTGCCCAGCACCAATCCATACGAAATGGACAATGGCAGAATGCCTTCCCCGATCCCGCCGGAGATAATCGGGATGATGATGTAAAAAAACGTATGATAAGCACTGTAGCCAAAAGCCATACCCACCACCATACCTACTGCTACGGCTGCGATGGAGCCTATTATAATGGGGGCAAAAATTTTGACAATTCCGTTCATCAGCATCTTCCGATCCATACCCAGAATACTTCCGGTGACCAGACAAGCGATATAAAAATAAAGGAAATTTGAGGTTTTCATCAGCGTGTGTACTGCACCCATCGCAGATGGAGGGAACATGTTCCAAAATACCATCAACGATGGAACCATGAGTGACAGAATCGCGGGGCCGCCAATATGCTTGAGCAGCGGAAGTTTCGACCCCAGATCACTGAGGAGTATGCCTAAAATCATAATGACGGCAAACCCGCCCAACAGATCATTCGGAAGTCTCTGTGTAATCGCAGCTGCGTATACAATCAACGCAATCACGACATATAACGGAAGCGGAATAACTCCCACTTTTATCCTGCCTAGCATCCTGATGCCGTCTACAGGATTTTTACGCCATTTTTGCCACTTTTGAATGACCGGCTGGTTTGTAGCATTTTCCATAAAGCTCCCTCCTTGAAGTGAAGAATGATGACCATGATTCCATTCTACACCTTAGAAAACGCTTTATTTGGTTTTTAAACTAATCATTCACTTTTGTAATTAAAGTAATCGGAGAGGCTTAAATATAACCGCTCATAATTTCCTCCGCCTGCGGTAAAATTCGATACTGATAAACAGGTCGCCCGATGGTGCCGTATACGGTTTCCATGGCAAGTGCCTCAATTTCCGTCAAAAAAGCAAGGTACTTGCGCATAGATACTCTGGATATCCCTGCATTCTCCGCAATATCCTCGGTGGAAAATAGCATCTCTTCATGCTGCCGGATACAGTTCCATATCATGGCCAGCGTGGATTTGGTTACTCCTTTGGGTAGTCGGGACAGCTCTTTAGTTGAGCTTTTATGATAAAGCAACCGATCCAGCTCCTCCTGCGAAAGCAAGCTGCGCTCACGCACGATACTGACATGCTCCCGATAACCCGTGAGCGCCTCCAGAAAACGATTAAAGTGAAATGGCTTTATCAAATAATCCACCGCGCCGAAATTCATCGCTTTTTTGACACTGTTCATATCGCTTGCAGCCGAAATCACGATGACATCCACATTCACTCCTGTCTCACGAATAAAAGCCAGTAAATCAAGTCCATTGCTTTCCTGCATATACACATCCAGCAAAATCAGATCAATCGCTTGTTCTTCCAGAAATTTCTTGGCGTCTTCTACCGAAGCGGCCCAGCCCCCACATCGAAAGCCCTCTACTTGCTCCGTGTATTTGCGGTTAAACTCGGCAACCATCGGATCATCTTCTACAATTAAGACATTAATCATGCTCATCATTCCCCATTATGGTGTATGGAATCTTAATCTGAAAACAGCACCCTTGCTCGGCCGGAATCAGCTCTATGGTTCCTTTTAATCTTTTCACACTTTGCGTTACCAGATAAAGCCCCATTCCCCGCGACTCTCCCTTGGTCGAAAAACCCTTTTCAAATATCGCCTCTACGAGAGGTTCCGGTATGCCTGGTCCATTATCACTTATCACACAGGTCAGACAGCCATTCTTCTCATTTTCCTCATAATAAAGCGCCAAGGTAATCCGCTTGTGCTCCAGAGATTCCATCGCCTCCACGGCATTATCAAACAGATTCCCCAGTATGGTAATCAGTTCATGAATTGTTTGGGTGCGACCGGATTCAGGCAAATAGCTGCCCGGAGTCAATTCGAAACTCACACCAACCTCTCTGGCCCGGCTTAATTTCCCCAAAACAAAGCCCGCCATCACCGGGTCCCTAATTTGCCGAGTAGTCGAGCCAATCTCCACTTGATGATGCTCAACGGCATCCATGATGTAATGCTCCAGTTTAGCGTACATTCGCAAATGTACCATCCCCATAATGACATGCAGCTTGTTCATAAATTCGTGAGCCTGTGCACGCAGCGCCTCCGTATACAGGGACACTCCTGTCAAACGTTCGGCAAGCTGTTTTACCTCCGTTTTATCCCGAAAGGTTACAATGGCTCCCACAATCCCCCCTTTGACCCGTATCGGAACACTGGTGGTGAGCAAGGTTATTCCCCCCAGCTCCATGTCCTCATCCATTCGTGGAGTGCCTGCCGCCAAAACTTCTTGTAATCGAAAAGCGGACACATAAGCGTTAATCTCCTGCCCTGAAGACGAGATATCCTCAATTCCTGCTTGTCTGAGCAGACGAATCGCTTCCGCATTCATTAACAAAACACGTCCGGATTCATCCACTGCAATGACGCCTTCCTTAATGGACTGAAGCATAGCGTTGCGTTCCTCCAGCAAGCGTGCAATTTCCGGTGGCTCCAGACCAAACAGCATATTTTTGATTTTACGGGCCAGCACAACAGCCCCTCCGGTACCGATTAACATTCCGACGCCAATGGCGATAATAATAAGGCGGTAATTGCCTTCCTGAGCCCTCAGTACATCTTGCATGGATATACCGACGACAATCGCTCCCAACTGCTTCCCCGTTGAGCTGAATACGGGAGAAAAAGCGCGCATGGACAGGCCCAATGTTCCCTTCGCAACAGATACACTCTCATGACCATGAAGTGCAGTGGATTCATCTCCACCAGCAAAGGCTTTGCCGATCATCCTGGGATCCGGGTGTGTTTTGCGAATGCCCTTCATGTCCATAACTACGATAAACTGAACATGATTAGCAGATGAAACCTTTTGCACATACTCCTGCATGGAGGAAGACGAATCAGACTGCTGCAAATGCTCAATAATAAGCGGTGCATGGGAAAGTGTACGTGCGATGGACATCGCTTTTTCCTCCAGCCCCATTTTGGTTTCATGCTCAACTCTCTCGGCAAATAACAGAGTTACGGGCAGGAGCACCAGTGCCATAACGAGGCAAACCAGCAGCGTAATCAGCCCTCTGAGCTTGAATAGCGGTTTACCCCGACGCAGCTTATGCTGTGACTTTTCGATAGAACTCACCCTTTCACACTTCATGTTAAAGTAAAATAGTCCAATAATGCTTATACAAAAATGGTTATGTATGTGTTTACGTGAATTTGCATAGCTATAATCTTATACAGCTTCCTTCCACTCTTTTGTATAATAAAAAAGGGAACTACTCCGCAATTGCGGAACAGTTCCCTCCGATTCACGGTTGAAGCTCCGCGATTCTAACCTGGCTTAGTCGCCTCGGAAGGCGCGCTTCACACGGTCAAAAAAGGATTGCTCATTCTCATGTGTCTGCTCACCGCTAAGCGAAGAGAACTGACGCAACAATTCCTTCTGTTCCTCACTCAGCTTGCTAGGCGTTACCACAACCACCTTAATGTGCTGGTCACCCTGACCTACGCCACGCAGTTTTGGCACACCCTTACCTTTAAGACGAAAATATGTTCCTGTTTGTGTACCAGCTGGAACTTTCAGCTTCACTTTCTCAGTCAGCGTCGGAATTTCGACTTCATCTCCCAACGCTGCCTGCGAGAACGTCAGCGGAATTTCACAGTAGATATCGTCTCCCTCACGCTCAAAGAAGTCATGCGACTTCACACGGAAAACGACATACAGATCACCTGCCGGTCCTCCGTTGACACCGCCTTCGCCTTCACCGTTGATACGCATTTGCGCGCCGTCATCCACACCCGCCGGAATGCGGATATGAATTTTACGCTGCTTGCGCACACGACCAGAACCACTACAAGTGGTGCATTTCTCTTTGATGATTTTTCCACTACCACCGCAGTTGGAGCAGGCCCGACGATTAACCATCCGGCCAAACGGTGTATTCTGCACAACTTCTTCTTGTCCGCTACCGTGGCAGACGGAACAGGTTTGTGGTTGAGTACCCTTTTTGGCTCCCGTACCATGACACGTATCACACGTTTCCGTGCGCTCAATGTTAATGTCGGTTTCCTTGCCGAATACGGCTTCCTTAAATTCGATCGTCATCGTATATTGAAGATCATTACCACGCTGCGGTGCATTCGGGTCACGTCGACCATTGCCGCCACCGCCAAAAAACATATCAAAAATATCGCCAAATCCGCCACCAAAGTCGGCTCCACCACCGAAGCCGCCTCCCATGCCCTGATTCGGGTCTACATGACCGTATTGATCGTATCTTGCCCGCTTCTGACCATCACTGAGAACGTCATAAGCCTCTTTCACTTCTTTAAATTTGGTTTCCGCGTCCGCAGCCTTGTTCACGTCCGGATGATACTGACGCGCCAGCTTACGGTAAGCCTTTTTAACATCTTCATCCGAAGCGCCCTTCGCGACGCCCAGCACCTCATAATAATCGCGCTTATCAGCCAATGTTCCACCCCCATGCCTACAACGTGTCTGCACTACATATAAAAGGAAAGCCAAAGGCACGGGATGACCCGGCTTTGACCTTCCCATCATTTCAAGGCAGTACAACCCGTAATATGCTTATTTATTCTGAAAATAACTGTTACCCTTCGGCTAATCGTTCTTTATCAAGGCAGCTACGCTGCTTCTTTTCATTCAGTATATTATAACGCACCGGTGTACCGTAATGCTACTACCACTACCCGATCCGTAGCTTAGTCTTTCTTCTTGTCTTCGTCAACAACTTCATAGTCTGCATCAACCACATTATCGCGGCCTTTGCTGTCTGCTGCGCCGTCTTGAGCTTGTTGAGCCTGTGCTTCTTGAGCAGCTTGCTCATACAGCTTCACGGACAGCTGCTGAACGATCTCAGTCAGCTCTTCAGTAGCCTTTTTGATGTCTTCCAGGTTGTCAGTTTCCAGCGTTTTTTGCAGACTTTCTTTAGCTGCATTCGCTTTTTCGACTTCGCCTGCATCCGCTTTTTCACCCAGATCTTTGATCGTTTTGTCTACGGAGTAAATCAGTTGGTCCGCAGAGTTTTTCGCTTCTACCAGATCTTTGCGTTTTTTATCTTCTTCCGCATGCAGCTCAGCGTCTTTCATCATACGTTCTACTTCCTCGTCGCTCAAGCCGCTGGAGGATGTGATCGTAATTTTTTGGCTCTTGCCTGTACCTTTATCTGTAGCGGATACGTTCACGATACCGTTGGCATCCAGATCAAAAGTAACTTCGATTTGCGGTACACCGCGTGGTGCTGGAGGAATATCTCCCAGTTGGAAACGGCCCAGCGTTTTGTTGCCTGCTGCCATTTCACGTTCACCTTGCAATACGTGGATTTCCACGCTAGGCTGGTTGTCGGCATACGTCGAGAACACCTGCGATTTGCTCGTAGGGATCGTCGTGTTACGCTCGATCATTTTAGTGAATACGCCACCTGCGGTTTCAATACCGAGGGATAGTGGAGTTACATCGAGGAGAACGACGTCTTTCACATCACCTGTCAGTACGCCCGCTTGAACTGCGGCACCCAAAGCTACCACTTCATCAGGGTTTACGCCTTTATGAGGCTCTTTGCCTGTCAGTTTCTTAATGGCTTCCTGTACAGCCGGAATACGTGTGGAACCACCGACCAGAACGATTTTGTCGATATCGCTGGCACTCATGCCTGCATCTTTCATCGCTTGACGAGTAGGTCCCAAAGTACGTTCTACCAGACCTTCAGACAATTCTTCAAATTTCGCACGAGTCAGGTTCAGCTCCAAATGCTGTGGAACGCCGTCAGCTACCGTAATGAATGGTAGTGAAATCGTCGTTGTCAATACGCCGGACAGCTCTTTTTTCGCTTTTTCCGCTGCATCTTTCAAACGTTGTACAGCTGCTTTATCTTTGCTCAGGTCGATGCCTTGATCTTTTTTGAACTCAGTTACGAGGTAATCAATAATCACTTGGTCGAAGTCATCGCCGCCCAGCTTGTTGTCGCCGCTTGTCGCTTTAACTTCGAAGAAACCGTCGCCCAGTTCCAGAATGGAAACGTCGAATGTACCGCCACCCAGGTCATAAACAAGGATTGTTTGGTCTTCGGATTTTTCCATACCGTATGCCAATGCAGCTGCTGTTGGCTCGTTGACAATACGCAGCACTTCCAGACCCGCGATTTTACCCGCATCCTTGGTTGCTTGACGTTGGCTGTCATTGAAGTAAGCTGGAACCGTGATAACGGCTTGAGTTACCGTTTGTCCCAGGTATGCTTCAGCATCGGATTTCAGCTTTTGCAAAATCATAGCAGAAATTTCTTGTGCGGAGTATTCCTTGCCGTCAATGTTTTCTTTATGGTTTGTACCCATGTGACGTTTGATGGACATAATTGTACGATCCGGGTTTGTGATCGCTTGGCGTTTTGCTGTTTCACCTACAGTACGTTCTCCATCCTTTTTGAAACCAACAACCGAAGGGGTTGTGCGTGCGCCTTCCGGATTTGGAATTACAACGGCTTCGCCGCCCTCCATAACAGCCACACAAGAGTTGGTTGTACCTAAGTCAATACCGATTACTTTACTCATCAGACAATTCCTCCTTCTGTATATACGAGGCCTTCAGGCCGAAATAGTTAAAGCCAATGATGTGTTGCTAATGTATATTAAAAAAGCTACATGCTCACTTTTACCATAGCCGGACGAAGCACCTTGTCCTTCAGCATGTATCCTTTTTGCACCTCTTCAACGACGATGCCTTCCTCATGCTCTTCGCTTTCCACCTGCATAATCGCTTGATGGAAATCAGGGTTAAACGGTTGGCCCACCGCATTCATGACCGTCACTCCCTCAGCCTGAAGCACGCTCTCAAACTGACGGAAGATCATCTCCACGCCCTTGGTGAATGACTCAGCCTCCGCTCCTTGCGGTGCTGTTGCCAGCGCACGCTCGAAGTTATCCAGAACAGGCACCAATTCGGTAACCAGCTTCATAGATGCATATTTGGCAAGGTCCTCTTTTTCTTTCAGCGTACGACGACGAAAATTATCGAAATCCGCCTGTGCGCGTAAAAAACGCTGTTGGTGCTCTTCCGCCTCCACGCGAAGCTTAGCCAGCTCTGTATCACTCTCTTGGGCTTCCAGTGCTGCCGCTTCGTTCACCGGCTCTTCCTGCTGGCTCGTCTCAGTGGCTTCCTCTGTGCTTACATTTTGTTGTTTTTCTTCTTGGAACACTTGTTCTTCCTTCAAAATGTTTCACCTCCTTCAAGTCATAACTACCATTACATTCATATTTGTACATTCAAACTTGTTTGCTGCACTTCATTTCAAGTTGCTGTTACTTACTTTGCAAAAACACGCAGCAATGCACCCGCGCAGGATACATACCGTATCCCGGCGCGGAACATGTAGAACCGCAACATGTGCAGTCTTATTCTATTTAAACCGCTGCGTAAGCATTGCGGTCAAATCCTTAGACAGGATGCCCAAAATATTGATAACTCTCGCATACTCCATCCGTGTTGGACCCAGTATACCTATTGTGCCCAACGCTTCGCCATCTACCGCATATGTCGCGGTGATCAGACTGCAATTTGCAAACGCCTCATGGTCATTTTCGGTACCGATGCGGACTTGAATTTCGGGCGCTCCGGCGACAGGCGTCATCAGCTTAAGCAGCGTTGGTGTTTCCTCCAGCAGATCGAGAATATGTTTGACCTTTTCAACGTCCTTAAATTCAGGCTGATTTAGCATGTTCGTCGCACCGCTCAAATACAAGCGCTGATCCGATTCATTATCCAATGCTTTATCCAGCACCTTCATAGCATCCTCAAAATGGGACACGTGCTTCTCCATTTCCTGACCCAACGCGGTGTAAAGACGTGATTTCAGCTGATAAATCGGCACGCCGACCAGCTTGCTGTTCAGCAAGTTCACAACCTTCTCCATCTCGGAAATCGAAATTCCCGGCGGAATATCCACCGTCTTGTTCTCCACCTGACCGGTATTGGTCACGATAATCGCTACAGCCGTCGTTTCGTTGAGCGGCAATAGCTGAAAATGACGCAATGAAGTATGAAAAACCTCCGGCCCAAGCAGGATGGAAGTATAATTGGTCATATGGGACAAAATACCAGATGCATGCTGGATTACTTGTTCCATTGCATTCAGCTTTTCGGCGTAAAAGGCTTTTAATTCTCGCGTTTCCATAGGCTTCAGCGTATCCAGTGGTACCAAATGGTCTACATAATAACGGTAGCCTTTGTGAGACGGGATGCGTCCCGCAGAAGTATGGGGTTGCTCCAGATAGCCCTGATCCTCCAAATCCGACATTTCATTACGAATCGTGGCGGGGCTAAATCCGACATCCTGCCTTTTGGATATGCTGCGGGAACCCACTGGCTCAGCCGAACGAATGTAGTCATCAATAATCGCATTCAAAATGAGTCTCTGACGTTCGGTTAACAAGCGAATCCCCCCTTTTGTTTATCCATAATAGCATGATTGTTGAATGGAATCATTAGCACTCGTTCGCGATGAGTGCTAACCGATAATACAAAAATACCAAACCGACCTGATCATTGTCAAGTCAGATCAGTATTTTCAATGCCATGATTTCATCACAATGGTTTTGCTGGCTAAAGTGAATACAGTCAGTCCATACCTTTTAAACATTATTTTCAATTATATAGGCTGAACTTTAAAGTTTCTTATTGTGCCACTGCGCAGTCGGATGGTGCTTCCCATCGCCACCGTCCCCAGATTTCTTAAATTAAGTTTATAATCAGGATAGAAATCCGGGGACAAAAGCGACCGCTGCGCTTGTACAGCACCATTCCGCCTACTCCGTTTTATGTTCATTTTTCAAATTCAACTTATAAAGCTCTAAAATATATCAATTCAAAAGTAATTATCAATATTACTTGCGTTGAAATAACCTAATTTCAATTTATTAACTATTTGGTCTTCCGTTAAATTATTTATAATAATTTCTCTTTCGAGATTCTCCAGCCAAGCAATTTTCATGCGTTTCATAAAAATAGTCAACAAAAATTGAAGTAGTATTACAATAATGACCATAACTAAACCATCAAAAATTTGTTTCCACAATATATTATTAAAATTGTAATTTATACAAATATAACTTGTTAGCAAAAAAGTCATTATGAGTTTAAGCAAATTACTAAACAAAAGCCTGATAATAAATATCAACAGCTTTCCATGAAGCTCATGGGCTTCAATTCTTTTTTCAGAATTCACATTGGTAGATTGGTACTCTTCAAATTCCCCTTTCCTATGCGGATCAATTATAAGCATTCAAGTAGGTACTGTTTCAAATAAATACCGTATACAATATAGAATAAAATATAGAATAAACAAAAAATTTTTCGAGTGAAATAGAAAATATGCATTTGATCCTAAAAATGATATTAGCATAATTAGCTGATATCTCCACAAAATTCTTAATCCTTTTATATCAATTGAACTGGTTGGGGAACCATACTTCTTTATTTTCCCTTGCCTATAATAGCTGTTAAAAAAGTCGAAAAGCGTAATTGCTGTATTACCGAATAGTACATACCCAATTAAAACAGTCTTCCAATTTTTTTGAATAGCTGCGATATCTGGATATATCCAATAAGCAAGACCCATAACTGCCAAAAGCAAAGTCCAATTAGTAATACCACTTGAAATAATTTTTTGCCGTTCTCTGTCCTGCAGTCTATTAACATAATCAAGCCAGTCTTTTTGTAATTTCATTCTTTCCATTGATGTTAAGTCCTTCATTTTAAATTAACAACAAAAAATAACACTTATTTTATGGCTTTGAATGCCTATAAATAAGAGCTATTATGATGCCGACAACCCCATAAGGAGTCTGGATGGTGTACCTACCAAACTCAGTCCGCCTCATCAATTCATTTGGCAGTTTCCCGAAGCATTTAAGAATGGAGCAAACGATTGTAGTCCTTATAACTGAGACGAACGGTTAGCCTATACCCGGCAATAAAAACGAACTGACCTGATCATTCTCAGGTCAGTTCAGCATTTTCAACACCGCAATTTCATCACAATTGTTTTGCTTACTACAGTTAATGCAATCCGTCCATACCTTTTCAGGGAAAATCTCTTTGTTTACCACATCAAACCCGTTTTTTATAAAAAAGGAGACCTCGTAGGTCAAAGCCATAATTTTGGGGATACGCTGCCGCCGTGCTTCTATAATAAGGCCCTCTACGAGCTTGGAGCCGATGCCCATGCCTTTATGTCCTTCAGAAATACCAAGTGAGCGAATCTCTACCAAATCATCACCCAGTTTGCATAAAGAACCACAGCCGACGACTTCGCCGTCCACTTCTGCCACAATAAACAGCTCCAGTTGGCGCATAAGCACTTCCCTTGAACGTGGGAGCATAATTCCCCGCTCCGCATAGCCGCTAATCATTTGGTATAAAGGCTCCACATCCTCAGGAACCGCACTTCTGCACAATACATCTTTACACACTGAAGCCATCTTGCTCTCCTCCTGCCGCTTGCCGCATATAATGAATAAATATACAACATCACGCATAGAATCGCAATACTTCATTTACCCTGCCGTGACAGAATTGTGCTATAAAATGAGTGTCCCCGCTTATGGTGTGCAAACGTACCGTTTGAAGCTACCACTTATGAATTTACTGTAATGGAACCGATGAACTCCGCAAATACATCATTTCCGAACAAAATACCACGTTCGCTCAAACGATAACCGTCCTCGACCGGTTCGATCAATCCCGCATTCAGCATTTTTCCGAGTGGAGCCGTAAACGTATCCTCGAGTGACTGACCGAATTGAGCCTCAAAGCGGGACTTCGAGACACCTTCCAGCATTCTCAAACCGACCATGAGAAAATCCTCCATCGCTTCGGCCGCTGGCACCTCAAAGCTATCCAGACGCGGCAGTCCGTTACGGGTAGCCTCCACATAAGGATTAATGCCCTTAATGTTCATATGGCGCTCTCTGCCAACATATCCGTGCGCCCCAGCGCCGAGGCCATAATAGTCCTCATTCCGCCAGTAGGTCATATTGTGCTTGCTTCCCAAACCTGGTTTCGCAAAATTGCTGATCTCGTACTGCTCATAGCCCGCCTCTTTCATGCGACGCATCAGGAGCAAATACATTTCCAGTTCGTCATCCTCATGTGGAAGAGGAAGCTGATTTTTCTGGTACAATGTGTGGAATAGCGTGTTCTCTTCAACCTTCAAGCTATAGATGGAGTAATGAGGAAGCCCCAGCTCCAGTGCCCGGCTGACGCTTTCATGCAGCATTTCTACGGTCTGATTCGGTAAACCGAACATCAGGTCAATCGACAGATTGTCCAATCCGACCTTGCGTGCATTTTCCAGACTACGATAAACGTCATCTGTATTATGAATACGACCAATGCCCGTAAGCAATTCGTTTTGAAAAGCCTGTACGCCGAAGCTGAGCCGGTTCACGCCGCCTTCTTTCATTACAGTGAGTTTTTCAAAATCAGTTGTGCCCGGATTGGCTTCCATGGAAAACTCAATATCTTCCGACCAATTGGGGAAGTAGGTACGAACGCTTTTCAGGAAATATTCCATTTCCTTCGGATTCAGCGTTGTTGGTGTTCCGCCCCCGACAAAAATGGTTTTAATCTCACCCGGCGGGTGAAGGCGAACCGTATGCTCCATCTCCCGTTCCAGTGCATACAGGTATTCCATAACAGGCTGATCCTTAAGCACGTAAGAGTTAAAGTCACAGTAAAAGCATTTATTCGTGCAAAAAGGTATATGCAGATAAACCGCTTGAGGCGCGGATGAATGTTCATGTTTGTGTATGGATGCGGTCATACCGATCCTCCTTGTTAGGTGTGGTGTGGTGATTGGAAAAAATGGCGGGGGAGGGGGAGGTCGCTCCGTGGATGGATCATTCTTCCGATCGCTGTTACCCCCGGATTTTTTCATTGAAAAATAACCTTAAAAGGTTAAAATTCGGGGGTAAAGGCGAACGCTAACGCTTCTTCAGAACGATTCCATCCACTCCGCTGCTGCCCACCGTCAATCGGCCATTTTTTATAGTGTAGGTGTTGCAATTAGCTTGCTCAAATAAAGAACGTCCATTCTCCATGCACGGCAAAATGGCCACATGAAAGAATGGACGAATACCGCTTGGGAACAAGCGGGCCGCAGTATCTTGGGGTACATTACAGAGTGTGTACCTAAGTTACTACGGGGTCATACTCTTGTTGCTTATTCGTATTCAATTCATACTCACGTTCTGTGATGTATCAAATTGAATACGGTGCTGCTGTTTCAAGCAGCTTTACTCATCTATTTTCAGTACCGCCATAAATGCTTCCTGTGGTACTTCTACGTTACCCACTTGCTTCATCCGCTTCTTGCCCTCTTTTTGCTTTTCAAGCAGCTTCCGTTTACGGGAAATATCGCCGCCGTAGCATTTGGCCAAGACGTTTTTACGCATAGCCTTAACGGTTTCACGCGCTACAACCTTCGTTCCGACAGATGCCTGGATTGGCACCTCGAACATTTGGCGTGGGATCAGCTCACGCAGCTTCTCGCAAATGATACGTCCGCGATGGTAAGCTCGATCTCTGTGAACGATGAACGACAACGCATCGACCTGTTCGCCATTCAACAGAATATCCATTTTTACCAGGTTGGACTGGCGATAGCCTGAAATCTCGTAGTCGAAGGAGGCGTAGCCCTTGGTGCTGGATTTAAGCTGGTCAAAGAAATCGTACACGATTTCGGACAGCGGAATCTGGTACGTAATCGTTACCCGTGTCGTATCCAGATACTCCATATTCACATACTCGCCGCGCTTGGTCTGGCAAAGCTCCATAACCGTACCTACGTAATCATTAGGCACGATAATGCCTGCTCTTACGTATGGCTCCTCCACATGATCAATTCGTCCGATTTCCGGGTAATTTGACGGGTTATCGATCTGGATCGTTTCGCCATTCGTCAGCTTAATGCGGTAAATAACGCTCGGCGCTGTCGTAATCAGCGGGATGTTAAATTCGCGTTCAATCCGTTCCTGAATAACGTCCATATGAAGCAGACCAAGGAACCCGCAACGGAACCCGAAGCCCAACGCGCTTGATGTTTCCGGCTCAAAGCTGAGCGAAGCATCATTCAGTTGTAGCTTTTCGAGTGCCTCGCGCAGATCGTTATACTCGGAAGTTTCGATCGGATACAGTCCGCAATATACCATCGGATTAATTTTCCGATAGCCTGGCATCGGTTCTGGCGTTGAATTTTTGGCATCCGTCACCGTATCCCCGACACGCGTATCACCCACATGCTTGATACCGGCAACGATAAAACCAACATCACCGATATTCAGCTCGTCCACGATGCTCATACGTGGCATGAAGGCTCCTACCTCGATAACCTCAAACGTTTTATCGGTCGCCATCATTTTAATTTTGGAACCTGCCTTGATGCTGCCATCCACGACACGGACGTATACGATAACGCCTTTATATGGATCATAATGCGAATCGAAAATAAGCGCCTTCAGCGGATTATTCGGATTCCCTTGCGGAGCAGGTACGCTTCTGACCACCTGTTCCAAAATTTCCTTGATACCGATTCCAGCTTTGGCCGATGCGTGCACAGTCTCGCTCGTATCCAAGCCGATAACATCCTCGATTTCCTGCTTCACCCGTTCAGGATCGGCACTTGGCAAATCAATTTTGTTAAGCACCGGCAGAATCTCCAAATTGTTGTCCAACGCCAAATATACGTTAGCCAATGTCTGCGCTTCAATACCCTGTGCAGCATCTACAACCAGCAGGGCACCTTCGCAGGCCGCCAAACTGCGGGAAACCTCATACGTAAAATCAACGTGTCCCGGTGTATCAATCAGATTCAAAATGTACTCTTCGCCGTCATCGGCCTTATAAGTGAGTCGCACTGCCTGGAGCTTGATTGTAATCCCGCGCTCCCGTTCCAGATCCATCTGATCAAGCACTTGCTCCTGCATTTCACGGGATGTGAGTGCACCGGTGTATTCCAAAATCCGGTCAGCCAGCGTGGATTTACCGTGGTCTATATGTGCAATGATACTAAAGTTCCGAATTTTACGTTGTCTTGCCAAAATGTCAGTCATGCCTTACCCCCACACAATGCCTAGTGTCAATCAGCTTATTATAGCAGTTGTACAGGGGGTCAGCAATATTTCTATTCCGTCACTCCGTCAAAAACAGACACAACCCAGCGAATACCCTGTCTTGACAGGTTTTGCAGCAGTCCGGCCGTTTTGTCTGCCATGGTATCCACCGAGGTTTGCTCTGCCTTGACCGCCAACAGTTCACGGGGTGTCTCCAGGCCCTGTGAATTGGCATCCGGTGCAGCTGAAAACCATTGGCGGTTCTCGCCCGTAGTTTGGGCCTTACTTCGTTCTGTTGCATTAGCTTCGCTCGCAACAGCTCCCGTTCCCGACTCCATTACGACGTTGCCATTTCCGTTATACGTGCGGGTATAAGTACGAACATCCGCTGCCGGCGTGTCTTCTATAACCGTCTGCTCATATCCGACTTTCTGCTGAATTCTGTTTTGAACCGGCTCCCCAGCCCACTCCGGTCCGTATACAGAGCGCAAGCCAGAGCCTGCCAGCTGCATTCCAAGCAGAACTCCCGCCCCCATCAGAAGTACAAATCCAAGCGCTTTTTTACGAAAATGTCCGGACATTGCAGTTCCTCCTTTACTCCGCCTCAATTAATTGCCACCGTTGCTCTTTTTCGTATCGGATACGTTAGTACCCGCTTTCTGTGCTTTCTGATCCTCCCAGTACACCTCACCGATCATATTCGCCAGAACGTCAGAGGTACGTTTCAATTCCTCCTCGGTATTATCAATCCCGCCAATTTCGATCAAAATGCTATGGGAGGACAAGCTCTGATTGTACTCACCGTTGTTGCCTTTACCGCCATCCTTCCCCCATATCCCACGGGAAACGCCGTGATACGACTTTTCCAGCTTTTCATGAATACGAGCGGCGAAAGCTTCATTTTTGCGCCAGTTTTTGTTGTCATGGCCGATAATAAAATACACCTTGGCATAAGAAAGTCCGTTTATCGTTGCTGTCGTTTTGCCGTGACGTTGAGAATCTCTGTGGATATCAAGCAGATAGGTTAAGCTTTTATTTCCAGCCAATGCTTCCTTGACCGTTTCACGCGAATATTTATAGGAATAATTCCAATTGTAGTTTTGAACGGTTTTGGCATAGTCCTTGTTCACATGCAAAGTAGATATCCCTTGCTTCTCCAATCTCTTTTTTACAAAATCCCCTACTCTCGACACATTGGCTGATTTAGAGCCAGAATTGGGATTGGAGCTGGTTTTACTGAGCAAAGGATTATATGCCTCTCTCGGATGAGAATGGTAGATTAATATACGTTTGGCACCTCTGACTGCTGTATCACTCGGATCATCCTCTTGCGCAGGGTCCGTTTCTGGCGTAGTCGGAAGATCTGGCGTTGTAGAGCCATTGTTCGGTGGATTGGTAGAAGCATTCGGGCCACCGGGAGCATCCGTCGTTCCCTGATCAGGCTGATAATCAATAGGCGCCTCTACCCTGTTATTCCCTGAGCCCTTACGCAACAAAACAGGCGTACCCGCAGACATACCAGGAATTTCGCGAGCTATGAGACTTTTGGGGTCCTGTGGATTAATACCTGTGAGCATTTGGAACACAAAAGGCGACCATTGTTCACCCGACAACGAAGATTGTTGCTTCTTCTGTGCCAAATGAGGTACTTCCATGCCGAGCATGTCCGCAAAAAAACCACTGGAAACCGAGCCTGCAAATCCTTTCATCGAAGATACCGGAGACGTTTGCAAACGATTTTCCGCCAGTCCTCCCAGCCCCAATACAACAAATAAAAGCGCCGAGCCCATAATAAGCAGCACAAGCGTGTGTCCCATAGCCAAAATTTCAAGGCCCTTTCTTCTCCATCTTCCGACGTTCCAGGTTTGAATTTTTTTCATGTGGGTCTTGTCCTCCTTCGTCCCGTCGAAGCCCGCCTTATGCTCAGAACCTATAGGTTCCAGTCAGCAGCGGAAATCTCTTATACTTCAACTCTATGAACGGAGAACAATTGCTAGAACACAAAAAAATCTCCACTCGCAGGTAAATCCCACCCCTTATTACAAGAGATAGGATGCCTGCTAGATAGAGAATTTTGTGTATGAAATATGCTTTTACTAACCCTCATTAATGTGTATAAGCGGCGACATTGCCGGGATCGACGGCTTCATGCAGGGCGGCGTTCAATCCGGTTGCAATAATATTCGCAATATCTTCTATAAATTCATCAATCTCCTTTGGGGTCACAATCAGATCATGTCCCAGCGGCTGAAGCACCTCTCTCACCAATCCCAGTCTCTCAGGCTCTGAAATATCATCCAGCATTCCCAGTATTGCTTTCGTAGAAGCATTTTCCTTGGCAAAATGTGTTTTCATCAGTTCAATTACGTTATTAACGATGGTGGAAGCGTAGCAAACGGTTGGAACGCCGATGGCAATACACGGGACACCCATAATATCCTTGGTGATGCCACGCCGTTTGTTACCGATACCTGAGCCCGGATGAATCCCGATATCTGCCACCTGGATGGTCGTATTGACGCGCTCCAATGAGCGTGACGCCAGAGCATCAATAGCAATAATCAATTCTGGCTTCGTGCGATCAACGATACCCTGAACAATTTCGCTCGACTCGATCCCCGTAATGCCCAGAACTCCCGGTGCAATCGCACTCACATCCCGATAACCAGGATTGATTTGATCAGGCGTCAGTTCAAAAAATTGACGAGTCACCATCAAATTTTCAACGACAAGCGGACCTAGTGAATCGGGAGTAACATTCCAGTTGCCCAGACCTACCACAAGTACGCGCGCCTTACTGGAGATCCCAATTTTTTGTATAAATTGCTCCATCTCCTTCGCGAATGCAATGGCTACCCGTTCCTGGAGCCCTGTGTCACCTTCACGTAAGCCGGGCACTTCCAGCGTGACGTAATGCCCCTGAACCCGTCCAATACGGTTGGCACCCTCTTCATTCAGCACATCCAGACGTGTGATTTTAATACCGTTATCTTCCTCCACGTCCTCGTTGATGCCCGCCAGCGGCATTGGCTGATCCCGTTCCGCCAGCTCTCTTGCCTCCAGCGCCAAATCCGTACGTACCGCATACTTCTGCAAATCCAAATCCATCATTTACGCCTCCTTTTATACCATCTCAGGTTATAGTGTGCGAGACACCCAGCAGGTTTATGCACATCCATTTTCATCCTGTAATCTACCCAAGCCCGGAATGTTTTCTTATTGCAATTTGAGGTGTGGCGTGCTAAAATATTTTAAGTTGTGAAACGTTTGTGTTCATAAGTAATGCCTTTACAGGAGGTGAATGTAATGCCAAACATCAAATCCGCTATCAAACGCGTTAAAACAAGCGATAAACGCCGTGCGTTGAACGCTTCTCAAAAATCCGCGCTTCGTACAGCAGTAAAAGCTGCCGATACAGCGTTGGTGAATAACGAAGCTGAAACTGCTGCTGCTGCTTTCAAAGTAGCTTCCCAAAAGCTGGACAAGGCTGTAACTAAAGGTCTGATCCACAAAAATGCAGCTGCTCGCAAGAAATCCCGCTTGGCGAAAAAACTTAACGCTCTTACAGCTCAAGCGTAAGCAAGAGCTACTTTCATACGTTAATGAAAAAATCCTGACCAGCCTTGGCTGATCAGGATTTTTTAGTTCACCACGCTTGAATTCTGCGTTACATTAGTTAACCTTTCATTAAACCGCTCGGCAAACGGGCCGGATTAGACCGTAGCCCCCGCGCCCATTTTCAGCAAAAACATCTCCAGCCCCAGCACCTTGTCGACAACTCCGGTTTTCATACGGTAATCCAGCTCGCCCAAGTCATAGAGAAGCGCACGCAGCTGCTCAGGACGGAATCTCCGCGCCTGCTCGCCGGCAACCTTCACCCCATATGGATGCAAACTAAGCTGGCTCGCAATTTGCTGCTGGGAATAGCTTTGACCCATAAGCTCTTTGACCTGCAACATAATGCGGAACTGTCGTGTGATTAAAGCTGCAATCTTGATCGGTTCCTCTTTTTGCTTAAGCAACTCATAAAAAATACTAAGCGCCTTATCCAGCCGCAAATTAGCCAAATCCTCGACCATCGCAAACACATTTTGCTCCGTACTGCGAGGCACAAGCGATTCAATATCGGTAGTGGAGATGGTACCCTGCGCTCCCGCATACAGACACAGCTTGTCTATCTCGGCAGCCAGCGATTGCAGCCCGGTCCCCGTATATTGAATGAGACTTTCAGCAGCTCCCGCCGCTAATTGGACTTCTCTTTCCGCTGCACGCTTATGAATCCATGCCACCAGGTCATCTCCCCCCAACGGAGTGAAGGCAATAACCGAGGCGTCACTTTTCAGCCTTTTAACAATCTTCTTCCGTTCATCAAGCTTTTCAGCCTGAACCGTAAAAATGATAATGCTATAGTCAGCCGGGTTATCCATATAAGTCAGCAGCGCTTCAATGTGGTGCTCAATTTTACCGCCATCCTTACCTGCCGCAAATACACTGGTATCCCGTACAATAATCAGCTTTTTTGGCACTAAAAAAGGCGCAGTCTCGGCTTCCTCCACGACTACCTCAATCGGCGTCTCGGTCAGATCGTAAGGAATAATGGCAAAGTCACGATGCCCCTCTTCCACCACTTTTTCTTTAAGCATATCGACAAACTGCTTCATTTGATATTTTTCGCTGCCGTAGAGCAAATACACTGGCGAAATATCGCCTTTGCGAATAGCCTTAGCGGCTGTTTTTGCATCCATTCTCCGTACCCCCCATTCATTGATCGTACCCGACATCTGGTCGGAAGGCAAGTCATTATACAAACGAAAGGACCCTGCCAATAGGCAAGATCCCTTCACCACCATCTATATCAACACGGCAGCAGAAAGCTCTAGAAACTTTCGGCCGTCGGGATACGACGTCGGTTCATACAATCTATTCTCTGCTTTTAAAAATGTACCATCTTCATAGCAACTATTTTCCGGAGGTACGCGGAATGGTATACGTATATTTACTTGCTGTACCATCCTGCTCAGTCTCATACATGAAGGTTTGGCTGTCTTCTGACCAGCTTCCTTTGACCCAGGCGCCCTTCAAAGTACGCACTTCCAGCGTTGTCCGGTCTACACCATTGTCGGAAAGCTTATACACTTTCAGCTTTTTGCCCTCAATGACCACCGCATAGCTGCCATCAGGTGAATTAAACTGATCTGTGGACGTCAACTGGGCGCTAAAAGTGGAAGCATTATTGTTGTCCGGAGAGATCATCGAATTAGATGAAAAGCCTTCATTGCGTACTGAGTTTTGCAACACGGATGATTGCTGATCGTTAGAAGCTGTATCGCTGCTCATATCTCCCGTGGTATTCCCCGAATCTTTGGTGACGCTTTTGGAGGTCGTGTCTTTCGACGTTTCATCTGAAGCAATCCGTTCCTGTAACTTCATATCCTGATTGACAGACGATGACGACTCATTAGCGGCCGTACTGTCAACATTATTATCTTGAGCGATGCCCGTACCTGCTATGGGTGCTTTTTCTATTTTCGGTTCCACATGCTGTTCAGGGGCAATCGTTTGTTGCTCGGATTTTCCCTGCTTTAATTGCTTGTCATCGGACTTAGGAGCATCCGCAGCAGAATTTTGCTCGGCAGGGTCTTCCTTTGTTGACTTACGATCCTGACGGGAAGGCTGCCCTGCAGGCGCATGCTTCGTTGAGTCTTTTTCAACACCCTGCTGATCGTCACGTTTGGCAGCATCCTGTTTGGAAGGGTTCTTTTCATCATCCGCACTGTTTACATCCTGTTTGCTCGGGTCAGGTTGCTCCCCTAAAGGTGGCTGAGATACGTCCGTCCCCTGATCCTGCTCTGACGGCTGCTTGGTCGAATCCGAGCCAATGGCTGCATCGCGGCCTCCACTTCCATTCACCGTACTTGGAATTTCTGTCTGTTCCTGCTGACTCATCACTCCAGGCGACTGGGAATCAAGCATGCCTTCTGCATCCTGTACCGTTTTCGGTTCAAAATTGAATACCACAATACCCAGTACGACAGCAGCGGCAGCCACGCCCATCGCAGCTCGCCCGCTCATCCGGTTCCACCAAGGTATAGGTTGGGTACGCTGTCTCGGCCCCGGTCCAGGATCGGCAGCTACAGGCTGCATCTCCTGAAGTGTGCTTCCCTGCTCCTCACGTGCGCGGTCAATGGCATCAAGCTGAGGCATGATGGAATCCACCAGGCTGAACGCCGGGGAAACCGCAGGCAATTCCTCCAACTCGCGGGAAAGCGCCTGAAGAATATGAAATTTTTCCGCACAGTCTGGGCAAGTCGCAACATGGTTCATTAATTGGGACGTCTCTTCTTCGCCCAGCTCATGATCCACATAACGCTGCATCCAATCCATCACCTCTTCCCCACACTTCATCCTGATACACCACCTTTCTGATATTCCTGAAGTAGCCCTTGCAATTGCTGTCTTGCACGATACAAGTATGACTTGACCGTATTTAGCGGCAAATCCAGAGAGTCGGCAATCTCGTTATAAGAGAAATCCTGCAAATATCTCAATACGATCACCGTACGGTGGTGCTCAGGAAGCTGCTGTATAGCCTCACGAACATCCTGTGCCAAGTAAGAGGTCAGCACCTCGGCCTCCACATTTTGGGGATCGTTGAATATCATGTCGTGCTCGTCAATAGATACCGAGGGCTTCGTCCTCCTGAATTTGTCGATACATATGTTCGTTACAATGCGTTGAACCCAAGTTTTGAACTGCGCCTTTTCCTCATAAGAATTAATTTTGGAATAAATCCGTATGAGGGCTTCTTGTGAAGCATCCATGGCGTCCTGTTCATTGTTTAAAATGTAATATGCCGTACGGTACACATGCTGTTCTATCTCTCTTAATAGGGTAATGAGAGCGTCGCGATCGCCCGATTGAGCGGCTCGAATGAGTCCCTGCTCTACCACAAAGGATCCCCCTCTCCCTGCAATATTACAGACGTTTCCCCTTTGCAAATTGTTGCAGGTTAGACGTCTGACGATAATTTTATTTTTATAGTGTAAAAAATGTTACCAAAAAGCCCAGATTCCCCATTAAAGCCTCCCTTAGAATAACAGAAAAAGGGAAGGTAGTCACCTTCCCTTAGCCCTACTCACATAAATCTGGTGAAATCTGTCGAATTGAACTTACATATTGTTACTTCTTGGAAATCAGATCTACTCCATCTCCCCTAATCCCCAGCATCAGGTAATCGGCATCGCCTAGCATCTCCGGTAAAGCCTCCATTGAAATGCTTGCCCGGCCCTTCTCGAACACCGCCTTTTCTACCTTCGCCGGGGCATGAAGCCTCAACTCATCTTAAAGTATAGTTCCTCCCCGTCCATAGGATTTGCCATAGAGATATAATTCTTTGCCCGTTATCTCAAAAATAGCAATTTTTTTACCTGAATTAATAACATCAGACAAAACCTGCTTCTTCTCAGCAATCTTGACAGCAAAATCAGCCAGGCATTTCTTCGCTTCCTGCTCTTTGTTTAACACTTTGCCCAGCTCCATTAAACGGTCCTTATAATTATATTTACCATATGGAATAAATACAGTAGGCGCTATTTTTTTTAGATTTTCATAAGCCTTGTCATCATAGGTGATGATCAGATCCGGATTCAGGGTAGTCACCTTTTCAAGAGACAACGCTGAGCTGTCACCAATATTTTCAACACCATTCAAATATTTTTTATAGTACGGAGCATCAAATACGGTATCTAGAGCCCCTACTGGTGTAACACCAAGTGCAAGCACATCACCTACATAGTCATCGACCGTTACAACGACGCGCTGCGGATGCTCAGGAATAGTAATTGTACCTTTATCGCTTTCATATGTACGTGTGGCAGCTTCATCTCCAGTAGATGCAGTTTTGGAATCAGTCGTTGTGCCACTATCCGTTGCCACTCCGCCTCCATTCGTGGCGCATGCGCTCAGTACGAGCATTAATGAAATAATCAATAAACAAGCCGAAGTTCGGAATTTTAAATAGTTCACAATAGTCCTCCTATTAATAATGATTCTCATTTTCAATACTTATTAGATTCTATCAAAGCTCATAGGTTATGTCCATGCAGGTTGGTTTAAAAGCAAAAAGCCCACTCCTAAGAGTGAGTATATCTTTAGTATTTTCCCTGGATCGCTCTTGTGCTTACTGATCCAAAAGTGCTCAAGTTACAAGCAGGCTGCCACAGTGCCTGCTTGTTTGTATTTGAGGATTTTGCTAAAACCTCATTTTTTGTGCCGCACACTCAATTTGCCTTGGTGCGCACGGATTTGCACCTCTCCCATCGTATCTGTCCGATATATAGCAGAATCAACCGCCGATAAACGACCTAATACCGCTTCATTTGGATGTCCATACGTGTTGCTCGCTCCGACTGAAATGACGGATACCTTCGGTCGCCAGTAGGATAACCATTCTTCCGAGGTGGAATGCTTGCTACCGTGATGTGCTATTTTCATGACATCTACAGCTTGTCTTACAACCACCGTTTCCCCCTCTGGTTCGTTACGGGATGGATAATGAGTTAACTCGGAAAGCAACAACGATTCCGCTGCATCATCCATATCTCCTGTGAACAAAAAGGAAGCCCCCTCCATCTCCAATATCATTGCAACGGAATAATGATTTTGCTCCTTTACAACAGGCAGCTTCTCGGATTTGTCCTCCTGCAACGGAAGCGGATGAATAAAGTGGATTTTCGTATCCTGATCCGGTCTCCACTCCATACCATAATGCGCACCGTACAGCTTGACCTGCTTGTTTATAGCCGTGTTCAACAGCTTGCGGAAAGGTGCCTTGTCTGTCAAGGTGCCGTTAAAAACCAAGGTCGATACTGGAATCTGGTCAAGCACGGCCTGCAATCCCCCGGCGTGGTCATGATCTCCATGCGTTAAAATGACAGCATCCAGCCGATGTACACCGCGCTGCTTCAATAAGGGCACAATCGTATCCTCACCTACCTCGTAGGGGTCTTTTCGCTTACGCCAAGCATTTTTTCCTGTCGTAAAATCCATCGTACCCCCACCATCCACCAAAATATGTTTACCGCCCGGCGTTGTAATCAAAATGCTGTCGCCTTGGCCCACATCCAGGTATTGGACCATTCCCGTATTCCCTCCACCTGGAGTTATATAACCTATACACAGAATGCCAAGCCAGGCAATACCGCTTAAAGCAAGCGCCAAATGACTATAACCATTCCACTGTCGACGTGCATATTTGGCTGCTCCTTCAGGCTCACGCCCCGTCTGCAATATAGCTGCCCACTCCGCAGATGCCGCTAATCCTGTATGTATGGGTGATGGCATGGGAACGGATGTGCTTTGTCCCACCAAATTGCGTCTGGCTGAAAGCCTCCCCTTGTCCTTATCCAGTGCTACCTCCAAGCCCAGAGATTCATCTGTTCGTCTTCGAGATATCATCCATGTTCTGAGCCAGTACAGAATACTGTACAAAGCAGCATAATACGCAGTGACCCACAGAATGGAGGAAGACGGCCAAATACTCACATAAATGTCATCCACGTTCATCCATTTTACAAGCCAAAAGGTCAGTTCGTTCAGCTTCTCTGCCGGCCACGCAAGAATACGGCTCCCGTCCTCCCATAGAAAGGCGATTCCCATCGCCACCGTACCCAGTGGAAGCACGATATACGTAATGAGTGGAACAAGCACAAAATTAGCCGCAAACGATAGCAGCGAAAACTGATTAAAGTAGAAGACTGTCATCGGAAACGAAACAAGCTGCGCTGTGATCGTAATCGCAATTTCGCCACCGATCAGAAGAGGCCATTTGGCAAAAAACGGCTTCATCAGCGGCATATAAATGAGCAGTCCGGCTGTTACCAGAAAAGAAAGCTGAAAACTGACACTAAGTAGGTAATACGGATTCCAAAGCAACATCAATAACGCCGACACACTCAAAATGCTAAGTCCGTCTTTGAGCATTCCCCGTCTGGCTGCGAACAGGCCGATCATAGCCATAATTCCAGCCCTCACAACAGAGGGAGAAGCACCTGTCAGCAGTACATAAGCCGGAATAAGCACCATCACGACCGTAAGAGACGTCTCGCGACTCACTCGCAATAGCTTGAGCGAATACAGTAGTGTAGCTGCATATACCGCCACATGCATACCGGATATCGCTAAAATATGCGTTAATCCAAGCTGCGTAAATTCGTTATACGTTGCCGGGTCCAGCTCATCCGTAACTCCTAGTACAAGTCCTTTCATATATCCTGCGTGATGAAGAGAACTAAATGCTGATTCCATCCGTTGCCCTAATTGCTCCCTAAGCTGATCATTCCACCTGAACAAGGTGTAACGGTTCCACTGCGAAGCTTGCTGCTTCTGTAACGAAGCGGCTCCATTCCCTTTGAAAAGCCAGTGAATCTCCTGTGTATGCAGGTATTCATTGTAATCAAAGCCGCCAAAGTTCCCCGCTTTTGCAGGAGCCTTTAAGCTACCATGTAGTTGAATTGCATCTCCACGCTGCCATTCTGCCGCCAGTCGCTGTTCCTGCTCGGCAGCCAGCTTGATGTGAACGATAACCTGTTCAGAAATAGCTTCGCTCTTTCCATCTCCACCCTGAAAAGTGTCATTTTGAGAATGACTTCCCATATTGCCTATTGCAGTAACCCTCATCTCAAACTGTGCCCGATCACCGTCTACCTGCACCTCGGAAGCAATAAATCCCGAAACTTGAACAGGCATATCTTCCAGCTTGGAGGCCGGTACATGAAGGGCATCGGGAATGTGGCTCACATTATGGGTATCCTGCCAAGCCCAATGGAATCCACCCCCGCTCAAGGCAAGCCATAGCAGCACCATGTGCCGGACTGGAATTTTCATCAATAGAGCTATAAGAGGAAAAATCAGCGTGACACCCGCCCAGAGCAACAGAAGCGTACGTCCGGAGTACAAACATGCTCCTGCACTTCCCGTAATCCAGCATACAGTAAGGGTCAGGATAGGTCTGCTTAAAACAGGTTTGGCTTGAATACAACCACCTCCCGGTAGCAAAATATTGTTCTGTGTCCAAATCGCAAAACAAAAAGAACCCCTGACAAAATAGCATTCGTCAGAGGTTCTTCCTCGTGTACTCTTTAATTCATCACATCTTAATTCATAACATCCATCAGGGTTTCTTTCGGTGGATGATAGTTATCCAGCATACGGAAGGCAATTCCTTTTTGATCCATCATGGCACGAACCTTGTCGGCATCCTTTGGGTAAGGTCGGTGATATACGATCTCCACAATACCGCTGTTCGCCAGCATGTTGGCACACGTCCAGCACGGCTGGTCGGTCACATATACCGAGGACCCTTCACGATCAATGCGGTCCGTGAACAGCAGCAAGTTCTGCTCCGCATGAATAGTGCGGATACAGCGCTGCTTCTTAACCATTTCATTCCGCCCCTCGCGATGTACGACTTCGTACTCCTCCGAAATCATACAGCCTGCCTCAGAGCAGTCGGGTACCCCGGATGGTGCACCATTATAGGCCGTGCCCAAAAGCTTTTTGCCTTGAACAAGTACGGCTCCAACATGACGCCGCGAGCAGCGTGAACGGGTGGATACCATATAAGCGATATCCATAAAATAGGTGTCCCAGTCCTTGCGTACATCTGCACTCATATCCATCTCTCCCGTAAAAGCAAGTTACAACGTAAATATATCCGCTAGGCTATTCTGATAGTCTGCACATCGTCCACTTATGTAATTATAAGCTGACGTAAGGCTTCATTTTCGCCAACATCTTAGCGCCAATTCCCTTCACATGATCCAAATCGCTCACACGTTTGAACGGCCCGTGCTGATTACGATAGTTCAGAATCGCTTCGGCTTTTTTAGCTCCAACCCCTGGTAGTTCCATTAACTCGGCAGCAGTCGCCGTATTAATGTTCACCTTTTTTTCACCGGAAGCGGCTGAAGCAACCGGATCGCCTGCTGTATTCGACCTGTTCGTCGTAGCATTCGAGCTTTCAACGCCAGTAACGGAAGTAACAGAACTAGAGTCCATCACCTCAGACTGCTTTATGGGACTGGAGCTTTCACTCCCATCGACCGATGCACCGGCAGAATCCTGTACAGCATCACGCTTCACAGAACCAGTTCCTTCGCCATCCAAACTGCGTTCAGCTTTGCCTGAGACTTCGGTTACAGCACGCTTTTCCTGAGTCTGGCCGCTATTGCTCCGTGACTCATTTTGCTCCGGCTCTACCGCTAAAGCCTGCTCCACCTTACGATTAAGCACCTGCCACTCTTCTTTCGGCTCTGGAGGCTGCCCACCAGCAAATAAAATAAGCCCACTGCCGATTAGGGAAAGCACTATTGCCGTTCCAGTCCATACGCGATTCATTTCCATTTTGTCCCCTTCTCCACATAGATTTAGGGAAAGTGAGCCACTCAATACAGCGTCACAATCGAACAGAGCAAACCTGTCCTATTCCCGTTAACCGGAGGATGTAACTAACCTCCATACGGTCTCGCTGTGAGCCATTTCCCAAAGAGTGGTACGACCTTGGGCACAATCAACAAGCTCAGACATAAAATTCGTCATGTCGGCCAAGACCGGGTGCATACACTAAGAAGAATGACAGCGTCTATACCGCAAAGTATGAAAGGAGGACGTTGAACGATGAAAGTTGGATTTATCGGGACTGGCAGCATGGGAAGTCTGCTGATTGAATCTTTTATTCATTCCAACGCACTTAAACCACAGCAAATATCAGCAAGCAATCGAACGTATTCCAAGGTAGCCGAGCTGGCCCATCGTTATCCAGGATTGCATGCAGCCCAAAGCAACCGTGAGACGGCAGCGGATAGCGATATCCTGTTTATCTGCGTGAAGCCGCTGGAATCAAAAGCCGTAACGGATGAAATACGCAACGTCATTACAGAAGAGCAAATCGTCGTTTCTATTACAAGTCCGGTACAGTTACGCATCCTGGAGCATTCACTGAAAGCCAAAGTTTCCAAAATCATTCCCAGCATTACCCATCAGGTAGGCAGCGGAGCCTCACTATGCATCCATGGCAGCCGGATTACAGAGGAGGATCGCTCCCTTCTGGAAGAGCTTATGACCCACATTAGCAGGCCGATTCAGGTTAAGGAATCCCATACCCGTATTACGTCGGATTTTTCCAGCTGTGGCCCTGCTTTCCTGGCCTTTTTTATGGACCAGTGGATTCATGCTGCGGTTCAGGCCACGGGCATAGACCGTACGGAGCTATGTGCCCTGGCCGGTGAAATGATTATCGGCACAGGAAAGCTGCTTACGGTGGGCGGGATGACACCAGCCGAGTTGCAGACGAGGGTAGCAGTTCCCGGAGGTATTACCGCTGAAGCCCTCGCACTGCTGGACACCAGCCTGCACGGCGTCTTTCCCGAGCTGATACAAGCCACACACAACAAGTATGTGGAGGACATGCAAAAGATAGATGCCTCCTTCGGCTTAAAGCCGATTAACCCGCAACAATATTGACCAGTTTGCCCGGTACTGCGATCACCTTGCGAACTGTTTTACCAGCAAGCGCCTGCTGAACATTGTCCAACGACAGAGCGAATGCCTCCATCGCTTTGGCGTCAAGGTCCTTGGCAATCGTCGCACGCTGCAAGATTTTACCGTTCACCTGCACTACAATTTCCACTTCGGCATCCACCGTCCATGCTTCATCATAAGCAGGCCAAGCCGCGTAGGTAATGCTTTCGTTGTGTCCCAGCAGCTGCCACAGTTCCTCGGCCAGATGCGGTGCAAGCGGCGACAGCATTTGCACGAAGTTTTCCATTGCTGCACGCGGCAGATGGTCTGCTTTGTATGCATCATTGGTAAAAATCATCAGTTGGCTGATCGCCGTATTGAAACGTAGCGCGTCCAGATCCTCGGTTACTTTTTTCAGCGTTTTATGCCAAGTCCGATTGAACTCATCACTGCCGCCTTCATTTGAAATTTTATCGTTCAGGCTGCCATCCTCGGAAACGAACAGGCGCCATACGCGGGACAGAAAACGATGCGCTCCCTCAACCCCGTTTTCGCTCCATGGCTTCGTTGCCTCCAGTGGCCCCATAAACATTTCATAAATGCGCAGCGTATCGGCGCCAAACGTATTCACAATATCGTCAGGGTTGATGACATTACCACGTGATTTACTCATTTTTTCATTGTTGTTACCCAGAATCATACCCTGGTTGACCAGCTTGTAGAATGGCTCTTTTGTTTCTACAACGCCAATATCATACAGCACCTTGTGCCAGAAACGGGCATACAGCAAATGAAGAACCGCATGTTCCGCACCGCCGATGTACAGATCCACAGGCAACCATTCGCGCTGCTTCTCCTTGGATACAGGCTCTTTATCATTGTGCGGATCAATATAGCGCAGGTAATACCAGCAGCTTCCCGCCCATTGCGGCATAGTATTCGTCTCGCGGCGTGCTTTCAAGCCCGTCTCGGGATCAACAGTTTCTACCCAGTCCGTCGCATTCGCCAACGGGGACTCCCCTGTGCCTGAAGGCTTGATGTTATCCATTTCCGGCAGGACGAGCGGCAGTTGATCCTCAGGAACTGTTTTGATTGTTCCATCTTCCAGGTGAATCACCGGAATCGGCTCGCCCCAATAGCGTTGACGGCTGAACAGCCAGTCGCGCAAGCGGTACGTCACTTTTCCTTGCCCTTTACCCTCGGCTTCCAGCCATTCAATCATCTTCGGAATTGCTTCCTCATTCGTAAGTCCATTCAGCGGACCTGAATTAACGTGCGGACCATCCTCGGTGTATGGCTCTTTAGCCACGTCCCCACCTTGGACAACCTCAATGATATTCAGCCCGAATTGCTTCGCAAATTCCCAGTCACGTGTGTCGTGACCTGGTACAGCCATGATCGCGCCTGTTCCGTAGCCTGCCAGCACATAGTCGGCAATCCAGATCGGCAGCTTTTCACCGTTCACCGGATTCACCGCGTAAGCACCTGTAAAGACACCTGTTTTATCCTTCGCCAAATCCGTGCGCTCCAGATCGCTTTTACGGGCAGCTTGTTCACGGTATTGATTTACAACATCCTTTTGCTCAGGTGTAGTGATAACATCCACCAATTCCTGCTCAGGAGCCAGCACACAATAGCTTGCGCCGAACAGCGTATCAGGGCGGGTTGTAAATACCGTCAATTGCTTGTCATGGCCTTCAATTGGAAAATGAACCTCTGCTCCGGTAGACTTGCCGATCCAGTTCCGCTGCATATCCTTAATGCTTTCGGACCAATCCAGCTCCTCCAAATCATCCAGCAGACGATCCGCATATTCCGTAATTTTCAGCATCCATTGACGCATTGGTTTGCGGATAACCGGATGACCGCCACGCTCACTCTTGCCGTCAATCACTTCTTCATTAGCCAATACTGTTCCCAGTGCAGGACACCAGTTCACAGGCACTTCAGCTACATAGGCAAGACCGCGCTTGTACAACTGGATGAAAATCCACTGTGTCCATTTGTAATAATCAGGGTCTGTTGTGCTGATTTCACGATCCCAGTCGTATGAGAAGCCGAGCGATTTAATTTGACGACGGAAGTTATTTACATTTTTCACCGTAATTTCACGTGGATGCTCTCCTGTATCCAGCGCATGCTGCTCGGCAGGCAGACCAAAGGCGTCCCAACCCATCGGATGCAGTACGTTGTAGCCGCGCATTCTTTTATACCGTGAAACAATATCCGTTGCCGTGTAACCTTCCGGGTGGCCTACATGCAGACCAGCTCCAGACGGGTACGGGAACATATCCAAAGCATAAAACTTCGGTTTGCCCGGCTCTTCCCCGGTACGGAACGTTTTGTTCTCATCCCAATATTTCTGCCATTTTGGTTCAATACTTTGCGGTTGATAGCCGTGCTTCGGCTGTGTGTCTGTCATTGTCATTTCCTCCTCAAACGGTATGCAACAAAAAAACCTCTGCATCCCGTAGCGTGTCAGCGCTAGGGACGAGAGGTTATATTCCCGTGGTACCACCCTAGTTAGCAGAAAGCGTTCTTCGCCTTCTACTCCCTTTGCACCTGATAACGGAGGTGATCCGATGCGGGTTAATAACAGGGTACAAGCACCTGTATAGGGCATTCCTGCGTTGGCCGCATATCTCCGAGGCGAGTTCACTTTGCACTGTCAACCGGCTTGCACCATCCGCCAGCTCTCTACATGTCCAGACAAAACTACTATTCCTCATCAGCGATTGTTTAACCGTTAATAATGGCACTATTATATTGAAAACTGCGAAAAAAGTCAAATAAGGACTACGTCTGGTGCTAAACACCAACTTCATCCGTTTGCTCCATGACACATGGGAGGCAAATGTTTTATAATAACTCCGATCCAGATTGAGATCAATTGAGATGAGAAAGGTGAGCTGAGACATGGCACAAATTAAAATTTACGGAATAAAAGAAGCCCTGAATCCCATCAAGGAGCAACTTTCAGATGTAATTCATTCCGCTGTGGTGGATGCGTTCCAATATCCCCCCGACAAAAGGTTCCATCGTTTTTTCCCTATGAATCAGGAAGACTTCATATTTGCCCACGATCGCTCGGAGGCATACACCATTATTGAAATTAGTGTGTTTGAAGGCAGAACGACAGAGGCTAAAAAGCACCTCATCCAGCTGCTATTCCAAAGAATTAACGATTTAGGCATTGCCTCTCAGGATCTTGAAATTACTATATTCGAGACACCGAAACAGAATTGGGGTATTCGCGGTGTACCCGGTGATGAGCTTCAACTGAACTATAAAGTAAACATATAAATTAAAACTCTTATGAAAAAGACGCCCTTCATGTCATCATGAAAAGCGTCTTTCTTTTTCCATATTCGCTTGATGAAGCTTCACTATTTTACAGCAACATAAAATAATCTCGCCGCGTCATCTACTGCTTCTACCCATTCAAAGTCCGCATATACCTTCACATCGCGAAAACCGGCTTTGGACAGTTCCGCCTTCATCCAGTCCGGGTCGTAGGCACGCTGCACATGAATTTCCTCGAACCGCTGGTATACATCGCGCCCTTCATTATCTGCTCTCGCAAAAATGCTGAGATGATGCTCAATTTCACAGCGTGGAGCGTCCAACGCACAAGTCCAAATATATGAAATGGAGCGCTCGTCCAGTACAAAGGGCTGCTCTTCATCATAACGCACAAACGTCTGGGGATGATGTACATCGAACAGAAAGGTTCCGCCAGGCTTAAGGCCGGCATACGTCCTGCGAAAAGTAGCAGCAATGTCCTCTTCCTCCAGCAAATAATTCAGACAATCGCAAAAAGAAATGACAGAATCCACGGGCTCCGGTAAATTCCATTCCCGCATATCCTGCTCTATCCAGCGAATGCTCCCCTCACGGAACAAACGCTGTCCTTGCGTAGTTGTTTCCATTTTGCGACGGGCTACCGCCAGCATATCTGAAGACAAATCGATGCCAGCCACCTCGAAGCCCGAATTGACCAGTGGAATCGTAATAGAGCCCGTTCCACAGCCCAGCTCTGCCACTGTATGCGGCATACCATGCTGATCCCAGGCCTGCCGAGCAAAACGTAGCCAGTCCGGGTACGGCATGTCCTGCATCAGCTCATCATACACATAGGCAAACTTCCGGTAAGAAGCCATTTTTTATTCCCCATTCCCGTCCTTCGGTTCAGGCATTTTCTCCACCAGGTAGGTCCAGTTTTCCTTTTGTGTAACCAGCCCTTCCTTCATCAGCTTGCCCATCGCACGCTTGAAGGCGGATTTACTGATACCAAACCGTTGCTTAATAATATCCGGCGGCGTTGCGTCGGAATAAGGCATACCGCCACCCGGGCGCTCTTTCAGAAAGGCAATTAGCCGATCCGCATCCTCATCACGGCCCACTTCCTTGCGCGGCGACATCGCCAGATTCACCCGACCGTCTTCACGAACCAGCGTAACCCGTACCTTAACCTCTTCGCCCAAGCGAAGCATCCGGTTACGTTCCGAGGAATGAATCATGCCAATCGCGCCAAAACCAAGCACGCCTCCGTCCACCAGGACAAATGTACCCATCTGAAGCGGCTTGTACACCGTCGCCTGCACCCACGTATTGAGCCATGAATCAGGTGCATGGAAGGACAACGGGGCCAGCTCTTGCTCACCCGCCAGCTTCGCCCGCAGCCTGCCCTGCTTATCATGCTCCATGATAGCATACACGTAATCGCCCACCTGAGGATGCAAATCCCGGTTCTCAGGCAACTCGCGAATCGGCAGCAGCAATTGACGACCCAATCCCATTTCCAAAAAACAACCCAAACGCGGATGCACATCCGCCACCTGAAGCTTTGCCAGTTCGCCCAGCGAGAGGAATGGCTTTTTCATGGTAGCGGCCAAACGGTCCTCTGTATCGTGAAAAATAAATACTTCCAGCCGTTCTCCAACCTCAATCTCACGTGTCAGCTCCGTATAATGTAACAGTACATCCTGATCGCCGACTGTGAGAAAGTAGCCGAAAGGGGATACCTCACGATCTACCATAATCGTGACATAAGTACCAGCAATCAGATTCATACCTTCTCCACAACCTTAGCGTCCGACCAAAGTCTTTCAATGTTATAATATTCACGCTCGTCGCGATGGAAGACATGCACTACAACATCTCCCAAGTCCATCAGAACCCAGCGACCGGAATCCATCCCTTCGATCCCTTTGATTATGGTACCTTCATCATGAGCGCGTTTGCGAATTTCCGTCACAATCGCCTGTACCTGAGTATCCGAATTACCGTGGCAGATTACAAAATAATCCGCGACAAGGGATACGCCCCGCAAGTCAAGGGCTACAATATTCATGGCCTTCTTATCTTCAGCGGCCTCAACCGTAATTTGCATTAATTTCTCATTAGTTATGGTCATTCATGAACCTCCGATTTTCTATGTTTAAGTTGTTGGATCAGATCATTTCGCGACAGTACTGTCAGCGGAAAAATAACCTTTTGCTTCTCCAGCAGCAGTGAAATCGTGGAATCAAATCCAGCGACAAGACCCTGCTCCAAACTTTTTTTCGCCTGTTTGCGGATATGATCTACCCCAGGGAAATCTCGTCCCGGCTCGATATAATCAGCGAGACACACGACTTTGTCCAGCAAACTCATGCCTACACGACCTGAGGTATGCCAGCGGATGGCATTCCGTATTTCAGAGTCTTCCACCCCATAGTCTCTCGCTGCAACGCAATATCCTACCTCAGAATGCCACAGTTGCTTGTCATGCTGCAAAAGCTCTTGGTTACATTCGGGATAACTGCGAATCACTTCCTCCATCTGCTGAACGGGCCAATATTTCGCTACATCATGCAAAATAGCCGCTAATTCGGCCTTATCCGGGTCCGCACCATACCGCTTGGCAAGCTCCACGGAGGTATGCATGACACCCAGTGTGTGCTTCCAGCGTTTTTCAGGCATTTGACCGGATACGGCCTCCATCAATTGCTCACGGCTGTACTTCATACAAACCGCCCCTTGTAATGTAGTCATGCACACGATCAGGCACAAGATAGCGAATGGTGCGCCCTTCCGCAACACGTTCCCGAATATCCGTCGAAGAAATATCCACCACCGGCATATCCGCCAGCAGTACCTTGTTCTGCAAATAATGCGGTAGTTCATTCAGCGCAAGCTGGAAACCGGGACGCCGGACACCGATAAAACAAATCCGCTGTGCCAGCTCCTCAATCCCCTGCCAGTGAGGTAAGTAATTCACCATATCCGCGCCAATAATAAAATAAAAATCTACAGCAGGATGCAGCTCCTGAAGCCCTTTGATCGTGTCAATAGTATAAGATACCCCACCGCGAAGCACTTCAATATCCAACACTTCAAAAGCAGGATGGCCCGCCACCGCTTCACTCGTCATCTCCAGCCGCTCCGTGCCGCTCGCCCCCGCCTGGTGCTTGTGCGGAGGGATATGGGAAGGCATGAACCATACATGGTCCAGCGCATAGGCATCCCTTGCCGCTTCTCCAGCCAGCAGATGTCCAATATGAATCGGGTCAAATGTACCGCCCATAATACCGATTTTCATAGTCTTCTCCCCGCGTGTTTATCCTCTAGGCAGCTCGATTTGCTTGTTATCACGGGATTCCTTGTACAAAATAATCGTGCTCCCGATGAGCTGTACAAGCTCGGAACCTGTTTCCGTAGCCAGTTCTTCCGCAATTTCATGCTTGTCATCCAGACAGTTGTTCAAAATCTGCACCTTCATCAGCTCACGCTTTTCAATCGCATCGTTAATGTGACGCATAAGATGCTCGTTCGTACCGTTTTTCCCTACTTGAAAAACCGGGTCCAGATGATGCGCCATTGAGCGCAAATACCTTTTTTGTTTACCTGTTAACATGTATACTTAACTCCTTCATAACCACATATGCCATGCGGCAATTCCATAATTTTAGTGTAAAATCAACTTACGACAGGCTTCTCAGCACAGCCGCTCTCATTTCGTCTACAGCAGGAGCTACGCCCATAAAATACTCGAAAGCCACCGCTCCCTGATACACGAACATGCCCAAGCCTCCATGCACGGTGCAGCCGCGCTGTTCACGGCTTTCGCGCAAAAATCTCGTTTCCAGCGGGTTGTAGATCAAATCACTCACAATGATTCCTTCTGGAATCAGACTCGTTTCCAGCGGAAGCTCATCGGACAGAGGAGACATTCCTACCGAGGTCGTATTGATCAGCACATCCACCGATGCAAGCACGCTCTCCGCTTCATCGTTAGAATAGCCAGTCACAGGGATCGCTTCCGTCGTCCACTCCAACGCCAGCTGCTCAGCCTTATCGCGTGTCCGATTCAGAATAATGACCGATTCCGGCTGTTCCTCCAGTAAAGCATGAATCACACCTCTGGCAGCTCCTCCGGCTCCGAGGACCGCAATCCTTGTGCCTTTCAGCTTGACCGAAGTCTCTTCTTTGAGGGAACGCACGTAGCCGATCCCGTCCGTATTGTAACCCTTAAGACGTCCGTTGTCGTTCACAATCGTATTGACAGCGCCGATGAGTCTGGCTCCTTCATCAATCTCATCCAAATATTTCATAACTTCAACTTTATGGGGAATCGTCACATTAACTCCCCGGAAATGTAAAGCCCGAATCCCCTTCATGGCGTCCTCCAGCTGATCGGGCTTGACGTGAAGAGGAACAAAATCTCCCTCTATCCCCGCTGCCTTTAAAGCTATTTTATGCATGAGAGGCGATTTGGAGTGCTTGATCGGATCACCCAATACGCCCAATAATACAAGACCTTGTTCAGTCACTCCAGACTCCCCGCTGCTCATCGTCGTTCTCCCCCATATTGCAAAATATTAGGCCGCACAAATACATGAATGGCGGCAGGAACCTGAGTCTGTTCCTTGCCGCCCTATCACATGGTTCAACATTCGTTAAATCAACGAAGGCCGTAAAAGGACACGGATTCCCCGAGGAGCATGAACCGCTACCAAAGCCCCGTTCTCACTATTGACCCTGATCCATCCCAGACCGGAGATATAAATATCCAATTGAGATTTACGAGGAACGCGGAATTCATGTCTTGTCCATTCCGGCATATCTGCCAACTGATCACGTGTCGGCGGTGACAACAATTCTCCGGCATGATCTTCGAACAATTGATCTGCCCGCTCCAGCTTGGTACGATGAATTTTAAGACCACCGTTGATGTAGCAAGTGAACGATTGATGTTGACCTTCTACAAAATCAAACCGGGCCATTCCACCGAAAAACAAGGTTTGTCCGGGGTCCAGCTGATAAGCAGCAGGTTTCAGCGGCTTGTCCGGCATAATGGCGCTCAAATCCTGCCGGGACACGATTTCACTGAACCGCCAAGGGTACACAATACCCGGTGTGTCAATAATATGCTTACCGTCGTCGAGCGGAATATTCACCATATCCAGCGTCGTTCCCGGGTAACGGGATGTTGTTAACTCCTGCTCCATATCGCTATGATCACGGATCAAGCGGTTAATGAGCGTGGATTTACCAACATTTGTTGCACCGACCACATACACATCCCGATTGCCACGCAACTCGGACACCACATCCAGCAGACGATCAAAGCCTTGATTTTTTTGGGCCGAGCACAGAACGATATCCGCCGTGCGAAGTCCTTGCTCCTTTGCCTGCTTTTGCACCCAGTTGAGGACCTTGTTCCAGTTCGTTACCTTTGGCAACAAATCCGTCTTGTTCACAGCCAGTACCACCGGATTAGATCCGACAAAACGTTGCAAGCCGGAAATCAGACTGCCTTCAAAGTCGAAAATGTCCACAATGTGGATGACGAGCGCGTCCTTGTCCCCAATTTGGCTGAGCAGTTTCAGGAACTCATCCTGATCCACAGCTACCGAAGACGTTTCATTATAGTTTTTAATCCGGAAACAGCGCTGACAAATGACAGGCTCGCGTGTAAGCAATTTTTCAGGAATATATCCTGGAAGCTCCGGGCTAGTGGTCTGCATCGTGATACCGCAACCACTACATTTGACAGCAGTTCCGCCGTCAGGTCTTTCAGTCATTCTTCTTTTCCTCCTCAAGCCATAAGCCTTTCTTACGTAACCTTGTGAGCGCGATTCGCTCCAACCGCCGATTAAAGCGGGTCATGATTCCTTCATCATGGATGGATATTGGCAGCACCAGCACCGTGTGCAATCCCAGTCGGTTACCACCCAATACATCCGTCAACATTTGGTCCCCGACCATAATAGTCTCTTCCGAGGTAAGTCCCATCATACGGATGGCTCTACGAAAGGACGAGTTGGAGGGCTTCCGTGCGGCATGTATAAATTCAATGTCCAAAGGCGTAGCGAAAACAGATACACGTCCCATATTATTGTTGGACACGATGACAAGCTTAAAACCCGCCTGTTTGACCTTCTCAAACCAGGCCACCAGCTCGGGAGTCGCATTCGGAGCTTTTGCACCGACCAGCGTATTATCCAGATCCGTAATAATGCCGCGATATCCTTGAGCATACAAGCCTTCAAGATCAATATCAAAGACGGTATTCACCCGTAATTTGGGCATCAGCATTTCAAACAACGTCGGTCACCTCAGTTTCATACGACAAACTATACCATATTAATAGGGGTTAGTAAAAAGCTATCCGCAACAAACGGACAGCTTTTTACAAAGCATGTGATGAAGATTATAAATCGGCAGCTTTTGAGCCGAGTAAAAACGGTTTAGCCCTCGTCCCTCTGATCCGACACGGTTTTTCGTTCGTTTCATCAGTTTGCTTTCGGACTAACCCTTCTTATGCAACAGGGCCGCTTGCTGGCGGGCCTTTCGCCAATCCTCGGCAGTTACCGAGGAAGGACTGTAGCGCGCTTGTTCAAACAGCTCCAGCAGCAGATGCAGAATTGAAGCGCGTTCCGGTGATTCAACTGACCATCTGCCGACCGATTCCCTCAGCGTCTCGTGGCTGGTACGGACAAACCCCTTGCTCCGCATGTACCGTAGCCAGCGCTCGGTTTCGACGATTACCTTTTCATCCGGTGTCAACGGCTTTCCTTTACGCAGACGCAGCAGATAAAAATGAATATCTGCCCGATTACGCCATACGATATAAGCGCCCCACAGTACGATAACAGCCACTGCCGCCGCTATGATTACCGGATGAATCTTTGTGCCTTCCTCCGGATTGGCCTGCGATGTCTGCGCAGACTGTTCCGGCTCAGGCTGATCTTTCACTTCTGGAGTATCAGGCGTTTTTGAATCCTCCTGCTCCGTAAGCAACGGCATGTCAAAGCCCGGTGTGGCTTCTACAGGAACCCAGCCGTATTCACCCAGATACACTTCTGCCCAGGAATGCGCATCCGCGTTGGTAACGGAGTAGGAAGACATATTTTCGTTACCATCGCTGGTCGTTGCATCATCGGAAAATGTCTGCTGACCAGGTGCATATCCTTTGACCCACCGTGCCGGAACACCGACGGAGCGGGCCATCATAACCAGCGAAGTGGAATAATAATCGCAATAGCCTTCCCGAATCTCAAACAGAAAGGCATCTACAAAATCCTTGCTTCTTTTGCGGGAAAGATCCGGATTGTTCGTATATGCATAATTTCGCTGTAAATATTGCTGTAGCAGTCCGACCTTTTCATAAGGCGTCTTCGCCGATGACGTTACATTTTGAGCCAAATCACGCACTCGCTTCGGCAGCTCATTCGGGATTTGCAAATAGGCCTCCTGCTTGTTCCTTCCATACAGCTCATTAAACGTTTTCTTGCGAAGCTCTTTCTCCGGGATCACAGGTACATGTGACACCAGAGTATACGTTTTTGGATAAGCAGTTCTTCTGGAGGGTGAATTCCAAAGCAGTTCTGCCTGTTCCGGTTTCCACCGCAATCCGTCTGCCCGCGAGTCTCTGTCCACCGATTGAACACGATGTACCGAATACGCGCCGAACAAAACCGGATAGCTCTGATCATTTTGCATCGTAATGGTCTGAACGACCTGCTCGGTCGAATGCCGTGTTTCTTGTGTATTTTCCAGCTCTGCCGTCATTGGCACATCGTTCAGCGTTTGGTCATCATTGCCTACATCACTCCAGCCCGTCCCGGAATACGTACGCTTCGTCTCGCCTCGCCAGTAGCTTCGCTGGTTGGTCGTGATCGTCATCACCGGAGAATAGTCAAAATTAAATCCCCCGCCCAACCGATTGTCCTGCCTACTATAGCCCGATGCCGTACTCATCCGCTGATTCATAGCCCCGGCTCCATTGTTCATACCGACGGTAGATGAGGTATTTCGCTGGGTCCATGCTGTATAAGGATCAGTAAAGGTCGGCTCTATCTCCGGCATATTTACGCCAGCCATAATAATCAAAGCAAAAATGACCGCAATATTAGCTGCAATTTTGTACGGGTAACGGCGAATGTGTTTCCAGCCCTGAGGATAGTGCTGCCGAAAATACTGCAAATGCTGAGTCACCAGCCACCCCATACCCGCAAAGACCATCCATGCGACTTCTTCCCACAGCACGGTTGGCGTGAACGAGTCGAGTATTGCCAGCGCGGCAATATTAATACCCAGAAAAACCAGAATACGCTGCTTCGTCGTAACGATGAGTGGTAACATCTCAATAACAAGCCAAGCGATCAGTGAAAACCAGATATACGGGGACATATTCGATATAAATTGATCCAGACGGTTTGCAAATCCCCCGAAAGGAATAATAATCGAGTAGGACACGAGCGTCCGGTACAAAATAAAAAATAACATCGCCGCTTTGACGATAAATTCAATCCAAGGCCGAAGCGGCAGCAAAATTTTCACCAGAGCCAGCATCGTAACCGTCGCCAATACAAGCGTTCTTGTCTCTTCAAGCCACAGCAATGAAGCAAAGGACACCCATTGCATGACAATAATAATAATCCATAAAAATGTAAAAGCCGCAGCCCAGGAGCCCTTCAGCGATTGTAACCAGTTCTTCATAGCGTCCCTCCTCCCATTATAGCTGGAAGCTCTTCAAGACTCGGAACATGATAACCCTGAATACCTCTTGTACGAAGCATGCTCATCCATTCTTTGGCCTGTCCCTCACTTGAGCCTTCTCCGATATAGACGTGGCACGGGGTCATCCCCCGGGTATCGGCCCAGCGAAGAAGCTCCAACGCCTGATGATCCTTCAACGGACTAATCAGCACAAAATAGCAGCCTTGTGGAAATTGCCGAACACCGCTTTCTACAGCAGCCATAAGACTGCCTTGGGAAGTGGTGTGTATGTCTACCAAATGATGCATCATCCGTTGCCGTTCCATCATCTGCTCACTCGGTTGAAAAACAGTGCCTGTTTCCCCTGCCGTACAAAGACCTACTCCCATCCGCTCCCGTCCACCATATTCCAGTAATGAAGCGATTGAGGATATGGCCAGTTCAAACTGATCGGCATTTACATAATGTTTCGTGTGTATGTCCAATACAAGCATCGTTTTCGGAACCGTCTCATGCTCAAATTCCTTGGATTTCCAGCTGCCTGTACGTGCAGTCGCATTCCAATGGATACGTGAAAACCGGTCCCCATATACATAGTCCCGCACTCCGTTAATTTGCGTCGTTTCGCGCCGTGTTCGAGTCTGGACAGTCTGTGGCCCGGACATCCGTGAGCGACGGTCATTTAACTGCCAATAGGGAATGAATACCGTACGGGGCAGTACCCGAAATTCACCGGGTGCATTTAACCTGCCTTTATGCTCCAACAGGCCGAAGATATCCTCGCTCACACATTCCGTTTCCGCAAAATAATAGCTTCCCCGCTCCAACGCAGGGGTCTGGAAGGCAAGCTGTCCGCTTCCTTTCATGTTGGGGATAACACTGTCCTCAAACGACCAGGATTCGCCTGTATGACGCTTGAGCACCTCACGAATAATGATATACGGCAGTGGAAGAAAGCCGGGAAGGCTCACGCTCAACTTTACATGCACCTGATCTCCCGCATGCAGTAGCTCCCCGAACTCTGAGCTTTGCGAAAGCTGCCTTGAACCCTGAACACGGCGTACCCCGCTCAGCCCAACGATCCATAAATAAATGCCCAACAGCGTAACCATGGACAATAGCATGACTGACGTCTTGCCACCCTGAAACAACAGATATAGCAGACACACCACCCATATGACCATCAGAAGCCAGATGCGGCCTGACAGCCGGGGGAGCCTGCGCTTCCTTTTGACTATCTTCATTCCCTACGGACGCTCCATTCGCACGGGTACGTTCACCTGCCGAAGGACAGCCTGAAGTACAGACTGGGCGTTGGAGCTGTCGAGACGCGCCTCGGGACGAAGCAGCAAACGATGAGCAAGCACATAAGGTGCCAATATTTTCACATCGTCAGGAAGCACGTAATCACGATTTTCCAGAAAAGCGTACGCCTTGGTGGCCATCACAAAAGCAAGCGCCGCCCGCGGGCTGGCTCCCAGCAATACCGATGGATGCTCTCTGGTTGCACGTACGATATCCAGTAAATAGGACGTAACTGCCTGGTCCATGTACATTTCTCTGATTTCCTGCTGGATCGCGGCTATCTGTTCCATATGCGCTACCGCCTCCAGTCGATCTGCCGGCTGCCCCTCCTGATGACGAAGCAGCATGTTCCGCTCAGTCTCCATATCAGGATAGCCAAGACTGATTTTGAGCATAAAACGATCAAGCTGCGCTTCCGGCAGCGTATAAGTCCCTTCAAAATCAATCGGATTTTGCGTAGCACACAGCATAAAAGGATGAGGCAGCATATGCGTTTCTCCATCCACGGTTACACTGCGCTCCTCCATCACTTCCAGCAAAGCCGATTGGGTTTTCGTCGTAGCCCGGTTAATTTCGTCTGCCAATAAAATATTGGTCATTACAGGACCCGGACGAAAATAAAAGCGCTCATCCCGAGGATGAAATATGGAAACCCCTGTAATATCACTGGGGAGAATATCAGGATTACATTGAACACGGCGGTAATCACCGCGCATGGATTTGGCAAGAGCCTTGATCATTTGCGTTTTTCCCGTACCCGGAACGTCCTCGATCAGAATGTGCCCACCCGCCAGCATAGTCGTTAGCAGTAATTTTATTTCAAAGGATTTACCTAATATGCATGATTCTAGATTAGCTCGGATTGCAGATACAATCTGCACAGATTCTTGACGTACGGGCATAGCCTGTAAACCTCCTAGATAGCAACATGTTTCCTATTATTGTACATGAAGGAGGGCATAGAGTACACTTGAGTGCTTTTCCAGATGTTGAGCCAGCGCTACAGTTTGGCAACATTTTGTATGTAGGCATATAAAAAGCCCTCCGGTTATTCAGATCCGAAGGGCTGATTTTTAAGTTTATTTAATTGTATGTTTAATCTACAATGCATCACTTTTATATGGTTATCCTTTAGGGCGCACAACCAAGGCCGCCAAAAATGAGAAAATAATCGCCGAGGAAATCCCTGCACTTGTCACACTAAAAATCCCTGTAATGACACCAAGCCATCCATCCTTTTCCAATTCGGTTAATGCGCCGTGTACGAGTGAGTTACCAAAACTGGTAATTGGAATCGTCGCACCCGCTCCGGCAAATTTGATGAGCGGATCGTATATCCCAACGGCATCAGCAATTGCACCTGCTACCACCAACGTACTCATCGTATGTGCCGGAGTCATTTTAATCACATCCATCATCAATTGACCCACGACGCAAATGGCACCGCCGACTAAAAAAGCCCACAGATATATCATAATCTCAACCCCCCGCTTCCAAAGCTACTGCATGCGCAATACAAGGAATACTTTCCCCTTGTTGTGTCGACAAAGGAGACAGCAATGCCCCGGTTGCCACGACCAGCACTTTTTGGAGTTCTCCCTTTTCAATCCGCTTCAACAGATGTCCATAAGTTACGACAGCCGAGCATCCGGCACCACTGCCACCTGCAATGACTTGCTTTTGTTTGTTCAGGTCATAAATGAGCAGACCACAATCGTTGAATTCCGTCTGACTCATATCAATGTTTTGTTTTTTAAGCAGCTCCTTGACAATCGGCATCCCCACGGAGGCCAAATCCCCCGTTACAATAAGGTCATAATAACCAGGGTCCCGGCCTGTATCTCGAAAATGAGATAACAGTGTATCTGCCGCCGCTGGAGCCATAGCCCCGCCCATGTTAAATGGGTCTTTAATGCCCATATCCATAACACGTCCAATGGTAGCGCAATCCACCACAGTACCTGTCTTGGCATGCCCCACAACTACGGTGCCTGAGCCTGTGACGGTATACTGGGCCGTTGGCGGCTTTTGCGACCCATATTCCGTAGGATACCGGAACTGCTTTTCAACGGTACAATTGTGGCTGGTCGTACCCGCCATCACATAGTCGCCCGCCTCGGAATCCACAATAAGCGCGGCCAAGGCTAAACTTTCCATCGACGTAGAGCAGGCTCCAAAGACACCCAAATAAGGAATGGCAAGCTTGCGTGCTGAAAAGGAGCTACTGATAATCTGATTCATCAAATCACCGCTGATAAAAAACTGCACTTCTTCTTTGTTCAAATTGGCATTAATTAACGCCAGCTCAGTGGAATGCTCAAATAATCTGCGCTCCGCTTTTTCCCATGTTTTTTCATTAATTTCGAGATTGTCATAAATGTAATCAAAATCCGTGGACAACGGCCCCTCTCCTTCATCCGGGCCAACAACGGTTGCACTTCCAACGATGCGCGGTCTGGATTCGAACTTCCAGGTTTGTCCTCCCTGTCTTCTCATAGATGGTTACCCCCTACTCCAAGAAAGGCGTAGATGACACCTACAACGAACGCAGCCACCACCCCGAATACGATAACCGAGCCTGCCAGCTTGAACATATTCGCGCCTACACCGAGCACCAGTCCCTCAGAACGATGTTCCAGTGCAGCTGAACACATCGAGTTGGCAAAGCCTGTAATCGGTACAGCGGTTCCCGCTCCCGCCCATTGGGCAAACTTGTCGTAAACCCCGAAGCAGGTTAATATAACCGCCAACAGGATCATCATAGATGAGGTCGGCGGTGCCGCCTCCTTGGCCGAAATGTGCATCCCTGCCATGAAAGCTTCCTGAATCGCCTGACCAATCACACAGATACCGCCTCCAACCAGAAAAGCTCGCACACAGTTGGCAAAAACATTTCTGGAAGGTTCGTGCTTTTTGGAAATACTTTGATAGTCCTTCTCATTTATGGACAGCGGCGGCGTATTGGTATGAAAACCGCGTTGCCCCGATTTAGCTGGCATCATTCACCACCCCTTGTTCGTAAGTTCCGCACTTGACGGTTCGGATTAATTGTGTCCTTATCATTATTAGCCTTATGGAGAATTGTTATGTCAGGAAAATGATATCGTGGACATTCCGTACAAATCCCTTCATACTGGATGGATAACGACCACTGGTTAATTAATAAGGAGTGAGGTATAACATCATGGAATCAAAAACATTAGAACTGTTTAAAACTTTAACGGAGTTTCCTTCCATTCCCGGGCATGAGCGAGAACTGCGGGCATGGGTTAAAGAGCGGATATCCGGTTATACGGACGAAATCGTGCAAGATCGTTTGGGCAGCCTTTTCGGCGTGCTGCGCGGTGAAGAGAATGGGCCACGTGTAATGGTGGCAGGCCATCTGGATGAAGTCGGGTTTATCGTCAATGGCATTACGGAAAATGGCATGATCCGCTTTCAGCCCGTTGGAGGCTGGTGGAGTCAGGCCATCATGTCACAGCGTCTTCAGGTGCTGACTCCGAATGGGCCGGTTATTGGTGTTGTCGGCTCAGTATCGCCCCATTTGCTGGATGAATCACAACGCAGCAAGCCTATGGATATCAAACATATGTATCTGGATATCGGCGTGGACAGCCGTCAGGAAGCGCAAGATCTGGGCATCGTGCCGGGAACAGCCATTGCGCCGATTTGTGATTTTACTCCACTGGCGAATCCGAAAAAAATCATGGCTAAAGCGTGGGATAACCGCTATGGTGTAGGCTTGGCTATTGAACTGCTTGAAGCATTACATAAGGAAAAGAACAAACTGCCTAATACACTGTATGCGGGAGCTACCGTTCAGGAGGAAGTAGGATTGCGCGGCGCACGCACGGCAGCCAACCTGATTCAACCGGACGTTTTCTTTGCACTGGATTGCAGTGCGGCCAACGATATGGGTGGTGATCCGAACGCTTACGGACATTTGGGTAAGGGCGCGTTGCTGCGGGTATTTGATCCGGGTATGATTACACATCGCGGGATTGTGGAATACGTGCAGGATATGGCGGAAACGCACAAGATCAAGTATCAATATTTCATCTCCACAGGTGGAACCGATGCAGGTCAGGTTCATTTAAGCGGAATTGGAGTGCCATCCACCGTCATTGGCATTTGCGGACGATACATCCACACTTCCTCGTCCATTATTCACACCGACGATTACGATGCAGCCAAAGAGCTGATCGTCAAGTTGGTACAAAACCTGGATCGTACGACACTGAATACGATTATTGAACGAGCTTAAGGTACTCTCAGAAAAGTAAAATCTATTAAAAACAGTCAAAACACGTTATACATGTTTTGACTGTTTTTTTGATTCAATAGAGTTACAAAATAGAGCGCTTCATATCAAATGCTTATAGCGAAGTAAAGCGATAATAACAAGTACAGCCGTCAAGGCAATGCAGATGTTCTCCACCTGCGCCCCTTTGCGCGTTCCAGTACTCATCAGCTTAAATCGCAGCTTCCATTTGAACGGTGGCAAAGGTTTAATTCCGTTATTCGTCAAGGAATCTGCCAACAAATGCAGCAGATACGCTAAACCGCCAGCCAGCCATATGCTGTCACCGTGCAGACGGGTTGTACCGTACAGTAACGCAGTCCATGCGACTGTTCCGTACACCGTATGCGTCAATCCCCGGTGCGGGACAAGCGTACAGATTATCAGCAGGCACCCGGCAATGTAATTCCATGGCGCATATGCTTCCCCATACCAGGCTAAGCCAACCCCAATCAAAAAGATGATAACCTTTCGCATCGACCGTGAAGGCATAAAGGAAGCGCTGATCATCAGCAAAGCCAGAACAAGATTCCACGGCGGTGGAGCCATACGGGTGAAAAATACCCAGCCCGCAGCCCCAATCATCAAAAGCTGTACGAGTCTGAGCATTTTGGTAGGCAACGCACGACTCACGAGCATGGAGTTAGGCTCGTCAATATCCGGCAACAGTGAACCGACTACAGCGGCAGCCACGGCAGCCGGAGTCACTTCGTATCCGTTCAAGGCTAATACCGACAGGGAGACCCCGGTTCCAATAATCAAATGGGCTCTTCCCATCATGGTGCATAACATCCTTTCGTTGCAGCATACAACAGAGTTCGACATCACTCTATTTGAATCAGCATGATTCGATTGTATACGACAAACAAAAGGAGAACAATAGTTCGCTTATTCTATTTAAAGGATATCGTTCAAAAGTCCCGGTCAAAATTCGTTACCGTGTGTTTCTCCAGGTTCTTCTGTCGAGCCTTCCATGTCCATTTTACAGATTTTCTGTTTAAATCCCGCCTTAGAGTATTTTTTGGAACAGTGCGATAACTTCCTCTTTGGTCGGCTGAAACGGATTACCGGGCGCACACGCATCTTTCATCGCATTGTCGGCTAACAGATTCAGGTCCGGGTCCGTTACTCCCAACTCAGACAAGCGTTTCGGGATTCCGACCTCCTGTGCCAGCCCACGGATGGCATCCACGACAAATTCAGCACACTCCTCGTCAGTTCGCCCTCTGACCGAGAATCCAATCGCTTGAGCGATAGGTCTGAATTTACGAGGAACATGCTGCGCATTGGCCTCCTGTACATAGGGCAGTAACATCGCATTACACACTCCATGCGGAAGATCATACACACCTCCAAGCTGATGAGCCATCGCATGCACATATCCCAACCCCGCATTGTTGAAGGCCAGCCCTCCCAGAAAAACAGCATACACAAGCTTTTCCCGAGCCTCAATATTTTGACCGTTCTCCACAGCATCAGGCAAATAACGGAATATCAGCTCAACAGCAGCCAAGGCAGTGGCATCGGTGACCGGATAAGCTCCCGGGGTAACCAGCGCCTCAATCGCATGAGTAAGCGCATCCATACCAGTCGCAGCAGTTAATTCGGCTGGCTTACCCACCATTAATTCGGGGTCATTTACAGAGATGGAAGCCAGACTGTTTTTATCAACCATGACCATTTTGACCTTACGCTTCTCATCCGTAATGACATAGTTAATGGTGACCTCGCTGGAGGTACCCGCCGTTGTATTCACTGCCACAATAGGAACTGACGGTCGTTTGGATTTGTGAACGCCTTCATATTTTGAAATATGTCCTCCATTGGTGACAATGATGCCAATGGCTTTGGCCGCATCCTGAGGCGACCCACCACCTACCGAGACGAGAACATCACATCCGTTATCCTGAAACACCTTGACTCCTTCGTGAACATTGTTACAGGTAGGGTTAGGTTGCACACCATCATACACGATATATGGCACTCCATGCTGCTCCAGAACAGCAATAACCCGGTCGGTAATCCCATTTCGACGCAGCCATTTATCCGTCACGATAAGCGCTTTCATAAATCCTTTCTCTTGCAAGATCGGTCCCAGATCTCTAAGACATCCAATCCCCATCAAATTCACTGGCGGTACATAAAAGATGTTCCTCCCCATACGTAAACCCCTCCTCTGTTTATCGTTCTCCAGTCATTCCTGTCCTCTGATATTATGCTTCATCTTCCTGATCTTACCATCCGATGGAGCAGACATCTGCGAAAAAAAGCACAGTTCAGCAATTCCCAAAAAAACACGCCATAAGGCCCAAAAACATGTTGACAAACTTTTGCAATATTTTCTTTTTGCCTCAAAAGCCTATTGTACTATTTGAAATATTATGTAATATAGTGTTTATATTTACTATATAAATCTATTAAATGAACAAGGAGGAAATAATTATGCAAAAGAGTTCTGCGATTCGCAAGTTCAAAACGGTTGGTCTGGCATCGTTGCTAAGTCTTGTTTTGTTCGCTCTCCCCGCTTCCGCTGCTTGGAATGATACATACACGGGGTACGCCACCTATACCGGATCTGGCTACTCTGGAGGAGCACTGCTACTTGATCCAATCCCTTCCAATGCAAAAATTACGGCTCTTAACCGCACCCAACTGAATTATAACGGAATCAAAGCCGCATTGGCAGGAGCATATCTGGAAGTCCAAGGCCCCAAAGGGAAAACAACCGTCTATGTAACCGATCTTTATCCTGAAGGTCCAAGTGGTGCGCTCGACCTGTCCCCGAATGCTTTTAACCAAATTGGCAACCAAATTGACGGAAAAATCAATATCTCTTGGAAAGTCGTCAAGGCTCCAGTTACTGGAAACGTCTCCTACCGCATTAAAGAAGGCAGCAGCCGGTGGTGGGCAGCTATTCAGGTACGCAATCATAAATATCCTGTCTTGAAACTGGAAGTCCAACAGAACGGACAGTGGCTCAATCTCGAAAAACAGGACTACAACCACTTTCTGGGTACTAACTTAGGGAACCAGCCTCTTAAAATCCGGATTACAGACATTCGTGGTGTGGTGCTGAACGATACCCTCCCGGCCCTAGCAGAAAATGGCACGGGCGATGCCTATATGGTCAAAGGTAATGTGCAATTCCCTGACTAATCCATTACCGTCACCTCTCCTTGTGTGTCGAAAAAACAGTTAGGCTGTAGGTATCTTCTCACAACTTGGGACAGGCTTTATGTAATCCCCAGGCTGGGAGCCGACGCAAGCGATTTTGCGTGTCCGGTTCCTGGCCTTTTTACGAAAAAGTCATTATTTTTCATAAAAAATTGGTTTGTTCACTGTCCTGTTCACAGGAAGGCACGTATAATGAATACATACTAGGGTGTATTTTGGCTATATGCACATAGACAGGAGACCTGCCCACATGAGCAATTTCAAAAAGCATCACAAGCTTCACAGCAAATTGCTGATCAGTATCACGTTATGTATTACGCTGACGTTGCTGGTATCTACCACAGTGTATTATTTTTATTATATTCGAGTGGAGAAGGAGCAAGCATTCGAAGCCAATCATAGCAGCCTGGCACTCAGAAGCCGAGAGGTCATTAACATGACATCCATCGCACAATCGTTGGCCTTTCAAATGTACCGCAGCAGCACCCTGTCCAAGTTGTTGTATTATCCCAAACCCAATGTATATGATGTAACCGCTGCCATGTCTGAGCTGAACAATTATCTCAATTCTATGCCGTACATTGAATCCATCTATGTGTATAATCCGAAAAGCGACACCTTCTACATTGCATCCTCACGAGGGCAAAACGGGTTATACAGCAAAAGTGAACTGGCTGACACGGATATTATACACGTGCTGGATCATTATCAGGATTATAAGCCATTTACACCTATTCCACGCACCTATCCGCTGCTGTCTGCGTCTGACTCCGTTGCCGGAGCAGATCAAGCCAGCACAGACATTGCCGCCTATACGTATTTATGCTATGACGCAATCAACTCGAACGAACCGATGAATTCGGCTGTGATCGTCAATGTATCTGCGACTTGGATGAACAAGGAAATGGCGACGAATCCAGCCTCAGGCGGAATGGCTTATATTTTGGACGATCAAGGCAGACTTTTATCTGGCACGACACTGGCAGACGAAGCATTGAACGAAAAAGAACAGCTATGGCTGCACACCCGAGTCAAAAAGCAGGAGACAGGATATTTTGTAGAAGATTTTCACAGTAAAAGATCACTCATTTCCTACACCTCCCAAGATGGACTGGGTTGGCAGTATATTAGCGTCACCCCGTATGAAAGCGTTGTCAAAATGGCGAGTGTTATCCGTAATGCAATGCTGCTGATTGCCGCCGTCATTGCATTGGCAGGGTTCGTGGCTTCCTGGCTGCTGTCCAGAATGCTGTATACCCCCATTGGGCAGATCGTTGTCCATATGAATTCACTCGAATCAGAGAAACGAAACAGCATGTATACGATCCGGCAAAACATTTTACAGAATATTATTCGGGGAGTCCAATTGCTTCCTGCTGGAGAGGAACCGGAGCGGTTGCGTGAGCTTGGAATCACATTCCAGTTCGACAAAGACTATCGGTTGGTGCTGCTGCGTATCGATGAATATGCCCGGTGGCAAAGCGAACGCGGTCCTGACCTGCTGCCCTATAAGTTTGCTATGATGAATATTGCTTCTGAAATATGCGGGCAGACGTACCAGGTGGAGGCCGTGGATATCGACGAAGACAGCGTCCTATTGCTGCTCAACATTCTTGATCCTGCGGAGCATACGGATACCGTGCTGCTGGAAACCTTATTGCGCCAGATACGCGAAGCTTGCCATGAGTATTTAAAGCTGAGCGTATCGCTAACCTATAGCGCCATCACAAGCCAGTCGGAACGGCTGCATCTGTTGTACCGTCAAGTACAGGAAGCGTCCATGCACCGATTTTTTCAAGGGCATGGGTGTATCATGGATGCGCAAAACACAAATGAAGCACATGCTCAAAATGCCTATGTGTATCCGTCGGATAAGGAGAAAAAATTGCTCGACACGCTGTTATCTGGTCATACGGAGGATGCTCATGGCATGTTCAAGGACTTACTGCTTCATATGGAAAAATATTCTTTTTCCGTCGTACAGGTGGCCATATCCCGGCTGATGATGAGTGTGAATCATGCCATTCAGCATATGAGTGAGCGTAATGGATTTGCTGCCGAATCTATACCTGAATTGCCATCTGCAGATCAGTTGGAGACGGCCCGGGAGCTTATCGAACAATATCAATTGGTCTTTGATCATATCCGCTCCAATCTATTGGAAAAACGAAACACGAAACAAGAGCGGCTAGTACGGCAAATTAATGAGCGAATAGAGCAAGCCTATGCTGATCCGGAGTTTTGCCTCAACCAGATCGCTGAAGAGCTGGATATGTCGCCGATCTATGTCAGCAGACTATACAAGCAACAAACCATGTCTACCATCGTGGATGTCATTCAACAGCTACGCATTCGCAAAGCCTGCGAGCTGCTGGAGCAAACCGACTGGTCGGTAGCTGACGTGGCAGAACAAACCGGATTTGCGAGCAGCTCTTATTTTCACCGCATGTTCAAGCGTAGCTTGGGCGTGACGCCGACAGATTTTCGTCGTTCTAAAGCTAATGCGCAGTAAGTGAGGCGTAGTTAGTTAGATGTTCTACGCGACCGCTCCGAGAACGGAACGTTGCTCCCATCGCTGCTTAGCGATTAACTTCTACAAACTTCTCAAAGATAAACACATGCCTTCGGACACCACCTTCGTCAATCCCTCCAAAAATAAGCGGACACTAAAAAAGCAAGCCTCCAACTTTCTGGAGACTTGCTTTTTCTTTTTATCCCAACTGTAAAAATCTCTTTGCCTTGCCCAATTACTTAATGTTCTTCTCCTTCACGTAGGCTTCCCATTGCTTGGTATATTCCGTCTGGATTTTCTCCAGTCCAGCCTGGTTTGCCTTTTGCAAGAAGGTCTGCAATCCTTGATCCACATTATCAATCAGTCCAGCTTGAAGCGGATACAGGTATTGCTTTTCAACCTGCTCCAAAGCCGCTTTTTCGGCTTGATAGGTCGTATAATCCTCTGCAAAGCCGGTAAACACGTCAGGCTTCTGGATTTTATCCAGCTCAGCAAAAATCTTCTTCACCCGGTCAAAGCCTGAATCAAACAGCATGTATTCAGGGTTACGCCAAGCCCAGCTATTCATACCTTCCCGTGAAAAGCCGTTCGTGCTGCCGGTACCTATCATTTGATAGTAACCGTCTTTGACTTCATAGTTTTTGCCTTCAATTCCGTATTGCGTGAGCAGGTTATAACGTTTATCTGTGACAAGCTTTTCATAAAAGGCTAATGCGCGTGCAGGGTTAGGACTGCTTTTTGGAATCGCAAAACCGTTATGAATCGGATGCACTGGAGTTGCAAACCCTGTCGTCAGCGGGAACGGATAGTAATCCAGCTTCCAGTCCGGGTGAGAAGCTTTGAGCTTAATCACCATGTCATTAAATCGGGTCGGATTGTCACCGAAAATACTCGCAGCTTTACCGGAGGTCACCTGATCCTGAAGCGTATCTTTTACGTTCAGTACGTTTTTAGGAATAAATCCTTTGTCGGCCCAGCGTTTGTAAATGCTCAGCTCTTCTTTTTGCTCATCTGAACCCCAATATTTATAAACCTCTGTCGGTTTTTCATACTTAATACCGATGCCATAAGGCAAAGCCCCTACACTCTTTGTTACCAATTCGGAATACCGATCATGCAGGTTCCCTTTAATATCGCTGTTCAGAGAGACCGGCTTCATATTAGGCTCATGCTGACGGATCCCATCCATATAAGCCTCGTAGCTTTTTATATCCGTAGGTTTAGGCAGGTTGTACTTCTCGCGCAAATCCTCACGCCATACAAATCCATTTGTTACATACTCCTTGTATGTGCCAGGCACGGTGTAGATTTTACCTCCGATTTTAACGCCATCCCACATCTCCTGAGGCACAAATTTTTGCAAGGCAGGTGCGGCCTTCGGCAGCAGATCATCAAGCGGCAGGAATGCACCTTTCTTGGCATACGCCTGATACTGCGTCCAATCTGCAGTGAAGATCAGATCAATCGGCTGGCCTGAAGAGAGCAGCAGCTTATACTTCTGATCCCAGTCCGTCCACGTCGTATAGTTGAATTTGACGGTGGCATTCAAATCTTTTTCCGCCAATTTATTAATCTCTGCTTCAACGGCAGGCAGATCCTTCGGAGCATCACCCAGCATATAAAATTGCAGCTGTACCTTCTGGGATTTGTCATCCGTTCCATCTGCTTTTTGTGCACTGCTTCCGCCACCGCCTCCACACCCGGCTAATAGCGCCATGATGACCATAACTGCAATCAGGATGGACATGCGTTGCTTTCTTTTCTTTGTAAATGTCATGTGAATCCTCCTTTTGAAGTGGTTGCTGGTTTAAAGCCATCTATCTTCTAAAAGCCTGGAGAGTATACGAAAATCATTCGCTTGTACTCAGCCTCGCCTTTAAAATTTGTAGGAAACAAACGTTATTAGTTCTTAAATAAAACGCTTACAAAACATGCTTTCAGAATGGCACAACGTCAGCGCGTCATGCCATCTTAGCTGATAAATGTCTACTTTAGCCTTTAACAGCACCAATGGTCAAGCCCTTGACGAAATAACGTTGAATGAACGGATACAGCAGTAAAATCGGCCCGGTGACCACGATCGCCATTGCCATTTTGGTCGATTCGGTCGGCATATCGTTGGAGAGTGAAACGCCGGTACCTGCCCCCATTTGCGCGATAAATTGCATCGAGTTGATTACATTATACAGATAATATTGCAGCTGGTATTTATGTGGATCATTAATAAAGAGTGAGGACGAGAACCAATCATTCCAGTATGCCAAGGCCAGAAACAACCCCACGGTGGCAATGCCCGGCGTAGACAAAGGCAACACAATCCGATAGTAGATTTTAAAATCACCCGCACCGTCAATTTTGGCAGACTCAAACAGCTCTTCCGGCATGGACGAACGAATGAAGTTTTTCATCAAAATGATCAGAAACGGAGTCATCAGCCCTGGAAAAATAAGCACTGTATACGTATCAAGCAGTCCTAAATACTTCGTCAGCATAATGTACCAGGGTACCAATCCGCCCCCGAACAACGTTGTAAAGTAAATATAGAACGAGAACGCGTTCCGGTATTTAAAATCTTTACGCGCCAGCACATATCCCGCCATCGTCATCAGGAACAGACCCAACGTCGTACCTACTACGGTTGTAAAAATGGTCACCCCGTACGCCCTTAGTACCTCTTCAGGAAAGGTGAACACCGTGCGGTATCCTTCCAGCGAAAATTCCTGTGGAATAAAATGATATCCATCTCTGATAATCGACTCATTACTGGTCAGTGAGGCCGAAATAATAAGTAGAAATGGTAGCAAACAAGCAATAGAAGCAATAATGATTACCGCATAAGAGAGAATTTGAAAAATTCGGGTGTATACATCCTCTTTGATCGCCATCCGTTTGGGTCCTCCTTTCTAGAACAGAGCATATTCGTCGTTCAGCTTGCGGATGATATAGTTCACAGTCATGATCAGGATAAAGCCGAACAAGGACTGGTACACGCCTGCCGCCGAAGCCATACCGACATCAAAGGTTACTTTCAGTGAACGGTACACATACGTATCCAAAATATCCGTCGTATTGTACAGCACCCCATTGTTGCCGATTAATTGATAGAAGAGATCGAACTGTCCCTTCATAATACTACCGAGCGCGAACAGCAACAGCACGACGAACGTCGATTTGAGCATAGGCACGGTAATGTACCAGATCCGTTGAAAAATGTTGGCCCCGTCCATTTTCGCCGCCTCATAATACTCGTCGCTAATGCCTGTAATGGCCGCCAGATAAATCACCATACTGTAGCCGAGATTTTTCCACAGATAGAACAGGATAATCAGGAAAATCCATACCCACGGTTGGTTGTATACATCCACACGTTCACCGCCGATTTGCAGCAGCAGCGTATTCAGAAAGCCGTTATCATAATTAAATATGTTATACACGATGACGCTTAGAATAACGAAGGAAACAAAATAAGGCAGGAACATCACAGATTGAGCGATCTTTTTAAAGTAACGCCCCCGCAGCTCATTCAGCAAAATCGCGAGAGCAATCGCTAACACGTTGCCAAATAAAATAAATGCTGCGTTGTATCCGACTGTATTCAATGTCAATTTCGTCAGCGTGCCGGATTGCCATAGAAATTGAAAATTCTGAAGTCCGACAAACTTGGCATCGAACAAGCTGGTATTGAAGTCAAACTGGGTAAATGCATAATAGATACCCACCATAGGAATGTAAGAGTTAATGAAGAAAAAGATCAAGGTCGGCAGCAGCATTAAAAATAATATCCGATTACGGATCAGTTCATGGAAAAATCCGTTTTTCCTGCCGCTCGCCAGCCTTCTCCCGTTCAAGCGGGAATCTGTCGTGAGCATAGCAGAACTCTTAGTCACAGGCTGATTCAATGTGAGTCACTCCCCCTCTGTATGCGTTACCAACAGCATGCTTTGCAGTACCGCCGTCGTATAACCTTATTTTATGTAAGCGCATTCAAAATGAAAAGTGAAGCCTTGCGTACTTCATGAACAAAGGAGTGTCCTAATGAGTGAACAATTCGGATATTTGTGAAGTATTGTGTGATTTAAGGCGCCTGATAGACGCCCAAAACCCACTTACAAAGCATAATTGAACGTTTGAGGTTGCCCTTCACTATCAGATAACTCGAAGCGCAGTTCACCGTCATTTTTGTTCTGACCGATAAACTTGATGCCATCTTCCCTGAATCCTGTCAGTTGCTCAGGAGCTAATTGAAGCAACTCATACACCAGAAACGACTGATGGGTTTTAAGATTAAATAACATTAAAAAGCCCTCATCATTCGATCTGGCAAGAATAAATCCCTCGCCCATGCCTTCCACCGCAAAGCTGTCCTTCAAACGACCGGAAAGCTTCCCCATATTCCATGTTTCTTTAACGGAACCATCACTGTCAATCAAACGAACGGTCTGTCCATCGTTCATGACCGCTTTACCATTATAAAGCTTGATATTGTTGGCATTAAAACTCCAATAATGAGCCTTTGCCTGACGTATTACCTTTCCTTTCTGGACGAACAGCGTATAAAAATCATCATTAATCATGGGCTCCCCATATGCTTGCTGTATCGTAACCAAATCTGCATCCTCCGTAACCTTGGTCGAAATGATTGTCGTCAAGCCATAATAGCCTTCTACCAGCTTAATATTCGTTGGACTGAGAGCACGGATACGGCCACCATCCACTTTACGATACAATACTCCGCTGCTTGCATCCAGCAAATAGCCTTTGCTTTCCTCCGATTCCCCGACCAATTGAGGAAAGGTTATGCTAGCCATTCGTTCGTCTTTCTTCCATTCCAGTTTGCCTCGGACCACATCGCTGATAAATGCCAAAGGGACATACAGCGTTCCACGAATGTTACTGGCTGAAACAGTGTAAATAACCTTCTTGTTATGTACAAAACCTATGTTGGAATTAACCTTTATACGACCAGAACCCAAACTAGCTGTACCATTGGTGAGTGAAAGCGTCCGTGTCTTTGGGTCATAATCCGTAACTATTCCAGGCAGAGCTGCATCTGTAGTAGGAATCATCACCTGTCCCTTGTTAATGAATGGCTCTCCTTTTGGAAATGACATTATATTGCCGTTAAAATAAACATGGATACTTGCAGTCTCCTGTCCTTGCTTCACGGGTGCAGCAACCCCCGCTGCATAAGCAGGCTCTCCATCGTTCAGTCCCATTGCCATACACCCTAATAAAGCAAGTACAACTATTATCCGCTTGTCAGGCTTACACCGTTTGACTTTTTGAAGCTGGATCATGCTTGAACCCCTCCCTAAAGATCAATTTCATTTCAGCCGAATCTGTTTCATTCTTCCTAAAATTCGCCGAACAGGTGTTAAAATCCTCTAAAAAAGGACCCTGCTACCTGCGCAGAGTCCTTACAGTTCCATATACTATTGTCAAGCTTGCTGAATCACTCTTGCTCTGCGGTTCACCAAATAAATACTAAGCCCGATTAATACCAGACCGATCAGCAGAAAAGCTGTAATCGCTTCGTGCAGCAGCAAGGAGCTGACAAACACCGAGATAACAGGCACCAAAAACGTATAAGACGCGACTTTGCTCGCATCCCCCGAGTTAACCAGTGTAAAATATAGCAGCCAAGACAGCGAAATGCCCAATACGATGCCGAACAACAGCCCTGACATATAAGGAACATTCCATACGATGTCCGACCAGCTTTCCGTCACTGTTCCGGCTCCCGTCAACACGATGCCTCCCAATGTGCATTGAAATGCGACCAGCCATAGTGAATCCACGCGCTGGTTTACCTTTTTCACATAGACGGTACCCAATGCCCAGCTCACGGCTGTAATAATAGCGATAGCTACACCTGCCACAGCCACATGTCCCGAAAATCCCCCGACACTTACAGCTGCGACACCCAAAAATCCGATGACCAATCCAGTCACCTTAAGCCCGGGCATCGCTTCACCCAGCCACATCCATGCAAAAATACCGACCAATACAGGCTGTAGATACACCAGCACAGAAAACAGGCCGGACGGTACGTACATCAGCCCCACCGTTTGCAGACCATAAAACAGTACCACGTTAAAAACACCCGAAATAGCATAGACCCGCCAGTTCTCTTTCCAACGGATACGTTTCCATCTCGGCAGTAAAATCGCTCCTAACAGCAGACCTCCCAGCAACGTGCGCAACCCTGCAAACAAAAGTGGAGGCGTAAACTGCAATGCTACTTTATAAATGGGCCAGGATATGCCCCACAATACAACCAACAGCGCGATCATCATGATCCGCTTGGCTGTTGTTAACTCTCCCATGCTGCTTTCGCTCCTCTATGAAAAAAATGACTAGACCTTATATTTTACGCCTATAGGACAACTTTATCAAACAAAAAATATGTATTGGAAAGTACAACTCCAGACAGAGGAATCCGATCATTTGCCTATGTTACAATATACCAAACCAAAAAAATAGAGATTAAAGGATAGGAGGATATCTGCACTTGATTTATATCATCAAATTTTTATACAGCTTCGTGCTGCCTCCCGGTTTGTTTATCCTCGTGATGGTTGGGCTTGTGATCTGGCTGTGGAAGCGTGCGCGTAAACCTGCTGTCATACTACTCGTTGTCACATTACTGCTGTATGGTTCCTCTACCAATTTGGCTGGAGATTTGCTAATCAGCGGTCTGGAAAAGCAGTATCCACAGCCTCACACCGTTCAAGGCGATGTCATCGTTGTGCTTGGCGGCGGAGCTACAGAGGGAACACCTGACATCAACGGACAGGGTAATCTGCTGGGTTCAGCGGCCAATCGGCTGCTCACTGCGGCACGGTTGCACGAAGCAACGGGCTTACCTATTCTGTTTTCCGGTGGACAGGTATTTGGTGACAGTGGCAACGAAGCGAATATTGCCCAAAGACAGCTTCTGGGACTCGGTATTCCGGCAAAGGATATTCTGATCGAAAACCGTTCCCTGAACACACAGCAAAATGCCGTGTATACGTCCCAAATTTTAAAGCAGCATCAGCTCACCAAACCCATTTTGGTGACCTCTGCCTTCCATATGCCACGTGCGGCGCTGGAATTTCAGCGTGCAGGCATGCAGGCTGTACCTTATCCAACCGACTATCTGGCAAGTAAAAATCTGTCTCTATATGCCGCCAAGCTTTCCCCGTCTGCCGGAGCCATGGCTACTACTGGAACAGCCCTCAAGGAATATCTGGGGATCCTTGCTTTGAAGCTTAAATAACGTGATGTATATCTAGCGTGTAGACCTGCATCACAAACAGGCTGCTTGGCAGCTCTCAGATGTAAATCTTAAGCTGCCAAGCCGCTTGATTTTCCACTACATATCCTCATGCAGGAAAATTTCCGGCACTTGTTCTTCCGATATTACCTTAAAGCCTTCCTTTTTCAGCAAAGCCGAGGTTACGCCATTACCTGCTATTTTCCGGTTTTCAAATGACCCGTTATAGATGGCTGTTGATCCACAGGACGGACTGTTTTCTTTTAAAATAATGAGCGTAGCGCTAATCTCTTTAGCTATGTTCAAAGCTTCGTATGCACCTCTAATGTACATCTCACTGACATCGTTACCCGATAACTCAACCACCTTGGCTGTACCATTCAGTACATCCTCCCCCGCTCCGCCGACAATTTCAGCAGGCGGTCTCGGTGTCATAAAGCCCCCCATCAGCTCAGGACAGATGGTCACAGCCTTCTTTTCCTCAACCAACCTCTGAATATGTACGTCCAAGCTATCCGTCCCGTTATACCTGACCTTCATCCCTGCCAAACACGAACTTACCAGAATCATCTGCTTTCACCTCATATCATTGCTTTTTACAACTTAAGTAGTTTAAGTATAATCAAATTTCCTCATAGAGTCATCGTACGAAAAATAAAATTCCGCGTTTACTACAGGTTCTGCATAAGCACTTTGTACGGATAAAATGGCAACCCGGAAATAAGTTATACCCATAAATTGTTGCAAAGCAGTTTTCGGAGTACAGGCACGGATGGGCACCTGCCCACATACAATAAACAGATCACAAGCCCGGTAAGTACCATAGGCCGGCAAGTTCGCAACTACCTCAGGAGGTGTCATCCGTGCCCGGACTATTTAGCGCTATCGCTCTGTTCATCAAGGAATTGACGCTACTCGTCTCTTACGTGAAAAACAACGCCTTTCCGCAGCCATTGACTGAGAAAGAGGAAGCCCGACACCTGAAGCTGTTTGCCGAAGGCAACGCGCAATCCCGCAACACACTGATTGAACACAACCTCCGACTAGTGGCTCATATTGTGAAAAAGTTTGATAACACCGGAGAAGATTTGGAGGACCTGATATCCATCGGTACCATCGGCCTGATCAAGGCCATTGAGAGCTTTCAGACTGGAAAAGGTACCAAATTGGCAACGTTTGCGGCCCGGTGTATTGAAAACGAAATTTTAATGCATCTTCGTTCACTGAAAAAAACACGCAAAGACGTATCTCTCCATGATCCTATAGGGACGGACAAAGAGGGCAACGAAATTACTTTAATTGATATCCTCGGCACCGAGGCGGACGATATTGTGGATAAGGTACAGCTCAAAATTGAAAAAAGCAAAATCTATCGTAACCTGGATATTTTGGATGAGCGCGAAAAAGAAGTGGTGATTGGTCGATTCGGCCTGGAAGCCGGAGGAGAAGAAAGAACACAGCGGGAAATCGCCAGAGAGCTGGGGATTTCGCGTTCGTATGTGTCCCGAATTGAGAAGCGTGCGTTAATGAAGCTGTACCATGAATTTTACAAGCAGAAGGGGTAAAATGTGTTAAGCGCAAATATATGAACTACTTTAGGGTCCCAATAGGGCCCTTTTTCGTAATTATATCGCATAAACTCTATATCATAAATCATTTAAACAATTGTTCCATCTTAATGTTAGGAATACGCTGGGGTTGCTTATACTGTATGTGTCGTCATCAACAGCATTCTAGCAATAACTGTATATACAGCCTTGCGCTCATTTGCGAATTGAGGCAATCAAGTGCTATATCTAACCCGGGTTTACTTCAGTCCATTTGAAGCTATGTAGACGACAATCATTACCTGTTGGTGAGTAACAATTAAACGAATGGAGGAAATCCCACATGACAAAATTTAGTCAGAATCCAAACGATTATTCTTTTTCAATTGATCCTGTCGTTATAGCAGAAGAAAATGTTTCAGCAAATGGTAATTCCAATAATTCTTTTCCGAAAAACGTTTTAATCGATAATAATCTCTCTTGGGAAAGCAGCTTAAGCGGTAAAGGTGGAGAATTGATTTTTAAATTAGATGAAGGCAAAACGATTAATGATATCCTCTTAGCTCAGCCAACTTTTAAAGCTTTTATTCTTACGTTTTCTCTTCATGGTTCTAACGACGGAGAAAATTGGTTTAGATTAGGTGAAGTAGAGGCTGTGCCAACTACTGCAAAAACGACTTACCAATTCAGTAATGAGATTCCCTTTCATATTATAAAATAACTGTACTTTCATCTGGCCTGAATAATACAACAACCTATTATGGTGTACGTTATATTCAGTTAAGAACCGCTTCAATCAATGGTGTTCCAGCCTATAGAAATTCCAATTTAAACCCCGCTATTGCGGAATAAAATTCAATGTGAGCCTACTACACCACTCAAGATCGCTATTTCGGGCTCAACCTTAATCCATCTTGCTAGATCAAGTCCTCTATGTAAATACACAAAAGAGGGGCTGGCTAATGCCGCCCCTCTTCTTCTATTGAATTTTTTGAATCATGTTATAAATCATTTCAGCCGCTTCGGCGCGTGTGATTTCCTGTTTTGCACGGAAGCTTCCATCTGGATATCCTTGTACTAAATTAATTTCGGTCAGTCCAAGTACATCTTCTCTGGCCCATTCCACGATTTGAGAGGCATCTGAGTAGATGGTACTTTCTTGTTGTGGTGTAGCCTTGATAACGTTGTTTACCATTTTAGCCGCCTGCTCACGATTAATAACACGATCTGGAGCAAATACCTTGTTACTAAATCCACGAGCAACCTGATCTTTAATCGCTGTTTTCAGTAGATCAACATACCATGCCGATGGATTGATATCTTCGAAGCTTAAAGCCATATCCGTTTCGATCGGTAATTTCAGAGAACGAACGAGCATCGAAGTGAACTCCATACGTGTTACAGGTCTGCTCGGCTCAAAAAGGGTTTGGGTCCTCCCCTTCACTACCCCCAAATCGGCAAGGGCATTAATTTTATCTTTATTAAACGCCTGTTCAATGTCACTAAAGCGATTTGGCTTCGTTTCGACTGAAGGTGCTTGAATGATTGCCGTTTCATTCAACTCCTCTACATCGGGCTGAATCGGCTTGATGATCCCCCCACCTCCTGCTCCAGCGCCTGAGGCCGAGGCTTCAGTACTCCCCGTTGTTTTACCGTTCGTTTGTTTTGCAATGGTACGCTTTCCTTGGCTGTTTTCTGCCCAAAGCTGAACTGTATACGATTGTTTCTCTTTAAGTTGACTCCAAATAAAGCTTCGATCCTTACCACGATACAATTCTGTTTGTCCTTCACTCGTGAGAACGAAAATATCATTTTTGTGTTCTGACTCCCAGTGGATAATAAACTCACTATTCGTCGTCTCCGTTTTCGAAAATGCAAATTCTGGAGACGGTAACGTTTCTACCTCGCCTTCTGTCTGTTTACCTTCACCGCTTGTGTTAATCGGTTTAATGGTAATACGATACACCTTAGAGCTATCCAATCCGTCTACTTTAAAATGGGGCTTGACCGTGTGACCGATAAGCAGACCATTTTGGTATACATGGTAGGTATCCGCACCAGGAGCTTCTTTCCACGTAACTAACAGATCTGTATCTGTTACATCTTTAAATGTCAGTTCATTATCTGGTATTTGTCCTGGAAGCGCACGATACGTAAATGGAGTCCATTCACCTGCGCCCGTTGTATTTACAGCTTGAATGCCGAACGAGTAAATCGTACCGGGTTGAATACCTGAAAGCCTAATACTAGTATTCTTGGTATCCACAGTTTCACCAGTATCTTTACGAATTACAGCATATTGATAAGCATTTTTGGTTTCATCCCAGTTCAGCAAAATCTGGCCATTCCCTAGCTCTGAGACTCTGACGTTTTGCACTTGAGGTGGAAGCGTAAGCAGCTCTTCCCGCACAGGCTGACTGAACCCACTACTATTACCGCTGCTCACCTGAAAATCGTATTTTTTTCCACCTTCTAATCCGGATACGACTACACGTGGTTCAGTGCTGTAATAATCTTGGCTATTCATTGATACTTTATATTTGGTCGCCCCATCGACCGGGTCCCAAACAATCGTGGCACCATGCTCCCTAACCTCTACCGCTATAAGTCGTACAACCGATGTGGGTAGTGTTAACGCGTTGATAGTCGTATCTCCACCTATACCACTTGGATTGTAGGCTCGGATTCGAATATTTGCAGTCCTACCTGCGGGCAATCCATCAAAAGTATAGGCATGGCTTCCTCGAGGAATCCGCACATCAGGCTCATCATTAACATTCAAGATGTATCCGTCAGCCCCCTGCACATCTTGCCAGCCAACACTGACAGAATATACATCATTCTCCACACTCGCCAACGTAGTTACCCGGTCAGGTAATGTGATGACCCTCAAATGTGCATAATCTCCAAAGCCTGTTGCATTTTCGGCGGAAATGGAATAATCATACTCCGTTCCTGCCTGAAGTCCGTGATCAGCGAATTCAGTATACACATCCTTATAAACAGATGCTTTGTCCCGCTCCAGGGCATAGTATGTCGCCGTGACTACATGATTCCATTTTAAGTCGATTCCATCGTCCTTCACGGTTACATTTTGGAATCCGCTTGGGCTATCTGGCAAGCTTAAAAAAGACACATGCTTGGCCGCACCCTCTCCAGTGGCATTCATAGCTGATACAGAAACATCGTAAAATTCACCCGGTTTCATCCCCGTAATTGGATTATACACATCCTGTGTGACAGTATCCTTAAATATGACTTCCCCCGTACTAACATCTGTTGCTGTAATCTTGTAGTTGTCAGCTGAAAGCACTGGCGTAAAATCAGCCATGATTTGTGCTGAAGTACGAGAAATGGTTCGTAATCGGATATGATCCGGGGCATCAGGTAGCGTTAACACACGAACTCGGTTGGAATAAGCATTGCCTCCCACGTGATTACTGGAACGCACTTCATATTCGTATTGCTGCCCTCCCTGTAGCCCTTTGACTGTAAAAGAATTTGTCGGATGCGTAACATCCCAAATCTCATTCGTCGTTAAATTTCGGATGGTATAGACGTAACCATCATTAAGACCTGATGGAAGAGTCCATTGCAGATCGGCCTCTGTATTCCGTACGGATGACGCAGAAAGCTCAACCGGCTGAGGCTGCTTCTGAATGCGAAGTGCTCTGCTGACTGTTTCAGTAATGTTACCCGCCTGATCTTTAACCTTGGCATGAACATACCATTCACCTTCATTTGAAAGGCTCAACCGAATTTCTGTATCGGTAGCTGTATCCCAATGTTCGGGTACATCAGGGCTGTTCGTGATGTTATACTGCATCGTTGCTGGTTCGATCCCCGAATGTTGGTCAGCATATCGTATCCCCACCTGAATGCTCGTATCCTTCCATTCACGCGAATCCGGTGTCAGTTGGATCGTTGGTGGTTCCAAATCAACATAAGATGTTCCGAACACCGGATCACTCCGATTTCCAGCCGCATCCACAGCTTGAGCAGTCACTTTTACGATGCCAGAACTATTTAATACTCCCGATGAACCAGTAACATAATTGCCAGAGCCCAATTGATATTCGTAACGTACTGCTGAAATATCCGTACCACCCGAAATAGCAAATTGTACAGGCTTATTAGTGTATCGGGTGGGCGTCGTCACCTCGGAAAACGTAACTTCCGGGGGCATTGGCTTGGTTCGATCAATCATGATCGATTGAGTCACGATTGGACTAGACACATTAAGATTATTGATCGTCCGTGCTGATAGTTCGTACGGCCCTTCCGCGTTTAATGTAAAAACGCCATTATATGTCTTCCACTCCCCTGCTGAACTCAAACGATACTGTGTCATCTTGATTCCATTTACAGGATCACTTCCTGAATCAATAGCAATATTCACATTGTTGATCGTTGGACCCACCTCGCTAGCTCGGATAACAGGAGCAGTCGGTCCCTTTTTATCAATAGTGACTTCCTTGCTTACTTCTTGGCTCACATTACCGACGTTATCTATAGAGCGGGCATAAATCGTGCTTTTGCCGTCTTGATTAATATGGAACGCTCCACCATAGTCTTGCCAATCTTGATTGACAACGCCCGTCACGCGAAATTGTGTATGGCCCAGCCCAGAATAATCGTCCGCTCCTGGCTGCAATGAAATGGTATAGTCATTACTGTTGCCCGTTGCACTTATGATCGGTGGCGTCGGTGGCATTTTGTCTATCCTGACATTCCCGGAAGAAAGACCACTGTACTGGTTGTTCACGTCTACAGTCCGAGCATAGATTGTACTTATACCATGATCATGTACAGTAAAGGGTCCTGTGTACTGTTGAAATGCTCCACCATTTAGGCTGTATTCATAGTATTTCAGCCCTTCAGGCGCCACGTCTCCATTGATCCAAACCGTTACAGGTCCTTTGGTCCACCCTGTACTCGCTTGGCCCTCAGCCCCTGTATTAATCTGGGGTGGTTTAGGCATCAATTCTGATTTGGGAATGACGCGGACGCCAAACTTGGATATTTCATTACTAGTCTGCTGGTTCGTACCCATAGCTCTAAAATACCGAATATCTTTTAATGTAATAAAGTCTGTGATATCTACCCATTTCCCTTGGTAAGAGCTGCTAGCATATAATTTTGTGACATTGGTCCATGTATATAAATTCGTTCCATTAGGCTGCCAACTGTTACCCGCTGCTGCATTAGATACATATATATCAGTATGGTAAGACCCTTCGATATAAACAAAAATCTTATAATCCGATGTCTTAATAGATCTTCCAATATCAACAAAACGGTGTGCAGGCTGCGTAGTACCATCGCATTTATATCTTGCTGAACCCGTACCGTTGTACACTTCAGTTGCTCCTACTCCATCTCCTGACCATAACCCCCAACTATCACCCCCACCAGGTAAATTATTTTGGCAAAAAGGTCCACCGATGATCTCTTGGGTAGCAGCTGATACCTTCTCTGGAAATATAGGGAGGGTGGTTAACATGATCATTACAGCTAAAAATCCATATACCCACTTGCTATATTTCCTTACCTTTCGCTTATTTTTTGGATACATACATTTCTCCCTTGCTTTATTTTATTTTCAAAGAGTTTTACAAACTCGTTTCGGCTAAAATAGAAAAAGCACCCCAAACGAAGGCGGTTAAGCCTAAGTTTGAGGTGCTTCCTCAATATAACGAGTATGTTTGAAGCTATTATACTTCGTTCTAAAGGTAATGTAAACAGCACGACATCATTTAAAATTCATAAATTCTTGCATTCCTCATCTCGGATAAGCCTTAAAGACTTAATTAACGTGAACGCCCAAGTTCCGAAAAAATCCTCGCATATTCTGAATGTAAGAATCCTGTACAGAGGTAGATTCCTTAAGAAGATTTTGCATACTGCTCATAAATGCGGAAGCCGAAGTCGTATCAGCTTTGTCAAACCGATTCTTTAACTGCACATTATTCAACAACTCCGTAGTCTGCCCCGTACGTTCCTTATATTTCTCAATCCAATCAGGGTTTTGAGGAACCTTTTGTGCAAAATTTAACAGCTGGCTTAATCCGTTTCCTCCACCTTTAATGTCATTAATGAACGCAGTATATTTTTGGGGATCCACCTGCTTCATCACTTCCGACAGTTTGACGTAGTCCTCAGGGGCTCCTAACGGGCGATCTGTTGGAGTCGTATAGCTAATATCTCCGCTCTTGGGATCAATGGATCGTGTCGAAGCAATAGCAGCTATCTGATTCATCGTTTCCAAAAACTCTTTGGCCTTGTCCCCTTCCATATAGTGGTCTGCAATATACTTGGATTGGGAAACTCCCATCTCCAGTAGCACGGTTCGCTGGCTCTCATCTGTTACTGTTCCATTGACGATAAAATTGGATTCAATCATACTGTACACCGCATTGGACACTTCTTCTGGCTGACCTTCTAAAACTCGATTTAATGCATCATTGATCTGGGTTGTACCGAAATACTTAGCAGCCTGTGATACGATAGCTCCTTCAGCCAGCTGCCTACCGTTTTCGCTAATCTCTACGGAGTCTTGAACAACGAGTTCAGAGGGTTTTCCTTCATAAAGCTGGGGGGATTGGACTTGCTTTGCTGCCGGATTTATCCGCAAGCTACTAGTGTTAACAACAGCTTGTTGCATTCTAAGGGGCTCAAAATTCATTTTATTTCCTCCTGTCATTTTGTAACAGGCACTCTAAGTCGGTCGTATGTATAATGTAATGTGACCCTGTTTCTATATATATCGGACAAAGCACATATGGAATGAATATATGCTTTGTCCTAAAAATGAACAAATATTAAAGCAGTTAATTAACCTCCATAAATACTATAGGCAAAGTGATATACAATATCTGTATCTATAATCGAAGTACCTGACACTTGAGCAGCTACCCCTGAAAGATCATAGTAGTGTGTAAAACTGATTGCTCCAGACAGGTATTCCGCAATACTTCCAGTTGAATGTGGCAGGGAAAGGGTAACACTAAAGGCCCCATTCTGATCCGTATATGCAGTTCCTGTACGAGTGCGATTGCCGCTGCCTTCAGTCCAGTTCTGGTTCAACCATGTCACATCAACAGGGGCATTTGCAACAGGATAATTGTCAGTTGTAGTAACGACACCCTTCACAGTAAAATCGCTAGTTCCAGTAACACGGTAATGACGGCCATAAGAATAAGTTGGGTAGTCATTAGGCCCATTTTTAGAAGAGTCGTAACCGTTAATTACAATTTTCCCAGCCCGAAGTACCGGTTTAAGTGTTAGTGTATACAAATGGTCAGCTGAATACTGATTTGTTGTATATACTCGTACATAGTAGGTTCCGGTATTTAAAGAAACATTGTGATTCGTTTGCGGGAGAAGCACCATCTGGTTGCCGCTGAGAGCTCCATATACTTCCGCTTTGTAACCGTAGCTTTCCGAGGTACTATCCAGCTTTACATTTAATGCATCATAATTGCGGCTCGCAGGGATCGTGATTTGATACCAGTCGTTATCAATGCCTGAATGGATGGAACGTGAGTTAAGGGAAGATCCCCCCGTACTGAAGGTAAAGTTATAAGCATGAAAAGCACTCTCATCCGGCTCATACGCATCGTAACTGGAACTTGTATTGACAGTTAGATAGAAAGGGGCATTAATGCTAGAGCCCTTCTTGGCATGAACTGCAATCGCATAAGCCTTTTCATATCCGATAGCATTGCGCGCTCCTACGTTTTCGGGAAGTGATGCAGCCCCCTGTTCATAATTGTTAAAATAAGTCCCGTAGGTGGAAGCGTCAATAGCATTGGGATTAATGTCACCTGTCGTCATATCAAACTCGTATAAGTATAAATCATAGTCAAGCTGTGCTGAAAATGGACCATCCAACTGAGCCTGTAACAATTCGCCGGGTTGCAAATAAATCGGATATAAAAATTGTGTACCTCCCTCTTCCGTTATCGTACCGGAATACGTAGCAGAGGAAGCTGTGGTTGATACTGCCGTTGGGCTTGCTTTCAGCGAAGGAACAGTTTCTTTTTTCAATGAGGGTGTCTCTGGTGTCTTGAAGTTGAGATCTTCCTTCATTGCATAAACTGAAGAAGTAATACTGTCCGGCTTGTCTGCCCGCGTTAGATCCTTAATAACGTCTTCATTAGCTGTTGTTAGCTGAATATTGGACTCCGCCTTAATCGCTTGGTCCGATACCCCCTCTGTGCTTTGACTCGCGTTCGCAGTCATCCCAAAAGCAAACAGAAGCATCGTACTTAGCATAACTGCAATAGCCTTTTTGAACCTCTTCATACTGAAATCCCCTCTCAAATGGTTTAAGGAATTCCCGCTTTCCCCGGATACACCAGGGTAACTTCTAGGCTGTATGGCTCTATCATAAAACACTTCCGGTTCTAATGGAAGATACTGTACTAAATATTTTTATTTGTAATATGCGGTATCAGGACCATTGGCATATATAGTAATGTGATGTAGCTGAATCAAAAAACATAGAGAGTCGCCTTTTTCGAAAATGGAAAGCCTCAGCAAGCCATTGCGAAAAAAGCGACTCTTATGTATTACTCTACTACGTTAAAAGATGATTTAATTTCTAATACTGTAAGCAAAAAGATAAATAATATCCGTTGCACTGATCGAGGTTCCATCGACCTGAGCCGCTACTCCTGTAAGATCATAGTAATGTGTGGAGCCAATTTCACTTATATAATCAACGTTTTTCCCTGTCGATTGAGGAAGGGAAAGGGTCACACTGAATCCCCCGTTATCGTTCGTGTACGTAGAAGCTGTTCTGGTACGGTTACCGCTACCCTCGGTCCAGTTCTTATCCAGCCAAACGACAGTGACAGGAGCATTGGGAACCAGTTGACCATCCGTTGTTTTAACAACACCATTCACGATCAGACTGCTGCCTCCGTTAATACGATAATGACGACCATAAGAGTAAGTCGGATAGTCATAATAGCCATTGGAGTTATAGCCGGTAATTTCAATTTTGCCAGCTCTTAGTACCGGTTTGATGGTTAGTGCATACAAATGGTCAGCTGAATACTGACTTGTTGTGTATACTCGCACATAGTAAGTTCCTGTGTTTAAGGCAACATTATGATTCGTTTGTGGCAGAAGCACCATTTGATTTCCAGTAAGGGCTGCATATACTTCCGCTTTGTACCCATAGCTTTCCGAGGTGCTATCCAGCTTTACATTTAATGCATCATAATTGCGGCTTGCCGGTACTGTAACTTGATACCAATCGTTATCTATACCGGAATGGATGGTGCGGAAGTTAATCGAGGAACCTTTGTCATTAACAGTAAAATTATAAGCATGGAAGGCACTGTCATCCGGCTCATAGGCATCGTAATTGGAGCTTACAGCTACAGTTAAATAGAAAAGGTCATTAATGCTAGATCCCTTCTTGGCATGGACTGCAATCGCATAAGCCTTTTCAGAACCGGTTGTATTGCGAGCTCCTACGTTTTCGGGAAGGGACGCAGCTCCTTGTTCATAATTGTTAACATAAGTCCCGTAGTTGGAGACGTCTATTGGATTTGAATTAATATCACCTGTCGTCATATCAAACTCATATAAGTACAAGTCATAGTCAAGCTGTGCTGAAAATGGTCCGTCCAACTGAGCCTGCAACAGTTCGCCGGGCTGCAAGTAGATCGGATATAAAAACTGTGTACCTCCCTCTTCCGTTATTGTACCGGAATATGTAGCCGAGGATGCTGTCGCTGCGGCTTTAGCTGATGCCGACTTTGGACTAGCTTTAAGCGATGGGGTAACTCTTTTTTTCAACACAGATTTCTGTGGTGTTTGCAAGTTGATATTTTCCGTAATGGCATACACCGAATCTGTAATGCTTGCGGGCTTGTCTGCCCGTGTTAAATCTTTAATGACGCTTTCATTTTCAGTTGTTAGCTGAACATTGGACTCCGCTTTAATCGCTTGATCCGTTTTACCCTCTGTGCTTTGACTCGCGTTCGCAGTCATCCCAAAAGAAAGCAGGAGCATTGAGCTTAGTGTAACTGAAATTGCCTTTTTTAACCTTTTCATACTGAAGTCTCCTCTCAAATGTGTGTTAAAGAAATTCTGCTATTCTCCATATAAACACAGGAAAATTCTAGGATGTCTATTTCTATCATAAATCAATTCTGGCTCCAATGGAAGATACTGTTTCAATTTTTTTTATTTGGAATCTCAGATATCCAGTCACCGTTTTCGGAACCATGCGTACTCGCCTCCTACACTTTTCTCCCTCTCTACTTTTCTATCCTAAAAATCACGAGGAAAAAGGCTCCTCTAATTAAAAGGGTGCCTTCTTTGAGTTTCATAGCTAAAAAACTTGAGCGCACTGTGCTTCAAAATCGCACTCATATAGAGTGCGACGCAGGAGCAACACCGATCACGGCCAACACTTTGTTAATTTCAATCCACGCACTCATATAGAGTGCGACATTGCTGTACAGTGTACAGCCGCTTTTCTGCCTATTTCAATCCACGCACTCATATAGAGTGCGACGAATCCAGTTTTTTGGGTTTAGGAAAGTATAGTAACGATTTCAATCCACGCACTCATATAGAGTGCGACATGCGGGAGAAGATCGAACGTTTGGGTGGCATGGATATATTTCAATCCACGCACTCATATAGAGTGCGACGCGGTCGATGGCGAGATATCACGCGTGTTCATGTTCGAATTTCAATCCACGCACTCATATAGAGTGCGACGCGGCAATTGCGAATGTAGATGGTCCTGATAGACTCAATTTCAATCCACGCACTCATATAGAGTGCGACTTCCGGCTCAATCGGGAGCTACATGGTTACATCGATTTCAATCCACGCACTCATATAGAGTGCGACTACGTACCTCAGGAGCAAGTCACGCTGAGTGCTCCAGTATTTCAATCCACGCACTCATATAGAGTGCGACTCGGAATCCTATTTCTGAGAGCGACCAACTCAGTTAAATTTCAATCCACGCACTCATATAGAGTGCGACAGCGAAAATACAGTAATTCATACCTTAACGATATTAATTCCACACATTACCGTAAAAACTGATGCCCAATAAGCTTAGATCAACTATTGACTTTTACGGATAGATAGCCAGTCCAATACTTTTCGACAAGTTTCGAGGTGCGAAGGACCCGAGATTTTTATGTGCGCTTGGGGTTCGCACCTGTTTACTTCCCTATTACCCCCAATTTTTAAAAGCAGATCAATCAACTTAGTTTCGACACTATTTTACCATAAAAACCCTACCATTCTCTTATTTATACGATATAATAAATCATATAGGTAGTTCCTTTTGACCATAAATCACATCGAATTACCCATAACATACATAAAAGGGGAATACAGATGAAAAAAATTAGCTTATTTATGTTAGTATTATGTTGCTTTTCCATTTTGGCAGCCTGCTCTACCGATCCGGTAAAAAAAGATTTAGTTACCTATGTGAATGATGGAATGCTTCCGTTGGCACAAGAGGAAAAAACAGTAACTGAAAAGTATACAGCTGCGACCGGAAATAACTACACTGATGACGAAACACTATATAATACTTTAAAAGATGATATTATCCCTGAATACTCCAAATATGTTGATAAAGTTGAAGCTGTAAAGACGGAAACGCCTGAGGTAAGAGCCGTCCACGAAACTTACATCAAGGCCGTTAATACTCAAAATGAAGCCCTCATCATGATGCTCGATGCGTTGGAAAAACAAGATATGGGCTTAGTGAGTGAAGGTAACACCAAGCTCACTGAGGGCAGAAAGCTATTCAGAGATTTTAATGAACAAGTCAACGCACTTGCCAAAGAGCATGATGTGACTTTGAATAAGAAATAAATTTAAAAACTCCCTTCTCGGGAGTTTTTTTCTGTATACTTACGTATATACGAAGCAAATAACCGCTTTACTTAATTCTTGGTCGTAAAATAAATAGACAGTATCCACCCCAAACACTTGAAAATAATATCCGGTGAAGGAACCCATATAGGTAAAAGTCTCGCCATTGGGACGTTTGGGCACATGGAGCAAATTGGTTTGCTCGAACTGGAGCATCTCTTCGATAGATTCACCATATTCCTTGATATAGCTTTGGGCCTCATCAGATTGAAACCCGATATCATCCAAAATACCGTTGACCTCAGGCCAACTCAATCCCCAACCGAAGGATTTCTTTTCCTCAAAATCACGGGTGAGTTCTTCTACGGACTCTTTGGCATCTCCAAAAGAGGAATAAGGATAAATGTTTCTGTTTTTCAGAAAAAACGCTTTGCGGGATTGATAGTCTTGTTCATTAGCTATGTACGCATGCTCCACTTCATCCAGAGACATGACTTTCCTTTTCATGCGTAGATATGCTTTATCCCCGGTGGATTTCAGCGTTTCATAGGTAGCTTCCAACTGCTCTTTCTGGTGAAGGCTAAAGTAATTCCAGTCTGCTTCGAATTTGTATTAACCATCAATCACATCGAACCCCAGCATATCTTCCTTTGTGAATGTGGTGTGAAATGACTGGGTATTATATTTTCCTCCTACATTGTGTGATTATCCGTTAACTTTTCGACCCGAAACGTTCCTTCACAGGATGTGACGCTGTACAGCTCATCAAAACCTTCTTCGTAGCTCGGTACTTCAAGCTTACTCATTACGCTTTTAATACCGATCTCAGGAATATGGTCTTTACTTGTCCGTTCCTCATTACGCTTAATGGATTCTGCAAAATCAGGCTCAAAATAATAACCTATAATTTTAAATCCCTTATTTTTTGAAACAGCTATATATCTTTTCCGTTCCTCAGCTGTCGGATTTGTATTGTCCACAACAAAGCGCTGCATCGTTTCGATGGAGGCTTGAAGGTAAATATTTTCCCTGTTCCGTGTTTTAAGCATGTCTAAATTTATTCTCATATGTGTTTTAAAGAAATACTCTTTATAAAATGTCGATTTTCCAGAAGCCTGAATTCCTATAAAAATGACACATTCCAACTCTCATCATCCTTGTCCAAGTAGATTTCCAAAATCATCTTTTTCATGTTTATATACATGTCCTCCTTTATGATGTATGGTCTATATCCATTTCCTTGAATTGTAACAAACGGGTTTGAAATTCGCTATAAGCGGGCCGTCTACTTTCTGTTGTGTTGGTTCAATGCGATTACGATGGTGACAATTAATCCGATCAGCGCAACCAGCAGCGTACCGAACATCATCATTAATGTCAAAGCATCTTTAACCTCCACAGCCCTCACATCCTTTGCAGGAGACTAGCCAACTGCCCACCCAAGCCATTTTGTCGTCAACGTAGCAACTACACCTATGGATTGTTATGTACGGGCATACATTTCCTCTTCTACTCTTTCAATCGCTTGAATCAGCGTCATGTGAGGGTCCTCACGCTTATACTGAATGGCCTGTTCGCCTGTACCGCCAGCATCACACCATTCCCAGTACATATGCACATCTACGGATTCCAGAAAATATACAGATAAGGCTTCGACCGGATTCATAGCATACATCGCCATAAAGGCTTTATTCGAGAGTTGCTCATAACGCAGGTATTCGTCTTTCATCAGGTTGAGCAGATGCTGGATTGCCTGATCATTCACATTAATGATACGATGGATGAACGCATTGCGTCTTTCAACGGTATTCAGTATGATTTGCATAGCATGACGAATCTGTACAGCTTCGGGACTGATTTTGAGCAGTTGAATTAAATCATTTGTGGTTAAATTTGGGTTCCAGGGGGCTGGCTCAATAATCCGTGTCCATGCATCGTTATGCCCTCTTTCAAAAACCTCAATCGCGTCCGAAACATCGACACCGATGGTTTGCCATTTCCGATGAAGTGCATCCACAATATGATAATAGTGTAGCTCTGCTGCTCCTTGCTCTCTCTTTTCCTGCCCCCACACCTGATTCATGCGTACAATATCCTTGATCGCTTGCACATTCGCTTTCAGTTTTTCAGTCATAGGTATCATCCTCCATTGAAATTCTGGTAAAATAGCAATAGCAAAGCTAAGGGTATGTTCGTTACATCCCTTTGGGTTGGTATCATATTCGCATTAGCGAATAAATGGTATATACATTATATTATTCGCATAAATGAATAATGTCAATGAGTTTTTAGGAGGTTTCTTTTTCTTGCTAAAATTAAATATAAGGCTCAAAGAAGTGTTAAAAGAGCGTAATATGACGCAAATGCAACTTTCGGAAAAATCAGGTGTTAATCAAGCAAGAATCTCGCAGCTTTGTAAAAATGGAAGACAAGAAGTGAACTTACTTATGCTTGAAAAGATCGCCCATGCTTTGGAGATCAAGGATATTTCCGTGTTAATGCAGTTTGAAGAAACAGAATAGCATGGTTTGTAGATGTAAACGTAGGAATAGATTAAGGAGTCTGTGTTAAAACGGGCTTCTTTTTTGTTCCGAATTTTAGAGTGGTGTTCCAAACAGTTTCACGTCTATAACAATGTTAGTTCATCACGAGTTTATCAGCATTTTATAACCGACATAAAAAAGGCTTGCCAAGTTCTAAGGCAAACCTTTTTTATATTTCAAAGAAAAATGAGGAACGTCATAGCTGTGCTACATGTGTGGTATGTTTCAATTCACACTCCCATATAGGGAGCGACTTTCGGGATGGTCATCTTGAAGTTAGATTACAGTACAGTTTCAATCCACGCTCCCATATAGGGAGCGACTTTCGGGATGGTCATCTTGAAGTTAGATTACAGTACAGTTTCAATCCACGCTCCCATATAGGGAGCGACCTCAGGCGGCGAAGATCGTCAATAGTGGCGTTAAGCAGTTTCAATCCACGCTCCCATATAGGAAGCGACAGCACGCGTTACAAAGCCTTACCCAGCAAGGCTTTGTAAACGCTTTTTCGCGGATGTCTTTTCAACTCACGAATAAATGTTAAAAACCGCACCCCAAAATCGCTGAATCCCTTATCTAGCGGGGGATGCGAATGTTCCGGGGATTTCATGTGCACTTGGGGTTCGTACTCAGAACCTATGATATATACCAAAACTCTACCATGTCTTTAGTAATGGGTCTATAGTAAGATCATACAGACTATTTTTCAGCTATCTATCTATTCCCCAGCCATTACGTTATAATGATCTCAATTATTTTATTCCGATGTGAAAAGGATGATATATATGAGTCAAGTTCCAGCCTCGATTCCTCGTCCGTTGGTCAGGGCTAATCAATGGGTGATTGTACTGTCTGTGGTCTTTACCTGGATTACAGGGGCGTATGGGGTGTTGGCTATTCCACTTGTTGCGGGGTTGCTCGGTGTGCTTTTCAACTTCAATCCGGTGATGCGGGTAGCCAAGCTATTTTTAAAGAAAAGCCCATCCTCATATGTGCAGGAAGACCGGGGACAGCAAAGATTTAATCAGCTCCTTGCCGTCTTTTTTCTGCTGGTGGCCTTGGTAGGATTTACGTTCCAATGGAGCATCGTTGCGTATGTGTTCTCGGCGATGGTGCTGGTGGCCGCTTTGGTGGCTATTCTTGGCTTTTGTATCGGATGCTTTATCCTCTACCAATGGTCCCAATATCAATATCGGAGAAGAAATCACGTATAAATAGTTTCACCTTCATTCTATTTTGCAACAATATGATCCTCAAATACAAAAACAGAGATGGCTATATCTTCCTCCACCTTAATATCCGAAAAGAGGTGCAGCAGTCGAGAATCCATGTAATCCTCCAGTTCTTTGTTGAACTGTACGGGATAGATTTTTTGAACCATTTTGGTTCGAGCTGCATGCACCATCTCTTTCCCGGCAACTTCTTGTGCCAAAAATTTTTCAGACGGGGTTAAATTACCGTACAGCATCGTGATGGCCATGTTATCTACAAAGGTCGTATGTATGCGTTCCGGGCCTTTTCCAAACAGCTCTTTACGTACTTTTCGAATAATTTCGTTAAAACCCGTTTCCTTTCTCATATCGCACCGCTCTCCTAAAATCTACTAAAATCTCTATTACTATTTCCATCATAACCGATTCCTCTCATATAAAACAGAGAGCAAGCATAAGTGATTTTTGGAACATGCCCTTGTTACCTATTTTTCTTATGATAAAAAGAATGTAGACGGAAAATTTACCTTAACACTAAAGCCAAACTTGCCAAAGATCAGGCAAGTTTTTTTGTTTTGGAATAAACACCTTATAGAGAAGGAAAAATAAATCATTATGTCGAAATAATGAACCTTTTATAGAAGAAATCCAGTAACCCTCGAAAAAATTGGGCATAATTAGCCCCCTAGGAGCTCTAAAGAAAAACTTGGATAGATACTGCTTATACTGCAACAATCTTTGGAGGAACTATGAGCAATCAAATTTCCATTGAAGTTAAAAAGCATAAATCTGAATATATTAAATGGTATCAATTTTATGTAGGTTTAGACATCATATTTAGTCATGAAAGTTCTCTCGGATGAAGGGTATCATTTGTTCCAAGTTGAAAATAACTACACCCGGATATGAAGGGAATAGGATTAGTAAAACCTGCAACTCCTACACAAATTCTTGTTATTGGCCGGGGAATGAGTAAACGGAAAGCTATCGGTCATGGATGTGGTAAAATCGCACAGGTTATGTATTCATGTTAAAAAAATAATCAGTGGAAAAATACGGTGATTAAAGTTTTGAGATTTTCAAGTATTGTACTATGATAAATTTGATTCCATGATTTGATTCGAGCGATGGTATCGGACAGTGCCCTTACTCTTACACAATTTAGAAAACAGCATACCTAAGGAGTGGTAGCAATGGCGCGTGTTTTATTTATTAATGGTGGATCAGAGGGACATATCAATCCGACTATTGGAGTTGTGCAAGAGCTTATTTCGCGTGGAGAAGAGGTAGTGTACTTTTCTATAGAAGCTTTTCGGGAGCGTATTGAGAAGACGGGAGCTTCAGTACGAACATTTGACGATCAAAAATTTATAAAAGCCTTTATCTCAGGTGGAAGAGATTATTTACTCGAAAGAATCAACGGTCTTTTACTTACGGCAGATATCGTCATACCAAGCGTTCTTGAACAGATCAAAGGAGAGCATTTTGATTACATCATCCATGATTCCATGTTTGGTTGTGGACGTATACTTGCTCAGATTCTTAAACTTCCTGCAATCAACTCTTGTACTTCTTTTGTGCAGACAAAAGGTTCATTCGATAAATTGTTGGAACAATTTTCTATACAAGTCCCTACAGAAATAGTTGAACCTATAAATGATAAATTTCAAAGCCTGACGGTAATGGTGAAGGAAAAATATGATGTGGAGATCCATTCTCCTTACGAAGTGTTTTGTAATCCTGCACCACTTACAATCGTTTATACAACAAGGGAGTTTCAACCTTATGGAGAAGCATTCGACCAAACTTATAAATTTGTAGGTCCATCCATCTCTTCACGATTAACTCAAGAAAACTTCGACTTTACTGCAATCAAGGGGAAAAACCCAATTTACATTTCACTGGGTACAGTCTTTAACCAAGCAATTGATTTCTATAAGCTTTGTTTTGAGGCATTGGGGAACACGGATCATACGATTGTCATGTCTATTGGGAATAAAGTCCAAATTTCTGAATTAGGTGAAATTCCTAAAAACTTCATCGTAAAAAATTATGTTCCACAAACGGATGTACTGCAATACACTAAATTATTTATTACCCATGGTGGAATGAACAGTACCCATGAAGGCCTCTATTACGGGGTTCCGCTAATTGTAATCCCACAAAGCGCGGATCAGCCGATCATTGCGGAGCAAGTCGCCAATATCGGAGCAGGCATTAAATTACAAATGCAAAGCTTGACTGCAAATCAACTACGTGAAGCTGTAGAGCATGTGTTAAGCCTCTCATCTTTCAAGAAAGCTGTTGCAAATATTAGGGAATCCTTTGGAAAATCAGGGGGGTATCATCAAGCTGTTGATGAAATTTTCGAATTTAAAAGTCAAGTTCATATCTAAATAAAAAAAAATTTTAACTACTATATTGCTGGCTTTTCCCAGTGGTTACTGCAACTTCTTTTGTAATTAAGTAATGGAACAGGATCTATTATAAAAGAAAGATTGTATACTTAAAGTAACATGGGATCAAGGCGCAACCAAGAAGCTGCTGCAGAGATATTCGGCAACTTTGCTGTGCTAAATAGCATGCAATCAGTCATTACATTGATCTTTTTGATTCTATGCAAGGAACATTGTAAAAGCATACAAACAGTGCGCACCGCATAGTCTCGGTACGCACTGTTTTCCATTGAATATGAGTCTCACTCGTAGGCGCCGATGTTCACAGCGGCTCCCTGTACTCTGGGCTTCCCGTCAATATCCAGCGTTCCGATGATGGCACGGTCCGTGTTCCCGGCATCGACCGCCGGTGACGAAGACTGCAAATGGAAGTCGCCATTCGCGGCATTCACGAATTTAGGATCGGCAAACAGAGAATGCGCATCGTTGCCGGTTCCCGATTTGTACGCGGAGAATCCCGTATAATCTTTATTTTTCCAGGTCCAGTTGGCTTCCGAGCTGCCACCCGGAGCGAAATATAAATTATAATCCACGACATTGTCGGAATTTTTGGTGTATTCATTGTAGATCAACACATCCGTGGAGCTGGCCACGAAAATATTGTTCTTGATCACGTTGTTTTGCGTATCGTACTGAACGAAAAACTGGCCACTTCCGCCGCCAAACGTATCGTTCTTGTACAGTGTGTTGTTCACGATTTTGCAGTTTACCGTCGAGCCGCGCCCATCATCGTAACCGCCCATAGCGATGCCGATCAGCCGGTTGTTATATATCACGTTGCTGCGGATCGTAATATTGCTGGTGGCTTTGCCGGCATGCTCGGAGGCAATTTCGATGCCGATGTCGTTGTTGTAGCTGTAGTTCTGCTCGATAATGCTGTCCTTGCCACCATCCACATAAATGCCGCCGGCCGAGTTGTCGTCTTTCCTGTAAGATGGGTTATTTTGAACAGAATTATTGTACACCCGGTTGCCCTTCACCAACCCGTTCCGCGCCTGATCGTAAGCGGTATTCGACGCGGTTCCCTCAAAGCCGATCAGATCGATCCCGATGTTGTCATTATTGTGAATGAGATTGTCGGTCACCGCAAAACCGTCCACGTTGCCGTTTAAAACGAGCGATTCGCTGGAGCCCAACACGAGATTGTGCAGCTCATTGCCGCTGATCGTAAGGTCGTGAATCGAAGCCGGAGCTTTCGTGCCATAAACAGCGATGCCGTGGGCGTCCCGGCCCAGCAAATCTTTGCCGGTCGGGGTGACCGTGTTTTTGATGTCATGGATTTTGTTGTTGGACAGATTAATGAAGCCGCCCGAACCGTGGACATAAATACCTACAGGCACCGCGTTCTTGGAAGCAGTGGTAAAATTACGGATTTCAAACCCCTGAACGGTAACGTAATCGACATCGGCCAGTTCGATCAGTCCTTCGGTCCCGCTAACCGAAAGTCCGGTACCGTCAATGATGGCGGTCTCCGTCCTATAGTTGGTGAACACAATGGCACCCTGCGAAGCGGAGCCGGAGCGGGTGATCTTCAGTTTCTGATTGTACACGCCGCCCCGGACGTAAACCGTGCTGCCCGCAGGAGCCACGTCGGCCGCATGCTGTAGCGTCTTCCACGGCGCGTCGCTCGTTCCGGTGTTGGAGTCGCTGCCGCTCGTGGCCACATAATATTCTGTACCGGCCGCGGAGGCGGCGGGGAGCTGCATATTTCCGGCCGCCAGACCAAGCCCCAAAATCATGGATAAACCTACCAGTAAAATTTTTCCGAATTTCTTCATGATTCCTCATCTCCCTGTGTTCATATTTGTAAATTATACCACAAATTCACTGAGCCTGTCCCGCTTGCAAACGGAGTGCCCTCAATGAGGCTGGCCCGACCAGATTTGCTATGGCAAAGGAAGCGAGCCGTGAATGAGAGTTAGTGAATTGGAAATAGCGGAACAATATACATTATATTTCTATGTTCTATGAATCACTCTTTGATACCAAACATCATAGCGGGGTAGCACATGATTTTTTTAGAACGCTTGTAATCTATTTATGGCATGCGCCCCCCCCCCCACTGTTCGAATGATGCTTTGTCGAAAGTGGAGCGAGAGCGAATGAAGTCTAAGACTTTATTTTCTCAAGAGAAATAAAACACAGCCCGCCCCGTTGGCAGACTGCGCATGTTTTTTGCTCCAAACAGACTAATCCTTTACCAGTCGATTCGAAAGCATGAGCATAATAAAAGAGAATAGAATGATGACGGCTACCCAGCTCCAGGAGAGTGTCATATTTCCGGCCTCGGATGCGGTATAAATCGCCGTAGGCAAGGTTTGCGTCTGTTCGGGAATGTTACCCGCAAGCATCAGCGTAGCGCCAAATTCCCCTAATCCCCGAGCAAACCCGAGAATGTATCCCGAGATGAGTGGACGGTAGGCGAGAGGCATCGTAATGTAGCGAAATACTTGCCATTCGTTGGCACCTTGCACACGTGCAATCTGCTCTACCTCTGGATCTACAGCTTCAAAACCTGCTTTAATCGTCCGGTAAGCCAATGGAAAGGCAACAACTACGGCGGCCACTACTGCTGCTCCCCATGTAAACACAATTGTCTGCTGGAAAAAGCTTTCGAAGGCTGTACCGATCCAGCTTCTCCTCCCCAGCACAATGAGCAAAATAAAGCCGATCACTGTGGGAGGCAAAACGAGCGGAAGAAGTAAAACCGTCTCAATCACGCTGATTCCCCTCCGCAGCTTGCAGTTCGCCATCATCCGAGCCACCACGGTAGCTAACAGAAATACAAAGATGCTGGCGACGACAGCGACCTTGACGGATACGATAACTGGAGGCAGGAAAGCCGACCAATCCAACGGGACCCCCTCCTTTATAGTTGGGTTCTATTTCCCAGTCGATGTTGAAGGAGCTGAAAACCCATCTTTACTGAACACACTCATAGCTTCATCTGTACGCAGAAAATTGAGAAACTCGCCAGCTTCCTTGCTGTATTTCGTTGCTTTTACAATACCTTCTGGATAGAGAATCGGAGCATGCAATTCCTCAGGTACTTCCAGTGCAACGACTGCTTTATCAGATGATTTGGCATCCGTCAGGTAGACGAGTCCCGCATCGGCGTTACCTGTCTCCACATAGTTTAATACCTGTCTTACGTCCTTGGCGAACACCATCTTCGGCTCCAGCTTGTCCCATAATCCGGCCTTCGTCAGCGCTTCTTTGGAATACTGTCCGGCAGGAACTGTAGTAGGCTCCCCGACAGCTACTTTCAGGAAGGATGGGCTCGTCAGATCATGGAGTGTTATGGTTTTGGCCTTATCCTGCGGGACAACCACAACCAGTTTATTTTGAAGCAGAACACTATCCTTCTCCACTAAAGAAGCATCGGTCAATGCCTTCATTTGCTTCATACCTGCAGAAATGAATACGTCAGCGGGTGCGCCTTGCTCAATTTGTTTTTGCAATGTGCCGGATGAAGCATAGTTAAAGGTAAGTTTGATATCCGTATGCTGCTTTTCATACTGGTCCTTGAGCGTATTCAGGCTATCTTGAAGGCTCGCTGCGGCAGATACGATGATCTCTGTTTTTGGTGCAGACGGTGTCGACTGTACAGCAGCCGAAGACGAGCAGCCAGCCAGCACCCATGCCAACAATCCAACCAACGTGAATATGTACCCGAATTTCATTTTCAACTTACTCTTCCCCTCTCCTATAAATTCCGAAATGAGTATAACGATGTACACCTCATAACGGTTCAACTCTATTGGGTCAGCCCAAATATTTGTGAACAATAGATCTCGCCTCGGCGATATCCTTTGTGCCATGGATCAGAACGCGTCCATCTTGAAACAGAACCAGCCGATGCGCTCCAATCACAACGGATACCAAATATGGATTATGTTCTACTTTGCCTCCTTGACGGGACAATAGACGCGCCGTTTCATTCAGATCGCGCACAGTACCGAAGGCCGGGCGAATTTGAACCGTATCACGTCCGCACAAAACAGCCGACTTGGATTGATGCTCCGATTGTAAAAAAGGATACACCGGATGTTCACCACACGTTGGGCAGTCGGCTTTTTTCATGGCGCTGATATGAATCGCCTGATGCTGATTGTTCCACAGATCAAAGGAAATCAGCTTGCCCTGCAAGGCTGAAACATCCCCGGTGAGCAGCTTCAATGCTTCAGCGCTTTGGTAGGCTGCCACCATCTGTACAGCCGGGCTAATCACCCCGACCGTGTCGCAGGTCGCGCCGCCGAGCGGCACGGTTCCAAGTAGACAATGCAGGCACGGTGTCTGTCCCGGCACGATGGTAAAGGTTGTCCCGTAGCTACCCACACAAGCCCCGTAAATCCAAGGAATTTGGTGCTTAACCGCGTAATCGTTAATGAGCAGACGTGTATCAAAATTGTCGGTGGCATCTACGATGAGGTCCACTCCTGCTGCAATATCGTCGATTTCTTCCAGCGATACGTCCCGAATTAGCGCACGAATGTCCACATCTGAATTGACTTGCTGCAATCGCTGCTGTGCTGCCACTGCCTTCGGCATATGATCACGAGCGTCCGCTTCATCATAGAGCTGTTGGCGTTGCAGATTGCTCCAATCCACATAATCGCGATCCACCAGCGTCAGTCGTCCGATGCCCGCTCGCACCAGCATGTCCGCATTGGCAGTACCCAGTGCACCAGCACCCACCATCAGCACGTGCTTACTGCGGATGTTTCGCTGTCCTGCTGTTCCAATTTTCGAGAATAATTCCTGTCTGGAATAACGGGCATGGGACGCATGCGTATGTGCTCGTGCATCAGCATCCGTTTTCTGGTCCTTGTTCATTTCTGACATCGTTGATTTACGCCCCCTGTCCTCGCTCTCTTTCGGAAGCTATTGGGTGTTATGAGGTTTCCAACCTCCTAGCTGATGCCCCTTCCATTCCGAGCCATCCTCCCACACTTCCTTTTTCCAAATCGGTACGATTTGCTTCAAGCGTTCAATCGCATGGCGGCTGGCTTCGTAGCAAGTATCGCGGTGTGCAGCAGAAACAGCAATCACAACGCTCGTCTCTCCAATCCTCACCGTACCAAGCCGATGTGTAATCGCCGTACGTGTAGACGGCCAACGTTCTGCAATCTCGTCACCAATCTGCTTCATCGTGTTCATCGCCATCGGGACATACGCCTCATATTCTAGCAACACGGTTCGCTGACCTTGGGTATATTCCCGAGTCGTTCCATTAAAGGTCAGCGAAGCTCCATGGGATGGGTCCTGCACCTTCGAGGTCACCTCATCGGCATCAATCGGATCGTACGTGATCGCAAATAAGCCGCATGCTGAAACGACCGTTTCCATCCCTGGCGCCGACTGAAGAAGAGTGATTGTATCTGAAGGACGGATGAGTTCCTCTGGAGAAGCCAGTTTTTTATGATTAGTAAAAAAAGAACCTTGCAACTGCGAAGCCGCTTCCGGATATTGCTCATTCAAGCTTTTTCGAATGTCTGCAATGGTCGCCGTTTCCTGCGGAAAATCCAGCGTAATCACGGATTCACCGAGCTGCTCTGCCATACCCGCGAATAGTTGAATACGGTATTGCATTTGTATCTGACCCCCTCTGCACCTATCCTATCGAACTCGCTTAGCCTGTATCAAATTACCCTCCTGAAACCGGGGGAATGATCGCAATTTCGTCATATATACTCACCAGCTCCTCCGGTGCAGCATAGGCTTGGTTTCTGGCAACAAAAGAACCCCGCAACTGCGCGGCTACTTCTGGGAAACGCTCGGATAGCAGGTCTTTTAACGCGGCAATGGTCATCGTTTCCTGATCGGTGGGTACTGTGATGATGGGCCCTCCCATCTGTTCCGCAAGGCCAGCAAATACTTGAATATGATATTTCATTTAAATGTTCACCCCCAGAAGCGTTCATATTATATTTTAGATTCAACCAGTTCCTCAAACCGCTGAGGATGCGTATACACATTCAGAGAATGACTTCGTATAAAACCTACCGTAGTAATGCCCAAATCCTCAGCCAATTCAAGCGCAAGCTCTGTCGGAGCCGACTTGGATAACACCACTTCACAGCCAATCTTGGCGACCTTCAACAAAATTTCAGACGAAATTCGCCCACTGAATACAATGATTTTATCTTGTAATACAATATCATGCTTGAGGCAATATCCATAGATTTTATCCAACGCATTATGCCGGCCGATATCCATTCTCGACAGAATGATTCCATCCTTGTCGCACAGTGCGGCATTATGAACGCCCCCGGTCTCCTGAAACATAAGCGCCGAATTTTGCATTAAGTTCATCAAGCGAAAGCAATCGTCAAAAGAGAGCATCACATGGGTGTCATTCATCCTTTTTGCCACTTTGGCATCATTCATAAAGTAGAAGCCCTGTCTGCTTTTCCCACAGCAGGAGGTAATGTACCGTTTGGAATGAAAGTTTTGATAAAACTCATTCATCCGGCGGGTTTTGATATGAACAAAGCCTTCTTTTTCCTGGACCCATATATCTTCGATATCATCATACCGTTGAATGACACCTTCCGAGGCCAAAAAGCCTACTGCCATATCCTCCACATACTCCGGTGTACAAACCATGGTAGCAAATTCCTGCTGATTGATTTTGATCGTCACCGGATGCTCCGTCACCACAGTGTCCTCATCACGTTTGATCTGACCGTCACGATAACGAAGAATCTGGCGTTTGATCTCAGCTGGTTTTTCCATGTGCTCAACTCCCTAGTTTTTGGCAGGCTGGCGTTTCGGTTCACCCGCCGATATGTGACATTTCAATTTTGGACGCCGATTGCTGGGTATGATTCAGCCGTTCCTCCGAATAGCGGTCTGTACGTCCTCTCCAAACACGCTCAATGTAAGCTCTTATCTCATCATCGGACTGTTCAGAACGTAGCATCCCGCGCAGCTCATACCCTTGAGAAGCAAATAAGCAAGTGTACAAGAAACCTTCAGCGGAAATTCTGGCCCGTGTACATGTAGAGCAAAAGGCATCCGTAACCGACGAAATAATGCCGATTTCCCCTTCTCTGTCCTGATACCTGTAACGCGTCGCCACCTCACCTTTGTACTGGGGTGGGACAGGCTCCAGCGGCCTTTGCTTATGAATGGTTTCGATGATCTGCTGCTTGGAAACGACCTGATCCAATTTCCAGCCATTGGTGTTACCCACATCCATAAACTCAACAAACCGCAAAATATGCTTTTTCTTTTGAAAATAGTCCGCCATGGGCACAATATCCTGATCGTTGAAGCCCTTCTGCACGACCATATTTATTTTTACCTGCATCCCTGCTTGTGCTGCCGCATCAATACCATCCAGCACGGCTTGCACGCTGCTTCTTCCTCCGTTCATCCGGCGGAAGCGATCATCATTGAGCGAATCCAAACTGACCGTCACCCTCTTCAATCCTGCCTCTCGAAGTGACGCTGCATATTTAGGAAGAAATACGCCATTCGTTGTCATCGCAATATCTTCAACTCCTTCGAGTTGAGTTAACGAATGAATGAGCGAGGACAGGTCCTTTCTCAGCAACGGCTCGCCGCCCGTTATGCGCAGCTTGGTAACTCCTAGAGAGACAAAAATACGGGAAAGCCGGGTAATTTCCTCAAAGGTCAATATTTTTTCTTTTGGCAAAAACGGATAGTCATGGCCAAAGATTTCTTCCGGCATACAATATCGGCACCGAAAATTACACCGGTCTATGACGGATATTCTCAAGTCCCGTAACGGACGATTCCATTGATCGTCGCTCCGGTTCGCCATCCTATTCACCTCAATCCGTCTTCATTAATAAATCCCTTTAAACCCCATATTAATTCATTATATACTGAACCAAAAAACCGACATCACAACAAATCCTTCGCCATTGAACACATCGAAGAATCTGCTAAATGCCGGTTAATTTATCTACATCAGGATTCTACGAATCCTCGCATCATGTGATATAGAAAAATCAAGCTAACAAGCGCTGCGACAAATAAAATATACGCGATTCCCCACGCACACTCCATTCACGAATGCTCTGCAATAGATTACATTCTTATTGTTAGCAATCCTCGAACGTTTGTCAATGCTTTTTCGTTTTCTCAAACGATAATCATTATCAATTAAAATTTTACTAATGTACCGTTGAACTATCTTAAATTTTACGTTATAGTTACACCTGATGACATGCAGAAAATGACATATCCAAGTTATTGATATACAGGCGGTGTGTACCGTTTGTTATTAATACATACGCATATGGCGGATTGGCCTCCAGGACATAGAGCTTGGTTACTACTCCACCATAAACACAAGTGCTTCATCACGAGCACTTGTGTTTATGGTGGAGTTTTTTTATTTCTAATTTTTAAATTTCAAATCTGAAAGGAGCCTGAACCGTGATTGATAGTACGATCAAAATTACATTAAACGGACAGGAACTGAAAACCAAAGACAGCGCAACGATTCTTGAAGTCATTAACGAAAACAATATCGCCCATCCCCAACTATGTTATGTTCCCGAAGTCGACCCGATCCGCACCTGTGATACCTGTATCGTGGAAGTCAACGGCAAGCTCGTTCGCTCTTGCTCGACACTTGCTGCGGACGGAATGAATATTCAATTAAACTCGGACCGCGCCAAAGCGGCCCAAACAGAAGCAATGGATCGCTTGCTGGAAAATCACCTCCTCTACTGCACCGTATGTGATAACAACAATGGTAATTGTTCCTTGCATAATACGGCAGAGCTTATGGAAATTGAACATCAAAAATATCCATATCAGCCCAAGGTTGATCCGACGGAAGTCGATATGTCCCATCCGTTTTACCGCTATGACCCGAATCAATGTATCGCCTGCGGCCAATGCGTGGAGGTATGTCAAAACCTTCAGGTCAATGAAACCCTGTCTCTCGACTGGGAAGCAGAACGCCCTCGCGTCATTTGGGATGATGGTGTTGCAATTAACGATTCCTCGTGCGTCAGTTGCGGTCAGTGCGTAACGGTCTGTCCTTGTAACGCCTTGATGGAGAAATCCATGCTGGGTGAAGCAGGCTTCATGAGCGGCATGGAGAAGGATTTGTTAAATCCGATGGTAGATTTAATTAAGGAAGTGGAGCCGGGCTATAGCGGTATTTTTGCCATATCCGAAGCAGAAGCAGCCATGCGTGAAACCCGTACAAAAAAAACCAAAACCGTTTGCACCTTTTGCGGCGTAGGTTGCAGCTTCGAGGTTTGGACCAAAGGGCGTAAAATTTTGAAGGTACAGCCTACCTCTAAAGGACCTGTGAACGGCATCTCGACATGCGTCAAAGGGAAATTCGGCTGGGATTTTGTGAACAGTGATCAGCGTTTGACCACCCCTTTAATTCGTCAAGACGACGAATTTGTCGAAGCGACCTGGGAAGAAGCCTTAAGCGTGATGGCCAGCAAAATGGGTGCTATTAAAGAAACACATGGCGGCGAGGCGCTCGGCTTTATTTCCTCGTCCAAATTTACGAATGAAGAAAACTATCTGATGCAAAAGTTGGCGCGTCAGGTATTCCAAACGAATAACGTCGATAACTGTTCACGGTATTGCCAATCCCCCGCCTCATGGGGGCTGCAACACACCGGAGGCATTGGCGGCGACAGCGGTACGATTAAAGACATTGCCAAAGCAGGTCTGGTCATGCTGGTCGGCTGTGCGCCGGGAGAAGGACATCCGGTGCTGGCTACCCGTATTAAACGTGCGCATAAGCTGCACGGTCAGAAGCTGATCGCGGTCGACCTGCGCAAGCATGAAATGGCAGATCGTGCGGACCTGTTCATTCGTCCGAAGCAAGGGACAGATTATGTATGGTTATCCGCTGTAACCAAGTACATCATTGAACAAAACTGGCATGACGCAAAATTCATTGAAGAACACGTAAACTTTTATGCCGAATATTTGAAGTTGCTGGAGAAGTTTACATTGGAATTTGCAGAGCAAGAAACGGGCATTTCCAAAGAGACGCTGATTGAGGTAGCGACTATGGTCCATGAAGCCGACGGCACTGCCATTTGCTGGGGCATGGGTGTGACGCAAAACATCGCAGGCTCCTACACCTCTATTGCGATTGCCAACCTGCTGCTGGTGACTGGAAACTTTATGCGTCCAGGTGCAGGCGCGTATCCGCTTCGTGGACATAACAATGTTCAGGGGGCTGCTGACATGGGCACGATGCCGGATATTTTCCCGGGCTATCAGCCTGTCACCAACGATGACATTCGTGCCAAGTTCGAAGCAGCCTACGGGGTACACATTCCAGGCCAACGCGGACTGGACAATATTCAAATGCTGGAGGCCATTGAAACAGGTGAGCTGAAAGCGATGTATATCGCCGGAGAAGAAATGGCGTGGGTGGATGCAGACTCCAACCATACACAGGAAATGCTGGCGAATTTGGATTTCCTCGTCGTTCAGGATGTATTCCTGAGCAAAACAGCAGAATTCGCAGATGTCATTTTGCCAGCCGTACCTTCGCTCGAAAAAGATGGAACCTTTACGAACACCGAGCGTCGTGTGCAGCGTTTATATGAAGCACTCAAGCCTGTAGGAGACAGCAAGCCGGACTGGTGGATTTTCAGCCAATTTGCCAAGAAAATGGGATTTGATTGGAACTACAGCCATCCAAGTGAGATTTTTGAGGAAATGGCGTCACTCACTCCATTTTTCTCCCAGTGTAATTATGACGTATTGGAAGGCTGGAACAGCTTCCACTGGGGATCACCGGATGGCAGTGACACGCCGCTTTTGCACACCCATGGCTTTAACTTCCCGGATAAAAAGGCACGTCTCGGTCTTTTCGAATATGTACCGCCTAAACAATACCCGGCTGAGTTCGATCTAACCTTAAACAACGGCCGACTGCTCGAACAATTCCATGAAGGAAATCTGACGACCAAATCGCCGGGCATTCAGCTCAAGCTTCCAAGTGTATTTGTGGAAGTATCGCCGGAATTGGCCAAGGAACGCGGAGTCATGGACGGATCGCTGGTTCGTCTGGAATCGCCATATGGTGCCGTGAAGCTGCGTGTTCTCGTCACCGACCGGATGCATGGAACCGATGTCTACGTACCTATGCACTCCAGCAGCCATGACAGCGCCGTGAACCTGTTAACTGGCGGAGCATTCGATGTCATCACCAACACACCAGCTTACAAACAAAACAAGGTGCGAATGCACATTTTGGAGGTAGATGGTCAAAATCCGCTACCACGTATCAACCCGCGCTACAAACAGCGTCATCCGCAAAATGGGGTTGAAGTGGATCGGAAATGGAAGCGTCCCGGTTACGTCGATCTGGTGGATCAAAAATAAGGAGGTCGGACTCATGGCAAAGCCTATTTCAATCGTACGAAAGCGTGTGTTGACAGAAGAAGAACGACAAAAACAATCGCTGGATCAGCTTACTGCTGATCTGGCGGACAACGGGGCGGCATTGCAGAAGACGCTCGAAATTGTGCGTGAGCTGCACGATAGCGGTCTTCTCGAAGCGGCTCAGTCTATGCTGAAAGCCAAAGAAAGCATCGCCAAAATCGCTGTAGGACAAGCAACGCGCAAGCCTGTGACGAACATCATCAACAATCTGATGGGAGCAGCCGGCATGCTGTCCGAGCTAGACCCCGAGCTGATGCAAAAGCTGGTAGGCAGCGTCACTTCAGGCCTGAACGAAGCCGAAGAGCATCTAAAACAGAACCAAAAGACCCGCTTGCGCGATCTTATGAAGGCCATGAATGATCCGGATGTAAACCGGGCGATGGGTTTTGGCATTCATTTTCTCAAAGGGCTAGGAAAAGGCTTGTCCGATAAGTAGCTGAATATAGCGTGGGGGTGGAATCAAGATTACCGTCGATAGCATTTTGGAAGGTCTGAAAGATGTTCAAGACCCGGAGATACACAAAAGCATTGTCGATTAAAATATCGTACGGAATATTCAGATTGAGGGCGGCGAGGGTACGAAGGTTAGTCCCATATATCATTAGTAAATACCAGTTGGAGGTCCTGCTTCCACTTCCAACGTTCCTTTATAATACGTATCGGTTTTACTTTCGGCAGGTGCTTAACGGCCAAGGGTAACGACGGTAAAAAAGAGCTGGCCCCACCGCAAACGGGAGTCAGCTCTTTTTTCTTCTTCCTTTGATAAGTCCAAGTCTAATTCCTTCGTGCGGATAAATGTGGCTCTCTTAACTCTCGATAACCCATCTTTTATATAACTGATACTCAACTTATGATAATAAAAAATAACTAACACTCATATTTCCCCGAGGAGTATAGAAAATTTCCCTTATAAATCCAAATTTTAATAGAGTAAAACAAATCATAATGCAAGGATTAGAGGGGAGGTTGCCATGAGAAGGATACACGGGATAAGGATCAAAAACGTTCTATTCTCTGTCGTGGTATTCATTATTTTATGACAGCAGTAAAAAAATGCCTTTTATACACACGAGGATATGCCAACGAAGATATTGCTTCCATCCAGACAGCATTTGGCAAAGCTCCTGTAGTGAGCACGGAGGTCCGATTTACCGATGAAGCGCAAGCACGATATTTCTACAGGGAGGTAGACGGTATCATTTTTCAGTATAACTGTGCGCCCCTTCGAGGCGTTTATCCCGTAGATTACAAAACTACAAGCATGCAGAAGAACACCGCATACCATAGACATTCCCCAAGGTACTCTTCTACTAGCTGGCATTAAAAAGACTATCCGGTAGTATACCGAACAGCCTTTTCAGCTACAACATATATAGGATCACATAACTACTCTACCTTTTATTTTTTATCCACTTGCAGTAACGTCACTGTTTTGAGAGAAACAGCATCTTTTAATTGCTCCTCTGCGATGACCTTAAGCTTGAGCAAACTGGCAATCTTCGAAGTATCCGGTTTGGAAAACAAGCGCCATAGCTGTGGATCAGGCAGTGAATCGTACAGCTTGGTATGATCGTATTCTTTGCGGTGTTGCTGCACAATTTTGACCCGGTAGCTGCCAATTTCCCATTCTGCCACTCCCTGCCGTGCACAATGAGCTGTAATGTCATTACGCAAATCAGTCAGTTCACCCTCGATTTCTTTTTGCTTCTGCTTTAACTGATAGTAGCGACGCACCTTGTTTTCCAATTCCATCACGCTCCTCTGCTTACATATATATGTTTGCGGAAGCGTTTTAGGACAAGTTTGTGGTGTGAGTATATGAGTTTGTATCTGCAAAAGCATTTCCCGGGTAATGGAGAGACTCAGAAAATGATCTGGACTAATCTGATCCGGGATCACCCGAACTTTATTTAGGCACATTCGCACCAGGTTTTACAGGCCCTGCCCCTTTGGATTCTCCTTTGCGTTTAACATAATTGGACCAGTAAGCCGTCAAAATGGGCACCAATATAGAGGTAACGATGACCGAAGCGGCTACTAACGCAGTTGCTGATTGCGCTACAGGCAGGAACTCTGGCTTTATATTCGCAACAATGACCGGATTGGCAACCGCCGCACCTGCTGTACTAGAGGCTGCAAGTCCTGCTGTACCGTTGCCGCCGCCGATATATTTGTCCGCCAAGATCAGCGGAATGCCTGTAATAATAATGACGCCGATGCCCAATAGAATACCAAGCAAGCCGGTTTGAACAATCACACTCAGATCGATGGAACAGCCCAGTGCAAAACCGAAAAACGGAATAAGCGCATGCGTGGCGTTACCAAAATATTTACGAAAATCATGATCCAGATTCCCCAGTATGAACCCGACCAGAAATGGCAATACCGCCCCCACAAAAGCCTGCGGCTCAAAAACAGCCAGTCCGGTACTGCCCAAAATGAGCATGGTCATTAACGGGCCAGATTCCAAGGACATCAGCACAAATGCCCCCGCCTCTTCCCTGGAACCGTATTGCTGCATAATGGAGGCGTATAGCCCACCGTTCGTCATATCCATGGAGGAAATTAGCGCCAATACTGAAAGGCCCGCAAACAGCCCGCTTTCCACACCGCCGACGGGCAGTAATTTAGATGCTATGATAGCCACTACCCAGGCAACTGCGATTTTAGTTAATACGAGCGTACCTGATTTACGCAATACCGTACCCGTAGCCCGTATATCAATGGAAGCGCCCATACAAAAAAACCACACCGCCAAAATAGGCACTGTCCCCGTCATTAGACCCTTCGTAAACGATCCAAAGTAGTCTCCAGCCCACGGAATAAACGTATGAAATAACGCCCCAATAAACAGCGGCACCAACATAATGCCGCCCGGAATTTTATCAATGCTTTGCTTGATTTTCATAACTTCATTCAACCCTTTCGTTTTTGCCAGTGCAAAAACAAGGCCGTGTTACTTGCGGCTCAAGCCAAGTTCGGGAATTAACCTTGCGAAGGTATCATGGCTCTCCTTCAACTGCCGTGCGAATGCTTCTGCATCCTTAACACGCAGCCCCAATCCATGCCTACGCATTTCTTCCCTGAATTCCTCATCTTTCGTCCCCTTGATCAGTGCGTCCGCTAGAGTTTGAGCAATCTCATCCGACGTATCCTTGGGCACAGCCAGCCCTCTCCAAGTCCCGATAAAATGTACACGCAGCCCGGTAGCCTGCTGTAACGTAGGCACATTTGGAAACGCTTCCGAAACGGTGTCTGCCTGTATCGCCAGTATGCGCAGCTTCCCTTGATCCACATCCTTTTTCACTTCCGCAGGACTGACCGGCACAGCATCCACGAAGCCGCTCATCAACGCTGAAACGGCTGGCCCTGCTCCCTCATAAGGGATATGGGTAAAGCGGACTCCGCTTTTTTGCTCCAGCATCGCAGCGGCAAGGTGCCAGATGCTTCCCGTGCCTGCATTGCCCATTTTCAGCTTCCCGGGATGAGCATGAGCGTCCTCCAAAAATGCTTCGGCCGTCGTCCATGGCGCATCCGCTCTAACCGTGATGGCAGAAGGGTCCATATTGGTTTGGACCAGTGGTTTAAAGCGCTCATAGGTGAGGGGCAGCAGTCCCAGATGTGGCAGTGTGGTCAGCTCCGCAACCAGATACGTTACAGTGTAACCGTCCGCCTGCGCCTCAGCCCCTTCCATCAGCCCGACCGAACCGCCTCCACCCGTCCGGTTAACGACAATGATCGGCTGACCGAGATGCTTTTCGGCGGCTTTCGCCAATGCTCTTGCCGTGATATCCGTACCGCCACCCGCCGCATAAGGAACGACGAGGGTTATAGGCTTCACAGGAAATGCACTACCGTGGTCATGCAAGGCGTGTTGATCCACATATTCACTGATACTCAAGGCAGAAAGAAAAGCCACTCCCGCCGCAACCAGCACATATTTTTGCCATGGCTTGTTCTTCATTACGTTTCCTCTTTTCCGAAAAATGAACTGGGCCAGTCACGCACCCGTTTTCACCCCCAGACGTTTTCAGCCATGATTTTTGCGTTTACATGGAGTTAATGTACAGCAACGCGGGGGCTACAGCTATCGCTTAATCTTCGAATTTATCTTCCAAATCCCCAAAATGCCGACCTTTTGGCGGATCTGCATATCCATTAGAACATTTGCTGATTTCCCGAAATTTTCCGGGGGTTACCTGTTTATGCTTCCGAAATACACGGATAAAGCTGTTCTCATTCCGGTAGCCGACCTGATCAGCAATCTCTGCGATTTTTAGATGTGTTTCGCGCAATAGAGCGCACGCTTTTGTCATTCGCAAACCAGTCAAGTAATCGTACACAGTGCTGCCTGTCTCTTCCTTAAACATACTGCTCACCGATGACACGCTCATATGAACCTGATCTGCAATTTCCTGAAGCCCAATATTTAAATGCAAATGGTGTTCCATGTAATCCATCATCTCCTGTACACGTACAAATTCCTTGGACCGTCTGTGTCCAGAGAGTTTTTCTTCGATATCAGCCACAATCAAAAACAATTGCTTCTCCATATCTGGAAGATCAAGCGTCAGAATCTGGTTCCAGTGGTAATCGACCAGCTGATCCGGCGGCGTCACACTATGAGTCATGCACCATTTCAGCAATTCCTCCATCAGCTCATGAACAGACAGGTACACCTGCGCTGGGGAGGTCCTGTAAAGACGAAGTTCTTTTCCCCATTGGCTGATCAGCTTTATACTTGCTCCGGCTTCCTGTGACTCTATGGCACGAATGATTTCCACATTCCGGTTTTCCGCCGCTGATGAGACGTGAGCGCCCTTCCCCATGCTATCCGTGCTCATATGCGAACGTCCATATCCCTCATACAAACGCAAACCAAGGGCTTCTCTCCCTTTTACAAAAGACTGACGTGCCTCATGGATGTCCGAGAATATATGACCAATTCCTATAGAGATAGTCAGGGGAAGATGCTCATCCACAACCTGAATCAGCCTATCTGCGCTTTTGCGGAGCAGAACACTTTCTTTGGCATCGACATCAGTACATGTTTTAGTTCCAGTTCCATCTTCACTCTCACTGAATTGTAATAGTACAACGAAGCCGCTTTGCTCATCTGGCGCGCTTACCACCTTCCAGTGAGGTTCAAGCCATTCCAGCAAAATATTGTTCAGCGCATATTTGAGCAGCATTTTATCCTCCTCTGGAAAGCTTGCTGCCCAAGTAGAATAGCGATCGATCGACACGATCATCATAGCCAAAGAGCTGCCGTCCCAATCGGAAAAATACTGCTCCCATTTCATGCGCATTTCCTGTATGCTCATTCTACGCTGGATGACATCTTCAATATATTTGGAACGTAGCTCCGGTAAACTTCGCTCCACCACCAGTGATTTGCGATGGAACTCTCCAACCAGCTTGCCAATGACCGGCTCCAGATCATACAATCCACCTTGACGCGTTCCTTTGTAGCCTGAATTCAACAGGCTATTAATTCTTTTCATAGGGCGAAACGCCGCATAATTGTAATAGTAGACCGCTGAGCAACCCGCCAGTATAGAAATAAAGGCTAACCACAACATCATATTGCGGGCCAGCTTAACATGTTTCAGCAGCTTGTCCATAGGAACAAGTGATACCAGACGCCAGCCCGTCACATCGGAAAAAGTCTGGTTCGCCATATACTCCATCCCCCCTACCTCCACATAAGCATAGGGGCTCACATCCAATTCTTTCAAAACCCTGTCCATTTCGTTTAAGGGCACTGACGATTTTAACTTGGGATAGATCAGTTCGCCCTCCAGATCGTACACATATTGTGAGTTGGATAAATGAATATACAGCTTGGAGAAAAAGCGGTCATAATCCAGATCGACCAGCACCGCACCGATGACCTGCCCATCCTTTACCACGGGTCTTGCAAGCGAAAGCAGTTCTACCGTTCCATTCTCATAATCGGTGCCATACCATCTTCGCTTAATCAGTAATGGCTTCCTTTGAATGTCCCGAATCCAGGGAACCCAAGTCTTATCCGGCGCTTGGTCCCAATCGGGCAAGTAGCCGTATTCGCTGGATACGAGAGCATGATTTTCAAAAGAAATAACTTCAGCCGAATGAATCTCTTCATGCGAAGAAAGGGCTTTCAAGTATTTTTGAAGCCGTTCTATGACAGAAGCGTTGTTTGATAGCGATTTTTCATCCGTTTGCAAACGTGTAAATGCCTCAACATCCCGGGAATAGGCCGCATCCAGCGCCTTATTGTCGGACTCACGAAATGCCCTATTAGTCACATCCAGATTAATTTGCAGCAGTTCTATGTTTGGTGTGTTCAATTCAGTATCCAAACCCTTGCGGTATCCCGAATACGATAGCAGGCCGATCACACTAATAATGAGTGATACGCTTAGTGTGAGCAGCAGAATCAGCCTTGTCTGTTTATTTTTCAGGATCAATCGAAGCTTTAATCGTAGCATTCCCGTTACTTCATCCTTCCGGACTTCGTTTTCCATGATCTCTTGCTAACAACGTATGAGCTAACATATACTCCCTAAATCTATTTGACGTAGGATGTGGAATTCCCTGCCTATTAACTCTACGATGGAAGATGGAAATTTACTATGATTGTCATGAATTAGACAATTTTAAATAAAGAAAAAGCCTCCCTTCATGAGGTAAGGCTTTTTCTTCGGGTTTATCCTATATTTATTGATTAGTAAAAAAATGTGTTGGTTTCGTGTTGCTTAGCCTGTTTGTTCCACCTGAAAACGATCCAGCTCTCGTTGCATCTCCTCACGAATCTGACGAAGCTCTTTCACCTTCTCAGCCGATTCCTCAAAGGAACGCTTCTGCTCCACCGTGGAGGCGGTAATCTCTTCACTGCCTGCGGCGGATTGCTGGGTAATCGCGCTGATGTTCTCAATCGCTTGCTGTACCTGTACGCTCAGTTCCCGAGATACATTCATATCCGCCGACAGCTTGCTGACTTGGCGGGCAATTTGCTGTACTTTGCCGCTAATCTCAGTGAACGATTCCCCGGTAGACGAAGTTGCCTTCTCCTGCTCACGGAACAGCTCCTGACTTTGCGCCACAGAGGTCTTCACCTTATCCATAGCCTGCGTAATGCCCTCGACAGCGGTATAAATTTGCTTCACGGCCGACTCCGATTGATTTGCCAGCTTTTTCACTTCATTGGCAACGACAGCAAAGCCTTTTCCAGCCTCACCCGCGCGCGCAGCCTCAATTGAAGCATTCAAGGACAGCAACGACGTCTGACTGGCAATCTCGGATACATAGCCGGTCATGGTTGTAATCTCGGCTGCATTGGCCTCCAGCTCCTTGACCGTCTGCTCCACCTCGGACATCGCTGAACGATTTTCCGCTACAATGCGTAGCTGATCGCTCATCACACGTGTACCTTGCTCAATGACATGCAATGCGTCTTCGCTATATGTAGAGGACTGCGTGGTCTCCAACAAATTCGCTTCAAACTTCTGCTGCATCTCATCCACAACGCCAACGGTGGTCGACAGATCCTCGGCAATTTTTTGACTCCCCATCGCCAGTTCCTCTGTCGAGGTGCTCACTTGCGTTACGATTTCCTTCATGGCCTCATTATGCTGGTCAATATCCTGAGCCATCAGATCGACACGATTCCCCGACTGACCAATAGAGAGCACAATGTTACGCAAGTTCCCGATCATGAACCGGAACGATTCGTTAAGCTCATCCAGCTCATCATGTCCCTTCGTTTGCGCGAGCTGCACCGTCAAATTCCCATCTGCAATTTGCTTCGCTGCATCCGTCAACTTGCGGGTTCTGAGGGCAAGCTGCCTGGATGTATATGTATTATATAGCCCCACCGCCACCAGAAGCAGAACAGCGCCTGCCAAGGCCAGTTGCCAAGTAAAGCGGATACTCTTGGTCAATTCCTCTGTATATTCGTCATAGCGTGCTTTTGTTAGAATATCCAGCATGAACACATCATTCTGGATACCCTGTACACGCATCGCACTACGTTTGGATTCAGGACTGCTTCCGGTGCTCATCGCTTTATCCGTAGCGGCCTTCAATTCGCTGAATTTTGTTTTAACGGTATTCAGACGCTTTTGCTGCGCTTCGGTCTCCATCATGCCTTGCGAAAGCAAAGCAATCGTTTTTTCTACCTGCCCCAGCTGGTTTTGCACATCCGTTTTGTTGCTCTCTGTCATGGAAGAAGAGTAGTTTTGCAGTGCCTGTCCTGACTGAATCAAAAAAGCATTGAGCTGCTGTACATTCAGCATGGCCGGAACAAGACTACTGCTTTGCGAGTTGATACGTATCAATTGAAAAATAATATAGGCCACTAAAGCCAGGCATGCGATCAGGGAAACCATCGCGTTAAGCACCAGTTTACCTTGCAGTTTCATCAGGAATCATCCTCCGTTTTACGAAAATTTATTGGGTGGGCACAGTAAGACTGCCGGACTTGACCTTTTCCTTCAAGTCATCCAGCAGCTTTTGCTGATCCGGGTTCAATGTCAAAACACGAATAGGCGCCAAACCGATACCTTCTTCCGCAAGACCGAACACCATATTCTGTTCCGTAAATTTTCTTTGATGATCTGCAAAGCTTTTGACTGCCGTGTACATGGCGACATCCACATTTTTAATCATGGAGGTCACTACTGCTTTTTCCGCAATGAAAAACTGGTCGCTGTCGACCCCGATTGCGAACTTTTGCTGCTTCTGCGCCTCCTGTAGTACACCCACACCCGTAAGGCCTGCCGCCGCATAGATCACATCAATTCGATCCTGATCTATCATATCGCGTGCAATCTCCGTGCCCAGCTCCGGCTTGCCGAAATCTCCCGCATACTTAGCAGTAACCTGTGCATCAGGCTTAACGGAGTGAACCCCTTCCCGATATCCAGCCTCAAACTTTTTCAACAGCGGTGACTCCACTCCCCCGATAAAGCCTACCTGATCGGTACGGCTCGCCATTCCTGCAACGACCCCTGCCAAAAAGCTGCCCTCTTCTTCTTTAAAAGTAATGGAAGCCACATTCGGTAAATCGGATTTTTCATCTACAATTACAAATTTAAGATCCGGATATTTTTTTGCAACGGTTTCCAAACTATCTTTCACCATGTACCCCAACCCGATAATCAAATCGGATTTTTCTTGAACAAGCTGCTCAAAAGCAGCATCATATGTCTTGGTCTCGGAAATTTCCCGATATTCAAAAACGATTTTCCCCTCGTCCCGTGCCTTGACCAAGCCACGAAAAGCCGCGTCGCTGTAAGATTGGTCACCCAGACCAATATCGGACAATACTATTCCCACCTTAATCGGCTGCACCTTATTTTGTGCTACTGGCTGCCCGCATGCGCCCAGCAGTAAGGCAAAAATAGCGACAATGGGAACCCACCTCAATGTTAATAACTGAACCTGTTTCTTCATGACATATCACCTCAGCATAATTTGCAAATCCCCAACATCTTTATATCGGTTATAAAGTCATTTTTTTTCATAAGATTTTCTGTAAATTCATTGTAAATGAAGAATTACAATATGATCATATTTCCCATTTTGTATATGGAGTCTCTTATAAGTGCAGGCATCATGTTTAAAAATAAAAGGGACTGACTACCGGATTTCATCTCGTCGCCCGGTAGTTCAGTCCCTTTTATCATTTGCTCCTGCTCCATTTGGAGGCAATCACGTCGGCTTTACTTTCTATTCGATCCATGACCTCCTCACGGCGTTTAGCCTTGAATAAATCAATCATGTCCACCAAGTCGTCGCGGTCCAATAGCTTAACTCCGTTGACAGCAGCGAGTGTTTTACAAGATTCCGTGTAGCGCCCGGAAGTGATGACAACAGACTTGTCAGCCGCATAATAACGCATGGAGGTATAAGTTTCCTGTACCGCGCCCAAACCGACCGGATTTTGTACAGCATAACGCTTGGCCTGAATTACAACTCTGATACCTTCACGGTCTGTAAACACCAGATCCGCTCCAAAATCCCGGCTACTGGTCGTTTTGTAGATGTCCTTATAGCCGAGCGCAGATAACAACCGTTGCAGATAAAGCTCAAATTCCGAGCCATCCTCCATGCGGTCTATATCCTGAATCCCGATTTTTCGCGGGTCCAGATCACGTAAAATCCGATTTCTGCGCCGACGTATCAGTTCTCTGATGATGAGTACAAGTAACAGTAGTAGTACAATGAATCCTATTCCTAATTCCTTATATGCCGATAATTGCTCCAGCAGCATTCCTCTTCCCCTTTTCTACAATAGGCGGGCAGCGGTGCATTCCTTAGCAGAACATTCCACATATCACGCTGACACCGTGTTACACAAGGACAGCCCCGCCAAGATTCGACGGGGCTGTCTTCATTTTGCCTCAAAGCTGCCTGCATTCTAAACTCCGCACTATTATTCCCTATTCAGCAACGACTCTCCGGCAATACCCGGCTGAGTCATTTGATACGGGTCCAAAATAATGTCCAGCTCTTCCTCAGTCAGAACATTATACAACAGACACAACTCACGTACCGATTTGCCTGTTGTAATCGCCTCACGGGCGATGCGTGATACGACCTCATATCCGAGGTGGGGATTGAGCGCGGTAATAATACCTACGCTGTTTTCGACATATTCACGACACCGTTCCACGTTCGCTTCAATTCCGTCCACACAATGAATGCGGAAGACATGAAAGCCCTGCTTCATAATTTCCAGCGATTGCAGCAGGTTGTAGACAAGCACAGGCTCCATCACGTTCAACTCTAGCTGACCAGACTCGGAAGCCAGACAGATCGTATGATCATTTCCAATGACCTGAAAAGCAATCTGGTTGATGACCTCACACATTACCGGATTTACTTTACCCGGCATAATGGATGAACCCGGCTGACGGGCGGGCAGGCTCAGCTCTCCGAGACCGGCACGCGGCCCTGAGGCCATCAGGCGGATGTCATTTGCCACTTTGGACATGTTCATCATGCAAATTTTTAACGCGGCAGACACTTCCGTATAGGCATCTGTGTTTTGAGTGGCATCGACGAGATTTTCGTCAGCCTCCACAGGGAAACCGCTTACTTCCGCCAGCACCTCGGCGACACGCTGAATATAACGGCGATCCGCGTTCAAACCGGTGCCAACTGCAGTTGCGCCCATATTGACCGTCAGCAAATGCTGCTTCGTGGCACGGACACGTCCGATATCACGACCCAGCACACGCGCATAAGCCTGAAACTCCTGTCCCAGCCGGATCGGTACTGCATCCTGCAAGTGGGTTCGTCCCATTTTAATCACACTGTCAAACTCTTTCGCCTTACGGGAGAACGCCTCCTGAAGCTCGCTCATCGTGACCAACAGCTTGTCAATCATACTTAGAACAGCCAAATGGACAGCCGTAGGAAAAGCATCGTTCGTCGATTGCGCCATATTGACATGGTTGTTGGGACTGATCTCCTGATAATCTCCACGCTGCTTGCCGATTAGCTCCAGCGCCCGGTTCGCAATTACTTCATTTGTATTCATATTAATGGACGTGCCTGCGCCGCCCTGAATCGGATCGACGATGAAATGATCGTGCAACTGCCCTTGAATAACCTCGTCAGCTGCCTGAATAATGGCCTCCGCCTTGGGACGATGCAGGCGGGTCAGCTCCATGTTTACCGTTGCTGCTGCCTTTTTGACGATCGCCATGGCTTTAATCAGCTCAGGATGAAGCCGTTGGCCGGTAATTGGAAAATTCTCTTTTGCCCTCAGTGTTTGTACACCGTAATAGGCGTCTGACGGCACTTCCTTGGTACCTAGAAAATCATGCTCCAGCCTCATATTCTTCGATTCCTCCGCTATATATACTACGATCTTCAATCCGGACCAGCCGAATTAGCATAAGAGAACCTTTAGACGGTCTCCATTTCATTATACGTTCCCATTCCCTTGCTTTTCCAGTCGAAAAGCGGAGAAAGCATATGAAATCGTATAACAAGCTATTATTACCTGTAAATAACACAGTTATTCGCCAAATACTCAGCAACAGCTCAGGTACGGATTTAGTGGTTTGTAATAAAATCGGGTAGCGTGCGGGTGACCGTCAGCCGATTGGGCATACCCTGGAATCACGCCTGCTTCCAATAATAAAGAAAGTAAACCATCCTTTAAGGATCGCTTACTTTCCATAGCGTTACTTTAGTTTCTATACAATGCTTTATGTTTCCTTACTGCTCTGCCATATAAAAGAACTCCCACAGATGCCCATCTATATCCTGAAAGCTCCATCCGTACATAAAGCCGTGATCCTGAGGTTCGTTCGAAGGCTTCCCGCCCGCTGCCAGAGCCTTATGGACAATTTCGTCTACCTTTTCTCGACTCTCTACGGATAAGGCAACAATGGCTTCTGTTGTTTTCGTTGCATCCGAAATTTCTTTTTGGGTGAATGCCTTAAAACGCTCTTCAACCAGCAACATTACAAATATGTGCTCACTGACAATCATACAAGTTGCATGCTCATCGGTGAACTGCGCGTTAAATTCAAATCCGATTGCAGTGAAAAAATCAATAGACTGTTGCAGATTCTTAACTGGTAAGTTCACAAAAATTTGTTTGGCTGTTACTGCCATGACACTTCACCCCTTCATTAGTCACAAATTCAGTTTTTTATGCTGCTTCTTCAACATAAGATAACTTATTTATCGTATAAAATCAAACAATCTAACATCTCAATCATCATACTAATGTGCCCAATTCAACTTACCCATAGTTCGAGATAATACAGTCGCTGCTTCTGCCCTCGTCACCGATGCAGCAGGAGCAAAACGGCCTTTCTCGTCCCCCTTCATAATGCCTAGGCCAGACAGAGTGTTGACAGCCGGAGCTGCCCATGTAGAAATGGCTTGTGCATCCGATAATGACGCTGAGGCACTTCCTACCGCTGTATCTTCCGCAGTCCCGGCGAAGCGCAGGGCTCGCTCTATAATCACAGCCAGCTCCTCCCTCGATACAGGAGTATCAGGCCTAAAGCTTCCGTCAGCGTAGCCGTTGATCAGCCCGACTGCGGTTGCGGTACGCACTGAATCCGCATACCACGCTTCCGATTGTACATCGTCAAAGCCCGTCACCGTGCGATCTGAATGCTCCAGTCCAAGCGTACGAACCAGCATCGCAGCCAGCTCCGAGCGTTGTACCTGACCGTTTGGCTCAAAGCGTTCGTTCGATAAACCCATCTCACCAGTCTTATTAGCTGTGGGCGCTGATTGATTTGCCCCTGCCACAATCAGACGCGTTGCCAAGCGTGTAATGTCCTGCTGCGCCCAATGACCGGAAATATCGCTGAACGATCCGCTTACATTAGCTTCTCCGCCATCCAGCACAACATAGGTTCCACCCGAACGTCCATACACGGTCAGTTCCTCGCCAGAAGCGGTAAAGGGAACCGGATGATAGGACAACTGTCCGGCTTGGTTAGTAGAGACCTTCACTACAGCAAGCTGGCTCGTATCTACCGTTGCGGGAGCACGTAGAAGATAACGTTCATACCTTTTACCGGAATTATCGCTACCCGCTAACGGTTGCTTGCGTCCATCTTCGCTTCGTAACTCCGCCACAACATCAACAGCCCGCACCAGCTTTCGCCCTGTCGGAATATCTGTGCGATTAGCCATTCCTTCGTTCGGCGTAACCCTAAAGCTTAAGGAGATCTGTTTTACAGGCACCTGCCAGGTGTCAGCCAGCTTTTGAAGAGACAGACGACCTGTTGCTAATTCATAGCCGCCCTGTGGCGTTTCTACTCGCAGGGTGTGAATACGGTCGTTCAAGACGGCACCCAAAGCATCTCCGTTTAGATTCACTTCCAATACCTTAGCATCCGCTTGCTCCCCTGCACGGATTACGAGCGTACCGTTCAACCCGTTCCGAATAACATTTTGTATGTCAACGGCTGGTACTTGTGTGACTGCTCTTTTCAGTCCGTTTTGCTCTGTCACGATGGACTTGGCTTGTACAACATTAACGCCTGACGAGCTATTACCATTCTGCCCGCTATTCGCAGTCTGACCTTGTCCGTTATTCACCGTTCCACTCGCGTTACCACTACTATTGTTCCCGGCGTTGTTGCTACCATTGCTCTCCTGCTGATCATCGTCATCATCGTCATTCCGACCACTCCCGCCATCAGTCGGGGGTTCCTCTGTTTTACGTGGCAAGTCAATTTGAGCAACCAATGGATCATGATCACTTACCCGCCCGTCCGCCGTGCTAAAATCCGCATTGATATGAACAATATCCAGCACGGATGATTCACTTATGGACGGACTGACCAGCAAATGATCCAGTGTTTGCGAATTGCCCTCATAAATATACGAATACCGCTCCTTCTCATCCAGCTTATCTACCAAATTCGTCAATTCTTGTCCCCGGACCAAAGCGAGCGTTTCGGAAAATTGAAAATCATTTAAATCTCCCAATACGACGATATTCGCCTGATGGTTTTGAGCCAGCACCGACTTCACAAAACCATTCACAATCGTTGCAATCTTCGCCCGCTGTATTTCGCTGCTTCGTACAGGTGGCTGAATCCCTCCAAATGGCGCCTGATCGCCCCCTTTGGAATTAAAATGGTTCGCGATCACAATCACCTGCTGATCTTCAAACTCAAATTCAGCAGCCAACGGCTTTCGTGAGTATTCAAATGCCGCATTCAGCGGATCCATACGACCGGGATTGAGAGAAAGCCCCTGCTCTCCATAGGTCACAGACGTAACCGAATCTCCCTTCGGCTTGTCCGTCAGCGTGACACGTTGCGGATTGTAGAGGAATCCGACCCGGATATTGCCACCGGGAGCGCCGCCATCCTTATTATTTTCAGGTGCTATATCTGTAAAAGCATACTCCGGCCCTCCATGAGCACGAATCGCCTCAATCAGCACCCGAAAGCTTTCCGAAGCATCTGTGGTGCCGTCATCCTTCTCACCGTTATTATCCTGAACCTCCAACAGTCCTACAATATCCGGGTGGTTCAAATTCACGGCGATGGCCTGTCCGAGCTGATCAATCCGTTTTCCATCACCGGGATCGAAATTTTCCACGTTAAAGGAAGCGACCGTCAGCTTGCGATCATCCTGTACCAGACGTGTGTTGGCTGGCTGGAGACCACCTGACACAATATCCGGCAGACGTTCTGGCAACAGCTTGAAATTGCTAAAGCTATAGCTCACAATTCCCGTGATGGGACCCGCAAAACGATCCCCTGTTTTCAACGGAACCGAAGGCTTGGCGTCAATCAAAATCCGCTGCGGATTCAGACTTTCTTCGGTCAGCATCAAGCCACCTGCTTCGGTCAATACCTCGCCAGTGTTCGCTCCGTTATCAATCCTGACCGGGATCTCATAACCATAAGGGCCGATTACGTGTGCATCCTTCAACTCTACACGCATGGCCTCCAGACTTTCGAAAAAGTCCAAACCATCCTCCTCCGGATCAAACACCGTCATTCCGTCATTTTCCACAACAGATGTTGGCATCACACGCCCCTCTTTTCCAAGCAAAATCGGAGATGGCAGTGGACGGTCCTTAGCGATCACCGAAACCGAAGAAGCTACAATTTCCGTGGTCGTCAGGTCAACTGGCTTGCTGGCATAGGTTCTTTCTGTATATTCCTTCACAGAGCCGCTGACCCGTACCTCATCCCCAACCTGCACACCGCTGCTAGGCTTGTGCACTAAAATGGCCTCGGATGTTTTTTCATCCTGATCCACCTTATCGTCCGCCTCCTGGATAAAGAAGCTGCTTCCCTTCACCATCGTCACAATTCCTTCGACATCTGTTACCTTTTGCCCCTCATAAGGTGAACGATGAGCCGCTCCCTGTATATCATGGATACGGAGCTTACCCGGCACATAGACATCTGTATATACACTTGCCCCCACAGTCGTGGGTGATGATTGCACCTCCGTATCTACTAAAGATGCGGGTTCTGCTGAAGCTTTTCTACCAGACAGTAGCCCCGGATCTCCGCCCGACAGCACAAGTACTACACTGAGCCATGCGATCCCAAATCTTTTTAATTTCTTGAGTAACGTTACTGCTATGTATTCTTGTTTCATCAAAAGACGCGCTCCTCCCAATTTTAGCTATGATCACGCTTACAATATATATTCCATGTTTAAACATAGCATAGAATAGTCAAACCAGTACCTGAATTATGTAAAATGAATGCTTCCCGCCGTAGCATAATCAGATCAAATTATTGTAAACTTGTTCTAATACAGAAAAAGGTGGCACACACGCTATGGAGCACTTGCTTAACGATCAGGTTAAAAACATTCAAATCAGCGGCATTCGCAAGATTGCCAATAAAGTTGCCGCATTGCCCGGAACCCTATCCTTAACGATTGGACAGCCGGATTTCCCTACTCCTCTGCATATTATGGAAGCCGCCCATCAGGCGATTAACGAAGGACGCACCTCCTATACGCCAAATCCAGGACTACCCGAACTGCGGGAAGCGGCAGCAGCGTTTGTATCCCATAAATACGGACTGAATTACCGTGGACAGGATGAGGTTATCATAACGAACGGTGCCAGCGAAGCGCTGGATATTGCCTTGCGCACGATTTTGTCACCCGGTGATGAGGTGATTTTGCCTGTGCCCATCTACCCCGGATACGAGCCATTGATCCGCTTGTCAGGTGGCGTGCCAGTGCTGGCTGACACCCGTAACAGCGGCTTTAAGCTGACCGCTGAGGTGCTGAAGCCGTATTTGACTGAACGGACGAAAGCCGTCATCCTCGGATATCCTTCGAACCCAACCGGACGAGTGATGAGCCGCGAAGAACTGAAAGCTGTCGCAGATTTGCTGAGAGAGCGTGATCTGTTTATCATTTCAGATGAAATATACAGCGAGCTCATTTACGATGCGCCACACGTGTCTATTGCTACCCTCTCAGGCATGCAAGAGCGCACCATCGTCATCAACGGCTTATCCAAATCGCACTCCATGACGGGCTGGCGTATTGGTTTTACGCTTGCACCTGCTGCAATTACACAGCACATGGTCAAAGTGCATCAGTACAACGTGACCTGTGCCAGTTCGATCAGCCAATATGCTGCGCTGGAGGCCTTGACCGCTGGTGTCGACGATGCACTTCCGATGCGCGAGGAATACCGCAAGCGCCGTGATTATGTGCATGGAAGGCTAACCAATATGGGCATTCCGCTTGAAAAGCCGGAAGGGGCCTTTTATCTTTTTCCTTCCATCGCTCATTTTGGCTTAAGCTCGATGGATTTCACCCTCAAGCTGCTGGAAGAGCATGGAGTGGCTGTCGTACCGGGAGATGCCTTTTCCTCCTATGGCGAAGGGTACATTCGGTTGTCCTATGCTTATGGACAGGATGTGCTGGAGCAGGGGTTGGATAAAATAGAGAGGTTTGTTAAAAGACTATAGGGAGTTAAGGTGGGAGGAGGCTTCGCGGGCCATTTGATCTTCCGATCGCTGTTGCAGGGGGATTCTTGGATTATTTAAATTATTCAACGGTAAGAATCCCCCTGCAAAGGCGAACGCTGTCGCTTCTTCAGATTCAAATGGTCCGCTTCGCTCACTGCCCGCCTTAAAGTCCCCTCAAATCTCTAACATGTGTGGAGTAAGGGGAAAAGAAGTACAATACTCACCGCTTTGCGTGGTGAGTATACATAAACAGGGCCTTGAATCACCTGTACGGGTGATTCAAGGCCCTGTTCGTTCTCCGACTACTCCCTCACCATCGGCGTGGGGATTCACTCGTGCTAGCTTTAAGCACGGCGCAGCGGAGGGGGCGGAATGGTGCTGGACAAGCGTAAGCGGTCGCTTTTGTCCCCGGATTTCCCCCTAAACCCAGGCTTCATTCCAGAAATCCGGGGGCGGTGGCGATGGTAAGCACCATCCGCCCCCGCAGCGGCCTTTAAAGCTCAAACCTGAATCCATGGGCCGCTCTCTTATTTTAGATGCATTTTGAATTGCAGGAACAATTCATTGTAATGAGCCAGCATACGCTTGCCGAGGTTGTTGTAGACCTCCAGCTTATCTGTAATCTCAGATGGAGGATAGAAGCGCTCGTCACCGGATATATCCTCGGGCAACAGCTTCTTCCCATCCTCGTTAGGTGTGGAATAGCCTACAAATTCGGCATTTTGGGCGGCTACATCGGGCTGCATCATAAAATTGATGAACTTATGGGCCGCGTCCACATGGGTAGCTGTTTTCGGAATAACCATGTTATCAAACCACAGGTTGGAGCCTTCATCCGGCACGATGTAATCCAGCTTGTCGTTCTCATCCATGATTTCGGACGCATCGCCGGACCACACAACCCCGGCAGCAGCTTCTTCGTTTGCCAGCAGCATTTTAATCTCGTCACCGACAACAGCTTTAACATTGGGCGCTAACTTCTCCAGCTTGGCTAATGCTTGCTGCAAATGCGCCTCATTCGTATCGTTCAAGGAATAGTGAAGGCTGTTCAGCGACATACCCACGACTTCCCTCGCACCATCGACCAGCAGGAGATTGTTACGCAGCTTCGGATTCCACAGACCATCCCAGCTATGAAAATCAATGCCTTTCGTTAGCTCCGGGTTGAACACAATCCCAACCGTACCCCAAAAATACGGCACAGAGTATTGGTTTTTCGGGTCAAACGAAAGGTTCAGAAAATGAGCATCCACATGCTTTAAATTCGGCAGCTTGTTGTGATCCAGCGGAAGCAAAAGGTGCTCCTGCTTCATTTTAGCCAGAGCATACTCCGAAGGAACCGCTACATCAAACGATGTTCCTCCCTGCTCAATTTTCGTCAGCATCGCCTCATTGGAGTCAAACGTCTGATAAATGACGGTAATCCCCGTCTCCTTCTGGAACCTTTCCAGCAGATCAGGGTCGATATAATCTCCCCAGTTGTAGACCGTTAGCGTATTGCCACCGGAATAGCCTTGACTGGAATTGAGCCATGCCGCCACCCCCATCAAACCGAACGAGATGATAAAAATCGACAGAAACACGCGCACAAGCGACTTCATCTAGGTACCCCCATTTCCGCCGCAGGCTCCTTTTTCCCATTCCGGTTGGCCTTGCGCATAATAAAGTAGTAACCCACCACCAACAGCACGGTAAACAGGAAAATGAGCGTGGACAGCGCATTAATGGACAGGGAAACCCCTTGGCGGGCACGCGAGTAAATTTCCACCGATAAGGTCGAATAGCCGCTGCCTGTCACAAAAAAGGTCACCGCAAAATCGTCCAGCGAGTACGTTAACGCCATAAAGAAGCCCGCGTAAATCCCCGGCTTGATAAAAGGTAAAATGACCTTGGTCAGCACATCCATCCGGCTGGCACCCAAATCCCGGGCCGCATCCACCAGAGATGGACTCATTTCCTGAAGTCGCGGCAAAATCATAATGACCGCAATCGGCACACTAAATGCAACATGGGACAGCAACACCGAGTAAAAACCCAGCTTGATCCCGACCATCGTGAACAAAATGAGGAAGGATGCGCCAATAATGACATCCGGGTTCACGATCAACACATTGTTGAGCGACAAGAGTGTATTTCTGACCCGACGGTTCTGCATCTGGTGAATAGCCAAAGCTCCCATGATGCCAATAATCGTGGCCAGCGCAGACGATAGCAATGCAATGACCAAGGTGTTTATGACAATGATGATCAAGCGGGTGTCAGCAAACACCTCTTTGTAGTATTGGAGCGTAAACCCTTCAAATTGATGCATCGTCCCACCACTATTGAACGAATAATACATCAAGTACAAAATAGGTGCATACAACACAAGAAAGACAAGCACCAAATAAATATTCCCGAATCGGTTTTTATTTGCCATGCCGCACCCTCCGTTTCGTACCCGAGGTAATCAGCATAATGATTGCCATCGCCAAAATCAGGAACACCGCAACCGTAGAGCCCATACCCCAATCCTGTGTGACCAGAAAATGCTGCTCAATCGCCGTTCCCAGTGTAATAACACGGTTGCCCGCAATCAGACGGGTAATCATAAATAGCGACAGCGCCGGAATGAATACCGCCATACACCCGGATCGCACACCAGATAGCGTTAATGGGAAAATAACCCGGCGAAACGCCGTCCACTTGGAAGCGCCCAGATCACGCGCGGCGTCCAGCAGTGAAGGGTTCAACCCTTCCAGCGCGTTGTAGATGGGCAAGATCATAAACGGGACAAAAATATAAACCGATACAAACACAAAGCTGGAGCTGGTAAACAATAATTGCTGACCACCCAATCCAACCAAGCTCAACACAGCATTCACCGGACCATAAGTACCAAAAATCCCGATAAAAGCATATGTTTTAAGCAGTAAGTTAATCCACGTCGGCAAAATAATGAGCAACAACCACAGTTGTTTATGCTTGGTTCGGGTCAGCAAATACGCCGCCGGATAAGCCACTAACAGCGAACATACTGTAATCAACAGCGCATACCAAAACGAGCTAAGCGTCATGCTCAAATAGACAGGTGTCAGAAATTGTGCATAGTTGCTGAACGTGAAATGACCGTCTACATCAAATAGCGAATAGTAAAACACAAGCACGACCGGGGCCGCCACGAACAGCACAATCCATAAATAGTAAGGCAGCAGATACGCTGCTCTCGTATTACCGGACATGCTGCTCCACCTCTTCATAGGCCTCCAGACGCCGATCAAATTCTTCCTCTGTTTCCCCGAACCTCATCACATGGATCGCTTCCGGGTCAAAATGTAAGCCGATTTCACTGCCTAGCTCCGCCTTTTTGGTAGAATGCACCAGCCACTCCTGACCGGAATCGTCATAGCAGCTAATTTCGTAGTGAACACCGCGGAACAGCTGGGTATCGACCTTCACACGCAGCTTACCTTCAGTAACACTGGTAATCTCCAAATCCTCCGGTCGAATTACAATTTCAATCGGTTCGTTCGGACGCAATCCTCCATCGACACATTCAAACTGTCGTCCGTTAAACTCCACCTGATAATCCGCGATCATTCGTCCTGGCACAATGTTGGATTCCCCGATAAAATCAGCAACAAACCGATTGATCGGTTCATCATAAATATCATTCGGCGTACCGCTCTGCTCGATCTTTCCTTTATTCATAACAAAAATTTCGTCCGACATCGCCAGCGCTTCCTCTTGATCATGCGTAACGAAAATAAAGGTGATCCCAAGACGCTGCTGCATTTCACGCAAAATGTACTGCATTTCTGTCCGCAGCTTTAAATCCAGTGCAGACAGCGGCTCATCCAGCAGCAGAACATCCGGCTCATTAACGATGGCCCGTGCAATGGCGACACGCTGGCGTTGCCCTCCGGACATCTCAGAAATTTCCCGTTCGTCGTAGCCCTCCAGATTGACAAAGGACAATGCCTGTGCAACCTTCTCCTGAATGGCCTTTTTGTTCATCTTTTTGATTCGCAGACCGAAAGCCACATTTTCAAACACGTTCAGATGTGGAAATAATGCGTAGTCCTGAAATACCGTATTAACCTGCCGTTCATTGGCTGGAACACGATTAATCAGCTTGTCATTCAAATAAATCGAGCCTTCCGTCGGCTCTGCAAAGCCCGCAATCATACGCAAAATTGTCGTTTTACCGCAGCCGGAGGGGCCCAGCAGCGTATAGAATTTGCCACGTTCAATCTCAAAGCTGACATCAGCCAGCACCGGTGGATCGTTGTCATATTGCTTGGTCACCCGTTCGAATCGGATGATGGTTTGCTCTCTCATAACACCCTCCCTCAACATTCGACTTCATTCCATTTCATTCACTACATTAAACCTATTTATTCAGACCGCAACATTTAACCTTGAGATTTCCATGTAAAATAGTCCGTCAGCACACGAATCGCCACACCAATGGCTTCCTCGGCAGGCTCCAGCTTGGCATGATGCAGACCATAAGGCGTATCGACACCAAGCCAGAACATCAGCCCGGGGATCCGCTCCAGAAAATATCCGAAGTCCTCTCCGGTCATCGCTTCCGCACATTCAATGAGCTGTACATCCTTCCGTTTACGAACCCAGCTCATAAATTCCTCTGTTACCTTGGCCTCATTGAATACTTGTAAATAATTCGAGCCATATTCAATTTCCGCCTGGCATTCGAATCCAGCTTCCATACCGCGCACCAGCGCTTCAATCCGCGATTTGACCAGTGTCATCGTGTCAGCTGATAACGTGCGAATGGTCCCCTCCAAACGGGCTGTTTCCGCGATAATATTCTGCTTCGTACCACCGCTGACCTTACCAATCGTAACTACCGCTGAATCCAGCGGGTTCACATTACGGGCCACAACCGTTTGCAGTTGTCCGACCAACTGACAGGCCGCCACCACCATATCATTCGCCTTGTGTGGATATGCCGCGTGTCCGCCCATACCCTTCAGATCGATGAAAAGCTCCGACGTATTGGCAAACAAAATACCTGGGCGAGTTGCAATCGTGCCAACCGGATACTCCGGTGCAACATGCAGCGCGACGATTTCATCTGGCAGCCAGTCTGCCAGCTCGGCGCTGTCGCGCATCGGCAATGCTCCGCCCGGTCCTTCCTCGGCAGGCTGAAACAGTACAACTAGGTCATCCTTCATCGGGTGATTTGCAAAGTGAGAAACAATCCCCAATCCAATCGTCATATGTAAATCGTGACCGCAAGCATGCATGTAGCCGGGATGGGTCGAACGGAAATCATAGCCCGTCTCTTCCACAATTGGCAAACCATCCATATCGCAGCGATATCCATAGCGGCGCGCAGGAGCCGTTCCATGAATCAACACCAGTACCCCAGTACGCCACGTACGAATTTCCAGACGCTCCTGAGGGAGCGTTGCCAAATAATTCAGCAGATATTGCTGCGTTTTAAATTCCTCAAAACCAGGCTCGGGGATTTGATGCAAATCCCTCCGTATTTGAACAAAAGAACGATAATCGACTGTGCTCATTCCGCTGCCCCGCCTCCTTTTCCTAACTTATCAGGTTTTATCCGGCAAAAGAACAAAAGGACAAAAGCCCGGCGCAGCCGCCGAGCCTTGTCCGTTGTGCTTCGTCCCTAAATTGTGCGCTGTCAATGCATCATGCCACTGACAAGGAATCGTTCACCTTTTGTGCATTTAAAAACTCTTTTTTCAGCCTTACAGAACGCGCAGGTCTTTCAAGATTTCAGTTTTCGATTTGGTCTTATCGTCGACCTGTTTGATCACGCGTGCAGGTGTACCAGCAACTACGGAGTATTCAGGTACATCTTCGGTTACGACAGCTCCGGCTGCAACGACTGCACCTTTACCAATTCGTACGCCTTCCAATACGACCGCGTTCGCGCCAATCAATACATCGTCTTCTACGATAACTGGCTGTGCAGATGGAGGCTCAATAACACCCGCAAGAACCACGCCTGCACCGATGTGGCACATGTTACCTACTTTAACGCGACCGCCCAGTACAGCATTCATATCAATCATCGTGCCTTCACCAATCGTAACGCCGATGTTAATCACTGCGCCCATCATAATGACTGCGTTGTTACCGATGCCAACCATATCACGAATATATGCGCCAGGCTCAATACGAGCATTGATACCCTTCAGGTCGAGCATAGGTACAGCAGAGTTGCGGCGGTCATTTTCCACCACATAGTCTTCTTCTTTAGCGTTTGCGCTATCCAGTACAGGCTTGATGTCGGCCCAATCGCCAAATACAACACCACTGTCTCCAGAAATAAAAGCTTGGACATTCTCGCCAAATGATGCGGAAGCCAAAGCTCCTTTTACATATACTTTAACAGGCGTCTTTTTCTTGCTGTTTTTAATCACGTTGATGACTTCTTGTGTATTCATTTCGATAGACATAGTAAATCTAACAACTCCTTCATCGCTTCATACGACTTCGCAAGCCGGAATGATCTTATTCTCTCATCCTTTATAGCACAAAAGTGCAGGTCTCGCAATTACAGATTAGATATCCATGCCACTGAAACGTCACCATCAGAAGGTGGGAATCAGCAGCATAGATGCCATGAATATAAACCAATTTGCCTATAGAGAGCGTAATCTTCGTTGTGAAAAGTTACTTGTTCGCTTGCAGACTCTCCAGCGATGTATAAATGAAGGATTCGAATCCTTCAGCGGGTTCACCTTGTGGAATGTTCACTTTCACGATGAAACCGCCTGTTTTATTTTCTACAACAATATATTGTTGTGTGATCTTCGAACCGCTCGCTTGCAGGAACAGACGGCTGCTAGTAATCGCTTGAGGTACGGCTGCTTTGTCCAACTTTTGCACCTTGCCGATGGAAGCCAGATCCTTCTCGCCTTCTTTTTGAAGCTCATCCAGATTAAAATCGGAAGGCAGCTTCGTAATTTCAGCGTAATAGTTATCATCTACAGCCAAGGCTACGCGGTTTTGATCAGGAAACAGGGACATGGGGTCAAACACATACAGTGAATATCCCTCTCCTTTTGCCAATGTAGCTGTTTGCTTTTCCTTTTTCCCTTCAAGGCTAAGCTCAAAAGCTTGAGTTTTCGAGCGTTCACCGCCTACTGCCTGACTGGAGCTGCCGTTTTGTGTGCCACCTGTTGCAGCTTCTGCTTTTTGAATTTTCGTCAAAATCAGTTGCTTGGCAGTCGCATCCCCCTCAACAGCCTGTTCGTTATATTCAAACGATACTGAATCGCCTTCCTTAAGTCCGGCTACTACCGTGTCCAGTCCTTCGCCCAGTTGGAAGGATTGGGCTTCGCCCTTGATTTCAATTTCAACTGTATGCGGATCAGCGGCTCCGTTGTATACACCTGTGCCTTGTTTGACCTCCGGCTCAGCGACCGGTTCCGGTTTCACTTGCGGCTGTTGCGTTTGCGATTGCGATTGGTCTGCCCCTTGAGGTGCGGTATTATTGGTTTGCGGTTTCGTTCCACAGGCTGACAGAGCCAGCACTGCCACTACAGTTAACAGTATGATTGAAAATGTGTTGCGTTTTTTCATGAAATCCACCTCCACTATAATAGACGAGTTTGTGCGGCAAAAGTTCTACGCAGCATCTCACTTAAAATCCTTCCGATAAAAGCCCTTCTCCTGCTCCCGTTATTTTACATTCTCAGGTGTTTGCAAAATCCTCATACCACACAGATGTCAGGTACGGTATAATGGGCTGTATTAACTAATTTTCGAGATACCGATGGAAGGAAACAGGTTCGCATTTATTTCCTCCATACGGATGGAGCTGCCACAAATGGATCAAGTACACAAACCGTCATTTTCCTTTGAACTACTGTACATCGTAGGTATTATCGCTATTTCATTCTCCTCGATCTTCGTAAGATGGTCGGAAGCCGAGGTGTCCGTCATCGCTATGTACCGTCTGTACCTAACCAACCTCGTCATGCTGCCATTAGTCTGGAAATACCGCACCGAGCTATTCAGCCTCACCCGCAAGCAATGGATGCTGATCCTCTGGTCCGGTATCGCATTAGGGCTGCACTTCTTGCTCTGGATGGGCTCACTGCGACTGACCACGGTTGCAAGCTCTACTGTTATTATGACATTGGAGCCGATCCTTGTCATGCTCGGTTCTTTTTTGTTTTTCCGGACGGGCACAAATCGAGCCATGCTCGTCGGAATGGGGCTGGCCTTTGTTGGCTCACTGGCCATCGGGGCTGGAGATTTTCACGTCTCGGGACAAGCGCTGCTCGGAGATGCTCTTTCCTTTTTAGGCATGGTAGCTGTTTCCATTCATATGCTGATGGGCAAGCATCTACGTGAGCATTTGAGCGCGTTTGTGTATAATTTTTGGGTATTCGCCATCGCCGCCACATCGCTTGCGCTGTATAATGTGGTCAATGCCATTCCTTTTACCGGATACGCTCCACGGGAATGGGGACTGTTCCTGCTGCTTGCGATTGTCCCCACACTGTTCGGACATTACCTGTTTAACTGGCTGCTCAAATACATTAACGCCACCGCGGTGTCGATGGCGGTACTCGGCGAGCCCGTTATTTCTTCCCTGCTAGCCTGGGTGCTGCTGGGAGAAAGACTATCAGCCCTGCAATTTGGTGCAGGCTTCTTCATCCTGCTGGGGGTATGGATTTTTATCCGATACGGAACGGATTTTAAAAAGCCAGTCGTCCACCAAAGCGAACTGTCCAACACAGAGCACCCCCTGAAGGCCAGTTCTTAGCTTATTTACCCCATTTTCATAATCCATACTCAATTTATAAATGTCAGGATTTTGCGAAAATCCGCATATCATTACTGAAAAAAGAAAGGCGGTATCCTCTATGAAATCCATCGTATCCAAACGCTGGCTCCTGGCTCGCTTGTATGAGCCGGACATTATCATTGCCGACTGCCGTTCCCTGCTCGGACAAGTCGGAGCTGGACGGACTCAATTTAATGAAGACCATATTCCAGGGGCCATTCATTTCGATCTGGAAGAAGACCTCACAGCCCCTCTGGGTGAGCATGGCGGTCGTCATCCATTACCTGATGCGGATACACTTGCCGCACGTCTGAGTCGTGCTGGAATCAACGCAACTTCACGCATCATTGCCTACGACGATCAAGGCGGTATGATGGCCTCCCGCTTCTGGTGGCTCCTGCGCTATCTTGGGCATGAGCAGGTATATGTGCTGGAAGAAGGCTACAGCGCTTGGAAGGAAGCGAAGTTCCCCGTTACGGCAGACCAGCCGATTCGCATTCCAAGTACATTCACGCCGAATGTACAGCCGCAAATGCTTACAAATATGCAAGAGGTGCAGCGTGTGTCCGAAGATTCGCTTCCTGAGGGCTCTTATATATTGATCGACTCGCGAGAGCGGCCACGCTATCTCGGACTGGAAGAACCCATAGATCAGGCAGCGGGGCATATCCCAGGTGCGGTGAATTTCTTTTGGAAAGAAGTATTGGACGAAAAAGGCAGCTTTAAAACTGCGGAACAGTTACAGCAGCACTTTGCCAACCTTGACCCAAATGCAGAAATTATCGTGTATTGCGGTTCCGGCGTATCCGCCTGTCCCAATGTACTGGCCTTGAATGAAGCTGGATTTAGTAAAGTGCGTTTATATCCGGGAAGCTGGAGCGACTGGATCAGTTATGAGGAAAATCCGGTGGCAACCAGGGAAGAATAAGTTTTCAATGGATATACAGGTTCTAAAGACAAATACACTGCCCTAAGCGATTACGACTTACGGCAGTATATTTGCTTTGTTCAAAAGTCAACAAAAAATCAACTTGAGCTGAGTGAGACAACTTTCTGCAGAACTCCAAAGCTGGCTTTTTTCTACGTTCTGACAATTTGTCCATGGGCGTCATCGCTGTATAATATCCAGCAAGAGTCTTCAAAACCGCTACAGGAGGTCACCTGTTACGCGATTCTGGAAGCCGTGTGTGGCGTGCAGATATATACTTTGCCGCCCAACATTTCTCTTAGCAACAGGACTTCAATGAAAATGGCAATTGGTCTGCTGACCGACTTAAGGCTGCGCCTCCGGTCGCGATGCGGTTAGTCGGTGCGGATGTGTCTGCTGATTCAACTTCCCTGACGATCACTCCTCGTGAACCGAGTAGCCGCAAGGCTCCGATGCGTTAATATGCTGTTATACAAAGCTTAACTTCTTCGAATCAGGCCATGGATCTCCCTTTCTTCTACAAACCCAGTCAAAATACATTTCTGTATCGAATGGTTCTTTAGTTATTTCAACATCATTTTTTATTATTTTCATTCCGTTCATATTCATTTCTTCTGAAAAGTAAACTAAGACTTTCTTCTGTCTTTGGCCAACCTGAAGCTAATACCCAATCAGATAAGACAGTAGGTCTTATTTCTACTAATCCAACAACAAGATCTTTATAATTTTGTAAGTTTTCCTTTTCTATTAAATCTACTCATTACAATTGTGCTGTATAGTCTACCATCAGCAAGCAACTTATCATGTTTTAATACTCCTTCAATTTCAAATCCTTGCTTTTTATATAGTTCTATTGCCTTCTCATTTGTCTCTAACACGTTCAATACCATTTTTTGTATACCAATCGAATCAGCCCATGTTATAGACTCTCTTATGAGCTACTTGATTATACATCTGACGACCAAGGGGGCGGAATCCACGCAGCGTGAAGTCTTTGTTATCAAAATTCAATGCCTTCACTGAGTCAACCACTGTATCTGGTTAAAATCAGTTGCTCCGATCATCAAACGATTTACCATATCGAACGAGTACATGCCACATGTATTTTAATTCTTGAAGCACTTCTTCATAGTTCCCCCGCTCAGACCAAAGATCAGGATTGCGTTTCAAATCGTTGACAGCATTCCCGATCACACTTGCGTCGATGTTACCATTCCTTGCAATTCGCTCGGCTAATGAGGCCATGGTTGGACCCCTAAAATCAGATGGCACTTCCTCTGAACGCATTGTAAACCCCATATGCCAAAATAGTTTAATGGAATATTTGATGCTGATTTTCTCTAAGTAATTCCCTATATCTGTTCCTTTGAACGATGGATCAGCAACTAAAATTTCCACATCATCTTCAAGAAGTATATCTCTATGAACTTGAGTTTCGATAAAATGGTTAAGATTCCGATGTGGGGGCAGTTTTGACGGATCCTTTAACGGATGCTCCAGATTATACAATAGCTGCTTTATCAATTTTCTAGTTGTAAGATCTTTTTCTCCAATAGCATAATCCCGAAAGAAAGCATCCGTAAAAAGCGCAGATAAAATATCGTCTAATTCCTCATATGTACCCTTTTCCTTCGGATTATCTTGAGAGCCACCGTAAGTGAATGTACAGCGGCGTGAAGCATTCGGTTTTAAAAGAAAATAACAAGATCCGAATCGTGGAGACGGCCATCCGGATGCAATAGCAAATCAAGAGCCCCATACTTTGGCCGTTCACAGTTGGTTACACCCTCCAACTGATAAGCTCCGCCAAATAGTTTTTTCTCCCAAAGATCCCGTGCACCACCTAGGTAAGCCGATACGCTACCATTGGATATGAGAGTCTCGAACTGACTTTTATAGATCCCTTGCTCAAATAATGATTGAGCCACACTTTTCATATCTACAACCGGACGATCAGGATGAAAATGCAATGCCACCCTTGCATAGGATCTAAGCTTATGAACTGCTTCTTCAAAGGTATTCCAAGGAATATTTGATAACTGAAAAATTTCTTTGAGTGATGCTTGAGCTCCTTTTTTTTTGGATCTTGCGCAATTATTTATGTATTCAATTGCTGCATTTTGAGATCTTGTAAATTGTCTGTTGTTCGACACAAGAAACACCAACCTTTTCTAAAATTGAGATCCCAATCTACTCCATCATAGTATTGTTTTAATATAGTTTTTGAATAGACTTTGAATTGCATTGATTTCCGATAACGCTTCTGTATTCATGAACCCCGAAGGGGTTGTCTGCTGAAATTCTTCTTCGAAATCCTTCCCGCAGACCAAAGGCTCGTTAAGAGCCGCAGCTTGAATGTTATGTTATCAGATGTCCGTGCCTTCCTTGATTTACTCAACGTCAATTTTTGTTTAACTCCTTTGTCAGTATTATTTCCAGAGGTTCGTTCTCAAGCATTAAACATCCAGCATCTCTATATCCAAGCTTCCTATAAAAATGTTGAGCTCCTTCATTTGACTGTGTTGAGGTCATGACCATTTCAAATCCTTTTTGTTTCATCAATTCTTCCCAATAGTGGACAACTTTTTTACCAATACCTGTTCCTCTATACTCCTCATCTATCCATATCATATTCATAAATGGTGTGTTGTCCCAAAAAAATCCGTATCTCATCCAACCTATTTCTTGATTGGATTCTCTGATTATTAGAACTTCATTTTCTTTTATTTTTGGTCTTATCAGTGTCTTATGTATGTGCTTGTCTCTTAACGAGATATACTCATAATCTGATTCAATTGCAAAATCAATCTTCACTGTAAATCCTCCCTTTCACTCTTTTCATTGAATATCTTCTTGGTAACACTTAGCACTGATGTCTCATAACGTTTGTACATTCACGAATCCTTACCAACTTAAGGCCGTCAGGCTGGGCACCATGCGCTTAGTTAGTGCAGCTGCTTGAATAATATGTTATACGATAATTGTGCCATCTCTGATTAAGCTACAACAACAAGTTTATAAAGTCTTTTTAAAAATGTATAAGTCACCTTCTTCTCTAACCTTAGTAAACCCACACTTTGAATAGAAGTGATGATTCTTGACACTCCAGCTAGGAGTATCCAGCCACCATTCAGTGCTGTCTGGAAATTTACCTTCAATTTTCTCCATCACCTTCGTTCCGAATCCTTGATTTTTAAGATTGGGATCAATAAAGATTCTTCCTAGATTATGCACTTGATTACATTCTACAAATATCATAGCTCCCCCGATTATTTCTCCATTAAAGAGTACCTTGAAATATTCGCAATTTTGCATCATCTCTTCTTGCCAACTTATGGAGTCATATCCTATTGGCCCAACGGTTTCATTATTATTAAAATGCTTTGACTCATCCTCAAAACTGGCCTTTTGTATTTCAGCAAGTTTTTGTGCATCATTTTTTCTAGCTTTTTCTAATGTCAGCACCAAACATACCTCCATTGTCTTTTTATATTTTCCTTGCACAGGTTTCGTCTAACCTTCTTGTATTCATGAACCCCAAAGGGGTTGTCTGCTGAAATGCCTCTTCAGAAATCCAACTCGCAGACCTAGGCTCCATTGGAGACGCTGCTTGGTGCCAGCCTCAAAAAAGCCTCTAAATTAGAGACTCAAATGGACGATGTTCGTTCGTGTCCCTCGACACCACGGTTCAGCAAATTCCAAAATTGTTCAACCATGACCGATGCCGGATATGGCATCGAACGGGTAATCCACCATTCCAATACCCCTACCGCCGCTGAAATTAAAAATTGCACCGTTATGTCCCTGTTCATTTCCTGATCGAGGTTGATCGAATCCAGATGCTCGCACAGACTTTGCCGGAACATTGTCTCTATTTGGTTTCGAAAAACCGTACTTCCCTTGTTCGTCAGCATTATAGAGTAGAATGAAGCATGCTGCTCCAAATATTCAAACGTGCGCAGTAGTGCGGTTTTGGAAGGGAGATGAAAGAAGTTATCTTCAGACATACAATTGCGTAGTAACTCGTTAATTTGAGCTTCCATGCATTGATCGCGCAGATCGTACTTGTCAGCGAAATGCAAATAAACCGTTCCGCGATTGACATTCGCTTCCTCCGCAATTTGATTGATCGTAATTCTCTCGAATTCCTTTTCTGACATCAGCCTCATAAAAGCATCAATAATGGCTTGCCTCGATTTTTGAATACGCCTGTCCATATCCTTCTCCCCCTTTATACCATCCGAAAAAATGAACACTTCGAAGTCCTCTGTTGAAAAATCAACAACCAAGCTTGTTTTAGCCATTGAACCCCATGTATCGCTCTGATACATTCACTTTATAGAATTTATGTTGACGATTCAACATATGTTCAATTTTAGAGGAGCTGTAATCATGAAAGCTATTGTTTTACAATCTTTGGAATGATTTAAATCACATTGAATTAGGAGGGTTTAAAAATTGAAACTTACAGGAAACACGATTTTTATTACAGGCGGCGGTTCGGGAATTGGACGTGCGTTAGCAGAAGCTCTCCACAATCTTGGAAACAAAGTTATTATCTCCGGTCGACGTAAAGAGCGTCTGGAGGAGACGATCAAAGCGAATCCCGGCATGTCCGCAGTGGAATTGAATGTACAAGACCCTGCCAGCATAGAGGTGGCCGCCAAGCAGTTAATCAAAGAATACCCGGATTTTAATGTCTTGATTAACAACGCCGGCATCATACAGTCCGATGACGCGGCGGGCGTGGTCGATGAGGATGTTTTGATTTCGACTGTCACTACAAACTTGCTAGGTCCCATTCGGTTGACTTCTGCATTTATCGAGCATTTGAAGTCCAAAGAAGAAGCGGTTGTCATCAACACGACTTCAATACTTGGATTTGTACCATTAGCGACAACTGCTGTATACTCCGCGACGAAAGCAGCGCTTCATACCTATACGCTGTCCCAAAGGTACATGCTTAAAGACACATCGGTAAAAGTAATAGAAATTGTGCCCCCATGGGTTCAAAGCAACAACGATGAACCACGGGCGATGTCACTTACTTCATTCATTGATGCAACAATAAAGATACTTGGCACGGATACAGACGAAGTTCTGGTGGAAGAAGCGAAAATGTTTCGAAATAACCCTGGCCCGAACGAAGGTGTTTTTGTGACTCAGCTTAACGATACGATGAATTCTAAACCTCCAAAGATTCATTGATCCATCTGTAATTTAATTTTCAAAAATTTAGGCGAACATGAAGTAGACACTCAGTTCCGTCTCCTTCATGTTCATTTTATTGCAACTTGCACGTGGAGTAAGAAAAAGCGCTAAGCAGTCACACCCATGTTTACCTCTTAAATAATTTTGTTGATTTCACATAGCGTTTGGGTATTCCTGAAGTTCAAGCAGCTTAAGGTGACCATTGGGAATGCTCGTCCGAATTAGCAGGTCGAATGTGTCCGGTGAATCCGCTCCTCCGAAATGCCTCTTCCGGGCCAAGGGCCGGGCTTGTCCCGGCCAGAGGCGTTGAATACGATGTTAGATGACGTTCACCCACTTCTTCGAGTTGCATTCAAAGTAATTATTATTCTTGTTTCCATTTATGTGTTTCGAGTAGTTTTCCAGTTTCATAATAATACTTTATTACTTCAAGCATAGGAATTAATTCTATACAAATGTTATCGCAATAATTGCCTAACTGGCCACCAGCAACCAGAAGAATTTCACTGTTTCCCTGTTTATCGTTCATAAGAGTATATATATTACCATCAATTGTAATAGACACTATGAAATATTCCGGTCCGCCTCCAACTAATGCTGAATCTGTATCTGATACCTCAAAAAAAACTAATGTAAATTTATCTCCATCGAGTTTTCTTAAAAAACTTAAAGTGTCTGTCCATGTAGGATTCATAACTATTTCTTCATTGAATGTGGTCCCATTCCATTCATCAATACTAATAGATTTTATCATTTTTTCTTTTCATCCTTTTTAGACGGTTTTATTTATTTGGGTGCTTTCATCTAACGGTTCTGTATTCACGACCCCAGCGAATGCTGGGGTGTCCTGCAGCTATCTCCTTTTCCGAAATCTTCTGCCGGGCCGAGGGCGTATGCCCGATGCGTGATACTATGTTATCAGATGGACTATGACAATTTTGAGGATATTTACAAAATTTCTTCTCCCTTTAATATTTCATTTGAGAACTGGTCCACAGCCAACCACGTTGAAACATCCTCTTCGATATTCTTATTCCAAGCAATTAAAAAATGTACTTGGCATATCTCATTAGAATCAATTAGTGTCATAGGAATTTTAATGCCTTTATCAGAATTTAAGATAAAACCGTACTTTTCAAAGTCAGAGTTCAAACATAGCGATTTAGGAACCATATCTCCTTGATTTCTTCTTGCCATTAACATATCCCCGTCTTGTGTTCCCAAGTGTAAACGGTATACCTGATTCTCGTATTCGACAGCTTCAAGATCTTCCCCAGTATTAGATCCATAATCTGTCCAACTGTAACCCTCTTTCCAAGAAGCAGAAAAGCTGCACGTACTTAACTGAGTGTTCGTATAAGGCTTATTCTAAATACTGCTCCCCAACACTCTTCTACTGTCAGATGTAAAGCGAGATTGAGCTTGGGTCTACAGACAACTAGCTCACAATCAAATGAATCATAATAATATTTATATAATGACCCACCATTTTTGAGTTTATAACTTTGTTCTGGATGATAGAAGTTATCAGAGACTGTGAGTGAAAATTCAATTATTCCAAGAGGAGTATGTATTTGTAGCTGTAAGAGACTGTTTTCTTTAATTAAGACTTGTTCTCCATGAAATAGCTTCATTATTTCCCTCCTCATAGTCTTTCTGATAACGTTCCTGTATTCATGAGCCCCGTCAGGGGTTGTCTGCTGAAATCCCTCTCCGAAATCCATCTCGCAGACCCAGACTCCGTCAGGAGACGATGCTTGAATATGATGTTAAGTGAAGTTCTATCCTTCCCTGAAACACCCACTAAAAACTGCCAGCTTCATTAGCGTAGGAGTTCAAAGTGCTCTAGATCAACATTGAATTTGCCCTTTATTAATATATCTAACCCTAATAATCCGTTAATGTTATGAAATCTAAATGAAGTAAAATCTATTGGGGTATCCCTTAAGATATATTCTCCTACCTGTATCCCTTCTATCGTTTTGGTAAACGCGTGTTCTTTACCTCCGATTCCATAACTTGTTATAATATCATCTTCTAAGCCAACTCGAATTCCAATATCATCTACTTCGTCCTGTGAAATCAACGTATGACTTGCTCCTGTATCAATAACTACATTATTTATTACTTTCTTCTGCCCATTATAATGAATCGTTATTTCAGTAAATAACAATCCATCTCTATATTCAATTTTCATTTATAGATATCTCCTTAAGCCAACATTCTTCCGAACTTTCACAATAACCCGATCCTTAGAAGTATGATAAATCAAGGTCTTATCTTTGCTATTCAATAATTCTTTTGTTGCTTCTTCATCACTCACGGGGCCAATTACAGCAACATCATCTATGAATTCTTGATTATCTTTCTCTTCAGAATGAAGAATTTCGAACTTCACAAATTGATTCGGAAAGATTTGTTGTACTTCTTGCCACTTCACGTTAATCCCTCCAAACGTTTTTGGTTGTATTATATCATTTATTTGGTCTAATAGCTTTCAATAGAATTCCACTTAACGTTTCAGTGTTCGCGAATCCGAGAGGCTTAAAGAAGCGTAGCGACTGGGTGGCTCCGCCACTTAGCCTTGCAGGGTTGTCTGCTTGAGTTCTCTTCTTCGAAAACCATCTGGCAGACCAAGGGACGTGAGTACCTCAGCGTGAAAACGTTGTTATCTGAGGAATTGGCACCACTTCTTCGAATAGAGACAGGACGTCGACTCACACTATTTCTTTAATCTTATTTGTAATTTATCTTTAATCTCTTGCCTATATTCGCCTTGCATTTCATCAATTCGTGCTGCTAAAGTTGGGATCATCCATCGCTCAAGAAATCCGTCATTCATATCAGTGAGCTTAATATACTCGGTTAAATATTCCTTATTGAATAACTCTCGAAATTCTCTATTCATCAACCAACTTGGAACATTAGGCGGCAGCGAACGTGATTGAATCATCATTGAAGTTCTAGTAACATCTGCTTCTTGGTTACCTACTAATAGATTCAACCAATCAATAATTATTGGACCATTGGGTGAAATAATAATGTTATCTGGATGAAAATCATAATGACATATCGTATTTCCATCAGGTAATGAATTCAACATATCTATAATAATTTGCTTCTCATGATTTGATATCTCTTGTGAATTATTAATTTTATTAGTTATTTCCGGCTTAAGATTTGGAAAAATCTTATTCTCAACATTATGAATCTCATACTGAAGATTTGCCATTAGATTAGCATTATAAGATATGCTCCGTTCCGTTGGTTCGATATACCACAACATCGTGGGGCCATCTATTCTCTCATAAACGATACCTATCTTGCCTTCATATTCTACTAGTCCAGAATAATTAGGCGATCTCAACTTTAAGTTATTTATTATTTCTGCATTTTTCGCTTCATTAATCGCAGAGCTTTGATCATAAAATATCTTTATTACTTCAGTCTTTCCCCATCGATAAACTCTTGCAGTGTTGCCAATACCAAGTAATTCGCCGATTTTCATGGTTTTTTCCTCTCTTCGAGCAACAGGACGTTGCGCTTGGACTACTCATACATGTGATTGGGGACAATCTTTCAGATAACATTCTTGTATTCACGACCCAGCGAATGCTGGGTGCCTGGCGAATGCCAGGCCAAGGACGAATGTCCATAGCGTGAATATTATGTTATGTGAAGATTCCGGAATAGATAAGATAATTACTTATTTTTATTTATAATTAACTCTTTTATCCTTCTGTATATTTCAGGGATATTGATAGCAAATCCATTACCTTCATATTCTTTAATCGTCAATGTTCCTCCAAGAACTTTTTCATTTTCTTCTTCTGGTTTTAAATAAGAATGTTGTAAAATAGTCAAATCTATCATTTTTTGCTGTTGTGTAATTATATTCTGCTGATTTTGAATAGTCATATCGTTTGCTTGAGTTATCGCCCTCGCGAGCATTAATTGGCCTTGAAGATGTTGAATATTAGCCAATAATTGTTGTACATTAGGTTCCACAATCATTGGATTATATTGAGCATCTGTTAAAGTCACAGGTAACTTTAAATAGATGCTCAATGCATTACGTATTTGTTCCAATGCTATTTCAGATGAAGTAGGTGTGACAGAAAAAAGTATTTTCCCTGACTCATTCTGAATAATACTAGTTACCGTTTCAATACCAATCTCTTTTAAAAACTGTGCGAAATAAACTAAATACTGCTCACATGGAATTCTTACTTCTTCTGGAAAATCAAAAACACTAATTACCGAATTATCACTTTTTGAATAAAGCAAAATAGAAGCTTTATCATGTATCTCTTTTATTTGCTCAACGTATTGAGTAAAAACTTCCTTAATTGTTGAAGAATGATCAAACTTTTTGCATTTTATATAACATCCATTACTTATAACTTCGTCCTCTTGTTCCCACTCAATGCCAAAAGAATTGTAACTAGAAACCACCTGTTCCATGACCTGAGCAAATTCTGTAATACTATACGGATTTCTCCACTCTTCAAAGTCAAATTCTATATAAAAAATAAAAGCGATTGAATTACTTTTTTTATCATCTCTCATTATCATAATCTTTTGTACCATGTTCCAAAATTCTAAAGGATAATAAATTTCTAATTTTCTTATGTCTTTGGAGATTGAATCAAATGAATTCCTCATTATCATTTCTGAGAATTTAGTATTTTTCAAATCAACCCAGTAATCATCATCACCATAAATTCTAAAATCACTTTTATCTATTATTTCTTCATTGTTCCATAATTCTTTTGTTCCTTTTTCATCATTTTTTTTGACTTCTAGCATTTTTATATCCCCCTAATTATTGGAATTTTCACATAACGTTTCTGTATTCATGAATCCCACCAGGGGTTGTCTGCTGAAATGCTTCCCTGAAATCCTTCTCGCAGACCAAGGCTCCAAAGGAGCCGCTGCTTGAATATTATGTTATACGATGGAATCACTTCTTCGATTAACCAACATTCATTCTTGATTCTAATCTGTCATTGTTCTGCTATATGTTCCAATAAATCTCCTGGCTGACAACCTAAAGCCGCACATAATTTATCAATCACTTCTAATGATACATATTCGTTCGTATTGAGTTTCGCCATTGTAGCAGACGAAATACCTGTCATTTTCAATAAATCCTGCTTCTTAATCTCCCTGTCGATCAATAATTTTTGAAAAGGTTTATAACTAATCATCTGCTATTCCTTTCACACATCAAGTGAATTTTTCTTTAATTATATGAAAGTATATTTCCTTTATCAAAAACATCTTCAACATGTATTGACTTAATTATTTGATATGATAAAATCATGTTTAATAAGTTGAATTTTTATTCATAAAATCAAATACATTGGATGGTGTTCAAAATGCATAATTCTTTAGAAGTCTTACTTGATTCACTGATTCATACTCGAATTGAATCTTTATATGGCGAGCTTATCAAAAACAACTCCAGCTACAACCAGTTCTCATCCGAACGGAATCTCTACTTCAAGCAGTTACATGAAGGAGCACCGGAGAATATACAGAAGACCTTATTCCTTTACGACGATGCTGAGCTTTCTGTTCAAGCTATTTTAGAACGTGAAATTTATTTACAAGGTTTTAAGGACACTCTTCACCTGCATAACGAATTATATATATCTTTAGATTGAGAGCCTTCTGGCTCTTTTTCATTTTGATTCTGTTGTATAACGTTCCCGCATTCACGACGCCCTAGTGCCTTAAGGACCGAGGGCCCGGCTGTCGCTTGCGGCAGTTAGGCGGTGGGATGTGGCCGGTGAATTCACTTCCCCGAAATGCCTCTTCCAGGGTCGGGCTTGTCCCGGCCAGATGCGTTGAATACGATGTTATACGAAGCAATCGACTTTTTCGAATCATCATTCAAATTCAATAATTTCTTCAAGATATTTTAAAACTTCATCTTCACTAAGTTCAATTAACTTAATAGCTGTTCCATGAGGATCTAATAGATAACTGGTAACATATATTGAGATCCCTAATTTTTGTTTAGTTACTTCTCGAAGCTCAATTAATTCTTCGTTATCAATACTAGTTTCAAATAAATTAGTTATTTGTTCGAAATACTCAATAACATCTTTGATCAATATTATCAGTTGTGCAAACAGTTTATCTGTTATATACGAATTGAATATTCCACCGATGCATGATCCCCAAAATGAATTATGATTCGAATGAACAATTTCACTTAATTGGCTATATATACGTTGTGAGGTAGTGTTGTTATCTACGGCAAGTCTTCGATCTTGTGGAGAAATTCTAAATTTATTATTTTCTTTTATCCAAAAATTCGCTTTATCGGGATTCTCAATAAAATATTTTAAGAGCCATGATGTTTCATAAGTTTGTCGAAGCATAACTAAACATTCGTCCTCTAACCCCATCTTTAGCATTTGGTAAGTGGCCACTATATGGTTTATTAGCCTTGAAGTTATAAAAAACCGAGCGTGATAAAATAAATCGTCTTCTTTATCTAATTTTTCATCATTAAGCATTTTCAAGTAGCTAATACTTTCCCAAAATGTATCATCTCTATCATCTAGATGTTCCAAAAATAACTTTTCTTTGGAACTTTCGTAAACTAAATCTTTAATGTTTTTCACATTACCTACTCCTTTGCTTAAATCGAATTTAATTGATTTATTGTTTTTCGATACTTTCGTATAACGTTCCTGTATTCACGACCCCAACGAATGCTGGGGTGTCCGGCTGCTTCTACTTCCCCCGGAATTCTTCTGCCGGACCGAGGGCATATGCCCGATGCGTGAATATAATGTTATATGCTGCCTGTATCTTTCCAGATTCTCTTAATCTTATTCGATCTTTTCCTTCCTTAATTTTATGCTTTCTCTCTGTCTTTTCACAACCTCTTTTTTAGCACTTCTCTATGTTTTCCTATCTTTAGTTCTTTTTTCAAAATCTCTTGTCTATCCTTTCTTCTTCTCCACTTGCCCTGCCCGAAGCGTCTTTGTGCTTCCTGTTTTCTAGATTGAATCTTGGGCTTGTTGATCCTCTGGTTTTAACCTTTCTTCTCTCCTATTTCTTAAATGTCTTTTTCCCTTTGCCTTAAACAAATAGCGCCGAAATAGCACTCGACGCTTACACATTTGTTCTTCCTCTATATTTTCCCTGCCTTTCAGGTTGCATATAACGTTCCTGTATTCATGAACCCCGAAGGGGTTGTCTGCTGATATTCCTCTTCGAAATCCTTCCAGCAGATCAAGGCTCCGTCAGGAGCCGCTGCTTGAATATTATGTTATACGACGGAGTCACTTCTTGAATCTGCCTTCACTATAGTTTTTCATCAGAAGCATACTCGATTAAATCAGTTCATTTGTTAAATGTATCGCAAAACTTGAATTAGATTTCCAGCTTTATTGTTTCTATATTATGTTATCCTTAATAGCTTATTAATTGAATTCCCTTTCATATATGTGAGATTTAAAATTTCAATTGAAATCATTCATTCTTCCATAATAGTAATTTTCTTATTTCTATGATCGACTTCGATTCTGCATTGAGCATCCATATTTAAAATATGACCTTGCGAATCTTTAATAATAGATAAATATTTCCCCCAACGGAATCTCACTATTTCTTGTACGTTTCCATTTGGTAAATTCATGGTTTTTCTCTCAATCAATGATTTCTCAGGAAAATTTATTTGATATTCTTCGAGTGGGTAAGGAAATTTAGAATCCCTTACTGATCCACTGTAATCAACTTCATAATACGCTGTAGCGCCATCTTCAAAAATATATTCTACATAGGCCAATTCATTCGTCAGCATGTAGTTAATTGATGCTCCACTTTCAATTTGTATTTTATATTTTTTCCCGAATTCGAAAGATTCAGAATTTAAACCTGTTACTATGTCTGATTCGACTTTCTTTTCTTTTGTAGAAGCTTGATTATTTATAACCAACCCGGTAATAAGTTCTTCTAAAAAAGATAATTTTTCTTTAAGTTCTTTATGATTTTTTTCCGAGTCAGTTATGTGTTTTTTTTCGCTCAATACCTTATCTAGCTTCCAGCTCTTCTTTATTTCCAATTGCAACATATCAATAAATTTTCTAACTCCTATAAGAATTTCTGCTTTGTCAATTCCTATTCCATTTAAAACAAAATCTTCTTCTCGAAGCTCCTTAGATCCGTAGAAAATACTTCGAATCAACAGTTCCCAGTTTTTTTCGACAGACAAAAAACTGCTCTCTTTAGTCCCATAGTCTTCAACGTATTTATCAAAAAAGCCAGCCGATACAGTGTTAATAGCAGTTATAAATAGTTGAATTACTTCTTCATCTTCTTGTATAAAATATTTTTTTATTAACTTCTCCAAAAAATTATAAGCTCCATTTCCTAAAACACCAGTTAATATTCCTTCGATCATGTTATCTTCTCCATTTGTATTGACGAATCAAAGCACTTGTCTGTCGAAATCCAACTTACGAACCCAAGATCAAACACTTAGATCGCCTTATTATTATTTTTTAGACTCTGTCGTATAACGTTTCTACATTCTTGACGTTCAAACGGCTTAAGGTGCTTAGCACCGGGTCGTCAGACTTAGCCGTTTGGATGTGTCGCCTGTTCCACTTCTCAGAAAATCCCCTTAGCGACGAAGCAGGAATGTTCTGTTATACGAAAGACTGTTCTACATTGAAATATCTAAGTTCTTATTGCATTATAGACAATTACTCCTAGGCTACTAATAAAAGCTTCTTTTTTAAAGTCATCAGCTGTGCTAATCCAAGTTAATCCTTTCATACCAACAAACCCAAATGATTTTAATCTTTCAATAGATGCTAAAAGCATATATCTATCAACTGAATGAACAGCTATATTCTCAATTTCATCCGACTCTTTAGTGGACAAATATTCAAGAACATCTATATCAATAGGTTGCATTGAATCTAAACATTCTGAGAAATAGCAAAACGTTTCCCAATCGTATCTTTCTTGTATATGACCTATAAATAGCTTAGGGCGTGTATTCAAACTACAAAACAAAGTTAAATCGTGGTAAATTAAGAAGTATGAAGAGACGATACGAAATCCAAGATGATCAGTGGAAAAAGATTAAAGACGTGCTGCCACCGGAACGAAAAAAACAAGGAGGTCGACCTGGAACAGACAATCGGGTGATGCTCAACGCGATGTTGTGGGTCGCCCGGACAGGAGCGCCATGGCGCGATATGCCAGAGTATTATCCTTCTTGGTCCTCAGTGTACACCCGGTTCCGCCGCTGGCAAATCGCTGGCATTTGGGATCGAGTTTTAGAGCATGTTTCGATTGAACCTGACTTCGAAAGTGTAATGATTGATGCGACGATTGTTCGTGTTCATCAGCATGGAGCCGGGGCAAAAGGGGGCAGTATCTCCAGGCCATAGGAAGATCCCGAGGTGGACTGACCACTAAAATTCACGCTATTGTGGATGCTTTAGGCAATCCGTTGCGCTTAGAGTTGACGGCCGGACAACGTCACGACTCGGTCATGGGCTATGAAATGCTGAAGTCGATGGATTTAACCCAAAAGCAAGTTCTGGCCGATCGGGCATATGACACGAACCGGATTCTCCAACTCCTAGAAGAGCAAGAGGCGACTCCAGTGATTCCCAGCAAGAAAAACCGTCGAGTACAGCGAAAATGGGACAAAGCAATCTACAAAGAACGGCATTTAGTGGAGTGCTTTTTCAACAAAACCAAACACTACCGTCGCCTAGCGACTCGCTTTGATAAATTGACATGCACCTTCAAGGCTTTTTTGACGTTGGCCTCGATTATGATCTGGCTTGCTTAGGTTTGAATACACGCCCTAGCAAACAAAACAGATCTTTGTTCAGTCCTTAATTTATCAACTATTAATATAATTTGTTCTGTAACCTTGTAATTAAACTTATGATCAGTAGTAAGCTTATGTTTAAATTCAAAAAAATTATCTGTTGAATCTCTCGAATGAAATTCTCTCAAAAAGCAAAGTACTTTCTTGGTGAAATGAAGTTGTTTTATAGAGATTCCTAACCTTCCCAAGGATACTATGCTCTTTACTATTGGTATTTCATTGGCAATATTATCACTTATTATTGAATCCAGTGCTATCTCACTGTAATCAATAGTTAAATCCAAACTAGTATTTATCAATTCTTTAGAAAATACTTCATTTAATGATGCACCTTGTAATTCATTTTCAGTCATTTTGAATTCTCCTTTCACAGTCTTTCGTATAACGTTACCATGAACCCCGCTAGAGGTTGTCTACTGAAATGCCTCCTCGAAATCCTTCCAGCAGACCAAGCCTCAGGAGGAGCCGCTGCTTGAATATTATGTTATACGACGTAATCGCTTCTCGAATCTAACTTCACTATTAGTTTTCTTTGGGTACATACTCAATCAAATCTGATAATTTGCAGTTAAACGTATCGCATAGCTTAAATAAAGTTTCCAGCTTTGTTGTTTCTATATTCGTTTCCCTATATAACTTGTTGATTGAGTTCCGACTTAAGCCCGATCTCACCATCAATTCTGTTATATCATCTATTCGATGTTCTGCCATGAGTTCTCGTATATTGCACTTGATTACGTTCATCTTTTCCCCTCCATAATTCTATCTTATCTCCCACATTAGTAATCATCAACGAAAAGCGAATTTTTAACTCTATAAAGTCGAATATTCACCTTGCAATTAACTTTATAAGGTTATATAATAACTCTACAAAGTTAATTAAAGGAGGAATACTATATGATTAATACATTAGAATCATTAACAGAACCGCCTATAAGAATACGTCTAGAATTACTCTATACTGAACTTCTGGAATGTCATACGGAATACAATCAGCTTTCTGCGGAGACAGATCAATACTTTAAAACACTTCGTGATGCTTTGCCCGATCAACTTCAACATACAGTTTTTCTTTACGAAGACGCTCAAATTTCTCTTCAATCCATCTTAGAAAGAAGTATCTACATACAAGGTTTCAAAGACGCTCTACAACTCTTTAGTGAGTTACAAAATACTAATTTTCAATAGATGCATGGTCTTTTTGTTAAATAGGTATATGTATGAAGACCTGAAACTTACAAAACAAATCCATAATTATAAAAAACATTAACCGCCCTAAAATTCATCGAAGGGCAGTTAATGTTTTACCGTTTCTAGTTCTTGCAACCATTTTTATTACAAGTAACACTTGCACTAGTGCTTACCCAATGATCAGAATGTTCATTGGTATTCGTCCCACATCCAGTAGTTCCACCTTTATTTCCGCTGTGCACGATATTTGTTGGAATATGTTTAACCGCCATGAAAATTCACCTCCATTATCATAATATGATTTCAAATATATTCTAGCATCCATTCAAAAAGAGAACAAGAGTTCTTTTTTTATGTTTTTCTACTTGTTGATTCTGTCGTATAACGTTCCTGTATTCATGAACCCCGAAGGGGTTGTCTGCTGATATGCTTCTTCGAAATCCATCCCGCAGACCCAGGCTCCAACGGAGCCGCAGCTTGAATATTATGTTATGTGATGCCATTGCCTACTTTGACAAGCTATCTATCATTGTTAAAAGTAATTGTTTCAATATTTCTTCCTGCAGAAAACTCTAACTTGAGTTTATTTTTTATTTCATCCAAACTAAGGTCACTAATATGAATTTCATTGTAAAAGTCTTCAACCCATGAGTAAATTATTCTGTATGAAAAGGCTTTAAATATTAGCGATAATGCCCAAAAGCAACCAACAAAATAAAAGCAGTACACTGTTACAAGCCTATGATCAAAAATCAAGTCTATGATAAAGGGAAAATTATATAATGAGGATATAATAATTATTAGGAAAATTATCAGATCAATAATCTTTTTATGAATTTTTTCGTTCTGCTCTTCAGGCTTTATTTTTTTTATTGCATTTCTACCCATAAAATAAATTAGATATAATAATGCAATAAACTGCAACATTATTCTCCAGAATTCTAACTCAAAATAAAAACAAAACACAAACATAACAAGAATTATAAATATAAAAATTATCATTTGAATAAAACTAACCATTTGAAGTGGAAACATGTATTTAATTTCCATTTCATTCCACTTTTTCTCGGCATTCTTATTCTGTTGTACTTTTCTAAAAAAAGCATTAAATATATGCGATGAAATAACTGATATTCCTATAAAATAATTCACTAAGATACTAGCTATGTAATAATCATGTAAATCCGGTCGATTCGAAGGAAGATTCTGAAGCGCAAATAGTAGGCTTCCCATAATAAATACAAACAATGTACCAAATTTAAAGGTAGCATTATTCATTTTGTTCAATGAAGCTATTTTGGTTTCTTTAACAAACTCAATTAATAACTTCTTTTCATTCTCATCTTGCATCAAAGTAATGTCCTCCTATCAATATATTCGCAATGGTTTCACATAACGTTTTATTTACGAACTTCCGAAAGAATGCTCTCTTCGTCATATTCACGAACTTCGTGAATCCTGCACTTTTCTCCTTATTCCCGCACTTTCTGAGTTTCAATCCTCCAGCCCGCCCATCCGATCCAACGGACTTTGAATCCGCCCAATGTCCCGCCTGCTCACATGTGTATACCGCTCCGTCGTTCGCACACTCTGGTGCCCCAGCAGTTCCTGAATATAGCGAAGATCAATCCCATTCTCCAACAAGTGGGTCGCAAAGGAATGCCTTAGCGAATGGATACTCACCTGTTTGCGAATGCCTGCTTCAGCCAGCGCTTTTTCAAACACTTTCTGCGCTGAACGTTCCGTCAGGTGGCGGCCTTCCCTCTGCCCTGGAAACAGCCAGTCTTCTGGCTGCTCCGCCCCTATGTACTGCTCGACCACCGCAAAAGCCGCTTCGGAGAGCAGCGTTTGCCGATCCTTCCTGCCCTTTCCCTGACGAACTTTCAGCACTTTCCGTTCACGGTCGCAGTCTTCAGGACGCAATCTCACCACTTCGCTTACCCGCAGCCCAGATGTATACGTCAGGTACAGAATAGCCCGATGCTTTGGATTTTTCACTGCTTTCAACAGACGCATGACCTCATTCAGGGACAGCACATCCGGCAGTTTACTCTCCTTTTTCGGACGAACATAGGCGGCGGATTTTGGTTGCTTTAGCACATGGCGAAAGTAAAATTTCAGCGCGCTGATCGCTTGGTTAACATAAGCGTGCGAAAGGCCTTTTTTGAGCAGCGCCAGCGCGTATTTTTGCACCGCCGCATCATTTATACTTGCTTCGGTCCCTTGCAAATCGGCGAAAAAGCGTTCCGTTTGCGATACGTAAGCTTTAATCGTCTTGCTGCTGTAACCCCTTGCCACCAATGCATCGCGCAATTCTTTCCGCCGATCCGTATTCCATGTACCTCGTTCCGAAGAAAAGAGAACCGCGTTGGCCTGCGTGCCCCGCTGATCCAGCCATTCCCGGATGTACGGCAGCTCTTTATTCAAGCGCTCGTCGCACTCGAACTCGCAGCTCCGATACGCTTCCAACAGGCTTTCTACAGCCGCGATGCTGTACGGAATCGTCCAGATTTTTTCGTCCGGAACCCATTTCCTGCCCGGTATGGATCGAATCCCTTCTCGCTCCTTGACTCCGTATCGCTCTAACCGTACGCCCATCGTTTTTTCATCCCGATAAATTAGGTTTATCTTCATCTTGCTTGCCTCCTTAGTATATCAGCCGTTCAAAAAATTAGAAATCTAATTTTGCACAAAAAAGGGACTTAAGATGGATATTCATCTTAAGTCCCTGATTCTTTCAGAGTAAATTATTGAATCGTTAAGTCCAATTTAGATTATCATAAAATGTCTTACCTTTACTTGTCCAGTTCCTCTGTTACATCATCCCATAGCAACGCCGTCACCTTCTCCAACAAATCCCCCGGCATAAGGTTCAGTAGGTATCCTTTTGGAACTCTCCCACCTCACCGCAGAAACAGAAGAAGAACCCGATTATTTGTTTCTCATTTATTAAGAAAATAAGGATATGTGGCTAAAAAGCGCATTTTGTCGCCATTTTTTTCAGGTAAACTGCTTGTATTACAATCATATATAAAGAACAACGAATTATATTTACCATCTATTTTACCCAAGTCATTTAATAGCGGGAATAAAAAAGAATCAACGTAGGAAACGTCTTTTATGTCATCATCTGCCCCATTAATCAGAAAGACTCCTTCAGCAAAATCTTCGTCAAAATCATCTATTTCATGATCATTCAAAAAACCGCTAAAAACATCCTCGTTTTCATCTTCCGGGTAATTTATCTCAATATAATCAAACAACTCATCATCAGAGGCAAAGTGACCGTACCAGACGGACACAACATTTTTTTCAAAGCAATTCATATCTTCACCCCGCTAAAATTTCAGTTAACACGTATGGTCTATCTGTATCCCCGCAAACAGCTACCATGAACCTACCCCACAACAGCTGTTGAAGACAAAAAGCCCGCGCTGGACGCGGGCTTTGCTGTATATAAATCAAAATCATACCTACTCATGTTCCTCGACTTTAAACTGGCTTAATTCGTCTTGAAGTTTTTTGGACAATTGGCTTAATTGTTTGGATAGTTCAGCAACCTGTTCGAAGCTCTCCAATTGTTCCTGCGTGCTGGCGCTAACTTCTTCGGTTGAAGCGGAATTCTCCTCCGTGGTGGAAGAGATGATTTCCAGGGCCTGCAAAATCTCATCTTTGTGTTTGTGGACTTTGGAGGTGTTGTTGCTGATCTGGATCATTCGCAATTTCAAATCTTCCAGATCCTTGTTAATGCTAAAGAATACTTGCTTGGTGTTCTCCACCGATCTGGCATTTTCTTCTGCAATTTTCAGGCCGTGAGCCGTATGCTCAACCGATACACTGGTTTTTTCTTCAATCACACGTACCTTCTTGTAGATTTCCTGTGTCGCCAACGCAGTCTGCTCAGCCAGCTTGCGAACCTCCCCGGCAACCACGGCAAACCCTTTGCCCTGTTCTCCTGCACGTGCAGCTTCAATGGAAGCATTGAGCGCCAGCAGGTTGGTCTGCGTTGCAATTTGATTGACCGTGTCCACGAAGCTCGAAATCTCATGACGGCTTAGATCAATCTCCTGAATAATAGAAGACATCGCTTGTGTGGAATTGTGGTTCTCTTCCGCCCATTTGGATAACTGATCAACTACAGCTAGCCCCTGTCCGCTTTGCTCAGCAGAGATTTGCACCATCGTTTCTATGGCTTTCGCATCATTGGCAATTTCGTCAATTTGGCCGGACAATGCTCCGGTTTTCTGTAAAATGTTTTCCGTTTCGACGGACTGGTAGTTCGTCGCATTGGCAATTTCATTGATTGCTGTCGCAGTATCGTTCATCGTTATTGCGGTTTTGGAAGAAATGGATTGCAGATCGTCAGAAGACCGATTCAAGACTTGAGCTGAGCTGCCCACCATTTGGAGCATGCCTTGAATTTTTTGAACCATATGGTAAATTCCTTGAGAAATTTGCCCGATTTCGTTGTTGGAATGCGTATCAAACTGAACGGTCAAATCTCCATTTTCAATCAGCTTGATTTTTGCGAGCAACTTCGGTATCGATCTCAACAAATAACGGAGCATTATATAACAAATCAAAACCAGCAGAATTGTGGCTGCGGCAAAACCGCCAATGGTAAGCCAGGTAAAGGCTTTTAATTCTGTGAGCGCCTCTTGTTCAGAAATGGTTAAGCCTACGGACCACCCGGTATCTTTACTGGTTGCATACCCGATATAACGACGTTCTCCATTATCATTAATCAGCTGTACTCCAGACTCACCGGCAATCATTTTCTTTCCAATCTCCCCAAGATCACCTGTGCTTTCGTTAATCTTTTCTTTCAACACTTTGGTCTGATCGGGGTGATACAAGATATCACCTGTTTTGGAGGCAAGAATCGAATAACCTGTGCTTCCGAGGGAATAGCTTTTCATAAGGGCAGGGATGTCTTTGAAAGCAATATCAGCTGCAGCAAATCCAATTAGTTTGTTACTGTTATCTTTGATCGGATAGAAAATACCCATGAGCACACTACCCGTAGCGACGTCAATATAGGGATCCGAGTAGTATAAACCGTTTGCTTCAACAGCTGGCTTGAAGAACGGGCGTTTTTGGATATCGTAATCCGGCTTGGAAGCAGCACCATCATTCTGGAGAAAGAAGCCTTTGCCAGATATTCCTGCAATCCAGGCGTCGGCAAAAGATGGCTCTGCCTTTACAATGGCTGCCAGAGTCGCTTCTGTTTCTGCAGCATATGGAGAAGTTTTCACCATTTCTGACGATTGGGTTGTTTCTATGTATTGCTGAAAAAGGTTGTTCGTTGACATTTGTTTGACAAGCGATCCCTTTTCCTTAAACAACGCATCGAATTGACTGACAATGGCCTGCGTCTTGGTCTGGAGCATGGCCTCTTGCTGCTTGATAAGTATGCTTTGCGTGCTTGCAAACATGAACGTCCCCAAGGTTGCAAAGACGACAACGATAATGACTAACAACACAATGGCTAATGTGTTCGCAATGCTGGATGATCTGAATACGCGCTTTTTCATATTTTGTGACATGCTGCCATCCCCCCGAGGAGTATTGAGCGAAAAGCTCTTAGATAATATGTCGGAAGTTTGCAGTCGTTTTAATAGGTTTTTAGTATATACAAATTAAGGTATTACACGGGACCTGGATGCCCATAAATATATAGGAGATGCAGCGGATGTCCCCAGGCTCGATTTCCGCCGACGAGCAACTGGATTAGCTATGAGGAGAAGCCTGTAGCAACGGGTGAAGAATAAACTGGAGAATGTATGTATTTATCAACAGCTGCGGATCAGCTTGAGGCCATTATTGGAGGAAGGATAGAGATGCAACGAAATAGCAGCCATTCTATAAGCCTATAAAAAAAGCATGGATGAGAGCGGTTAGACCGCCCCATTCATGCTTGCCATACGCCAGTTATAAACCGGACAGAATACTCAGCCCCGGTTCATTTCGTAATCGCCGCAACAACGGTGTCAACCAACGCTTTTGACGAGACAGGACCGCCAAACGTCCATGTCTTGCTGTCCAATGCATAGGTACGTTTTTCTTTGACAAAATTCAGGCCGTTCCAGACCGAATTACTTTTCAGCGCTGCACCGAAAACATCATCGTCCGGCTGCACAATATAGAGGAAGTTGCTGTCCTGAACGGCAGACAACGATTCAATGCCTACCGTTGAAAAACCATACGGTTCAAGCTTGGCCGGTTTCCAATCGTTAGCCAGCCCGATCTTCGCCAGTGTGCCTACGACGACCGAGTTATCCGCGAACATGCGCAGACTGGCCGCATTTTGATAAGTGAACGCCTGTGTCAGAATATAATGGAAGTCTGCTTTTCCGGCAGCGGCGAGCTTTTCTTTGGCCTGTGCATAATGCTGATCTAGTTCCTTCAGCACCTGCTTCGCTTTGTCTTCTTTTCCAAGAGCGACCGCGATGTTATTGAATATCTCTACCATTTTGTCATAATCGTAGCCTTTACCGCTATTCAGACTATATTCAACTGTCGGTGCAATGGCTTTCAGTTGGTCATAGATAGCTGCATTTCCATCAACATTGGAAATAATCAGATCTGGCTTCAATGCAGCAATCGCCTCCAGATTGGGCTCATTGCGCGTTCCGACATCGGTCACGCTGCTGTCCAGAGCCGCCTCCGAAGATACATACTGCTTGTATCCGGCATTATCCGCATTACCAATGGGCTGAACGCCCAGCGCAACCATATCCTCCGTAAATGTCCATTCCAGCACAACAACACGCTTGGCCGGGCTGTCGAGTGTGATCTCACCACGATTATGCTTTACTTTCACAGGTCCCGCTGCTTCGGCTGGTGTGCTGCCGGAAGTTGACGCCTGACTTGTATCCGATGGTTTACCTGCCGCTCCACAGCCTGCCAGGGCAAGCGCAAAAGCCAGTAGCAATAAAACCCCGCTTAAACCTTTTTTCATAGAATGTATCTCCCCGTATATGTACATTTTAAGATAATGATAATCATTATCATTTTTGGATTATGACGGAGAAATGTAATTTTGTCAATGATAAAAGGCAGTACAGAACGCTCAACGGGAACGCAGACATGCCGCAGTGGCATCTGTTTTCCGTTTTCGTGCGTTTGGCTGATGCAATTTCTTAAAGTACAGTGTGTGGATTATACTATTTACATATTGCACACCTGTTGATTAACCACTAAATGGTAGAAAAAGAGCCGCCAACTCGGTAAAATGTTTGTACCCCTACAAACTTAACCGAAAGGTGACGACTCCATGAAAAAGTCTATCACGATCCCATTGATCCTTCAATCCATTCTGACACCGGAAGAAGTGCAAAGCGTTACCAAGGGAGCAGATTATGAAGACAAAGCCCGTAAATTCACAGTAACCCACTTACTTCAATACTGGTGTGTAGCTGCCTTAGAACAATGGGACAGTTATCGTTCCGGTGTGGATCATGCCGCTCGCAGTGGCTTACCTATGGTTCATTATTCGTGTTTTTCCACCAAAGCGGCCGAAGTCCCCTTTGCTATATTTAAGGAGCTTCTTCATCGAGTCATTCACAAGTGTAGCCGAGAAACACGCCGAAAACTTACGTTTCCCAAAGAATTACTTCTCATCGATTCGACCACCACAACAGTGGGAAAAACACGACTACCCTGGGCTCCTTATCACGGAGAGCGTGCGGGCATTAAACTTCATGTCGCTTTGCGAGCCCAAAATGGGCAACCGCTTCAGGTGATTGAAACCCTGGGTTCCAAGCATGATGGCCCCATGAGTGAAACGTTGGCTCAACCGGACTACATTGTGGTGATGGACCGTGCTTATGGGAAACTGGAGCGTCTGGACGACTTCAAAATCCAAGGACAATCCTTTGTCATTCGGCTTCGCGACAACGTCCATTTGGAAAAACCTCATGCCCTTTCCCGTCTCCAGAAAGCAGATTCTTCTGTCATTCGGGATATCACCTGCCAGTTGGGGACACCGCAGTGTCGTTCCAAGCAACGTCATCGTGTGGTGATGTTTCGAGATTTTGAAGGTCGAGTAATCCGAGTCGTTACCGATTTAATGCAGGTCACAGCGGAACAAATCGCACAGATGTATAAAGCTCGATGGCAGATTGAGGTCTTTTTCCGTTGGATCAAGCAACATTTGAATATTCCAACGCTGTTTGGAACAACCGAAAATGCGGTCTATGGGCAACTCTTTTGTGCGCTCATCGTTTATGTCCTGCTTAAATGGTTATTTGATGCCGCTCAAGGGACATGGCCCAAACATGCCATTCTTTCCTTTGCTCGATTTTCTCGTCTTTTTCTTCTGCAAAATCTACCGGTGGAATGGCTGATCCAGACTCAGGATGTTCTTCTTAAGCGTGTCTCTGCTTCTATGAATCAAATTACTTATTCTGGTTAATCAACAGACGTGTACATATTGTAAACTATTAACGAGATGTAAATGGTGTTCTCTTATTTATTTTACGACTATCTTGAAGGAGTGCTTCTAATGTCCAATTCCCCATTGCAGAAAAAACTGCCCCTATTTATTTTAATGCTTAATCTATTTATTGCTTTGCTGGGTCAAGGCATGGTTATTCCTATTTTGCCGGATTATTTAAAACAGTTTCATGCTGCAGGCACGGCTGCTGGATACCTGGTTGCTGCTTTTGGTGCAGCTCAGTTCTTGTTTTCACCGATTGGCGGACGCTGGTCTGACCAATATGGACGCAAGAAAATGATTTTAATCGGCCTGGCTCTCACTGTTATTTCGGATTATATATTTGCGATAGCGTATCACCTGCCTGTATTGTATCTTGCCCGCTTTATCGGAGGAATCGGCTTAGGCATCATGGTTCCTTCCGTGCTTGCCTATGTCGCGGACATCACAACACATGATCAGCGTGCAAAAGGGATGGGGTACCTGAGCGCAGCAATGAGCTTGGGGATGGTACTGGGCCCGGGGATCGGAGGTCTTTTGGCTGGCTTTGGCGTACGATTTCCTTATTTTATAGCGGCTGGCTTGGGGCTGGTGGCTACCGTATTGACTTTCGTTCTCCCTGAAACATTGCCTGTCGAAAAAAGAACGCAGGTTCATAAAGCCACAGCTACCCCCTCGATTTGGAAACAGCTTGTACAATCGTTTACGTTGCCTTATTTTCCTTTGCTGGTGTTAGTTTTGGTTATGACCTTCGGCTTGGTAAATTATGAAACCGTATTTTCATTGTACATTGAGCAGAAATATGGATTTAGTTCTATGGAGATTTCCGTCCTGATTACACTGGGTGCAGCGATAGGTATTATCGTACAAGTATGGTTTATGGATAAACTCATCCGAAGGATTGGAGAATACAATCTCATCCGATACTCGCTTATTGTGACTAGCATTGCTCTGTTGCTCATGCTTATCAAAGTTAATTTTTCCTATCTGATCGCGGTATCTGCTCTTTTCTTTTTATTTAATTCATTGTTACGTCCTACAGTAAATACGCTCCTTTCCAAGCAAGCTGGTGATCAGCAAGGTTTTGTTGCTGGACTTAATACTACATATAATAGTTTGGGTAACATATTGGGCCCCGTTATAGCCGGAACACTTTTTGACGTTCACATCAATTTGCCTTATATTCTGGGTGCATTTATTCTGATGGCAACGATTGGCTTGATTAGACGACCCAAATTACAAAAAAAGGTGAGTGTTGAACAATGACCAGCACATGGCATACAAATCTGAAACACAAGCATCAGGAGGAAATTCTCAAAGCTGGAACCCAATTATTTTTGGAGTATCATTTTTCGGGTATAAATATTCAACAAATATGTGATGTTGTTGGAATCAGCAGAGTTACCTTTTATAAATATTTTAAAAGTCTGGACGAGCTTGTTTTTGAAGTAGCTATGAATATACTCAAAAATATGACCGAGTTTATAAAGGCGGGCAATGAAGACAATATAAGCGGGAAAGAAAGCCTGCGAAGCTTGCTGTACAGCTGGATTGATTTTGCCAAAGAGCATGGGAAGGAACTACGATTTATCATGTTTTTTGATCTTTACTACAAGTATAAATGTCAAGAAGAGGAGTTGGCAGCCCGCTTTGAGCGTTTTATCAAAGAGGGTTTTCATAATCATTTTTTAGAAGAAATGATTTCTAAAGGAATACAGGACGGTTCTTTGAAGCCTGATGTTGATTCTTTCAAAATGTCAGTATCTATTTTCCAGACGATGATGGGATTGCTGCAAAGATTAAGTTCTACTCCCCCGTCGATTCCTGATGCTCGAACCGTTGAATTGGATGAGATTGCAAGTACTGTAGCTGATATGATTCTGGATTCAATATCTAACCCATCTTAAAAACGAGTCGTTCCAGGAATTTAATTCTTGGTCGACTCGTTTAGTCCACTATGCATAACTTCTCCTTCAAAACCGTCCAGTAGGATACTGGAGTTTGATTCACTGCGTTAACTCAATTGCATCGTGGTAATACAGGTATCGTCCTTTTTAAACGTGGAGATTTGGGAATTTGCAGTTTTGCCTTCATGCTCCACCGTAACGCTATAGGTTTTGTCACGCGGCAGCCATAGATCAATAAATCCATTGGGCTGGGATTTCATCAAGGTTTTATTCATGACTGAATTCCCGGCGGAATCATGAATCGTTACACTGAACTCTTCATCCTTCATTTCGCCTTGACAACCGGTCAGGCTATGGGTTGCACAAGGGTGGGTTTGTTCCATATATGGCGCGATCGAAAGAAAAAATTCGTTGTCAGGCAGAGCGTAGGTCTTTGTGGTTTTACCATCCTCCGATACGCTCAACTGACTGGAAGTGATGGAAGCAGACTCGGCCGTTGCCTTTCTTGTACTGAAATCATGCACCAATTGCTTGATATTTGACGCTCCCTGGTTATCTGCTTCTTCTCTCTGGGCATTCCCTGCAATCAGGTATGTTCCTATGGCGACCGCAACTAACCCGGTAGCTATCAAGGTTAATTTTTTCATCTTGAGTTCATCTCCTTGTCCCTTTTTTTATTATTATAAAGGAGTGCACTTCATAATGGGCTGGATGAACTCTTTATGTCACTATATGCTCACATTCATCTCCTCTTCAGATGCAAGATTTAAGCACAGGCGGTTTTCTCTCTCGAACCAATAAGGCCCAGCGGCTCACTTCTACTCAGGCTACAGGAGATTGATTCACTCTATTTCTCATAAAAAATCCTGTACTTCACATAGCCACACCATGTGATCTCCATCCTTGCCCCAATAATCCTTTGCAACGGTGTAGGGGGCGCCGAATTTTCGCAACCATTTGGTCTGGGCTATTTTGAAGCCGCTATCCAGGCAAAATTGCGCAACTTCCATTTCCTTCAGCCTGATCATCAAAGCTCGAATTAACGCCGAGCCTACTCCCTGTCCCTGATAACTGGGCAGCACATACAAACTCCCCAAAGTCCCCACATGCTGGAGTTCGCCGTTGGTGCACTTCCTGATTTCTTCTCCGCAGGGGCCATAAGAGATCGTTCCAACAACGTTATGGTTATGTTTGGCCGTCAGGAAAAACAAGTCTGGATTCAAAGCTGACAAAGATGCACGCAGCAACTGTTTTTTATGTTCAATCTCCTGCTGTATGTCGTCGATTAAAGCTTCCAGACCCTCCTGTTCAAATGCCGCAGATATGGAACTTTCAAAAACATGATCCGCCGCCTCCAGATCCGAAGGAACAGCGGATTGAATACTGAACTGTTTTTTCATGATGTCAAAACTCCTAGCTATTCGTCTTTTTTTGCATTTGGCCTCCATACTCTCTTATCTTATAATACTGTAAAATAATTCCCACAACATGAGCATCTTCTAAGTATATTGAAATCGATACACTAGAAGTATCCATAACATTTTATAAAACGAATATAATAACACAAAAAAATAGAATTGTTTCTACACGTTCGTAGAGCCAACTCTATTTTTCGGCTAAAGAAATTATTCATCTTCATTGAAATCCTGCGATTGGCGATTCCATTTATCAATTCCACTAATTGTTTCAAGGCCACCGGCCAATGAGTCTATTCATTCCAAATAAGCACCTGGACGGGCGTAGGGTTATACGCGTTGCACGGATTGTTTAACTGTGGGCAATTACTGATAAGCACCATCGAATGGCATTTCGATTGGAGTTCCACGTAACATCCAGGTCCAGACACACCGTCTTCAAACGTTAATCCACCCTCAGGGGTTACAGGCACATTCATGAAAAAGTTAATGTTCGGAGACAGATCCCTTTTCGCATAACGGTGACCTTCCGGATGTTTGGCAAGCTCCAGCATAAACGTATCACGGCAATTATGCATGTGCCCTTTCTCATGCGCATACCGGACCGTATTGCTCTGAGAAGAACAGGAGCCGCCCAGTGTGTCATGACGTCCGCATGTATCTGCCACTATGGCAGCAAGCTCCTTGCCGGATTCAGCCAAAAGGGTTGAGCCTGTGGTCAAATAAATATTACTTTGCGCGTTAAACGTCCGTACAGCGCTATAATGGTCTTCTGGATGATCCGCATCATAAAACAGTGTGTCCGCGGCTTGGTTTCCTTCCAGATCCACGATTCTAAGCACCTGTCCCGGCTGCAGCTCATACATCCAGCCTTCGCCGGCCGGGATAACCTTATCATAAACAGCGGCCTCCGGATTCCGGGGGCTCTCCACCCGATGAAATGCCTTTAACATGTTCTTCTTCCTCCTCACAAAAAAAGATGACAGCTAGTCTTGCAGTGCGTAATACGTCCATGTGTTGTCGAAGGCCCGGCGATTCTCCGGCCGAAAATTGACGCAATAGTCAGCCGAATCAATCTGCACGGCAGGAAGCACCTCAATCTTGATCGGCACAGACGGATAAACCTCCTGCGGATCAAGAGGATGCGGCGTATTGGACAAGATCAATAGCACATCCATCTCTAAGCGAAGCGTCACCGTTGTTCCAGCAGCACAGTGATTTCCTGCAAAAAGCATATTTCCTTCCTCATCGCAAAACACCTTGGAGAACCAGTTCACCACAGGTGCCATATCCCTATCACCGAGGCCGTTTCTAACAAGCTCAACCGCCAGATTTTCTTGGCCGCTGCGCAGCCAGTCATTGCGACTTTCCTGATAACGGCTAGCCCCGTACTTGCTGTCTGTGCCCGCTCTTGTCGTGTAACCGCCCAGCGGATCATGCCAGCCCAAATCGTCGTGTACAATGCTGGCCATCGCTCTTCCATTATCGCTCATGAGCACGTTGCCCTTCGTCAAGTGTGCCGTATGCTGCGCTTTCAGTGTATCGGGCATATTGTAACGCTCCGTTAAATCCCGCGCATGGTACATCAGCATCGAAACATTGGCGCCTGGTTCAACCGCAGTCAAGCGAATCATCTTCCCTTTGCCGATGATGCCGGACCATTTGCCCCCCGGATGCATCGTTTCACTCCAAATCGCATTCATCCATCGCTCACTCCTCTTCACTTCTTGTCCCTACAATTTTCCTCCACGGAGAAGACTAACTCTAGCTTATCAAACTTTATGTTAGGCAAGATAACATAGCATTTAAGCAATTGTCAAACAAGAAAAATCAAAATCTTGATGCTCGAACGAATCTCACTTTCGCCTACTTGCTCCCCCCAAGAATCACCTTTCCCCTACCTTCTTATCTGCTCAAAATAGCTGCAATAGCAAGGGTTCGTGGAAATATTTGATTAATCATTCACAAAGTCAGAGCGATTTATTTAGTGACATTTCACAAATCGCCTCCTGCTTTTACAGCCTAATCTGTCAACATATGATGAAAATCTTCCCACGATCTAAGGATGTCTTGACAGTCTTCCAGACCGGGAACGATAATGAAGAACATAATTAACATGTTAAAATTCTTCACACAAAATATTTAAAGTTTCTCGTCACCACCTTTTTATTTGTTTAAAACGTCATAATACCTGACATTAACTTTTATTGCTCAATCTTTCACAAAACACATGACTTAACTATCTAACAGAGAGGGGTTTCAATAATTTTGAGAAAATTGACCATCGACACATTGAAAACGATGTACAAAAACGGTAAACTGACGCCTTTAGTTTTAATGGAGCACATTATCAAGCAGGCCGAGCAGGAAAAAGAGAGCAACATCTGGATCGTTCCACCCGCTTTATCCCATATCAAGCCTTATCTGGACAACCTGGAACATAAGAATCCGGATGAATACCCGCTATGGGGCATTCCTTTCGCCATCAAAGATAATATTGATCTGGCAGAAGTGACCACAACGGCAGCTTGCCCCGCTTACGCCTATCTGCCAGAGAAGAGTGCGGAAATTGTATCCAGACTGGTGGAAGCAGGAGCAATTCCCATTGGCAAAACAAATCTGGATCAATTCGCGACCGGTCTCGTGGGCACACGCAGCCCTTTTGGAGAAACACATAACTCGCTTAAGCCCGAACTGATCAGTGGAGGCTCCAGCAGCGGTTCTGCTGTAGCCGTCGCGAGAGGTCAAGCCGTCTTCTCGCTTGGGACCGACACGGCCGGGTCGGGACGTATCCCGGCAGCGCTTAATGACCTAGTAGGCTACAAATCAACTATCGGCGATTGGCCTACCCGGGGTGTGGTGCCGGCTTGCGCCACCCTCGATTGCGTAACGGTATTTGCCAATACGCTGGAGGACGCTTACCTCATTGATGCTGTAGCCCGCGGCAAGCGGAGGAGCGGCGTGGGTACAGAGATTTATGAAACCATTGCCTCAATGAAGCCTCAAAAAATACTGCTGCCCAAAGAACAACTATACTTTTACGGAGATTACAAAGATTCATACCGCATGGCATGGGAGGCGGCAGTAAGGCGCCTGGAACTTTGCGGAATTCCTATTGAGTATGTCGATTCCAGCATTTTCAACAAGACTTCCAGCATTTTGTACGACGGTCCTTGGGTCGCTGAGCGCTGGTCTGACCTGGGGGAATTTGTCGAGAGCCACCCCGGGGAAATCTTCCCGGTTACTGAACAAATTCTGCGCTCCTCGCTGGTTAAGGGCTATGATGCGGCTTCCGTATTCAAGGCGCTTCACGAGCTTCGCGAATACAAAGAGCAAGCCGATTCTCTCTTAAAGGATGCCGTGCTCGTGATGCCAACTTGTGGCGGAACCTGGACCAGAGAGCAGGTTGCGGCCTCCCCGGTTTCCACAAACAGCGCTATGGGCCATTATACGAACCACTGCAATCTGCTGGATCTGTGCGCGGTCGCCCTGCCTTCTGATTATGCAGAAGAGCAGCTTCCTTTTGGCATAACATTGTTCTCCATGAGAGGGCAAGAAAGCATTCTGAAAGGTGCGTCCACCGAATTTCTGAAGACCGAATCCATCGAGCTTGCCGTTTGCGGCCTGCACATGCGGGGCTTCCCGCTAGAGAAGCAACTGCTCAATTGTGGCGCTTCCTTTGTGCGCTCCGATCGGACAGCTCCTTGCTACCGGCTGATCCGCTTAAACTCAATCCCTGCAAAGCCGGGACTCATCCGCTCCGAGCAGGGAAGCTCCATTGCGGTAGAAGTATGGAGAATTCCTGTTGGCCGACTTGGCGAATTCATCCGTCTGGTTCCCGCCCCGCTTGGAATCGGCAAAATCAAGCTTGAAGGAGAAATTGAAATAACCGGTTTTATATGTGAGCCTTATGCCGAGCAAAACGGCGAGGATATTACGAGATACGGCGGGTGGGCAGCGGCGGAAACAGACAGGCTACGTAATGACACCTCTGCGACAGGCTAAAATTAATATCTCTGCTGGAAAAAAGGGAGGCGGAAGCGATGACAACAACCAGAATACCTTATGAACAATCATCGCCTTCATTCCGGTGTACAGACCTGTTTGAAATGAATTCCCTGCAAGGTCTCAAGCTGCTCGCAGGCAGGGGAAATTTGGATAATATCATTAGCCGAGTCAACATCATGGAGGTCCCGGATATTCAAAACTGGGCGCAGGCAAACGAGTTTCTGGTGACAACCGGGTATTCCTACCAAAATAATATGGATGCCTTTCTTGAGCTTATCCCCCATCTGGTTAACCGGGGTGTAGCGGCATTCGGCATTAAGCCCAAAAGGTTTATTGCCGAGATTCCGCAGAAAATCATTGATTGCGCAGAAGCTCATGGGCTGCCGCTATTCGAGCTTTCGGAGTCAACCATTTTCTCTAATGTCGTACGTGAGGTCATGGAGAAGGTTATAACCTTTGAAGCCCACAACATTCTGCTGCTGCAGCGCCGGCTTGAGCAGGTGTCGGAGCTTATGCTCCATGGTTACGATATGCCGAAAATTCTTGAGGTGGTTGAAGAGATGATCGGCAATCCAATCTCCATCCTGAATGCTTTCAGCCAGTTCATCGCTTCACCAGAGCAAATGGATTATTTCAAGTCCTTCTACAATCATCTCCTGGGCTTTGACTCCAGATCTTCCCCCAAGCACAGCACGATTCAGGTTGAAGACGCCGCAGGCCGCTGCGTCAACCTGCATGTCTTTAACCTGTGGGAGACAGAGCGGGATCCGATTCTGGTACTACTCGCGGAGAAGAATGGAGCCTGCAGCGATCTTGATCTGTCCACGGTGTCCCGAATGCTCCCGCTGCTTAATATTCGGCTTAGCAGTGAGAACACCTATAAGCTGGTTCAGGCCAAATACTTTGATGATTTTTTGAAAGACTGGCTGATGGGCTGCATTCCCAGCTCGGAGGATCTCGATATTAAAGGTCAGTTTTACGGGTACAGCAATCTGTCAGCCTGCTGCTACCGTGTGATCATTGTGAAATTCCATTCCAGCCTGCAGCCGACACCAGACTCAGCCATGCTGTCAAAGCTCAATCATATGGACCCCGAGAGCCCGGCGTTATTTACGGCCATGTCTGGAAAAATCATCGTGCTCATGCCTCAGCCCGCTGGCGGCGGCAATGTTCCGCCAGATGAGACGGAAGCCCTGATCCGGCTAATTGCCGAAGCGTGCGGCACAACAAATTTCTCCTTATGCATCGGTGAATCCAGCGCTCCACTTTCCATTAATGCGGGATATATCGATACAGAAAACTTATATATCGCCTCCTGCATCAGCCGAGAGAATGCCAAACTGATCACCTGGAAGCAGCTGGGCATCTATACGATACTGACCTTGCTCCCCAAGCATGCCAACGTGGATAAGTTTATCGACCGCTTTGTCCGGCCTCTCGTGCAATATGACAAAGCCCATAACTCCAGCCTGATTCCAACGCTGACTGCTTACTTTCAAATGGGCTGCAACATCAAACTCACCGCACTAGCCATGTATACCCACTACAATACCATCGTTTACCGTCTCGATAAGATCAAAACGATGCTCGGGATCTCTTTCGACGATGCGGAAGCGCGGCTTCAATTGCAACTTGGCTTGAAAATTTACGAAATGGGAGAGTAGAACAAGCATACTTTGAAAGGGGAATTAGCCAGTGAACAACAGAGGTCTGCTACGGAACCTGTTTCGGATTCGTCGGGATATCAACTCTCGTCTTTTCAATTCAATTATGATTATCACTTTTATGTTGCTGATTTTGCTGTGGTACGTAGGAAGCAATTATTCGGGAATCAACCCCATCTTTCTGCCTACACCTCAAGCGACCTTCTCCTACCTGCTCTCCGCTATCCAGAATGGAAGCCTCTGGGCGGATATCGCTATCAGCTGCTACCGTGTGCTGATGGGCTTTCTTATCGCCGTTGTAATCGGCATTCCGCTGGGCCTGCTCTCAGGCACTTACAAAATCATAAACGCCGTAACCAAGCCGTTGATCGAATTCTTCCGCTACCTCCCCGTTTCGGCACTGATTCCGCTGATTATGGTATGGACCGGCGTAGGGGAAACCGCAAAAATTACGATTATCGTCGTCGGCGCCGTTTTTTCGATGACCGCCATGATTGCGGATATCGTCAAGGGCATCCAAATCGACCTGATCAACACGGCTTATACACTGGGCGCCTCTCAGACACAGGTGATCCGCAACGTCATCATCCCCGCCATTATGCCTAATGTCATGGATACGATGCGCATGGTCATGGGCTGGGCCTGGACGTACCTGATTATGGCGGAAATGCTAGCTTCGAGCTCTGGTCTTGGCTACAACATTATGATTGCGGAACGGTTTATGAAGACTTATATCATCTTTGGCGGCATTTTTGTGATCGGCATTCTCGGTTTGCTATTCGACCGCATATTTGCATTCATCAACAAACGTCTGTTCCACTGGGCCGAAGATGTGTAACAACAGCAACACTCGAAAGGGGGACCTATTTAATGAAACAAACGCCGACTATTAAAATTTCCTGCAAAAATCTCAACAAAATTTACCGATCCAAAAAAACGGAAATCCTCGCGCTCCAAGACATCAATATAGATATTGCAGACAATGAATTTATTAGTGTGGTTGGCCCCTCCGGCTGCGGCAAATCTACCCTGCTCCGCATATTTGCCGGTTTGGACGAAGCGACTTCCGGCGATATCCTGCTGGATAACCGCGTCATGACAGGGCCGGGTGCGGACCGCGGCATGGTATTCCAAGCATACACGCTGTTCCCGTGGCTGACGGTGGAGAAAAACATCCGCTTTGGCCTTAAGCTGAAGAAAATGCCCAAGCCGGAAGCGGATCAAATCGTCGAGAAGTACTTAAGCCTTGTCGGCTTAACCGATTTCCGCAACAGACTGCCAAAGGAGCTGTCCGGCGGCATGAAGCAACGGGTAGCCATCGCACGTGCGCTCGCCAACAATCCGGAGGTGCTGCTCATGGACGAGCCCTTTGGCGCGCTTGATCCCGACACTAAAGGGAATATGCAGCTGCAGCTGAGAGAATTATGGGAGAAGGAGAAGCATACCGTCATCTTTATAACACATGACATTGAGGAAGCCGTATTCCTCTCCCAGCGTGTGTACGTCATGAGCTCCCGTCCGGGGCGGGTTATTGCCGATATTCCGATTGATCTGCCTCAGGAGCGGGACCTGGAGCTTAAGGACACCCAGGAATTTATTCAGATCCGCAAGAAGATACACAGTCTGCTGCATTCAAGAGATTTCGGGAATAACCTTCATGCGACAAACTAACTTTATCGGTACTTTTCATGAGGATAAGGCTTTTCTAAAAGGTTTTTTGCTTTTGTCGCTACCGATCGGCCTGCAAAGCATGTTGACAAGCATTACCAACACCTTCGCATCCTTGATGGTGGGCCAGCTTGGGGACCTGCAGGTATCCGCCACGAGCCTGGCGGGACAAGTCTTTTTCATACTGAATCTCATCATTGTCGGCATTGTCAGCGGCTCTACTATTTTTCTGTCCCAATATTACGGCAAGGGAGATCACCACAATCTCAAGGTTGCATCTGCGGTCGCCTTTGCCCTCGTTCTTGCTGTGAGTGCCTTGTTCACTGTGATCGCCCTGCTGTTCCCAACCCAGGTGCTGCATATTTTCTCTAACGAATACGAGGTGGTCGAGCAGGCCGCCAACTATCTGCAGATAGTCGGCATCAGTTATTTGCCTACCGGGTTATCCCTGGCCTGCACAATGATTTATCGAAATATCGGGAGAGCCGGTATTCCTCTGCGAATCATCGTCTTGACCATCATAATCGATGTTGTGCTCAGCTATTTGCTCATTTTTGGGTATGCCGGCTTGCCTGTGCTCGGTATTCAGGGAGCTGCCATTGCCATTGTTATGGCCAGAACGATAGAAATGCTGATTATGACTTCCATCCTGTACAGCAGATTCAGAAGCTTTGCACCGACGATCCGGGATCTGCTCTCAGCCCAAAAGAGCTTTCTTACTGTATATTTTAAAACCTCCGCTCCGGTCATTTTGAATGAAACCGTGTGGAGTATCGGATACGCCATGTACAGCGTCGTTTTCTATCATATGGGCTATACGGTCGGAGCTGCGGTTGGAATCGCCAAGGTGCTGGAACAACTGCTTATCGCCTTTTTTATCGGCACCGGGCAAGCCGCCGCCATTATACTCGGGCAAACCATTGGCGAGGGTAAATCCGAGAAGGCTCCCTATTATTCCAGCCGCATGGCGACGTATACCGCCCTAGGGGGCGTGCTGCTGGGCATAATTATGATGACCTGCGTGCCCCTCTTCCTGAACCTGTATCAAGGGATTTCGCAAGAAGTTCGGAATACCATTATCCTTCTCGTGATGTACCTGGCCGTCATCATGCCCATCAAGGGAATGAACTTCATTCATATTATGGGGACGCTGCGGGCCGGAGGAGATACGAGGATGTGCTTTGTCATCGACAATGCAACACTTTGGTGCGTATCCCTTCCGCTTACGTTCCTGACCGGCTATGCGCTTAATCTCGGCATCGAAATTGTGTTTTTGTTCGTCATTCTCGATGATCTGTGTAAATATATGCTCGTTCGCCTCCGTATTCGGAGCAACAAATGGATTCACAATCTGGTGGAATGATTCTTTGGCTCACCCACCGGATGTTTATCATATACAAACCAAATGGAGGGGAAGAATTAATATGAACCGAAACAAATTCAGCTTCATGAAAACAGGCGCGACCATGCTGTTGTCGATTGTCATGTTATCTGGTTTATTGGCTTGCGGGAACACAAACTCAGCGGGTAGTGCGACTAACGCTGCAGGCGACAATAACTCTACCAGTGCGAAAACAAGTCCTGTTACAGTTAAAACGGCATATGCCCCATTCATCGGGGGCATTGGCATCTATGCCCTGGATGATAAAAAATTCGACCTTGACCATAACGTAGACCTGCAAATCGGCGCGTTTGGAGCTACTTCTCCTCTAATGAGTGTCATGACAGGAGACGTAGACATTGCCTTCACGACACTCCAATCTTATTTGGTTTCCGTCAATGCACTTATCGAGGAAGGCTCCGATATTAGCACGCTGCCGAAAATCGTCTATTTGCACAATGCCTCCACGGGTGCGGACGGCATTGTAGCTGATGCCAGCATCAAAAGCGTCGCTGACCTGAAGGGAAAATCCGTCACTGCTCAATATGGCGAAGTTACCCATTATATGCTGGCTAAAGCACTCGCTACAGCAGGAATGACCGTGGACGATGTCAATCTGGTAGACATAGGTCCGGGCAAAGGCGGTGCCGCATTTGTTGCCGGCAGTGTAGATGCAGCAACAACCTTCGAGCCTTATCTGTCTCAAGGCACGACAGCACGAAATGGCAACATTATCATATCCACAGCCGATATGAAGAATACAATTCTGGATGTTGTAGTGGTATCGGCCAAGAACGCCAAGGAGAAGCCGGAGTGGCTATTGAATACACTGAAGGCGGTAGAGGACGCTACAGAGTATGTCAATAGCGATCTGAATGCTGCTGCGGAGCTGACGGCAGGTGACCTGCAGGTGAGTGCCGAAGAGGTCAAGGACATGTACCCTACCGTTCATTTGTATACGATGGCTGACAACATCAAAGGCATGGGCGAAGGCGGCTGGATTTACGACACCATGAAGGATGTCGTTGATTTCTATACTTCCATCGGCACTTTCAAGAAGCCGTTTGATGTGAAGCAGCTTGTCTCGACTGACTTTTTGTCGAAATAGAACATAAGCGGCATACTATATTTTGAACCGGAGGCAACCTTTATGATTACAATACCCGAACATAGTGTGTACATCCTGATTGACGTTCAGAACTCGGATCCAGCGAAATCGCGCGGCCTGACTCCCCAAAGACAGGCTTATCTAAACCATGTGGAGCGAGTAACCGAATATTTCCGCACGCGCGGCGACGTGCCCATCGTGCACATTCGCGAGATTCACCGGAAGGACCTGATCGACTTTGGCCGGGAACTGGACGGCGCAGAAAATATCCATTGCGTGGAGGGTAATCCTGAAGCCACCTACTATGAGCCTACAGCACCCATCGAGGGAGAATACACGGTTGACAAGCGCCGCTACAGCGCCTTCTTCGGCACAGACCTGGAAATTTTGCTGCGCGGCCTCAAAGCTGAGCATCTGTTCCTGGTTGGCGGCATGACTGACATTTGCGTGCATTACACGGCGGTAGACGCGCACCAATACAACTACCATGTGCATGTATTCAAGGAAGCTGTTGGTACGCCAAGCAGCGACGAAGTAGCTCAAGCCGCATTAGACAACATTGAATACTTCCAGACCGGATCGATCATTTCGGTCGAGGATTTGTTTAACTAAACCAATGAAGGAGAAAGGAGATTGCCCAGTGAACCAAATACCTCAACATAGCGCACTTATCGTCGTAGACATCCAGAATGACGTAGAGAGCGATGCCATTCCCGTCATGGAAGGTGGCACCTGCATGCTGAATAGTCCGAAGGTGATTAAGCACTTTCGCGAGTTGGGACTGCCGGTCATTCAAATCCGTGAGCTTCACCGTGCTGACCTCAGCGATTTCGGACGTGAGCTGGACGGTGTGGAAAAGATTCATTGTCTGGAAGGTACCCCTGCCGAAGAGTTTCATCCCTTAACCGCTCCAATTGAAGGTGAATATATCATTACCAAACGGCGGTACAGCGGCTTCTTCGCCACTGACCTCGACCTGCTGCTCCGCTGCCTGGGAGTCAAACGGCTGTTCCTCATCGGTGGCATGACAGACATCTGCGTCCGCTTCACGGCCGTCGACGCACACCAGCACGATTACCACTTTCATGTGGTATCGGACGCTGTCATCGGCACCAGCCGGCAAGCGCACGACATGGCGCTGAAAAACATGGAGTACCTGCAAACCGGCGCAAATATAACAACGGAGCAAGTACTCGCCCTTTCTTTATAATCTTCATATATAAGTAGGAGAAAAAAAGCAGCATCCGCCGTACGTTCTCTCTGTCGGGAACGTAAGGAAAGGATGCTGCTTTTTATTGCTGCGAGGCTTATTCAGGCTGCCGCCGGGATGGACGTTCCTTCACCGGCGGCTTGACATGGGCAGGGATCGGGCAGGTATAGCCTTCCATGCCTCCTCCCCGCGCCCTCAGCTCCTGCTTTGCTTCTTCCATGATCCCGGGGTGCATAAGCAGCTCTACGGCGGTGGCAGCCATAACCTTGGCAGCATGCAGCATCCCCTTGTGGCTCGCTGAAGCCATGCCCTGCGCCACCATCTGCCAGGAATGGAACGGCGTTTCGGACGCATAGCATACCGTCTCCAGTTGTGCGGTCGGGACAACCCAGCTTACATCAGATACGTCTGTAGAGCCTAACATCCTCCCGCTGGCAGGTTCGTACGGGTCAAGCGTTTCGGGCAGACTTTCACCGTTCACTGCATCCGTTCGTCCCTGCTGCAGCGTGGACAGGATTTCGCTTGCATAGCTCTGCTCGGCCTCTGTAAAAACGGGTACACCCAGATGTGTGAAGCACCGGTACATGACCTGCTCCAGCGTTACATTTGGAATAAGATTGGAGCAGGCCTTTTCGAACCGGATATCTACTTCTGTGCCGGTCATCAGCGCTGCCCCCTTGGCCACATCGTTCATTCGGTGATAAATCTCTTCCACCTGCCGAAGTTCCGGTGCGCGAATCAAATATACAACCTCGGCCTCCGCCTGCACCACATTCGGAAATTCCCCGCCCGTCTCGGTCACAGCATAATGAAACCGCGCTTCAGGCGGTATGTGCTCTCTCATGTAATTGGCTCCAACGTTCATCAATTCCACGGCGTCCAGGGCGCTTCTCCCCTTATGAGGGCTTATGCCAGCGTGTGCGCTTTTGCCTAAGAATCTGTACCTTATCTGGTAATTCGCGACTGAGGTCTGCGACACCACTGCATTGTTATACCCTGGATGCCAGGTTAAAGCCGCATCTACATCATCAAAGAGCCCTTCACGCACCATAAAGGTTTTGCCTGATCCTCCCTCCTCAGCCGGACAACCGTAGTAGCGGATCGTTCCCGGAAGCCCTCTCTCCTCCATATATTCCTTTACGGCAACAACGGCAGCGAGCGCCCCTGTCCCCAACAGATGATGACCGCAGCCGTGGCCGTTCCCCTTATGCTCAAGCGCTTGCTCGACCGCCACTCCCGCTTGCTGGCTCATGTTTGGCAGCGCGTCGAATTCCCCCAATACGGCAATCACCGGACTTCCTGAGCCATAGCTGCCAATAAATGCCGTTGGAAGACCTGCGGCGCAACGCTCGACCCGAAAATCGGAGCGCTCCAGCTGGCCGGCCAGCAGATCAGCCGATTCAAACTCTTCAAATTTGCTTTCAGCCAATTTCCAGATATGATCGCTTATTTCCATAAACGACTCCCGCCCACGTTCAATCCTATCCGCAAGCCATTCACAATCACCTTGCTGAGCCTCATGTATGTTCTTCAAGCTGCACCTCCGGCATATTTTTGGACGTATTATTACCTTTTCCAAAATTATAGTATACTTAAGGGGCCTATTCAATGAATACGAGAAAGATTGGACGTGAAAGAATGTTTAAAATCGCTTTTATAGTGGCTGAGCATTCCGTGAAACGCCTGAAGCAGGTGCAGGAGAAGCTGGAGCAGTTATGTGAGCTCACGGTACTCCCTTACCGATCTCTGGACGAAATCACAACCCTTTATTTATCCCGGCCTATGACGCTGGACGCCATTATTTTTGGCGGAGAGCTCTCTTATTTAACTTTGCATAAAGAGATCAAAGGTCCTTACTCTCTGCCGATGAAACACCTGGATGTTACTGAACATGATTTCTATAAATTGATGTTTCAGGCTCATTCAGCCCACCCAGAGCTGCGTAGCCAGCGTATCGCCGTCGACTGCTTGGGCCAGGATAACGGCTTTCTCGGCATTAAGGAAATACTACAGCCTGAACTTCTTCCTTATATGCCGGAAGAGCATGTGAACAGGCTGTCCTATGACGATATGCTGCGGTTTCATTTAGAATTGTGGGAGCAGGGAAAAGTAGATCTCTCCGTTACCCGCTACAGCAATTTGGTCCATAAGCTAACGGAGCATGGGATAAACGCCGTCCATTTATTCCCTTCAGACAATACTATTCTTGAAACATTCAGAAATACGGTTGGCGAAATAGAGAGGCTGCACATGAAAGCCAACCGCACAGCTGTCGGTCATGTGCAAGTTCAAGGATTCCATAAGCTGCGCGAGCAGGATGAGCCCGAATCCGCGTTGATTATGGCGATGCTGCACAAAGCTCTGCTGACATTTTCCAGAGAGGAGGAACTGCCTTTTGTTGCGCAGAAGCATGCGGATTTTTTTGAATTGCTGGTATCACAGCAGGAAATGGAGGAGAAATGGACGGGGGGCTTGGCTCACTGCAAGCTGCAGGCTTTCCTGAATTATCAACTGTCTTTACGCGTGGATATCGGCTGGGGAGCCGGAGAAACACTGTATAAGGCCCGCTTTCATGCGCAAAACGCACTTACGCTTGCTAAGCGGCAGCCTTTGTCAAGCAGCTTCATAGTCATGGAGGACGACCGCATCCTCGGTCCGCTTGGGGAGTCAAATCACCTGGAGGTTTCGTACGCGCACGATCCCCAAGCCGAAGCATGGGGCCGATATATAGGAATATCACCGCTGCAGATTCACAAAATAATATCCGTCATGAACAAGCTGCAGCGTGATGAACTGTCTGCTCAAGACCTGGCGCTTCACCTGGGGGTCACGCTCCGCAACGCCAACCGGATCATGAATCTGCTCGCCGAGAAGGGCGCTGCAAATGTAAGCTATCAAAAACAAGAAAAGCTGCGCGGTCGCCCAACCAAAATTTATAAGCTCCAATTTGACAAGCTGCCAGTACTGTAACAGAATAATTGAGTTGTTGCATCATTTGCTGGGCGAAAATCAAACCACGTATTTATTTGAATACCTATCCTGTGTTAATAAAATCCTTTTGTACAAGAGAGGTGGGTCTTATATGATCTATGTCGCATTGCTGCGGGGCATTAATGTGGGTGGCAACAACAAGATTAATATGAAAAAGCTCAAGGAAACGTTTGAGAAGGCAGGCATGAGCCATGTGACGACTTACATCAACTCCGGAAACATCATTTTTTCCAGTGAAGTTCAATCCAACGAGGAGCTATCACTCCAACTGGAGCAGGCGATTCTGGAGGATTTTAGCTTACCTATCCGGGTCATTGTCCGTAATATGGCCGAAATCCAAACTATGATGGAGGTATTGCCGGAGGAATGGTCTAATGATACACAGATGAAAAGTGATGTATTGTTTCTCTGGGATGAAATTAACGATATTTCCGTTCTGGACAAGCTTCCTCTGAAGGCTGGAATAGGCAACGTAATGTATACGTCCGGGGCCATTCTGTCTTCTGTCAGCAGAGAACATGTCACCAAAAGTGGGATGACGAAACTGGCCGGAACCAACCTGTATCAGCATATGACGGTGCGGAATGTGAACACGACTCGGCAGATTTATAAGCTAATGCAAACCGCTGAACAGGAAGAGTTACGTGCATTAGACTCCTGATTGGAAGCCTCCTTCCTAAGCATTTTGTTTTCGTTTAGTAGACAAATCCAAGAGCAACCGTAGAGAATAAAATCAAAAAGGGAGCCTTCTTGCGGCTCCCCAAGTGCATTTCTTTGATGTATTGTTCCCTCTAGACTCTGGCTATCGAGCTGATGAAGTCAACCCTTCATATAGAATACCACTCACCAGACTAGCTTCGTCAAATTGTAAAACCGTCGACCAGTTCATTTAATCTGGTAGCGCTTTCCTTCACCTGATCAGACTGTTGCGCCACTTCAAGAGACTTTTCCGTCGATGAAACCATGTTCTCAGCAATGTGCTGGGTAGATACGGCGGACTGTTCGCTGGCTGTTGCAATCTCGCGGATAGCTCTCACCATGGTTTGGATCGTTGCATTCACCTGCTTGGAGGTGGCGTTCAAATCATTAACTGTATTCGTATGCTCAACTACATCGTTGTAATATTGTTCTGCCGTATCCTCAAACAGCTGATAATCCTTGCCCACCTTGGCATGCAGGAAATCCAGTAATTCCCCGGCATTGGTCGTCAGATTGGCTACAGATTGTACAACCTCTTGAGTAACACTCTGAATTTGGTCTACCGCTTGCTTGGACCCATCTGCCAACTTGCGAATTTCGTTAGCCACAACCGCAAACCCCCGACCTGACTCACCGGCTCGAGCCGCTTCAATAGATGCATTTAGAGCCAGTAAATTGGTTTGCGCCGTAATTTCCAGAATGGACTGGGAGAGTATACGAATTTGGTCTACCGCCTTGGCTTGTTCCAGCGCTTCCGTCATCTTTTCACTGGTCTTCCGGTAAATCTCTTTGGACGCTTTATTAGACTCACTAGCTTGATGCTTCAACGCTTCGGCTTTTAGGCTTGTATCATAGGCAGACTGCGCTTTTTCTTGAGTTTTGAGCGAAATGTACTCTGCCGCCCGCTGCATTTCATCCGCAGAATGATTCATGTTTTCTGTATATGCCGAAGTCTCCTCCATTGCTGCTGACAGCTGTTCGACCGTAGCCGATACGTCTCTAATCCGCTCATTGAGATCTGTCATATTATGATTCGTCTGATCACTTAGCTGATTTATTTGGTGGGACTCATTGATAACTCCCGTAATAACCATTGAGGTTGAATCTGTCATTTGTTGAATGGCACGTGCAATGACAGCGATTTCATTATTACCCTTGAGCAGGGTCGGATCAAGTGCTGCCGTTAAATTGCCTTGGGTAATCTCTTCACAGTATTTCGTAATGGTGCTCATCCGGGAACGGATATTCCGAATGGCCGAAAAGGAGATCATACCAAGAACAGCCATCACCAGGGCCAGAATCACGATCAAAACAATCGTGCGCATGTTAATCTCATTTTGTGTATTTTGATATAGGCTGGCTGATTGTTCATTATTGTAATCAGAAATACCAGTCAGTATCTTAACAATTGCCGTACTGGATGTATTAATCCGGCCTCTCTCTTCCTTGTCATACGTTCCAGTATTTTTTTTGACTGCCATGATCTGCTCAATATTCTGATAATATGTGTCTACGCTCCCTCTTAGTTCCTCGTACAATTTCTGTTCCTTCGGGTCCAGATTCTTTTGCGAGAATTTACTTAACCCTGATGTAACGCTGTCTTTTCCCTTCTGTACCTGCTTATATTGTTTATCTGTGTACTCCTCATTATCGAGTACTTTGGTGTAGTTGGCCCGCATGTTATAAAAATCACTTTTCACTTCCAGAATATTCGTTTGGTGCTGAAAGCGATCCATATACAAAATACCTTGGCCCTCTTTAGCTTGATACATGCCGAGAACCCCTACCAACGATACAATGAGCAAACCCACCAAGCTGATCATGATCATGGAGACCATCGTTGTCGTGACCTTTAAATCTCTAAATCCTTTTACTTTTTTAGTGCTGTCTGATAGTTTTGTTTTCATCAAAACTCCTCCAGTCGTCTATGTATAATAGATCACGTTGCTCCCATGGATACTATCCCCCAAACCATAAGAATTAAGAGATTACACCGTGATGATATATATATATCGGTAGAAAGCGCTTGATTTTTATAAGAGAAATAACAGTACTGCTAAAATAAAGAATATTCATTCAAGGAAAGTGAGCTTGAGATTGATAAATGTATATCATCCATGGATACACTGCTTCACCGTCTGATCATTTTGCTTATCAAGTTTACTGGATATGATGAAGAGTCGAACCGCTGCTTTACCCTAACGCAAAATACCCCATCGCTTCTATTAAGCAATGGGGCACAAACCTTTTTAATAGTCCCGGTTAACCATATAATTCATTAGATGCTTCAGAAAAGCGATGTTGCGGGGTACCTCTTTCAACGCTTCCATAGCAAGACAGTAGTGTTCCCACATCTCTTTACTGGCACCTTCCTGACCCAGGATGGATACGAAATTCGAATGGTTGTTCTCAGAATCCTGACCAATAGGTTTTCCGAGTAAGAGCTGATCTCCTTCCACATCAAGCAAATCATCTTTAATCTGAAAAGCAATCCCCGCATGATAAGCGAATTTCTTCAAAGCAGCAATTTCCGGCTCCTTGACTTGTGCAAGCATGGCAGGCATCACCAGACAAGCCTCAAATGCCACTCCGGTTTTGTAAAAGCACACCATATTTAACTGCTCCAGTGTCAATTCCTTTCCTTTGGCATCCAGATCCATCGCCTGTCCCATACACATATCTTCTGCCTTTTGGGCCGAGTATAGTATCAAAGCAAGTACAGTCTCAGCATTAAACTGATCAAGTGACGATTGTTCCCCAATCGCCTTCTGAATCAGATACAATCCGGTTAATTCCGCGGTAGCGCTATTATGCACCTGATGCAAGGTCTGACGCCCTCTGCGGGTAGATGCATTATCCTGAGAAGGCAGATCATCGAAGATCAAGGATGCGGTATGCATATACTCCAATGATCGTAGCAGTGGTACAATTGCCGATGCGTCCAGTCCGTATTCGTTTACGCCCATGACCCAAGTCAATATAGGCCGTATCCGCTTCCCATCCCCTTCGAGACTGTAATTTGCTGCATCAATAAGCTGCTCTTTCATCGCTGGAATCCCATGAGGTTTGGTAATTTTCAATTGGTTGTTAATCTGATGGCGAACCGTTGTGATCGTATTAAAAAAATCTTCCTTTTCTTTCGAATCGTTTTTCAGATGGGTAATCATCTGGTCCCGAAGCAGTTTATCGAAGAAATCTACATCATCCGCTTGTCGCACCATCTGCTGGATGAGACGATTGAATTCCGGATTTCCGGATGCAAAGATCTCCATCATTTCATTATACATTTCAGTACCTACACGCTCTTTATAACGTTTGAGTCCATTCATTGCACGATCCAGTATCACCTCACAGGCCATGGCATCGGAATCATACACGTTATGGATCAAATAGGAAATGACCACCCAGTATAACTCAAAGGGGTTGATTAGATCCGAACGCTGTTCATGGTATTTTAAATAGTAGGTATAGGGCGTTACCGCACCGTCTCTCATATCGTCAACCATATCCGCAAAATCATCAGCTAACTGGTTATAGATACCATAAAAGAATGTTCGTTGCTCAAAGCCCTCATCCTCAGGAGCACCAATCACGGAACGGACAATCAATCGGGAAGAAGCAGATTTTAAAATGACAGGTATATAAAGCTCTTCATTGGTGTAATTAGCATGCGTTAGGTCCTTGACGCGGTCGATATCCTGAGCATGAAAAAAGACATAGGACTGCTCGAAAAATATCTGCTGTGTGTCCGGCCGCTGATGTTGCTTAATATATTCAAAAGCATCCGAGAGCTCTGCGTGTATAAATTGAAACAACTTCATATGATTTCCGTTCCAGTCGCCCAGCTCAGGCACAGTACCAGTAAGAAGCGCGGCACGTATCATACGGGAGTATTGTTCTTTCTCTTGTACAGTCAAAACCTGGGAATCGAGCAGATCGTCAATGAAAGGATAGGTTAGACCATAGGAATAACCAAGCCTAATGGCTTCATCCAGTCTGCGAGCACGTTCTGCAGGTGATACGTTATCGTCCATTTCTTCCATCACATGCAAAATAACCCCGATTATGATCTTAATCAGTTTGCGCTGGGCCTGCTCTGCATCCATTTCCTTCGGAATATGGGAGGATACAGACCTAAGTTTGTTGATTACCCAGATCGTAGCGGTTTCTATGCCTTCCTTCTGGGCCCACCGATACACCCCGGCCAAATTCATAAATTCGGGCTGGTCTTCCTCGTTTGCACTGGTGGATTGAATCAAGTGTTTTTTTATGTCAGCAATGACACGCTTAATCCGGTTCTGTGTATCAGGAGAATTCAGAGCTTTGCCTAAATCCCTCATATAAATATAGGAGACGCTTCGATCCAGGTAATCATCCAATTTGCCTGTATAATTCAGCCATTGAATGTATTTATGATAATCCCGAGTATCAGGCTTTTTCTTTGCCCGCGAAAAGAAGGATAGCCATGAAGCATAATGAATATGATTCCTTTTCCACATTTGGATATCCTCTGTCAAGGCAGTCACATAAGTCTTGTCTACGACCTGTGCATAAAGTGATGCAAAATACTGAACCGCCTTCTGCTCAGCCAGCTGATACCCTGTATTGGCATGATTTATAAATTTCTCATTCATACGATGCATTACCTCAACTTCTATTTTTGTTAAACATGGTTGTATTTCTTCCCTGACGGGAACGGATTCGGATCATGTTTTTATCTTTATACGGGAAAGAATCTGTGAGGTTACGAAATTATCATGCTGCTTACCGAAACATCTTGCCTAGACTTCTGCTCCCAGATTCCTTAAACGAATGGATAGGAAGCCAAATCTTTTTCAGATTATATCCTTCTATAAATATGCTACAATTTCAGGGGAGAGCGAAATAATGATGAGGAGGCATAACATTGAGTATTAGTTTAGTTAAAGGACAGAAGATAGACCTAACAAAAAATAATCCGCACTTATCCGTACTAAAAGTAGGTCTCGGATGGGACCCTATGAAGGGCAGAACAATGGATATTGATGCGTCAGTACTTCTTCTTAATGAGAACGGCAAGCTGACCCAAAAGAATAACCTAGTGTACTTTGGAAATAAGAATAGCCCTTGTGGGGCCGTCGTACATGGTGGTGACAACTTAACAGGACATGGTGACGGTGATGATGAAGTCATTACCGTATCTCTCCAACAACTACCTCCTGAGGTGCACAGAGTGATATTTATTGTGAATATATTTCGTTTTTTTAGTTTTGGTAGACGTAAGGATTTCAGTATGGTGAACAATGCTTATATTCGGATATTGGATGCGTCCCAAGCTGAAGAGATTCTCCGATACAACTTGACGGAGGACTATCAAGGAATGTGTAGTATACGTGTAGGTGAGGTTTACCGTTATGGGAGTGAGTGGAAATTCGGTGCTCTTGGGGAAGGAAGTACCATTACCTCCCTGAAGGATCTTGTCAAAACGTATGAATAAGCATCATGTTTTTTGTTTTTAAACGACAAACCCACGTCGGACGTGGGTTTTTACACTAACTCTTCAACAGCCACCTTCGTCAAAATAACTCGTCCAGATTGTACCCTCTTCTGTAACCTGAACACTCTGGATACCGTCCCCAAGCAGCAGTTCATTCACGGTGTGGCCTTCATAATCAATGATTTTACCATTTAAATCGTATTGGCTGGGTCCATAATAATGACAGCGTGCCCCGACGAGTAACAAATGATGATTTAGAGGCTGTACATAATGATAGTTAAACTGCTGCCCCTCAATACACACTTCTTCAATGTTATTGTCTATGATTAGTACCTTGTAAGTATGTCTGTCTTTCAATGAGACAGGCGGAAACATCCCCCGCACTCGTTCTGGGATTTTATCAATCAGCAGACTATACACGCGTCCATCAGGGCCAAATTGGGTCGAAACGATCTCGAATCCTTTAATATAGTTGGAAATATCGACAACTGAATGAAGCTGGATATATGGATGTGACAATGTAACTCCTCCTCTGAAAGATCCATGAAGTAAAAGTGTTATTGATTATGGGCTCCATTATTTTGTCATAACCGCATGGTTCTGAGTAGGGCGGAAGTAGGGCGATATTATGAAGTAATCCCAAGAGATGAATCGTCATGAAAAAATATAAGGAACAAAAAAAGCTGGGTTCTGCTTAATAAGAAAAGCAACCCAGCTTGATCTTTATAGATGTTCCCCTTAGAGTGTTTGGTCCTTTTCGACCTTCTTCCATAAAGCCTCGATTAGTTCATCAATCGTCTCCTTCATCGACAGCATCTCGCTCCACCGACGGGGAATACCACTTAGCCCGTAGTAAGATCCGGCAATCTGCCCGTACACCGCCCCGGTCGTATCGGCGTCATCCCCCAGATTTACCGCCAGCAGCGCCCCCTCTTCAAATGAAGTTGAGTGATGAAATGCCCACAGCGCAGCCTCAAGGGAACGAATGACATAACCGGTTCCTTGTATTTCGGGCGGCTCCTTATGCCGGTAAGATCCCTGAATAATTTCTTCAATTACTGGCGAATAAATTGGCTCGTCTCGGCGCCACTTATGGCAAACGTCAGCCGATAACATCGCTTCTTTGTCCGCTCCCCGCAGACCTGCCACAAGGATTGAAGCAAGCACAGCACAGGCCTCCACACTTTCGGCTGCTCCATGGGTAGTTCGCGAGCTCATCTCGGCGTACATCACCGCCTCTTCTGGACGGTTCGCATAGGCCATAGCAACAGGTGCAAGCCTCATAATAGACCCATTGCCTGCAGTCATGGGGTCAACGGACCCACTGTACGGATCTCCGGTAGCTTCGAAGCGATGCAGTGCTGCTCTCGTCGCACCACCGATATCAAAGCACGTTCCCGTGCTGCTCATATATCCCAGGTGGTACCAATTGGTGTATCGGCGCATTTGATCTGCCGGATCAAAGCCATCTTTTCTCACCATACTCTCGGCCAAGCAAAGCGCCATAGACGTATCGTCCGTCCATTGTCCTGCCTTTAACCCAAATACACCACCGCCTACGATATCCGTTACAGGTTTGAATGTGCCTGGACTGCTAAATTCTACTGTAGTTCCCAAAGCATCACCCACAGCCAGCCCAACCAGGCATCCCAAAAAACGATCCTTGATAAGTGCCATTTTGGTTTTACGCCCCTTTATAATTGTTATAACTAATGCATATTTTCCCATATCACTAGGAAGGAAGAAAATCCGGTAACGCCATTTATTCGTAGCTCAAGGCTTTACAACCGCTATCTGGATTTAATTCAACGAAAACTCCTGCCTCTTGATGGTATATAAGTGGAAATCGCTCCGTATCTACATGTTCCCGCACACCGCTTGAAAGCCGCCATACCTGAAGCGGGACTCCTTTTCCCCATAAGAATAATCGGTCGCCGGAAACGGCCATATCCGCTTGGGGATAGGGAAAAATCCCGTCTTCATTAGGCTTACAATTTAGGGATGGGACCGCAGGAAGCACACGTCGGTACCCAGGCTGGGTCATATCGAATAGGACAACAGCCGGTTCAACTCCTTCTTCTCCCCAATCTTCCTCCTCCAGTAAATCGGCATCCATCTGCCCCCAAACCGCCAATGTATCGGGTCCTGTCCAGCATACCGGCCCATCCCAATCGATCGTTTGCCAAAGATTGCGAGCCGACGGACCATTCTCCGATTCACATGGATTCAACAGCCAATCCGATAACGACCAAGTTCGGACCACTCCAATCAGAGCCCACACCCATCCCGTGTCCGCAATCCATTTTCCCCCTGGTGAATTCAACAGCCTCCCATGAAAATAATCTAGATAGTGCTCATCTCTGCATTCACTGTTATAAACAGGGGTAGGTCTTGCTGTCAAAAGCGTACCTGTTTCTACATCCCTCAGATCAAGCCGGTTCCATTCCGTCCCATGAACAAGGATACATGCACCATCTCGATGAACAAATGCCAGGGGAAACATACTTTTATCATAGTGGTATTCGTCCCGTGATAATTGCAATTTTTCTTGAGCATGGACTAAATCATACACTGCCGCATGCCGTCCAAAACGATTGGATATAGCTACATACTTGCCGTTAGGACTGGTAACCATTTGAACAGGTTGCATGGGATTAAAATCAGGAATACAAATACGTGTGCATAATTCTGCGCTGCCAGAGCGAAGTTCTAGTTTCCACAGTTCTGCTTGTGTGTTCAGTGCCAGCAGGGTTATGCTTTCCTGAGAGTCGCCTTTTACAGGATGAATGGCTGTAAGGCATCCGATAACCGGTGGTAAATCGGGTAAAGAAACGTGATGGAATGGCATCATTAAACCCCTTTTATTCTTGATAAGTAATAATTTATACCCGCATTTGTGAAGCTGGCTTTATCAACAAAAAATCTGATTTCAAGCAATGCAGTCAATACTTTCATAAAAACTCCCGGTTTTTTTCAAATTGGAGACTAACTGCTCTGTTGGAGATTGATGCTCATTTATACAGTCTACCAGCACCTCTAATACCCTATTTTTATTAGAGTTGTAGTTTAGATACTCATGGGCTTAAAGAATTTGTTAAACTAGAAGAGGAGTCCTTACACGAAGTGGGCACATATCAACAACGAAACAATAACAAAACGCTGGATGATGGGAGAAAAAGTATTGTGACAAACATACAAAATAAAAAACAAGTATATATAATCCACGGATACACAGCTTCGCCATCTGATCATTGGTTTCCTTGGTTACAAGACAAACTACAGGAAGATGGGGTATCGGTAGAAATACTGGAGATGCCCAATTCGCAATCCCCCAAACTTAATGAGTGGATCGAGCATCTATTGCTAAATATTAAAGTTCTACATAAAGACACCTATTTTATTGGTCATAGCTTGGGATGTGTATCCATATTAAGGTACCTGCAGCAAGTAATTACCCCGGAACCACTGGGTGGCGTCGTTTTCGTTTCCGGTTTTACCGATCCAGTGCCAAGCCTCCCCTCATTAGATGAATTTACAAATAGTCATTTTGATTATCAGCACATCATGGATTCGCTAAAGGCGCGTACAGCTATTGCTTCAAAGGACGACACGATTGTGCCCTTTGCACTCAGTAAGAAACTAACGGAAGATGTCTCCCGGGACCGTTTTATAACGCTGGTTTTTCATATGCTTCAACCGGTCTAGCCTACGATCATAATCTTTGGGCACAAGTGACGGGTAACGTTGAAGCCAATCGATGATCTCTTCTTTACTATGTAAATTGTTCACATCCAGTGATGGGCAATTTCACGTCAGTTTTGCTGTTCACAGCAGTAACATAACTAATAGGACGATCCCTTCTAATGCCTGCTGAAAAGGTCACACCTTCTGCCTTGATGCTCTAAACACTTGTGTAATTCAGCTTTTTCTCTTTGCTACGAGCCGTTTTAGGCAAAACCAATGCCCGATCACGTGTAAGAATCTCTACATCGGTTTCCCCATAAGCATCCTCAGTGGAAGAAATTCACTTACGAATAACATCCCCATACACACAAATAAAGTATCCTTCTTTAATTTCTACCACGTCCCAATGTTCTTCCAGCGCCTCCAGCCCGAAGTACGGTCGTAACGCGTTCGTTAACCAACTATTCATCTGCTCCTCCAATTCCGAGTACATCTCTATGGACATAGGCTCTATTTTTCCAGAGATTATAACATAAAACGGCATTTAACTCGTTTATTCATACACTGTTCCAGCTTGGACTAGCTCCTCCTGAATCCAGCTACTTCTGGTAGACAGTTGCAGCAAGTCGGCAGCGATCTGCTTGACCTGCTCTTGTAACACATGTGGCTGATCAGTTCCTTCCAGAAAGCGACTCAAAAAATGAAGAAATACATCTACCTTCCTAAGCAGCATCAATACAGGCACCGCATCAATCTCGGCGTGGGACAGATGAACTTGGCGGCAGAAGCCCTGGCAAAAATCCCGGACTGCTTGCATCTCCTCCGGTTGTCCCAAAAATCCCGATAAGATAACCGCTGGTTCCATGACCCGAACGTCTAACGTACAAAATTCAAAATCAAGCAGTGCAGTCACTTGGCTATGATCGGTATCCTTTACTAACAAATTGGAAGCGTTCAAATCCCCATGTACAAGCTGATGCGGCAACTCCTCCAATGCATGAAGCGAATCTGTAATCTCTTCATATACTTTTCCTATCCATCGCAGCTCGTCATGCAAAGTTTTTAGAGGCTCAGGCGGATGAAGGCAAATCTCTCGAACGATCTCCTGGTTACACAATGGATAGGATTGCTGCAGGGCATAATACGGTCGGTAGACTGGAGCTATATCAAGACGGAATGTCGCAAGCACAGCAGATAATTCACCCGTGACCTCGCCAAAAGAATAGGCAAAGCTTGAATCCTGCTCCAGTGGTGATTTGCCTTCTATGTAATCGAACAGACAGACATATTTGCCGCTTTCCTTCTCAAGCTGAGCGAGTGTCTCTCCCGTCACTGTTCGAATTGGTATCGGTACCCTGAATGATAGAGAATGCTTACTCAGTGCCTGCAAAACTGCATGCTCAAATTCAATTTTGTCCCTATCCCTGTGTGTATCGTAGATGCGCAGCACCCCGCTTCGCATACCACCCTTAACAAAATACGTCGTATTATTCCAACCCCCGGTTCGTTTCTGCAACGTTCCGTTCCACTCCGGCCAGTGCCGTCTTAGTATCGCTTCCAAGGATGTATCCTCCCTTTTAAACACCAGCTTATAATTTGCAGCTATTATAACAAATATAGACGCCCAATAGAATTGGACGTCCTTGGATATCCTTCATTTCCTCAACTGCTTGTTTCGGATATTTTGCGGGGTAGCACCATAAGCCATTTTAAATTAAAAATCCCCCAAGAGGGGGGTCCTTGAAATTAGTTTACAGATAATTGTTGACCGACCTATGCCATACGCAAGGCTAGTTGTACCTATTCAACTACTAGTGCCAGCAGAAGTTTATTTATTAAGTCACTTAAGTCTCTGCAGACACCGCCTTATCCATGCCCTGTACAGCAGGGGAAGATTGTTTCAGGGCAAGTACATGAATGTAAAGAAAAACACTTATCACACCCAACAGGAACATTTCCAGCCCGATAATCCAGGACGGAACAAATGCACTGAACGTAACGGATAACGAACCGATCATCATGGCTCCCCGCGTTGTCAATGAATTGATCGCCATATAGGAACCCCGTTTATCAGACGGCATAATATCCGCCAACAATGCTTGTTTTCGCGGAATATAGATTACTTCGCCAATGGATAAAATCAGCATGACAGCGAAGAGGAACCAGGGACTTTTGCCGATTACAATTAATGCATATCCGGCGGCATACAGCAAAATTCCCACCGTTACCGCTTTCGTATCTTTCGTCTTCTTAAAAAGCTTGGCAATCAATGTGCCGAATAAAATAACAGACAGTGTATTAATTATGCTTAAAATACCAAACAAGTTATATCCGTTGATTTTCAATGAGTAGCCAGCTACAGAGAATAACGTTTGATGCCCAATGACTTGAACAAGCCGAATGGGTGTATAATTATTGGATTGCAGTTCAATGGACAGATCCAGCAATGAGGCAAGCAGAAAAAATATAAATACCTTATTGGTTAAGACAACACGGTAATTTGCTGCTGTACTCCGCCAAAAACTTTTTTTTTGAATTTGCGGATCGATTACGGACAGGCTTTCCGAAATGAATAATGCGACAATCAGGAGCGAACAGAAGGAAATGAACGCCAGTGCAATAAACAGTTCCATCCGGAATTGTTCGAATAAGAAGCCGCCTAGTAGGATTCCTATTAGCAGGGACACGTTCCAAAGCCAATAATCAAGTCCGTAAATATACTTCCTCTCTTCGCTACTGCTGGAATCTATAATCAAAGCTGACCCCGCAGGATTCGAAAGTCCTGCACAGATACTGCTTACCAACATACCGATGCATACAAGCAAAGTAGAATAAAAAAACTCGATGCTCCCCACAACCATTGCAATGATGGATGCCAACCGGACATACTCACTGTATACCAATACCTTTTTTCTTCCATACAAGTCCGACATGTATCCGCCATAAAACCCTGCTAGAAAGGAAAGGAAAACATTGGCAGCCAGCAAAATACCCGCCCATTTGACGCCGAATTCCATAGAAAAATAAATCCCCATAAAGGGGAAGATGGAGTTGGTAACCAACTGCGTTAAAAAGCGTTCAACCAATCTTAATTTAACATTGGGATGCAATCGCAGAAATTTCATATTTGCCCCTTTCAAAATCATCCCTTATGATTCTCCTGCATCTGAAGCTTTCTCGGCGTGGAAAAGTTCCAGAATGTCGTAAGCATGCTCGGGAAATTATACAGAAAATGTCCTATGACTGCAGGCAGGACGGATTGGCTTATAACAATGGAATAGGACCAGGCTAGCCCCAACATAAACAAGGTGATATAGGATTTCCAAGAAAACTCTTCACGCGTATCCTTTTGCATATAGTGCGAAAAAGAGAACATTGCGGAAGTTAGAACAAATGCGCCGACGATACCCCAATCTTTCAGCAACCCCACCAGGAACAAGCGGTAAAACCATTCCTCGCATACCGCACTTCCAATTAACGACAGCTCCAATATTACAAAGGTACGAAATGAAATGGCCTGCATAAAGCAATAAATATCTTTATTCAACAAAGCCTTATATTCTGGCCATTGCCATAACAATGCCAACAGAGCCGCGCCAACGGCCACTGCAAACGCAATCCCCCATCCGCCGCCCGTAGCATTATTTAGCGGACGGCTTCCCATAAGCAATGGCGGAATGAGATAGGGCAAGAAAAAGAGAAGACTTCTTATCATATCCGCACAGTAAAAATGCCGGACTTTTCTTCTGATCAACTGCGTGGAATAAAACACGGTCAAAAATATCAAAACTGCAGATACGAGACTGTTTATCACGATAAGGACCTCGGCTTATATCAATCTGGGAAAAGGATGCCTTTTAATCGGGTAAGGATTTATAGCATAAGTAAACTACAGAGCTTTATTATACTTTTTGGCTTGCTTTTGGAGCCGCAACTTTTTGAATTTTAGGCTTTTTGTACATATTGTCACCTCCATTCCGTTCGGCATCCTTTTCCCGGATTGAACAATCATGTGAAAACTGGCATATTCCTATACCACCTCGATAAAATCCACATCCTTCAGCTCTTGAATAAATTCATTTACATCCCCGAGAACTGTTTCTTTATCCGCTTTATACTCTTCGGCTATGGCTGTGGCAACCTCATCAACCGTACGTTCTCCATCCAACAGACTCCAAATCTTATATGCTACTTCATCCAACAAATAAACATCATTATTTTTCACCGCATAGGTCTTGTCATTCAGTATTCGGGTTTGAATAAAAACATTGCGAGCGTATTTCATTTTTTCTCCAGCTCCTTTATGGTTTCATGAATGAGATGTTGGGTTCTGTCATTCAATGTCTGACAATACCGCAAGCATCTCCGGATTAAATCCCGAACGGTATTGTCATCGAAGGCTTCGCTTTGATAAATCAGATAATTATTCAGCAAATCGAAATCGCCTGTCCGGTCGGCATATCGTTTCAGTTTACGGAACAACCACTTGAGCCGTGGATTTGATTCCCCATTAACAGCCAAGAAGGCAGTCATGCTGGCGTCCAACAGGTGTCTGGTTCGGAAAAACGCGGTCCCGTAGTCCCCGGATTGATAGGCCCCCTGGATATCTTCAACGATGTTGGTGTAATTGGTGGACTCGAACAATGCGATATACAGATCGAGGGATCGAAAAGGCAGCATTGGAAGACGTTCTCCCATTTCTTGCGGACAAGTCAGAAATGTCGCGTATTTCAACCGGTGCAGCAAATCAAGTTCATCAGCATTGAAGGAAATGGGGTATTCTTCCGAACGGACCTCGAAATTTTCAAGTTTGGCAAGGAGACTGTCAAAAAACTCATTTGTCAAATATGTAAAGTCAAATCGGACGTCATCATGAACAAAATTATGGACAATGAATTGGTTTACCGACAAGACAATCGGGTCAAGCCCTTCGGTTTGTGAAAGCAAGCTATCAATTTCAGGCATTGTATCCGTGATAACAAAAACGTCTATGTCGGAAGAGGCGTTTCCAAACCCTTCGAAAACAGACCCCGCTAAATAAACCAGTGTCCGGCTGTCAATCCAAGGAAGTTGATCCATCACATAAGTATATTTTGAAGTTGGGTCATCAACTTGCGTTAGCTTCATCGATCTCACACCCTTTCTATGCGTTGATATATACTGTACAATAATGTAAAATATTTTTTATGATTTTATATCGGAAGAGAACACATGTTAGAATAATAATGGAAAGAACAAGGGGGATAAAACCCATCTTGAACTGTCCAAGGAGGAACGGATTCAGATGGTTTCCAAATTATTAAACTGCTCGGAGGCATCCTTGCTTCGCGAATCACTGGATGAATTGCTGCGCAAGTATGAAAAATAGCAACTTCCCGCGAGTCAGGCCGTCCCTTTCCAGCAGTTGAACGGTTAGGGGCGGTTCATTACCGGATGTTCCACAATCTCTCAACCTTCACTAGCTCTTCGCCGTTGAACTCCATTTTGTATACATCCGGTTTGGAGGTTTGCATTAAAAAATGGTAATCATATTGGCGGTCAAAATACCCCATCATTAATGTCATGACAGCTCCATGGGTTCCAATTGCTATTTTCCGTCCCCGGAAGGCCGTTAATAATTCTTTCAAAACCGCTACCGCACGGCTCTGGCAACCGTTATTCGATTCCGCTCCCACCAAAGCAAAATCGGGATCAGAAAACGACTTCTCCAACAATGGGAATAAATCCTCATCAGGCATCCGGTGGTCATCTGTGGAAAAAATTCTTTCTTTCAGATTTTCAAATAAAATGATTTCTTTTCCTGAACGCCGGGCCAACTCCTGAATGGTAAGGATTGCCCTCTGATACGGACTGGAAACGAAAACCTCGATTCCCTCCCCATTCAATAATTCTGTTGTTCGATTGGCATCCGACATTCCTTTATCAGTTAACCCTCTTGTTCTTTCATTTCCTGCCGTCTTTGGCGAATCGCCATGCCTCACCATGTAGATGAACGTTTTCATAATATCCTCCATAAAGATCCGATGAATGGCTAATTATCTGGCCACTTATTTATTATTTTTCCTGAATATCCCTACCCACCATGCTCTTTTTCCATTCTCTTCTCCCGCATAATTCTTCATTTCTTCATAGAGATCTACTTTATGAAAATCACTAGTGATACTATCAATTTCCTTTTCAGTATAATGATGGTATGTCATTCCATATTCATGCTCTTCATAGGATATGAACGTCAAACCATGATCATCAAGAAGTTTATACTTGGACGGCATATCGCGTGCTGTGGACCTGATCTTAAAGATCAAGTACCCGTCTTTGCTCAATACCCTCGATATTTCTTTAAATACGTTCACGGCGGAATTCCAATTGTTAAATTGAAGACTGTATAATGCAAGAACACAATCGAATTGCGAATCTTCAAAAGGAAGATGATAAAAATCACTTTCTATGAATTTGATGCTCACTCCGACTTGTTTAGCCCTCGATTCTCCTATTAGCAATGCTTCCTTCGAAATATCAATCCCTGTACACTTATGGGAGCGTGCAAGCTCCAACAGGTTCGTGCCATGACCGCAGCCTAATTCAAGTATATTGCTGCTAGGACGCAGTAATTTGCTGTTCTTTTCAACAATCTCTGATGCCTTCCCATTGATATCCGGCACTGACCGAACGGCGGTTCTCGTAAGAGCCTGACCTTTATAAAGCTTGTTCCATATCTCTTGATTTACAGCTGCGAATTCTTTACTGCTCACAGGCCATCACCCTTTCATACATTTGTATTGTCTATAAAAGTCCTGTATTCTTTGCCAAAAAGAAAGAATTCACAGATTCACTGTCTTTAAATTCTGTTACGTTTTCATCAGTTTGCCACTTGGCACAGACCGACCCAGATAGTGTAAATAGGCATATGGATTCAAATGTAAAACAAACGACAGCTGTTCCCGCAATACATCAAGATCCTTTGTATTGAGTCTGCTGTTCAGCAACAAAGAAACTCACTGAAAAAAGGAGGCCGTCTCCCTGTAGACTAATCTGCACCTTAGGCAGCATCTTCATATTATGCCAGTCGGTTCGCTCCACTTCATACTCGCTTTGCGAACGAAGCTCACATAATGACAGGTGTAGCCAACCTTCTGCATGCCACAAAAATATTTACACAATCGTCAATATCTTTTTGGGTTGTTTGCCACGAGCATATGCTTATCCGGATGGCCGGCTCATTCTGCCACAATGCGCCACTGCACCAACATTTTCTGCTTGCTTGTATATTTTTCAGCGTTGCCGAGGTTATTTCGGAGTTCTCGCATTTTACTACAATTTGATTAAACACTACGTTGTTTTCCACATGAAAACCTTGTTCGGTAAGCTTTTCAGCAAAGTACTCAGCATTATCGCAAAGATCGTCGACAAGTTTTTCAATACCAACTTTCCCTAAATATTTTATGACAGCCCATAACTCTACACTTCTTGCCCGTTTGGACAGTTCAGGAACATACAGCATGCCGTCACGATGGTCGCTATATTGAAGATAGGACCCAGATGCCTGCATGGCGCTTACCAGCGAATCCCTGTCTTTGCATAGAACGACACCGCAATCAAAGGGTGCGTTTAAAGTTTTGTGTGCATCAACAGACCAAGAATCCGCTTTTTCAAGGCCTTTTGTCAAATATTTTCTTTTGCCGGATACAGCTGCCCAAAGCCCGAAAGCGCCGTCCACATGTACCCAGGCACTTGCCTGATTTGCCAGCGTACAAATTTCCTCTATCGAATCAAATGCACCTCCGGTAACATTTCCAGCTTGAGCTATAACCAAGGTTTTGCTGTCAAGTGGAGGTAATTTACCAATGATCATGCGTCCCTGGTCATCAGTAGGCACCACTTCAACCATGTCTCTGCCAATTCCTAACATAGACAAGGCTTTCCATACAGAAGAATGGGCATCCTCACCTACAACTACCCTGATTTTAGGCGCACCAAAAAGTCCCTTTGAATGGACATCATATCCTTGGTTGAAAAGCAATTTATTTCTTGCTGCGGTAACTGCACAAATTGTAGCCACCGAGGAACCACTGACAAAACCGGCAGCAGTGCCTTTTTGTAACCCAAAAAGGTCAACAAGCCACTTCTCGCATACTTCCTCCAGTTTTGATGCAATCGGTGACATGATATATAATCCGCTGTTCTGATCCCATATATCGGTAAGCCACTTCGTGGCCAATGCCACCGGAATTACCCCCCCGTTAACAAATCCAAAATATTTAGCACCGCTTTTGGCGACAGTTGCCTTTGACCCGTACTTGTGCAGCATAAAAAGTATTTCAGAAGGAGAAGCGGACTCTTCAGGCATTTTCTCCTCAAACTTAAGCAGATTCTCCAAAGCTTCACAAGACGGCGAAACATCCATATACGGCAAATTTTCGATATAATCATATGCATAGGTTTTAGCCTGTTCCATCAGTTCTTTTGTTTTCAGTTGTTCCATCATCTCATTTTGCAAGTTTATGTGACCCATAGCATGTTCCCCTCATATTATATTTGCGCAGTTGTGTCCCGTATTAATTTCACTGCAGCTTCAACATTTTCACCGATAAAAATCTCGGCATTTAAGATTATTCCATCAGGTCGGCAAGAAATGATGTTGTATAAATCTATCATTTCTGCCGGAGTAGGAATGGGTTGCCTACGTAATGATGTCAATATGCCCGTTGCAATATAGAGCTTTTTGCTTCTTCGCTTGGCTGTTTTAGATATTTCGGATTGATACTCGTATAATCTGCAAATTTCGGAATTCAACAGTAAGTCTCCCCTGCCCAACATTAGGTTGGAAGAGCTTGCAATTTCATCGGCATTTTTAATGGAATCTGCAGTTTCAATCTTACTGATGATTTCAATGTCCTTGTCCAATATCCCGTTTCTGCATGTTAACAAATCGCTTAAATCAGTCACAAAAGAAAAAGCAACGGATGAGGGCTTTACCCGGTTAACCAAATCAATGTACTGCTGCCCGTTTAATTCCTTAGCAACATAGTTATAAGACAGGGATTTTTTAGTGTACATTTTTATTGTGTTGGATACTTTTGCAATAACACAATCCTGCTCATCATCCACTTCTAGAACAGATAAAACACAATCACCGTCACTGTAAATAAGTTTTTGCCCCGTAGAAACTGACCTGCATATATTTTCGTTATCCACAAATATAACCTTAGTATTAAAATCTCTGAATTTGTTTTTCTCCCCGGTTATGGTGACTGTTTCTCCGGATTCGAAGTCATAAGTAAAGTGGTTATCTACAAATGAAATTCTTGTCTTTCTTCCCGGAAAGGGGAGATCAAGCATAATCTTGCAATGTTGCATGCTCTTATTTTGGGTCAAGTTTCGAATGATCTTTTCAAAATACTCCAGTTCTTCTTCCGAACTGCATTTCGCCAAGTTAAATCTGAAGCTTCGAATACCATACTTCAACGAATAAGTGACTTTTTCGTTCACCGCTTCTTCATTAAACGGTATTCCAATAGTTGCAATAATTTCAGTACATACCAATGCCGATCCCTCTTCCCCGTTAAAGAAAGGTATTATTATCAAATAGAGATCCTTTAATGCCTTCTATATCGTAATTGCTACCTCGATGATCTTACTTTCCATTTTGTAACAGTTCAGAACCAGGTAGCCGTTATTGCTGCAAAAAGAATCATTTGGGCTATCCAAGTTTCTATGCAAAATATATTTATACTCAAATCCCATCAAATACATCCAGCAAATTTTTATAGATCCATACAGCTAATTATTCTATACCAAATAACAGACAGACATTTTTGTGTAGAGATCAAGTAAAAACTGTTTCAACTTAGAAACATCGGAAAAATTAAATTGGTTTTGGGCTCCGATGATTTCTTTTCCAATTATCCACTTGCTATTTTCATAATCGATCATATCCAATTCTCTCTTCATAAAGTAATCTGTGAAGAAATTGATATGGTCAAGTTCGAATTTCTTACTCTCAACTTCAATATACTTCATCCGTTTTTTCACTTCGCAATTCGAATCCAAAAACTGAACATCATGCCCGTTGACCTTATATTTTACGTTTTTGTATTTGATGGTCATTCTATTGAGTTCCTTGTAATAGAATGCCAATACTTTATTTTTGAATATGCTTAAGTCCAATTCATCAATAAGAGCCCAGATGGTTTTACTCTCCTGATAGGTCTGTAAGATGTCATTTGTAGATGTCAACCTATCTTTGGTGGCTATGCTGTAGTATAAATTTCCGTGGTTAACTTTAAATGTGATTTTCTTCTTATCATGCTTAAGATCTTCAAACAACATTTGAATGCAATCGTTATATCTGAAAACAGTCAACCGATTATCTTCAATCTGCTTATACAAACCCTCAAGTAATTGTTGTGTATTCAAACTGAAATCGGACGTAATATAAGTTACTTCAGTTTCCATATTGTTCTTCATGATACTCCCCCTGAACAATGCTTTTTAGAGATTCATGCATTTTTCTTTCTTGCTTTTACTGCTTAAGGAGTGACCGAGGCTCTCCACAAACTTGCCGATTTCATCAAACTCGTTGAAGATATAGGGTGAAGCAAACACATCACTCTGTTGGAACGACTCCAACTCAAATTCATAAAAAGATTTATTATTTATTTTGTCAGCCGATTGATCAAAGAAAGCGACACCTAAAAATTCATTTTCACCGAGTACATTTATCCGGGGGAATCTTAAAATAAACCCAGTCCTGAATGAACTGACGATTGATATATTCTTAAGCTCCGATAAATTTGTTACACCTAAAAATTTCTTGGCAATTCTATGAATATCGCAATCAACATCGAACGTACTCATATTTTTAGGCAGTTTACCGTCAACTTTGCAGGAGTACTCGTATCTGCTCCACGTTCTATTCGTTATGGTCTGCGGAAGCTTGAGATTTATTGAAATCTGCGGTCTGTACCTCACTCTGTACGTTATTCCGGCTTTCGAAAGATCTAAATCCTGTGTGTCATAATAAAAATCATACATATGTGCGTTTCTATACGGAACAACAACGTAACTTTCCTTAAGATAGTCATAAATGGGTTTAAACATTTTTTTTTCGGATATTTCAAACTTGAGTTCATTTTCAATGATCAGTTTCTCCCTGATTGAATACCCAATTTTCTTCATTTTTTCCTTCGTTCCTTCAAGTGTAGTCATCCCTTATCTTCCTCCTTTTTCTATTTATATAATTTCGTCACAACATTATTTAACATTTAATATAAAAAAAACAATTTTAATTTTTTTATAGAAAAAAATAATAATTTTTACATGGTTAATTTTACAGCGCATTTCCTCTTTTCACAACTTCTAAAATTGTCGATTAAAGACTATTTCTGTCGTAAAATGTAAAATATAGTGAAAATTTTGTGTCTTTCCTTCCCGGATATCGACAAAATAACTTTAAATTTTTTTTATTAATTTATTAAATTATCTTTGTAATTTTAACTAGTCATAACTACCGACATAGCCGGTGGCTTCTATTAGCACTGCACTATAAGGACACGTTACTGGCAAACGCCTTAATGCGCACTGAAACTGTGTTGCCACAGGTTGCCGCTTTCAGGGGCAACTTTATCTGTCCTTTTTCATCAACTTACCTGTAAACGGATCAATCAACTCTTTCATCGTTATCTGTTTGCAATTATTCCCTTCCATTAATTAGTCTCGGATATACTCCTCGAGAACCTTCTTCTCCTATGGTATTCACGTAATGCCTTCTACACCAAATTGGCATTTCCAAACGCTTTCTTCATCGAAATCAAGGGGAATTTGCTGGATAACCCCATCCCAAGCGAGTGTATACCGATTTCCAATTGGGGAGGTGTCTTGTTAGATCCCGCCATGAAGCGCCCGAACGAGCCACCCAAAGCATCGCATTGAGCATGTGCCGATTGTCCACGGCGGAGCGTCCTCCTAGTGGTTTTCGTTCAGATCGAAACAGATCTTGAATCTGCCGTTATTGCTCATCTTGGATAGGCACTGCTTTTCTTACGCTTCTGTATCCTGTTAGGAACGAAGTTAATTGTATTTTTTCACTATATCTCGTTTTAGGTTTATCACAGAAAAATTTTCATGCGTCATTCTCCTTGCTTTCCGACGAGGTAAAGAAGCTTCTAATCTCTCAAGCTCAGAAAGAAGATTCCTTATTTTGCTTATTTACGTATTCATTATGTACCTTTTCTTGCTGATCATTCGTATTATAAAATCACTTCAATTTATTTTAATATCATGGCTATTTTGATCAGTTCATTTCTGCTAAATAAATCTATTTTTCAATTCCGACTGCAATCGACGAAAAATTCCATATTCCTTTTCTTTGACCCAGCAAATTAAGTCTCAAACATTCCAAAACTATGATATTGATACGAATAGCTTGCATATTTTTATTACATTCCGAACATAAAGACTAACCCCTACCTAAGCTATTCAATAGCTTTCGTCTTGATATCATTTTTTCTTCTCATGATCTTGTTTGACCATATCTTGTTGTCTTTTGCCCGTTTCTTTTTTTCAACAAATCTTTTTCTCCCAAAGATTACGTTTACATCCAGCAAACCAAAGGGATAATGCAGTTGGATAAACATCTCGCTACATTCAGAGTTCTTGATGTTCGTCTGTGAGCTGTACATTTCCGATTCGGCACAAGAATAGAAACAAAGACACCAGCAAAGTTTGGTCAAGACCCATTTAGTGGACAAAACGTACATACCCGTCTGTGAACAGATCCATTTCCACACGAAAGATGTCTCCTGGCACGGTTTTATACCGCTTATTCTTCATATGCTTCAGCCGTTCCAGCTTCTGACCATAATCCTCGGGAACGAGAGACGGGTATTGTTGGAGCCACGCAATAATCTCTTCTTTATCTGTAAATGCTGGTATCCCGTAAAAGGTAGACTTACGCTATTCTTGCTATTATAAGCCGACACTCCTTACCTATCATTTCATTAGCCTTGTGCTTATGAATTTGCAGATATTATAACATATAGACGCCCAATTAAAATTGGACGTCAATTTATACCCTTCATTTCCTCAACTGCTTGTTTCGGATATTTTGCGGGGTAGCGCCATAAGCCATTTTAAATTTTTTATAGAAAAAACTCATGCTGTTATACCCAACTTGCTTAAATATCATTTCGAACGGCAGGCTGGTATTTACAACCAGAGAATAGGCTGCATTGAGTTTAATGTTGGCAATAAGCTGAGTGTAAGTAAGACCGGTTACTTTTTTTAACTTATTACTTAAATACGTACTATTGTAATTAAAATGATTAGATAGCTGCTGCAAGCTTAAATGCTGATAGTGCTCTTCCATATAATTCAGAATAGATGTAATATTATTTTCCTGCTGGTTTAAGTGAATATTATGCTCGCTTTCCAATACACGAACCAATTCTCCAAAAACAATTTGCAAATAAGCCTTGACCAATTCCATCGAATCCTCTTGACTGGAAAAATATTCGATTAAGATTCTGCGCAATATATATTGAAGGTTTTCATTATGCTGCGACTCAAAAATAATAAAGTGATTATGGTGCTGATGCTGGAGAACAGAGTTGGCGAGAAATTCACCAATCAGACTTTTTTTCTTAGATAACCGTTGTAAGAACAGGGAAGAAATCGTTTCTCTTTGCAGCAGGATATTAATAAGGATATCGTCTTCTCCCAAAGGAGCGATGCTGTGGGGCACATCCTTATCCAGGACACACACCTGGCCTTCACAAAGCTGAATTTCTTTGCCTGCTATGATTTGATTGCACTTACCTGAATAAACATAGTTTAATTCAATAAATTCATGCATGTGCTCCAGCATCGGAGCAAATCTATTGTGCTTGCTAATATAAATATCATGTTCTCCAAAGAAAAACAAAGCAGGCATACGAAACATGTTCAGATTAATATCATAGTATCGTTCATCCTCCGATTCTTCAGAGAGATCATTAATAACCTCGTTGTTTTGTTGTTGTAAAAGTTCAATTTCCGTTTTAGTTCTCAGCAACTGGTCCAACTCATGAAGGTTCATAAACACTGACTCCTCCTTCATTATATGATGGAAAAACGGGCGGTTCTCCGCCCGTTGAACAAACCACCTAATACCTGATGACTCCCATTAACTGTGAACTGCCGCCTGAGCCTTACTGCCCTTTCCTCTAATAGCGATTCCCAGACAGATGAGTGCAGCAATCGTAAACACAATCGCAGAAACGAGGAAGGAAAATGAGGCGGTTTCATTTCCAAACAGCATGCCAACTAACTTGATGACATACGGCGAAGCAAACGCTCCCAAATTGGAGCCTACCATCGCAATGGAAATGGAAATCGTCTCACTGCCTTTAGGCACGATTTTAGTTAGTATGGTAAAAATATAAGGAATAAACAGAGCAAAGCTAAAGCCAATGATCAGCATGGCAATGGTAACCATGGTCACATTCTGAGCAAACCACAGCATTACAAAACCTGTAGCTGTTAATAGACTGGAGATAAAGGGAGCGTAATTTCTAAACCATTTATATATTTTACCAAACAAGAAGCCTGCAATCATAGTTGACAAGGAAAACAGCGTTAACGCAGTTCCTAGAAAACCAGGATTAGGCATATTCTTTTCAGCAATCATAATACCTGTTTTGGTATACACAATCATGATAAAGGTCATAAACAGGAAAAGTGCAGCTCCTAATCCAAGTACAGGTATGGATACTCCGCCGCTCTTGTGGCCCGTTCCTGTTGAACGCTCCACTGTAGGCTCCACACGCTCTGGTTCGGGAATGATAAAGAAGAATAACAGCGCAACAGGAATAGTGATCGCATAGCATAAAAAGGCAAACTTCCAATCGATTAAGGCAAGCTGTCCTGCCACAAAAGTAGCTAAGCTGCTTCCGAGCCCTTGAACGGCGCTTTGAAAGCCTACTAATTGGGCACGTTCGTCCCCTTCAAAAAAATCACTAATTAAGCTAACGGCCAGCGAATTGAACATCCCGAGACCTGCACCTAATACCAGACGCAACGCGAGAATCCATGTAATGTTCGTAGTGAACATAGGAAGGATTCCGCCGATGACCACGAGCAAAAGTCCTAGCATGACTGTATTTTTTTTGCCCAATCGGGAAGAGATCGGACCACTCAGCAGCACAAACAGCATCATCGTGAAGGAGGGAATAGTAACTACGCTTTCAATCAAGGAACTAGAAACCCCTGATAATTGGTTCAGCATCATCGGTATGATAGCCGAAATGGCACTCGCTGATGTCAGGACTAACGAAATGGACAGCAACGCCGTTTTAAACAAACCTTTGTTTTTTATATTCATCAAGTTACTCACCTCTAGTCTATGTTATTTAGCCTCTGGTTGCATGTACAGGAACTTGGGTAGTCTGGCAGTATCTGTACTGGAAGACGTACTGCCCTGAACCGACCGTAAACGTAATTTCATGATTTTCGCTCCTTTGGAAAGTCTCCTGTTCACCTGCAATCCCCATTCTCCCAGCCAGCTCCTGTGGTATATTAACAGGCGGATTCTCAATCGACGGATATTGCGTGGCAATGGTCTGCTGCAGTGCATCCGGCTCCAACACTCCCGGAAGTGTAATCTTAGCCGTCGTATTATGCGGAACGCGAACCGTCATCTGCATTTCTTCATTCACGATTTCCCAATGGACTTCCAGTGCGCCATATGGCGTTTCCAGTTTCCCGTGGGCCGAAGTAAGATTAGCAGGCGGTTTAGGAGCTAACCGTGATTTTTTATAACCCGCTTCAAGTACATCGATTCCGGCAATATTTTGGTACATAAAGTCTCCGACTGAACCGTATGAATAGTGATTGAACGAGTTCATATCCGTACTCCAGAACGAGCCGTCCACTTTGATGCTGTCCCAATGCTCCCACATAGTCGTTGCCCCACGTTCAACCTGATACAGCCATGAAGGATAATCATTTTGAAATAAAATCTTATAAGCTACATCCGTATAGCCATTGTCGGACAAAACCAGGCATAGATAAGGTGTACCCACAAAGCCGGTATCCAGATGCATATCATTTTTTTCTATGAGCCGTACGAGCTCCTGAATCACTTGCGTTTTATACTTGTCCGGCACCAATCCAAAGTGCAGAGCCACAATCTGTGCAGTCTGGGTATTGGAGGTCAGTTGGCCAGCGTCATCGAAGTAGCGGTTCGCAAAAGCGGTTTTAATCCCCTCATGTAAGCTTTGATATGTGCTGTAATCGGTATAACGATTCAGCAGTTTGGCCGTCTGCGCCAAAATATGAGTCGAATACGCAAAGTAAGCAGTTGCCACCAGCGTTCCGTCGGTCGCCCCAAAATAACTTCCTTCCTCGCTGTCCAGCGCCAGCCAGTCTCCAAGCTGCAAGCCGGTATCCCAAAGATGTTCTTCGTTCCCCTGGGCGCGGATGTAATCCACCCATGCTTTCATACTGTCATACTGCTGAGCTAAAATTTGCTTATCCCCATAGCATTGATACATGGTCCACGGACATATAACCGCCGCGTCTCCCCATGCTGCCGTCGTTTTGTCCATGTTATCGGCAAAGGTTCCTTTGAGGACATCCGGCACGACAAAAGGCACTGCCCCATTTTCCAGCTGGTTGTAAGCCAAATCCTTCAGCCACTTTCGGAAGAAAGAAGCTGCATTCATATTGAAGCTGGCCGTTCTGGCAAAAATCTGTGCATCACCGGTCCAGCCTAATCGCTCATCCCGCTGCGGGCAATCCGTTGGCACATCCAGGAAATTCCCCTTTTGCCCCCACACAATATTGTGCTGGAGTTGATTGAGCTTCGGATCGGATGTCTCAAACAAGCCAACAGTCTCCATGTCCGAATGCAGAACAACACCCGTAAAGTCTTCAATTGTAACGCCATCTGGAAAACCCTCAAGCTTCACATATTGAAAGCCTTGGAAAGTGAAATGTGGCCGAAATGTCTCTGTCCCCTTTCCACTGCAAATGTACGTAATCTGCTGTGCTGCATCACGAATGTTATCTCTGTAAAAGTTCCCTTGCTGATCCAGCACTTCACCATGAACCAGATTCAAAACTGTACCTGCGGGCGCTTCAACTTTAAATTCCAGCCAGCCTACCATATTTTGGCCCAAGTTAAGCACAAGCTCACCTTTGGGGGTTCGAATGAGCTCAACAGGCTTCAACCGGTTCATCACACGGACAGGCTCATTCTCCTGAGCAACCAGATGACTGAACGGGAACGGGACGACCTGCATCATTTTCCGCTCGGTTAAAGAGCTATGTTCGGCTGCCCGCAGCTCAAGTCTGGCATCATAGATTTCACCGTTATAAATATCCGACATTAAAATGGCACAGTTCGTTTCCTCCCAGGAAGAATCAGAGCAAATGAGTTCAGAACGGCCATCTGCATAACTAATCTTCATTTGAAGTAGCAATGCATTCGTGTCCCCGTAGGTGTCCTTGCGCTTCTGCCAGCCCAGATAACCGCTATACCAGCCTTCTCCGACCGTTGCTGTGATTTGGTTATTTTGTTCTTGAATGACAGAAGTCACGTCATACGCTTGCACCTGGACACGATCGTTATAATCCGTCCATCCCGGGGTAAAGTAAGCATCGCCCACTTTTTGCCCATTGAACTCCAGTTCATACAGACCCAGGCTTGTAGCATAAATGACTGCTTTTTTCACTTTTCCCCCGACTGAAAAACACTTGGAAGTGGCAAAAGGAGCGCGTGTCTGAAACTCTTCATTTATGTTCCGCTCCTTCACCGTGATCCATTGTGCTTTCCAGTCCTGCTCATGGAGTAACCCCATCTCCCAAAAGCCGGACTCACTCCATTCCGATTCTTCTGCTTCTGTGTCACCCGCTCCCTGAGCCCACACTTTTACCCGATAATAATATCTTTGTCCTGATTCCAGCGGAGGGCCTTCATATGGAAACAGAATGGATTGATCCGAATAGGAAAAATGATTCCAGATCAGTGATTCAAAAGTAGGATTAACGGATACTTGCAATTGGAACCGTTTTTGTGAAACATACATTTTGTCAGATTCAATCTGCCAACTGAGTCGCGGCTTTTTACAACCAAGTCCAATCGGATTATTTAAATGCTCGCATCTAAGCGCTTTCACTTTTAGCATTCTTATGTCCTCCCTGAGGTCTTCTTTTGTATTTCTATACTTAAATTAAAACGCTTCCATCGATTATGCGTCAATGTTGTATCCATGCATGTTATATGCTTGATTTACAGGTGTTGAAATTCCACCTCATATATTGAATCTTAAAATGGATATATTGGAAAAGTATGAGCATTTCCAGAGCAGCATTCATTAAAAAAGCCTGAATCCGTTTGAGGCGGATTCAGGCTTGATTTTCACTATAAAGTATATTTATTCTTTTTTTAGTTATCTTATGCCTGCCCGGCTATCGCTTGTTCCGGTACGGAAGTCGGGTACAAGTGGCAGGCGACCTGCCGACCCGGTGCAGCTTCGGCAAAGAGGGGCTGCACTTTGCTGCAAATGTCCATGGCTGCCGGGCAACGGTTGTGAAACGCACAGCCGCTTGGCGGATTTTCCGGGCTCGGCACATCGCCTTTGAGTACAATCCGGTCCCGTTCCGCTTCCGGATCGGCTACAGGTACCGCAGACATCAACGCCTTCGTATACGGATGCAGCGGCTCCTTGAACATTTCTTGGGTCGGTGCGAGTTCGACCAGCTTGCCCAGGTACATCACACCAACGCGATTGCTAATAAATTTGACGACCGACAGATCATGGGAAATGAACATATACGTCAGGTCGTACTGTTTTTGCAAGTCCTTCATCAGGTTGAGCACCTGCGCCTGAATGGACACATCGAGCGCTGAGACCGGCTCGTCACAAACGATAAATTTGGGATTGAGCGCCAATGCCCTTGCAATCCCGATCCGCTGACGTTGACCGCCCGAAAACTCATGCGGGTAACGATGAGCGTGATAAGGGGATAATCCGACCACTTCGAGCAGGTTTTCTACACGCTCTTTAAGCTGTGTTTTGCTCAACTTTTCATGGGTGATAAGCGGTTCTTCCAGCACCTGCTGTACCGTCCATCTTGGGTCAAGTGAAGCAAACGGGTCCTGAAACACCATCTGCATATCCGTTCTGAATTTGCGCAGTTGCTCGGTATTGAGCTTCCGTATATCCGTACCGTTAAACAGAATCTCTCCATCGGTTGGTTCAATCAATCTGAGGATTGCTCGACCGGTTGTAGATTTTCCACAGCCGGATTCCCCCACGATTGCCAGGGTTTCACCCTGCTGTACAGTCAGGTTAATACCATCCACCGCTTTGACTGCTCCCACTTGTTTGGAAAAAAGTCCTTTTTTGATCGGATAGTGTTTTTTCAGATTACGTATTTCAAGCAGTGTACTCATGATATCCCTCCTGCTGTAACAAGCAGCGGCTTTTGTGCCCGGGTTCCACTTCCACAAGCTCCGGGGCCTCTGCAAGGCAAATTTCTTTGGCAAACTGACAGCGTGGTGCAAAACGGCAGCCTTTTGGCATATCGAGCGGGTTGGGAACCTGACCCGGAATGGAAGCCAGACGCTCCTGATCACTATTCAATTGCGGCAATGAGGCTAACAGACTTTGTGTATACGGATGCCTGGGTTCTTTAAAAAGCGTTTTGACATCCGTTTCTTCCACCACCTGCCCGGCGTACATAATAACCACCCGATCACACATTTCAGCTACAACGCCAAGGTCATGGGTAATCATCAGAATGGAGGTTCCTTCGGACTTTTGCAGGTCACGCATCAAATCAAGGATTTGCGCCTGAATGGTCACGTCGAGTGCCGTGGTCGGCTCATCCGCGATCAGCAGCTTCGGATTGCAGACCATTGCCATTGCAATCATAACCCGCTGCCGCATCCCCCCCGAGAGCTCATGCGGGTAAGAAACGGCTACTTTCTCTGGGCGTGGAATACCAACTTTCGTCAGCATTTCCACGGCCATGGCCTTGGCTTTATGTTTACTTACACCGTGATGGTATCTGGCAGATTCGGCAATTTGTTTACCGATTTTGAACACGGGATTGAGCGAAGTCATAGGCTCCTGGAAAATCATAGCCATCTCATTGCCTCGAATTGAACGCATTTTCCGCTCTGAGTAATCCAGGATGTTTTCGCCGTTAAACCGTACTTCACCAGCAGCTACTTTCCCAAGCCCTTTGGGGAGAAGCTGCATAATGGAAAGGGAAGTGATGCTTTTGCCGCACCCGGATTCCCCAACAATCCCGAGTGTTTCCCCTTTGCCAACCGACAGATCGACGCCGTCCACTGCCCGGATGGTACCCGCCGCAGTCTTGAACTCTGTGCGGAGATTGGTTACTTCAAGCAATTGTGCCATGTCCTCTTCCCCCTCCTTGTCCATCATGTATCTTCACGTTTGTATCTAAAAAGAACGAGCCTATTCGGACTTGCCCATCGTTTGCAAATGCTTCATGTTACCGTACAGCTTTGTGATATGTTGAAATTCTTTTTCCGAATGAAAAGAGCATTGTCCGCGTCCATAGGCTTTGGCTGCTTCGACAGCCACTTTGGCAGCCAGCGCAATATCGCCTTCGTGGCTTGCACCCGTTGCACTGCCTGGTACGGGGGCTGCTGCGGTAATAGCTACACCCACAACCGGAGCCGATGTTGCCACTGCTGGCTGCAAAATGCTGTTGATATGATACAGATCGTTGCCATAAGGTGTGATATCCTGTGTGGTCACGGCAAAAGTAACACACGGTTCGCCGGTTACGGTCTGCACAATATCGACAAGGTCTTCGCTGATCCGCAACACGTAGCCTTCACGTACGGTAGGGGAAATAGCAATACCTTTATGGTTAATGACACGATTCCCTTTTGTAGTATCAATCGACAGAATGGCTTCCATCTCGGGAGTCACCTCATACTGGTTCATCGTCAAAATATCTACTGGCGAATCCATAAATGGAACCGGATCATGCGGCTGAGTAGGTGCATCCGGGCAAATATGCGTACAGATAATCACGTCGCCGTCCAGTACATCACCTTTGGACTGCATAGACAAAAGCTTGGCTGCTGCTGAAATCGCTGCTGCCGCGCCATCGCCATCAGATACAAATCCGATCATTTCCGGGCGTGCTCCAAGTCCGCCAAGACGACCAATAACACCCAGAGTTGGGCAATTGCCACCGCGAATACGGCCGTTTTTCCCAGCAATGACTACTTTGATAAAATCCGTAAAGCCTTTTTCTCCCTCAACGGTTGTAACGCTGATGTCCGCTTGACCCAGTTGTTCCAGATAAGCTTGTACTTCCGCCCCGCTGGCGGACGGGCTGTCCAAGAGATCATATACTTCGTAAACTTGTTTCATCATACGTCTAGCTCCCCTTAAGCTTCTGTTTTTGTAGTTTTCAGATATTTAAGCGCCGTCAAGGCGTATACTTTCGCGGATTGAAGGATTTGCCATACCGGAGCTCTTTCGTTGAAGTTGTGGATGGTTCCAAGGTCCGCAGGTCCATATTGCAATACCGGAATATGATATTTGCGGAATGCACGGGCATCACTGGTTGCCCACTGCAACACCCCATAGGCTTCTTTACCGCTAACCTCAGCGATGGAATCCACAAGATCATGCACAATCGGTTCGGTCGGCGGGGTCCAGTTGGCGTTACCGAAAAACCCGAACTGTTTGGGTTCAGCATCAATGCCTACACTTGCAAGCAATTCTTTCGCTCTAGCCAGTACATCCCGATGGTCTACACCAAAAGGAACACGGGAATCCACTTGTACCGTACAACGGTCGGCAACCACATTGACTTTGGTGCCCCCCTGAATCGTACCAATGTTCACAGTTACATGGTCAAATGCTTGCCCATAGCTTGGGTTTTCCCGTTCGCTTACATAACGCTTGGAAATTTCAATGATCTCTTTTACTTCTTCTGGAATATCAGGTTTGATATCCCACAGTTGTTGCAGAGCTTCAATTCCTCTTGCTGCTTTTAAAATAGCACTTTCACCTGCGATCGGTTGCAGACTGCCGTGACCCGGCGTGCCTTCAACGGTAAACTCAAACCAGCAGCTTCCTTTTTGACCGATTGTCGGGTTTTGCGGGCCTGAAGGCTCTGCGATCACAGCAGCCGTTCCTTCAATTAGTTTTCTTTCCAGCACCCAAGGTACTCCAAGATGTCCCCCAGTTTCTTCGTCTGGAACTACAAGCAACGACAACGCACCTTCGAGCGGTACGCCTAGTTTGGAAAACAGCGCAACAGTAAATATTAATCCGCCCAGTCCGGCTTTCATGTCCGAAGCCCCGCGCCCAAGCAGATAGCCATCACGTATTTCACCACAGAACGGATCAAAATCCCAACGGGTACGATCCCCTGCTGGCACAACGTCTGTATGCCCACAGAAAATCAGTTTTTTTCCGTCCGCCGTTTCAGCGCCATAATCAGAAATGAGGTTCCACATATTCGGCCCGGATTCATGTATAGTTGTTTCAATCCCCGCTTCTTTAAGGTAGTCCATAATAAACTGACTGATTTCACGTGAATCACCTGGAGGATTTTCCGAGGGAAACTGAATTAACCGCGAACAAAGCTCCAGCAATTCGTCCTGCCGTTTTTCTATTTCATCAAGAACTAACGTTTTCCAATCTGTCATTTCCATTCAACCCCTTCACGTTTTCATATCGCTATCTGAACCCTTACTGTCACATACAGATCAGCTTCATACTTCAGGTGTAAAATGATAGCCTTCGGCTGTAATCAACCGAAGGCATCCAGGTAAGATGAACAACCTACTCTTTCTTCAATGAATAGAATCGAATGACTTCATCCGGGTAGTATACATATCCCGTGATGTCTTTGCTCATGCCAACAACCCGATTGTATTCATACAGGTACGCCCAAGGGGAATCTTGATTGATAAGCTCTTGTGCTTTGCCATACAGTTCTTTTCGTTTATTCGCATCCTGCTCTTTGCCTGCTTGTTCCCACAGCTTATCCACTTCCGGATTGGCGTAATGCATATAGTTCGAGGAACCGCCGCTGTACATCAGGAATCCAAGATGGTAACCCGGGTCATTGACGAAGGAAGTCCATTTGGAGATGTATGCGGTCAGATTGCCTTCTCTTTGTTGTTCAAGGAACTGTGCACGGGCAACATTGACAACGTTCATCTTTACACCGATTTTGGCAAGTTCAGCTTGAATCAACACGGCGTCATCCGCCCAGTCCTGGAAGCCAGAGCCCAGGGTCATATCAAAACTAAAGCCATTAGGATAACCCGCTTCGGTAAGCAGCTGTTTCGCTTTGTTCAGGTCATACTTATAGTTGTAGCCTGCATCGGTGTAGCCTGGTGTGTTGCTGGCTACGGAACTCTTCATTTGCTTCGCTTGACCATACATAACATCGTCGATTAATTGGTCATAGGGAATGGCATAAGAAATCGCTTGACGTACTTTTGGATTATTAAAAGGTTTTATTTTGTTGTTCATGGCGAAATACAGAATCCGGTTACTTGCGTTGGATTGAACCTTTAAATCGGTGTTGGTTTCCAGTTTGGCAACGTCCTTGGCAGGAATTTCAATTGCCATATCGACATCGCCTTTATCCAGCAGGAGTACACGGTTGGAAGCTTCCTTGGTAAACTTCATAGTTACTTTGCTCAGGCTTGGTGCTTCTTGCCAGTAGCTGGCATTGGCATTAAAGACGGCTTCTGTCGCAGGGTCCCATTTTTCAAGCTTGAACGGACCGGAACCTGCCGCATGTGTTTTCAAATACTCGCCATCGCCATTTTCTTTGACAAGCACGTCATCCACGATAGAAAAGTTATACAAAGACAGGATTTGCAGGAACATATGATTAGGCTGGGACAATGTAATGACAACGGTGTGCTCATCCGGCGCTGTAGCGGTTTTGATAGAGCTCATGCCGTAAAGAAAGCTGCCGGAATCGGAGTTTTTGAGCCGCTCAAAGGAATACAATACGGAATTGGCGGTCAGCGGGTTGCCGCTTTGGAATTTAACGTCTTTACGCAGATGCATTGTATAGGTCATGTTATCAGCGGAAACGTCCCATTTCTCAGCCAGCATGGGCTTGATTGTCTCCGTATCTGCGACTTCACCGCTGTCTGTAGACTTTTTGCCGTAGGTTACAAGCTGGTCATAGAGCGCAAGCACAAGTGTATCGGATGTAAGATCACTTGCTTCAGTCGGGTCCATGGTCGACCCTCCCTCCGAGTAGGCAAGCGTAATCGCCTTTGGCGGGGCTGAAGCTTCTGCGCCTTTCTCGCCGGATGAAGCGGACGGGCTGTTGGCATTGCTTGCGCAGCCTGCCGTCCAAAGCAATGTAGACAAGACGACAATTAGAGAAAGACCTTTTTTCAACATGGCTTACGTTCTCCCCTTTTGATGATCTATTATTTTTATTTGCTAGAGCGCAGTCTAGGATCAAGAACATCCCGCAAACCGTCTCCAAGCAAATTGAAGCCCAAAATAGCTGTCGCAATTCCAAGACCCGGGAAGGTCACAATCCACCACTCACCGGAAATGATATACGCTCGGCCTTCTGAAATCATGGCCCCCCATTCAGCAATCGGGGGCTTGACACCGAGTCCCAGGAAGCTAAGACTGGCAGAGGTCAGGATGGCGAAGCCCATTCCAAGGGTTGCATTCACAAGCAGTGGAGCAAGTGCATTCGGCAAAATGTGGCGAAACAGGATCGTTCCGTTCGTGACACCGATGGCCCGACTGGCCTCCACAAACTCCTTCTCTCGGAGAGAGATGGTTTGTCCGTGAATCAGTCTGGCGAATTCGGGTATGCCTACAATACCCACAGCGATAAGTGCGCTCATCAGTCCCGGTCCCATGGCCGCAGCAATCGCCATGGCGAGTACCAGTGATGGAAAAGCAAGCAGGATATCCATACAGCGCATAATAGTGCTGCCCATTCGACCGCCGTAGAAGCCAGCGATGGCCCCAAGCGGTACGCCGATGATAAATGAGATCGACACGGCAATCATCCCTGTCCATATGCTGATTCTCGCTCCGTAAATCACACGGCTGAGAATGTCACGTCCGTAATTATCGGTCCCAAACCAATGTTCTGCACTTGGCGGCAACAGCTTGTTAGCCGGGTCGGTTACGTAAGGATCATGTGGCACGATCCAAGATGAAAGAATGGCAATGAGCGTCCACCCCACAATAAAGATGAATCCGATTAAAGCGAGTTTGTTGCCAAACAACAATCGCCAAAAGGTCTTTCTTTTCGGTATAGCGGCTGCATTGGGCTGAGGTACAGCCGCTTTTGCTACCAAATCACTTGCAGTGCTCATCCAAGTACCTCCCCTTACTTTTATGCTTCGTGTCATTATTCGTACCGGATACGCGGATCAATCAATCCGTAAACCAGGTCGACTCCAAGGTTAATAAAGCTGTAAATCAGCGCACTCACTAAGGTAAAAGCTTGAATTGGTGCGTAATCAGCGGCCAAAATTGAATCCGTCACATAACTGCCTACCCCTGGCCAGGTAAAAATGGTTTCGGTAATAACCGCTCCGCCAATCAGATAGCCGACCTGTAAGCCGAGTACGGTAAGTGTAGGAATGAAAGCGTTAATCAGTGCGTGCTTATAGATGACACCCCCCTCACGCAGACCTTTGGCTCTGGCCGTGCGGACAAAATCCTGCCCGATGACTTCCAACATGCTGGAACGCATCATCCGTGCCACAATTGCCATAGTGCCTGTGCTGAGGCAGACTGCCGGCAGGACTAAATGGGATAAACTGCTTTTAAAAGCTACAAAATCACCGGTCATCAGACTATCGAGTACATAAAGCCCCGTAATGTGCGTTGGCGGATTGATGTCACCGCTAATCCGACCCATTGGCGCAGGAGCGATACCCCATTTCGCATAAAAAATATAAATGAATAACAGTCCAATCCAGAAGATGGGCATACATGCACCGATCAAGGAAAACACACGTGAAATGTGGTCAATAATGGATTCTTTACGGGTTGCGGCCAAAATGCCGATCGGGATTGCCACCAGGATCGCAATAACCAAGCTTGCCAGCGCCAACTCGATGGTTGCTGGAAACCGAGTAGCAAAGTCGCTCGCCACTGATTGTCCGGTGTGATAAGCCTGACCCAGATCACCCTGAAACAATCCAACTACATAATGAAAGAATTGAATGTACTTCGGTTGATCCAGTCCCATGCTACTGCGAATATTTTCAATCGTCTCAGGTGTAGCCTGTTCCCCCGCAAGCATCACAGCAGGATCACCCGGAAGCACTCTGGAGATAATGAAAGTAATGACGATAATACCAAGCAGTGCCGGAATCATTTGAATCAATCGACGTAGTGTGTAAACGGCCACAGCCTGTCCCCCCTTATCCGTAATCCCTTGCTTATTTGTTACCTTTCTTTTCATCACTTGTTATTTTGATTAATTGTACTAAGGAACAGGATGAGGTACTACGTCCTGAATAACTAAAAATAATGACGAATTTTGTCGTTTGAGCACTAAAGTAACATATTGAGTTATTTAAATGTTATGTTTTACGATTAGAGAAATCAAAATCAGTATGATGCAAAACAAGCGATCCCCTCTCAAAAGGAAATCGCTTGTTTTTTGTAAATATGGTTTGTAGTATTAAGCCGATCAGGAAAGGAGAATCACAGTATTGGAACAAAGAAAATTTGCGGACACTCGTTTATCATGAGAGATGGCGCAACCATTCAGAAGGTGAAATTGAAGCTCTCAAAAAGCTGGCCGAAATGGAGAGATACAGAAGGAAATCATCATAACTATTGTAGCGTCTGAATCTCTCTTTTTCCCTTCTTAGTCAATCTCTCCTGCTCCTTTCATCGGCTACAACTCGAACCACTCCGCAGCACATTCCTCTTCTTCCAGCACCCTGTACATACATTCCCTCCACTTCACCGCATCTTCACCACCGATATGAAATAGACAATAGATATAAGGTTCATCATCTTTTAACCCTTCCATATTTCTTGCCTCTTCCACAGAAACCTGGAGCGCCTCAGGCCAATCAGGATTATTTTGAAGCAGGATAAAGCCATCCTTCTTCCTTTGCATCCGATATCCGTCAATCCTAGGCAATGCTTCAGCTAAGCGATCCATTAGCACTTTAATATCCTTCACATCTGCAACCTTAATTCCATATTCCCAACCCAACTGCATTCCTCCAATTTCATGAACTCCTCCTTAACTATCCCTTGCTCGGAATTCACCTTCTATTCACCTCTGGAAATCCACTTGAGCTCAGTCGTAGTCCGCATATAAGAGGTACTCCTTGCAATGTCTGCATTGAAATAAATAACCTCGGAACGATCCGTCACGTTCCATGCTTTCTCGTATTCGGTTCTTTGCCTCTTCTTCATTATACAAACCAAAATAGGCATAAACATCAGGTTGACATCATTTTCTATTCCTCTACTGACAAGCTCCTTCCAGCCGACAAAATCTATAAAAATACAGTAGTCATCGCAGTGATCCAGCCACGCGACGGTCTGCCATACCTCATAGCCAGGAGTCCGATGCAGTAGCTCATCCAGCTTTGCTTCCTCCAGTTGTGCACAGCAAGCAGGATAATGAAATGTTCCCTGTAGCATGCTCGCAGCGCTACCATTCGCAATACACCAAGGACAGATCGCCTCATAAGAAGAAGGTGAAGATACAACTCTGTCAAAATTCTGGCGGCCTGCTCGCTATCTAAGCCCTCAAGTTCCTCCTTCACTTGGTACATGGCTTGTATAACCTCGGGACTAGGTGCGTACAAACTGTGTTTTTTGTTTAAAGCCACCCATTTTTGCTGATTTCCCCTGAAATTTCTTAAAACTTATTATAATAAATATCTAAACTATCTTAGTTCGATTTTGTTTTCCGTGTACTGCACCAGATCGTGCTTTGAAATGGGACTGGTCTATATTTCTGATCAGCTCGTTCATGAATTATACATACCTGTAGTTATTAAATTTCTTTTCTATATCTTTAGCAAATTTTCCGCCCTCATCGGCTAAATGTTTTCTCATAAAGAATCCTCCAAAACCATTTATCCATGCTGCTAAAGCCAGTAGACGAGATGGAAAGTCCGCTCCAATCGTACAACTAAATTCGCAAGAGTTGTTATCAATAGGCGTGACTTTCATTTCCCATGGAACTCCAACAATGGCTGGTATCCATCGCCATATATATGCTTCTGTCCTGTCAGAGTAGAAACGTAAATGATCCTCTGTGTGCTCTTTTAATTGATAGTGCTGAACTATCATCTCATTCCCCATATTTTCCACATTAACCATATAGAATTCACCATCTTCAAAATAACTGCCCATTGCCTTATGGGCTTTTGAAAATGATTCATATTCAGCTGGAGTCATCTCAGTTACCCATTTGTACAAATCCACATTTTTAGCTGCAATCTGCAATTTAAATTTCTTTGTTATTCTCATCTTCATTATCCTTCTTTCCTGTAATTTTTCTTGTGAGTTCATCGTGCCAATTCATAATCATTTGAAAATATTCTTTGCCAAACATCAACGTCGCGTGCTCATATACATCCATCTCATGAACGTGCTTCTCTTCTATTAAGGCAAGCTTGTTATATTCACAGGCGACAGTGGTTTGAAAGCTGGCAATCAATCGAACAACCTCAAGATCGTCAAGATATTTATAGAAGAAAAGCTTATTCAAATACTCATAATTAAAAGGGGAAAAAGTACATGGTGTTTTTAACCATTCTATAAATTCACTCTTCCCTTTTTCCGTGATACCATATGATTTTTTGAATCTGCCTTCTTCTACCACTTCTTCATACTTGATAAGCTCGCCCTTTTCCATTTTTTTCAGCATAGGATATATGCTTCCAAAGCTGGCATCAATAAAGTTGGAAGTACTTATCGTCATCTTCTGCTTGATTTCATATCCTGTCATATCCTTTTCGCAGAGGAACCCAAGTAATACATAAATCAACATAAAATCTATCCCTTCCTTCCTGGCATAGTGAATTATCCTTCTGAAATCAAAGGAAACTTATCTCCGTTTACATATAGCAAAGTTATATATATACAATAGATATATATCGTTTCGATATATATAACATATTGGTTGACGATCGATTTGTCAATAGCATTTGCTAAAGTTTTATTTAGAAAGATTATTTAAGCTACGCTGGACTAGAATCAAAGAATAAGAGTACTACGCTTTTCAATATAAACAAAAAAATCCAAAAGGATGTTATCCCTTCGGATTTCTCAAAGTAAACTGCAATTTTCATTATCGACTTCCTTGATGACGTCGTCAGCCTCCGAGCTGAGAATATCGATGAGGGTGATTTCATTAATTTTATAAATTAGAAAATGGAGACCTTTTTTGACTATTCAGACCAGTAAACAAAATAGGCTTCCCGTGAGTATAGCACGGAAGCCTATAGGTTCATCAAACAACTCTTTTATTTATTTTGCCTTCTGAGGCACAGGCTCACTATTCCCGTTTCTTTTTCTAACCCCTAACATAATAACGGCCATAACAGCTACCAGAACCGCTATAAACGCAAAGGGAATATATTTGTCCACCCGATACAGCGTCGTTGTCAAAATAGGAGCAATAATCGCTGAAATACCCTGGACAGTAGCCACCATACCAGCGGCTCCCCCTTGCTGTTCTTTACTGACAGACAGAGAAGCACCAGCCATAAAGCCAGGCATTAGCAAGCCCGTACCTATACCAAACATAAAGAACGCTGCATAGTAAACGATCAAGCTGGTTGACACCAGAAATAATCCCATTCCCGTAATCAGGAACAGAGAACCGAGCAAAATCATCGGCTTAGGCTGCCATTTAAGCCATTTCATCTGAACAATCTGTTCGATCAGCATCGCCGCCCCGGAAAACATGAGCCCAAAGGAAACGACTCTTGCTGTTTCTTCGGATGAAAGGCCTAATTGATCTTGAAAATAAAATCCGCCTATAACCTGGATGGTCACAATACTAATCATCGTAACCAAACCTGCGAACAAATACATTCTTAGACCAGACTGAAATGGGTTAATCCGAGCCGGCTTTTGCTGAATAACGGGTTTTGCAGCCGGAATCGCCAGCAGGGCCACTACAAATGCAACAGCGGCAATCACGATCCCAAAATATAAGGGCCACAGCAGCCCTATTAAAGTAAAGGCACCTGCAATGGCGGGCCCAAATACCAGTCCAAGTCCATTGGCCGCGCTAATGATAGCCATCCCAGTACCTCGATCTTCTCCCTCCGTTACATCCCCCATATAGGCTTGAGAGGATGACAGCACTGCTGGGATAAACCCGCCTATTAAACCACGTGTAACAATCAGCAGGACTAACAACAGCCACCCGCTAAGCCATCCATGTAACCCGCCAAAAAGAGTAAGCGTAAAAAGCAAGCAGCTTACACACATCCCTATGAACCCAATCAGGATTACAGGTTTGCGCCCTTTTGCATCACTCAGATTTCCCCATACTGGAGCCATTAAGGCCATGGTAATGGAACCCAGCGATATGATTAACCCAGAATGACTTTCTCTTAATCCTAATTCACGAATAAGGGGCGGCATAATTGGAGCAATGAGCATGAGCCCTAGCATAGCCACAAATACACTAAAAAAGATGCTCCCTTTTATTCTATTCATCCTCGTACACTCCTCTGTTATAGATTCTCTCTATGCAGAAGTATACGAGTGATAGCAAAACCCTACTGCCTATATACGGATTATTCTACGGTTAAACGGATTTTAATTTTAAAATACTTTCTTTATGGATGATGGCTTCACTCCATATTCGCGGAAAAATTGCTCTGAAAATGCACTCACATTACTGTATCCTACAGCCATCGCTGCTTCTGTCACATTGCTTTCTTGACTTCGTAGCAGCTTCATCGCATAGTCCAGACGAATGTGACGCAAATATTCAAATACAGTAGTTCCAAAACAAGCCTTGAACCCCTTTTTTAGTTTAAAATCGTTTAGGCCGACTTTCTTGGATAATGTGATCAGTGAGGGAGGATCAATCATGCTGGATTCAAGGATTTGTCGGGCCATATGCAGCTTTCTGACATCTTCTTTAGACAAACCTTCGGGCATGGGTGTTAAATCGAATAATTGAATTATAAACCTATTTAAAATCTCTAATGCCGCTGCTTCCATTAATAAAGACGATCTATGAACACTTTTCAAGTCTTTTATCAAATGCTCGATCATCACTATACTTCTGTGATCCAGTTCAAAACTAAAATGATGGAATGTAGCTCCCTTAAGAATTTGATTAAATTCAATGGCTACCTGCTGACAAGCTACCAACTGTGAGGCCGCATAGTTAAACAACGAGACAGGGATGCCAAGTGCAAATGATGTATATTGCTCATGAACCGGAGGATAAAAATGCGCTTTAAAATCCTGTAAAAAGATAAGTGCCCCTCGCCCTATCGGGAGTGTATAATCCAGACCGCCCACATGGACATGGCGTTGACCGGAAAGTGCAAATTGTAGTTCAATCATTTGTCCACTGGAAGAAAACTGGGTCGGATATGGCTCGTAGTATTGAATATGCGAATACACAATTTCAATTCCGCTGTATGTTGTAACCCGGTTAATGTGTCCATGCCCCGCTTCCGGTAAAATCATATAGGTATGTTCGTTCTGTTGCTTAAACGGGTTTTTTTCCAAATAGTGCTGGTATATTAATGATAATGAATTTGAATCCACAAGCATTCACCTCAAATGTATTCATTCGTCCTGATCCTATAAGTGAGAATCATTATCATTAATCTTAGCTGAATATGAACAGTTTGACCAGACTTATTGGAGAAGTAAAATATCAATTGAACAAGCAGTAGGCGCATTACCTGATACAGTCGATTTCGTTTTTAACTGTGCGGGTATTGCTGGAACCTCTTACGCTGGAAAAACATTTACCCCTAAACAAGTCATGAATATTAAATTAGAATAAATACAATATCTCCAGGTGCAACGAACACAGCCATGACTGAGGATTTTACCTCCGTCGCAGGAATTGCTACTCCCGAGGATCAAGCAAATGCGTTATTATTAATAAATAGTAGCTTATCCAGCTATATTAGCGGGCAAGATATACAAGTAGATTTTGCTGGAGCCACTCAATATCTTTTCATAAAGGAGAATGACAGCATGCATCCCAAAAAAATTAAAAATGTAACTATTAATGCATCATTAAGCAGCGATTCCAAAAACTTCAGCAGCATAACGCTCTCTGGTCTTTTCACCACCTACTAACATTTTGAAGTCTCTGTGTACATCAGGAAGAGGATCGCCTGCCTTGAAGTCATAAACTAAGCTTTTACCCGACTGAAAGAACAGAAATTTTTCTCTGTCCATTACAGAAATTGAAACATCTTGTCGTGCAGCTTCTTTGATAAAAGGCATAGCGGCCAAAACAGCTTCTAGTTGATTCATAATATGTATCCACTTCCTTATATTTTGATAAATGCCTATCCTTTATTTCGACATTTTCATCCCATGTGTTTAGTCCGTTTAACAATACAATTCATTTTCTTCATCCGTATACCATGTTCATTTTCTTTTAGGTAGTTTCATGTAATTTATCACTGTCGAGAATTTTCGCATTGCTTCCGTTATTATCAGAAAAAGATTGTTTTCATTTCATAATAAATTCAAACAGCGCGTACCGATTGAACATTGGCACGCGCTGGCTGTATATATTTTTTTAAGACCCGTTTTTGGGTTCTCTCCACTCGCAAATCAGACACTAGGATTTAGTCCAACTGCTCTCCATTCGTTTCTATCACGTTCTTGTACCAATAGAAGCTCTTCCTTTCTGGATCTGGCAAGTGTACCGTTGCCTTCATTGTCCTTATCGACGTAAATGAAGCCATAACGCTTTTTCATTTCACCGGTTCCCGCACTTACCAGATCAATACATCCCCAAGGCGTATAACCGATTAAGTCTACTCCATCAGCAATCGCTTCTTTCATTTGCTCAATGTGTTGTTTCAGATAATCAATTCGATAATCATCGTTAATTGAACCGTCTTCTTCCACAGTATCTACGGCACCGAGACCATTTTCAACAACCATTAGTGGGATTTCATATCGGTTATAAATGTTATTGAGGGACCATCTTAATCCCTGTGGATCGATCTGCCAGTCCCAGGCACTTGCTTTCAAATGAGGATTCTTTAAGCCCAAGGATAAATTTCCTCCCACCTTCTCCTGGTTGGGATCAGCACTGACACAAGTAGATGAATAATAGCTGAAGGTATAGAAATCCACACAGCCTCCTTTTAAGATGTTCTCATCCTCTTCTTGCATGTTGATCTGAATGTTATTTTCTTTAAAATATCGCTTGGCAAAACCGGGATAAGCTCCTCTTACTTGAACATCTGAGCACAGGTAATTACTCAAGTTATCCTTTTGCTGGGCCAACAGAATGTCATCTGGATGACATGTAAGTGGGTAGGAACACATATAAGCAATCATACAGCCGATTTTAAAGTCCTTATTGATTTCATGACCCAGCTTTACTGCCTTTGCGCTGGCTATAAACTGATGATGCAACGCCTGATACAGAACCTGCTCATCCTTCACTGTAGCATGGGCAAGCTCTCCATTCCCCTCCGGCATCATAGCTCCAGCCATGAACGCGCCGAAAGACAAGGTTAAGATATTGATTTCATTAAAGGTTAACCAGTATTTCACGACATCTTTGTATCTGTTAAAAAGCACTTCACAATATCTAACATAAAAATCTACGACTCTGCGATCTGACCAACCATTATATTTTTGGGTTAAATGAAACGGTGCTTCATAATGTGAGATCGTAACCAAAGGCTCAATATTGTACTTTTTCAATTCTGCGAATACACGATCATAGAACTGTAAGCCTTGCTCATTCGGCTCTGTATCATCACCGTTAGGAAATATTCTTGACCATGCAATGGACATTCTAAAGACCTTGAATCCCATTTCCGCAAATAAGCGGATATCCTCTTTATAACGATGGAAAAAGTCAATAGCCTCGTGACTTGGATAGTTCACTCCTTCTTCCAGTACAGGCGTAATTCTTCGTGAAGTCGTATGCGTTCCGGCTGTAATCACATCAGCGGTGCTTAGTCCCTTACCATCTACATTATACCCACCTTCAAACTGGTTGGCAGCCGTAGCCCCTCCCCATAAAAATCCTTGTGGAAATTCCTTAGTTATATTTTTCATTGTTTAATTCCTCCTCAACATTTAATTAGGATTAGACCATAACGGTCAATAAATCCTCTTGAAAATCAATCGACTTCTTCTCTGTTTCAATGACATCCAGGTAATTCGCAGTATTGGCAACGATAACCGGTGTAGTTAGAACATAACCTGCCTCTTTGATAGCTTCCATATCAAACTCCATGAGCAGCTGACCTTTTTTAACAGCATCCCCCTGTTTTACTTTAGGATAAAAATGTTTGCCTTTTAGTTTGACCGTATCCTTGCCTACATGAATAAGGACTTCAACACCGTGATCACTTGTAATTCCGATCGCATGACCTGACGAAAAGAATGAGGTTAATACGCCGTCTACAGGTGCAACGACCTTGCCTTCGGAAGGTTCAATGGCAACTCCTTTACCCAGGGCACCTGTCGAAAAGGCTTCGTCGGGTACTTCAGATAAAGGCTTCACTTCACCCTTTAACGGGCTGATAACCGTCTCTTGTTTTACTAAAACTTCTCCTTGTGCTCCTCCTGTTGTACGATCCTCCTTCTTGGCCTCTTTTACTTCATCATCTTTAAATCCGCCAAAGAACATCAGCAGGAAACCTAACACAAAACTTACCAGGATACCAATTATAGCCCCATAAAATCCTCTGTCCATTCCTGTCGGGCTGATATAGCTTGGAATGGCGAAAACACCCAAACCACCCATGATATACCCTTTCGTTCCCATCGCTCCTATAATACCGCCACCTACTGCAGCCGCTATACAGCTTAAAATAAACGGTTTCTTGCGCGGTAATGTAATCCCGTAAATCGCGGGCTCTGTAACACCAAAAATCCCTGAAATGACCGCTGGAATGGAAAGAGATCTTAATCTTGCGTTTTTAGTTTTAAACAAAATCGCCAGTACGACACCCGTCTGGGCAAAGGAAGCTCCTAGCGTCGCAGCAAGGATCGGGTCGAATTTGAGCACTGCCAAGTTGTTAAGCGCGATAGGAACAAGTCCCCAGTGTAAGCCAAAGATAACAAATACTTGCCAGAAAGCGCCCATGAGTATACCTTCAATAATCGGACTCAAGTTATACACAAAGAGGGTGCCTGCACCAAGCAGTTGGCCTGCCCAAGTCGAGAGCGGACCAATCACAATCAGCGCTAACGGAACAATAACCAACAGTGTGAAGAATGGAACCAAAAATGTTCTCACTACACTAGGAATTACTCTTTTAAAGAAGTTTTCTATTTTTGAGCCTACATAGGTGGAAATAATAATCGGAAGAACGGTTGACGCATAGCTCATCAGAATGACCGGAATACCCAGAAATGTTATATATACCGGCGACTCAAATATAGTACCGCTAAATAGAGTGTATAGCGGTTTGCCCGAGGCTGTTATCGTGTTAAATGTTGGATAAACAAGCGATGCCCCGATGGCCATACCTATAAAAATATTGGCATTAAACTTTTTAGCCGACGTATACCCCAGGAAGATAGGGAAAAAGTAGAACAAGCAATCTCCTAAAGCATTGAGAATTTGATAAGTACCTGATGTGTTGGTAAGCCAGCCCAAAGCTACAAATAAGGCAGTAAATCCCTTAATCATACCTGTGGCACTCAAAACACCGAGCGTTGGTGTGAATACACCTGAAATGGTATCAATGAATTTATTAAACAAACTCATTTTTTCATCTGACGCTTCTTCCGAAGAACCTGCCTGGAAGCCGCCTATAGCAGCAACATCAGCATAAACCTCAGGTACATGGTTCCCTATAACAACCTGGTATTGTCCGCCACTCTTTACCACAGTGACAACACCATCCATATTTTTCAAAACCTCTGTATTGGCTTTACTTTCATCTTTTAGTTTGAAACGCAAACGTGTAATACAATGAGTTAGACTATTCACATTTTCTTTGCCGCCGACATTTTTGATAATGTCTTTTGCTAATGTCTCATACTTCATCGTAACTTCCCCCTTATTTGTATTTAGCATTTTGCATCCATCTCGAGAGCGTTTCAAATCAGCAATACTATAACTGCCTATATATTGTGCCTTCGAGGGAATTGAACTATTCAAAATAATGGTATTTATAAAAAAAGGCGAAACCAATAGATCAAATTCGATCTAGATTGGTTTCGCCTGCATTACCAGTAACAATCCAAGAGTTATTCAATTTTGTCTTTGGGTCAAACGCTGAATATGAATCGTGATATACAGCTTTTCCTCATCTGACAATACCGTATTCAAGTATTTCTCGATCTTCAGCATACAGCCGTGGGCCTTTTTATACTTTGTTTTCACTTGCCTCCACAGAAAATCGTCTTCCAGTTCTGTTTTTTCTTTTTTATTTAATCGCTGAAAGAAGAATCTTAAATGTGTAACAAATCGCTCATAGCCGATCGAGTGTTCATCCAGGGTCGTGTTATAAGAGTATTTAATAATATTTAAGATGTCCTGTATTTTTTGAGTTTGCTGTGCAACATCTGCTACCTTATTGTAGGAGCTGTTTACTTGCGCATTGATTAAATGAAGGGCTATATTGCCTGCTTCATCTTCCGACAAGCGTTTGCCTGTTTCGTCCTCAATGAACTCCAGTGCTTTTAATCCAACCCCAAATTCTTTGGGGTAAAATTTTTTGATTTCCCAAATTAACGGATTAGCATTTTTAAATCCTTCATCAAACATTTTAAATGCATTGTTCATGTGATCTGTAAGCGAAACATATATATAATCGCTCAATTGTGCTTCTAATATACTTTTCCCATATTCAATGATGTCATAGCATAACGATACATATTCTGATGGAACATCCTCTAACAATAACTTAAATTTCTCTGAAGCATCTTTATGTTTAAGCACAAAGACCTTTTCAATTAGATGCTCTTCTACTTGTTCGCCTGCACTCTTTTTGAATGCAATACCACGACCCATAACAACAAATTCATCTCTTTTTTGATCTTTGGCTATTATGGCGTTGTTATTAAATATCTTCGTTATGATCATCTAACTGCCCCCCTTATCCCATCAAATTTAAAAAAAGGATTTAGATGCTGGGCGAAATTTCAGATAGGTCACAAGACGGTAATAGCCGATCAAACCTTCGTCATAAATCAAATTAAAATATATTTGATTTACAACTTCGTGTTATGAAAACGCATTCATATTAAGAGACAAAAGCCTTACGTTTTCCCTGAATGATCTTGAGTGCTCTCAAACCGATCTGATATTCCGTTTTGTAAATGGATATAGTCGGTTAACCATGTCCTATAACATCATTTTCGGATGTCGATTCGTTGGTCGACGTCATCATCTTTGTTGTTCAGCACTTGTAAGGCTTAATATCACTCACCTTTCTGCGTTATGGCCGGGCAAGATATTCATATCGTGCAGGATATCGCAAAGCTTGTATTCTAAAAGAAAAGGCAAAACCCAACACATGGAAATATGAATTCCATGCCTCGGGTTTTGCCTTTTCAGTAACAATCCCAAGATCATAATAACACTTAATTAACGCTTTGCCAACAAAAATGTTTGCGCTTTCTTTTTTGGGGCAGCTACAATAAATATAACGCATTTTTATGGTATAAAATGGTCAACCACCAATGTAGGACATGTTAATCTTTTTTCTATTTTTGGCTGCCTGTTCAGTACGTTCATCGGAATACCGATCTGTGCGTTGTTCCCATACTGGAGTAATCACATCGAGGAGTTCCTGGTCATTCGCTCCGTTACGAAGCATTTGGCGCAGATCAAATCCGCCTGAAGCAAACAAACACGTATAAAACTTGCCATCGGACGATAAGCGGGCACGCGTGCAGGACGAGCAAAACGATTCAGAAACCGAAGTAATAAAGCCAACCTGTGCATCGCTGTCTTTATAACGATAACGCTTTGCCACTTCTCCAAAGTAATCCCGGTCCACCGGCTCCAGCTCGTACGCATTCTTAAGTCGTTCAACGATTTCTTTTTTGGTTAGTACCTTTTTGAAGCTCCATCCGTTGTCATTACCTACATCCATAAACTCGATAAAGCGAAGGGTTATTCCCTGCTCCTTAAAATAAGCAGCCATCGGCAAAATCTCCGAGTCATTAACGCCTTTTTGAACGACCATATTGACCTTGATTTCAAAGCCGATTTCTCTTGCATATTTGATCTGCTTCAAAATAACATCAGGCTTAATCCCCCGCCCATTCAACCGCCCAAACAGCTCAGGGTCCAGAGCGTCCAGACTGACATTAAGCCGTCGTAGCCCCGCGTCATAGAGAGGCTTAGCCTGCTGTCCTAGCAGCACACCGTTGGTGGTCAAGCCGACATCTTCCACTCCGTCAATGGACAGGATTTGGGAGACCAGGTCGGGTAGATTCCTGCGCATTAATGGTTCGCCGCCCGTGAGTCGGATTTTTTTTACACCCAAGGATACAAAGAGCTTCGTCAGCCGGTGAATCTCTTCAAACGACAGACATTCATTTTGGGGAAGAAAGGCGTAATCGTCACCGAAAATTTCTTTGGGCATGCAATAGGAGCAGCGGAAATTGCAGCGGTCCGTAACCGATATACGCAGGTCACGAATCGGCCGCTGCAACGTGTCTTTCAGTGGATGAAAATTCATACGCCCCCTCCTTTCTAGTTGTTTAGCATCGTTATCATTAGCCGCCGCTGACTGGCGGAATAAAGGCTATAACGTCTCCATCCTGCACCACATCCGTGGGCAACGCGTACTCCTCGTTTAACGCAATTCGTACAGAACTGATTGGCACAGCTGGATATTGATCTGTTATCCAATTGTATAAGTCGCCTACAGTTTGGCCTGCTAAATCTGCCATTTCTTCGGCTTTTCCCGTCACCTCACGGAGTCCTGCAAAATAGTACAGCTTAATCATAAATGATCTCCTTCGGCTTTTTCCTTTGATTTCCGACCCACTGCGTTCCATCTTCCCAAATCTCTTGTTTCCATATTGGGACTATTTCTTTGATTCGTTCGATCGCATATTCATTCGCCTCATACGCATCCGAGCGGTGTGGTGAAGAAACGGCGATGACAACGGCAATATCACCGATTTGAAGCTCGCCAATCCGGTGTGCAATGGCCACTTTGGTCCCTATCCATTTTTCTTCGATTTCGCGACCAATTTCCGCGAGCTTTTTTTGAGCCATGGGTACGTAGGCCTCATAAGCGAGGTATAAGGTTCGTACACCTTCGGTCCACTCCCGGACGTGCCCTGTAAACACGGTCACTGCTCCCGCTTCCGGCCTTAGGACATAATCCGCATAAGTCTGCGGGACAATAGGCTCAGTCACGATTTCAAAAACACTCATCTTTTCCACCTTCCAGCCACCGTGCAAACCACTCTCTGATGACAAACTCTATCTAAATAACTTCTGCCTCTTATATCTACATTCTCATGTTCAGCCGAACAAATGATGATATAGCTTTTGTCCTTCGGCAATACTTCCAATACCGTGAATGAGAAGCCTTCCATTTTTGAATAAAATCATTCGATGCTTAAAAGCATAAAATTCAACGAAATAAGGGGTTCTTTTTACATTTTCAGCCATAAGTCTACCCATTTTCTCAGCATCATCGAGTGTAATCGGACGATTAGGGTCCGGAAGAACCTGCACGACATCCCGTCCACACAGCGCAGCATACGCCGAGCGACGCGGTGCAGTCAGTGTAGGAAATGCAGGATGTTCTCCACAGGTTGGACAATCCTGGTTACGGATGCGGGAAATCCCTATGTCCATCTGTGTGTTCTCCCAGATATCAAATAGATGAACCTTGCGGCGCATTTTATCACGTCTACCGGTCAGCCACTTCATGGCTTCTGCACATTGGAGGGCGGCTGTCGCCTGGACTGCGGGCGAAATGATTCCAGCCGTATCGCAGGTCTGATTGATCGCCGGCAGTGATGGCAGAAGGCAACGAAAACAGGCCGATTCGCCCGGTACGAAAGGAAAAACGACGCCCGTGCTTCCAACACAGGCTCCGTAAATCCATGGAATTCCGGTCTTCAGTGCGGCATCGTTTATAAGTAGACGGGTTTCAAAATTGTCCGTAGCATCCATCAACAACGTACTTTTGCCAGCAAGCTCTTGAACAAACTCGGCATCCAGGTTGTCGAGATATGTGTACAAACGTACGTCTTCTCGTATGGCTTTCAGTCTTTTTTCGGCAGCCATGACCTTGGGCAGCATTTCCGCAGCGTCCTGCTCCGTGAACAGCTGCTGACGTTGTAGATTCGACAGCTCCACATAATCCCGGTCGATAAGGTGAAGCTCCCCAACGCCCGCTCTTACCAGTGTTTCGGCAATGGCGGAACCCAGCGCCCCACAACCGATAATGGTGACGACAGCAGCGGACAGATTACGCTGCCCTTCGCCGCCGATGGGTCTAAATAAGATCTGTCTTGAATAACGTTCATTCATTACAATGTCCTCCTGGCGTTGAAGAACGGCCGACAATTTCGAGTTTTTTCCGGTGTCTTCCGGTTACTTTTGGATTTCTTTTTGTTTCTTAAAGTTGCCTTGCCCCACCGAATCGATCGCTTCGGTAGCCGCAGTTAAGCGTCCTTGATAATACAGCCACATAACAAGGATCAGGCTAGCCAGCGCCACTTGGGAGAGCAGCATGAATCCAATGGAGTAATGGCCAGTCGCGGCATGAATCGACGATAACAAGATTGGAGGGAAAAAGCCACCAAGGCCACCCATCATGGATACAATTCCGTTCGCTATGCCTGCCTGCTTATTAAAATAGAATGGAACCAGCTTGAAAATGACACCGTTCCCGACTCCCGCACATACAGCGATAGCCAGGCAGCCTACTGTATAAAGGGTGATCCCTGGTGAAAAAGCCAAAAGAATCGCAGCGACCGTATAAACGGCAAACGTACCTACCAGCAGGAACAGGGGCTGAAACCGATCCGCCAGCCACCCACCAATGGGGCGGAAGAATGTCGCAATCGCAATGAAGCCTGCTGTACGCATCCCTGCATCCACTTTAGTCAGCTCAAAATTTGATACCAGGAAATTCGGCAAGTACACCGTGAACGCTACAAATGAGCCAAACGTAATAAAATAAAAGAGCGAGAAAAACCAAAGCTTTTCATTTTTGTAAACCCCTTTGATCTGCTCCATAATCGGCGTTTTCACTTTAGTTTCATGACGGTCCCCAAAGAAGAAATTCAAAACAATAAAAACAAGCAATAAAATAAGGTACAGCTTGACTGTAAGTGCCCATCCTACCTGCGTCGCTACAATCGGAGCGGAGAAGGTAGTTACTGCTGTCCCCAGGTTCCCCACACCATAGATCCCGTTGACAAAGCCATGCTTTTCCTTCGGATAATACTTGGGCAGCGAAGTCACCCCAACCGAGAACACCGCTCCGCCAATCCCAAGGAACAAGCCACCGATAATTAAATCCATCATCGTGGAAGCTTCACTGATATAGTAGACCGGAAACAATAGCAAAATAAAGCTAACGAGAAAAACGATTCTTGCTCCGAAGATGTTGGCATAATAACCTAATGGAATGCGCAGAATCGATCCGAGCACGACCGGAATCGCCGTGACCATAGCCAATTTTCCGGATGGAATAGCAATATCCTCGGTAATGAACGGCATGAGGGAAGAAATGATAACCCATACACTAAATCCAAGGATCAAGTTCATTGTTTGTAGTGGCAACTGCAACTTTCTAATCATTTAACTCACCTTTTCCAACGTTTTTTCTGTCGAATTATTGTTTTTAATTTTCTGTCCCCATTGTAGCCGCTAGCCGATCTGTTCGAATATAGGGGAGTCCCCTTTACCTGACAGGGGACTCCCTGAAAATATAAAAAGCCGCTTCTATAAGAAGCGACTTGGTCTGTTTAAGAGATAAGCGTATTTAATTTGTCACATAACTTGGTCAGATCATTCCGATTGATCTGTTGCTCTGCCATAGGAAAAAGTACAGTTTCTTCTTTTATAAAATGTACAGTCAGCACTTCAAAGGCCTCTCCCGCGCTCTTGGCTGCCTCCTGAATGTCATCAAGCGTGAGCAAACTCAAATCGCCCTCCGTCTGATGAAGAAAATGACCGATATAGCCTTCTATTTCACGGTGCTCCTCCTGTATACCGACGAGCGGCCCCTGTTCAAAACCAATGTAGGTCCCTAGTAGAGAAAAGAAGTGTTCTTCTTCCTTTTCGGTATGTTTCTTGAGGGGTACCATAAAATCGATAATCTGCATTCTCAGCTTTTCCAGTTGCTTGCGGCCTTCTTCCAAATCTAGCGCTCTGTGCTCAAACCACAGTACAATGGCATGCCATTCATCCATCAGATAGGTTAGATATCGATGCTCATTTTCAAGAATACGCATGGCGGGTTTGGAAAAGCGCATTTTCTCATTTTCCGGCACGCGGATTTCCTCCAATCATCGGCTAAAAATCCAGCATTTTTTTCTTTAATGCATACTGGACCAGTTCAGGCCGGCTTCTTAAGTTCAACTTCTCCATGATTTTCGCTTTGTTCGCTTCCACCGTCTTGACAGAAATGAACAGCTTTTCGGCAACTTCCTTGTTACCGTAACCCTTTGCGACCAGAGGCAGAATCTCCAGCTCCCGCTTTGACAGGATTTCATACGGATCTTCTGTTTGTGACGTCGTATCTTTCTTGATGAACTCACGAACAAGAGAAGTGGCCATTTTAGGATGGATATAGGTCCCGCCCCCATGAATAGTTCGTATGGCAAGCAATAACTCCTCATCCGGTGCATTTTTCAAAACATATCCTGAAGCACCATTCTTCAAAATATGAAATAGATATTCTTCATCGTCATGCATGGTCAGAATCAGAATTTTAGTATCAGGATGGTCCTCTTTAATCTTGCCTGTGGCGATTAATCCACTTTCGCCTGGCGGCATGCTGAGGTCCATGATTAGAATATCCGGCCGATGTTTAGCTACCATCGTATACGCTTCAATGCCGTCAGCAGCCGTTCCGACAACCTCCATATCCGGTTGAAAGTTGAGAATCATGGAAAATCCGCTTCGTACAATCGCATGGTCATCTGCTAACACAATTTTGATCAAGTCTCTATTCCTCCTCATGTCCAATCGGGATTTGTAAAAAGACTTTGGTTCCTTGACCAACATTCGAAAGGACGCCAAAACTTCCGCCTACCAGCTCTGCTCGCTCCTGCATACCATATAAACCAAGTCCCGTTCCAATGGGCTTGCTCCCCTTTTCAAAACCAATCCCATCATCCTCTACAGTCAAACGAAGCGTATGATCGTGCTCAGACAAAGAAACCTTAACCATGTCTACCTGGGCATACTTCAAGGCATTGAGAACAGCCTCTTGGCAGACGCGGTAAATGACCGTTTCCTTTTCACTTCCATATCGCTTTTGGGGAAGATCCGACACAAATTCAACTACAAGACCAAAGCTTTGCTCGACCCTTTTAAAGTGGGAACGAAAGGCCGCTTCAAGCCCAAAATCATCAAGTGTAGCGGGGCGTAGTTCCACAGATAGGTTGCGGATATCATCCAGCAATCGCGTCATGGATGCTTCAGTCTGCTTCATGTTTTTGATGAGCTGTTCATCATTCGTCATGTATTTTAACACCCGTAGTTCAACAACCGCGCTCATCAATTCCTGGGCGACGCTGTCATGCAGTTCCCTGGAAAGCCGTTTACGCTCATTTTCCTGTGCTTCAATGACATGCTTCATCATTTTGTTTTGATACAATTTTTCCTGCGTCTGAAATTGCGGAGTCAAGTCTCTCAGCATCAACACCCTTGTTCCATGTTCAGAATCAATGGTGTGAAAAGAAGCGGCATAGGGGACCATTCCGTTGCTTTTTGTTTCCAGATAGACCTGAAAAGAAGCGAAATCCTTGGATTCTGGCATATTGAAATAACAATCAAGGCAGGTACGGGGCTCCGTTTCGCTTGTATAGCCCCTGCATGTTCCGCATAAAGCTCTGTCCTTCCCTTCATAGAGTTGAATGAGGACGTCATCGCCCACAATCTCCTCAGCTGCCGGATTCATGGCTAGGGTATTCCCCTGCCTATCAAAAAAGAAAATGGCTTCCGTACTGTTCTCAAACAACTTCACCATTAGCGCACTCAAAGAGCCAGTCCCTACAGACAATGTCAATTCATATCACTTCCTTCCCGTTCAACTCACCAATTCCCCTATGCGCCAAGGTTTCCAAATCACGCATCATGGCTTCGGTCATCAGCAGTTCTTCCCGAAATCCACCAAGCAGTACGCCTGCGACGCGAGCATCATTCCACAGGGGAACAGCCCCGAGACTCTTGAGCTTCTCGGATTGAACGATCGGATAGTTAAACAGGTTGTCTGCCCCCACATATTGATAAACAGATGGAATGAAAACGGATTTCCCGGTTTTAAACACGACTCCTGCTATGCCCTTTCCGGATTGTAGCACAATCCGCTTAAAGCGATCATTTAAATTACCGGCTGCATTTTTCCATTTAATTACGTATTGATATTCGGCCGGTTCAACAAGAGCAAGCGCCATGAAATCATAACCGAAATGTTCGCGAATTCGCTCAAGCTCCCTTTGATAATCCATCCTATTATTCATCGCTCTCTCCTAATAAAATTAGGAAAGAAGGCAGAGCCCGCTCTCCTAATTTGATTTATGTCTTCTGTAAAGGATATAACTTCTGCGCACATAATTCAACGGAACACTCCACACATGTACAAGCCGGGTAAACGGCCAGAATGCAAAAATCGCAAAGCCCATAAGTACATGAAGCTTGAAAGAGATCGGCACGTCTCTCATCAGTGTCGGGTCAACACGGAATATGAATAAACCGCGGAACCAGATCGAGATCGTCTCCCGATAATCGAATTCCGGCTGTACCGCATTCGTTACGAGAGTCGCAAACATCCCCATACATACAATAGCCAAAAGCAATACATTTACAATCAAATCAGATGCTGAACTTAAACGGCGCACATTGCGTATTGTAAAACGGCGAGAGGTGAGAATCAACATACCAAGGAACGTCATAGCTCCAAATATACCACCAACATAAACTGCTCCGATATGATACAGATGATCATTTACACCCAGTGCATGCATCCAGGTTTTTGGTATGCCCAGACCGGACACGTGACCGAAAAAAACCGGGATAATACCCAGGTGGAATAAGAGGCTTCCGATCATCAATTGTTTCTTTTCAATAAATTCACTTGATTTCGCTGTCCAGTTGAACTGGTCGTTTCTATAGCGGAAAATATGCCCTACAATAAAGACGACCACGCACATATAGGGGAAAATGACCCATAAAAACTGCTCTAGCATCATAGCGTGGCTGCCTCCTGTTCTACGCAAGCTTTAAGCGTTTCGCGCAGTCCCTTTACCAGATGAAAATACGGGCTTTTCATTTTTTCCAGCGCTTTAAGCAAATGATATGTGCCGTCTTCGAGGATCGCGATTGGCATGCGGAAGTTTTCTGTTGTCTTCGGATCTTGCGCCCATTCGGCGGCATATAGAAATTCACACATGAGCGGAAGATAATCTGGCAGCTCTCCATCCGGCATTTCAAGACCGTACATCTCATATAACACCTTTAACTTGACCAACATTTGTCCTCTTTCTTTGGCATCTTCGAATTTGAAGTAAGTCATATATAGTGCACAATTTTTTTGAAAATCAAAGGTTTCCGTATACATTTCCTGAATCTCTTCCATACTGAACTCTTGCATAAGGGACCAGTAGGTATTCGCATACGTATATGCCGGATGGTCCGGATCAAACGATGCTTCCAGAAAAGCCGGATGAAAATCCAGCTTTTCTGGGTACATGAGTTGCTGGGCGAAAAACCCGAATGATGGCTTGCATTCATACAGCTTCGCTACGTTAATCACGCCAAATACCCCCGTAGAAGTTTTCTTCATACATTTCTTTGCCAGTTTTCAAAGGTTCTTCCATCCCCATTGAACTTGCTAGACTACAGCCGTCGCATCCAGAGCCCGAGCCCATGTTTCCCAGGGTATCGCCGTAACCCGCAGATCCTTGAGCCCGGTAAGGATTCGAATATCCTTCTTTATGCGACGTCGGAATGACGAAACGATCCTCATACTTAGCAATCGCCAGAAGCCGATACATCTGCTCGGTCTGCCGCGGTGTCATGCCGATGCGCTCAAGACGGCTTTCATCAAAAGGTTGTCCTGTGGACTGGGCACGCATATAGGAGCGCATCATAGCCATTCGTTGCAAGGATTCCTTCACGGTTTGCGTGTCGCCCGCCGTCAGCATATTGGCAAGGTACTGAATAGGGGTACGCATCTCCTCGATAGCCGGAAAGATCATATCGGGATTCTCAATCGAGTCTTTCCCTTCAAAGTAATTCATGATCGGACTAAGTGGTGGCACATACCATACCATAGGTAATGTGCGGTATTCCGGATGAAGCGGGAATGCCAGCTTGTGCTCAATGGCAAGCTTGTAGACTGGCGAGTTCTGCGCTGCTTCAATCCAGTCCTCCGAGATACCGTCTTTTCTTGCTTGAGCAATCACTGCCGGATCACTTGGATCCATGAACAGGTCGCACTGCGCTTTATAAAGTTCCTTCTCATCCTGCGTAGAAGCGGCCTCAAGCACCCGATCCGCGTCATACAGCATAACACCGAGGTAGCGAATTCGTCCTGTACATGTCTCGGAGCAGACTGTCGGCAGGCCAGCTTCCACACGTGGGAAGCAGAAGGTACATTTTTCCGCTTTATTCGTCTGCCAGTTAAAGTACACTTTCTTGTATGGACAGCCCGTCATGCAATACCGCCAGCCGCGGCAGGCTTCCTGATCCACGAGCACGATGCCGTCCTCGTCCCGTTTGTACATGGCGCCCGAAGGACATGATGCGACACAGCTCGGATTTAGACAATGTTCGCAAAGCCGTGGGAGATAAACCATGAACGACTTCTCAAAGTTAAATTTAATCTCTTCTTCGATTTTCTGAATATTTGGATCAAGCGGACCGGTTACATGCGCACCCGCCAGGTCATCTTCCCAGTTTGGCCCCCACTCCAAATCCATTTTTTCACCCGTTACCGCAGAATGTGCGCGTGCCACAGGTGAGTGCTTCTGCTCGCCGGCATTGGTCAGCTGCTCATAATTGTAAGTCCAGGGCTCATAATAATCTTTCATTTCCGGCATGTCTGGATTGTAAAAAATCTTACCCAGTGCTATCTTGGACAGCTTGTTGCCTGACTTCAGTTCCAGTTTCCCTTTGCGCAGCTGCCAGCCACCTTTATATAGTTCCTGGTCTTCCCAGCGCTTCGGATAACCGATACCGGGTTTGGTTTCCACATTGTTGAACCACATATATTCCGCACCTTTGCGGTTCGTCCAGGTTGTTTTGCATGTCACGCTGCACGTATGGCAGCCAATACATTTGTCCAGGTTCATGACCATGGCAATTTGAGCTTTAATCTTCAAGCCAGTTAACCTCCTTCATTTTACGTACCGCAACGTACACATCACGCTGGTTGCCAATCGGACCATAATAGTTGAAACCATAACTAAGCTGAGCATATCCACCGACCATCTGGGTTGGTTTTAGATGAATTCTTGTTGGTGCGTTATGACTACCACCGCGTGTATCCGTGATTTCAGAGCCTGGCACTTGAATGTGCTTATCCTGAGCATGGTACATGAACATCGTCCCTCTTGGCATCCGATGGCTGACAACGGTCCGGGCGGTTACGACGCCATTACGGTTGTATACCTCTACCCAGTCATTGTCAGCAAGATCGTGCGCCTCTGCGTCTTCGTTGTTGATCCACACGGTAGGACCTCCACGAAACAGCGTAAGCATGTGCTGGTTATCCTGATAGGTGGAGTGAATATTCCATTTACCGTGCGGTGTCAGATAGCGGAGCACGAGTGAATCTTGTCCACCTTTTATTTCCCGATCACGAGGACCGAAGACCATCGGTGGCAGAGTCGGTTTGTAGATCGGCAATGATTCCCCAAACTGTTGGAAAATCTCATGATCAATATAGAAATGCTGTCTTCCCGTCAGAGTACGAAACGGAACGAGACGTTCAATATTCGTTGTAAATGGTGAATAGCGGCGTCCCTTCTTGTTCGATCCAGTGAATACTGGTGTCGGTATAACCTCCCGCGGCTGTGCCGTGATACTTTGGAAAGTGATCCTTTCCGCTGCCCGATCGGCCGAAATGTCTTTAAGTTCCACGCCGTGAAGCTCTTCTGCCTGCTCATAAGCCTTTTGCGACACCCGTCCATTAGTCGCGGATGAAAGGTGCAGAATAGCATTGGCTACTTGGCGAGCTGTCTGGATTTTGGGCAGCCCGTCTTTAATGGATTCGTCGTAATAAACTCCGTTCAACTTTTTCATTTCCTCATATTCGTCGGCTACGGAGAAGCTGACGCCATGCGCACCTGCTTTCCCACTCGTCAAATTCGGACCGAGTGAGATAAATTTATCGTGAATTTTAGTATAGTCACGTTCGATGATGCTGAAATTCGGCATGGTTTTACCCGGAGTCGCTTCAATCTCACCCTTCGTCCAATCCTTTACAAGACCCATCGGCTGTGAAATTTCGCCTATACTATCGTGTGCGAGCGGCGCAGTCACAAGGTCTTTATATATTCCTGGCAGGTACTCTTTTGCCATATCCGAAAAGACTTCCGAAAGCTGGCGGTAAATATCCCAGTCCGCACGGGATTCCCACAGTGGATTAACAGCCGGATTAAACGGATGCACGAAAGGATGCATGTCTGTTGACGACAAGTCTGTTTTTTCGTACCAGGTTGCCGCCGGAAGCACGATGTCCGCGTACAATGGAGTTGTTGTCATCCGAAAATCAAGTGCAACCATCAAATCAAGCTTTCCTTCTACATCTTCTCTCCAGACGATTTCCTCAGGTTTCTGTTCTTCGTTCGGTCGGGCAAGCAGGGCATCGGATGCTCCGAGTAAATGTTTCATGAAATACTCTTGTCCCTTCGCCGAACTGGAAATCAGATTGGATCTCCAAACAAAGAGTGAGCGCGGGAAGTTCTCGGCTGCTCCAGGATCTTCTACAGCGAAGCGTGTCTTACGAGATTTAATCTCTTCCACAGAATGATTGATGATGTCCTCGTTGGACTTTTTGCCTAATTGCGCTGCCTCTTCGGCGAACAGCAGACTGTTTTTATTAAACTGTGGATAAGAAGGCAGCCAACCCAGACGCGCTGCGAGCACGTTGTAGTCTGCTGGATGTCTGTAACTGACATCCCCGCCAATCGGTGACTTCAAGGTGTCTGTTCCACTTTCTTCATAACGCCACTGCTCGGTTGCAAAGTAGAAAAACGATGTAGCATTTTGCTGCCGAGCCGCCCCTTGCCAGTCTTTTGCAAAGGCAATCGTTGACCAGCCTTCGATTGGGCGGAGCTTTTCTTGACCAACATAATGCGCCCAGCCTCCACCGTTTACACCTTGGGAAGCAGTCAACACAACAAGATTCAAGATGGAACGATAGATGGTGTCACTATTGAACCAGTGGTTGATACCCGCACCCATAATAATCATGGAGCGCCCATTGGTATCGATAGCATTTTGAGCAAATTCCCGAGCAATCTGTACCACAACAGACGCCTTCACGCCTGTGATCTTCTCCTGCCAGGCAGGCGTATAATGCGAAGCTTCGTCGTAATAATTCTTGGCGTTATGAGGGCTGTCATTGCGTGCGACACCATACTGGCTCATCATCAAATCGTACACGGTTGCTACATAACGTTCCGAGCCATCTGCCAGACGTACTTTTTTGGCCGGAATTACACGTTTGAACGTTCCATTACCCGCGTTATCAAAATAAGGGAATACGACTTCTTCCCATTGCTCACCATGACCTTCCACAGTGAGCGCGGGCTCAACCTTTGTTCCGTCTTCCCGCTCCAGAATCAGGTTCCATTTCTTATCCTGCTCCCAGCGCTGTCCCATCGTACCGTTCGGGACCAGCATTTCCCCCGCCGCTTCGTCATATATGACCGGCTTCCAGTCCGCATGCTGCGAGACATCCCCAAGGTCACTTGCCCGTAGAAAACGTCCACCTTTCCAGGCTCCTTCGTGTGGATCAAGCAGAATCATAAACGGCATATCTGTATATTGTTTGGCATAGTTAATGAACATCGGTTCTTGACGCTCTTTGTAGAACTCATCCAGAATAACATGTGTCATAGCCTGGGCTACGGCAGCATCTGTGCCCGGATTTGGTGCGAGCCAGTTGTCAGCGAACTTCACATTTTCCGCCAAGTCGGGAGCCACCGATACGACCTTTGTTCCCTTATATCGTACTTCCGTCATAAAATGAGCGTCTGGCGTCCGGGTAAGTGGTACGTTCGATCCCCACATGATCAGGTAACCCGCATTGTACCAATCAGAAGATTCCGGTACATCCGTCTGCTCACCCCAAATTTGAGGAGATGAAGGCGGAAGGTCGGCATACCAGTCATAAAAACTCAACATCTGCCCACCGAGTAGCGAAATGAATCGGGCTCCCGAAGCGTAGCTTATCATTGACATCGCCGGAATTGGCGTAAAGCCCGCGATTCGGTCGGGACCGTACTTACGAATGGTATAGATGAGTTGCGCCGAGATCAGACGCAGGACATCGTCCCAAGCGACACGAACATGACCTCCTTTTCCGCGAGCTGATTTATACAGCTTGGCTTTCTCCGGGTCTTCCACAATGCTTGCCCATGCTTCCACCGGATTGGCATGTTCCTGGATAGCAGCTTGCCAAAGCCGCAATAGCTTGCCGCGCATATAAGGGTATTTCACGCGCAATGGACTGTATTCATACCAGGAAAATGTAGCGCCACGCGGGCATCCGCGCGGTTCAAACTCTGGCATGTCAACGCCACAGGAAGGATAATCTATCTGTTGATTCTCCCAAGTGATGATGCCGTTTTTCACAAAAACCTTCCAGCTACATGAACCCGTGCAGTTCACTCCGTGTGTCGTCCGAACCACTTTGTCGTGAGACCAACGCTGACGGTACACGTTTTCCCATTCTCTATTTTTTTCCTCAAGGATTGACCAATTTCCCGAATAGCTTTCGATCGGTTTAAAAAAGTTGAGGTTGTATTTTTTTTTCATCGATGACCAACGCTCCTTTTCAGAATGAAAAACTCCAAAGCAATTCAAGAGAGGATTTCATTCGGTTACTCCCATTATGTAATTCATCCATGTCCGTTCCCATTAGGGAATGTCCTATAGCGCTACAGGAAATCCCTCGTTCTATGGAAAGATACAAAAAAGCTTCCCTTTAGTAGAGGGAAGCTTTTTTTGAAGTGGTTAATTGTTTTTTTGCCCCGTTAACAGGAGCATGATAAAGGAAATGAGTATGATAGAGCATGTCCAGGCCCAGGCCATAGGAAGATGACCAGAATCCACCGCAACATAAATGGCTGTCGGAATGGTTTGTGTTTTACCCGGAATATTTCCGGCAATCATCAGCGTAGCACCAAATTCACCTAGACCGCGGGCAAAACCGAGTATAAAGGCAGCTTTAAAAGAAGGGAAAATTAAAGGAAAGGTGACATATCGGAAAACCTGCCATTCGTTTGCCCCCATCGAACGTCCCACATCTTCCAAGTCCCGGTCAACTGATGAAAATCCCATCCTCAGTGTCCGATAGACAAGAGGAAAAGCCACTACCACCGCTGCCACAACCCCAGCCCACCACGAGAATATAATAGGCTCGCCAAACCATTGCTCCACCAAACGTCCGAACCCACTTTTTCGTCCAAGTAATATTAACAGTAAAAATCCAACAACGGTCGGTGGGAGTACCAAGGGCAGCATAAGCACGGTTTCAACGACCGTTTTCCCTTTAAATAATCCTAAACGCGTCATTGACCATGCCGCAAACAAGCCTAATATGATCACCAGAACGCTGGATAACAGCGCAACCTGCAACGATAATCGGATAGGAGGCCAATATTCATTCCAATCTATAGCCTGCATGCTCACTTCGGTATAGTAAATCCATACTTAGTCATAATATTCAGAGATTCTTGTGATTGAAGATAGGCATAGAAGTCCTCGGCTTCTTGAGTGTGCTTTGAAGCTTTGATAATCCCGATCGGGTACTCAACAGATGAATAGGTTTTAGGGTCCACCTCAAAGGCAATTTTCGCCTTTTGCGAAGTCAACGCATCTGTTTTATAGACAAATCCGACATCAGCGTTGCCAGTCTCCACGTATTGCAGCACTTGTCTAACGTCTTTCGCTTGAACCAGCTTGCTCTGTAACACGTCCCATAGCTTCACGTTCGTCAGCGCTTCCTGTGCGTATTTGCCTGCAGGGACACTTTCAGGAATGCCTATCGCCACTTTCTTTACTTCTTCCTTGGTTAGATCATTTACACTCGCAATGTTCATCGTTCCATCTGTAGGGATAACCGCTACCAATTCGTTCGTCAGCCATGTTTTTTGTTTATCGCCCTCTATTAGCTGCTGATCTACGAGAGATTTCATGTTTTTCTTCGAAGCGGACAAAAACAGGTCTGATGGTGCTCCTTGCTCAATCTGCTTTTCCAGCGCACCAGAGCCACCAAAGTTGAAATTCAATTGGACATCTTTATGGGTTGACTCATACAAAGTCTGGATTTCTTTGAGTGCATCCGTTAAGCTTGCAGCTGCCGATACAGTCAACTCAACAGTTTGAGCCGTTTTCGAAGATGCCTGACTGGAAGACTCGGTCTGGACCGTGCTGCCAGCATTTGAAGCCGGTTGTTGCTCTGTACCACATCCTGAAAGTAATAGCACAATGGAAAAAACAAAAAAGAGAGCCTGGCTATGTTTAATAATTTTTTTCATTTTTGCTCGACTCCTTAAGCTTAGCCTATCATCATGTGATGGACTTTATTATGAGATGTGCCTGTCTCGTACGTTCGATTAATGTACAGTTCTCGAGAAGAATATGATTAAAAATATCTGCTTCCAGATCCTCTAGCCGCTTCAATACGAGTCGATGTGTGCCACAGGCTTCCTGTGCTGGCACAAAGCCGTTGGTTATCAAGCGGAGCTCCTTCAGCAACTCCACCACAGCCTGATGCTCGTCTTGCAGCTTGGATACATACGGATTCAGCGCGTTTGCTCCTTCCACTGTCGATTCCTGTAAAAACACTTGAATCATCGGAAACACAACGTTTTCCTCATTCTGAATATGGTCGGATAGCTCCTGTTTAAGCAGGGTAAAAAGCTCATTCACTCGCTGTAGATGCGGATACCGTTCGCCATGAACTCGCGTTAGTTTGGTTACATACGGCGTGAGCGCCGATAGTTCCTCGCGAAGCCTTGTATGATACGTATCCTGAATATAGGCGATTAGTTCTTTGGTTTCGAGTGAGGAAGGTTGCATTTGCTTATGTTGCGCCTGACTTTCCACCACTTCATGCACCTGCGCCAGCAGTTCACTAGCATTCAGCCCGCGGTTGGCTGCCGCTTCCCGGAGTGGTATTTTCCCGCCGCAACAAAAGTCAATCCGCAGTTTACGAAATAAGTCTCCCGTTTTGGGAACCTCTTTCACAATATCAGCCACCCATGTTTCTTCCGTTAACTGGATCATTTTCTACTCCCCTACCTTGCCTTTAAGTTATTGTATTGTTCATTTCAACTCTACCTCTCCTTTCAATCCGAACCCATTAGGGAGTTCCCTCTTCTAAAGCAGGAAACAGCCTGATCATTACAAAGCTGAGATCAGCTGTTCAGCAGCATCCTTCCCTTGAGCGACACAATCTGGAATTCCAACGCCTCCATAACCGGCACCACATAGAAATACATTTGGAAAATGCTGTGACAAATCATGTCTTACCTTTGCCATGTGCTCTTTGTGACCAATCGGATATTGTGGCATCGATTGATTACACCGACTAACTTCGACGAATTCCGGCTCCGCTTTCAAGCCCATTAAATCCTTCAAATCTTTACGCGCGGTATCCACAAGCTCATCATCCGTCATCTGCATCCATTCCTGTGCCCCTGCATGTCCGATATATGCCCGTAACAGCGTATATCCTTCAGGAGCGGTATGGCTCCACTTTGTCGAGGACCACGTACATGCTGTAATCCTTTTACCTTCCTTGCGCGGCACCAAAAATCCAGTTCCCTCAAAGGAAAGATTAAGCTCTGTATTTTTATAAGCAAGCGCAATATTGGCTACCGAAACGTAGTTGATCTTATTGAGCAAGCTAACACTTGTAATACTGGAAAATAATTTAGCCGCCTCGAAGGCTGGAACAGCGCAGATCACCGCATCTGCATCTATGACTTGTCCATGATCCAGGATGACCTGATAACCGTTCTCTTTTCTTACTTCAGCCACACCCTGTCCCATCTCAAAATGTACGGTATGCAGCCTCTCCTTTAACCGCTCCACGATGGTAGATAATCCTTGCCGATAGGAAAGAAACATGCTTTTCTTGGCGATCTCCGGCAATTGGTTAGACACACCCGTCTTTCGCCCCACTCCTTTAGCCATGCCTATAATCAGACTTCGATGCTTTTGCTCCATCTGCTTAAATTGAGGAAAGGTTGACATTAAGCTGAGAGAATACGTGTCACCTGCGTAAATTCCAGATAGCAGAGGCTCTGTAATCTGGTCCAAAACTTCTTTGCCAAGACGCCGCTTGATAAAATCTCCCAGAGATTCGTCCATATCACCTTGCTTTGCGGGAAGGATTAAATCCAGGGCTGCGCGCGCTTTTCCCAGTGGAGAGATCAACCCCGTCCGAATGAAGGGAGTTAACTTTGTTGGAATGCCTAAAATAAAGCCCATCGGCATGGTGTGCAGCTTGCCCTTATGCAAAATAGAGGCAGATTTGGCCTTCGGGTTTGTCGGCACCAGATCTGCTTCCAATCCCAATTCCATGGTCAGCTCCAGCATAGCCGTTTTTCTGGCCAGAAAAGCATCCGGTCCTTTTTCGATCATAAAATCATGATGACGAATGGTGTGCAGCTTTCCGCCTAGCCGGTCGCTTTTCTCAACCAGTGTAATCTCTACCTCCATTTGCTTCTCCTCAGCCAACTTCTGAACATAAAAGGCAGCACTTAAACCACTTATTCCTCCACCGAGAATAACGACTTTTTTAGAACTTTTTTTCATAAAAGCAATTTTCCTTCCTCAGCCCCAGAAGGCATATACGCACAATAGGGGTCACTCTCTAAATAATCTCCTGTTACTGCATAAGCCCTTGCTCTGGAGCCTCCGCAGACTGTATTGAATTCGCAGATTCCACATTTTCCTTTAAGCAGCGACTTATCTCTAAGATTGTTCATGATCGGAGAGTGCCGATAAATATGTGCCAGACTATCCTTTCGTACATTTCCGCATGCAAGGGGCAGGAAACCACTCGGATACACCTCGCCAATATGGCTGATAAAAACAAATCCATCTCCATCATTTACGCCTTTAGGGGCACGTCCTAAAACATCTGCCCTTTTTTGTTCGAACGTTGCACCGTTCTTACCTGCTCTGAGCTTTTCCTGCAGTACAACCCTTCGATAATGAGGTGCTTCTGTAGCCTTTACACCATAGGGCATCTGTTGTTGTATTTGATACAACCACTTCATTACTGCTTCATGCTCATCAGGAGTAATCATATCCTTCTCCATACCACGCCCGGTTGGAACAAGGAAAAACAAGCTCCATAGCACCGCCTGCATTTCCTTTACCTTCTCTGCAATCTGCTCCAGATCGTGAAGATTGTACCGGGACACCGTCGTGTTCACTTGAATAGGAATGTTCATTTCCTTCAAATAGCCGATTCCGCGCATGGTCGTAGCGTAAGAGCCCACAGTCCCCCGAAAATGATCGTGAATATCTGCACATGAACCATCCAGACTAAAAGCCCACCGTGATAAGCCAACTTGCTTGGCTTTTTCGACCGCTGCTCGTGTCACTTTTGGGGTGGCACTGGGAGTCAGGGAAACCGACAGCTTTTTCTCTTCAATGGCATATTGAGCCAACTCAAATAAATCAGGACGCGATAACGGATCTCCACCTGTGAAAACCACCAACGGATGATTCATTTCGGCGATTTGATCGATCAGTCGCTTGCCCTCTTCTAATGTCAACTGACGAGGGTCAGGCTTGTACTGGGCTTCCGCTCTACAATGGAGGCATTTTAAAGCACAAGCTCGCGTTACCTCCCAAATGACGATAAACGGATTTTCGCGATAATCTCGCGGTGTTTCCAAAGATATCATTGATGTCTCTCCTTTTTAGAAATATAAAAACAACACAGATACATAGAGCATCAATGAAAATCCAATTTCAACCATGCCAACTTGTTTTGCCTTTAATTCGAATTTAGGAAGCCATATCGCTCGTAATAATAAAATTAAAAAAGGAATAACCAAAAATACCTTTATCCAGGCAGCAAACAGCACAATGATCAGATGATAGAGGATAGAAGCATAATAGTAGCGTATATTTTTTCTTTCACGGATGATCGTTTTTACATAAAGAGCAGTTCCCGTAAAGTAAGCCACCAAAAGCAAAAATAGCTCCGTGGATATTCTCCAGTCCCCCGCCTCACCAATATGAATAACAGGGTAAATAAAAGAGCAAAAAAGTATAATCGCAGCAATGTCATTGAGCAAAGCACGTTCATTTTTCATTTTTGCATAGTACATATTAGCCACAAAAAAGAACAGCAGCAGAACTCCATACCAGATCAATCCAGGCTTTACCCATACCAGTGAAACTAAAAAGGGAAGTAGTATCGCTCCGTATACAACAACGGGTTTACGGTATCTTTCACGGTTACCTGTTTTGATCCATTGAAGGACAGGAAAACTGAATAAATAGATAAAAAACCAACACACGAATAGAGGTATATGAATGAATTCCCCTTGAGAAGCTGCTAAACCGAATAAAAATGGAAGAATGAGCATGGCCCAAGCTCCATGCTGATTGGGTATGTATCTACTAATCCCCTTCAAAATCTTGATCCTTTTTTCACAATGTGTATTATCTTTATGGCTTCGGTTAATCGATTCATCATCCATTCCCCCAAGATTAAATTTTTTACCCACTCTAATTCTAAGTGTTCTATTCAATTGAACCAATCAGGGAGTTCCCTTTTTCATATAGGGGAACAGCCTAGCGGGGAAAACGACGCTTTTTCCCTATGCTATACTGTACTAAAAAAGGGAACACAGAAAGGATGGACTGTTATGGTAGGACCTTCTTTACGTCAATTGCATGCTCATCATGCCATTCATCAAGGCGGGCTATCCGGCGCTCTAGATAAGACGAGAGAAGTAGAGGAATTGCTCAGAGCAAAAGAATTCAATGTGGCGCTCCAGGCCGCCGACCATTTGATCGAATATTGGGAAACGCGCATTCTCAGCCATGCTGATGCAGAAGAGGAAGGATTCTATCAGGAAAAGGTCGCGAATAAACCGGAGCTGCAGGAAGCCGTAGTTAAACTTACACGTGATCATGATCTGCTCCGAATCATTGTAAAAGAGCTCAAATCCGGGATCCGTGAAGTTGGGCTTACGCCTGAGGTTCTTCAGCAGTTCCACGCGCTCCTAGTTGTCAATGCCATTCATAGTCGGGAAGAAGAACGTCTGTTGTTTGAGGAGACGTCACGTTCCCAAGAGTAGCGTATACCGGGGATGGATGAATTGACGGATGACTAAAAGGGAATGTGCAGTATACGTGGGCCTTTTCTTTAACCATATCCATGGTTTCAATCCAGTTGCTGCCTTGTATCCAAATGGGCAAAGAGCCAATTTCTTTTCTCTACAAAAACGTGCCGAAGAAATAGTCCAGCGCTTTCTGCGAGTATCCGTCATCTCCTTGCCAAGTTGCTACTGCATTAAAATCATGGTTCCCGTTCCGTTTTGAGCATCACAATCCTGAACGGCTTCGAGCATTTTATGAAGTATAGCAATATCCTCATTTGGACAGAATCTTGTTAAAATTACAATCTCCGCAACTACTATAATTGGGCAGTAAGAATCTATTATATTCCAAATAAGTCTTTTTTTGCCAACACCCGTTAGATTCACTAAAAGATATTTTTTATCTTCATGACCGCAGCACCTGGGAAGCGAGCAGAGATTATGTGTTAAATCTTATAGCCTTCATAAGCCGGATTCGATTGGATGTACTTTTGGAATTCAGCCGAATGATAACCTTCAATGATGTCTTTGACGAATGGCTTGTCCTTGTTCTTGCTATCCACAGCGACCACGTTCGTGAACGGGTCTGTCATATTTTCAAGCTGTAATGCCGAGGTCAGCTTCATTCCATTCGAAACGGCAAAGTTCCCCTGAATAGCAGCAAAATCAACATCCTCCAGTGCGCGCGGGCCCTGTGCAGGGTCGGTCGCCACAAATTGCAAATGATGCGGATTAGAGGTAATGTCGTTCACCGATGTTTGCAGTGGGTCAATATTATCCTTTAACGTAATCCAGCCCACTTCTTTTAAAATATTCAGCGCACGTAGCATTTTTTCTTCATTTTGATTTCTCCCCTTAATCTCATCTGCTTTTTATTAAGTTAAAATGTTGCAGTCCAATCAAATTCCGAGTATTCTTATGTGTTTATAAATATTACAATGACTTTTTAATAACTGTCAACAACATGACACATCAGATATGAACCATTCCACTTCGAGTGAGCTTCCTGTCGGACTAAAAGAAGCTGAAAATCCTGCTTTCAAAGTTGGCAGCCAAGCGATCATCCGAGCTGACCATATGGCAGGCATGAGCGGTGCTACAGCCACGATTGTTGGGGCTTATACGACTACTGCTTATACGGTTTCATATACTCCAACCACTGGAGGGGAAAAAGTGACTAATCATAAATGGGTGACGGAGAGTGAGCTTTCAGCCAATTAGAACTCTTACATCACAGATTGCCTATGATAGCAAAAGGGAGCCTGATATCGGCTCCCTTTATACGGCTTTATTTTGTTTGGATAAACCTACTTCGCTAAATTCAGCTTAGCATCCTTGATATCATACAAGGTTCCTTTGTTACTATCTACGAGCTTTTTCATTTGTTTATTGGCCAGTCCGCTTGCAGGAACTATCGCATTAAAAGTAACGCCATTTTTCTGTAATTGTTCGTTTATTTCGTCCACTGAAAAACGGGCTTTACCCAACGCTGTATTTTTATCGTGAACAGGTGCATCTGTAATGAATATGATGGTTTTGGGATTAGATCTTTTGGAAAATTTACTTACAGCCAACTGAATGGCCTCCAGCCCGGATTCTTTCAAATCCCCGCCAGCAGAAGGACGTAACGTATTCAAATTTCCTTTTAACTTGCTCTTATCCGCTGTAAAATCAAAATACTCCAAATCTTTATCTGCTGTTAAATTAATGTCCCGAAATGCAACAACGGCAAATTGGGAGCCTGATGGAATCGAATCAACAAAGCCCTTAACCTTCTGTCTTACATAATCCAGCGTTCCTGTCATACTACTCGTAACATCAATAACGAATACGATATCAGAAGATTTGGTGATGGTACTGGATATATTGTTCAGTATGGCCGGATTCGATTGTGGCTCCGTGTTGGCCTCGTCTTCATCCATTAATTGTTCACTTTCATTTGTAGTTAAAACCTGTTGCGGGGCAAGAAAGATCACAACACTCTGAGCGGCAATATTCCACTTCACCTTGGCTCCCAGGGCCTCACTTACAAAGCGAATAGGAACCATCACTTTGCCGTTAATTAATCTCGGCGCCACATTGAGACGCACTAATTTACCATTGATATATGCATCTCTGGAGCCTACGGTTAACTTGATCGTTGTATTCCCTTTGGTCGCGGTAACGGTCTTCGTAGCACCATCCCATTTCACCTTCGCTCCAAGCGCCTCAAAAACAGCACGAAACGGCACCAGCATACTTCCGCTAATCGAAGTCGCAGGCTGCTCATATTGTTGCAGCTTCCCATCAATAAACACCAAAACCTGCCCAGATTTGTTATTGTTTACAGGAATAAATTGGGGCACAGACGCTGCCGAATTGCCTGACTGATCTATCATTTTAATATAAAAGTAGTAACCGCCCGTAGACAAGTTCAGGTTACTCAAAGAATAGTTAAATGTTGTTTCCGGATCGAACTGAATGCGTTTAACCAATTGCTCTTCCGAATTTTTTACCATAACGTAGGAAGTGTACGTGGGCTGAATATTTTTCATCTTCAAACGAACTGTAAATGAGGTACCCGAAGAATTGATCGTAAACGTACCCGGAAAGCTTTCTCCAGATGGGATAGACAAAGGAATTTCCGGTGATTCATCTACAGCTTGATCTTCTTTAGACTCGATAACGGGCTGCGTTACTTTCGGCTCATCAACAGATGGAGTAGCCTCTGGCTCACTAACCGTTGGAGTTACTTTAGGTTCGTCTGTGGATTGAGCCACCTTCGGCTCTTCTACAGGCTGCGTCGTCTCGATGATATCAGATATATTATAATAAAAATAAATTTTCGCTCCATCAGAAGGGGCTTGTGCTTTATCCTTAATCGTTACCGTCTTATTCACATAATCTACCATCAATTTAGAAGCAGGAATACTCGTCTCATATCCAACAGATTGGTTAATGATTAAGTTAACTTTAGCCCCCTGCTTAATGGTATGGTTCATCGTTATTTTAAAAGTACGATTCTCACCATTCCCTTCCGCAAGTGCTACCCCGGCCATATTTCCTTGAGTCCATTCCATGCCTGAACTTATAGGAATTACGATATGAAGTTCTGTCCCGGGCTCAGGTGCTTTTTTTGTTTCGGGAATGATGATTGCAGCGTTGCCATAATCAACGATATAATCCGTAGAAGGAATCTCCATCAGATTTTGATATAGACGAACAGGGGTATTCGATGGAATTGGATTACCACCATTAAATTGAAAAACACGCCTTGAACCATTACCATCCTCAAGTATAAATACGAGATCATTCCACTTTCTTGATGCTGAATCCGTGTCTGCATGCGCTCTTTCTGTTCCTACAGTAATCAAACCCATGAGCATCGTAGAAAACATAAATAAAAGTATAATCTTCCTGAACTTCATCCTTATTTCCCCTTTTTGAATTTTTCTTTTTGGTAAATCATAACATAAGGTTAGGTGAAGTCCATTCCATCTGATGACAATTATGGATATTGGGTCTTACTTTTTTAGCTGTTGTTCAATATTCATATGTAGCTCCTTGAATTGATTCTCATGCCGGAGCAACCATTCCTTTCTCCATAAGCCCCCCGCATAACCCGTTAGTTTCTGGTTTGAACCGATAATTCGGTGGCATGGAATCACGATACTCAGCTTGTTTTTCCCATTTGCGCTGCCTACAGCTCTAATGGCTTTTTCATTTCCAATCGAAAGGGCAATGTCTTTATAGGTCGCCGTTTCACCGTAGCCTACTTTTACCAAAGCATCCCATACACTTTTTTGAAAGTCTGTACCTTCAAAAGCATAAGGAAACGTAAACTTATAGCGCGTACCTTTAAAATACTCATCAAACTGACTAGCGCACGCCTCTAAAACGGGGTGTGAAGTCTCGTCCAGCATCCTGGTAGTTGATGTATTCCGATCAGAAAACATGATAGAACGGACAGCTTCATCTGTGCCCCATATTTCTATCTCTCCAATCGGGGACGCATAATTCAACAAATATAGCCTGCTCATAAAAGGATAACTACCTCCTGCGTCTATTAGATCTACAGCATCTATTCACCTATTCAGCTTCCTGTATTCACTAGGGGAACACTGTTTCAAACAGCGAAATGCCTTATAAAAATTCGATGGGCTTTGAAAGCCCGTCTCATAGCAAATCTCAAGATTGGTATGATCCGTGCTTTTAAGCAAATATGCTGCTTTATCTACTCTTATTTTTTCCAGATAGGTACGCGGGGTTTCTGAGGTTTCCTGTTTAAAGATTCGATCCAGATAAAAGGGGCTTACTCCAGCATAATCCGCAATATCCTGCAATACCAGTCTTTCCTTATAGTGATTGACCAGAAAGGTAACCACAGTCTGGACAAGCCTGATATACGGTGAATGATCAATATGAGGCTGACATCTTTTACAGGCCCGAAATCCCGCCTTTTCCACTGTGTCAATATCATCATAAAACTCAACATTTATTTTTTTAGGCTTTTTGGATCGACAGGAAGGTCGGCAGTATATTCGGGTTGTTTTCACTGCGGTAAAAAACAACCCGTCATATTTACGATCACACGCCATAATTTTCTCCCACATTTCTTCAAAAGAAAGATTGATTTCAGCCATGATCGAATATTCTGTCCTTTCTATAGCTCATCCTCACGCATATAAATGTGAAGTATCTTGCAGCTCTATCAGCTGCTCAGCGTTCTTTTGCAAAGCAACCATGATATGGTCCGAAAATGCATTACCAAAGCTAAACCGTTTAACTCCTAATTGCTGAAGCTTACTGACATTCGTCAGACTCGGCAAGGATAAAATATTAAGCGGAGCATGTACCTGATGTACCACTTCTCTGATCTCTTCGTCAACCTTTAACCCCGGAACAAAAATTCCACTCGCTCCACTCTCCACATACGCTTTTGCTCGTTCGATCGTTTCCAAAAGCGGGGTATCCTTTTGCAAATATGTATCCGTTCTCGCATTTATAAAAAAATCGTTAAATCCATGAGCATCCAGTGCTGTTTTAATGAATCTCCAATATTAATCCCTGCGACTCCCACATCTGCTGTCCTTACAACATGCTCGACAATCGTTGCCGTGTCCTCCCCATACCCTGCCTCTATATCTGCCGACACCGGAATCTGGACATGATCTGTGATCGTCCGAATAACCCCTATATGCTGGTCAAAATTAATAAGCTCCCCGTCGGAAAATCCAAGCGTATTCGCAATCCCCCAGCTCGTCGTTCCAATCGCCTGAAAGACTGCCTTTTCCAAAGCCAAAGCAGATAACAAGTCCCACGCATTCCCCAAAAACAAAAGTTCCTCTGATGTATGAAGTGCTTTAAATTGCTGTATTTTGTTCATAAATATAGCCTCCTGATATGGGATGTAACTCATTTTATCAAGAGGCTGTATTGGTTTCGTCCTCATTCTTGCGCTTATGGTCTGTAGAATCTATTTGCTCCAAATCCACCAAGCCAATTGAAAATGTTTTCAACAAAACAAGGTTATTCAAACGAAAACAAAAAGCCAGAGGCTCCATCATTCAAGTATGTAAGTCGCGTGTACAAATAGAAAGACTGCCCCGGAAGCCCGAAACTTGCAAGTTCCTAAAACAGTCTTGTAAAATGTTCCTTAAGTCGAAAGGGAGGTCGTTAGATCAAACGATAGCCGGATGGAAGTTTCCCGGTACTTCGGATATTACGGATTTGCTGCAACGTCAAACGTTGATTGGTAGAGACAAGAGATTCTACATCATTTCCACGAATCAGACCATCCAGGTCGGCGAAGCGGCGATTGCCTCTAAAGACTTGAAAATTACCTCTAAACCGCGTGCCGGTAAAGAGTACCAGTGTAGCATCACTGCTTGTAGAAAAGAAACGCAGGCTCTCTATACCATCGAGAACGGTATCCATATCGCGAATACCTAAATTTCCCGTATATACTCTGCTGGCCCCCCGAAAATTTTCTTCACTAAAGACGGTAAGGCGCGGATATGTTTGAGATACAAATGCTTTGCTGATCATGTTGTAATTCCTCCTTTCAATTCTAGCTTATGTTCACTGGAAGAATTGGTTTGGGCCGGGAATTACCATTTCACAAAATCGTTCTATGATTTCATAAACACACAACAGACTTGAAAAAGGAACGTATGTTCTGTATAATCTAGTTTAGCACATTGTATAATCCTGAACTAACGGAGATGCGGACATGGACAATAAATTTATTGAGGAACTGCGCGAAATCAGCAGAAATGACAAGCGGAGATCTGAATTTCTCATCAAGGGTATGAAGGAAACACTTCAGGAAAGAAAAGAAAAAAACTTTATTGAAAGATGGATTTGGCGTCAAAAGAATAAGAAGCGTATAGCGCGGAAGTTCAAATCCTGATAGATTCAACAAGCTTTCCTCACTAACTGTTTGCAGCCTGCACCACTTGGAGTAACATTCACATCATTACATAGAGAGCAACCGCAAACAACTTCTGAGGAGGATATGAATGGACCTTCCACTTTCTTTTTAAATATTGGAAGTCAGGACATAAAGGATTTGCAAGAAAGACTGCAACGAACCTGTTGGCCGGGACCAGACGACAAATGCTCTGTTCCTCATGGCGTAGCTTTAACGACTCAAGCTCACGAGCGTCCACCCATAGAGTACGTAGAACGACTTTTCCCCAATGTTATTCACTGGACCGATCTTCAAAAAGGCGGACATTTTGTGCCGCTAAGTCAAAGAGGCCTCCAAACCACCTTCATGGTCGGGGACCCCTCTTTTCTACTTACCTATAAACCTTATTCCGTAACACTCGCTTGCGTTTGAACTGAGGATCTTCGTGATAGTAAATACACAGCTACAATGGCGATAGCGACCCCTGCTGCTCCAAACCAGGTGATGGAAGCCAGCGAAACCTGACCTACAACCACGCCACCAATTCCGGCTCCAGCTGCCATTGCAAGCTGCATCGTAGACTGATTGAGGCTCAGCATCACTCCAGAAGACTCTGGTACGAGAGTAACCAGATTATATTGTTGAGTTGGTCCGGATGTCCAGGCTGCAAACGACCAAAGGATCAGTAAAACGAATACTGCGATTAGGGAGTGGGCTGCAAAAGGAAGTAAGAGCAACGAAATAATATGCAGCACCATACCTCCGAATAACGTAAAAGGAATGCCCTTTTTATCTGCACTGTATCCACCGATTTTCGACCCGATCAGACTGGCAATCCCAAAGGCGAGTAATACGATGCTCAGCATATCCTCTCCTACACCTAATACATCCAGCAAGTATGGTGAGATATAGGTATATGCAAGTGAATAACCTCCAAGCCAAAAGAAAGTAATGCCTAATCCCAAAGCGACTTCGGGCTTTTTTAGAAGAGCAAACTGTTGCAGTAAGGGAACGGTTTTATCTCCATTTATACGGGGAATCGTCATAGCGATAACAATCAGGGCGATAATCCCTGCCAAAGCGATGCCGAGAAATACGGTTTTCCATCCATATGCGGAAGATATCATTCTACCAAGCGGAATACCGATAATTAGCGAGGCTGTAAAACCCATGGTGACCGTAGCAATGGAGCTGGCCTGCTTGCCGGCTGGTGCAATTTTCGCTGCAATGCTCAGTGCCGTAACCACGACCATCCCCGCCCCGAGTGCCATGAGAATACGTACGGCAATAAACATGCCAAAACCCGGCAGAACAAAGGAGAGCAGATTGGCAGCTGCAAATAATCCGAGGGAATATAGGAGCAGTTTACGTCTGTCCATTTTAGCGGTTACTGCCATCAGAATCGGCGTGCCAATTGCGTAGGCAAGGGAGAATACTGTGATTAACTGACCTGCGGCGGCCACTGTAATTCCCATCGTAGTTGCAATTTGATCCAGAATTCCCGAGATAATATATTCAGATGTTCCTACCAAAAAACTGATAATTGCCAAAATGTATACTTTCCTCGTGCTCTGCATTTTATATAACGCCTCTTTTCTATTATATTTTTATATTTTTACAAGTATCAAAATTAAGACTAAAAAAAATTATGTCATCAGGTATGGGGCATATTTTTGGGCTACTTCAATATCCAGGCTGTAATAAATAAAGGTTCCCTCTTTACGGAACGTCAGCAGCCCGGATTCTGCCATTTGCTTCAGGTGATGCGATAGCGTTGAAATTGCAACACTGTTCAGCTTCTCACCCAGAACGGAGCAGCACTGGTCACTTTCCTCTTTCAGCAAAAATGCTATTTTGAGACGAGTCGGTTCTCCAAGCGCTTTATATATTTTTACAGCTTGCTGCATGTCTGTAGCATCTTTCACCCTGTTCAGCCCCCTTCTGCTTCTAGTCTTAATTTCGATGTTTGTCGAAACAAAATTATCATAAACGTTTACAAAAGTAAACCACTTATTTTTAAAACCCTACTTTTTTCACACTCCGCTGCCGTAAATACGCCCTTTCTGATCTCACCATAAAATAATCCCCCATCCACAAGGGATGGAGGATAAGTCACACAGAAGGCCCATGCTAGCACAAATTCTCACAGTATAATTTAGCTTCCTTGAACATGTTTCAATGTATTTTTAATGCCCTCGTTATCGAGCATTCCAAGGCGTTAATTCGGGCTTGCCGTGGGTCTTACAATAATTTCGTTCACATCCACGTCCGCAGGCTGCTCCATGGCATACAGAATGGAACGGGCAATCGCGTCCGAGGAAATCGAAATACGACGATACTCTTGCATTCCCTGCCGTGCCTCTTCATCTGAAATACTGTCGGCAAGCTCGGATTCGGTTACTCCCGGGGATACCAGCGTCACACGGATATCGCCGCCAACCTCCAAGCGCAATCCTTCAGAAATCGCCCGGACAGCATACTTCGTAGCGCAATACACCGATGCAGTCGGAGTTACGCTGTACGCGCCAATGGAAGCGATATTAATAAACTGACCAAACCCTTGCTTCCGCATGATGGGAAGCCCTGCCGCAATCCCATACAGAACACCTCGTATATTCACATCAATCATGCGATCCCATTCCTCTACCTTGAGGGCTTCCAATTTCGAAAGAGGCATCACTCCCGCATTGTTCACAATCACATCCACACGTCCAAATTGTTTTTCCGCATACCCGATGAACCCCTCCATCTGATCTCTCTTGGTAACATCCAGCTGCTGATAATCGGCCGATCCGCCTTTTGAACGAATCTCAGTGGTAAGCGCCTCCAGTCGCTCTGTGCGTCTAGCCCCTAATACCACGTGAGCCCCATGGTGAGCAAGTAAACTCGCAGCAGCTTCACCAATTCCACTACTTGCCCCCGTAATAGCTACGACTTTCCCTTTTATATTCGACATACTTGTTCCTCCTCTAGTTTAGAAAATCACTGAAAGCGCATATAGCAGATTACTTTTGTGCTTCCCTGTAAAAAACCATCCCTGCATGATACAGAATTCCATCCTTAAACTCGCCATCTGCCGTAAATCCGGTATCGTCCACATACTCGATATGTTCACCTTCCACGACATAGCTGCCTGTGTAGGCGCTTTGCCTATGATCACGCGCCTCATCATAGCGCCCATTAGACAGAAGTTCCTGACGGATACGTCCATCTTGGGTAACCCACATACCGACATAGGGATGCTGCGATGCGTGTGAGCCTTTCTCCACTTTGTTCCTCTCCATGGCTGTATCCACTCCTTTGTGATTGCCTAATCATCTTCATTCACTTCACCATCCGACTGGCTGAATGATGTTCTTTCAAACATCGCCATGGTCAGTGAACACGGTAAGTGTGCTGTTCTTCCTGTTCTTCTGCTCATTTGGCGTTGTTTCTGTACCCTTATTATGAGACGAACGTTCACTGATCTGGTAGAAGATTCATCTCAAATGATTGCCTAATCCTCCAAACACCCTTAATATGAAAATGAAGTGCAATATCGAGAAGCAGAGCATCTTAATATGTAAGTATCTACTGTAGATCGATGGTGCGCTGCATATTAAAGGAGGGATGTATCGTAATGGAAGCAAACAACACAGAGGATTCAACCATGGAAAAACAAGCTGAATTGACAAGGCTCATAGAGCAATTTTCCAATCAGGACGGAGTCCAGTCTACAGCCATACCTTCGCTGCACTTCGTCCGAAGTTCAGTTACAACCGTGCCGATTTATCAAGTCCATAAACCAGCCTTATGTATTGTGGCGCAGGGCAGAAAAGTCGTAATGCTCGCAGAGGAAAGTTACCATTACGGCACATCCGACTACCTTGTCGTTTCGGTGGATTTACCAATTTCAGGGCAGGTCATACAAGCGTCAGCAAAAGCTCCTTACTTGTGTCTACGGCTCGATTTTGATCCGCATCAGGTTTTGGACCTCATCAAAGAGTCTAATTTTTCAACAAGTCCTGTTGGTGATTCCAGACGAGGCTTATATGTCAGCCAAACCAACCTTACTTTGCTGGATGCCGTGGTAAGACTTGTCCGGCTTTTAGAAAAACCGCAGGATGTTCCAGTGCTTGCCCCATTAGTCATTCGCGAGATACTGTACAGGATTTTACAGGGAAACCAGGGAGAGTCCTTAAAACAGCTGGTCATGACCGGCAGCCATTCAAACCGGATTGCAGAAGTCATCCAACGGATTAAGCAGGATTATGATAACCCTTTGCGAATTGAGGAATTGGCCAAACTGGCTAATATGAGTGCTTCGTCGCTGCATCGTCATTTTAAAGAGGTTACTGCCATGAGCCCACTGCAATATCAAAAACAATTACGTCTGCAAGAAGCCCGCCACCTGTTGTTATCCGAATCAGTAGATGCAGCAGATGTCGGTTTTCAGGTAGGCTACGAAAGTCCATCACAATTCAGTCGCGAGTACGCCCGATTGTTCGGCCTGCCTCCGATCAGTGATATTAAGCGACTGCGCATGGATCAGGACCAGCCAACAATTTGAACAAGTATGAGAGAAATCAATGATCCAACTAGCGGTTATCAACAATAGCGGGATGTAAAAACAGCATAAAAAGGCCGCCCCTCTGATCGAGAAGCAGACCCTACTTTTATATTCTTCTGTGCACGTGGTAACTACAACTACTCATTCAAGCATTAATACGGATCATCCAGCTTTACAAACAAAGCCCGAATGACCTCCTTCTCCGCCGCAGTAAGTTGTTGCCCTGCCTGCCATTGTCGAATTTCCTTCTTTACTGCACTCGTTTCCCTGTAACTGAGAGCATACGCGATGCTCCCAATGCCACGTGCGCGGTTTGATTTGTCCGTATTTGCCAATGCTTCGGTCATCGCAGTCTTATCCCTTGTGAACAGCTCTCCCATAATAGCAGCATAGCTTTCACCTAATGTCCCGTCCAAGCTGTCAGAAGCCCGGATCAAATGTGGAAAGCTTTCCGATGGAATAAAAGCACGTTGCTTATACAGATATTCGATGACTTCCAAGCTTTGATGTCCGCTAATCTTGTTCAACGTTCCCCAGTTCATATCCGCCACATGATCTACAATATGATGCACTTTTGCTTCATCATCGAGAGATTGGTCCTTGTAAAAGGACAGTACCCACTCTTCTTGGCTTTGCCAGGTCTGCTGCGTTTTGGCTACATTCTGGGTTGGCTTCCCGGCACTCGTGCCAGACAACGGTGCAGCATCAGCATGCTCCCCTACCGTGTTGGATGTACACCCTACGGTTGCGGCTAGCAGCAGTGCAGTACAAGCTACATAAACGGACACAGTACTTCGTGACATGACCAAACCTCCCGTTTTCAGAAAAAACTAAAATTCCCTCTGCTCAGTCACGTCCAACCGTAGGCTTGCGAATCACAGACACGCTCGATTCCCTGACGATCAGACGAGGCTCGAATTGCACACGCTCGTAATCGCCCGGTGTCTGTTCCTGAATCCGCTTGAGCAGCAGCTCCGCTGCCAATCGTGCCACCTCTTCTCCCATAATGGAAACAGAGCTGATCTGCGGCGTTGTTACCGTAGCCCATAAATTGTTATCAATGCCAACCACAGCAACCTCTTCCGGCACCTTTACACCCAAATCCTTAAATCGATTCACGATTCCTATCGCTACCATATCATTAACCGCATAAATGGCATCCGGCATGTGTTTCAAGCTGTAAAAATAATCGGCTGCCCGCAGCCCTGTCTCAAAAGAGAAATCATCGCCAAAATAAACAAGTGAAGGGTCCACATGCTGGAGAGATTGCTCATAAGCGAAGTACCTTTCCTCGATTTTATCCTTCGCAGCACCTGCGTAAGCAATTCTCGTTCTCCCGATTTTAAGCAAATGCTCCATCACAAGCCGTCCCTCTTGTCGGGCCAAACTGACGATATCGGCTTTGACGTCTTCGCCCAGCTTTTTGCCATAGTTAATGATGGACACCGGAACGCTGGCTTTGTTGATCAGATCCACCAGCATTTTGGGATACGCCAGCGGCATAATAATTAGCCCGTCCACATGCAGCTTCTTGACCTCCCGTACCGTTTCAAGCTCCATTCTCGCGTTCCCGGCAGTATTAATTTGAACGACACGGTAACCATGCTGCTTGGCGGCCTGCTCCACAGACCAAGCTATTTCGGGAATAATCGCATTACGAATATCTGGCACGGCCAGCGCAATTTGGAATGTCTGACGAACCTTCAGACTCTGAGCCGAGGTGTTGGGCGTAAAGCCCATTTCTTCAATCACTTGCAAAATCAATGCTTTCGTTCTCGGGCTGATGCCCTCGCTATCGTTAATTGCCCTGGAAACAGTCGCAATACCGACCCCTGCTCGCTTGGCTACATCCTCTATGGTTACTTTTTTTTGATCTGGCACGCCCAAAATCCTTTCACGGTCGGAATCGTTTTCTGACTTTCAAAAATAAAGTCTCTATATTGATATTATACCATAGAATGAGTATCTAAAAATTGGACTAGTTTTCTCCTCATCGCTGCTTGACTACAAAAAATTTTAAAATCTCTTTATTCAAAGCGATAGGCCCAAATATAGCACTGTAGTAACAAGTGATTATATTCACACAAAAATCAAGTGCTTTTTGCATGAATTTGGTTTGACAATGTGTAAAAATTGTGACATATTATTTTCGGAAACGTTTCCTAATTCATTCGCTTTTATAGCAATAAATGATCATATATTCGTCAAGGAGATGACAGACATGCAAGCATTGAGATGGCATGGAGTAAAAGATTTACGTTTGGAAAACATTGAGCAACCCGCTGCTCTGGCAGGAAAAGTAAAAATCAAAGTAGAATGGTGCGGCATTTGCGGAAGTGATCTTCATGAATATGTAGCAGGACCTATTTTCATTCCCCAAGATGCTCCTCATCCTTTGACTGGAGAAAAAGCGCCGATCGTCATGGGACATGAATTCTCTGGACAAGTAGTCGAAATCGGTGAAGGTGTAACCAAAATTCAGGTTGGCGACCGTGTTGTCGTAGAACCGATTTTTGCGTGTGGAGAATGTGCTGCATGTAAACAAGGCAGCTATAATCTTTGCGATAAAATGGGCTTCCTCGGTCTGGCAGGCGGCGGCGGTGGATTTTCTGAATATGTCGCAGCTGATGAGCATATGGTACACAAAATTCCGGAAAGCGTATCTTTCGAGCAAGGCGCTTTGGTAGAGCCTTCGGCCGTTGCTTTGTATGCTGTTCGTCAAAGCCAGCTGAAAGTCGGCGACAAAGCCGTAGTATTTGGCGCTGGTCCTATCGGATTGCTGGTTATTGAAGCTTTGAAAGCTTCGGGCGCATCTGAGATTTATGCAGTAGAACTTTCCGAGGAACGTAAAGCTAAAGCTGAAGAGCTGGGTGCTATCGTGATTGATCCTAAGACAGTTGATGTTGTGCAAGAGCTGCACAAACGGACTAACGGCGGCGTAGATGTAGCCTATGAAGTCACTGGAGTACCTCCTGTGCTGACTCAAGCTATTGAATCTACTAAAATCAGCGGACAAATCATGATCGTCAGCATTTTTGAAAAAGAAGCTCCGATCAAACCGAACAATATTGTCATGAAGGAACGCAATCTGACTGGCATTATCGGCTACCGTGATGTATTCCCGGCTGTAATCAGCTTGATGGAAAAAGGATATTTCCCTGCTGACAAGCTCGTTACCAAACGTATTAAGCTCGAAGAAGTGATTGAGCAAGGTTTTGAAGGTCTGCTGAAAGAAAAAAATCAGGTTAAAATCCTGGTATCTCCAAAAGCCTAATTTAGAATGAAAAATCAGATGTCTGCCATAAGCAGGCATCTTTTATTATAAAACTGGGCAGACAAGGCAAGAGTACATGCGAAGTTAAAAAGACAAAACAAACAGCGCTCCCCTTCTGTGGCATCTGCCGTTAAGTAGGTAGCGCTGTTTGTTTTGCAATCCATATTATTGAGTTACATTTTTCAGGACATCATCAATCATTTGTCCATTTGCGATGGTCCCCGTATACAACCAGCTCGAATCTTTGCCAAAATCGTATACATGGCCAGCTTTTACAGCTGGAATTCCCGCCCATACAGGATCTTTTATAATTTCTTCTTTACTAACGTTTTTGCTGTTCACGATAAAGATATAATCTGCATCCAGCTCTGCCAACTTCTCCAGCGACAAATTACTCCAGTTTGCCTTGGCAGTTTTGGAGATTTCCTGTACGACTTGTGGAACCTTGAATCCCAAATCCTTATATAATACATCACCGCTGGATAAATTCTGGTTCACGACATATACGTTTTTGTCCGTTACCCACAATGCGACTGCTGTTTTTTGCCCAACCGTCTGGCTCAGCCTGGCTTTAGCTTCTACCGCTTTTTTGTCGTAGTTGCTCAATGCCTGCTTCGCTTCACTGCTCTTGTTCAGCACCTCACCCACGGTCAGCAGCTCTTGCCGCCAATCGTTGTTCATATTACTGCCTACAACATAGGTAGGAGCGATTTTAGAGTATTGATTATATTTGTCGCCCTCTACCATGCTCGCACTGTCCATAATGATTAAATCAGGCTTGAAGTTCAGAACGGCTTCAAATGGAAGGTCAGAGGCGATGGTAGGAACGTCCTTCAGTTCTTTTTGCAAGTAACCCTGAACTGAATTTTTACCTACCGACCATTGAGCTACAGGCTTAACACCCAGTGCAACCAGATGATCCTCCAGATATGAAGCAATGACACGCTGAGGTTGAGCCGGAACCTTCACCTCATGTCCAAGTGCATCTTTCAGCACCCTTTCTTGTGATGCTTGCTCCGCTGTATTGTTGGTCCCTTGGGACGTACCTTCCGTTGCCGCAGGACTGGATGTGCCTGAGCATGCACTGAGCAATAGCGTAAAACTAAGCAATAAAATAAATGCCATGGAATGCCTTGCGTTTCTATTCATTCGTAAAATCCCTTCATCATAATTTTGATAATGATTATTATCCTCAATACCAGTATGCAGGGCGCTACTTATCGAATCAATGGAATATTCGGACAGGCTTAATGGATTATCCAGACGTATATCTCTCACAAAAGCAGATGAATATAAGCTGTCCCGGTAATGAACCGGGGATACGCCAGTATATTTTTTGAATGCCCGGCTAAAGAAATAGACATCTGGGTACCCCACACTGGCAGCGATATCCTGTAAATTGGCATCTGTCTTCCGCAGTAGCTCCTTCGCCTTGTCCATTCGCAGCTGGATCAGATACATAATCGGGCTACAATCCGTTTGTTTTTTAAATAATCGGGTCAGGTGTCTAGGACTGCATTCCAATAATCCGGCCAAACGTTCCAGCGTTATGGACTCCGCATAATGGACCTGCATAAATCGAATCGCCTGTGTCACCATATCCCGTGCAGGGGTACGAGTCTTCTGTTCCTGCAATTGCCGCATACATTCATATGCAAAATCATAGAACCTGCCCTGAGCCTGCACCTTGGACAACGTATCCTTATCATGCCATGCCTGCTCCAATAGTTGCAGCTTTTGATACAACATAACCGGATACGTCGGCACAAAGCCATGAGCTACAGGGGGAAGATTATACACTGCATGTCCGGATAGAGAAGCCACTTTATATAGTACAAGAATATATTCGATCCCTCGTTCCGAGGGAGTCATATTCAGTTCCAGGCCTTTGCTGCCATGCAGCACGTACCATGAATGTCTTGTATCATCCTGATCATCAGTAGGTAAGCGTACACTTCCCTGTAACACAAATACAAAAGCCTGCGCCGGAAGACGATACGGTTGGAGCCGCTCTTCCCGCTCCAGCCGAATATGTCGGACATCCATAATACGGATCGACGAATGGAGCCATGCGGAAAGCAGCTTGTTCAGCTCATCAGCCTCATGCTTCTTGCCCATCCCGGTTTGGGAACCTGTCCGCTTTTTCCGTTCCTGCTTCACTTGTCAAAGCCTCCGCTTCATGAATACCATACTATTTTTCCAAACCAACTTCATTATATATCATCTTCTATTGTGTCTACTATGAGACAAAATTCCTGCTCGAAATAAGGCGAACAAACGATTTCCATGGTACAATTTGTATAAATATAAGATTTTAAATACATAGGGGGTAGACAGTATGAGTGGTTCTAAATTGGTATTAAGTACAGGCGCTAATGCTCCTTTGGGCACAGAAGAGACAGTGCGGGTAAAAATTACATGGGAGCATGCGCCAGCCGAGCTGGATGTTAGCTGTTTTATGGTAAATCAAGATGGTAAAGTCGCTTCGGATGACTATTTCATTTTTTACAATCAACCAGCAGATCCGCATGGCCATATACGTTTAGAGCGCCCCAATAACAAAACCGCTGAATTCACTGTAGCCTTAAGGGATTTGCAAAGAACTGGTGTTGATAAATGTGTATTTGCCGCCACTCTGGATGGCCCAGGCACTTTTGCCGATGTGATTGGCTGCACATTGACCGTTCAGGGAATGCAGGTACATATCGCCTATAGCATTACCGAGGCCACCAAAGAAACGTCACTCGTATTCGCTGAAATATACCGCCATACGTCAGGCTTCAAACTTCGCGCAGTTGGACGTGGCTTCAACGGAGGCCTGAAACCGCTTGCCGAGGCCCATGGTGTCACCGTGGAAGAAGAGGAGCCGTCAGCAGCACCGACGAATACCGTGAATACCAAAGCTAAGACGGAGGCTTCCTTACCCGGTAGTGGAAAAATTAATCTGCTCAAACAGAGCGTACAATTTTCACTGAAAAAGAAACAAATAGACCATGAAAAAGCAAGAGTAGCGGTTGTAATAGACGCTTCTGGCTCTATGTGGAAACTGTACTCTCAGGGAACCGTGCAAAAAGCCTTCGAACGTGTGTTGGCTGTAGCCGCCTGCATGGATGATGACGGTGAAATGGACGTTTGGTTTTTTGCGGACAAACCCAAACGCACTCCAAGTGTCACGGAACGGAATTACGAGAATTACGTGGAACGGACTCATCCAGAACCTGGATATGGAAAAATAGGATGTGGTAACAATGAGCCTGAAGTGATGACGGATATCATTTTAAAATATACAAAAGAAGTACCGGATGAAACCATCCCAACCTACATTATCTTTTTCAGTGACGGCGGCGTGTATGAAACGAAAAAAATATCAAAGTTGCTGATCCAGTGTTCGAAGACTCCTATTTTCTGGCAATTCATCGGACTCGGTAAAGCCGATTACGGAGTCCTTCAAAAGTTGGATAATCTGCGCGGTCGCGTAGTGGATAATGCAGATTTTTTTGCCTTGGATGACATCGACTCCGTGACAGACGCAGAATTGTACGACCGTCTGCTGAACGAATTTCCTGGTTGGCTCAAGCAAGTGCGGGCCAAAGGAATATTGAGGAGCTAATCCTTCACCGCAATGCGCTACCCCTGCATGATCACTTAAATATCCGCCGAGCAGAGCAATAAAAGGCAGAATGACCGCAGACAAAGTAAATCGTCAGTTTCAGCAGCATTCTGCCTCTAAACTGCTCTTCAACACGTTTCTTTTCAGTGTTTTCTCTCATTTTAGTCATAGTAGAATTAAAGATACCTTACTCTCCTGCCAAATCCTATTTCTTTCATTTCCTAATTGTATATTTTCATGTAGTATAAACCTAATTGAAGCAACTCTGTTTGGGCTATGCTGAAGATTGACTTTATGAAGGAGGATTTCGGATTGAAAGCAAATGAAGCAACTTTGCACAAAAAGCTGCTCCCTAGACATATCACCTTTATGGCTATGGGGGGAGTTATCGGGACCGGTATTTTTAAAGGAAGTACCGAAACGATCAGCTTGGCGGGGCCTGGGGTTATTCTCTCCTATGTCTTCGCAGGGCTTCTGCTCCTGGTCGTCATGGGCGCTATTGCCGAGATGGCTACCGTCTACCCCAACATGAATATGAAGGATTTTATTCGCAAAGCTTTTGGAGAACGGCTTTCCTTTATCATCGGCTGGTTGTATTGCTTCATGTGGCTGGCCGTCTGTATTATCGAGGTCATCGCAGCGGGAAGCTTCCTGCAATACTGGTTACCGGACGTTCCCCTATGGGTACTCAGTTTAGCGAGTGCTGCCTTCATTATTGTGGTCAACATGCTGAGTGTCGGCGGTTTCGGGGAGCTGGAATTTTGGCTTGCGGGTATAAAAATTACCATGATTATCATCTTTATTGCATTGGGCGGCTGTATACTGTTCGGCATTATCCCAAGTGAAACCCCGCCTTATCTGAGCAATTACGCACAGCATGGCGGATTTTTCCCCAATGGCTGGCTGGCTATTTTCTCGGCGCTGCTGGTGGTTACCTTTTCCTACGGAGGGTCCGAGCTGATTGGTCTGACGTTAACAGAAACAGAAAATCCGGAAAAGGTATTGCCCAAGGTGGTTAAAAGCTTTATTTTTCGCGTTGTGTTATTCTACACGCTGCCGATTCTCATCATTTGCGGCTTGATTCCCTGGAATCAGCTGGATGCGAATACCAGCCCGTTCGTACAGGTGCTGTCTTCGGCAGGGCTTCAAGGCTCGGCCCATGTCATGAACTTCATTTTGATTACCGCCGTACTGTCTGCCGCCAATTCAGGGATTTACGGGGCTACACGTATGCTGCATTCGCTGGCAGTCAACGGAGAAGGTCCTAAATCACTCGCCCGGGTATCCTCGAATGGGGTTCCGGTGAATAGTCTCAAATTGTGCGCCGTGATCCTGATTGTCGGTTCGATGGTCGCTTATATCGCTCAAGACGGACTGTTCCGGATTTTGATGGCAGTACCGGGCTTTGTTGTTTTGCTCGTCTGGAGCTGTATTTGCCTGTCCCAGTTGAAGCTGCGCAAATCTTACCCGGTAGAGCCAAGCTTCAAAATATGGGGCTTTCCTTATGTCACAGCGTTAACCGTCGGATGCTTGTGGGTGATTGCGTTCCTGTTCTTGCTTGATCCACAAAATCGGATCAGTATCAGCGTATGCCTAGCTTTCATGGCGTTCCTGATCATCTGGTCTTTGGTGAAGTTCCGGGGAAAGCAGGCGTAAGCAGCTTATGATTCAATCGTATCTGTTTCCTGTATCTTACGCCTTCCTCGCCTTTCCTTTTGCCGCGTTGCTGTTTACGCTGCCTTTTCTAATCGTACAGTACCGCAGACATGGTTATATCCATAAAACGAGGGCATTGCTGCTTTACCTGTTGCTTTTATACTTGATGAATGCTTTCTTTTTGGTCATTTTGCCGCTTCCGGCATCGCGTCATAATACGGCGTTAACCGGAGGCGCATTGCAGTTAATGCCCTTACAGTTTATTCACGACATTATAAGGGAGACTTCTGTCTCCCCCTCCCACCCCTCCAGCTATCTGCATTTGCTGAAGGAACGCGCTTTTCTCCAGGTCGTTTTTAACGTTCTGATGACCGTGCCTTTCGGTATGTTTCTACGTTATTATTTTCGTGCGCGGTGGGGATGGTGTCTAATCCTGTCCTTTGGCCTTTCTCTCTTCTTTGAGGTGACGCAGCTAACAGGACTGTACGGATTTTTTGACCATGCGTATCGTGTGTTCGATGTGGACGATCTGATGGCGAATACATTAGGCGGCATGCTGGGCTTTCTTTTGGGCGAGTGGTTTTCGCGTTTCCTCCCGCGTCTGGAGCATCTGGACAAGCATTTGGACATCACAACCAAGCGGGTGTCCTACACCAGACGGGGTATAGCCTTTTTCGTGGATTGCATCATCTGGACAGGTCTGCTCGGTGTTATGGAATATCTCCATGTGCCGGCTGCCTTCTGGGTATCAAGTGGAGTATACTTCATGCTGATTCCTTACCTGACGAACGGACGAACCCCAGGTAAATGGCTGGTACGGATACATCTTACGGGCGCAGGAAAACGTATTTCCCTGTGGGAGCTAATGAAGCGCTACAGTCTCTTGTACTGGTCGTATTTTGGCATTAATTACGTACTGGGTGGACCCGTACTTTGGTCTCAAGTCCCTCCATGGGCGAGTGTTCTGATCAGCCTTGTGCTGTTGGTCATCAATGGATGGTTCTTTTTTCATCTGGTTATACGCCTGTTCAGAAAGGGGTCGTTATTTTATGAGGAGCTTAGCCATACTACCCACCGAATTACATGGCCCAAGCGACTTCGCACCCCTCAGTCTGACACCACTGGCCCTACTGATGTGTCGGAAGGTTAATATAAGAACTCAATGATCATAGGGCCACAATAAGGATGAAGCATAATGATCTGTGTTTAAAATAATTTATTGCACCCAAGCGGCACAAAAACAGGCGAAGCAAAGGATTGTTCCTTTGTCCGCCTGTTTTTTTATATCCTATACAGATATTCATTCGTTTCTATTATTTCCACTGTGCGATTTGGTCAATCGGCAGACGAGTGGATGGATGGCCTTCATTGGTTCCTTTACCCATGGAAATGAGCATGACAGGTACATAACGATCTTTTTCAAGACCAAAGGCTTCAGCGATTCTGCTCTTGTCATAACCACCGATTGGGTTGGTGTCATAACCGTGAGCGCGTGCTACCAGCATCAACTGCATGGATACCAGACCACCGTCGATCAGAACGGTTTCTTTGTTCACGACTGGATCAAGCGCTGCGAAATGGGCTGCCACTTTCTCCTGCTGCATTTCTTTAATATCTTTTGGCATATAGCCCAATTCTACAGCTTCTCCGAAAATTTGATCGAAATTATCAAAGTTGTTCAAATCTCCGAACACGGCAATAACTGCCGAAGATGTCTCGACTTGACGTTGATTAAAGCTGGCGAGCGGTGCCAAGGTTGCTTTACCTTCCGGGCTGTCAATCACAAGAAAACGCCAAGGTTGCAGGTTAATGGACGATGGAGCGCGTGTCGCTTCAGTCAGAATCTCTGTCATTTCTTCGCGGCTGATTTTCACGGACGGATCGTATACTTTTACAGAACGGCGGCCCAGTGCAATTTCTTTAAAATCATTTGTTTTGACAATATTGGATGTGTTCGTATTACTCATTCAAATCTCTCCTTATTTCCCCTAGGGGTGTAATATAATGGGGGTCAGTCCATCTCGGACATATGACCATTCATAACTTGCAGCATATCGGCTAACTGGTGCCGTTGGGTCTCGTCGAAGCTTTGGAGTAGCCGATCCACAAACTGTGAGCGCTCCTGTCTATAAGTAATAATGCGCTCCCGCCCATAATCGGTCAGGCTTACCAGCGTAACCCTGTTGTCCTCCGGCTTGGTGCGCCGTGTGACCATGGCTGTCGCTTCAAGCTGCTTCAAATGGCGGGTTACGGCTGCACCGTCGATGCCAACCTCTTTTTGCAGCAAGGTCTGGCTGATCTCATCCACCTGATACAACTTGCACAACAGCTGTAATCTGGATGCGCTTATTCCTGCACAACGCTCAAACTTGGAGCTAATCTGCTTGTTCAACAGCAACAACGATTCAAAAATATAGTCAGCCTCGGGTGATGTTTGGGTGATAGCAATCTCTCCTCACTTAAGCATGTCACTGGGCTTGACGGTCCAACCTTTGATCCATCAATCATTGATCCATCAAGTAATATACATCCTCTTTGAAAATAAATCAAGTCCCTGTGAAAAATAAAGTGACTCTTATCAAATAAAAGCTGAGCACCCCCGCAAGGGGCACTCAGCTTCTTCTTATATAACTTACCCATACACTACACTCATACGATTGCAGATCAGGAGAGCCGTACAGACAACGCTGTTCAGCTTCTCTGGCCCTCTCCAGCCGTAGTTGTATCCATCCCCCGTTAAATGATCCCGTGAGACAGCATAGCGTCTGCCACACGGACAAACCCGGCGATGTTCGCCCCTACAACCAGATTCCCAGGCACGCCGTATTCCTCAGCCGCCTTCACGCTGTTCGCATAGATATTCTTCATAATATCATGAAGCTTGGTGTCCACTTCCTCGAAGGTCCATGACAGGCGCATACTGTTCTGTGACATTTCAAGCGCAGAAACTGCAACCCCGCCAGCATTGGCAGCCTTAGCTGGTCCAAACAGAACCCCATTGTCCAAAAATACTTCAATAGCTTGCAGCGTGGATGGCATATTCGCACCTTCACCCACAGCTTTTACTCCATTGCTTACCAGCAATTGTGCTGCTTCTTCGTCAATTTCGTTCTGTGTGGCACATGGCAGCGCGATATCGCATGGAATCGACCAGATACCGGAGCAGCCCTCCGTATATATTGCGCCCGGACGCTCTTTGGTATACTCGCTAATGCGCAGACGATTGACTTCTTTAAGCTGCTTCACCAGATTCAGATCAATGCCGTCCGGATCATAGATGTAGCCATTCGAGTCACTACAGGCAACGACGGTAGCGCCGAGCTGCTGTGCTTTTTCAATCGCATAAATGGATACGTTACCCGATCCCGACACGACAACACGTTTCCCCTCAAAGGACGAGCCTTGAGCGTACAGCATTTCATTTACAAAATACACGCAACCGTACCCAGTCGCTTCCGTACGCGTGAGACTACCTCCGTAATGAATCCCTTTACCAGTGAGGACACCGCCTTCATGTCCCCCGCGAATCCGTTTGTACTGCCCGAACATGTAACCGATCTCACGCCCGCCTACACCAATATCTCCTGCCGGAACGTCAGTATCCGGGCCAATATATTTATACAGCTCGGTCATGAAGCTTTGTGTAAAGCGCATAACTTCGTTATCAGATTTCCCTTTGGGATCAAAATCGGAGCCGCCTTTGCCGCCGCCAATTGGAAGACCTGTCAGTGCATTTTTGAAAATTTGCTCAAAACCCAAAAATTTAACGATTCCCAGATACACAGACGGATGAAAACGAATTCCGCCTTTATAAGGACCAATTGCACTATTAAATTGTACCCGGAATCCACGATTGACCTGTACGTTCCCTGCGTCGTCTACCCAAGGTACACGGAAGGTAATGACCCGTTCCGGCTCCACAAGCCGTTCCAAAAGCCCCTGCTGCATATACTTGGGATGCTTGGCCAGTACCGGAACCAGCGAATCCAGTATTTCCTTGACGGCTTGATGAAATTCATTCTCATGAGGATTGCGCGCGATAACCTTCTCAAAAACGGACTGCACATATTCGGCTGCTGCCTGTTGACTCTGCTCTGAACGGATAATGGTCACTTTTCTAAAACACTCCTTTATATTTGACTCCTCTACTAGAGAACGGAACGGATTTATTCCGTGTTCTTGAGAATAGGGTTTTATGTATTCATAAAATTTAGTTAACTATACATGATTTTTTATAAAAATACATCTAATTTGCTCATAAAAAAATTTTGGCCCCTTCATCAAATATCTCTATGAATCTATCATTCCTTGTCATATTCCTACAGCGTAACCCCTTGATCTACGGGCTTTTTTCACGATTTATAAGAGTGTCACATCTTACTCTATATGGGATAATAATGTGAACAAATTGAAAAGCTAAACCTCAATTAAAAGCTAGCCCGGTACATATGGAGATAACAAAAAGAGGCTGGCACACAGGGCGCAGCCTCTTTTTCCCATCCTATCAGGGTGTAACTCAACATTGCTGAAATGATCCTCTACACATAAAAGGCTTCAAGCAGACGCACAATTTCGGCCTCGTCATGCTCTACCACTTGCTGGTGCTGTGATTTGGAAAACAACTGCTCGATCTGCGCCGGGAACTCCTGCTTAATGTCCACCAGACGGATCGCTTCGTCGAATTTGGCCGGATGCGCCGTTGCAAAGGTCACACATACTTCATCCTCGCCGTTGTGGGCCTCATACGCTGCAATACCACAAGCGGTATGCGGGTCCAGCAAATAGTCATATTCGGCTTTGTATTTGCTGATCAGCTCCAGACACTGCTCGTTCGAAGCACCAAGGGCTTCAAAATCTTGCTGTACGCGTTGCAAATCCTCTGCACTGATCACAATCCGTCCTTCGGTTTGGAGAGCATTCATGTATTCAGTTACCTTCGCTGCATCTTCTCCAAGGAAGTAGTACAGATATCTTTCGAAATTGCTTGCCACCTGAATGTCCATGGAAGGACTATACGTGCTTTTGAAGCCGCCTGGTTTGTATTCGCCTGTCTTCACGAAGCGCTCCAAAATATTGTTTTCGTTCGTGGCAATAATCAGCTTATGAATCGGCAGGCCCATTTTCTTGGCAAGAAAGCCGGAAAAAATATTGCCAAAGTTGCCGGATGGCACGCTGACATTGATCTTCTTCGTACCCGCAGACTCCTGCGCCCGGAAATAGGCATAGAAGTAATATACAGTTTGCGCCAAAATACGTACAAAGTTAATCGAATTAATCGCACGCAGATGATGTTTGCCTTTGAAATCCAGATCAGCAAACAGGTCCTTGATGACTTTTTGGCAATCGTCAAAGTTTCCTTTTACTGAAAGATTCAGTACATTTTCATCGTCAACGGTCGTCATTTGCAGCTCTTGTACCTTGCTTACTTTTTGATGCGGATGCAAAATACAGATTTTAATGCCTTCCTTGCCACGTACGCCCTGAATGGCTGCCGCCCCGGTATCGCCTGAGGTTGCGCCCAAAATGTGAATGATCTCATTCTGCTTCTTGGACACATAGGAATAAAATTCACCCATAAATTGCAGCGCCACATCCTTGAATGCGAACGTAGGCCCGTGGAACAACTCCAAAATATAGAGAGAATCGTTGATCTTCTTCACTGGCGTGACTTCGGGATGACGGAAGCTCGCATAGCTGCGCTCCACCAGTTGCTCCAAATCTTCACGAGGAATTTCATCATTGATATACAGCGCAAAAACCTCCAGCAGCAGCTCTCTGTAGCTCAATGTTGCCCATTGCTCCAGCGTAGCTGCCGACACCACCGGAATTTGCTCCGGCACCATCAGGCCACCATCGTCAGCTAACCCCATGAGCACGGTATCAATAAATCCCTTGGCTTCTACTCGACCTCTAGTGCTTATATATCTCATATACATCCCCCAATAAAAATTCAATTCGAAATTTTTGTCGAATATATTATTGTCTATAATACCCTGTCGCGGTGCTGTAACCAAGCCTTTTTTTCATATTTCAAAGACTTTCTCCTACTTTACCATACCCTGATGCATCAGGCATCTGTCATCGCTAGGCAATCGAGGCATCAGTAACAGGCTGTGAGTATGGAAAAAAGGAGGTTTCTCCCGTGATTATGACCCTGAAATCGAGAGTGAAGCCAGCTTGAGCGAAGGTGAAGTGCAGTTTCCCGTAAAACGCAAATCGTTGCCAACTTCCTCAATCTGCTGTAACACGTCAAAGAAATTACCGGATACGGTGATCTGATTCACCGCTCTGACTACTTTCCCCTGCTCAATCCAGTATCCCAGACAAGCCAGCGAAAAATTACCGGATGCCGTATTCGTACCTGCATGCAATCCTTGCAGCTCTACGATCATCAACCCGCGATCCATCTTGCGAATCATGTCCTCCAAGGTAGAAGAACCGGGAGCCACATACAGATTATGATAAGAGACGCCGATTTTACCGTTGTAGCCGCCTTTAGAAGCATTGGATGTACTTTGTACTCCTGCTTTGCGGGCTGTCTTGCGGTTATGGAAGTACGTGAGTAACTCCCCGTCCTTGATAATCTCGTTGCGACGTGTAGCGCTACCTTCGGCATCGAATGTGCTGCCTGCCGGAACATGTTCCATCAGCGGATCATCCACCAGCGTGAGCTTGGTGTTTGCCACCTTTTGCCCTAATTTCCCTGCTAGACGTGAGAAGCCTTTATCTACCGACTCCGCTGAAAATACAGTTGTATAGGCAGCCATCAATTGTGCTGCTGCATCATGACGGAAAATGACGGGATAATTATCCGATTGAATCGTATGCGCACCCAGCTTGGAAACGGCCTCTGTTACGGCTTTTTGTGCCACATCTGCGATATTGATGTCTTCCACACTCCGTAGGGAATAATCATGCCAGCCCCCGGTAACGGTCTCATCATGTTCTGTTGCGATGACGTATACATAGGCGGTCGCCAGACTTTTGCGGCGATGGCAATGCAATCCCTTTGTATTAACAATCAGGACCTCATTCTCACGAGTGCTGACCGAGCAATGTCTAGCCATCACAATTCGTGGATCTGCGGCAAGCGCTGTACGCTCCATTTCGAGTGCAGCCTCGATAAGAATCTCAGGAGCCGTGTCGGCCAACTCGCCAGCATAGGCAGGCTGCTCAGGGTAGCTTTCAGAGCCCTCAAACAGCTCATCCTGCTCCTCGCTCTCCAGTATGTCTGCGTTGCTGCGCGCTTCTTCCAGTAAAAATTCGATCACGTCCGGCTCCAGCTTCTCCGTAGAGGCATAGCCCATTTTCCCGTTAATGACGCCCCGGAAGGAAAGCCCACCGTTTTCGACGATTGTATATTGGTCAATTTCTCCCTTCAGTACCTTTACCGAGGTAGAACGTCCATTCACATAGTAGATTTCCATATCCACGTAGCCGATTTCGCGGCCTTTCGTGAACAACGCTTCCTGAAATTGCTGAATATTCATCGCTTATTCCCCCTTTCGTCCGCCGACGGTCATCTCGGACACTCGTATCGTCGGCTGTCCACAGTTGACCGGAAGACTTCCGCTGACCGAGCCGCACATGCCCTGACTATGATCCAGATTGTTGCCGACCATATCAATATTTTGCAGCGTTTCAATCCCTTTGCCGATCAGCGTTGCCCCTTTGACCGGCTCGGCAATTTTGCCATTGCGAATCATATACGCCTCTTCAACTGCAAAATTAAACTCGCTGGTTGAGGTATTCACCGAACCACCGCCCAGCGATTTGGCATAGATCCCGTACTCCGTATTGGCAATGATTTCTTCCCGTGTCGAAGCGCCATTCGCAATAAACGTATTGTTCATACGGGAAGCAGGCGCAAATTTATAAGACTGTCTTCGTCCTGACCCTGTCGCAGGTACACCCATCTGGCGCGAGCCCATTCGGTCGATCAGATATCCTTTTAAAATGCCATTCTCAATCAGTACGTTGCGCTGTGTCGGCGCTCCTTCATCATCGATATTGAGCGAGCCCCACGCGTTCGGAATGGTTCCGTCATCTATAGCCGTGACAAGCGGTGAAGCCACCTGCTGCCCGATCTTATTCGCAAACACGGAGGTTCCATGTGCCACCGCTGTAGATTCCAGCCCGTGTCCACACGCCTCGTGAAAAAGAACGCCGCCGAAGCCATTCTCAATTACGACGGGCAGTCTGCCGCTAGGGGCATATCCCGCTTTGACCATCGTCGTAGCAATACGAGCGGCGTGTCTGGCATTTTCTTCGATATTCAGATTCTCCAGGAATTCAGTCCCTGCATACGCTCCCGGCCCGCGGAACCCGGATTGTCTATGCTCCCCATCAGTCGCAATCGCGCTTATTCTCATCCGTGTATACGTGCGGGTATCCTCCACCAGCAGTCCGTTGCTATTGGCGATCAGCACGTTTTGGATTGAGTTGCTAATCCCAATGGAGGTTTGCGTGATGGAAGGATCGTACTGGCTTGCCGCCTCGTGCGCACGTCTCATCATGTCTATCTTGGCGCATTTCTGTGAACCGTCAGGAATGATCGCAATCGGATGGTGGTTAGGGATGGCATGGGGATGGAGTGTAATTGTTTGTGTACCTGGCCCTCCACCTCCACGAATAGCCTTGGCGGCCGATTTTGCCAGTCGAATCAGGCTCTGTTCGCTCATATCACTGGTGTAGGCGTACACCGAAAAATGCTCCTTCATGATCCGAATGCCAATCCCGAAATCCCGGCCTGACAGCGCTGTATCGACCACACCACCTGTCATGCCCAGCTGTCCATTGGTACGGTCCTCGAAGAATACCTCTGCAAAATCTCCACCCGTCTCCAGCGCGGCTTGCAGCATATCCTGAATTTGTATTGGATGTATCATCACGTTCCTCCTCGTTTTTGCCATGTTTCATATTGTACGGTTAAGCGTTCTTGACGATATGAGGGTTCATGTTTATTTCCCATAACTTTACTATACATGATGTTGGGAGTGGGTGTAACTATTTGAGTGGCGGTGTGTTTGGTGTTTGGGTGGGGTGAAGATTTATGTGCGGGGATGGAGGGATTGAAATGAGAAAACCCGATCAGACCGTGAAAGGCCATTTCGGGTTTGACTTTTTAAAGAGGTAGTACGTGCAACTAAGGCCGCTACGTAGACGGATCATTCTTCCGATCGCTGTTGCCCCCAGATTTTTTTGAATTATATTTTAACGGTAAAAATCCGGGTTCAAAGGCGAACGCTCCGCTTCTTCAGAACGATTCCGTCCCCTCCGCTGCTATGCTTGAGTTTGCTTCATTTTGTTCGCCAAAATACTTTTTTTCAAACGAACTTTAAACAGTTCTCTTCGTAAATCCAGTTCCATAATATGAAGATGATCGGCTGCTTCTTTGACCGTTTCCATGTGCAGTACACTCGCTTTCTGCGAAATAATAGCTAGCGCATCAAAAATAAGCTTTGTGCATGTTTTAAGCCTCTCTATGTGTTCGTCTTCCTGCTGTACCAAATTCTCATATTCATCAGCCGTATTTTTAGATGGGTTCGTATCCAAGTAATCATCTCCTTTACAAAAAGTGTAGCAAAGGATGATTCTAAATGTGGTACGTGGATACGTAATAATGGAAAAAAAAATAAAGAATGACCTAGAAAAATCAGTATGGAAGATTTAGGACGACAATTATTGGAAGACAAGAAAAATAAATTTATTATAACGGATTTAAGAGTATTAAGTGACTAAGGTGGTTATCTAAAAGTTCAACGAAATAAACCAGGCATATAGTGAATCCTTTAAACAAAAAGCCAGTTATAAAATTACCCATTCATAAAAGCAACCCACCCACAATAAAATGAGGGTAGGCCTACTTTTTAAGCTAACTGAGCCAGTACTGGTTCCATATAGCTATCCAAAAACTCTTCTGTAATACCTTTTAATTTACGTCGTTTGAATAAGGCATACATTTCTTCAACTGCGCTATAAGGGAAAAATCTAGTGTTTAAGGATTGAAATTGAGGCCTGGATGCTTCTCTAAAAACCTTATCCCTATCCTCATCAGGAGCTACAATGACATAACGAGTTGGGAAGGGCGGTAATGCATCTTGTAGCCCTTTCATTCGTGTTAAACCACTTGTAACTCCTGTACTATGTTCAACTTCCATGACAGCTGGCATTAGCCTTCCATTCTTAAACCAAATACAATCAATAAGTAATGCCGCCTTTTGAGCATCATAAAAGTTCTGCATCACATTTTCTTCTTTTTTTAGCGAAGTAATAACATCTTCCATTTCCCCTATTTTTCGATTCTTATAAATAATGCCTTTATCATTTTGAGCAATCCATGTTTTAAAACCAAGATGTTGACCAATTTCAATAAGAGCTATTTGCATTTGGCAGTGTCTACGTTTCATCTCAATGTCTAATTCGGGAGTTTGAATCTCGTCTGGAAGAACTAATGCATCATAGACAATTTCAGTATTAGGAACTTCTGAAATAACTATATCCACTTCTGCTTTGACCATAACGTTTGGAGCATGAGGATTATCTGGACACCACATGATATGCTTATGGCCAGGTTTAATCTTACTATTAGAACTAATGCTCTCAATACGACCTGGATAACAATAATAAAATTGAGGTGTGTGAGCAAGTAATGCTTCCAGAGCAGAACGAGTATTGTAGCTTCCACCAAATATTCTATCTACGTTGATTGGATGATTTGGAGCAAGTGTATTTGCTAACCTCCAAATCATTTGCATAGAAATAGATTCTTCTTTAGCATTATTCCAGGTCTCACCTTTATTAGGGCGAATCCTTTGAATAACAATTGGTCCTTCTGGCTTAACCACATTAACAATTTTAATAATTGTAGGGGTCTTGCTGTGAACGTAATTATATACACTGCTTTTTGGCAACATTCCAATTTCATGGACAAGGTTAGCTGCGGTTAGTCTACTCATTCTAATCCACCTTTAAGAAATCCAAAATAGTTTCAGCAATTCCTTTGGCTGCTTCATAAGGGACACCATTTCCCACTGTCTTGAATGCGTTTGATAACGTGATGGCCGGAGGTAATTCATATTCTTTCGGCAAGCTTTGTAGTGCTAATGCTTCAGCAACTGACAAGCGGCGAGCTTTATATGGATGTAGATGAACTTCATTGTTACCATACGCTACTGTTGGAGAGGGCCTCCATCGATGCAAACGCTTGTATGACTTTTTAGAATCATCCCCCTCTGGAATAACTAAAAATTTCGCCAGTCCTGCTCTTGGAGTGAAGTATTGATGAGCATTGGGATGATTTTCAACATCATTTTTTTTGAACCAATAATCAGCTGTCAATTCTTCACTAATACCTTCTGGCTTTTCACGCTCGCCTTCTTCAAGAAATGGTTCCATTCCAGGCCAAGGCATAGCATTAATATCATCAATACGATATTTCAAATGTTCTTCCCAAGGGAAGATATCTGTTAGAGATTGACCTGCATCAAGCTTAATCCCTAGATTCTTTAATACACTTTTTTGAAAACCAATTAATATAATACGTTCACGCTGTTGAGGTGCACCATATTCAATTGAATTAATTAAACGTTCAGTTGTTAAATATCCGCATCTATGCAGTTTTGTTTTCATCTCTTCATAAAACGCTCGATGTTTGGTTGTTCGCCAAAGTCCTTTTACATTCTCAAACAAGAAAAAATCAGGCTTTTGTTTGCAAATTAAATCAATATATGTTGCAGACAACCTACCGTTTTCACCTTCTTGACCTCTGTTTTTTCCAGCCACAGAAAAGTCAGGACAAGGAGGACCACCAATAAATCCAACTAAACGTTTTTCATTTTTTGTTTTATTAATTAATCTTGATAAAGACTCACTTTCAGCCTCTTGCTCAAACTCAGTTATGTCGCATAAATGATATCCAAATTCAGGTTGTGGAATCCCCATAACTCTGCGTGAGTGTATATACGTCTCCATAAAAGGGCGATGATACTCGTTTACGAACGCAACATTATATCCGGTTTTTTCAAACCCTAAATCCAAAAAACCTGCTCCGGAAAAAAATGAAAAGATAGTTGGTGCATTATCCATTGTTGTTTATCCTACCTCAAATCAAATTTAGACATTTCAAATCTTAAAATTCATTCTCTGCTTTCTTAACAATTAATAATAACAAAATAAAAAAGTATTGACTAGTAAGAACCAGCCAACACTTTAGTTACAACTTTTAAAAACAATACAAACTTCGGTCATCCTTCTTATTTGTGCTATGTAACGGTACAAAAGATAAGAACAAGTGTGTGAAGGCATGAACTGTCCCTATCAGATGAAACCAAAAACAGATTCTATTTTCTAAGAATTATTGGATTTTTTTGCATAACTATAGTATAAAAGAATTATGATTATTAGTCTAAATGTACTACTTTCCTGTAGCTTATAGAACGTCGGAGGAATTGATCGAATGTCAAATACACCGCAAGTCGTCCATGAAGCTAAGGCTGATTCAGTATACTGGGACAATCTACTCGTAAATCACGAAAAAATTTCAGAAATTTACTTAGATACCCAAAAAGCAGAAGCCGCTAAATCAGCATTTATCGCTTACTTAAGTCCGACAGATAAAGAAGGCCTGCAATCGATTCTGAAGCTATCTGATTTTAAAGAGGAACAAAAATGGACCCAAAATCTAAAAGATAGCCCAGAATTTCTGAATCTACTCTTTTTAAAAGAATTTTTAAAGAGAAAGAAAAAAGCGGTAGAAGAAGTGTTCCGCTGTAAAGTGCCGGACTATGCTACTCCGTCTATCTCTCCACTTACCAAACTGATTCATTTATTTTATACCAATCCAGACTGGCTACTTGAGGTATTTGTTTTAAACGAATGGAGGAATAAAATCTCCGGTGATATTTATATAGCGGGTAAAGATTTTCCTGATATAAGAAGCAAATTGAGTAGAGATTCTGTTTTTCAACAACAGCTTATCAATATCCTATATAGAAATTCAGGTCAAAGTAGCGAGTACAGAACGGTAGCCCACTGTGATATAGATAAAAAACATTCGATCTATCTCCTATACAAATTGATAAAAGATTCTAAAAGACCCGGCTATGACGAAAACAAGCGGATTAAAGACCGTGATCAAATTCTGTTCTCGTTAGACAACAGCAAGCATACACTGGAAATTAAAGCATCTTCTAGCGATGCAATTGGCGTAAAAAAATATTTTGATGAACAATTTAATACGATTCTTCGCAAAATGGAGAGTAGCGTATTCAGTAATTATAATGCGGAAGATATTATTCAGCTTTTTCGGGAAGGCACACCTGTCGGTGATGAAGAGCCTGATGATTTTTCCATCGAATCTATTACATTTTCCAACTCTTTGCTTATTAAATCACCCGATGTTATTTTACAGCTCAAAGGCAGTGACATCTGGCCTAGCGTTAATGATGCTTTTAATAGAGGTATTGTTGACTTGTACAGTCTTAAGGATATTAAGAAAATTGGTTTTCGTTCGGAGAAGCATTCCAAGTCCATTCGTTCAATTGTTCTCGAAGATGGGAATGTATTCTTCAAGCTTAATGACAGTAATTTAGATGGTTCAACCAAAAATTCTATTAAAGAAAAATTTTTAAACAAGTTTGGTTTTCCGCTCGATCAACCTGTTCGAAATAAATTTGATGGTGGCGAAGCTTTCAAAGTTGACCAGATTTTCAGATTCGCCAGTACCGATCCATTCACGCATGAGCATAAAAAAATATACGAAGAATTGAATGCACATCAATTAATCATTGTGAATGAAGAAACCAGTTTTCATTGTTCAAATCCAACTTGCAGCTTTATCACTATAGATCGGGCGGGAGTTAAAGTGCTCTCCGTAGATGATGAGAGACAACAATTGATCTGTCCAGAATGTGATGAATCTATTAACCAATTTACTAATGAAGAATTGGTTCCAAAAGGAAAAAACATTGAAAATTTTATTAATCAATTGATTAATACGTTCGTTAATCATCATCAAAGTTGTGATAATCCAACAACATCTACACAAACATTTAAAAAAAACAAGTATACCTTTAAGCGTTTTTTTTATAAGGATGAACCCTATCAAATACTGGTTACAGACAGTTTGTTACCTAAAAAGACTCTTGAATGGATAGAACGAAAATTGATTCCGACGATTATTATATGCTATGGAATTGATAAGCAGACAAGTGACCGCTATGCTATCGAAACTGTGGAACAAATTACATTTGGTGACATTTATGTTCAAAATAAATCCGGTCAATTCTTTAATCTTATGGAGACTTATCTCAAAGATTTGGAAAAGCGCACTCATCATATAGTTGTGACTGCTGCAATGAAAGCAACAAAAAACCTAACTTATATTGGTGATAAAACATCCACTTTAGAAAATATATATGATGAAAACATGCTTGAAGATGATGCATTTACAATCATTAAACATCTTTTTCCGAATTCTGAGAAATGGGGAAAAGAATACACTGGTCATCCTGTTCCTGAAGGGATATTTGCGATTCAATATAAGGAAAATAGCGGCTCCGTTTCTACCGAAATAAAACATGCATTTACTTATGATTGTAAATTCACATTAGAAAAATCCGGCTATAAGCTAGGATCTTCTGAAAATCGAAAAAGCCTGCATTATATAAATCAGTTAAACAGACTAGTCAATATTTCAACTTATTGCACTTCAAGAGAAGTAACTTCTCATATTTTTATTGGCAACAAATTTAGAGAGCGACAGGCACGAGCAATGGCTGAATTTATACGTGAAGAGATTGTTAAAGGACACCATACAAAACCAGTATTTATCAACTCCAAAGATTTGGCCTATTTATACGATCAATTTATTGCTAATAAAGATAAAATCGATAAAACACCTGATATTTTTTACAAACAAATCGCTGCTATATTTACAACTGATGATGTCATCATTACAAAAGAGTATATTGATGAACAGCTTGAAGATATCGAAATAGCTGCAGAAAGCTATTCGATTTTAAATACAACTAAACTTACAAAAAAATTAATTCGTAAAAAAAAGTAACTATTATCTCAAGTTAATAAATGATATAATAAAAACCAATAGGAACACTTGTTCTTGTTGGTTTTCTTTTGAGGAGGTTCGATATGACACTGCTGACAGTAAGCGAGCAAATCTTTAAGGTTGAACCAGATTTATTTATAAAAGAGCATATTAGTCAATTATTAATTGAGCAATTCAACAAAAGCCATAAAACAGAAACTCCTCAAGGCTTGATCGCTTTTTGCTTTTACTTTGATCATGCTTTTGTAATTGCTTCTACTAGTGTAGGGGAGATTTATTCTTATCAGCGGGTTCTTTACAATGATATGCTTCCTGACTCTTTTTTACAGTCTCTTTATTTGAACTACTATCAAGTCCCTTTCCATTGGCAAAAATGGTTGACTGACTCACATCTAGGATTGATTCGAAAGGAAATTGCTCAAGCGCTTAATTTTAACCGTTTAAAATTAAACAGAATTTCAAACCCTGACCTGTTGAACTGGAAATGGAAAAGCCATAACATCACTTTACAGATGAATCATTCTTTTGTATTCAATGATATTAAAATTAATTAGGGCTTACTTTTATACCTAGGGGAAGCCAGAGAGTAGAATAGTATCCAAAGTAAAAAAGCTTAGTATGTACAAGAAATTTCATTCTAACGTGTCTACAAGATATGGAAGTGCACGATTTTGTTACAAAGTATTCAACAGTTGACGCTCTTAATATGAATACCAGATATGTAATCCTCTTCATCTAAACATTCTATACTTACTTTTATAGGTTACACTATCTTCTTTTGTCGAATACTCCCTTAGAGCTATTACTTCAATCAAACGATAGACACTGAGTCCAGATACTACTTATCCTCTCCAAACCTCATCAATGGCTATACCTAACATAGTCATATTCTTTATATGCAAATGGATCGAGTGTAATTTCGCCAATAAAGGCGCAATAAAGGATTCTTTGCTCCGTAGCATCCTTAAAAGCTAGTAACACTTTACACTCCACATACCTTTTTAAATAAAATATATTCCCGCACTCAACCCTTAAACGTTTTTTTGAATGCAGGAATATATTTAAGTTGCTCTTAATTCCCCGTACATCAATGCTTCTGATCTCGATATATTACTACCACGCACCCCACGTGTGTCGAGACGATGGAAAGGATACACTCCTCTCTCATATCACCTACTTCCAAAAATAAACATAGAAATCCCCCAACCAATGGGTCATTTTGTAAACTTAATTTCTCTTTTAACCGATAAAATACATATGCTGGGTCGTTTAATAAATATCACCTTTCGTACCTTTATAGCGTACAAATCTTATAATACATATCTATCTTGATTCACAATTGTACTCATCTGCGGCTTCTGTAATCAGAAGCAAATTCAAGATGACGTGCTTCACTTAGAAATAACCATTGCATCTAGAAAGGAGTCATGAATTCACTTGAGCGTATTATCAGAAGCAATTGGCTATGAAAGCCTACGCTTTTATGGTCCCTTTCAACCACATCATATTGATCAACTTCAAATAACACGTACCATTAATGATCATGCCTATTTGCATATTAGCGGTATGCTCTCCGAAGAACAGGGAGCAGCCTGTATCGGTCAAAATATGGAGCAGGAGCCGATTGTGATTCGTCAGTTGGATGATCAGGGACAATCGCTGAGAAGGCTGTTCCATGGGATTGTTTCGCGTATGTCCGTACACTGTGTGCGTGGCGTGTATACGTTTGAACTGGAGGCCGCTTCCCACTCGTACCAGATGGATATTAAGAGTAAAAGACGCTCCTATCAAGATATTCACCGTACTTATGATGATCTGGTCACTGCACTGTTGCGAAAATATCAGTATGGAGATGCCATTGATACCGTAACCAACTATGCCAAACTGGAGACATTTGTTTTACAATATGATGAGACCGATTGGGCGTTTTTAAAGCGTCTAGCCTCTCGCTTTGGTTCCGTACTTGTGCCAGAGGTAACTGCAGCCTCGCCCAAGGTTTTCTTTGGGATGCCAGAAGGCAAGCAGCATAAGGTGGAGCGGGATGTTTTTTATCGGGTGCGAAAAACGTTTCATGAGTTGGATGCGGAAAAGTCAGGAGAACGTGCTGGCTCGTATGCCACCTATATGATTGAAAGTCTGCAATACTATGCGATGGGCGACCTCATTACGTTACCTATCGGACAAGGTAAGGAACTGGTCGTGGTTCGGGCAGTGACAACGTTAGCAGATGGCTTACTGCGTACCCGTTACGATCTTCAGGCCGAACAAGATATCCGCTATGCACGTTACGAAAACGATCAGGCTACCGGGATTTCACTGACAGGAACAGTACTGAAGGTACAGCAGGATTTCGTACAACTTCAACTCGACATCGATCCGAAGCAAGATCCTGTCAAAGCCTGCTGGTTTCCCGTGGCCACCCGTTATGTTGCGGAAGAACATAGTGGCTGGTACGATATGCCTGAAATCGGGGAACAAGTGGAACTGTATCTGCCTACACACCGCGAACAGGATGCCTATGTAACGGATTCGCTGCGACAACAACGCCACGCGAATGGACAGCCGAATGTGAAGGTGTGGCAACACGTACAAGGTAGCAGCGTGGAGATGAGTGATCAGGAGCTGACCCTGTCTACCTCTGGGGAATTTTCGATTACACTGCATGAAGGTAACGGCATCACCATCAACAGTCTGGGGAATGTACAGATTCAGGGTGGTCATGTGAAGCTCGATGCAGGTGAGGAACTTTCGCTCGAAGCTGGAACGGCGCTGTATCTGAAAGGCGGAGCCAGCAGCATGGTACTGGATGGTGAGACGGATACCAAGGCTCCAGTAATTTATCAGGAAGGTACGGTGAAAGCTCCTGTTTTCGTAGCTGACCTCCCTCCTGTGCCTGAGCCACCATTGATGAACATAAAAGCTTATGAAGCAGCCCAATCAGTAGCCAAGGATTCATCTAGCAGCCAAGCCTCTACACCTAAAGCAAAAGTTACGACTCCAGCAGCGCTTCAACAGGCCAATGCTTTGATGGGGACGATATCCAAGCTATTAGGCTCCATTCCCGTAGTTGGGAACGTAGCCAGTGTGATGTTGAATACGGTGGGTGGGCCAGCGGGTAAAGTGGCCGCGACTATTTTACAAGCAACCGCATCAATCCCCGTTCGAAGCAAGGGAACTCCTACGATTGGAAGCAGTAACAAGAGGAACGGAGTTCATCCGTTGAAATACTTGGCTGGTTTAGCCCTTGAGGGACTGATTAGTCAATACGAGCATGAGCAAGCAAGACAAGCCTACTATAGCAAGTGGATTCTGGGGAAAGTGTATACAAGTGCGCGTCATTTGGCTGATTCCGGTGGCCCATTGGAGCTGGTGCAGAACCTACTGAAAGAATCAAATGCCATGGTTCATGCGTATCAGCAGGTTCCTAAAAGTGTTCGAGATAAAATGCTTAGAGATTATGAGGAAAAACAACGCATTCAGGCAGAACAAACAAAGAAACATGATAATTCAAAACTTGCGTTATGGAGAGAAAGAAAAACTAGTGAATATACTTCATATTGGAATCAAACTGATTATTTTACAGCCAATTGGTGGCAGGATGAAGGTAAGCTGAAACAAGCTGAGCAAGCACTGCGCACTGAAATTACAATGCGGCGCAAACTATCATTGTATGATATTAAAGATCCCAATAAAATGGCTGCCATCCAGCGAATCGTCAACACAAAGCGAACGCACGTATGGGATGAAGGAACTCTCAATGCCATAGAAAATGGATTAGTAGCTATGGGGGTAGACTCAACAAATGCTATTGAGTTGGACAAAGAGAAAATGGATGCACTCATTGCTCGATACAATCAGGGGTTCATCGGACAAAAATCTGGAGATTACATGGAGAGGACAGGACTAAGCGATTTAGTCGAAGACACGACTTATGGAGTTGTAGGAGCTCGTATTGGTATGGGGACTGCGGGAAGGTCTCCTGCTAGGCCTAGCCAACCACCTATTGTAGAGAATCCGCCTGTAAAACCCAACCCAAAAGGTGGTCCAGGTGTAAATAGGCCGATTGATGAGTTTAATGATTCGCCGATTTATAATGGAGCAAATTCAAGCAGACCTAAGGAAACACCTAAACCAACGAATTCGAGTAAACTTCCTGAAGGTACATCAAAAGCTGGGACTTCCAATAATGGGCAATACTCAGGGAAATTGGTAAAGGTTCCTAAGGAAGATGAAGCAGCTGATATGTTGGCAGAAAAACTAGGTGGGGAATCCAGAGTTAAATTTAGCAATGACCCTAAGGGACGTGAGTTTGATACGGTAAGCGACCAGTACATTGCTCAAACCAAACCACCGTTGAACAGTTTGGATAAACAATTTAGAAAACAAGCGAAGGCTACAATCGAAGCGGCAATTGAGACGAACAGAAAAGCGTACTTTCACTTTGAAGGTAAGCCCGATGATAGAGTATTAAGACAACTTAAAGAATATGCCGAAAGATATGGTGTAGAAATAATTATTGATACTAAACCCCTAATACCATGAGAGGATGAGAAGAAATGTTTGAGTATCACGGGTGGGCAACCATTAGAGAAAGTTCCTCATTTGAAGATGATGATGAAAAATTATCATTAGTTATTCAAGATATACAGAACTTTTTGAATGAATTAGATTGGCCTTCTGGTGTTCTGGATTTAAGAGCCGTAAATGGAGATTTTCAACTCTGGATAGCAGGTCTTAATAATCATAAACCTACTGCTAAACATAATCCAATAGAAGTATTAAAAAAAGTAGGTGAGTTTGCCCCAGGTTCGTATGGAGTTTTATATGTAAGGGATAGTGATGATATAAAATTATTTAATGAATTTAGGGTTCATGCATTAATTCGAGGTGAATTGACTGAACACATGGACCCCTTCTTGTCTCCATTCATACCTAAAGTAGAAGATGACTATGAGGATTGAAATGTTTTAAAACAGAACTATAGATTTCCCCCTAGACAATAAGACTATGCACTACAACCAACAAACGCAACATAAAAAACGAAAAATTGATAAAATCTCAAAGGCTTATTCCAACTGGATCCAATAGTAGGAATAAGCTTTTGTAATTTCGAATGATAAAAGCAAAAACCCGCTCAATGAGCAGGTATCAGTATAGAGACGTGAGGAGTTAACCCTCTGTTCCAAACTTTCTCTGATACATAAATTGTTATTATTGCTCCTTAAGCCTTACGAATCAAGACTTGAAAAGCAATTGGTTTGTTAACCATTTCCAAGCAATCAAGCATTATTTCTTAATGTCAACATGTAATGTTCCATTGAACCGTAGTTGTATTTATTGAAGTCCCTAGAACTTCCGATACAAATCTAAGAGGAACCATAACCCGATTTGGAATGCCGACATAACGGGAGCACTTGGCATCATCTTTTCTTCATCGTCTCAACATGCCTTATGTGGTGACAATGATTGTCGTATTTTCCGCCAACTATTTGGCACCCGAATTTCTATTACATCATTTCAGCAGTTAGTCACTTTTAACACTTTTTATCAAAAGAGTGATTGCCTTTATTTTCCGCTAAAGCTTTTGGCCCATTCAGCAACCCTCCGACTACTTTCTTCTTCAGACAAATCCTCGATCCTGGTCATAATAGACCATCTTACTCCACAAGGATCCAATATACTTCCGAATCGATCACCTGAAACAAAGTTTGCAACTGGTTCCCTTACTTTTGCTCCTCTTGCTACCGCATTTTCAAATACCTGATTAACATTCATTACGTAAATTCCTAAAGAATAACACGCATGGTCTTCATCTGGCGGCAAGACCAATTTATACGTCGGGTTCGCTGCTCCCAGCTGTAAAAAACCATTTCCAAAATCTAATTCCGCATGAACAATTATTTTATTGCCATTCTCATCAGGAGATTCAGTAATATCCTTAACCCTTGCATTGAAAACACTTTTATAGAACTCTATTGCTTCCGAAGGATTCTTCACTGTAATAAATGGGGTAATAGAGGTAAAGCCGTTGGGTATTCCATTCTTTGTATATTCACCTGACACTCCCATATATTCTCTGCTTTCAGTCATTTTAACTCCTCCTTTAAATGCTCGTAACAGTTCAATTTTATGCTCATACCTTCATTGGATTGAATTCATCAACTCATAAAAATATTTGGATTTATGGGTCTTATTTAGACTATACCAGGCTTTTAATGTTTTAGAAGAAAACACACCCAGAGCTTTCAAAACGTGTACGGAAAATTCCAACGGAGCTGTTCCAGATGCAGTGATCAGTTTTTCATCCGTTACAACAGACTCCATTTTGTAATACTTTTCGCCCGTGTATGTGGGACAGGTCATTTTGAGGTATTCCAGATCATTGCTTGTATGCCAACGTGAATTCAGCAATCCTGCCTGGGCAAGTCCCATAGTAGCACCACAAATCGCTGCAACCCATATACCTTCCTCTAAGCACCTCTCCACAATTTTTAAGATGGGTTGGTGAATGGTTTCTGCCCATGTATTTCCACCGGGTAAAATTAATGTATCTGTGCTCTCAATGCTGCACTCATCCAGTTTGATGTCAGGCAGGATTTTCAAGCCGCCCATTGTAGTTACAGGGGTCTTTTCAATTCCCACGGTAACTATTTTGGATGGGACCAGCCCCTTTTTATAATATCTTCCCGAGTTCAGTTCGGCAGTTAAGTAACCTATTTCCCAGTCTGCCATGGTGTCAAACACATAAAGATATACCGTACTATTCATTTACAAGTTCTCCTTATTTTATAATTTATCAAGTGATACCAACCCTCGGTAATCCATGATTATCCTCATTATAAAAAAGCTTCACTGACATCTGCTGTCAGTGAAGCTTTTAACGTTGATAATATTCCATTAACTCCGACGCAACAGCAACAAGTTTTTTCTTCAAACTCTGTGGTTCGATGACTTGAATGGATTTCCCGTAGGGTAGGAGTAAATAAGGGACATATGTATGAAGTGATTTTTCCTCAAGCAAAAAGATTGCTTGATTTGATGTCCGCTCTTTCAGATGATGCCCCAAAAACCAATGCAGACATAAGTCATCCAATGCCTCTGACCTGCCTTCGATCATTAAAGAAATTAAACCGTCCTTGCCCACTAAACCAGGTAACAGATTTTGCATAAAAAATTCACGAGCCGAAAAAGCCTCAGGACGCTTAAATATGATTGGAGTACGCTTGATCTGTAAAATCCGATCTGCCCGAAAGCTACGGATCTCATTCCTTAGGTGACAAAATGCAACAGTATACCATTTGTTGTTCCAGTAAACCATTCCATAGGGGTCTATCACCCTATTCTTGGGTTGTTCTTCACGGCTTGTGCGATAATCCATTTCTACAGAGAATTCGTTGGCTACAGCCTGCTCCAATTCTGCCAATATCGGCTGAAGAGAAGGATCTCCCATGCGATTTATCACTTCAAATCCGGCTAAATGACGGCTGAGTATACTTTCCTGCTCCTGATTCGAATACATTTTCAACTTTGATGTCGCATTGCTTAATACCTCACTTAAAGGGTATCCAGCTTCTTTTGCAAAAACAGCAGCATGAAGGAGTGCCTTTTTTTCCTCAATATCAAATAGTAAGGGTGCTCTAATAAAATTATTCAGCAAGCTATACCCGCCATTATGACCCGTGTCAGCTATTATAGGCACTCCACTGGCACATAGTGCATCAATATACCGATAAACTGTCCTTATATTTATTTCTAACTTTTCGGATATTTGTTTTGCAGTCATTTTTACACCCGAATTCAGCATCCATAGAATGGCCAGCATATTATCGTTTTTTGGCATAACATGAACCCTCATCTCTCATTAAAGCTTGATCTTTTATAAATATCTTTTTATACTCCCTCTTACCATCTATTATATGCTTTTTTCTACCTTATACATCCCTCTCATATCTTCTAATTCCAGATTTACACATAGTAAATACCACAACGAATGGGTCATTCTGTAAACTAAATATCTTTTTTAACCGATAAATACATATGCTGGGTTGTTTATTAAATATCACCTCGCATCCTTTTATACCAAGCAAACCTTGTAATACATATCTATCTTGACTCAAATTTGTACCATCTGCGGCTTCTAAAATTCAGAAGCAAATTCAAGATGACGTGCTTCACTTGGAAATAACCATTGCATCTAGAAAGGAGTTATGAACTCACTTGAGCGTATTATCAGAAGCAATTGGCTATGAAAGCCTACGCTTTTATGGTCCCTTTCAGCCACTATACATCGAACAACTTCAAATAACACGTACCATCAACGATCATGCCTATTTACATATCAGTGGGCTGCTCTCCGAAGAACAAGGAGTAGCCTGTATCGGTCAAAATATGGAGCAAGAGCCAATTGTGATTCGTCAGTTGGATGATCAGGGACAATCGCTGAGAAGGCTGTTCCATGGGATTGTTACGCGTATGTCCGTACACTGTGTGCGTGGCGTGTATACGTTTGAACTGGAGGCCGCTTCCCATTCGTACCAGATGGATATTAAGAGTAAAAGGCGCTCCTATCAAGATATTCACCGCACTTATGATGATCTGGTCACTGCACTGGTTCGAAAATATCAGTACGGAGATGCCATTGATACCGTAAGCAACTATGCCAAACTGGAGACATTTGTTTTACAATATGACGAGACCGATTGGGCGTTTTTAAAACGCCTTGCCTCTCGCTTTGGTTCCGTACTTGTGCCGGAGGTAACCGCAGCCTCACCCAAGGTTTTCTTCGGGATGCCAGAAGGCAAACAGCACAAAGTGAAACGGGATGTATTTTACAGGGTACGAAAAACGTTTCATGAGTTGGATGCGGAAAAGCCGGGAGAACAACGTGCTAGCTCGTATGTCACCTATATGATTGAAAGCCTGCAATACTATGCGTTGGGTGACCTGATCACGTTACCGATTGGACAAGGTAAAGAACTGGTTGTGGTTCGGGCAGTGACAACGTTAGCAGATGGCTTACTGCGAACCCGTTACGATCTTCAAGCCGAACAGGATATCCGCTATGCACGTTACGAAAACAATCAGGCTACCGGGATTTCACTGACAGGAACGGTGCTCAAGGTACAACAGGATTTCGTTCAGCTTCAACTCGACATCGATCCGAAGCAAGATCCTGCCAAAGCCTGCTGGTTTCCCGTGGCCACCCGTTATGTCGCTGAAGAACATAGTGGCTGGTACGATATGCCTGAAATCGGAGAACAGGTGGAGTTGTATCTGCCTACACACCGCGAACAGGATGCCTATGTAACGGATTCGCTGCGACAACAACGCCACGCGAATGGACAGCCGAATGTGAAGGTATGGCAACACGTGCAAGGTAGCGGCGTAGAAATGTCTGAGCAAGAACTGACCCTGTCTACCTCTGGGGAATTTTCGATAATACTGCATGAAGGTAACGGCATCACCATCAAGAGTCCGGGGAATGTACAGATTCAGGGTGGTCATGTGAAGCTCGACGCAGGTGAGGAGCTATCACTCGAAGCTGGAACGGCGCTGTATCTGAAAGGCGGAGCCGGCAGCATGGTACTGGATGGTGAGACGGATACCAAAGCTCCAGTGATTTATCAGGAAGGTACGGTGAAAGCTCCTGTTTTCGTAGCTGACCTCCCTCCTGTGCCTGAGCCGCCACTGATGAGCATCAAAGCCTATGAGGCAGCACAATCAGCAGCCAAGGATTCATCTAGCAGCCAAGCCTCTACCCCTAAAGCAAAAGTCACAAGTCCAGCAGCACTTCAACAGGCGAATGCCTTGATGGGTACAGTGTTCAAGCTATTAGGCTCCATTCCGGTGATGGGGAAAGTGGCTAGTGTGATGTTAAATACGGTTGGTGGACCCGCAGGTAAAGTAGCAGCAACGGTTTTGCAAGCAACTGCATCGATCCCCGTTCGGAGCAAAGGAACACCTACGATTGGAGGAAGCAGCAAGGGGAGCGGAGTTCATCCGTTGAAATACTTGGCTGGTTTAGCCCTTCAGGGACTGATTAGTCAATACGAGCATGAGCAAGCGAGACAAGCCTATTATAGCAAGTGGATTTTAGGAAAAGCATATACAAGTGCGCGTCATATAGCGTATTCCGGTGGCCCATTGGAGCTAATTAAGAACTTGCTAAAAGAGTCTAATGCCATGGCTCATGCGTATCAGCAGATCCCTGTAGATCTAAGACAACGCTGGAGAGCCAATTATGACAGCTACATGGCAGCTGAAAAAGCCAAAGTATCCTATAATTTTGATGAGTATGATAAAAAGTTTATGGGTACTATGTGGGTCCTCAGTAAAAATGGAGTTACCGATCAGAAAGCTGCACAAGCTTCTCTTGCCTATAACGAAGCTATCAAAAATGGAGAAATCAAATTACATCACGAACCAGAAAATGTGGATATTTTCGTAGAACAAATTAAAGCAGCTAGAGAAGGAAAGAACTATTGGACAGGAGAAGAAATACCAGAATGGCAGGCTAAAGCGATTATTATCAGCAGCGTATTTTCTGAATTTCAGATGGTTGGAAGTTTATACGGTGCTAAATTTGGCAGGAATATAAAGATACCTTCTAAATCAATTAAAGTTCCAAAGTCTACCGTTAAAGAACCAGCAATTGTAAAGCCTGCGCCTTCTAAACCTATTGAAGCACCGAAAACTGAGGGAACGGCTAGTGGTAAGCCTAAGTTACCTTCTGATAAAAAATTACTTGATGCTGCTACTGAATGGTCAAGTATGCAGAAAAAGCTTGCTCCTTCAAAAAGAAAAATGGATAATTTCAATACAGCTGCTGTAGCTTATGACGCAAGAACTGGAAAATATTATTATGGAATGAATAAAGGTATACAGCTTAGTGGAGATAAGAAGAATACAGCGTTATTTGGAAGCAAAGACCAACCAGGATTATTGCCAAAAGATTCTCTTAATGAATATGCAGTAGGAAATTGTGCAGAAGTAGATGCAGTGAATCAAGCTCTAAACCAAAAGGCTAATGTGAATGATTTATATATATACACTATTAAAACAACGCCAAACGAGTTTGGAGCAGCAAAAATAGCTTGCGAAAACTGTACATTTACTTTTAAAGGAAATGTTGCTGATGCACTAACTGGATGGTATAAAGGAGACTAGTGATAATGAATATGGAAGAATTTAAGCATATTTCAATGAGAGGTAGAGTTGCATATGGTATTAGCTGCTTTGAGAACACTATTATAGCCTTGAAATATGATGTTAATGATTGGAAGATAATTTTGAATTATTTATGGGAATTCACTAATATACAATACTTGGATGATTGGAATGATATAGTCGTTGAATTAATTCCTGAGAATTTAACAGAATTCAAAACATACGAGGAGGAAGAGTTTGAGAAGTTGAGTAAAGATGAATTCATATATTTGTATAGCTTATATCAAAATATTGATGGATCAGTCGACGCCTTACTGCGGGGTATTTATGACCTTGGTATCAGTCATGCGTACACTGTAATTGAAGGATACGGCGAAAGCAGTTTGAAATCTTTGGAGAGAATTATAAATCTCATGATAGATTACAATTTTCCATTGCCAAGTATCGAACCATTTCTAAAATTTTCCATAGAAGAAAATAGAGGATGGGGTGACAAATTTGATGGTACAAAATTGTCTAAAATCCTTTAACATAAAAATTGATTAGATGCACCTTAATATTAAAATTTCCAAAGCTTATACTAACTTGAACCATGAGTTAGGATAAGCTTTTTTCACACAAAATAAAGAAAATGGATTAAACCATATTTTTGATGGCAAAATACTCAAAAATGGAAAGGCCAATGGTTATCATTATGAAGGGATGCCAAATAGTAACGGTAAAATTGTCGGGAATGTTGACCCGCCTAATGAGTTTGGTGTCTATCAAGCCAATATTGAAGTTAGCGGGGTACTAAAGAAAGTTAAATCAACATTTTTTCCTAAAGAGTGGTCACCTCAACAGGTAATAGAGGCTATAAATGAAGCTTTTAGGAATAAAGAAGTTGTAAAAAATAAGTTTATAGAGGGGTAACAAGTCGGGGAATGGAAATAGAGTTTGTTTTAAGAAATGATAAGATAATTTCAGCTTATCCATTGTATTAAATGGGGGAGATATGAACTATGATTAAGTACAAATATAAATTGAAATGGATAGACAGATTTAATATAGTAGTGTTGGATTTTAGTGAAGAGAAATCACTTGAATTTGCAAATATGATAAGTGATCCATTAGGATCTGATATACTTCTAAGATATGAGGATTTGAAGGTTGATATCAAAAACTATCTTGATGTATTAATGGGCAAATTGCCTTGTTATGAGCGCGGAGGTAATGTTACTTTTGTTACATCTGATAGGGATTATACAACAATTGAAGATCTTTTTTATGATGAAGATGAAGATGAAGTGGAACCAATTTGTAAGTTAGAGACAGTTGAGTTTGTGAAAATTATATTACTATGGGCTTATGAAAATTATAAATATAAAAAAGAGAAAAAAGTGATTACTCAAGAAGAGGCAGAAATGGTTATGAATTGGATTGAACTAAAAATGGTAGAAGTCAAGAGTATTGAAAGTAACGGATGGACATAATAAACAACTGAAAAGCTTATTCGAGGTTGTTAAGTATTTTGTGTGAACTCGTTTACAGACCAACAACAAGATCGTACAATACAATCAACAAACCAAACACTAACTGATTCAAGCACTCGATAAACTTACAAAAGCTCTTTCCAACTTGTTTTATTAGTAGGGATGAGCTTTTATTCCACACAAAACAATAACTTACCATCCCTCCCCATCAGAGTTAGCATACACACACTCAAACGACTAAGGGAGGGAAATTCACTATGCAGATTGGCCGGATTGGTTTTAACAAGCACTGCGCCAACGATTTTATGAATTAGAACTTACCAGTGAACAACAAGCTTCATATTCATCAGAGGACAAAAATCTATTCGTTCAAATGGATCAATTCAAAATGAACCAAAACGAGGATATTCAACATCTGTTGACTGAATGGGAAGAAAGCATAGGCTATCAGTTAAGTCAGGACAAACAATTCATCTATATGGAAGGAGTTAAAGACGGAATTCGATTGATCCTCCCCGTCATACAACCCACAGTTACTCATTAGCTAACCGATTACATTATCCTAATATTCCTTAGTTTTATGTTAAACCTAAATAGTAGTTGATTCAAATAGAGGGGAAGAAAGTTATATTGAATGAGAAAATAAATTTACTATATAAAATGCACTTTATGGAAAATGAAGAAGACAATATAGAGGTATTTGAGGATATTCTGAATGAATTGTCCCTTGAAGGGACGAATGATATAATTCCCGATCTCTGTACAATCTTCGAAGATGAAGTTGCTGAACCGTCAGCTGATGATTATCTTATCGAAACTATATTCTATATTGCAAAACGTAATGGATTAGAAGAGGGCTTGTACAAACTGGCTTTGGCGATTCCCAATATGTTACCACATGCAGAGTTCTGGGCAGAGAGGATTCATCGGACACTTTTAAATTCAAAAGATTTACTCATTTCTTACAGTAAGATTTTAGACAAACTAGAAAGCTCAAATAAGCAAGCAATTAAAGAAATTTTATTGTTAATTAAGGATGATGATCCAGATTTATATTTAGATAAGGCTAATTCTCTATTAGAAAAATTAAGTTAAAACACAAACAATTTGAATTATGATTTATCAAAAACCAAAAATACCGTGATAGATCACAAAGAAAAAACAGGGCTGTCAGAACAGCAAAATCAGGACGGGACATCATTGCAATTGATGGCTGTCCCTCGTCCTGTTGCAAGAGTTGCTTAGCAAGGCATGAAGTTCAACCTAAACACTATTTCGTGTTGTCTGAATTCGTCCTCTCGACGATGGGATCATGGCTGTTCTGATTTCGAACGAGCAACGTTCGAATGCAGCTGCTGAAATGGAGGATGTTATTCAAAAAGATGAACGGCTTCTTTTTGAAGACGTTCATCTTGAATTTCATATAGAGATTTCTTCAAAATAAGTTGGGTCATGTATTATAATTTTTTTACCTGAAATGGTAATAATATGATCTTTCTTCAACTGATTTAACACACCGCTAACCGTTTCTCGAGACGTTCCGGATATTTTAGAAATTCCGATGGTTGTCAGTGGACACGAAATGACAATCTCTTCACCGTTTTGTTCCCCTAAATCCTGCCTTAAATAATTAAGTGACTGAATTACCCGATCTTGTGCATTGGGGATTGTAATATATTGTATACGATGTTCATGAAGTTTTAAGATTAAAGAAAACTGCTGAACAACAGATAATAATTGTTTGGGATTGGCTTTCAACATATCTTCAAAAATCGCTGTAGGAATATAATACACATCTACATCTGTCAGTGCTTCTGCCGAGTAATTGTATCTTTGATCTGTAAACATACCGCCATAAGGGAAAATTGAATATTGTTTTACATAGTCCTCATATAGTAAGTTTCCACTTTGATTGACCCGCTCTAACTTTACAAAGCCATCTAACATAAGGTAAATTCGCTCTCTTAAGTCCCCTTCTAAAAATAAAAATTGCCCCTTCTTATAAGTCCGCCAATAGACAAACTCCCTTAAGGTTTTTAATTTTTTTTCTGATAAATCAGCAAATAAGTTAAACTGCTTTAAATTTTCCATCACATTCCTTTTATCCATAAATACACCTCTCTTGTTCCATAATAGAATATAATAGAAATTTTATCATTTATCCTATGTACTGAGCAATTTAGCTCTCCATAAACTATAAATGATCAATGAAACAAGCAGGCCGAATTCGGGAGCAAAAGTCAGCCCAAACTCGACCATATTGTTTAAAGAACAGTATTTTTTAATGTTATTTATACATGCACTGATCCCTCTTGTTTAGAAATAACCGTACCTGTTTTTCCTTCTAATGCTTCATATACCTTCTCTAAGGAAGTAATAATGGCCTTTCGTTCTGAATTTGTATTCACAAAATGAACCGCAGCTTCAATTTTGGGAAGCATACTTCCCGCTGCAAAATGTTGTTCCTTTATATATCCTTCTAATTCATCACTGGTTACAAGCTCTAACCTTTTTTGATTGGGCTTATTAAAATTCACATACACAAAATCAACTGCAGTTAAAATGACAAGCGTATCGGCACCTACTAATTCAGCTAATTTCTGGGCGGCGAAGTCTTTATCAATAACCGCTTCAGTCCCTGTCAATCCTTCATGAGAATGAATGATCGGAATTCCGCCACCTCCAACAGCAATGACGATATTTCCATCATTCACCAAAGAATCAATCACTTTATATTCAAGAATGCTTACAGGTGTTGGTGACGGTACAACTCGTCTCCATCCTCTTCCTGCATCTTCTTTAAATACCACTTTTGTTTCCTTCATGACCTCTCTTGCTTCGTCCTCTGTATAAAAAGGCCCGATTGGTTTGGTGGGATTATTAAATGCTTCATCTTTTTCATCGACAACCACTCTGGTTACGATTGTTACCACATCTTTATTTATATTTCGTTTTCTCAATACTTTTGCAATCGCATTTCCCATCCAATAGCCAATCATTCCTTGACTCATCGCACCACAAGTATCCAGCGGCATTGCGGGGGTTTTTTCCGATTCCGCCGCTTTTTGCTGTAATAAAATATTTCCTACTTGCGGACCATTCCCATGGACAATAACGATATCCACATCATTTTCTATGATTTTTACAAGTTGCTCCGCTGTTTTTTCTAATGCTTCTTGTTGTGCCTGTGCCGTAGCATCCACGGATTGTATCGCATTCCCGCCTAGTGCCACTACAATTTTTCTGCGTGCCATACTTCAACCCTCCAATTGTTTTTATTGCCAAAAAACTTAAATCGCAAAGTTCCCCGCAACTAATTCATAGATTGTGAATACGGCCAAAGCAGCAATAGCAACAGATAATATCAGTTCCACCTGAGTAAATACTTGCTTTGGATTATTTTGCTTTTGCAGCTTATAATAGATAAAAATGCCTGGTGCATATAAGGTCATTGCTAATAACAAGTAATTTAACCCAGCCGCATAAACTAACCAAATCCCATAAATACTTGCAACGGTCCCAATGACTATATTGATGGTTCGGCCTTTTTCGTTTGATCGCAAGCTATGCTTCAATTGATAAAATGCTGAAAACACATAAGGAACTAAAATAGCGGAGGATGCTAGAGAAAACGCAAAATGATACGCTTTATCCGAAATAATGAAGGTTAATAAAAAAAGTTGAATTAAACCATTGGTAATCCATAATGAATTTACAGGGGCTTTATTTTTATTCTCTTTCGCAAACCACTTTGGAAATATACCATCTTTAGCGGCTAAATATGGAATTTCAGATGCGAGTAAAGTCCACCCTAGCCAAGCGCCTGAGGCGGAAATAACCAAGCCTAGGTTAATAAATGCAGCCCCCCATTTTCCAACAACACTTTCAAATAAATAGGCCATAGCTGGATTTTTTAAATTAGCAATATCCGCTTGCTGCATAAGCCCGAGAGATAATAATGTAATCAATACGTAAACGATAAGCGTTCCTATCAATCCAATGACTGTCGCTTTCCCGACATCACTTTTATTTTTTGCACGGCTAGATAGGACAACAGCCCCTTCAACACCAGTAAATACCCAGACCGTTACAAGCATTGTGCTTTTGATTTGGCTGCCTACCGCCCCCCAAGTAAAAGTACCGCCTTGTCCCCAAAATCCGTCTACGAATACATGGATTCGAAAAGCAAAGATTCCTACAATAATAAATACAAACACAGGTACTAATTTTGCGATTGTAGTTACTAGATTTATAAGCGCTGCCGATTGTACGCCTCGTAAAATCAGCAGGTGAACACACCAGAGCAAGATACTCGCACCAATGATTGATGCTATATTTTGACCCCCATCAAAAATGGGAAAAAAATAGCCTAATGAACTAAATAGTAAAGTTGCGTAAGCTACATTCCCGAGCCATGCGGCTACCCAATACCCCCACGCGCTATTAAACCCCATAAAATTTCCAAATCCAGCTTTCGCGTAACTAAAAATACCACCATCCAAATCCGGCCTTTTTTTAGTTAAATTCTGAAAGGATAATCCAAGTGCAATCATTCCGATGCCTGTGATCACCCACCCAATCATAATCGCTCCGGCTCCGGCTTCTTTGGCCATATCACTGGCCAAGTTAAATGCTCCACCGCCTATCATCGAACCGACAACAAGAGCTGTTAAAGTAAATAATCCCAATTTCTTTTCTTCACCCACTACACTCACCCCTCTCTATTTGATCGTGTTAAGGAAAAGAGAGAGAGAAAGAAGGAAGCTGAATTCCTTCTTTACTCCATATTTCCTAACGTAGCTGCTAAAACTGCTTTAATGGTATGCATTCTATTTTCAGCTTGATCGAATACTTTGGAATGCTTGCTGCGGAATACCTCATCGGTTACTTCCATTTCTCTCAATCCATGTTTTTCGTAAGTTTCTTTTCCATACGTTGTTTCCAGATCATGAAATGCAGGTAAACAATGTAGAAAAATCACATCCTTATTCCCTGTTTCTTTGATCATTTGCATATTTACTTGATAAGGTGAAAGCAGCTCAATACGCTCGGCAAATTTATCTTCTTCCCCCATAGATACCCAAACATCTGTGTAGATTACATCTGCGCCCGCAACAGCCTCTTCAATACTACTGGTTACCATTACCTGGTCACTACATTTTTTGGCCAAATAAATGACTTCTTGTGCTGGCCATAATGATTTTGGCGCACAAATCCGAACATCCATTCCAACGATTGAACCACCCACTAATAAGCTATTAGCAACATTGTTTCGGCCATCGCCAACATAAACGAGCTTCACATTTCGCAAATGCCCTATATGTTCCTGGATGGTTAATAAATCCGCGAGCGTTTGGGTTGGATGCCACATATCCGTTAGACCGTTCCACACCGGTACACCCGAATGCTCAGCCAAAGATTCCACTGTTTTATGAGCAAACCCGCGGAACTCAATTCCGTCAAACATGCGGCCCAACACTTTCGCCGTGTCTTCTACGGATTCTTTTTTACCAAGCTGAATATCACCTTTACCCAAATATTCGGGATGCGCTCCTAAATCTGTACAAGCTACTGTAAATGCACACCGTGTACGGGTAGAAGTTTTTTCAAATAAAAGGGCTATATTTTTGCCTTCCAAATAACGATGGGGAGTGCCATTTTTCTTTTTCTCTTTTAAATCTGCTGCTAAATCAAGCAAATATAACAATTCCTCTTCTGTAAAATCGATCTCTGCAAGAAAACTTCTGCCTTTTAAGCTTGAATTAGTTTTTCCCATATTTATCCCTGCTTTCTCCATAATTTAAATATCTTTTCGAACGATTGGCATACTCATACAACGTGGACCCCCACGGCCACGGGATAATTCCGAGCTCAATATTTCAATGACCTCGATACCATGTTCACGCAATAAAGCATTGGATACATAGTTACGGTCATACGTAACAACGACTCCTGGAGCAATGGCTAATGTATTGGACCCGTCATTCCATTGTTCACGAGCAGAGGCTATTGCATCGCCTCCGCCACAAGGAATAAGAACCAAATCCTTTAAGCCCAAAACCTCTTTTAGCGATTCCATTAAAGAGGTGTGGTGGGTAATTTTAAGCGTTTCTTCATCCGAACCTTTCTCTAAAACATAAATATTCATATTTCCTTGCGGTCCTTGGATCGCGGGATGAATTGTAAATTTATCATAATCAACCATCGTAAATACGGTATCTAAATGCATAAATGCCCGGCATTTTGGAATTTCAATGGCTAGTACTCTCTTGAATTTTTCTTGACGGCTAAATAGATTCAGGGCTAAACGTTCAATGGCTTTAGCTGAAGTACGGGCAGATACACCAATGGCAATGGTTTCTTCATTTAAAATGAGCTCATCACCACCTTCGATTGGAAATTCATAATTGCGATCCAGCCAAATCGGTACATTATGACTGGTAAATCTCGGGTGATGTTTAATAACGTACTCCATAAACATAGATTCACGTCTTCGTGCAGTTTCCCTCATTTTATTAATCGTTAATCCATCACCAATAACAGCTGCAGGATCGCGGGTAAAATATAAATTTGGCATTGGAACCAAATAAAATGGAGAATGATCTTGCATAAATTCATGTAATTGCATACTCTTACCCGTTTCAATTTCGTTTTTTCGTACACCACTCATTATTTTTTGAACCAAATCTTCATTGGAGAAGGAAAGTAAATATTCTTTTAAAATTTGATGTGAAACATTTCCTTCGGCCCTTCCTTCCTCTAACATTTTGTCAACAAATTCTTCTCTCAGATTTTTATTCACTAATGCCTCGGCCGCGAGTTTTTCCAAATAAAGAACTTCAATTCCCCGATTGCGTAATGTTTGGGCAAAATAGTCATGTTCTTTTTGAATCACTGGCAAAAAGGGAATATCGTCAAATAATAACGGTTGTAAAAAATCCGGTGTTAAGTTTTCTAATTCTTGTCCCGGGCGTTTTAATAAAACCGTTTGTAATTCCCCAATTTCCGAAGCAACATGCAATGGATGCTTCATGGGTCGTACCTCCTTTTTAATCTTTGATGTATACAAATGCATCATAAATGGTCCATGCTTTCCGCCCCGTGCAAACGCCAACATTTTTGTTGAGAAATATTTCACGTTTTTATTTTTAAAATAATAAAAAAAATGTATTTTTATAATAGATTTTGCCAGTTTATCTGCAAAACCTATTTCATATTACGCATATATGATGAATATCTGGGCTGTAACTGCTGATCTAGAAATACAAGATAAATTTGCAGCCTATGTAAAATGGAAGCGCATTCAAAGGAAAAAGAGCGAAGGAACGCCCCAAGGTAGCTGTGATGCTTGATCCAACAAGATACATCACGGCTACGGCATGCTCAATTTCGGGCATCCTACGCTCTTTCATTCCTAAATTCAAGTAACCTCGTATTCTCACTTGACAATCTACCAGCTCATTTTATCTAAATATTAAATTAAGTCTTTCTTGTAAAACCCTTCGATCCGATAGGGTTTGCGAAATGACGAGGCAGGTATCATTCCCGCACACACACCCTACCACTTCCCTCCAATTTGAATTATCTAATAAAACACCGATAACATTTGCATTGCCAGGTAACGTTTTTATAATCGTTAACTGATTGATATAATCAATCTTTACAACAACTTCTTTTAACTTCTTCTTCAACTTCAAATCCGTTTGCAATGGCATTTCTGAGGAAACATTATAGATCATAAATCCTTTCGGAGAAGCTAGTTTTATTAATTTTAGCTCACGGATATCCCGTGAAATCGTAGCTTGTGTGACTATGACATTTTGTTCTGCCAACAATTCTACTAACTTCTCTTGTGTTTCTATTTCATATTCGCTCACCAATTGCTTAATTAATCGTTGTCTTTTTTCTCTTTTCATAGAAAGACACTCCTTTTTATATTATAGCTTTATCATATTTTGCTCTAATTTTCTATTATTTGCTATAAAGAGGCATACAGACTGTAGTGCAGAATTATTTTCATCGATAACGCTGAAACGAACGAAGAGGAGCTTCTCATTGCTGGAAGCTCCTCTTCTTGTATGAAAAGTTTACTTGTATGAAAAATTCAATGGTAGTTTTCGGAAAAATAGTCGTGATCATTATCACGGTCTAACCTGTAAATTTAAGTTAAACTACAAACAATTTTAATTTGTTTCATCTAAAATCAAAGATACCGTGATGGATCACAAAGAAAAAACAGGGAAGTGTACAAAGATGAAAAGAACTGATTTACCTCTTGTCTATTCATGTTCTGGATGTTCCTCCGCAGCACAAACCGCTAACATGATCGCTATAAAAATGGATCGAGAAAAAATCGCTGAAATGTCCTGCATTGCTGGTGTTGGTGGTGATGTCAAACCACTTGTCAGAACAGCAAAATCGGGACGTGACATCATTGCAATTGATGGCTGTCCCTTGTCCTGTTGCAAGAGTTGCTTAGCAAGGCATGAAGTTCAACCCAAACACCATTTCCTGCTGTCTGACTTTGACGTACCCAAAATAATAGGAGAAGATCCTAATCCCAATCATTCTAGGAATGCTTACACACAAATCTTAGAACTAATTGGACAATAATTCTGAATCAAAATAAAGGTGTGTATCGAAAGATGGCTCACCAAAGGCTTATTCCAGCTTGAATCTATGAGTAGGGATGCGCTTTTCCCTATACAAAACAATGACTTACCATCCCCCCCATCAAAGTTACATACACACACTCAAACATTGGGAGGAGAATGTGTTATGTCAAATTGACAGGATTGGTTTCAAGAAGCATCACACCAGAAATTTTATCAGTTACAATTATCCAGTGAGTTCTACTACTCTCTAAGAGCATCAGTATTCTTGTAACAATCATGCTTTTTACACTTGTATAACTTGTATTTCCTTCAACTCAAACTAGACTCACATAAAAATACACCCCCCTAGCATTCATCGGGCGAACCAAAAGGTTTGTTCCAATGTCTACACTAGGGGGTGCTCTTCAAATCTGGCAGGGGAATTTGCATCCTGATAACCTTTTTTCTTTTATCCTTTAACCGACCCGGCCGCGATCCCTTCCACAATCCGATCACTCATAATGAGGAACACAAGCAAAATGGGCAAAATGCTGATCATCAACGTAGCTCCGATAGCTCCCCAGTCGGTCGTATATTGTCCAATAAAGTTCTGAACGCCGACGGTCAGCGTTTTATTTTCGTCCGAGCTAATGAATGTATTGACGAAAATAAATTCATTCCAGTTATAGATCATGTTAATAATAGATGTCGTTGCCATGACTGGGGTCGTCATGGGCAGCACGATCCGGAAGAACATCCGGTTGACAGAGCAGCCGTCCATAACGGACGCTTCTTCCACTTCCCGGGGCAAGGCGTAATAGAATCCCAGCAGGATCATCATCGTTGTAGGCAGATTAAAAGCAACATACGACAGGATGATGGACAGCGGCGTGTCTGTCAGATGCAGCTTGAGAAACATACTGAACAACGGAATCAAGGTGGAATGGACTGGAATCATCAGTCCGACCATAAAGAGCCCTAGGACCAGTTGGCTTCCTTTCCAGCGCATGCGTGTAATCGCAAACGTTACGAAGCTGGCCAGCAGCACCGTTAGCACTACGGATATGACCGTAACCAACACACTATTGAAAAAATACCGCCCGATATTGCCGCTGGTCCACACATTCATATAGTTCTCCCAATGCGGCTGGGATGGGAGTGCAAATGGTGGAAGGTTAAACACTTCCTGATTATTTTTAAGTGAAAAAAGCATCAGCCACAGCAGCGGTAAAAGCTGCGTCACCGCCAGGATGATCAAAAGCGTATACAAAGCGGCATAACCGACGCGAGTTAACATTCTGCCGCGGGTAGAGACTCCAAGCGGATAGCTGGCGGCTGCCTGGGTTTTCATGTCCGTTCCTCCCTATTATGAATACTGGATCGTGTCACTGGAAGCGGTAGCCTTGCGAATCAGCCACGTAGCGACCAGACAGATGAACAGCAGGGCAAAGGCTGTAGCGCTGCCATATCCGAAATCAAAGCTGCGGAACGCCTGGTGGTACATGTACGAAGCCATCACTTCACTGGCTCCGTTCGGTCCACCATCAGTCATGACGTAGATTAGGTCAAAATATTTGAGCGAGCCAACAATGGACAATATGATCGTGACGTTAATCACCTCGCGCAGCAGAGGCAATTTGATACGAGTCGCAATCTGCCAGGCACTGGCTCCGTCGATCCGGGCAGCCTCCACCAGCGTTTCGGGAATATTTTTCAGCCCGGCATAATAGATCAGAATATAAAAGCCTGCATATTGCCAAATAATCGGGATGAACAGGGCAGGCAGCACCAGAGACGGATTAGCTAACCACTCGGGCGGATTGTGGACTCCGACCGACGTCAGTAAGGAGTTCAGCACTCCATTCGTCGGATGATATATTTTGAGCCACAATTGCGCGATAGCTACAGAAGACAATAGCATTGGGATCAGATAAATTTTCCGCAGCAGATTCGCTCCCTTGATTTTTCCTGACAAAATCATCGCAATGACCAGATAACCGATCAGACTGACACCTGAAAACAAGGCTAGCAGCAGCGAGTGCCAAGCACTTTGCCAGAACGCCGTGTCTGTGAACAAACGTTGATAGTTGTCCAGCCCTACGAAAGTCATAGAGCCTATTCCATTCCATTGATTCAGGCCGTAATAGGCGGTGAGCACAATGGGCACATAAATCACAGTGAGTAACAGCAGCAGGGAAGGCAACACATACAGAGCAATGACAATCTTATTGGACATGACCTTTTCCACGGCCCAACCTCCTTATGTGCTCAATTTCAATTTTCTTTCTGAATGGCAGCCTTATGCTGATCGGCAAATTGTTGCGGTGTCACGGCTTTACCAAACAACGCCTGAATCATATTCAAATGTACCTGCGCCGCATTCGGCTTCATCTGTACATCGGCGAACAATGTAATGCTGCTGGCTTGATTCAGCTCATTCAGCAAATCGACATACAGCTTAGGCAAATTCCCTTTGGAGGTGTCCACCTTCGTCGCCGGAATAACGCCCGCCTGCGTTACCGATTGCTCACCCCATTTGACTACGAAATACTCAACAAAAGTTTTGGCCTCTTCCTTCACCTTGGAATTTTCCGAAACGAACAAGCCTACTCCCGGACCTCCTACCCAGCTATCTACGTTACCCTTGCCGCCTGCAACCATCGGAAATTTAAAGAAGCCAATTTGATCTTTAAATGCTTGCGGGATTGCGGGATTGGTCGTAAAATTAGGCAATTCCCAAGTACCCATCAAATACATAGCCGCCTTGTCGTTCATAAATTCAGATTTCCCTTCATCATTAGACAAGCCGTTAAACCCCTTGTTAAAGGCATTCATATCCACGAGCGTCTGGATTTCGGATGCCGCCTGAATTAAGCCAGGGTCATCGAACGATCCTGAGCCGTCAATCGCTTTTTTCAGCGTTTCGTTACCCGCTATACGGTCCGCCAGATACATATACCAGAGCGAGCCGGTCCAGCGGTCTTTATTGCCGAGTGCAATCGGTGCAACTCCATGATCTGCAAGTGTTTTCACAACTTGCTTAAATTCGTCAAATGTCGTAGGCACTTTCAGGTTGTATTTTTGGAATATGGCTTTGTTGTAGTAAATGGGAGAAATGTTCAATTCAATGGGAAGTGCATACGTTTTTCCGTTCAGCGCATAAGCTTCGGTCGTTCCCGGTACGAATTTGTCCTTTAGCTTGGAGCCATTCAACAGGTCATCCATTGGTGTAAATAATCCGCCTTTAACGTAAGGCTCCATAAAGCCCGCTGCCCAGGTAATACCGATATCCGGCAATTCATTGGAAGCCGACAGCACTTTGAGTTTGTTTTTGTATTGTTCATTTTCCAGCACTTCCTGCTGAATGACGACATTCGGATGGTCCTTTTGGTATTGATCTATAATCTGGGTCACAAGCTTGCTCTGCTGTGCCGAGCTTCCCTCTGGCCACAGGTGCATCATTTTGAGCGTAATCTTTCCGCCTTCTCCATTGGAACCACCTTTGTCGTCTTTACCAACACCGCAACCGGATAGCACCAGCATCAATGATAGCATCAGGGTCAACCCAGCAACCCATTTTCGATGTGAGCGCTTACGTAAACCATACTCGTTGGACATCGTTAGACCTCCGTTGTTGTAATTTTATTTTTGTAACCGTTATCATTTGTAAGTTTAGCACTCCATTCCAGCTTCCAACAGGGTACGCTGATTGGGTATAATTCCACTTTTATTGGGTTATGAGCTGACTATGCTGTCAATGAATATCCTCTGGTCCTTTACGCATCTGCTGCCTGTAGCGGCTGGGACTTACCCCCTCGGTCGCTTTGAACACTTTAATAAAATATTTATCTGTCCGGTAGCCTGAACGCTCTCCGATTTGCGCAATCGTCAACTGGCTATGCAGCAGTAGCTCCTTGGCCCGTTGTATCCGCAGCCGGTGCAGATATTCGCTGAAGGACAAACTGATTTGCTCCTTGAACAAAACACTGAAATAGCTCGAATTCAGGTGTACATGCGCGGCAGTCTGCGCCATTGTAATGGATTCGTGAAGATGCTCCGCCATATAGATGAAGGCACGCCGTATTGGATCGCTAAGAGTAGCCGCTTGGAGATCAAGCTCCAGTAGAACAGGGTCAGCCAGCTTTTCCAGCTTCTCATACCGCTGTCTTTCCTCCTCCAGCCTTAGCGCTTCATATACCGCATTCAACAGCTCCTGCTTATCAATCGGCTTGAGCAAATAATTGACAGCTCCCAGACGAAGAGCCTGCTGGACATAATCAAACTCCGCATATCCCGAGATGACAATGATCGCCGGCCGACGTGACTCCCGTTCCAGGGAACGGATTACATCCAGTCCGCTGAATTCCGGCAACCGGACATCTGTAATCAGCAAATGAACCGTCTCCGCCCGCAGCATTTGTAATGCTTGCAAACCATTTGCCGCTGTAACAATCCGGTATTTTCCGGCGGCCCATTGCTCCAGTGTCTGATGTATCCCCTGACGTGTTCTCTGTTCATCGTCTACAATTAGAATTGTTTTGGATGAAACACTCATTCCTACCGCCCTCCGTATTCATCAGGAATTTCAAAAGCCACCACAGTTCCTTCCTGCACAGCACTATGTATCACCAAACCATCCGTTGGATCAGATGCACTCTCATAATAGAGGGAAAGCCTGCGCTGCACATTAACCAGCCCCATACCGGTCCCCTTGCTCTGGCAGGCCGATCCCCCCGTCAGCGCTGCACGCACAGCCACAAGTTCCTCCGGTGTCATGCCAGGTCCGTCATCTATGACCGCAATCTTGGTCCAGCCCGGTCTTGACGAAGGAGTGGCACGGATTTCAACGCGGCCGTTGCCGATGCGATTTTCGATGCCATGCAAAATGGCATTCTCCAGAATGGGCTGGATCAGCAGCTTGGGAAGCGGAATTTGGGCTGCCTCTTGAGACATATGAATTTGCCAGCTTAGCCGTTCACCCAGACGCATCTCCATCAGTTCCAGATAGCGACGGACTTGTGCCATTTCTTCCCCGAGGGTCACCCACGAGTCATGGTGAGCCGGTTCGATAATATAACGAAACAATCGTGACATGGACACCATCAGCCCGGCAAGCTCCTCCTCCCCCTTTTCCTGTAGCGACCAGTTGAAGGCATCCAGCGTATTAAAAAGAAAATGCGGGTTGATCTGCGCCTGTAGCGCTTTAAGCTCGGTTTGGCTTTGCAAAACCTCTTTCTCGCAAATGACACGGATCAATTCATTGATATCGACAATCATCGTGTTGTACTCTGCATTCAATTCCCGCAGTTCGACCGCTGCGGCTGGTTCTGGATTGAGTGCCAATGCCCCTTGTCGTGAACGGCGCATCGCCTGAATCAAATGACCTATCGGTCTGGTAATCAACGTAGACAGCATAAAGGACATGAACAGGAATAACACTACACCAAGAGACGCTGAGATGATAAGTGTAGTCCGTAAAACCGTAATTCCGTCTGTGACGACGCTAACCGGAATCAGGATCAGCAGCGACCAGCCGGTCCGCTCCGATTGCTGGACCGCCTTTACATATTCCCGCTCTCCAATATGAACCGTCTGTGTCTTGCTGTGCAATACACCTGACAAATCCGTCTGGTTCATAGGTTCACCCGACAACTGTTTGCCTTGACGATCTACAAGCAGCATGGTTTCATCCGCTTCTTCATTGACCGCCGACGCATCATTCAGTCCAAAATAACTGCGCTCCATGCGGGTAATCAGATATCCTCCGCGTGAAAACCAGCGATCCACCAGGCTCACCTGTCGAATCGCCAGTAGCGACTGGGAGTCCTTAGGATCAATGCCGATCCAGACTAATCTTCCCTTCATCTGATTCGCTTCCCGGATATCCGCCTGTCCGATACGTTCCTCCAGACTACCCTCCCTAATCGGAAACAACATCTTCCCTTCTGCGGTATACAGCTCCAGTGAGCCGACACTCGGCATATATGCCTGATAGCTATGCATCACTTGCAGCAGTGATTGCCGCTGCCGAAAAGACACCTTACCTCCGTTGCGCTCCTCTAGCAAAATTTGCTGAATAGACGGATGATTCGCTACCTGTTCCGTCAGGCTGTCCATCTGTCCGATTAATGCATCCAGCCTGCCGCTTGCTTGTACCGCGGTCTGACCAATATGCCGCTCGGCACTGTTTTTCAACAGGTGGGAGACATTAAGGTAAATGAACGCCCCCGCCACGCTCATCATGATGAGCATCACCAGTATAAATCCGATAAAAATCTGATTACGCAACGTGTTTAATGGTTGGAACCTTGAACGCATATGCTTTTTCCCCCTGGACCATCGCAGCAGAATGGGTAATGATAACGCTTTCTATTTTTCTATTCTATCGCATCGTTCCCCTTTGTTGGCATATTTTCAGCAGAGATTAATCAAAATGGACAGGAATGATAAGAAATAAAAAAAGATGACTCCTGACGATACAGGAGCCATCCACTGTCCGATTAAATCGAAGCTTCTTGCAAAGTGTCCAAACTAAGGTACAGTTCAGGCTCCAAAGCTGTATATTTAATCTGTATCTATTGGAGCGCGGCCAAAATGCGGTCGCGCAGCTCCATCGTTTTCACATTATCCCGTCCACTTGAAATATACACAGTGGTATTATTTTGGCGCTTCGCGATTAACAAAAATATTATACATATGAACACAAATATTAAAATCATAGCTACTATCAATAAAATTATTTTCATACTTTGCTCCTTAATGGACACGCTTAGGGTGAAGTTCACATAAGTCGTCACAGTTCCCCACGGGAATCACTTTTCTTTTTGAAGCTATATAGTCATACAAATAACCGCCTATACCCATTTTTTTGAAAATAATTATAAAAGGAACCGCCCACCAAAGATACGGTATTCTTGTACAAATTTCAATATATCCAATGTTCTACCGGAAATTTTCTACACACTCATGCAGAAAGGCGTCTAGCGTGCGTGGCTCTCTGCCCAGCAAGCGCTTCACAGTGTCATTAGGACTTTCCTGCACCACCGTAGACATGGTTTGAATTTCCACAACGTGATTCGCGAGCCAAGGAGGCATATGCCCATGCTCGATTAGATTACGGAGTAGTACTTGAGGCTCCATGTTGATGTAGCTTATCGGCCGATTAAGCAGAGCAGATAGTTGACCCGCGATCTGGGGATAGCTGAAAATCTCCGAACTGGTAAGCGTATATATCTGGCCTGATACCTCGTGGTTAGTCAGAACTTCCGCGGCAACATCTGCGATATCACGACAGTCAATGAAGTTACAGGGTGAATCGCCCATGGCGCCGAAGAAAACATTTTGGGTTGTGATCGTTGGTGCAAGGCGCAATAAGTTTTGCATGAAAGCATAAGGGCGCAGCACGGTGTGGGTAAGACCCGACTCGCTCAGAGTTTTCTCGATTTCTTGATGCCAGCCCGCCACTGCCACTGGAGAGCTCTGCTCAAAGGCAGGGCTGGATATTTTTACGATGTGTTTGATTCCAGCTTCGGCGGCAATCTGAATGATCGAGGTTTCCAATTCAATTTGTATTGGACTGTTGGACATGGCAAGGAAAAGTTGGCTAGCTCCTACAAACGCGCGACGCAACGATTCGGGGTCGGAAGCATCAGCCGATGCGACCTCGATAGTCGACCAGCCTTTTTCTCCAATCTGATCACGCAACTTTTCAGGTTCTCTGCTCAGCGCCCTGGCGGGTACGCCAAGATCAACCAAACGTTCCAAAAGCGCACTGCCTATCGTACCTGTTGCTCCAATAATAACTATCATTTTTATCTTCTCCTTTTAGATGAAAAATTTGTTGTGACGGCAAGACGCCACCGCCATGTCACTATCGTGCTTGCTATGAATCCAGACAACGGGAAATCGATCCAGACACGACCGACCCAGGCCAAGTGATTGCTCGGAATCATAATTTCTAGTAAACCAGATGTCGCCCCATGCGGCGAATAAGCCAAATATTGCTCCCACCAATGCGAACAGCCCAACCACAACCAAGTGAGGTGCGCCGATGATCCACCCTTTATGGCCTCCTCTACTGCGCAGCCAAAGGCCAAGCATCAAAGCCAAGAAGGCTGATGTTCCCCCGATTGTGGTCAAGGCCCCTAATTGAAGCCCCTTGTCGGCAGTGACCAATCCCCCGATACCTGCCATAATGGCAGGAGACACATAGGCCATTACGACTTCACGCCACAGTACAAAAGTCTTTGTGCCAGAACCAGCAGATTTGATTTCGTAGACACCATCTGTCTGATTGGGATACTCCGTCGTCTTGTTCATTTAATCGCTCCTTTATTCTCTTTATTCTCTTTAATCGTTCAGCGGTTGCTTTCAGCGATACATAATTAGGATCCTAACTATATAAGAATGAAAATGGGCTAGCTTCACTAGCCCATTCTACTCATTACTGATGTGTTTCTATAGTTCATTTTGGTTCGTCCGTAAGTGCAGATATCCCCTGTGTAACTCGGCCTAACAGGTCGAGGAATACGCTGCGCTCCTCGATATTCAGTAAGCCTACCATGGCTTCCAGCCGAGCGAAATGCTCAGGAGCCATTTCACGAAGCTTCTTCGCTCCTTGCTCTGTCAATATGACCGCTTTCTGACGTCCATCCTCTGCACTTGATCGCCGGGATACTAGCCCATCTCGCTCAAGAGTATCGATAAGACCAGTCACTGTAGCACGTGTCACACCTAGATGCTCAGATAATTGCGAGGGCAACTCTTCTCCTTCGTTATCTTCAAGATCTGCCAATAAACGATATCGTCCTGTTGATAAACCAAATCTGGAGAAATGAATCTCTGCGGCATGTCCAAGCTTGGCTCCCGCTTCCATTAGCCTAGACGCGACGAGTATAGCCTGTGCATCTAGGTCTAGGTTATAGCGATCAATCTGACGCTTGGATTGTGCCAGCGAGGGAATAGCATCAATATCATTGGTTATTTTATTATCCTTGTTCATATATATAGTATGGTTCCTAATTATTTTTGTGTCAACACATTTTTTACCACATCTTCATTTTTAGCTTGACGACAATCATGAATCCCGAATGAAAGAGCAACATTTCAAACATCACCTCGTGATATAACTAAACATGAATTCCAAACAAGGAGATGAAAGCATGAGTAAGTTAAAAGGTAAAATCGCTTTAGTAACTGGTGCAAGCCGGGGGATTGGTCGTGGCATTGCGTTACGTCTGGCACAGGAGGGCGCAGTCGTCGCAGTACACTATGGAAAAAGACAAAATGAAGCAGAGGAATTGGTTCATAAGATTGAGCAAAGTGGAGGTACCGCATTCACGATCGGTGCTGACTTAAGTATCCTTAACGGCATTCATGATTTATATGCAACATTGGATGAAGCCCTTCGGGAACGTACAGGCGATAATCGGTTTGATATTCTCGTCAATAACGCTGGAATCGGTCAAATTGTAACCATAGAAGAGACGACGGAAGAATCTTTTGACGAAGTCATGAACATTAATGTCAAAGCACCGCTTTTTGTTACCCAGCAAGCTTTGCCGCGTCTGAAAGATGGAGGCCGCATTATCAATATCTCATCATTTGTTACACGCGTGGCTTCCCCTAGTGTTTTCGCCTACAGCATATCGAAGGGTGCAGTCGACACACTTACGTACGTCTTGGCTCAGCAACTTGGGAGCCGTAATATTACGGTAAACGCCATCCAGCCTGGCATTATTAATACGGAGATGAATGACGGGACGTTAAAAGATCCCGATGGACAGAAATTTGCCGCTGGTCTTTCAACCTTCAAAAGGTGGGGGGAACCTGAAGATGTTGCGGATATTGCTGCCTTTCTTGCCTCATCGGACAGCCGTTGGGTAACCGGTCAATTGATTGATGCAAGTGGCGGGTCTCATCTGTAAATGAATGGGTTCGGGAACCTAGCTGAGGAGTTAGCATTTTGAACCCGCTAATTTACTCTACTATGGTAATAAGGCTGCTGGTTTGTGCCAGCGGCCTTATCCTGGTTGCTCATTGAGCTCTCGTTCCACATATGTACTATTTGAACTTTTTTATAAAATTTTTTTGGTCCTTTGTAAACATATAGCCACGTTGTTCGTAGAACCTGTGAGCATGTATTCGACTTGGGTGGGATAACAGTTTAATCCCAGAAAATCCATGGCTCTTTCCCCACTGTTCAAGGCGCTCGATCAACATGCTACCTACACCTTGATTTCTATACCTTTCTTTTACAACAAATCCCAGTACATTTACTAAAGATTCAGAAAAAAGCAATTCATACGGGCTCCCATGAATATATCCTATTACCTCGTTGTTTTCTTCACAAACAAAGATCATATCTTTTGTTTTCTTTGTGATGATTTCAATCTTCTCTTTTACTTTTTCTTCAGAAAATAGATATAGATTTGGGTTAAAGTCTTGGTTTAACAAATAAATATCATGATAATCAGTTACCCTAATTTCCCTGACATTTCTTTCTTTCATTCTTGAACGCCTCCTATATGCTTGATTCTGTTAAAACGAGTTATTCAATAATCACAGGCTGGATCACTTCGAATAAAAATGAAGTATCATTTAAAAATTCTCTTAAGTAAGCTTGAGCGTATGGTTGCTCATCGATTAAACGGGATGTTTCTCTTGGATCGGAGGCATGATGGCTGTAATTCTCGATCATGACCATGACGAAGAAGCATTCCAGACATCGAACATAGTCGGCTTCCAGCGTTCTCACATTCTCATAGCCTTGGATTAACATCCATCGATGTTTTGGTTAGAGTTCTAATAATGTGCCTGCCAGATCGTAAAGAAAATACCCGTAGCCACATCTTCCGAAAAACGAACACAACCAAAAGTTTTACGCATAAGGTGGGCTTGTTCCTCTGTTGGATACAAACGGAACTTATATGCTTTATTATATTTAGCCATATATTCTCACCTCACTTTTGACCTTGATTTTCTATATACTTCTTTATTACCTCAACAGGCGAGCCACCTGTTGTAAGTAAGCAAAAACTTCTTGACCAAAACATTTCTTTCCAAAGCTTCTTTCTGATTTGCAGAAAATCTCTTTTGATGAGTCGAGAAAAGATAGCCAAGGGACGGTCAATAGACCGTTCCTCTTATATATGAATTTTATGAACTTGTTTTATGGAATATTTGAACATAAAATGAAAAGGTAATCTATTATAACTATATTTTTAATAAAGGAGGAAGCAAGAATTATGAAAAGAAAGAGCATGAAGAAGTCATTTTTCGTCATTGCCTCCCTCGTCATGAGCTTTTCGCTCTATGGCTACACTCCCGGTACAGCAGATGCAGCCAGTGCAAAAGGATACTATCACACCTCAGGCAGCAAGATTGTAGACGAATCCGGGAAAGAGGCGGCATTTAACGGCCTGAACTGGTTTGGTCTGGAAACCCCTAATTACACCTTGCATGGACTGTGGAGCCGCTCAATGGACGACATGCTGGATCAGGTGAAGAAAGAAGGTTACAATCTGATCCGTCTGCCTTACAGCAATCAGTTATTCGATTCCAGTTCCCGTCCGGACAGTATTGATTATTCCAAAAACCCTGATCTGGTCGGATTGACTCCGATTCAAATTATGGACAAGCTGATCGAAAAAGCTGGACAACGCGGTATTCAGATTATCCTTGACCGTCACCGTCCGGGCTCAGGTGGACAATCCGAGCTGTGGTACACGTCCCAGTACCCTGAGTCTCGCTGGATTAGTGACTGGAAAATGTTGGCTGAACGCTACAAAAACAACTCTACCGTCATCGGTGCTGATTTGCACAACGAACCACACGGTCAGGCAAGCTGGGGTACAGGCAATCTCTCCACAGATTGGCGTCTGGCGGCGCAGCGCGCAGGGAATGCGATTCTGTCCGTGAATCCGAATTGGCTGATTCTCGTAGAAGGTGTGGATCACAATGTACAAGGCAACAACAGCCAATACTGGTGGGGCGGTAACCTGATCGGTGTCGCCAACTACCCTGTCGTGCTGGACGTACCGAACCGCGTCGTGTATTCTCCGCATGATTACGGTCCTGGTGTGTCTTCGCAGCCATGGTTCAACGATCCTGCCTTCCCGGCCAACCTGCCAGCCATCTGGGATCAAACCTGGGGCTACATCAGCAAGCAAAACATAGCTCCGGTGCTGGTCGGTGAATTCGGCGGTCGTAATGTCGATATGTCCTCAACTGAGGGTAAATGGCAAAATGCACTCGTAGACTATATTCGTGCCAACAACCTCTACTTTACGTACTGGTCCCTCAATCCTAATAGTGGCGACACAGGTGGACTACTGCTAGACGACTGGGTTACCTGGAATCGTCCGAAGCAAGATATGCTGAGCCGGATTATGAAGCCTGTCATCTTCGCAGCGGAGCAAACGACACCAGCCACCGAATAAGCCTGTGATCCTAGCGCAGGTGCAGAACAGTAGCCCATCCGGCATTTGACGCAGGGGTTAAAGTTGGTACATTCTCGGAACATGTGCTGACGATTAACCACCTTACTAGGATTCAGTACGGTGCTGATCTTCCTGATGACAGCGCTTACCGGGGAGCCTTGCGCCACTGGGTGATGCAGCTTTTCTGAGAGATTGGCTATGCGTTTTGCTAATCATAAATGGAGATCCTACTGGACATCCTCATGCTAAAAAGCCGCTTTTCCTCCTTCAGAATCAGGTCATACCAGACCGCTGAAGATGTGAAAAAGCTGCTTTTTTTTTACATGTTCAACCTATTTATAGCCCAACACGCTATCCAACATCTCTCGAACCTTTTGTTCCTCCCCACTCCCCTCTGTTTTTAATCTCAAAAAAGGAACCTTGTATTTCGCCAAAATACGGTCTTTCTTGCGATCTCTCTCCATTTGCTCTGGCTTATTTTCATGGTAGGCAAACCCGTCCACTTCAATAACCAATTGAGGCCTTTTGTCCAGCTTGTGGTACACTACAAAATCGAGCGAAGCGTTGTTTTTTATGTATTTCCGCTCACCCTCATCGAGTAGGTCTGTCGAGCTCAGGAAATTTTTGAGGTATACCTGTCTCTGTATGTTCAGAATACGGTACTCTTCCATTTTCAATAACTCCTGCAAAAAAGCATTTGCTATATTCTCGGACTCATGTTTGGAAATCTTTTTTTTATCGCGAAGTCCAATTAAAACCTCAGAATATTCTTTATAAAATAAATCAAAAATAGATACGATTTCACTTTTGATAATGTTCTCGTTCAAAGTGCTGTACTCCATATATCGGATCAGGTTGCCTACATCGCTGTTCGCTTTAGTGAAAACATTTTGCCCTGTCACTAGCACGAATTGCTGTTGCGCTCTGGACACGGCTACGTTAATTTTGCAAGGATCATCAACAAAACGAATTCCCTTTTTACCTTGAGCACTCTGGTCAAGCACGGTGGAAAGGATCATGAGTGGTTTTTCACGTCCTTGATATTTGTGGATAGTGTCACTTTCAATTTCCTCAGATAACACTTGCCCTGCTTTGATGACCTGCTTTCTGTAGGGTGTAGCAAAACCAATTTCTTTCTTATCTTTCACCGTTACAAATGGGTGCTCCAGTACTTCCTCCACAATATCCAGCTCTCGCTGGTTGAATTTCCCTAGCTTCTCCCCTCGCGTCACTTCACGCATATGATTTCCTTTAGAAGTATGAAACAAAATAAGTGGCTCGACATTCTCTTCGTATGTGGTAAAAGGAATCAGGTCGTCGTCATAGTACTGTGCGTTACAAAATCCAATAATTTGGGGATGGCAACGATAATGCTCCCGCAGCATGACTTTGGGTAAAGCTTCACCATACAGCGACAGCATGGAGGACAGGATATTGTGCTGGAAATAATCGAAATGATGAGCCACATTGTTCATACTGAGTTTGTTCTTAATCTTTAAGTCCACGATATGCGGCAGTTGCTTCGTATCCCCTACGATGATAGCATTTTTACAGCATGACAAAGCTAGAGCTCCTGTCAGTAGATCCACCTGTGAGGACTCGTCGATAATGACATAATCAAATAAAAAGTTTGGTGGCGCACAGTTTCGTAAGGAATGGGTGGTACTCAACACCACAGGAAAATGCTGAACAAATTCCTTATAATTCCTTTTATAGGTGCGGTGTTCAAAATTCAAGTTTTCTCTTGCGTGGTATTTGCTGTGTAGTTGATGCTTAAATACAATCGTCGAAATCAGCTCATGCTCACACAACAATTCATCAAATGTTGCTTTATCCATTTCCTTTTGAATATGCTCTATTTTTCGCTCGATGTACTTAATTTTAGCGGCATAAAATTCTTTTTGAAGATTCAACAAAACATCATTTTGATATTCACGTAAGCTCACAAAATCGGTATAGCCAAATTTGAACGCAGCTTTGGCCTTATACAGCCAACTGTTCAGCTTTCCTTGTGCAGCAGCCACATGATGATGAGCCAGAAACGAAAGAATACTTTGCGGACTTTCCCGATAAAACTTGCGATATACTTGGTATAAGAGTCCTGGCTTAATTTCCTCGGAATCCTGATTCTCATAATAATGCTCATAATGTTGCTGCTCCAACCGGTAGGCCGCTAACTGCTGCTTTAATTGGGCCTGCTCATTTTGAAGCTCCATCAGCTTATGGATCTGATCATCCAGTTCTTTGATCCGGTGCATCAATTCGGGCACGGATTGCTCGCTTATCCATTCTTCAGACTTGTCATATTGGGGAATATGCTCAAAAAAAGCTTTCTGATTTTCAGCATTGCCCAGCGAAGCAACAAAAAAGCCATACCCCGACTTCTCCAACTTATCCTTTACGTTTTGCACCGCTGCATTGTTTCCTGAAACAACTGCTACTGTCTTATTTTGCATGATCGTCAGGTTCGCAATAATGTTGAGAATGGTCTGTGTTTTACCTGTACCAGGCGGCCCCTCAATCACGGAAATATTGCTACTGAGTGCATGAATCAAGGCTTGCTTTTGACTCAAATTAAATTTAAAAGGAAAAATCATATGATCTGTCTGGGGTGTATTCCGAGTTAAGGCAGTTTGATTTATATAACAACTAAGAGCACTTTGTGGATGAATAAAAGCATTCAATCCTACCATTTGTTTACTCAAAAAAGATTGAGACTCGGATTCAGGACCGTTTCCATTATCTATCTGGGTATGCTCTGATATTTCCGTCCAATATTGAAGAATGCGGACGGCATTAGCATTGGTTAAGGCGCGATGGTGCAATGTAAGCTGATCGGCATCTACAATCTGTGGTCTTCCCCATGTAAGCCATATTTTCACCTTTTGGTCGAATAAAATGACTTGCTTGACATCTTTCAAAGGCTTTTCTTGTACAAAAACTTCCTGTTCGGATACATCTATTACTTTCGGATTTTGGCTTATTATCGTATGCAATTGATCCAGTGGATAGTTATAGGTTTTACTAGAGTCATTTTGGAACGTCACAGTCGCTTTATTCCCTTGTATCGCGAATGAAAGAACTTCTGCCGTACGATCCCTATCTTTTAATATCAGTAAAAACTTCTGTTCATCCATTATGTCTCGATCCCTCTATATCTTCGATTAGTATGCTTTTATGTAAAATCATAGTGTTATAAGTATACCTATCTTCTTCATTTCGACATTTTCCTGTATCATCCTTTTTTTGAAGTATTATTTTTGTCGCGATCAACTTATCCATGCTTCTTTCACAAATTAAAGTAGATTCACCACCCCACAATGAGATTGATCTTGGTAATGAGGGAGACAAGCTGATTTGACTACCCCTACTACCATCTCGCGAATAATGAAGTTTTCCATCCCGATCATTCGTACAACAAAAAAAACCGTTCTCCGGTTGATGATACAGAGCGTGCAATCCTGCACACTTACCATTCAACTGGAGACGGTTATTTGTCGGTGTTCTAACTTTGCAGATAATCCTCTTTTGGGCAAGCGCTATTTCAGGCATTTCCGACCAAGCGCTCTCCTGATGGCCTCGACCGCTCCAGTCGCGCCCGCTTCGTTGCCAAGCGCTGCCTTGCGGATGTCCACGGCAACAGGACTTAATGCTGAGACACGTTTGGCCAATTCGCCAGCATATTCCGCATTTTTCTCCACGACGCCGCCACCCAGCACAACAAGCTGTGGATTAAGCGTGATGGTCAAGTTGGCGATGGCAACGGCCATCAGATGATAAGCCCGATCCAACACGTGGGCCGCGATCTGGCTGCCCTCTTCGGCCGCCGCGAAGACATGCTTGGCCGTGACCGGACCGCCAGCCGCCTGCAGCGAGAGCACCGGGCACAGCTCCCCGTCTTCCATACAACGTGCCGCCTGTAACGCGATGCCAGTACCGGAAGCTTGATTCTCCAACGCCCCGAACCTCTCCAAGACACCACTCTGCCCTGCGGACAGCGTCTCCCGATCCATTTCGATCACGAAGTACCCGATCTCCCCAGCGGAGAAGGTCGCCCCTTTATACAGCTGCCCGTTCAGATACAAGGCACCGCCGATGCCAGTGCCGACCGTAATCATTATAAAATGGTCACAGCCAGCCGCTGCACCCTTGCACTGCTCCCCAAGCGCCGCCATGTTCACATCATTGTCCAGCACCACGATTCCTTTATAGTTGTGCGCAATCCACGGGCGAATATCCTCTGCGGGCCAGTCCAGTGCGGGAGCGCTGGACAGAATGCCGGTCTGCTCGTTCATCACTCCCGGAAAGCCGATGCCTACTCCGGTCAGTTCGGACAGTCCGGTGCCGTGGGCCTGGCAAAATTGCTCCAGCTCGGCAAACAGCCATTCCATAAAGCTTTTCGGGTCCCTGCTCAGCCGCGTATCGAGCTTGCGTTTGCCTCCAATCCTTCCGTCCTCGCTGGCCAGGCAAAACAAGGTCTTGGTGCCGCCGACATCAATTCCTGCGATCCATGCGACGGTTGTGTCCAGCTTAGCATTGGCCGTCATCCATGCCCCTCCATTCCAGCGTGGTACTGTCAATTACGACGGTTCCAAAAGTGGCGCCATACATATAATTTACCTCCACCCGCTGGCGCGCAGGATCGATCTCGCACGTAGTCAGGCGAAGCGTTTCGCCGTTAACGGTCGAATCCTCCGGCAGACACACCGTAAGAATACCCGCTTTTCCCGAAAAAGCGGCCTGTCCCTGCAACACAGGCGTCCCCGCCTTGGAGCCGTATATTTTCGATACCCAGCCCTGTTGTTCGCTGACTGTGAAGCGCTCTTCCGCCAACCCGGCCGTTGTCCACTGTATAGCAAGCTTGACAGAAGAACCCGGATAAACTACGGAAGCGCCCAGACTACCCGTCTCGCCCTTCAACAGCTCTACTACAGCTTCCGGGTGCAGATGAAACCGTTGCTCAAGCTCGTGCTCTTCCGCTTCGGCTTCCAGCCAATCCGCTAGCAGCATAATCGGAACCTCTGAGCCAAGCAGCACCCATCTGCGATGTGTTACAGGATCGGACAAGCGAGTATAGCCGTCATGGGAAGCATCAATGAAATGATAACGGCTGTTGCTCTCCCAGCGGTATGTCTTCGCTTCAGCCGCAGGCGTGCCCCATTGCTGCGTGGATACATACGGCGTCTGGTCCTCGCCGTCCACAGTGATCGTATTATGCGCTCGCGTGCTTTTGAAATAATGACGCCATTCCCCTTCTTCGTAGGTATACCGCCCGGTATCGGTGAAGAGAAGCTGCTGCCTCCACATCCATTCCAGATTAAGCGCATCGGCATGACCGTGCGCCCCGCCCATAGCGGCAGCGTCAAAAAACAAATACTGCTGCTCATCCCGCATCACATAGTACCCTGTCTGTGGGAATGCCCGGCTCGCCGTTGAAGGCTTGTAAGCAGCCTGAAGCCGCATATAACGTTCGTATTTCTCCGCCCCGAGCAGCCACAGGCTTTCCGAGCTATCCGCCCCCCGGCAGATCAGTTCGTCATCTTCGAGAATCGCGCCCAACAGCGTCAGCCGCTGTCGCCCGTTGCTGACCCAGTCGGAGTCGCCGACTCCGGTAGACTGCTGGTCCGGCCGGATAAGCGCCTCCGTGAATACCGCCATTTTGCGAAGTTGATTGCCGAACCATTCGGAGAAGGGATAACCGGACAGTTGGCCCAGTAGGTAGGGGGTGCCGAACATTTCGATGCTGGCATTGTGATAATGGGTCGTAAGCTCAATCTGTACCCCTTCGGGACCAACCTGATGAAGCAGGCAAAGCTCCAGCCGCTCGGACGCCAACTGCCGCCAATACGGCGCACTCGGATGCCAATGATAGAACGTGGCGATCATGAACAGACCTTGCATATGCATAATGGCATGATTAATTTCGGTACTGCCCAGATACCGGGTGAGGAACTCAGCATGTTCTTCCAGACCCTGTAAAAATTCGGCGTGAAACGGTTCCGTCAACAGTGGGCTGTCCTCCATATATTTGTAGGCAGAGATCCAGGACTGCACGCGCAAACCGGTTTCCAGCAGCCGCCAAGGACCAAGCTTCTGGAAGAAAACTCCTTCTTCATAGGACGGAACGACTGGAACCGGGTTCTGCTTCCGCCAACCGCGATAATGGTTGATAAACGCGGAGACGTACTCCGGATTGCCATTCATCAGGTATGCTTTGCCTAAATCCGGCATATGCCAATGCCGATTGATTCCCCAGGTGAACTCCGGGTCCTTGGAGGGATTATGCAGCCAGTTCACCGGATCGCCCAACGGAACCCAACGGCTCAAGTCATGAGTATAAGGCACGATAAATTCATTGACCACGGCATGATCGGCAATGGCAATCGACGCTTCGGCTTCGCCGGGAAAATGGCGGGCATAATATGCCGCAGTCCTGCGCAATTCGAGCTGCGACAGGTAATAGTCGTTCATTGCTGATCCTCAAGGAAATCTTCCCGGAACGGATTGAACACATCAAGAATAACGGAGTCTTCCAGCGCCTTCACGCCATGCAGAACGTTATAACCCGCGTAGAAGCTATCTCCTGCCTTGAGAATGCACGTCTCGTCGCCGACCCGGACCTCGAAGCTTCCTTTTACAATATAGCTGACCTGCTCATGCTTATCGTGGGAATGGACTTCTCCGACCCCGCCCTTGCGAAAGGTGACCTCCACCATCATCAGCGTTCCGCCCATACCGAGAATTTTACGGGAGCTGCTTCCGTCAATGACATGCGTTTTTGCTTCCTCATTTTTGATAATCATTCATTCCTACCCCTTTCAAATAGAAATACGCGACCGAACCGCTTAGGGAATCGGCCGCGGGACAGCCACAGGTTATTCTTCTGTGGACAATTTGCCCTGTAGCTTGGCGGCGTCAAAATTGGGATCAGCGACAATATTGGTAGTACCGGCTGCTCTTAATTTTTCCAGAGATGTGTTATATCTAGTATCCAAATCCTTGATTATGGCATCCACATCACCACCGGTGAATACAAATACGTTAAAGGCTTCTGCCCATTTCATGCCTTCCAAAGAGCTCTCCGTAATTATACTTGGATTAGCCGGATAAATGGCGTCAACCCGTTTTGGCAGGAATCCTTCAATGCCCGGAATACTCGGCTTCTTGCCTGAGTTCAACACGGCTGGAATTAAAGAGATTCCATAGCCCTTTTCATAGTATTCGCTTTGCAATTCCTTGCTGTACACGTACTCTAGGAACTTCCAGGCCGCTTCCTTATGGGCGGAATCGGCGCTGATACCAATGTAGGAGCCACCAATAATTTGCGATGCGCCTTTAATGGTTCCATCGATAGACGGCACGGGAACCGCGCCCCAGTTCTCGGTGGTTGGGAACTGGTCCTTGTACACTCCGGGTTCAGCCGAGTGGTTAATGTACATCCCGATTTTACCTTGGGCAAATTGCGCGCGCAGCGGATCGATATCCAGATTCTCCACTCCCGGCAGCATACTGCCGTCTTCTTTCATTTGCCGCAGCGCCAAAGCAATATCCTTGTACATACCAAAATCAAACTGGCCTGTTTTGTAATTGTAACCGTCGATGCCTGTATTGTTGCTGACGCCGGCAATCGTATTCGCCGCCCGCCAGAAGCCGTTTCCGCTCTTGAACGGACTGGCAAAACCGTAAATGCCTTCGCTTTTGCCGACCTCTGTAATCTTTTTGGCCGCAACCACCATTTCGGCAAGTGTTTTGGGAGGAGTCGCGATGCCGGCTTTCTTAAAGATATCTTTATTATAAATCAGTCTCCAGATTTGCCCGGTGTTCGGCAAGGTAAAGATCTTGCCGTCGATGGTGTTCTTATTCTCGATCAGGCTGTCTTTGAAGGTCGCCTTCATCTCGTCGCTCATATAGGAGTTGATTGGGGCCAGATAGCCTTTCTTGTAATAGGTCTGAAAATCATTGATTTGCAGTACATCCGGAGCCTGCTTGCTCGCAAACGAGATGTCCACCGCCTGCGGATAATTGTCTCCCATCACGTTCATTTCCACTTCAATATTATCACGGTTCGTCTGGTTAAACTTGTCAACCTTTGCTTTCATGAAATCGGCATCATGGCGGTCGGGCGTCCAGTAAATGATTTTGGTTTTCGCTCCTGTAGTTCCTTTGGAATCGGCCGGAGCGTCATTATTGCTGCTGTCCGATGAACAGCCGCCCAGGCTCAAGGCCAGGACTGCGCTCAGTGTTAGGATAATCCACTTCTTAACCATCGTTATGCCCCCTTATGTTTTTCCGGACAACCTCTACGGTTACCCGTTAACGTTATCATAGTGGTTCCGTTTTCACGGGAGTGAGGGACATTTTAACTTTGTATGGGGGAAAAAATGATTGTCCCGGCTTTCTGCTCATTTCAAATACATCTGCCTGAAACTGGTGGGCGTCATGCCACAATACTTTTTAAACAGACCGCTGAAATACGGACGGTCCTCATATCCGAGCATCTGTGAAATTTCCTGCACCTGTACTCCTGCAATCAGCAGTTCCTTTGCTCTTTCCATTCTCATCTTGGTAATATATTGGATCAGGGTCATGCCTGTCTCCTTCTTGAAGGCGTTTGCAAAATAACTTGGGCTTAAATGAACCGCCCGAGCGCAATTGTGAAGCGTTAGATTCTCCTGGAGATGCAGGCGGATGTGTTCCCTGGCCCGATGGATCGCTTGCGTAACATCCCTGAGCCGCTTCTTCTCCACAAATTCACAGCCCTTACTGCTGAAATGATTGATGTAGCTCTTCCAGCCGCCGAAGGTCAACGAACGGTTCTCCTCCAGCGCTGTTAAGTCAGCCTCCAGCTGGATGCGTTCTTCCTCGGTGATCTCATCACAAAACGCCCGGTACATGGCGAAAGCGAGCCCTGACAATAAGCGGATCATAGCCAGTGGCTCCGGAAATTTGTGGGACAATGTCCATTGGTGGAAAATGTCGTCAATCATCAGGTGACAGCTCGTTTTATTACCGCATCTCAGCGCATACAGCAATTCCTTTTCCTTCTCCACAGGGTAGTCCGGAGCTGCAAAATCCTCCTGCGCCAGTTCCGTATACCGGAATACACAATTGCCCTCGCTGTAAAAACGATAAGCCAGCGCTTTGGCGGCATGCACAAACGCTGCATGGATTTCTCTCGGTCCCCGGGCCATCGTGCCCAGGCCAATCGAAACGGTTTTTTTGCTGAATTTCTCCACATTTCCCCGGCAGAGTTCCAGCAACTCTGAAGTCTCCATCCCATCTGGCGGATTAAAGATGGCTGCTAGCCGCTGCTTACTCTCATGCAGCACAACACCCCGGGTATGCAAGTTCAGCGTCTCGTCCAAAATATTTTTGATCGCGAAGGGAATGATTTCGCTGTCGTCAAGAAGCAGAGTGTAGCCATATTCGGTATAGCAGTCCATTTCGATGGCCATGACCATTAGTTTACCAGCATCCAAATCAATATTGAGTTCGCTCCAACGGCTATCGCTTAGGCGGTCACCTGTTTCCTGGTGAAGCAGACGGGTCAAATAATCCTGGCGGAGCTGCAAATGGCTGGCGTCCATTTTTTGCTCCAGCTGTTTAAGCTGCTCCGACTTGGCTCGTTCGGACTCGATTACCTTTTTCACTTTCAGCACCGCTTCCAGAATTTCTGGCGGAGTGAACGGTTTTAGCAAATAATCGGAAGCGCCAAGCTTAATCGCTTCCTGCGCATAGCTGAAATCGGAATAACCGCTGATAAAAATAAATTTGGCGCGTAAACATTGGCCAGAAGCGCGCCTCATCAGTTCTAGACCGTTGAGCTTCGGCATCCGGATATCACTGATTACAATATCTGGATTTTCATCCAGCAGTAGAGTCCAACCATGCTCACCATCGCCCGCGGTGCCCACTACCTCAATATTGTGATCCGACCATGGAATGGTCGCAGATATCCCTTTTACAACGGCTTGAATATCATCCATAACACACATCGTCAAGTGATCCATTCTGACCTCCTACATGAACGGGATTGTGATGGTAACGGTCGTCTCGATGTCTGGGATACTCCTGAAGTTAATAGATGCCGACTCCCCGTAATGCAGGCTGAGCCTGCTCCGGAGGTTGGAGAGCGCATAACCCTTGCGGTCGGCATCATGCCCATACACAGCCTTTTCCATCTGCCCGGCATCCATTCCGCAGCCGTTGTCGGTCACTTGTAGCAGCAGGAACTCGCCCTGGCGGTACACTTTGATGAAGATATTTCCAAGGACAGCCTTGTCTCGAAACCCATGCAGAATGGAGTTCTCCACCAGTGGCTGAAGTAGTATTTTCAACATTGGAATGGAAAGATATGATAGATTTTCAACATGGATCGAATACGTAAATAGGTCCTCATAGCATTTTCGCTGCAATTGCAAATATTGCTCGACATGCTTGATTTCCTGTTTCAAGGTAGTGATATCGTTCCCGTTGTTCAGTCCTAACCGGAACAATAGCGACAAGGAGACAATCATCTCACTGACATCTTTTTTCTCGCCGCTTTCGCTTTTCCAAAAAATAGTGTTCAACGTGTTATACAAAAAATGAGGGTCCACCTGCGCCTGAAGCGCCTTGACCTCGGATTTGCGCTTGTCCTGCTCCGAAGTCCGCACCTCCTGAATCAGCAACTGAATCTGATCCAGCATCCGGTTAAATGTATGGCCAACAGTGCTCACCTCATCCTCATACCTGCTGTTAAACCGCACATTCAAATCATTGTATTCCACCTCGGCCATCAAGCTTTTCAATTTATGAAGCGGTTTCAATAAAGCGGAGGCCAGCAGATTGGACAAGATAAGCGCGAGCACAATACAGAACAGCATAATCAAAATGATCAGCCAGCGGATCTTCTTCAACGGATACAGCAGGTCGGCCTTGGACTGGATGCTGACCATCACCCAATCCTCATTCATGGACAGTGTGTTGTAATTGACCAGCAATTCCTCTCCCTTGGCATTCGTATAATTGAAATCCCCTTCTCCTCCCCTGCTGAAATGGTCGATAAACTTCCGTTCTGTATTAAAATCATACTGCCTGGCTTCGGGCTGGATCACCATCGTTCCATCCTTTTGTAGCAAAAAAAGCTGAACCTGATTATTCATCAGATCCTGCTCCAGAATTGCCCGCATAGCTTGCTCTCTCATGCTCACAACCATGTATACATTCGGAATATAATGATTGTCCAGCACAGTCGGCTTTAGCAGCAACGACAGCACATTGCCTTTCCACTGAAACAGCTCGTTGCGATGGGTCCCGATCCACAGGGTATTCCAGCCTATCTGCTTTGTATAGGTTCCATATTCCTCCGAAAAGCGCTTTGTCTGGTCGGGGAAATCTTTGGTGGAGAAGAAATCGCCGATTGGCGTGTTCAGATAAGCTGTATCAATCAGCGGCTCCACCAGCTTCAATTGGGCAAACGAAGTTTGCAGCAAGGACAGATTCTGATAATAGTTGACGGCATTATTGCTGCGCACATCCTTCATCACCTGATTGAACGTTTCATTAAGCATAAAGGAATAAGACGAAACTACAATATGCCTGAGATGTTCATCCATCACCTGCACTGATTTTTTTAAAATTCCCTGTTTAAGCTCCAAGGCATTGCGCTCGATGCTTCGAGCGGCAAAGAGATAAGAGCAGATCCCCGTCACGCTGATGCACAATATGGCCAGGAAAATAAATAGCAGTTGAATTCTCTTTTTCAGAGAAAGCTTGTAGAAACTGAGTCTCATTAGCCACCACTCCTTGAAGCCCATTGTAACAACAGAACCCAAGTTACTCTACCCCTTGACAGCACCAAGGGTAACTTGCATAAACGATTTATTGGCGAACACATAGACTACCAGAAGCGGCAGAATGGACAGGCAGGCGCCAGCCATCATCAATTGAATCTCGGCGGCGGCTCCGATGCCGTACCGCAGGTTGGCCAACCCTACTGGCAGCGTCTGCAACTCTGGATTGCTCATCGTGAAAACAAGCGGCAAAATATACTCATTCCATGAGCCCTGAAATGCTGATAGCCCGGCAACGGCAAGCGCCGGTCGCAATAACGGGAGCACAATCCGCCAGTACACCGAATAAAAGTTGCAGCCGTCAATCATCGCTGCCTCATCTAGATCCTTGGGAATGCTTCTGAAAAATCCGATCAGCATAAAATAACAGGTGGCATGTGCGCTGACTAGTATAATGATGATCCCCCACAGCGTTTTGTTCAGGCCGAGCATGACCATCAAATCAAATTGCGGACGCAGCACCACGGCCCCGATCGAGATAAACAAGGTGGATGCCATGAGCAGAGAGTACGCCTTTTTGCCGAAAAAATGTACCCGGTTCACTGCATAGGCGGACATGGACGCGACCAGCAGGGTGCCGATCGTCGTGGCCACGCTTACAAAAATGCTGTTCAGGGTAAAGCGGGAGAAATTGGCGTTCTTCCAAGCCTGGACATAGTTGGAGAAGTGCCAGCTTTGGGGCCAGATGGTTGCACTGCTTGTCAGCTCCTGATTCGTCTTGAACGAGCCGAGTACCACGATGACAATCGGGAATATCGCTAGAATGGCCGCCGTGAGCAGGAACACCCAGAGGACCGTCTTGCCGGTCCAGCGAGCCAGCTTTGGGGATAAGGTATGGTAGGTATTAGTAGGATTCATTCTGTTCTCCTCCTGCCTGCTTCTAGTAAACATCATTCAGCTTCTTGGAAATACGGAAGTAGATGAACGTAACTCCCCCTACAATCAACGCTGTAGTGAAGCCGACGGCACTGCCGTAACCCAATTGCTGGAGCGACTGGCTTTCAGCCGACACCGGGAACAGCAGCTTGAACAGATACAGATACATCACCTCTGTTTTTCCGTAAGGCCCACCTTCGGTCAGCACCATGATGCTCTCATAGCCCTTGAGGGAAATAGTAATGGCCAGCATGATGATCATCTGCATTACAGGCCCCAGCATCGGAATGGTCACATACTTAAGCTTCTGGAACTCATTGGCGCCGTCAAGCGAAGCCGCTTCATAAAGATCGTTGGGAATGCCTTGAAGACCAGCGAGGAACAGCAGCATGTAGTTGCCCACAGCGCCCCAGATGGCGATGATAATGGTAGTCAGCATGGCATGATCAGCACCAAGCCAGTTAATCGGGGCAGAGACAAGATGATACTTGAGCAGCAGTTGGTTCAAAATTCCGTTATAGGAGTTGAAGATAATAAAAAAGACGATCGCCATAACTGAGGCGCTGAAAATCGTGGGCAAATAATAAATCGCCCGCAGCAAGGAACGTCCCTTTAACTTGCGATTCAAAATAATAGCCAAAATCAAGGATAACGGAACGGTTACGAGCAACTTGCCGAGAGCATAAATCCCGGTATTTCCCACAGAGGACCAAAATTGATGGTCGCGCAGAACTCGCCCAAAATTATCGAGGCCAATAAAAACAGGCGTCCCGAAGCCCTGATAATCATAGAACATATAGCGAAGCGCCCAAAGCAGAGGATAAATGCCAAACACAAGGGTCAGAAACAAACTCGGGAATACAAACACATAGGCGTGTACTTTTTTCAGTTTCATAAAATGCCCCCCTAGAATCTTTAATCTGATTATAGAGGGAACGAAAAACAGGACGGGATAGGGAAATCAACTTTTCAAAGGGGAGAATGTTACTTTAGCCGGATCATCTCCCAGATACAGCCCTGTCGGACGTGCCAAAAACACCCCTCTTTTACTTCAAAGAGAGGCTGTTAGGCTGACCCTATTCTATGAACCAATTTACTCCAATGCAGCTCTCAGCTTTTGATGATCCTGCCCCCACTGGTGCATTAAATCCAGCAATGGAATCAGACTTTCACCTAGCTCATACTTCGCCCCAGCTGCTCGACCTTACTCAGCCAATCTTTGCGCTGCTGATCCGATAATTTATTCATGAGATCAATTGTAGTAGAACGCACCGGTTTGACACCACATAGATGTAGCGTGGAATCCTTCATCATCCGATGCCCAGGCTGTCCCTGGAAAAATCGGTAGTACCAGCCCGGTCCGTCCATCGTAGTAATGAGGCGGGCCGTTCTGCCTTTTAGGAGCTTGTCGGGCATGGGTTTTCCTTTTTGATACTTGAACGCAAACCCTGGCATAATGGTACGGTCAATGAATCCTTTCATTAATGCAGGCAAGCTCCCCCACCAGATCGGAAAAACGAAAACCAGATGCTCTGCCCACTTAATGGATTCCTGAGCCTTGATCAAATCCGGCTCCAGCGGCAATTTATCGCGATAACCACCTAGTAGATTAGGATTAAAGTCCAACGCGGACAGCTGCAATAAACGCACCTCAGCCCCCGCAGCCTCCGCTCCTTTTACATAGGATTGAGCCAGCGCTTCACCATAACTGCCAACGACCGGATTTCCTTGAATAACCAATATCTTTTTAGACATTTGAGCCACTTCCTATCCTCATATTATATTCTTAGTTAGAAAACACTAACTTTATATTTAAAAAGAAAAGGTCATGACTGACCTTGACTTAATAAAGCGGTTAAACGTTCCTTGACCTCCGTTGCAAACGGAATGAGCTGCTGCGGCAATTCACCCTCCAGGCTGGATACGGACAAGCGTGTAATGGCTCCAATAATAAGCACACCCGATAGCTTGGCATCCTGCTTGGGCAGTTCTCCATGCTGAATCCCCTGCTCAATAAATTCGACTAACGCATCCAGCGGCTGCCGAGTATTTTGGCTTTGGCTTGCCTCCACATACAGCTCATGATGCTGTGATAACAGAAGCAGACCATACTGGTCTTCATCGTGCATACCAAGCACCTCGTCCACCAATTGATGAAAACGGCTAATAAAGCTCCCGCTCTGCTTGCGATAGAAGTCAATCAACGTGGTGTAGCTGTTGCAATACTGTCCGAATACTTCCAAGGCCATCGCATCTTTACTCTTAAAATGCTTATAAATCGCGGCATCCGTCACACCGGCAGCCTCCCCGATTTCTTTGACAGAAATGCCGTCGATGCCTTTGATCGCAAATAAGCGCATAGCTGCTTGCATAATATCCTTCTTCTTGCTATCTACATGTGTTTTCTTGTTCATAAGCATATAGTAAGTGATAACTAACTAAATTGCAAATGATATTTTTGCAAGGCGAAAAAAAGGATGACTATCGTCTTATTTTATTTATATAAAATGGGTATGTATCCAAATAATAAACGTCGTTCTAAACCGTGAATAAAGAGGAGTGAATCCAATGAACTTACTGTTTCAGCCCAGCCTCCCGGCTTATAGAGCGACGAGCACATGACCCCGCTGCAAAAAGTCGTACAAGCCATCCATGATCAAGGCTCCAAAGCTGGCCTCCAGCTCTGGCACGTCGGGCGCAAAGGCTCATTGCCTCAGGAAACAGCTGTAATTTGATCGATGTCAGCACCTGCGGTATATTGCCGGACGTGCCGAGCGTGTATCCGGGCTATCAAGCACCGTACTCGGAGGCCATTCATCAGGCTGCTGATATTCCGACTGCTGCCGTAGGACTGATCACTCACAGGATTCAGGCAGAGGAAATTTGCGTAATGGTCGGGCTGATCTGGTGGCGATAGGCCGGGAACTACTGTGTAATCCATTCTGACCCAGACAGGCAGCCGAATAACACGGTGTCCGCATTGAGGATCCTAAACCGTATAACCCGTTTTGGTTTTGAATAACTGTACATCGTAGGATGCCCTGTATCACGCACTATATCGCGCCCTAAATTGAACAATTTCCACAATAATGGGTGTACCGGAGTAAATCGTTTCTCCTTCGTCGAGGTGAATCGTCACCGAAGAAGGCGTTAGGCTATACGAAGTGCTTTCTTGTATCATTCCGTTAATATACAAATTGGCATAGCTGTTGCTTCCAACATTAAATAGTTGAAAAGCTTCCTGCACTCCATCCACAGAGAATTGATCCACCCTAATCGTGACCGAAGATTGAATATCCTCGGGAGCAAAATAAAAATACCGTTCAGCGGTAGGAACAATTTCAATATCCGTAATGTCGACCGCCGGGCCGGAAGGACCTGTTACACCCTGCGCTCCCGTTGAGCCGGATATTCCCGGTGTTCCAATCGGGCCCTGTATGCCCGTTGCACCTGTCGCTCCTGATATCCCTGCACCTACCGGGCCCGGAGTTCCAGGTGCTCCTGCTGCTCCGGGTACACCCTGCGCTCCTGCCAAACCCGGAATGCCTTGTGCACCTGTCAGTCCTGGTGGACCTTGCACACCCGGCGAGCCGGTTACGCCTTGACCTCCTGCCGGGCCGGACTTCCCCTGCTGCCCTCTCGGACCCGGCCTACCTTGCTTTCCCGTCAATCTCGACCTTCTGCGTCGTTTGGCAGGAATGTTGCAATGCCGCCAATGCATGATTAGCTTTGGATGCTTTTTGGAATGTAGCCCCTTCTTTCTGCTACGCCTGAATTTAAAACTTGTTGTACATTTCTTACGTCTGATGAATCTGCAAAGTGCGGTTCGCTTTCCATGCCTTCTTCGTGATGAAGCGCGTTTGCCCATACCAGCCGTTTACACCTCCTTTTCTCATCTCTATGATATTGTATGCACATTACCCTGTAGGGTTTTGGGCATTTGCAATAGTCCGTTATTAGTGAACCGCTTCCATCTATATTTGCAGTATAATGAGGCTTCCTTCATCCATCCTAATTGTTAACACAAAGGTTAATATGCCGTTTCCGAATCTGGATCACACTCATTTATTGATTATGAGCCATTGCATGGTTCAAACTATCCAAGAAAGGAGATGAGCCCTATGCCAATTATAAAACCTGTGTATACAGCAGTAGCTACTGCCCCCGTAGCCTCTGGCGGTGCCATAACTACGACCATTACCCCAGCCGTGACTCGTTTTTTTGCAACGATTACAGCCGGGATGATCGGAGCTACAACAACAACCGTTCCTGCTGCAAGCTTTGTAGATGACGCTGATGCTCCAGTAGTTGCTTTGCCAACATTAGCAGCTACGGATTCTTCTAATTATTATATTAACGGAGTTATTCAGCAGAGCTCCTTATTCACCCTAAGCACAGCAAGTCTGGTCATTAACTCCGTAGATATTACACCAGGTGTCCCAGTTGTCATAGAAATATCAGATTTTAGTGGTACAGCCTCCACCATTACAACTCAGCCTACTATCTCTGCTCCTACCGTCACTATTATCACTTAAGCTATTTCACTATTTAGATTCAAGCTGGACTGAGCAATCAAGCACACTGTTCACGACCCCAAATAAAGCATAAAAGACCGGTTCAGATATATCTGAACCGGTCTTTTATGCTCAAGATGATTGTATAATCGTATTCAAACAACCCGGTATCAAATGATTAAGGCAAAATAGCAAAAGAACGCACCGGAAATCCGGGGGAATCCTGAATGCTCGGTACGATATTATAAATAACAGCACCCGTCGCAGGCAGCTTATCCAAATTCGTCAGCACCTCAACCTGATAACGATCCTGTTCCAATATGTAATATTCCCCTACCAGCTTCCCTGCTTTGCGATAGGCCACGGAGGAATCGGTATCCAGCGTTTCATGTCCGATGGCAGCCACATTCCGTTCTTCCACCAAAAAACGCAGCGCTTCCAGCGACCAGCCCGTGCAGTGTGCGTCTCCGGTTGCATCCTTGTTCGAAAAAGCTTCCGAATCAGGCCAACGCTTGCTCCAATCACTGCGAAAGGCGACAAAGGATTGATCGGCAATCCGTCCATGCTCCTTCTCAAAGTCTACAATATCCGCAACTGTAAGCTCATAGTCGGGATTAGCGGCGACAGCTGCTGAACGATCAATAACAACCAGTGGCAGAACCAGTTCCTTCAAGGAAAGCTCATGTAAATAACGTTTGCCCTTCACAAAATGAACTGGCGCGTCAATATGAGTGCCATACTGACCCGGAAAACAGTATTGCTTCACAAAAAAACCATCGTCATGAGTAAACAGCGTGTCAACCTTAACATTATCGAATACCGGAAAATGAGGAATTTCAGGATAAAAGGCGTGGGACATATCCACCCACTCTTTTTGCTTCAATAACTTCAAGATATCTGCTAAATGCTCTGCCATGATGCCCATTCCTCCTCAGCTATATTACAAGGATTGTACCTGAGGATTTTGCAAAAATCCACAAAGTGACTTGTAATCAGAAATATATAAAAGCCCCTCTCCATCGACAGCAAAAGGTCCATCATGCAGATGTCTTTTTTCGCGTGCCTGCTTGAGAGGGGCTATGTTCTTGAAGACTATTGTACGTTAACATTCCATTTGCTGATATTCATAGAGCCGCTACCACCGAAAATTTCAGTACCGAATTCCACGCTGCTGACGAATTTCGCGTTACTCATCCATTTTTTTGTATAAATCATATAGTCGGTAAAATTTTTGATATTGAACGACGCGCTACTCGTATTGGACTTTCTCACAAAGGAAAACACGTTCCAGCCTTGAACCTGTCCTTGCCCCACACATTATTAAATACATAGTACTTGTTATTGGCAAAATGAATTTGGCCGATGGGGTGGATGAGGAAGCTGCCGAGGCGGTCATAGCAGGCACGAGCAACAGGACCGTCAACGCAGCCAGCCAAAATCTGCGATAAAATGAGCGGTTTCTTAACATTTGATATTCCTCCTCTTAGATTGAAATCGTTAACATTTTCAACTAATCTATGCTCACCTCCAATTGTCTAGTGTATGACCTATTACTAGTATTATGGTAAATAAACTCAATTGTGTTATATTTACCAATTTATATTGTAGCATGAAATTTGATATTTTTCCAGTATTTTTCCACGGAAAGTGAGCATTCCGAAGACGGAAAATAATGATTTTCGAAAAAAAAATACAAAAACAATTCCATATATTCATATATACAATTCCCATTTCATGTGATTGTTAACGTTTTCATTAGTGTGACTACGATATTAATGGAAAAAAGTAGGGGTACGTTGTATTATGTAAAATTTTCGACAAATATTTTAGCATGTAACTTTTATTATATTAACAAATACTGGAACAAGAAGTATGATAGAAAAGTAGATACCATAGGAGCACCCGGGACTCCCTTCGTTCGTCTACTCCACTAACCCAATATACGGAGGTAAATTTATGAAAAAGAGATTTTCACTCGGCATTGCAGTAGCTCTGCTGTTCACTACCCTTGCTCCTCTTGGCACACCCGCTCATGCGGCAGGCGATATTGGTAAAGAGGTGCTTGGTAGCAAGAACGGATGGGCAGCCTTTTCTACAGGCACAACAGGCGGATCTGCAGCCACAGCTTCCAATATTTTCACCGTAACCAATCGCAAACAACTTGTGGATGCCTTAGGTAAAAGCAGCAATACAACTCCTAAAATCATTTATGTCAAAGGTACGATCAATGCCAATGTCGATGACAATAACAAGCCCTTGGGATTAAACGATTACAAGGATCCTAAATACGATTTTGACGCCTACCTCAAAGCGTATGACCCATCCACATGGGGTAAAAAGGTTCCGTCCGGCACATTGGAAAAGGCACGTGAGGCTTCACAAAAAAATCAAGCCAGTCGTGTCGTCATTGATATTCCGTCTAATACAACGATTGTTGGTTTGGGTAGCAATGCCGTCATTAACGGTGCAAACCTCCAACTGAAAAAAGGGACAGACAACGTCATTATCCGTAATATTGAATTCCAGGATGCCTACGATTATTTCCCTCAGTGGGACCCAACTGACGGTAGTACAGGCAACTGGAATTCGGAATATGACACCATTACAATTAACGGCGCCACACATGTATGGGTAGACCACAATACCTTCAATGATGGGTCTCACCCCGATAGCGGAAACGGCACCTTTTACGGCCAAGAATACCAGCATCATGATGGACTTCTCGATGTGATCAATCAAGCCGATCTGGTTACTGCTTCTTACAATCACTTTTACGATCATGATAAAACATCGATTATTGGCAACAGCGACAGCAAAACAGCAGATGAAGGGGCTTTACGTGTAACCCTGCATCACAATTATTATGAAAACACGGTACAACGCACACCACGCGTGCGGTATGGACAAGTCCATCTGTACAACAATTACTATACAGGTGATGTAAAACGCTCCGAATATCCTTCGCTGTATATATGGGGCGCAGGTAAATCTTCCAAAATCTTCGCCGAAAACAATGTCATCGACGTTGCAGGTTTGTCCGCAGCTAAAATCGTAACTGTCTTTGGAGGCACCGCGCTGTCCGACACAGGCACCCTCCTGAATGGACAAGCCGTAAATGCAGGCTCCAGCGCGGGTCTCAGCTCCTCTGTAGGCTGGAAACCATCGCTGAACGATAAGATTTCTCCATCCGCCAGCGTGAAGGCAGAAGTCACTTCCCAAGCCGGTTCCGGCAAGCTGTAAAAAAACTGCCCCGCTAGCTCAAATAGCCGCAGGCTCTCACAACCTGCGGCTTCACGCCAAAAAGGGCTGTTCTCACCGTAGATTCTTCCACGGAGAGAGCAGCCCTTCTTTTATTTTAACTCGGTTTATTTACAAACTATATTACACATTAACCGCCGTATTGTTCTACTAAAACCGGCGTTTCAAATGCATTATCCAGCTTGCGAAGCTTGGCCTTTACCGCTTCTGGCGGCTCAACCGCAGGCGCATCCGGATGCAGCAACCATGATTTCACAAAGTGCGTATCGGATAATTGAAAGAGTGGAGGCTCTTTCTCAAAGTCAATCTTCATCGCATAAGCACTGCGGGCTGCAAAAGCATCCCCTACAGGCGGATGAAGCAAATCAGGAGGTGTACCCGGAATCGCTGCCAGCTTCTGACCGTGACTGTCCAAACTTGGCATGGAAGCAAGAAGCCCCCAAGTATATGGATGTTTCGGGTTATAGAAAATTTCATTAACCGTACCTGTTTCCACGATTTGTCCGGCATACATAACAGCAACACGATCCGCCATCTTCGCTACAACGCCGAGATCATGGGTAATAAAGATGATGGAAGTGTCTATCTTCTTTTGAAGGTCCTTCATCAGCTCCAAAATTTGAGCTTGAATCGTTACATCCAATGCAGTCGTCGGCTCATCGGCAATCAGGAGCTTCGGATTGGCAGCTAATGCCATCGCGATAACGACACGTTGACGCATACCGCCACTAAACTCATGCGGGTATTGGTTAAAACGCTGCTCCGGATGTGGAATACCTACCAGATTAAGCAGCTCAATACCACGTTTGTGAGCAGCATCCTTGGATATTTTTTCATGTTTGAAAAGCACTTCCGTGATTTGCTTGCCGACTTTCATCGTCGGGTTAAGCGAGGTCATCGGGTCCTGAGAAATCAGTCCGATTTCCTTACCGCGAATTTTCTGCATCTGCTTTTCCGTTTTATTAATCAGCTCTTGTCCGTCAAAAATAATTTGACCCTTTTGATAAATACCGGGAGGGGTCGGAATCAGCTTCATCACAGCCTGTGAGGTTACACTTTTGCCTGAGCCGGATTCGCCCACGATCGCCAGCGTCTCTCCTTTATTGACATGAAAGTTTACGCCACGAATGGCCTGCACTAGTCCCTGGCGGGTCTTGAAAGATATCGTTAAGTCCTTCACTTCCAAAAGGCGGTTCATCTCATCACTCTTTCATTTATTATTAACCACTATTATTGACCACTATCTAAAAAAACGACGTTCAAGAGTCAAGGTATATACGATTAATTTTACTCAGTTTAGTACCCGCCAGTCAAGCTATATCTGCAATAATACCTAAAACCTGTCACGCCTTGTCATATTCACGGGATGTTTATCCAGAAAAACGATCATTTTTAACCATTTTTTGCACTCATTTATAACATGCGTTGAATATAGCTGAACCGCGCTCCACCCAAGGGTGAACGTGTGCAGATCAGTTCCCCGTTTAGCCGGGAGGCAATTTGACGGCAAATAGCCAATCCAAGACCTGTGACCCCGTTCGAGCCAGTATAGAATCGTCCGAACACCTCCGCTGCCTCTTGTTCGCTCAAACCGTCTCCGTCATCATCCACATGGATTACCCATACGACCTCCGGTGTGGTTCCCGCCTCCAAATGTATGACAACCTCGGTGGAGGTGTGTCGAACCGCATTTTGCAACAAATTCAGCATCATGCGGAATAACTGTTCAGCCGGAACGGCCACATGCAGTCCCTCACCCTCCACTCGAAGCGAAACAGAACGTTCAGCAGCCACTGGCATCAGCAAATGAATGGCGTCCTCTGCCATGCTTTTCAGATCAATCAATGAGACAGGCCATTCTTCATCCAGCGCCTCCAGCCTCGATAGCTGAAGCAGCTTTTCCACCATGTCAATTAACCGCTGCGACTGTACTTTGATGATGCTCAGTCCTTCATCCTGGGAGACCACCTGATCCTGAATGGCGTATACGTAGCCCTGAATGGACATTAACGGTGTCCTTAGCTCGTGAGATACATTTTGCAAAAATTCAATTTGACCGTGGTGATGCTGCTGAATACGGGTCGACATGGAATGAAAAGTACCGATCAGCTCGCCAATCTCGCTTTTGTCTGCCTGCGGAAAATCACTATCCTGCGGTTGATTCGGTTCATAGTTGCCTACGGCCTCCTTCAAACGTTTGAGTGGGCGTACCAAGCGTGAAACGACCATCAGTCCAATGACGAGAATGACGACAAAGCTCGCGACAATGGATAGCAGCGTGGTTCTCATTAATGGCACATACAGTGCTCTTAAAGAAGACAGCGGTGAATATACAAAAATACGAAAAGGCTGACCGGGCAGTTCTTCATTTGTAAACAGTATCTTTTTACCTTGGAGCACAGCAACCCCTTCATGTACGGTAGCCAGATCATGAGCAGACGGATGAACGGATGCAAAAAATCCCTGACGGATCAATAGCAAACTCTCTATCTTCTTGCCCTCCATTCCAGAAACACTGGAGTCGATGATGCGATTATCCGTGCTTAAAATAAAATAATCGGCAGACAAAAGCATACCTTTGATAACATAGTTAAGCTCAGCGTTATCCAGCCGATCAAAGCCTCCGTCGCTCATAATATGAACGGCTTTTCGTGCCTGCTCATGAAGCTTGGATTTAGCCTGATTTACAAGAAGATCGTCGATAAGCCTGATGAACAAAACCACCGTAATACAGACGGTAATGAGCATTGCGATGGATAGAGACAGCAGTATTTTAGCTCTCATCGTACGCATGGCTACTGCTCCTGAACCGTTGCTTTATATCCGAATCCCCAAACGGTATTAATGACGAGCGTAGAGTGGCATTCTGCCAGCTTTTTACGAATTCGTTTGACCAGATCATCCACGACCCTCACATCACCTATAAAATCATAGCTCCACACCTGCTGAATCAGATGCTCCCTGCCAAAAGGTCTTTCCAGATGATTCGAAAGAAACAGCAGCAGATCAAATTCACGCGAGGTTAGATTCAGCTCTTGACCGTCCACCGTTACCTTACGAAATTCAGCGAAAATACAGAGATTGCCCGCACGACATACATTTCCGTCTGCCTCTGCTGCCTCCTTATCGTCCGGTGCAGATGTTCCGGCCTTGGTCAGCCTCAGCATGGCTTTGACTCTGCCAACCAGCTCCCGAGGATTGAATGGCTTGGTTAAAAAATCACTGCATCCCAGCTCCAGCCCGTGAATACGGTCACTTTCTTCCCCGCGAGCGGAGATCATAATAATCGGCATTTCCGTAAATTCGCGCAGTTGAGTCAGCAGGGAAAGCCCGTCAACTCCGGGCATCATGATATCGAGAACGAGGCAATCCGGATGGTTGGAACGGATATGCTCTACCAGTGTTTTTCCACTGGAAAAGGAAGTCACCTCGTAGGATTCCTTTTTTAAATATTCAGATATTAATTGCAAAATGAACACGTCGTCATCTACTACTACTATTTTCGTCATGGCCTTAACCCCTTGCCGTTGTTCTGGATGATTTCATCCTCTCTATAAGCTTAACAGAAGCCTAGCAAAATAGACAAAAGACGGGTATACCGTCCCCGGTCCCGTCTTTTCTTATCATGAATCGCTGCTGTATATGCCAGGCGAGCTGGAAGTGAATTGCGCTTCAACCTTATTTCTTGGTTGTTGTTACTACTTTAGCTGCTGCTTTTGGAGCTGTTTTCACTGCTGTTTTTGGAGCTGTTTTTACCACTGTTTTTGCTGGAGTCACTTTTTTAACAGGAGCTTTGTGAGCCGCTTTTTTAGCTACAACATGGTGTGCACGAGTTTTGTGAGCTGTTGCTTTATGTTTTACTGCATAATGTCTTTTAGCATGATGTTTAACGGTACGGTGCTTCGCTTTTACAGCTTTTGCTTTATGTGCCGTTTTTTTGGCAACAGCTTTTTTGGCAGGAGCTTTTTTAGCTGTTGTTACTTTATGAGCTGTTGCAGCTTTTTTAACAGGTGCTTTCACCACTGGTGTTTTCGTCGCAGGTGCTTTTACTGCTGGTGCTTTGGTAGCCGGGGTCGTAACCGCCGGTGCTTTCGTTGCTGGTGCAGTTGTAGCTGGCGTTGTTGTCGCTGTAGCGGCGAATGCACTGCTTGCTCCTCCCAATACGCTTACTACGGTCAATACGGCTGCTGCATTTTTAGTCCATTTTTTCATGATTGTATCACCTCTCCTTTAAAGTATCTTTAGCTTATCAGGAGAATTCGGGATAATTGTGGAACAAATGTGTGAAAAGTATATGAAAAAGCGTGCAGCCCCGTATTCAAAAAATACGTGAGTCTGCACGCTGTACGTTTTACACAATTACATTCACTAACCGATGGCAATCCAGGAAACAATACCGTAGTTGTGCGCGGTTTCGTTCCATTTGGTTACTACAATCACCGCTCCATTCGGCGTCTGCGATTTCAGCGTCGCATGAAAGAGAGGATGGTTCGTCATCGCTACCAGCGTATAGTCCGGGTTCATAAAAGGCTCTGCGAATATAATGATCACTTCCGTCTCTCCTTCGCTGCCCTTCAAAAGAAACGGCGCTCTGCCAAACTGCTGCAATGCGGACTGATTGGCACAAGTACGAACCGGGGTGATGCTCAGATGCTCCGGCTTCACTGCGTTCAGCTCCAGCTCACGCGAGCCTACGGAGCCTTCCACCAGATGATGCCCTTCAATGCTTTGCTCTGCCAAGTGATGGCTTTGTACCGCAGCGGTCTGTAGATGCTCCGATCCTACAGCTTCCGGGCTCAGCACCTCGCTGTCGACGGCCTGAGCTTTCAGATGGCTGCGAGATACACTATCTGCCTGGAGTCTGTCGCCACTGATACCTTCCTCCGGCAAAAGCCCCGAGAGATGAATGTCCGTGGACAACTGAGCCAGCGTCACTGCGCCCGGCTTCAGGTGGTGCGCATCAATGGCTTCTGCTCCAATGTGTCGGCCTTCAATGGCTTCCTCAGCCACATGCTGGGACTGTACCGCTCCATTTGCAAGCTTGCCGGACGTAACCGCTTCTTCTTGCAATGTGTCTTCCGACACCACCTGCCAGCCTATATGCTGCGGCTGGATGGCACCTGCTTGCAGATGCTCCGACTGGACGGAATCCAAGGCGATATGCCTTGATTGCACCGCGCCTTCTGCCAGCGCCGATTCCTGTACCGCCCCATCGGCCAGATGAAGGTGGTGTACCGCTTGCTCCACCAGATGTACGGAGCTTACGCTGGCTTCCGCCAAATTCGAAGCACGCACCGCCCGAAGCGCAAGCTTCTCAGCATTCACGCTCCCGGCCTGGAGCGCGTGAACAGATACACTTCCCGGCGCAATATGCCGGGTCATCACTGCTGAAGCCTGCAAATGGTCAGAGGTGACGGCTTCCGGGGCCAAATGGCTCGATTGGATCGCCTCTTCTGCCAAATGGTTCCCTTGCACCGCTTCGTCCGTAATGTGCCATGGCTGTACCGAGTGGGCGGACAGCTTGGCGGCCGTCACGCTCTCATCTGCCAGTTTATTGGACGTAACAGACTCATCCTGCAAGGCATCGGTCGATATCACCTGTGATGCGATATGCTCGCTTTGAATGGTTCCGATGTGCAGATGATGTGGCTGGATAGACTCCGGTGCGATGTGTACGGACTTCACTGCCCCCTCTGCCAGCGCTCTGTCCTCTACCGCTCCATCGGCCAGGTGCTGGGGGTGTACGGACTGCGCAGACAAATGTACAGGACCGACGATGCCTTCCGCAAGGTTGGACGCTTGCACAGCCCGAGCCGCCAGCTTTTCCGAGGTGACGCTTTCCGCTTGAAGCGCACGACCGGTTACGCTATCCGGGGCCAGATGTCTCGTAAGCACCGCCGAAGCCTGCAAATGGTCAGAGGTGACGGCTTCCGGGGCCAAATGGCTCGATTGGATCGCCTCTTCTGCCAAGTGGTTCCCTTGCACCGCTTCGTCCGTAATGTGCCACGGCTGTACCGAGTGGGCGGACAGCTTGGCGGCCGTCACGCTCTCATCCGCCAGTTTGCCAGACGTAACTGACTCATCCTGCAAGGCATCAGTCGATATCGCCTGTGATCCGATATGCTCGCCCTGAATGGTTCCGATGTGCAGATGATGTGGCTGGATGGACTCCGGTGCGATATGCACGGACTTCACTGCCCCCTCTGCCAACGCTCTGTCTTGTACCGCTCCAGCTGCCAAATGCCGGGGGTGCACGGCCTGCGCAGACAAATGTGAAGGGCCGACGATGCCTTCCGCGAGGTTGGGCGCTTGCACGGCCCGAGCCGCCAGCTTCTCCGAGGTGACGCTTTCCGCTTGAAGCGCACGACCGGATACGCTATCCGGGGCCAGATGTCTCGTATGCACCGCTGAAGACTGCAAATGGGCAGAGGTGACGGCTTCCGGGGCCAAATGGCTCGATTGAATCGCTTCTTCTGCCAAATGGTTCCCTTGCACCGCTTCGTCCGAAATGTGCCATGGCTGTACCGAGTGAGCGGACAACTTGGCGGCCGTCACACTCTCATCCGCCAGTTTGTCAGACGTAACAGATTCATCCTGCAAGGCATCGGTCGATATCGCCTGTGATGCGATATGCTCGCCCTGAATGGTTCCGATGTGCAGATGATGTGGCTGGATGGACTCCGGTGCGATATGCACGGACTTTACTGCCCCTTCTGCCAGCGCTCTGTCTTGTACCGCTCCAGCTGCCAAATGCCGGGGGTGTACGGCCTGCGCAGACAAATGTGAAGGGCCGACGCTGCCTTCCGCGAGATTCGTCGCTTGCACCGAGTGTGCTGCCAGCTTTTCCGAGGTGATGCTTTCCGCTTGGAGCGCACGCTCGGACACACTATCCGGGGCCAGATGTCTCGTATGCACCGACGAAGACTGTAAATGAACCGAGGTGACCGCTTCGGCTGCCAGATGTGTCGAATCCACAGCCGCCACAGCCAGGTGACTGCTTTGTACAGCTTCATCTGTAATATGCTCGGACTGCACTGCATGGGCAGATAGCTTGATGGAGGTTACACTTTCCTCCGCCAGTTTGTCGGACGTAACAGACTCATTCTGCAAAGCATCGGTCGATATCGCCTGTGATGTGATATGCTCGCCCTGAATGGTTCCGATGTGCAGATGGTGCGGCTGGATAGACTCCGGTGCGATGTGCACGGACTTCACTGCCCCCTCTGCCAGCGCTCTTTCCTGTACCGCTCCAACTGCTAGATGCCGGGGGTGTACGGCCTGCGCAGATAAATGCGGAGGACCCACGCTGCCTTCCGCGAGGTTCATTCCTTGTACCGAGCGCGCCGCCAGCTTTTCCGAGGTAATGCTTTCTGCTTGAAGCGCACGACCGGATACGCTATCCGGGGCCAGATGTCTCGTAAGCACCGTGGAGGCTTGTAGATGTACCGAGGTGACCGCTCCGGCCGCCAGATGCGCCGAATCGACAGCCGCCACAGCCAGATGGTTGCTTTGTACCGCCTCGTTTGAAATGTGCCCGGACTGCACTGCATGGGCAGACAGCTTGGTAGAAGTTACGCTTTCCTCCGCCAATTTGACAGAGGTGACCACTTCATCCTGTAAGGCCGAGGTCGCCACGGCCTGGAATGCGATATGCTCTCCTTGAATGACCCCGTTTTGCAAATGCTCCGATTGGATGGATTCCGGCGCAAGATGCTCGGACTTCACCGCGTTCTGAGCCAGTGCCGTTTCCTGTACCGCTCCGGCTGCCAAATGTTGGGTGTGCACCGCTTGCGCAGCCAAATGTACAGAGTCGACGCTGCTTTCCGCCAGGTTGGGCGCCTGCACGGCTCGAGCAGCCAGCTTCTCCGAGGTGACGCTTTCCGCCTGAAGTATATGACCGGATACACTATCCGGGGCGAGATGCTTGGTCAGGACCGATGCAGATTGCAAATGGTTGGAGGTGACGGATTCAGGAGCTAAATGATTCGCCTCCACCGCTTCAACAGCCAGATGATTGCTCTGTACAGCTTTATCCGTGATATGCCACGGCTGCACGGAACGTGCAGACAGCTTGGAGGAAGTTACGCTGCCCTCAGCCAATTTAGGAGCTGTAATCGCCAGATCATTAATTTTATCCGTAGCTACGCTCTCTGGCGACAGTTTCAGCGAAGTTACCGCATGATCCTGCAGATGATGGGAGTACACCGCTCCACTCGCCAGATGCCCCGTTTGAACAGCGCCTTCACCTAATATGTCTGCAGTAACGGACTGCCCTTGCAAGGCCGAGGTTCCCACACTTCCGTTCCCGATATGTTCACTCAGCACAGAACCCACGGCCAAATGCGCCGAACGAACGGACTCAGCCTGTAATGCCTTACCACCCACACTTTTGTCCGCCAGATGGTTTTCACGAATAGCTCCGGACGCAATGTGTACATCTGCAATTTCTTGAGGCGCAATTTTATTTCTGGTCACCGCCCCTGCGGCAATTTTGCTTTCCGTAATCGCTTCGTCAGCGATTTTGTCAGGCTTAATAGCGTTCGAAGCAATGTGATTTTCCTTGATAGCCTGATTCGCCACATGGTGATCCAGAACTGCGCCCTTCCCTAATTTCTCGCTCGTGACAGCCCCGGATTGCAAATGCCGCTCCGTAACCGCCTCCGATGCAATATGATCTTTCCGAATGATTTCGGACTGGAGATGTAATGAAGAGACCGCCTCCGGAGCAAGCTGAGGGCCTTGTATAGCCGCTGTGGCAATATGTCTGGTAAGTACCGCCTCATCGGCGATTTTGTGCGGTAAAATGCTTTGATCCGATATTTTGGATGAAGTCACGGATTGATCGACAATTTGCAGCGAGCCTACAGACTGATCCGCCAGCTTGTTGGACTGGATACTCCGGTCCGCCAAATGACGAGCTGTCACTTGACCCGTTCCAAGCTGCTCTTCCCCAATGGAGCCGGGACTCAGATGCTTTCTTTCAATCGCTCCAGCCTGAATATGCGCACTGGTGACGGCCTCATACTCCAGATGACGCCCGCTGACAACCCCTTCTTCCAGTTGTTCCTTCCCCACAATTCCGTCGGCAAGCTGCTTGCGGTTAATCGAGCCAGGTGCCAGATGCCGGGCAGTGATGGCATGCTCCGTCAAATGTGCACTTTCAATGCTGCCAGCCTGAATTTTAAAGCCATCCACAGCCCCATCCCGCAGTTTGGCCGTGGTCACAGACTGATCCCCAAGCTTGGAACTGTCGACGGCCTCATTGGCCAAATTGTTAGACTGGATTGTGCCGCTGCGAATTTTATCAGAGGTGATCGCCTGGTCCTGAAGCATGTCTGAAGACACAATCCATTGCTTAAAGTGTCGGCTTTCAATCGAGCCATTCGCGATATGATCGCTGCTGATAATCTTATCGGCCAGCTTTTCCGGGGTGATGCTGCCATCACGAAGCTTCTCACCGCCAATGGAACGATCCTGCAACTTGCTGCCTGCCACCGAGGCGTCCGACAGATGCTCCACCGTAATGGAATCCGGGGCAATTTTCGAAGAAGTTACTGCACCGTCAGCTATTTTAATGGTATGAACAGCATAATCCGCCAGAGTTTCCGTTTGGACACTCTCTTGCTTTAGCTTGCTGGAATCTATGGAGGCGGGAGCGATCTTCTCACCGGTTACAGCCAGATCACTTAAATCGTCTGTATAGATGAAAGCATTGTTTACATGTGGCGCCTTTTTATTGTTCAAAATTTCTTCGACGTCAATTGGATCTGGTTCTGGCTCCGGTTCCGGTTCTGGTTCCGGCTCTGGCTCTGGTTCTAGCTCTTGGGGTTCCTCCATCGACACTTGAGTCTCCTCTGCATCTGCAACTTCAATCTCTTTCCAGTGCAGAGCCTCGACTTCAGGTTCGACAACAGTCTGTAGCTCCGGCTCCTCTTTGGTTGGGGGAGGCGGAGAAGCAACTTGATGAATTCTTGCTCCTGTCTCCCTCTCCGCAGGCTGTGGCTTCACGCGCTGTATCATACTTAATTCATTCAAATCCGGGTCAATTACACGATAGAGCGGCTTTTTGCTTCTGGTGGTCTTTCGGCTCTTGTTCTTCAAGCAGCTCTCTCCCTTCTCATATTTATCGTTACGGCATCATATGCAGGCTCTTAGGCACTTGCCACCCTGCATACGGGATTCACTTTTGTTCAGGAAAGGCTCTATAAAATCCACGTTTGAAAAAATATTGTTAAAAGTTAAAATAGTAAGGGTGAAGATTGCTACAAGAAGAGAGGAATTACAATAATATGATTATCAAACCAAGAACACGCGGCTTTATCTGTACCACTGCTCATCCGGTGGGGTGTGCCCAACATGTTCAGGAACAAATTAACTATGTACAAGCCCATCCTGCTATCGAGGGACCTCGCAATGTGCTTGTGATCGGGGCATCTGCCGGATATGGCCTGGCTTCCCGCATTACGGCTGCATTCGGAGCGCGGGCCAATACAATCGGCGTATATCGTCCTAGTAATGCTACAGCTACACGGACAGCATCGGCAGGCTGGTACAATTCCGCTGCATTCGAAAAGGCTGCTCAGGAAGCAGGGCTTAAATCCTTTAGCGTGACAGGGGATGCCTTCTCGGATGAAATCAAAGCCAAAACGGTGGAAGTCATTCGCGAAGAGTTGGGGCAAGTCGATTTGGTGGTTTACAGTGTCGCTTCCGGTCGCCGCACCGATTCCCGTACAGGTGAAACGTTTAATTCCGTGCTTAAACCCATTGACAAGCCGTACACAAATAAAACAGTCAACTTCCACACCGGCGAAGTGAGCAGCGTTACACTGGAACCGGCGACAGATGAAGAAGTGCAGGCGACTGTAGAGGTTATGGGCGGCGAAGACTGGCAGTTGTGGATCGACGCCTTGCGTGAGGGGGGTGTGCTGGCTGATTCCGCGACCACCTTCTCCTTTTCATATATTGGTTCAGACATTACCCAAGCGGTATACAGAGAAGGTACGATCGGAAGTGCAAAGGATCATCTGGAAGCGACAGCACATCATCTGAACGATCAGCTGAGAGCCACAGGCGGACGCGCTTTCGTCGCAGTCACCAAAGGACTGGTTACTCAATCCAGCTCTGCTATCCCGGTCGTACCTCTGTATATTTCCGCTTTGTACAAGGTAATGAAGGAAAAAGGATTACATGAAGGCTGCGTGGAGCAGAGCTACCGTCTGTTTTCCGAGCGTCTCTATGCTCCGGAAACTCCTGTGGATGAGGAAGGACGTATTCGCATTGATGATTGGGAGCTACGTGAAGACGTGCAGGCTGAGGTAGCGAAAATATGGGACGAGCTGACGACAGACAACATCTACGAGCTGTCTGATCTTGAAGGATATCGCCACGAATTTTTTAAACTGTTTGGCTTTGAATTTGAGGGAGTGGATTACGAGGCTGACATTGATCCGATCGTGGATATCCCTGCCGTTCGCTAAGTCATTTTAGTACCCTTATTGTCATTATGTTCGGACAGCAAAAAAGCTGTTCTCCGTCAGAGGGGTATTCCGCTCTGCATGGAGGACAGCTACTGTTTGATGCAAACATTGCAATTTTAAGATTCATTTGATATTGTACAAGTAGGTATAGCAAAACCCCTCTTTCCAATAAGAGGGTAATCACAGTTGGACAAGTCCTACCTTGTCTGACTGTATTTATTTGCTTAGCCTATTACATCCAACTCATAAGGAGATGAACAACATGGCAAAAGACGTTATGTGTGAAGTGAACTCATGTACACACTGGGCTCAAGAAAATAAATGTAGCGCAAGCTCCATTTATATCGTAAGCAACAGACCTACAGACACTCACAAGTCCGAAGAAACGGACTGCAAAACCTTTGAAGCAAAATAAAGCTGATTATTTCTGTAAAGCATTGTTTTACCCTAAAGGAGCCCCTAGCCGGGTTCCTTTTTCTTTTTACATTTTAGCAAGAATGATAATTATTATCAAGTCCTTTTTTAACAACTGGGAATAAAATAATAGCACAGAAGGCAAAAAAAGAAGCGTCGCTCTGAACGATTCGCTTCTTGTGCTTGATTCTTTGTAATTGTTCCTGCTTGGTTGGCTTCATTCGCACATGCTGCGATATCTCGCCATAATGATCATTTGTTTTGCGGCTCTGTGCAGAGCAGTAGTTTCCGGCGCGCTTCGCCTTGCTTAGCGCTTTTTGTGTTTGAGTACGTGCCATACGACTTTCACTCTCCTTGATTGGACTCCATTCATCATAGCATCTGGAATCCCCATCGTGAAGGGTACATGTGTATGAGCTCACCCATTTCATTAAATGTCGGAAAACGGATTGCTTTCCCCGCTTGAAGCTGCCAAAGCAACAAAGACGATTATGAAAATGATGATCAGTGTATAAATCAGTGTTCCGATAATGCTGCATACCAATCCGGCAATAGCCATACCCCTGCCTTGTTCGCCATGACGGTTAATTTCCTTCAGGGAAAGACTGGATAAAATAATACCAACGATTCCGATAATGAACCCCAGATAGGGAATGACAACAGCTAAAATACCCAGCACCATCGAAGCTACAGCTTTATTGTTTGTAGGCGGAAGCTGTGGGGGCGGATTAAATGGGGCGTTATAACCATTCGTCTCCTGAAAAGGATCGGACGATTGGGGGTCTTTGTATAAATTACTCATTTGTCTGTTTCAACTCCAATATGTAAAATAACAATATATACGTTCTAGGGTACCACAATCTTACAAATCAGGACAGTACTTATTTCAAAAAGTGATGGTTATCTTTAAAATCCGTATGCAATTCTGATTAAAGTTCACACTACATTTTACCGCAATACGTCTGTACTTAATTGTCGAGATCATTGGCCTTTATATAAAATGTAGTCAAGAAGCTAAAGAAGCTTACATAAAAAAGAGCAAGAATGCACCTAATACCCTCACTCTTTCGCAACAGCCGCTTTGAAGAGCGGTCGCCAATAGGTTGTATCATGAACTGGACTGTTACCTTACCATAGTAGGGCAGCGGTCTATTTCTTTTTGTTTTGGTACAATTCAATAATAATGGTGACGATCGGCACCCAAACCTTCAGGTCTACATGAGTATACGCAACGATAATAGTAATCTTCTTATTTCCATATATATACATCTATCAACTCGTAATCCAGCAGCAAAAAAAATCAAAACCTCTTATCCTTAAATTTGATTTTATCAAGAAACTAAGTAATATTCTCAGCTAAATCAATTTAATTTCGCAGACCGTTCTTCTGTTCAGAGATTTATTGGAAAATAATATAAAATACTATAATATTTTCATTTCAGCATCAAGAAATTTACGTTATTATATGGAAGAAATCAATATACTACATTAATGTAAAGGAGTGTTAATTATGAAAAAGCTAGTATGCTGCTTGTTAATGGTCTTATTATTATTGAATGTAACAAGCTATGGGGCAGTAGCTGATTTATTAGGCGCTGCCAAAACGGCAAAGGCTGAAGATGTTGAAAGTGTTGTCACTACAGAAAGTATGAAAAATGCAGACGAATACAAGACAAGGGATGCTTTTTATTCTTCATCTGATTCTTCTGTAAATCGTGCTACCTCCGAGCATTTTCAAATTATTTGGGGAAACAATGATACAACTGGAACCGTAAATAGGGATTTTGTTAATGGCAACTTGGCCAACCTCGAAAGTATCCGTTCATTTTACATGGATAAATTTGGATTGAAGGACATCGGAACTTCCCCTAATCGAGGAATAACCGGAAAATATAAAACGAACATTTACATTGCGAGCACTGGACTGAATAAGATTGACGAAGATTGGGCTTATATGTCAATAGACAGAGATGCATTTGGTTACATTGTCATGATGCCGGCAGCGATGCGTGTAGACCCACCAAGTTGGGTAGTTCCTCATGAATTAGGCCATGTATTTACCTACCATAACGGAGGAGAAGTCCCTTATGAGTGGTATGAAGCGGTAGCTAACTTCTTGCGTAATGAATATTTGGGTAGTGATTACTACAGTTATGGTGGAAGAGTATATGGTCCAGACTCTGACTTCTTTGCCCCTTTTATACTGAATTCAGAATCACATTTTCCACATACAAAGAATTGGTACGATGCATGGCCTATTCTCCTCTATATTCATGAAAATCCAGATCACATCAACGGCCTTGGCCATCAAGCAATGTTGAATTTATTGTCTTACGGCCAAAAAGATACGACTTACTTTGAATCTATGGAAAAGGTAACTGGAGTTTCTATTAAAGAAATACTGGGTGGAATGGCAAGAAGAATGGTAACTATGGACTTCAAGAGTCAACCATATTATTTGAAGCATTTAAATGAACTTTTGAATACTGACGACAATTATAATAAGATATATACAACACTCGTAAATGGAAAAGACGGCTGGATGACCGTACCTCAAAACAAGGCTCCACAACAGACAGGCTACAACATTGCTCCTTTAAATGTTGATTTGAGCAAAGCTTCCGTCACAGTAGATTTCCAAGGAACAAGCAAAACTAGGGGCGCTGATTGGAGAGCTAGCATTGCTAGCGTAACGCATTCGGGGGATACCCGATATTCTACAATGTGGAATAAAGGGAAGAATTCCTTAAATTTGCAAGGAGACGAAAAGGCTGTTTATTTGGTTGTTTCCGCAACTCCAGATGAAATTAAACATTTTAATATTGAAGAGAACGGTGAAACTTATCCTTATAAAGTAAAAGTAACAACAAAGTGATTGTGGATCATAGAAGAGTTTGCGAAAAGAAGTGAATAAATGCCTGAACAATGGCACTGGTATCAAAATACCAGTGCCATTGTTGTTAGTATGCCCTGTTTTCTTAGCACTTCACACTGGAATGAGATAAAGTGCTAAAAGCTTATCAGGTGTACGTTCAATCTCAGGCACACAGTTGCTTCATTAATGCTATCTATTTATTAGTAAGTAAACATTGATACATAAGCACTTTTCGTGGTGATCCAGCATACAGTATTTTACCTATTACTGATAGTTAAATACTTCTCATCTAGTCTCGTTAAACCTCAAAAAACCTTATCGTATCAATGTTTCTTACTCACTACTTTTCATTTAGTCACATCCAATCTCATTGGATTTTATCATTTTTTTGAAGTCCTGTGGCCGCTGCGTGACCACTAAACAATAAAAAAGAACACATTCAGCAAAATTTGATTGCTTGGTGTGTTCTTTTTTTATACATGGTTTATACACTGCTATAAGTGGATGATTCGATTATGTATTTTGCGAAAAGTGGTTTTGCTACTCTCAATTGTCTACCTACCTTCATCACTGGGAAATTTCCAGAATTTGATTCATTGTAGGCTACTGCCTGACCAACCATAAGGATTTCCTGAATATGGGTTACGTCCAACAGTGGTGGATATGACTCCAAAGCTTTTAACATTTCTTCTTCCATATATGTATAACTTCCTCCTGTTTCATTTCTGCTTGTTTGTTTATCTGCGAATAGTTCAAATCCTCTGTTGTTTCGTAATCTTCAAGCTTTCTTCTATCCAATGTAATATCCTCACTCTGTATGAGATATAGAGAACCCTCCACCTGATAAAAACGCCCCGTGTCACTGTGGGATTGTGGTAGTCCGATCCTTCTCTTAGTATATTTTCTGTCTCTTAAGTTTCGTATTACTGCCTGAACCTATGCTTTCAGCTACATTATGGTTGATATTGGAGCATGGTGTATGCAAATACCATCCCCCTTAATTCTGATAGGCTATCTTTGAAAAAAGCTCACTCCCATTTTATTGCCAAAGGAGCAAGCTTCGTGGATTAGTTGTCTTCTGAATCTTCGGCATGATAGGACTCATGAATTGCACTCAAATTTGTCGCTTCTTTTCTCAAAACTATTTCTCCTGTAGCTGGATTAAAACCAGCCGCAGCACTTTCAGGCAAAATTTTATCTTTCTTATCAATCAAAACCTTTATATCTAGTGCATCCATTTCTTTTTTAAATGACTTCATTTCACTCACATTCATAATTCTGTGTCCAGTTGGCGTTACCTTTCTCTGACCACTTACAGGCATCTCTTCCCACGATTTCAAATCTAGGTCATGGCCTTTGGGAAATGGTCTTACCTCACCATTAAACTTTATTGTATTACCAATCCCAAGTTTGGGTTTGATTACTGAACTGACTCCTCCAAATAATCCGGCTGTACCGATCATATTAGCCCAGTGTTCCTTGGACCAAGCGTTGCTAGGGTTAAATGCTCCCTGAATCATGCCCGTTACTCCAAATGTACCGAAATTGAGCATGTCATTCCAAGAATCGTTTTGTTTAGCTGCCCGTTCCATGTATCCTTGATACATTCCTTTTGGAATACCATACGACATATAATCTAGGAAGCTCCAAACCGAATCAAACTTTTTCTCATAGCGTACTGAGTTAGCATCTACAAAATCCTGACCTAGTTCAGTTAAGCTATCTACTGATTTCTGGAATGCATTCCGTGTATCTGGAGCAGGAACAACACATGAATTCGGTGGAGGTGGTAAACAACTTGCGTCAATATTACCTGCCTCCATCAGATCTGCTAATCTGAATTTATCTGCATGGTGACGTAACTCCCTAGCAATAGAATCCGTCAAGGTAACAAAGTCATTCATATTCTTCTGAGAGGTTTGGAAGGAATAGTAAAAGTGCTCTTTAGTCAGTCCTTCCCACAATTGCCCCATAGATGAAATTTGTTGTACTAAATTACTATTCATTTGAGTTGCCGTTTGCTGTGCTAACTCAAACTGCTTGGAGACAGTCATAAGCTGCTCTGGTGTCACTTTAATTGTTGTCATAATATACCTCTGTTTGAGTTCGTTATGACATAATAACACTATTCAAATTTATGGAAAACCATCTTGATTCCTAATTGTTATGTGAACAATTAACCTTTCTACCTATGTCTAAAGGCCTTATAGTGCGTAACGACAACCATATCCTGCAATTCAGGGATAAGAGTTAGGAGTTTTTTGTAGTTATGTAACTGCTGTTTCGTGATGCCAAGTTCCTGAGCAATATCGGCTTGTGTTTTTTGCCAAAGTAAAATTATTTGACTTTGCAATTCCATATGTATATTGATTATTTCCTTCCAGATTGGCGCTTCCATCTCTCACTCCATAAATTCTCTCCAATTCAACAATACACTTAGCAAAACTTCAGCAAATACAAAAAAGACTAGACGGGCAATCCCATCTAGCCTTCCACTAAACCGATTATATACAGTGTGCCACCTTGTTTACCATTGATCCATATTAGGGATGATTACAGCCCTCCATGTGTCTCTTGAGGTGTGATAGGTTTATTCACTTGCACTGGAAATTGGCTTGGAACAACCAACACCAACATTAAGCTAGTGACCAGAACGATTATTGGTAATTTTCTTCTCATCTTCGTTCACCCCATCAATCAAAATTTGGTAGGAAATTGTTGTTTCGGAAGATGCCTCTTTTCTATAACGTTCAAATAGTTTGACACACTTGATTATACATGACTTATTATTAATTGCAGAGGATATCTCCAAACTGTTGATTAAATACTTAAAACCATTACGATACGCTGTTTTACGAAAGTAGTAATCGGCTAATTCTTTTAAAAAGTGGGTGAATCGCTCCGAAACAAATTGTCGAGTGTACACGCCTACGCTTTTTTGTTGCTCCAAAAAAGACTGGATATCTAATTCAAACTGCTCAAGTATATCATCTACATTAATATTATATCGGTTGGCTGCCTCAATTATGTTTATCAATGCAGGTAGAACCTCATTTTTATGCGAACTAGCGTAAGATAAATAATCGGGGAGGACAGTTACTTCTCCAGACAATAATTTATACGCATAAATGTTGGCTTGCGCCCACTCCTGAAATCGTTTTTTCCAATCTTGTGTTTCTCCATCTATTTCCTTTACCCAACTTAAATCGGCATAAGCATAGGTGTATCTTAATGCTGTTTCATAGTCACCATATGCTTCACATACACTTGCATGTAGCAATTGAGAAAAGGCCAGATATGCAAATAGCGGTCGGCTTGGCTTCTTCTGTTGCTCCAGCCTTGTACTCTTCTGAGGTCGTTCTTTAAAGTATTGAATTTTGGCCTTATTCTCTAAGCTTCGAGCTATTTCATCAAGCATATCCCATTCACGCAAAGAACGACACACATTCCCTAAATCTTTCAGAGCATCAAGCTGAACTATTTCATCCAATCGTTCGACAAAAGATTCAAAACGTGTAGCTGCCCTGAGATTGCGTTTTTGATCATCTCCAATTTGGATCGTGAATATACGATACTGACAGACTGCCAAACGCTCGGAGTGCTGGTACTTCTCCCCTTCTGCTACACTCTCATAGAGCAGCAGTGCGGCAGCATGTTGCCCCTGTGCAAATAATCCTTCTGCAATATCAAATAGTCTGGGAGAGTACAATAACTTGTCCATGATTGCTCCAACCATTCTTCGGATCGCATCCAACTTGTCCAGCTCCGCACAACGATATAACAACGGCTCAATTCGGCGCATATTTGGGGAACGTTCTATAATGTAATTTTCTATGTATAAATCGTAGAAGTAGCCTTCTGGTAACCCCATAGCCAAAGTGATTCGGTCAAGCTGCTGTACAGAAACAGGCCGATGCTGAGTAATCCAATTACTAAGCGTTCTTTGATGAACCCCCGAATATTCCGCAAATTGACCCAACGTCATGTTATTTTGTTTTAGATAATCTTCAAACTCTGCCGAAATCGTAGGTGTATGCTTCATGCCATAACCACCCCTTATCAGGAACTTGTAGGATATCAACTTATAAAAAGAGATCTATTGCAATCATATGATAGAATAACCTTCCGCAATATATCATACCATCTTTTGGCATAAAATCATATACCTTTCATATATGTGATTTAGATACCTTATGGGATAGAATTGCGATGATTTCATGGTTAAGAGTATCATCTTATGTTTATGTATAATTTATTGGGAAAATCAGAATACAACTCATCCAATACAAAGTTTCCTAATTGAATAGTCATGTTCGTATTCCCATGTAATTTATCTATGAATTTACCTTAGATTTGATGTGTAGCATACAGGCAACCTTAACGATATTTAGGATGGCATCGAGTAAAATTTAGGCTGAGTCGGGGAATGGAAGTGCTATGCACATATTTGTGGAAAATGAATGGTAATTTGATTTTAACCATCCCCCCTTCCGTACCGGAAAATTTTCCGTATCGGTATCGAATGGGTTACTTGTATGTAGCATATAGCGTGATGTAAACAATGTCGTTACAATTATCGAATGCTGAATCATTCGCTTATAAAGTAGCTTCAGTGTGTAGATGGATGTGCTACAGCATTATTTGGAAAATAAATAGGCGTTTTGGGTGTAAACTATCCTCCCTTTATTCAAATCGATCAACAATATATGGTTATTAACAACAAAAAAAGCCTAGCGCTTACACTTGGCTTGTAACAGTGTACATGGTGTACACACGTATTATATATTATGAGAATGCTCTTTCAATTGCTGTAATCATTTCTTGTTCATTTGGTTTAGAGTAACGACGTGTTACATTTACATCTTTATGTCCCGCCATTTCAGCCACGGCTGCAATATCATTCCCTGATTTAACAAGGGTACGCACAAATGTATGTCTGAGGGCATGGGGATGTGTTCCATACTTATTTAGCATATGCTGTACTGTTCGAACTGAGATACGTTTACGTTCATTACTGATAAACAAGGCTTCGTTTTCATCCGTCCTTGAGTCAAGGTATTTACTGATATGGTAACGCACGTCAACAGCCAGTGGTAAAGAACGTGACTCGCCACCTTTACTTTTGCGTACAATCAATTTTCCTCCACGTTCTGACATAGTTACATCACTACGATTGAGTGAGCATAGTTCAGATCCACGTAAACCACATTGCATTAAAACATACATGATAGCAATATCTCTTAGAACCCCATCCTTTTCAACTTCACGAAGTATACGTTTCCGTTCTAAGTCGTTTAGTGACTTTGGGGCTGTTTGTGTTTGTCTTTGAGGTCGAGTACGTTTAATCCGATCAACTATATCCGGTCGAGAGATGAAACGGGCATACACACTCAAACAGGCAAACACTTTATCTACTGTTGATGCGCTCTTTCCATCCTGTTCCAAATGTTTTATGTAGGCTTGCACATCATATCTCGTTAAGTTATTCAATTCTCCTCCATTGGGTTCAATCCAGTTCACAAAAGCATTCATTATTCTCATATATGTACGGACAGTATTTTCACTCTTACCAAGCGCTTCTTGTTCATTTAGGAATGACTGTACTTCTACGCAACATTTTTCCATGCTTAGCTCCTCCATATCTATTACTTCTACGACACATTGATTATCCATAAGTATGTTCTCTTTGGAAGCAGCCTGTTCAATCAGCACACCATAGATACTTTATGACACAGAGTTAGAGCCTTTATGCCGGACAAAATGGTCAGCAGAAATAACCATCTTGAATTTCAAGACAGTATTAACCAAGTTGGTTAGCACTCATATGAATAGTTGGACACAGCGTCCAATTCAATGATCAACTTAGAAAATTTCGAAGTCGATATGATTTGTATATGTACGTTAACCAGTCAATGTTGACGATGTGTCAACCATTATAGGAGTATGCTCAACTCTGAGCTAACTGGACAAATTGCATCGACACCCGTATCGAAGCTCAATCGTCAAAATTGATCATATGTTCATAAATAATATATTCCATATAGCTTTTTGCCGTGTTCGAGCCAAAATTATGCCTGAATATATTTGTACCGTGGCTGTATCGAGAAAATAGCTAAAACATAGATAAACAAAGGGATTTATGAAGAATTGCTTTGCATCGTAACACGTATCGTACCAATAAGAGAAAAATGTCCAAAAGATCTTGATGCATCAAGGGATTTTTAAGTTTTTATAAATTAAATTTTGTAAAACTAAAATTCGAAATATCCTTTACTTATTTATGTTTTTAAAAACAGCATACCTCTATCGCAATCGTGAAACGTAACAAGAATCGCGGAGTGGATGACATATTTTCATGTTTTTTCACTCTAATAGGCTTACTCAATTCTTATATGTATGCCATCTCTAGGACAAAATGCCCCAAAGACAAAAGGGTACAAATTATATTAGAAGAAGCTCATTTTGATTATTTTTCATAGAACCTTTCGATTCAACAATGAGTGAATAGCCTAGTATTTCAGCATGAACATCAAATCCTTGCTCCCTATCTACTGCAATTCTCAAGATATTTGCTTTTTTACCTTTAAGAAAACTAGCAACAGCTAAATTCACTTCGTTCTCGGTCATTACAAAAGGATCTGGGCATCTCACCATTAGGATAGGCACTTATCAAAACTCCTTTCTATGAAGTATCGTTTTACCTTTTCTTTTTTGACTTTTAAGCATCCTTCATTTGATGAAGGTTGATTTTGCCAACAACATAGAACACTACACCACTAAACAATAGCGCTACAAGTAGCCACTTATGTATAAGCAAAGCAACGATACAAATCAGAGCAAATCCTTTGAGCGCTTGTTTACTCACAATTCACCTTCTCCTGTGAAAGACTCATTTTAATCAGTCATAAATATAACCTTGTTTGGGCAACAAATATTGTTTTTGTGGTGATAAATCATAGAAACATCCACACTCATGGCACCAATATCGTGTACTTCCATATGCTAAATGTTCGATGTCTGAATTATCTAACCCCAAAATCTCTAATGCAGGACTATCTTTCATCTTTAAAATATTTCGGTCGCCTTGATAGTTAATATCGCTACCAAGAATAATCCATTCATGAACACACTTGCTTTGACCTCTAGCGGTTATTCTTTTGCATCGATAAGAATTAACTGTTGGGCTTTTATGTCCCACTCTAAAATACTCGAATTTTTCATGTACTCCCACTGTTATCCTTGCCACATCTCCACATATGCAACTCCTATAAATTACAGTTCCTTCTTCGAAATCTGCATTTATATACCACCCCATATGTGTATTATCATCGTGTTGAGAGAGGCAACTTCTGCAAACATGATTTAGTACAGTTTTGGCTTTTCTGGACTTGCACAGCGAACAAGTTAATCCTTCTATCTTGGCCTGGTATGACAATTGTATTTTATGTAGTCGTAATTTAGTCGAATCAACAAGAAAACAATCATTACATAACGCATAGAAGTCCGTGCTAATCTCTTCATGACAGCGATCACAATATATACTCGTTTTGAGTCCAAAATACCGCTTAATTTCCATGAATTTTTTCCCCCAAATTTATTGGATTTAAAAAAACTGTTTATAGCAAATCATGTAACTCAATCATTCCAGATTTATTATTATCTTCGAATCGAACTTTAGCTCTAACAGGATTGCTTAATTCATCTACTTCAAATTCAGTAATTGAGCAAGTTCTTCCTTTGTTTTTGCCTTTTGGGGATTTAAGGATTCAACAATATAATGGCCTTCTATAAATAAGTCAACCGATCTTACTGTAACTCCTCCTCTTACTTGTTCCAAAATATAACCAGAAGTTTTTTCACTATCTTTTATATGATTATAATCAACCATACCTCTATTAAACCTCGAAAGAGAATCCATTCTGAAACTCCCCCTTTCCCAAACAAAGTTTTATTTTAGGAATCTAAATTTTGATTTGTTTCATTAAGTTTTGAAATTAAATAATCGAAAAACAAAATACATCTCAAAGCATTTAATTTATACCCATATTTAGTATCCGCTCCATGCAAGATCGCATGTCTACTTAAGGGCGACTTGATTATTTGGCCATGTTTAAATCAATCCAACACACAATCTATATAAAAAAGTCTAACCGCATCATCTAACGAAAAACTACCTGTATCTTTGAGAACCTCCTCAATTAATCTTTTCAATTCCTTTTGAGAAACATAACCTGTAACATTGCCTCTTTCTATAATTATCCCTTCAATTTGGGGTAGCAATGTTGAGATTGCACTATGATACCTACCTTCGATATAATTAGCAACTGATTCTTCTAGTATTATTATTCTATCAACTAACCAATCTACTGTTTTCCAATTATTAAGATAAGATTTAATTTTTATATCATTATAGTTATCAAGTATTAATTCATATATTTTTCCCTCTGCCTCATCTTCACCATTTTGCACATAAAACTCATATATTCCTTTAAAATCTTCGAAATCCATATCAGGATGAGGGGGGAAATTCAATCTTACCATTAGTATTTTATATTGTTCAAAATCCTCGACAGTTTGTTTTAAAAGTTCCGATATCGAGCCAAACGCTTTTTTTATTATGTCTTGCTGTTGATTTAAGTAGTTAAAAGTGGGTTCCATGTTTCTCTGCCACTGTATTTGTTGTTCATTCCAAATCTTTAAGGGATTTTGCACAGCCCTCCTGAACTCTCTTTGTTGTTCTATCCACTTCTCTATTGGATCACTTAGCACCGTTTTAAGTACTTGCTGCTGACGTCTCCATTCCTTCACTGGGTCTATAAACGCTTTTCGTATTGCTTCTTGTTGCCTTCTAAATTCCTTGTATGGATCATTCTGATCCCAACTCAATTTACTCACTCCTTATAAAATCATCGTTTTACTTGAAGCCTACTTACCTAAAGCAACAAGCTTTTCAGCCTTACGATCCTTCTTCACAATCTTATCATTATTCCTATAATCATCCCATGAATCCAAACTCATGTAAGGCTCTGCTTCAATGATATCTTTTACCTTGCTATGCTGCTGTGACTTGAATAGCTCAATCATTTCAATTAAATCGTTGCGATCCAACAACTTCACTCCATTAAAACTGGCTAACTGTTCACACGAGGTTGTGTATTTGCTCGAAGTAATAACAATAGATTTCTTAGCTCTGTAAAATCGCATAGAACTATACACTTCCTGAACTGCGCTCAAACCAACAGGATTGCTTATTGCATACCGTTTAGCCTGAATGACATTGCGGTAGCCCTCTCTATCCGTAAATACCACATCTGTTCCAAAATCTCTACTGTCTTGTGTTTTATACGCATCACCATAACCTAAACACTGGAACAGCCTGAACAGATACATTTCAAAGTCCTTGCCATCCTCCATACGGTCTATCTCGTTAATGCCAATGTTGTAAGGGTCAATATCCTGCGTTACCTTATATGGTTCCTGAACTCTAGGCTTCTTAAATAAGCGTAGCAGCACCAAAGCAATCAATACAACAACGACACACACTATCACAAATATAGACAAAGATGCTCCTCCTTAGCTGTTCTAGCTCTTTTTCACACTTGCTTATAATACAACAAATAGGGACATTTTCCCACATGTTTTGGATAGTATAGTAAATACATTGGAATAATTATTTACTGTTTTCTAATTCATTGTAAGCGATAAAAGAACTTCATTAAATCTTTCACTTTCATTTTTTACCATTTAATTTCCAGTTCTTTTGAATCAAAAACATAGTATATATGGACTAAAATTCCTTTTTTAGATTGACCATAGGTATAAACAATAAATATACTATCTGTATATTGAAAAAGGAGGAAAAAAATGAAGAAATTAGCTTCAAAATTCTCAAGCTTACTTCTAGTTGGATTAATGTTACTTCCTACAGGTGTACACGCCTCATCTAGTAATGATTCTGTTTCAGCAAAAGCAGCAGTTGAAGGTGAAATTGTTCAAGCATATCGTGTAACTGACAAGGGGTTAATTGAACTTAGCAAAGAAGAACTCCAAGCTTATAAAGCTCAGGAAGAAGAGGCAAACAAGAGCGCACAATTAGAATTAGACAAAGATTCTAGCCAAACAAATTCACAAAATAACGGAGCTATTACACCAAATGCAATTAACGAATACTATTGGCGATATGAACAATCCACATACAAATCTGCTGTTCCTATGAGTTCTCTTAATAGACGTGTTTCCCAATATGTATACAACCGCACTCAAGATAATGCTACAAGAGCAATTTCCTCCTCTACAACCCAAACATGGCAAGCAAATGCTAACCTTACTTACAAACAGTCTGATGCTGTGACAGCAACACTAGGAGGTGGCTGGTCTAGAAGTACTTCTTATACTGATACAACAACAACAACAGTAAGACCTAACTATATGAGTTGGGCTGAATTTACACCTATTATGGATAAATCTTTCGGTTATTTGAAAGAATACTATTCGTTAAACGGCTCAGTAAGAACAAATAATTATACCGAAATCTATATCGCCAGAGTAGTTAGTGGTCGGACTGATGGTATCCTAACCGTTAAAACTGCCCCTATTAATTAATCAGAAGGAGGTTATTCTAAACAGGGATAACCTCCTTGTTTTCTTATGTCAGACAGTTAAGAGATCATAGAACAGATTATTGCTGTCTACTTGATGGTAAGTATTCACTTTTCTTTTCTAACTTCCCCAATAATGATGTAAGTAACTCCTATGATTAAAGATATTATACTGAGTACAAGCAGAACATCATGTCCTTTTAACCTATTCAATGCTATATCCAATGGCGAATCAGCATAGTTTACTACACCATTTGTTACAATAAAATACCTAGAAACATACAATATAGTTGCTATAAAACAAAATGAGACTCCAGCCGCTCTTCTATTCATTAATTCAGCTCCTTTTGTAGTATTGTAAAAATATCTATTTATGTTTAATTATACATCATTATCTTTTTATCAGCAATGAACCTATAAAATTAGCAACAAAAAAAGCCCCTATCGCTAGGCGCTTAGTTACATATCAAAGGGGTGCTAAGTTTAACCCTCCTTGAATATATATGACATTCCCTCTTGTTTCAGTTTTCTCTTTACACGTCGAATAACTGTTAGCTGCTTCCCAATCTCAATCCGTTTCTCCAGCGCTACAGCCTTCCCTGTCGCTTCTTTCACTAACCGTCTATACATTGAATCCAGCAAATCCAAATTCATGTTACATAGCCTTTCTGTCGGCCTGAGCCAAAAATCGAAGACTGATCCAGTTACCAGCTATTGTTTTGAGATACAGTTTACCATTGATTAACCGTCCGTTTTTGTACATGGTTATCGCTCCTTTCTATGTTCACCTTGCTTATATTAGCGGTTATCTAAATCATAGTTACAGTACAATGTTGATTATGATGATAGAATGGTTCTTTTACATTTGATTATGAGTATCGTTCATAGGTTATAAAAGCTCATTAAATGTTATTTTACCGTTGTTATGTGATACAAAAGGACAGATATATGCCTATGATAGTGTGTTTAACCTGTCCTGCTATATGTTTTAGTTAAGCGAATAGTGCGACCTGTGTCATGTGTGAATACTTACCTTGCTCAATGTAGCAATCGTAAATGCGTTCAGGATCCCTGTACGGTACTTATCCATTTTCCACTGAAGGGCTTCCTCTTGAAACAACTTCTCAAACGCCATTTTCTTATTGCGGTAATAGTCATACACGAAAGTAGTTTTGTCTTTATAGCCGTGTGCGTCAATGTCTTCCTTACGCATTTTAGTGAGCAATGACAATGGATGCTTGGCAAATGTAGAGCGATTCAGAAATTCATTAAGGCGTTCAGCCGTGTTGAGCATGAACTGCATTGAGTTGATAAGGATAGTTGCCTTTGGTGAGATATCAAGGAAGTAGCAGAGCTTTTCAATTGTCAGGTCAGAGTGATACGGAATTTCCGTAGTGGTCATGGTGACTACCTCTTGGTTGTTCAATGTGATTGTCATATATGTATCTTCTCCTTTTGGGAAATAGTAGTGTCATGTGACAAATTAGAAACCTGATGTAATCCCTCTCGCTTCATCCTCAGCACGTTCAATGGCTTGAATAAACGAAAGCAAAGGTTCCTCACGTTTATACTGTATAGCCTTCTCAGCAGTACCTCCAGCCGCTTTCCATTCCCAATACGAGATAATATTAATGGACTGTAAGAAATATATGGACAATGCTTCCACAGGATTGACAGCATACAATTGCATAAACTGTTCATCTGTAAGTTGATCGTGCTGTACTTCATTTGATGTAGCAAAAGAAATCTACTTTCACGATTCACATTGACAATACGACTTACATATTCATTGCGGCGTTCAACTGTGTTCAATATGATTTGCATATCGTTACGGATACCTGTTGCTTCAGGGCTGATATTGAGCATATTGAATAGATCATTGGTGGACAGGTCAGGATTGTACGGGGCTGGTTCGATAATACGAGTCCAATTGTCGTCATTACCGTTTTCAAACACTTGTATAGCGTCTGACACGTTTAGGCCAATGGTTTGCCATTTGCGATTAAGTGCATCGGTGATATGGTAATAGTGCAACTCCTTTTCGGTGTCTTCTTCTGATTCCCAAACTGGCTTCATTCGTATAATGTCGATGATGGCTTGCTTGTTGGCTTTTTTGTTCACTGGGTATCTTCCTCCTTGAGATATTGGTAAAATGGTGATGAAAGTGCCAAAGAAAGTACTGTGATATCAGATGTATTATCACGATATCGGTATATTAAAATTAAGTTAAAGGAAGTTCTGAAAGAGCAAGGAATTACGCAAAAGAAACTTGAAGATATTTCAGGAGTTCCACAATCAAAGATATCTAATTTGTGCAACAACAAATTTCAGGAACTAAATATTAATAACCTTGAAAAAATAGCTAACGCCTTAAACATTAAAGATGTATCTGTTTTGATGCAGTTCGAGGAAACAGAAGAATAAATCAACAGCACACAAAATTTATTACCTACATAGACACAGCAAAGAGCCTAGAAATTTATCTAGGCTTATTTGTTGCATATCATAGTTAGTACAAGATTACTATTTTAGAACTAGATTTTGGCTCTAATTAAGACGTAGTTTTTCTCCTATCTAAAGGAACAATTGTTGATAGTTTAAAATCTACATTTCACACTGCCATCAATCAAAAGTCTAAATTAATCTTCTATACGCTTTTGTCTATTTATATTGTCAATACGCTCTTTATTTTGTTTCTTCTTTTCTTCATCCCAAGGCTCATAATCAATAATATTTTCCGACAAATATAATCTTACTACTAATTTTCCATTTACCATCCTTTCAACAGCGTATTTATCTTTGATGTCACAATAGCCCTTTATCCATCCAATACTAGCACCTCTTAACCATATACGCTGGTTGTAGCTCCATTTATTTTGTTTAGATTTTAAATTATCTATTAATCTATTTGATACCATATCATTCTTCTCCCTTCCGATATGCATATAAAAGTTAAGAAAGGATCACCAATTGCGTATCATTATGTCTAAGTTGCTCTTTTACCTTACATTCGATTTCATGATCTAAGACATACATCAGCTTCGTTAATGTTATCTATTGGCGTACATCCAAAGGTAGTTTCTGAGAGATTAGGTCATAGTAGTGTAACTATAACATTGGATACTTATTCACATTTATTGAAAAATATGCAGTCAGATGCGGCAGAAGGATTAACCAATTTATTAAATAGGAATACGATAGAGACACCAGAAAAAAATTGAAATAGAATTCCGTGACCAGAAACGTGACCAAGCAATTAAGAAATAGTGCATTATTAGTAAGAAAACATTGATACATAAGCACTTTTCGTGGTGATCCAGCATACAGTATTTTACCTATTACTGATAAAATGCGCTCCATGAGAGTATCCTGCCAAGGAGGTCGGAGCTATGGTATATCGTGCAACATCCCGCAGAAGGGGTTCGCCTCACAAACGCTTAAATGCTGACATACTCAGGAAAATATCCGCCGCCATGCTGCCATTTTACAAGGCCATTGCCACCCGTCGTTCTTTCGCCGTCCAATGGTCACGTGCTGTGGTGCATGGCAATTTGGATCGGATGAAAGCCCTTCTCTGCTCGGTAGCGCCATTTGCTGCCAAGCAAGGACTGGGCACGAACGGCATTGGCTATTTTATCTCCTTTTTGGCCCAGCCACCGATGCTGTATTATACGAACGGAACGACGATTCCACCCGGTACGGTGCAGTTTACATTTGAGCCGAGGGTTCACCGCGCCATCGCCAGAGCCGTTTTTCCGCTGTATCTCGAATTGGCACGCAATCGATGCTTTGCTTCTGCTTTAGCCAAAGCAATCAACCGGAAAGACCAGCATGTGGTTACTCTGATGATCCGCAGCTTGATTCCATCTACTGCACTGAAATCCGTACAAATCGAGGATCATGGCTTTGCGTTGCTTTTTAAGTATCCTTACAGTAAATATCCATACCGAAATCTGCTCTTTCAGGAGTTTTCTTAAAAAGGTCGCTACAAACGTTTTTGCTTGAGTTCTTCAATCAGCTCTTTACCCAATTGTATAGCCATGTCCGTCAAAATTCGGATCTCGTCCTTCGTTACATCGTTCATATGCGCCCCGCAGCAAATTGCAAAGTTGCCTGCAAACTCTTTCCGCAAACGAACAGCAATTTCTTCGGTAATATAAAATTCCTTGTGGGCTTGCAATTGAACGGTTTGAATCGGCTCCAGTCTGGCTCCTGCTGTAATCGTTCCCAGATGGGGCTGATCGCCGCCTGAAATAAGTACGACAATGTCCTCTCCCATAAAATAGGCATCCAGCATAAGGCGGATACGCCCGCTTTCTTTTTGCAAATGAATCATATGATCCTCTCCCGCTTAAAATAATACTGTCGTGTGAATAGATTCACTTTATTTATTTCTAATTATTGTATCGCTTCCTGAGCAGTTCGACAATTAAAAATGGCCCACAGCAGCCTCCATTCACGGTGGCTTGCTGTGGGCCTCCTCGCTATTTTAAAAGAATCATTCCATCCTACTGTCTGTTAACGGATCGTAATCGCATGCACCGCTTTACCAGTAGCGCCATCATTATCTGTCACCGTCAGCTCCACCAGATAGGTTCCGGCTGTGGTGAATTTATGCTTCACCTTGGAACCGACGGCTGTATCGCCATCACCAAAATTCCAGCTGTAGCTGACGATTTTACCATCTGCGTCACGTGAAGCTTTGGCGTTAAATTGTACATTCTTGTTCTTCTTGGCTGAATCATTCGCCTGAATAATGGCTACCGGCTTTTCATTGGATGCAGGTGGATTCGGATCAGGGTCCTGTCCACCGCCTTTCGTTACATACAATCTTCCCGGCGCTTCTGTCTTCACTTCATTGCCTGCCGCATCCCTTACCCGGATTGCGATGACTCCGCCCTCCAGATTCAGAGAAGACGAAGTGAAATAAGTGCCCTCATAGTGCCCTGACGAAGTTTCGTTTAACGGAATTTCGTTTTGTCCCAAGGTGGACAGGTTGAAGGGCAGCTCCACATGAAAGGACGCCTCCAAGCCGGATGCACTATCGAAGGATACCCGTACCGGCCCCCCTGGAGCGATGCGCACATCCTCAGCAGGATTAATGTTTTCCAGCTTCGGCAAGGCTGTATCGACATACACTGAACGGGTAACCGTCGTTACGTTCTCGGCAAGATCCGTGGCCGTTACCGTAATCTGATTTTCTCCTTCATTGATAAGCAGCCGCTTGTTAAAGCTGCCGTCACTTCCAAATTCGGCTGGCTCACCGTTAATCGTCAAGTCGGTGAGGAACTCGTCGTACACCGTACCGGTTACACTGACGACACCCGCATTTGTACGGGCTCCTTCATCCGGCGAAGTCAAGATCAGACCCGGTTTAGTCTGGTCAAGTATGACGACCACGGGCTCGGAACGATCCGTCAATTTGCCGTATACCGCCGCTTGAACACTCAGCGGATTAGCACCCGGCTGAAGCTCAACCGACAGACTGAACTGGCGATCCTTCACCTTGGTTGTGCCAGCCAGTTCATTACCATTAAAGAGCTGGATGTCCGCCCCGTCTGCCGGGGAAGTACCTGTAACGGTAATTGTCTCTTCCTTCGTATACGTTGCCTTCGTCGGTGTTGTAATCGTTGGCGCATTCACCGGATATCGGACGATAGCACGAATCATGTAATTGCCCTCATCCTCCGGTGATTGACTCCATGCGCCGCTTACACCTTGCCAGCTACGAAGCGCATTCGGTCCACTCTCGTCTGTAGCAAGACCCGGAGACTGCGTGCCTGCGCTTGGTTGCGTATAAACGATGTAAAAGTCACCTTGAGCCGATACGGGTTCAGGGAATTGTACCGTCGTCCACTTTGTTTCATCTCGAACGGCTGTGCCGTCAAATGGACCAGCCAGCAGACGTCCCGGTGCGCCTGCCGCCCCAGATGCATCATAGACGGAGTATTGGAACGCCGTTCCTCCCGGATTCGGGAAGGCAGCGTTCCAGAACAGAAGGGATGCGCCTGTCACTTGAGCCACTTCCGACTCAGGTGTCATTCGAACTGCCCAAGAATTGCCTGCCGCATTAAAGGCTCTGGCATTTTCCCCTGTACCGTCATCATAAGCGATGCCTCCCTGGAAGCCGATAAAAGGCTTCAGCGTGACGTTTGCTTCCACGCTGCCGTTCGGAGGAGCCGTAACGGATACGCTGTCGCTATAATAATTGTTGGCTGAAATGGATAAAGTATATGTTCCTTCCAGCACGTCCAGTGTAAATTCTCCTGCTTCATTCGTCTCTACCGGAGCAATACGTGCATCCTCCAGCACCAGCACTTTCGCTTTTTGGATGGGTTCACCGGATTGCTTGTCGGTAATGACTCCGTGAACCGTACCATGAGGTACAGCTTGGAGACTAAAGTTTGCTCTGATGACTTTATTATTCTCAATCGTGACCTGCTTCGTTTGCGGCTCATAGCCATAGGCTTCAGCCTTCAGCGTATAATCGCCAGCTACGTGAATGAAGCTGTATTTACCTGTGGTCGGATCGGTTTTCACCGAACGTCCGGTTTCCAGTACGGTAACTGTGGCGCTGGCAGGAAGACTTTCGAGACCGACACGTCCACTGTCCACCGTCGCTTCCGTCGGCTTCACTTTTTCCTGGAATTCACTCTTTTCGGTGCTTGTAATTTTGTACAGCGGGAATTGTTCTTCCGCTTTTTCCAGCTTGATATTCGACTCAGGTACGATATCCTTGGTTACTGTCGAAGCTGGAATGCCCAACACACGGAAATCGTCAATGTACCAACCGTTTTTGTTCACACTGTTATCTGATTTCAAGCGGAAGCGAATTTGAATCTCATTGCCGGTATAGCTATCCAGATTGTAGTAAACTGGAGTCCATTTTTTCCCATTGGTGTTATGAGAGAATTTGCCCAGCTCGGTCCAAGTGTCGCCATTATTTTGGGACACTTCCACATAACCGAAGTCATAGCCGGCCTCAATTTCAAACCAGTGGTTGAAGGTCAGTGTCGCGTTGCGCACACCATTCAAATTAATTTTTGGAGAAACCAGTGAAAAGTCAGCTCCGCTCTCATAGCTGCTATCGAGATCCGTCGCCCATACGTTTGGTTTGGATGCCGCACTCTCAGGCCCGACTTTGGGAATGCCACGCTCCCATTCATCCTTGGTACCTGAGTGAGTCCAGCCGTTATCCGAGCTGCCGTCAAAATGATCGCTATACAGCGTATCCGGTACGTCTACTCTCAGAGAGACCTCATTCGACTTGACTCCCTCGTTACCGCTGTAATCCTCGGCCGCCACTGCATAATGATAGGTCGCCCCACCGACCGTGATCGTATCAGTGAAGGTCAGCCCCGTGGTTGTACCCAACGAAGTGTAATTTTTGCCCGATTGGGTGGAGCGATACACTTTGTATTGCTTCACATCTTCATCGGATGAAGCATTCCAGGCCAGCGTAACGTTGCCGACCGTATCCGCTTCGGCAGTCAAATTACTTGGCGCGGCAGGAGCAACGGTATCCGGTTCCTGAATCGACAGGTCGTCGATGTACCAGCCCTCTTTCACAATCGTATTGTCACTTGTAAAGTTGAATAAGAGGTACACCTTTTGACCTGCGAATGCCCGCAAATCCAGATACTGTGTTTTCCAGCCGTTGCTGGTTCCGGTAAACGATAAGACCTGCTCAAATGCATTCTGACTATTAGTGGTCGCTACATACACTTTGCCGAAATCAGAATTGTTTTCAAGATCGTACCAATGTTTGAAGCTAACCAGTGCCCCTTTCGGACTTTCGGTCAGATCAATTGGAGGAGCCATAAAATAACTGTTGGAATTGGTCTGGTATTGGCCTTCGAGATTAGTCGCGAGGACCTTTGCACCCGAATGTGCGCTTTTAGGGCCGCTTGTCGGAGTTCCCCATTTCCAGACACTGCCTTGTCCGCCGATATTGATACCAGCGATGTCTTTTTCAAAATCCTGCGTATATCCCGGCTTAACACCCTTGGAGATGCTAACCTTATATACTTCCGTTTCAAAACCGTTATTACCGTAATCATTGACACGAATATAGTATTCCAGACCGGCGCTGTTCACCAAAAAAGTCGGGATGGACGCTTGATATGTACCGTCTTTGCTGTCGCCGGAGGTCCGTTCCAACGGAATATATACATAGTTTGACGTGCCCGCTGTTTTGGCAAAGGCCTCAACTGCTGTCACCCCGACATTATCCGTTACATGAGCAGTCAGAGGTATATCAATGCCCTCGAATGCCGCAGTAGCCGGTGTATGCTCCAGAACAGGCGCTTCCAGATCGTCTCCACCTGTTACGACTTTACCGGACACGGAGCCCAAGCCTTGAACGACAGAGCCGACTGCATCCAGCGCATTAATAACACCATGTCCGTAGCCGTTGTTCGGAGAAGTCGGATATGTGCTATTCGTGCGCGCTGTAGCTGTGTTCATCAGAATATCCTCTAGCTGATCCACGGTAAGCGAATGATTCGCTTGCAGCAACAGAGCCGCAAGTCCCGCTACATGAGGGCCCGCCATAGAAGTTCCGTTATATCCGCCTTTGTAGGCACCGCCAGCCACGGATGACCGAATATTCACCCCCGGTGCGGATACTTCGGGTTTCACTTCGCCATATGGTGACGGTCCCAGCAGTGAGAAGCTAGCTAGTTTGTCATTGATATCAGTTGCTCCAGTGGCAAAGGATTCCGGGTAATTGGCCGGATTCGCTACCGATGCAGGTCCGCCCGGGTTGGAAAGGGAGGTGTTACCTGCTGAGAATTCGGGGAATATTTGAGCATCCCGCCATGCTTGAACTACAGGTCGGAACCATTCATCCAGGCCGGGTCCGCCACCCCACGAATTGTTCACCACGTCCGGTGCAAGCTCGGGATGTAGATTGCCTTGAGCATCCCTTGGCGCAAGCAGCCACTGACCGCCGTCCAGTATAATCGCATCCGTCGTTTCCGGATTAAAAATCCGAACCGCAATCCACTTCGCGCCAGGCGCAACGCCGATCCGGTTGGTTCCGTTTTCCTCGGAGCCGACCATCGTGCCCATCGTATGCGTACCGTGGGAATCGTCTTCCTGATCGACTGGAAGCGTGGCATGACTATGCGGATCGTACCAGCTCAGCTCAGGATTCACAATATTCCCCGCTGCATCCAGACCGCGCCATTTGCGATGCAGGGCCGGATGAGTATAGTCTACGCCTGTATCGAGATTGGCCACGACGATTCCGGTTCCATCAATTCCTTGTTCCCATACTTGAGGTGTATTAATATGTGATATATTCCATTCCACGGTAGACGGGTCTACAGCGTTCTTACCTGCATTGCCGGGCTTCGCTGATGTTTTACTATCGTCCTTCTCCAGCTCTACAGCTTTCTCTGCCGTTGCAGATTTTGCCGTGTCTGCTGCCGCTGTTTCAGCAGTTTTGGCGACTGCCCCCTCTGCCTGCTTGTCAACCGTCACCTTTTGCAGATAACGTGTTTCATTCGGCAAAATTTTGTCTACCTCAGGCAACTGTGAAATATGGTCCAGCACCTCCTTGGTACTTGTGACCGCCAAGGCATTGACAATAAAGTAGCTTTTATATTCCTTCACTCCACCGCTCTCCGATTGCTTATCCAAATAATTTTCAAGCCCATATTGGGTTCTTGAAGCGGTTTCACGTAGAGAGCTGATCACATTGCTACGGACAGCCATTTTGGCGGCAGAGGGTGTTATTTTCTCAAGCGAGGCCTTTTGGAGAGCATTTTTGGAAACCTTGTTTGTGTCCACCTGTTCTTTTAATTTGACCAGATAAGTTACATAATTGTTCTCCTCAAACTGTTTGGTCAGTTTAGGGGATACCTTCGTGGTCGTTACCTTGTGCGAGCCTGATTTCAGCTCCAGCTTGGAGCCATCCGGTGTATTATTCGCCAAAGCGGGTTGGACAAAAGAAAAGGCCATAAGCAAAGATAGTCCGATAGATAGTGGTTTCTTGAATCGTTTAGGTTTAATCAATTACTCCTCCACTCCTTTTACTAGGTTTAATATTTCTGGTATAACCTGTACGAGAGTAAGACCTCATGCCTTCTTGCCTTGCACATCAAATCTACGGGCTCACAACATGATAGGGTTGACAACCACCTCCTTCATAGAATATAGAGGTATAAAACGATTTAGATTTTCATAGGTGAATGTATTTCATAGATGAGTTTGTGAGTCAAAGATAGCATGCGATGAAATTCAGCAGATACCAAGGAGAACAAGCAGGAGAATGTCGAAGAGAGAACATGTTATAACACGACATGTTATATCGTTACATTTTATATTAAAAATTGATATAAAAACATATATTATGGATAGTATAAAGTTATCAAAACAGATATACAAGTCATTTTTTTGCAATCTTCTTTAAATTAATGATTTTTGTATTTTCTATGTACGAAAACCCCTTTATAGCGGCTGCATAAATGTTGCATTACACGGTTAGCAGGTGTATGCAATCTCTGGATGAGCCGCTTCAAGGGATTTCCGAAGTCTTTCTACAACACGATCAGACCATTCTAGTTAAGTACCGAATTGACCGCAGCCAACGCGTCGATCAGACCATATCCATAGCCGTTATTCGGTGAAGTCCGATACTGGCTGTCTGTCAGCGGCGTCGCTGTTTTCGAAATAACATCCTCCAGTTGATCCACTGTCAAGGATGGCTTGGCCTGGAGCAGCAATGCCGCTAATCCGGCCGTATGCGGGCCTGCCATGGATGTACCGTTCCAGCCACCCTCGTAAACACCACCAGGAACAGAGGAACGGATGTTTACGCCAGGGGCCGATATCTCAGGCTTCACTTCTCCATATGGCGAAGGACCACGCAGCGAGAAGCTCGCCAGCTTGTTGTTAACATCAGTCGCTCCTGTGGCATAGGCTTCCGGCAGGTTCGCCGGATTAGCTACAGACCCAGGTCCGCCCGGATTTGACAGTGTCGTGTTGCCTGCAGAGAACTCAGGGAAAATCTGAGCCGCTCTCCACGCCTTGGTGACTGGACGATACCATTCATCCAGACCAGGTCCACCGCCCCAAGAGTTATTCACCACATCCGGCGCAAGCTCAGGATGCTTCTTGCCATTTTTGTCTACTGGGGCCAGCAACCATTGACCTCCGTCCAGCAGAATGGAATCTGTCGTTGACGGGTTAAATACCCGTACGGCAATCCATTTGGCACCGGGAGCAACCCCGATTTCATTCGTACCGTTACTGTCCGAGCCAACACTCGTCCCCATCGTATGTGTACCATGTCCGTTTGAATCTGTTGGCAGTGATGCTCCGTTAACCGCATCATACCAGCTCAGCTCTGGATTAACGACTTGACCGGAAGCATTCAAACCGCGCCATTTTCTTTTCAGCGCCGGGTGAGTGTACTCTACGCCTGTATCAAGATTGGCAACGACAACCCCTTTGCCGTCAATGCCTTTGGCCCAAACCTGTGGTGCTTTGATTTTGGAAATATTCCATTCGGCTCGGCTCGGCGTTACAGCATCCTTATATACGGATTCCTCCACGGATTTTTGTGCATTCTCTTCCGTTGCAGCCGTGTCTACAGCAGCTTGTTCGGCTGCTGGCTGGGCATCCTTATCTATTTCAACCTTTTGCAGCTCCCGCGTTTCATCCGGTAAAATTTTGTCTACCTCAGGAAGTGTGGCGAGATTATCCAATACCTCCTTGGTACTCGTTACCGCAAGCGCGTTCACGATAAAGTAGCTCTTGTACTTTTTGACGCCTCCGTTATTGACTTCCTTCTTTAAGTATTCTTCCACAGGCTGTTGAGATTTTTCAGCAGTATCAATGAGAGAGTTCACAACTGTTGTACGTACAGACAGCTTAGCGGCAGCCGGAGAAATCTGGTCTGAGGAAGCCTTTTGGAAAGCATGCTTGGCAACCGACTCTGTATCTACCTGATCTTTTAATTTGACCAGATAGGTGACGTACTCGCTTTCACTAAATTGCTGGTTCAGCTTGGCTGAAACCTTGGCGGAAATGGTTGAAGCTCCTGCCGCGGTGGTTGTGCTCGCATCTCCGTACACCGGAGAAATCAGAGAAAAAGCAAGAATAGCAGTAAAACTAACCGATAACGTCTTTTTGATATTTTTCGACTTAATCAATACTTTTCATCTCCCTTTACTTGGTTTTGTGGTTCTCAAGAATAACCTGCCGACAGCCGCGTGAAAAGCTCACGAAATAGCCTCTGGTCATCACCTCCTTCAAAAAATATAGATTCTAGCTTGGAATCCATAGGTCATGATTCTGTGGTGAATAACCAAGGGGGCAGGACCGGAAGAAATAGTGTAAATTTTAAAAATTCAGCTTATATCGCTTTGGAAAAAGTAAGAGAAAAACCTGAAGAAAAAAGTAGGGTAGGAAGCTAGAAGTTATCGAGGAGTTTAATATCTGTGCATTAAAAGCCAAATTAAAACAAAAGAATGATACAAATGGTATCTTTTGAATCTAGTATAATGTCATAAAAACAGATATACAAGCATTTTTTTTTGAATTTTTTCCCTTTTTCTTTGAAAAGCAAAAAACCTCTTCCGTTTTTACGAGCAAGTGCTGGTCTTGATATTGCACTTCTTATCGTAAAAATAAAAGAGATTTTTCGGCATTCCTTCTACATTCCATAGAAGATTCAGAGAGGGCTATCTGCCACTGTTTACAGGTATGGGAACCGGAACCGCTCCATCCGAAATGGATGGTCTTGATAGTGCTTGCGACCTGCCGCATAGGGCGGCACATTCCCGAAAAGCCATCTGCCTGCACCCCCGACATGTATCCCGATCCACTCGTGCTATGGCTGCCGTAAGGGCTTCTCCTGTATGCTCGAAAAAATGCTCGTGTCCGATCATGTCGTAACATCCGGTTTTGTGAAGTAATGTCTGCGGCTGCGGCTGGAGGCCGGAAACAAGCACCGTTCCACCGGATTTACGATATTTCTGAATCAATGCGGTAAAGTTAGACTCTCCTGTCATATCCATAAAGGGAACCTTACCCATACGCAACAATAAAATCCCTTGCTTATAGCCAGCCTGACCTCCCATCCCCGAATTTTCCAATGCCGAAGCGGCACCAAAAAATAGAGGGCCTTCCACACTATAAATCGCCACCTGTGGGCAATCATGCTGCTCTGTAACCATATGGGCACCGACTTTTTCATGCTTAACGGAAGGATCGGGTAGTACCTTATCCACTGAAAGTGTACTGCTCATACGCTTGACGAACAGTACAACGGCCAGAATCAGACCTACCTCAACAGCCGTGGTCAGCGTCGTAAATACCGTCAGTAAAAAGGTGACAACCAGTACGATAGAGTCCGCTGTCCGCGTCTTGAGGATGTGTGCAAAATGTGTGCGCTCGCTCATATTCCAGGCGACCACCATCAACACCGGAGCCATACTCGCCAACGGAATATTGGATGCATATGGAGCAAAAACCACCAGAATAAGCAGCACAACCAAGCCGTGTACAATGCCCGACATGGGAGACACGGCACCACTGCGGATATTGGTGGCTGTGCGCGCAATCGCCCCCGTCGCAGGAATACCGCCAAATAGTGGTGTGAGCAAGTTGGCAAAACCTTGTCCAACCAGCTCACGATTGCTGTTATGCCGGGCCCCTGTCATGCCGTCAGCAACCACCGCCGAAAGCAGGGATTCGATAGCTCCCAGCATTGCGATGACAAGTGCGGGCGGCAGCAGCTTCACAATTAGGTCCCAGGTCACGCTTGGAACATGCAGCTCAGGCAGAGATGCCGGAATTGCGCCGTATGCGGTGCCGATCGTTGCCACCTGACCCGGAAAAAGCCAGGCTGCCACCAGCGTGGATAAGAGCAGGCCAACGAGTGAACCGGGTACCTTGGGCCATTTTTTAGGCACCAGAATGAGGGCGGCAAGACAGATACCCGCCGTCAGAATACTGTACACATTCAGTGAAGGCAGGCGATGGATCAGCTCTGCCATAGAAGGCAGAAACGTTTCATGCCGCTCTACTCCGCGCAAGCCGAGAAAGTTAGCAATCTGACCGCTGAAAATCGTCACGGCAATGCCCGCCGTAAAGCCAATCGTTACCGGCTTAGGGATGAACTTAATTAACGCGCCTAGCCTCAGCACGCCCATTAAGATGAGCATAATCCCCGCCATGAAACCGGCTATGAGCAAATTCTCATAACCGTACTGCATGACAATAGCCAGCAAAATCGGAATAAAAGCGCCCGTAGGTCCGCCAATCTGAAATTTGGACCCTCCTAACAGCGAAACCAAAACTCCTGCCACAATGGTTGTGTACAACCCGTATTCCGGCTTTACTCCCGATGCAATGGCAAACGCCATACCGAGCGGAATTGCCACAATTGCCACGATACTTCCGGAAATCAGGTCCTTTCGCAAAGCTCCTGCGTTATATCCCTCGAACCTTCCCATCCACTTCATCCTCTGTAACCCTTCTTTTCTGTAGTAGCATTACTTCTCGTTCCGTATACCCTCCAGCAACGAGATAGCTTCGACCAGATGATTGTCAAAAATTTGCCGCGCCACCGCAAGCAGTTCCGTCAAGAGCGGGTCCCGCAGCGAGTAAACGACCGTCGTGCCTTCCTTGATGCTGCTCACCAAATTTTTGGCGCGCAACACGGCCAATTGCTGCGATACGGCAGAGCCTTCGGAACCGAGCGCAGTCTGTAGCTCATTTACGTTCCGCTCCCCTTCACTCAACACCTCCAGAATGCGGATGCGCAGAGGGTGAGCCAATGCTTTGAAAAAGTCGGCCTTAAACTTCTGGAGATCTCCTTCCATGCTTGCTCCGTCCCCTCACAAAAATTGTTCTGTAAACCATCAACAATCTCTGAATATTTGAATATTTAGACAGTAACAGGTTTGGGTCATTTGAACTATGATTTAACTCACACTTCACTATGATTAAAGTCACATCTTTCCATTCTTCCTCTTTTCAGGGTTGACAGCTTCCACAGGTTTCCATTAACATAGCAATTAACTTTAGGAAAAGGGGGCCGACAGACATGACTGAGCTTTACATGATGGTAACAGACAGGCAGCATGACAAAACCATATATAAGAATTTTCGTCTCATCGGCCCCGTTCGGGCGACATGATGGGGGACATCGCGCTGTCTGACGGCGTGATTAACCAGGCTTTTTTCTGTATGTAATGCCATTGGAAGAACAGGTTATTTTACGTATTAATGATGTATAGATCATGACGTGTAATGACACTTTCGGTGCAGAAAGCCGTAGACGACAAGTCTGCGGCTTTTTTTATTTCTTTTTTTAAAGCTTAATTTGTATGTATTTTTAGATTTACATGAAGAAGGGAATTATCCAACGATATGAATATACAACACACGACAGACTCGTTCTTACAAAAAGGACCTTACAGCCATCTTATGAAGCTTCCGGCTGGCGATTTGACCGTATATGCTTCTCAGCAGCTTTTCTCCTCACTGGATTACAAGGTGTTCGAGATGGCTAATAACAATTTACAAATTCCCGGTATCCGCTATATGGGGTATACACCAGATGTACATGTAGGCGTCGGAACCTGCATCGGCACAACAGCGGTATGGGGAATGGAGGACGGCTATGTATCTCCCTCCATCGTCGGCAGTGATATCGGCTGCGGCATGCGCGTACACCTGACCAATTTGCACAAGGATGCCTTGAAGGAAACCAAGCTGCGCCGCAAGCTGGTCAAGACCATTGATAAATATTTGCCGATGGAAGCCCACCAGCGTGGACATTATTCAGATATCCGGCTGGAGCATATTGTACGCAAGGGCCTGCATGGGTTACCCAATAAATATATTCCGGACAGCTACACGCCCAAAAAATCAACCTCACTCACCCATGTAGAGCACAGTAAGTTCTCATTTGATGAAGAGGTACTTAATCTCGTCGAAGATCGCACGTGGCACCGGGCTCACCGACAGCTCGGCACGCTGGGTGGAGGGAATCATTTCGTTGAAATTCAGGCGATTGAGATTGCCGAGCACAACCGTGAAATAGCCGAAGCCTGGGGGATGTTCGACGGTCAGGTTGCCGTCATGGTTCACTCCGGATCACGTGCCTGGGGTGGAGCGGTCAGCCAAACCAGCTCGTCTGCCATTGCCAAAGCAATGGGTCGCCTTGGGCTTGGAACCTCTGATCCAAGGTTGGTATTTGCCCCCCTGGAGCATCCCGAAGCTGCACATTACATCAATATGATGTACTCGGCACTGAACTATGCGGTGGTGAACCGACATTTGATCGCTTTTTCCGTACGTGAAGCCTTTCGTGATGTCTTTGGTACAAAGTGCGAGTTGCGCACCTTGTACGATCTGATGCACAATTATGGTTGGGAGGAATCCCACCCGGATCACGGCAGCGTGTTTGTGCATCGTAAAGGGGCTACCCGCGCTCTTCCAGCCGGACATCCTAACAATCCGAAACCTTACCGGGAAACAGGACATCCGGCCTTGATTCCCGGCTCTATGGGGACGTCTTCCTATATTATGGTCGGTCTGCCGGGCGGGCAGGATAACTTCCACTCCATTTGCCATGGAGCGGGCCGTATCCGTTCACGCTCTGCGACCAAACGACTCGTAAGTGTGGACGATTTTGCCGGAGCACTTGGTGTAGGGACAGACGACGAGATTGTGGTCAATCAGTCATCGCTGGAAAGCATTCTCGACGAATCTCCCCAAGCCTACAAAAATGTAGATGATATTATTGAAAGTGTCACCGGGGCAGGACTTGCAACCGTTGTAGCCAAATGCAAGCCGCTGGCCGCCCTGAAAGGAGCCAAATAATTGAGTATAGACATCCCAGCTATTTACGAATTTGATGAACGTACGGATGGGCGTATTACCGGCTATGCCGCTTATGCCCGTCTGATCGACGGCATCAGTGAAGCCCTATATAACCGCTATGGCGTAAAATATGAGCTGTATGCCAGTGACGATCCCAATATTGAGTATTGGGACTTGCTGGAGGAGGACATTCGTTCAGGCAGCCCGGATCTGGAGCATGTGGCACGGGTCTTTGATCGCTTGGAGGAACGCACCATCCAATATGACGATGACGGGCCCACTCCAGAATACGGCGTGCATCTGTCGATGCGTAATAATGTATTCGCCTATCCCAAGTGGGGCATCGCGCTGGCGCGGGTTCCCTTTTTCCGTGAAAATGGCGTATATAATGAAGATTACGTATTTGCGACAGGCGATCAGGAGCTGCAAGGCTTCCTCGCGGGCGTACGCGGGCGTGAACGCAAGCAGAATATGACGCGGGTCACCGTCTTTACTGACACAAGCCGCGGATTATCCCGGCAGGCGGAGCCAATTACCCGTGCCATTACGCGGGATGACGTTATTTTGAAAGCTGAAATCAAGCGCGATATTTTCCGTTCACTCGATCAGTTTTTTGAAGCAGATCGTACATTCTATCAGACTTATAATATTCCATACAAACGCGGTATTCTGCTGTATGGCCATCCGGGCAACGGGAAAACGACGCTTGTTAAATCTATTGCGAGCAGCGTACCGGGTCCGGCCGCCTACTGGCAAATTACGGAGTATACAACCAGCGAATCGGTTAAAGAGGTGTTCGAGGCGGCTACCCGTCTCGCTCCGATGGTGCTGGTCATTGAGGATATTGATTCCATGCCGCAGGAAGTTCGTTCCTTTTTCCTGAATACGCTTGATGGCGCTACTTCCAAGGAGGGTATCTTCCTGATCGGAACAACCAATTATCCCGAAAAAATTGATCCAGGTCTGATGAACCGGGCGGGTCGCTTCGACCGTGCCTATGAAATCAGTCTGCCGGATGAAGCGCTACGACTAGCGTATCTCAAGCTGCGCAACTTCCTTGTTTTTGCAGGAGAAGCGGGTACGCAGAAGGCGGCAGCGATGACTGACGGCTTTTCTCTGGCCCAGCTTGGTGAGCTGTATGTCAGCACTGCTCTGGAATGGCATGAGAGTGGAAAAACGGACATTGAGCTGATTATTAAAGGTATGCGAGGCGAGCTGGATAAGAGCCGCAAGCAGGACTGGTTAAAAAATGTAGCCGAAGGACGAGTTGGATTCTTCTAAATCCTCTCCTGATTTCCCTTTCGGACGTACATCATCATATGCAAAGAACCTCTGAAGCCCATTTTGGCGCATTTAGAGGTTCTTCTTTTTTCCACATTTTCTTCATTCTGTTTCCCCGCTCAACCGATTTAAAAACTGAATGGCTCGTAGACTGGTCGGGCGTTCAAGCACCTCATGAGGTGAACCTTGCTCCACAATCACGCCCTGATCCATCAAAATCACATGGTCCGCCACCTCAGCCGCAAATTTCATTTCATGAGTGACAATGACCATGGTCATACCTTCGGCAGCCAGTTGCTTCATAACTTTAAGCACCTCGCCTACCAGCTCGGGATCAAGCGCAGAGGTCGGCTCATCGAATAACAGCACCTCTGGATCGACCGCCATTGCCCGGGCAATACCGACCCGTTGCTGCTGTCCGCCCGACAACTGATGTGGATAGGATTCGGCTTTTTCCGCCAGTCCCACCTTTTTAAGCAGCTCCAATCCGCGTTTGCGTGCCTCGTCCTTACTCTTCTTCTGAACGGTGACTTGGCCCTCCATTACATTTTGAACTGCTGTCATATGCGGGAACAGGTTGTAGGATTGAAATACCATACCTGTCCGCTTGCGCAGCGCCAAGATGCTTTCCTGTCGCAGCTTCGTTCCTTTCGCAAAATTCAGGGCAATATCCCCCACCTGAATCTCGCCCTGATCAGGAACCTCCAGCAAATTCAGACAGCGCAAAAGCGTTGTTTTTCCGGAGCCGGAAGGACCGATGATAACGAGCACCTTTCCTTTATCCAGTGTCACGTCTACTCCTTTAAGCACTTCCAGCGAGCCGAACGATTTGTGTATATTCCGAATTTGGATCACCGGTACAATCTCCTTTATCTAACGGAAAAACGGCTTAGCCGCTTCTCCAGGTAATTTTGCAGCACAGTCAAGATGGTGCTAAAGAGCAGATAAATAACCCCCGCCTCGGTATAAACTAATAAAGGCTCATACGTGGTAGCCACAATCTGATTGGCCGTTCTGAACATCTCTACGTAGGTGATCGTTGCAGCCAGTGAAGTATCCTTGACCAAACTGATGAAAGAATTAGCTAACGGCGGTACGGACACACGGGCTGCTTGCGGAAGCACGATACGTCGCAGCACTTGCCAACGTGTCATTCCCAAGGAATATCCTGCCTCCCACTGCCCCTCCTGAATGGATATAATTGCAGCACGCATAATTTCGGAGCCATAAGCCCCCACGCTGAGCGTAAAGCCAATCACTGAAGCTATAAAAGGGTCCAGCGTAATGCCAACTGAAGGCAAACCGTAGAAAATAATATACAATTGCACCAGCAACGGTGTTCCCCGAATCACCCACACATAGAAGCCAGAGATCAGCTTGAGTATTCTCCATTTGGACAATCGGGCCAACGCCGTAACCAGCGCCAGTATCAAGCCTAGAGCAAAGGAGATGAGTGTGAGCGGAATCGTGAAAGAAACCCCTGCTTTCAGCAGAGGCAGTAATGAATCGATAATAATTTGTATCTGGCGATCATCCATTGTGCAGACATCCTTTAAAAAGATAAGTTTGCGAAAATCCGGTTCGACATGGCGAGGACTCCGGTTATTCGTGTGTTATTTGGATACGTCGGCTCCAAAATATTTCTCGGAAATTTTCAGGTACGTACCGTCAGCCTTCATGTCAGACAGCGCTTTGTTGACTTCCTTGATCAAATCTTCACTGCCTTTGTTAAAAACAGCCGCGCTGTGTGAAGCATCTGAAGATTCATCCACCTTTTTGATAGGAGCATCAGGCTTTTGCTTCTTCAAATCAAGATAGGACAAACCATCATTGACGGTTGCATCCACTCGTTTGGATGTCAGGAGATCAATCGCCTGATTGAATCCGTCGGTTGCCACAATTTCAGCGCCGTTGCTCTTCGCAATTTGAGTCAGGTTGCTGGTCAGGGATTGCCCGGCCTTTTTACCTTTTAGATCAGCAAACTTTTTGATGTCCGTATTATCTTCGCTTACGATCAGAACCGCCTTAGAGACAATGTACGGATCGGAGAAATCGTATTTTTGCTTGCGCTCGTCTGTAATGGATACTTCATTGAACACCGTGTCAAACCGCTTGGAGTTCAATCCCGCAAATATTCCATCCCATTGCGTCTCGATAAACTCCGGTTGGACACCCAGACGCTTACTTACTTCAGTTGCAATATCGACGTCGAAGCCTGTCAACTTACCAGCAGCATCATGGTAGGTAAATGGAGCATAGGTACCTTCTGTACCGATTCGCAGCTTGCCACTCGCTTTTACAGATTCCAAAGTAGCTGTGGCGGTTGCATCTGCTTTTCCATTATTAGACCCGGCATCCCCGGTAGCAGCATTATTTGAATTAGCACCTTTGTCGTTGTTGCCGCAGGCCGAAACCAGCAAAGCCATTACGATCAGTACGACTGGTAAAAGTCTAAATTTTTTCATGTTAACCACACTCTTTTCCTTTTTCTTGATAACCTAGCATGTAGCTGGCTCATTGAATAGTACATCATTCATTTTTACACGTCAATGCTTTTATCCAATAATCCCTATGCAAAAGGTAAGCTATATTACTTCCGGTACCCAAAGTTATCCTAGGTTGGCTCATTCATAGACAGACTATTCATTTGATCTATCCTCACAGTAACTTTTTTCTGTACCTTTACGTCAAAGGTTTCGTATAATAGTTTCAATATGAAGATTAGTAATATTTACCTCGTCTTTGATTGAAAGGAAGGCATTATGGAAACCCAAAATTCAACCCTATCCTCTGCTTCACCCGAAGGAAGACGTTCAGCTTGGGCCACCTTCACTTCGCCTTTAAGGCAATCCAAAGCGTTCACTCTACTGTGGCTTGGACATTGGATCGCTATGCTGGGAACCTCGGTCACTACAGTCATTTTGCCACTGGTTATCTACTCCCTGACAGGCTCGACTACAATCATGGGGCTGGCGATGACTGTCTATATGCTGCCTAACGTGCTTATTCTGCCCTTTGCGGGGATGATTGTGGATCGGATCGACCGAACCCGTCTGCTTCTGTTCACCAACATTGCCCGCTTCGTATTAATGTTCGCTGCGGCGGTGCTGATGTTTACCGACGGTATGAAACTGCCGTATCTGTTCGTTGGCCTTGCCTTATACGGGTTGATGGACGGGATCTTTAATCCGGCTTATTCTGCCTTGCGTGCACAGGTGTTTACGCCGGACATTCGCAATGCGGCTAACGCGCTCAGTCAGATTAGTATACAAGGCGTCCGTCTGCTTGGCCCTCCACTGGGCGGCTTCATTGTATCCTTTACCTCAGCAGGAGTTGGTTTTGGGCTGGATTCTATCGCCTATCTGATATCTTTTGCCTGCTTCTGGATGCTAAGCGGTCATTTGGCCTCGATCATCGGGAAACGGCAGGCAAATGCAGAACAGCAAGATCAGGAAGGACAGCATTTTCTCAAAGATTTTATTGCGGGCTTTACGATTCTTAAAAGTCATCCGTGGCTGTGGATTACGATTCTGGCTTTTTCCTTCATTAATATTTGTTACTCCGGCATTATTGCGGTACTCATTCCGTGGCTGTTCAAGGTTCATCATAGCTACAGTCCAGTCGTGTATGGTGTTGCGATGGCAAGTAGCGGCGTTGGCGCTATGCTGGGTGCCTTTGTATACGGGTCGCGCAAGCACTGGAAGCATCGCGGCCTGCTCGCTTATCTCGGGGCTTTTGTCAGCGGGCTTGCTTTACTATTGTTGTCTGTAGTCACCTGGATGCCGGGACTGATTATGAGCATGATGCTGGAAGGGTTCGGCATTATGATATTTGCGATCATTTGGGAAACAAGCCTTCAGGAAATGGTTCCCGCCGAATCCTTTGGCCGTGTAGCCAGTCTGGATCTAATGTTTTCCTTTGCCTTACTGCCTGTAGGCTATCTGGCTGTGGGCGCGATGGCGGACAAGCTTGGGGGTATTTTCACCATCGGTCTGTTTTCAACCATTGGCATGTGCATCGTATTGGGCGTTTTATGTGTGCCTCATATCAGGCGGTTTCAATAAAAGAAGCTGCTCCTGCAGGTTCATTTGTGAACCTTGCGGAAGCAGCTTCTTTTCATTTGATAGCCTTATACCCTATAAGGGGTAGTGGAATCGATTAATTATGTGTTAGCCTCTGCTCCGTCCAACGGAACGAAAGATCAAGCTTACGATAACAACCAGCACAATCGCACCAATTAATGCAGGGACAATGTAGAACGATCCGATTTCAGGACCCCAGTCGCCCAGAATCAAGCCACCCAACCATCCACCGATAAAACCAGCGATGATGTTACCAATCACGCCACCCGGAACATCACGACCTGCGATAATTCCTGCCACCCAACCAATAATACCTCCAACAATCAATGCCCATAACCAACTCATTTTACTTCACCTCGTTTAAGTTTTTATCGTTGTGTTCTATTATTAACCACTCGAACTCTTTTTGAACACACTGAGCACAAATGGCCAATATTACCTAATGAACAAAACAATGACTTAGGAGCTTGATACCATCCTACGTGCCTAACTGCCTATTTATAACCCTTGTGTGAAAAGTGTGTATAAAATACAGTTATCCTTGTATTCCTGCTTTTTTTGTGCCATCCTCACATTATGGCTTCATTGAAGTCGCTTCATACATACGTTGCAAAAATAACAGATGATAAGGAGTGACCCCAACTGGAGTGTCGTGTCGGATGCGCCGCCTGCTGTATTGCTATTACGATTTCATCCCCTATTCCCGGCATGCCCGATGGAAAACCGGCTGGTGTCTCTTGCCCTCAGCTCACTTCAGATTACCGCTGCCGATTGTTTGGCAAGCCTGAGCGGCCAACCGTATGCAGCGGATTTCGTGCTGATGAAGATACGTGCGGAAGCACAAACGAAGAAGCATTTGAGTTGCTGAGAGAGTTGGAAGAGTCTACTTTACCGGGTAAAGCTTGAGTAGATACTCGTTCTATATATGGAGGAGGACTTTTTTGCTATGAATATCATTGAAAAAAGAATTGCCGAATTGAAGCAGTATCAACCGGATCTGACCGCCCCGAAGGACATCGAGCTGTTCTGGGACAAAACACTGGAGGATGTACAGGCTAAACCCGTGCGTGCGTTCAAAACACCAGTGGAAACGCCGTATCCTCATATTCATGCCTCACGGGTTACCTTTGAAGGTGTAGATGATACGCCGCTGCATGCATGGTATATACGCCCCCAATTTGCCGGAAATCAAAAGCTGCCGTGTATTGTCCTTTTCCATGGCTATACAGGTGGCAAGGGCTATCCTGAGGATTACTCGTCCTGGCTGATGCTTGGCTTTGCTGTATTTGCCGTAGATGTACGCGGTCAGGGTGGTGAAACAGGAGATCGTCTGGATGATCCTCATGGTACGGTTAAAGGCTGGGTAACGAAAGGAATTCTGGATAAGGATACCTGCTACTACAAAACGATAACGACAGATGCCCTCAGAGCCGTAGATTGGGTGGCTGAGCAGCCGGATGTAGATGCAAGCAAAATCGCAATCTCTGGGGCCAGCCAGGGCGGCGGACTTGCATTAATGGTGGCCGCACTAAGCGATAAGCCTGCAATTACAGTGGCTGATATTCCCAATATGTGTCATATGGACTTTGGTATAATGAATTCTACCAGCTCACTGACGGAAGCTGCCGAATTCGCAAACCGATTTCCAGAGCATTTGGAGCAGGTGCTACATACATTGAGTTATTTTGACGTGATGAATCTTGCTCATCGCATTCGTATTCCTGTCATGGTATCGGTAGGACTCAAGGATACCGTATGTATGCCGGAAACGATTTTTGCCGCATATAATCGCATTGAATCGCCTAAAACGATTGAAGTTTATCCATTTACGGGGCATTGGGTGGAAGGCTTTCAAAGACGTAAAAATGCTGAATTTTTAGTGAAGGCATTAACATTGAATTGAACAGGTTTCCGGTGCACAAAAAAAGAACACCACGCTTCAAACTGCGCAATGCTCTCTTCTCTGCTGCACCGGGGCTAGTCCCGCTTGAGTGGCTTAAGGAGCATATCCTCGAATCTCACTCTACCTATTAAAATATTACGATGCGGCTCGCTGTTCTGCTGCCGAATCCCCTGTCCATTTTTTCACCCAAATCCAATCCATAATGATCAGCCCAAAAGGAATGAAGGACGCAAATATAATGAATAAAGGTCGCCGGAGGGACCAATTCAGCGCTGTTTTGCCATAGATCAAAGCGACAAGGAGCAGCAAAAAGCTGATCCGGTATATGTTACCGATCACCATGACCATCTGGGTCATGCCCGCAGCTTGCAGCGGCTGATGGGTGAATAATATCGCCAAATACGCAATACCTTGAATCCAGAGCATGAGCCGGACACGCCCCAAAGGTGTTCTTAACACAGGTTCGTTCCCCTTTCCAAAAGCAAGGATGTTCTCTCATCCTACACTTCCTTCATTATAACGAAAAGGTTCCTAAACTCCAACCGATTCAACTTCAACTCCAAATAATCCAACTTCAAGTTTTGACCAAATGAGTTGTGTCTGATACAGTTGTGTAAGAGGTGATTGCAAAATGCTAAAACTGGGTATACTGGACCAGTCTCATATTCCTGAAGGCGGTACTGCTCTGGATGCATTATCCCATACAACTGCGTTGGCGCGTGAAGCCGACAAGCTGGGGTATAGCCGTTATTGGGTGTCTGAGCATCATGCGTCCAAAATGCTTGCACACTCCAGCCCTGAAGTGCTGATCGCACATTTGGCTGCAAATACATCACGTATTCGCGTTGGCTCAGGCGGTATTATGCTTCCCCACTACAGCGCATATAAAGTCGCTGAGAATTTCCGGCTGCTGGAGGCGCTTCATCCGGGCCGAATTGATCTGGGCCTGGGACGTGCTCCCGGCGGATTACCACTGGCTACACGTGCCTTGCAGGAAGGTAAGTACCAATCCGTAGAGCAATATCCACAACAGATTCTCGATTTAATTGATTATTTTCATGATTCCGTGCCTGCCAACCATCGGTTTGCCGGGCTTCATGCGGCGCCGAAGATTTCGACCATTCCTGAACTGTGGCTTCTCGGTTCCAGTGGAGAAAGCGCAAGATTAGCCGCGATGATGGGCGCATCCTATGCCTTTGCCCAATTTTTCGGCACACCAGGTGGGGTGGAAGCTACCGCACGTTACCACGATCAGTATCAGCCTTCCATCCTGGGGGATAAGCCCCGCTCTATGGCGGCAGTTACTGTGTCATGCGCCGAAACTACAGAAGAGGCCGAGCAATTGGCTTCCAGCGCCAACCTGTTTTTCCTGTTGCTTATGCAAGGCAAAGAAATGACTTCACTGCCATCAGTGAAAACAGCGCTGTCCTATCCGTACACAGAGTTTGATCGCGAGCGACTGCGTCAGTCCGCATCATGGCGCGTTGTCGGTACACCCGATCAGTGTAAGGAGCAATTACTACGCTTGGCTGAGCAGTATCGTACCGATGAGCTGCTAGTTGTCTCATCTATTCATGACTTGGATAAGCGCGTTCAGTCCTATCGTCTGCTGGCCAAAGCTTTTGATTTAGCTTAAACACGATTGAACCTAGAAAAAACAATATTTGGATTAATAAAGAACCCCCGCCTGCCTGTAAAGGCAAACACGGGGGTTCTTTATTAAGGAACGGTCCATTAGGACCAAGCCCTCTGTGCTATGGAAGTAGTTCAATCACCACTAAAGTCGAATATCATATGGTACTTTAGTAGTATATAAGCCGGAACTAAAGTGCTGAAAATGCCCTTCTAAAGTTCCAGTTCCCATATACCAAAGGCGCATACTCTATAATCCAATTTTGAAAAGCATGGACCCAAAAGTCCCATGTTCTTTACTCATTTCGGGCATAGTCCCTGTTGTGCCTTAAGGCTCTATACCCCATACCAGCTTGCCCTGTTGATAAACGGTTGCATGATCCCAGTTTGCGAAGGCAGTTTGGCTGGCACCATATGAATAATCGTTGGTTTCATCAAAATTGCTCCAGTTCGCAGCATGGATACGGGGTTGAATTTCTCCGCTTTCCCCGCCGGGCTGAATCGTACCCGCGCCATCAGTAAATGAAATTTCCACATATTTATCAGCCTTGGCCTTCGGCTCTGGCAATGCTACAAAAGTCGCTTTTACCTTTTCATTTCCAACCTTGGCCCAGTCTACAAAAAGTTGCTGGCCTTGTTTGCTTTCATCTGTGTAATAGTAGCGAATTTTCAAATCACTCAGCTTGACAGCTGTGTTCCCTGTGTTTTTGATATTAAATTCAGGGCGGATTGCGTTATCCTTGGTATTCGTGTCTCCGGTACGATATTGAAGCACAATCCCTTGATTGTCCCCGCCTAGAGTGCTTCCTCCGTTGTCGTTATCGCTACCACCGTTGTTTCCACCACCGTTGTTTCCACCTCCAGTATTATTATTGGAGCCTTCCAGAATGGCTTGTTTTACGAATTTACCAGAAGATGACAATTGCGAATCAGGCCATCCCCCTTTACGGTTAGCGCCAGGTAAAAGCGCAGCAGAGGTTTCATTTTTATCGGCCAACGACCAGTTTGCCCAACTGATTCCACGACTAGCCAGGAAATCTGTCCATACCTTAGACTCATTCAGGAACGGCCCCCCGTTACCCGAAGCATCACTGGTTCCCCATTCCGTAGCAAATATGCCCACGCCCTTGTTCAGCGCGTAATCAACGCGATCCCGCAGGTATTGTCCATGCGTACCCGCATAGAAATGCACGGTGTACATCGTATTTTTGTCTGGAAGCGGGTTATCTGCTGCATCGTGTACATCCTGGCTCCACATGCCTGTACCTGCAATAATAATATTGTCCGGGTCCTTGGCTCGAATAACCTGCGATACCTCCAACGCATAAGGACGGATTTGGTTGTTCCAGTTCACGTTCCCGTTCGGTTCGTTGGCAAGCTCGTAGATCACGTTTGGCAAATTCCCGTACTGAGTTGCAAATTCATTAAAGAAAGCCTTGGCTTCATTTTTATGAATGTTCGGATCACCATCCGAGAGAATGTGCCAGTCAATAATAACGTACAATCCCAGCTTCTGTGCTGCCTCAATCGCTTCCTTCACTTTATTTTTTAATGAAGGATTGGTAATATAACCGTCTTCCTCGGTGTACAACGCAACTCGGAACAAGGAAATGCCCCAGTCGTCCCGCAGCCATTTCATGGAATCCTCATTCACCAAATCGCCAAACCATTGGACACCATGAGAGCTGATCCCTTTAAGCTGCACAGGCTGCCCGTTTTTATCCACCAGTTTGCCGTTCTTCACTGAAAGTTGCCCATAGCGCTCCACAGGAGTTGTACCGGCAGCCTCTGCGGTCTGCGCATTCCAGTTAAATCCGTTCGTTAACGTCAACAGTAATACCGCAGTTAACATCACCGCTACTCTTTTTGCGATCCTTGGCAGGACCCATTGCCCATTCATCATTTACACATTCCTTCCTTGTTATAAAGTGATATTAGTACGTTGTTCTCCGCTTTTCGGCTCCCCCTTCATATATCAGGAGGATCAGGTCCAACATTAGGTGTCACTTACCTGTATATGGATGTTACTACTATTATAGTTAGTTCCATGTTACATTTCGACTTTATAGTGGAAAATGAACAGGAAGTCACGGTTTCGGGATTTTTTCCATTACGTTTGCTATTTCGGAGAGCATAAGGGACAAAAGACTCATCTTCGGACTGCAAAATTTGACGAATTTTAGCGGATATAGAGAGGATTTCTAACTTCCCATCATGCTAAAAAAAGACTGCTTCCCGACGCCCTTGGGCCCGGTATAGCAGTCTTATACATGATCATGTATGTGAATCGGATCGTGTTAAAAATATCGTATTAACGTATCATTTTCCTATTACCCCTGAGCGGCTTGCCTGAGGTTCTTTGGTCGTCTGATCTTCCTTCGTATCGCCGCCATCCGTCACTTGACCTGTCAGTATAGTCTCAGATGAGTTGCCCATTACCTTGTCGATCAGTTGCAGCCAAGGCTCTTCACTTCCACCACAGCTCTCAATATCACCGAGCAGGGAGTCCAGCGTGGTTCCTTCTTCCGGCAAATCAATAACTAAACTGTCTTCGTCTACCTGGATGGTGCAGCAGGTTTTCATTGTAAATCCCTCGCTTAATTCTTATTTGAGCATGCACACGCAGGCTCAGATGGGATGAAATCCCATGGATTCCGGATAAGCCCCTTTGAATCCGTTTGAAATTATAAACCTATTGTTTTGAAATTGCAATGAACAAACCTTGAATTATTACAGAATTAGCGAGGGATTGCATAAAATTTTCAATAAAAGCTAGATGCGAGTAACGATTTGATCCACCAAGCCATATGCTACCGCTTCCTCAGCCGTAAGAAAGTGATCTCTGTCGGTATCTTTTTCCACACGCTCCAGCGGCTGCCCGGTATGATCTGCCAAAATACGGTTTAACTGTTTCCGGCTCTTGATCAAACGCTCGGCATAAATCAGCACATCCGAAGCTTGGCCCTTGGCTCCGCCCAACGGCTGGTGAATCATAATTTCACTGTTGGGCAGCGCCATCCGCTTACCCTTTGTGCCTCCGGTCAGCAAAATTGTACCAAAGCTCGCCGCCATGCCTGTGCATATGGTAGATATATCATTTTTCACAAATTGCATCGTATCATAAATGGCAAATCCCGCTGAAATGGACCCGCCCGGACTGTTAATATACATCTGTATGTCCTTCTCGGAATCCTCGGCGGTAAGATGCAACAGTTGCGCTACAATGACATTTGCCATATGATCCTCAATCTCGCCCGACACCATAATAATACGATCCTTTAATAGCCGGGAATAAATATCATAGCTTCGCTCTCCGCGACTCGTTTGCTCAATTACATAAGGAATGGTGCTCATTTGCCAAAACTCCCCTCTTGTTAAGCGGCCATCCTAGCCTGCATGCCATGGGAAGGATTAGAGTTCATTTGAGCGCCGGAAGAATAAAAGCTCTGATACAGCACAGATCCGGCAACCGCTATGGGCTCAGCCATAACGTTCAGGCCAAGCGCAATCCAGCGTTGTGCGTCTCCTGCACGAAAGGCCGCCAAATAAGCCTTAAGCCATTCCCGCTCCTCTTCATGCTCAGGTAATGTTACAGACTCCAGCCCATTTCCCTCTTTGTGCTTCTGAGCAAGCAAAGCGCGGGCCCGGCTTAAGGCCGCTTTTACCGCACCCTCCGTCGTATTCAGCATCTCTGCCGTTTCCGACGCCGTATAGCCCCATACATCCCGCAGCACCAAAATGGTCCGCTGCCATGGTGATACATGTGTCATTAAATATTGAAGCGCCAGTTCCAGATCTGGTGTGTAATTTTCTTCATAACGCGGTGAAGGCTCATCATACTTTCGGGTATAATTTCCTTCGCCAGGCGCAGACAGACGCTTTTGAGCATTTTGCCTACGAATATCATCAATCCATCGATTCCTCGCGGAACGGATTAAATAAGCCTCGCCATTTTCCAGCTCATGCAGGTTTTTCTCAGATTGCAGCATATGCACGAAAGTCGCCTGCACCAAATCCTCGGCATCCCGTATCGAGCCTGTCAACGAAAGACAATAGCGATACAACGCTGGAAGTACTTTTTTGAATGGTTCATTCCCCGTAGAATGGGAAAATTCATTTTTCATCCGTTCGGATATCACAAAGGCCATATTGGGGCCCCCCTTTGTTCAGTCCATTTGAGTTTGAGTGTTTCATTGACGTAGACGGAATTGCCTTTCCAAAGGATACGGTCGTTTAATGGTTTTATTGTAACAAGTAAAATAAACATAAAACAGCTAATTCACGAGGCCAAGTTCGTTGATACGGCAACTTCATTTACTTATAACTCCCTCCAACACATGTACCTCTGTCAAAATAAATGTCGATTTTTCGCAAATAAGGGGGGTTCTAATTCATCAAAAGAGCGTCTATAGTCCCAGGGTCTTTATACCTAGTATTTAGTATTTCTCAAAGCTCTTAACCACTCTTCTAAATTATAAAGAGCTTTGATTACATTTTCTCTCATGATAAATAGCCCAGACCTTGGCTATGACAAAATATAATTTTGATGGCCGAGTCAGTATATTCGCTGACGACTATCGCAGTAAACGAATGCATCGTAAGTTTCTTTATTCAAAATTTACAAGTATTTATTCTATTAGCTTCAACAATACATTGGCATTATACTCGTCAAACTTTTCAAGGCATGAAAGCCGTAAGTATGACCTTGCTGCCTATTTTTTAGCGAACTTTCGAGCACCTTTCCTACCAGTGTGGCACAGCTTACATTCCTCTCCGTCGTTGGAGGTGTAGATTGACTTTAATGTGGGTGAACGGCAAGTCATTGTTTTCATCTAGGGAATTGGGAGTACTCTGGTTATTTTAGTGCTGATTTTAGACATACAAAAAGCTTATTCCTCTCATTGTATCAATTTGGAATAAGTATTTGAGTTTATTAAGTATTTGTTTACGTGTTGTTATCATTAATACGGTCTCAGTTTCTTTTCCAAAAAAATGAATAGTGGTATCCTTAGACCAACTATATTTATACTCAAGTTCACCAAAAATTGGATTGTTTATTGTCATTTTAAAATCTCCTCTTTTTGTTTATTGGCAAATCCTCCAGGTTCAAATGCCCCTGCATTAATCTCCCCCACACCGCCAAGGTGCCCCTGTTTATTTGTCGGTAAGTTGCATTGTTTTAACGTCATTTAATTCATGCCATTTAAGGTGTAACCTTGCTGCTTACTTTTTCTGTGAATCCGCCCTACGTTGGAATCTAGTACGCCTACAACGCTCCAGTCGATCTGTTCCTGCTGCTTGTATTTGAGTACTATCTCGCATTTTTCTCCTACGCATATGCCATGGCCTTCTTCTCCATCATTCGTTATGCACAAAAAAGACTTACTCTTACTCATATTTCGAGTGGAATAAGCCTCCTGATTAACTATTATTTTTTAAAAATTCACCAAATACTTATAATATACCTTTTTGAAAAATGTAGCATTTCATATTACATATGTCGTACATACATATCCTTAGCTCATTCAATTTCTTCTCCTGGTAAAACTAAACAAAGAGTATCTAATGCTTCATAAATGTCATCACCAAACTTCACTAAGTAATATCCCATCTCTCCAAAAATTTTCCCAGATTCAGACATAAACATCATCATATTATCATCTCTCGCTTGACCAATAGCAATTAATGATTCATTTACTCGCATTTCTATTTCTTCGAAATCTTCTTTTTCATAATAATCGCCATAAGCTTCCTCTGGATTTATATAGAATGAGTCTTTATCTCCATTAGGGCGAGTAAAGCTATACTTTATCCCTCCAAATTCACTTATAACATCGGCTACACAAGGAAATAGTTGATAACCTTTCGATTGCAAAAAGTCTGATGTTCTTGTTATATCTGACCTTCTTCCAGAGTACCACCCTGATTCAGTTAAAATTCGCACAGTTTCTTTAGAAAATTTATCCAAAAAAATTCCACCAACCCTATATTTATTGTAGATCGTTAATAAAATCTAAAAAGGTCCGCTGACAGTTAGCACAAGGAGCTTTGTATTTTCCTTGTCCGGTGATAGTGCTGATTAGTATATTTTCAATTTTAGCCCCAGAGTGTAGCAATTGATTTACTGCCTGTATTTCCGCACAATTTTCTACATGCCAATCTTCAAAACTCTCTTTATGTCCAAATTTATTTAGAGGGTCATTTTTAGCTTGTTCTTTTACTTTATTAATTAGTACTTCAAGATCTTTATGCAGTTCTGTTACACTAGGGTTAAATTGCCCATCTCTTCTACCATTATAACCGAACTTAATATTTGGTAATACATTTCTCGCTGTTGTTATATCAACTGCGGCAGTAATAACTCCTGGCTTATAGTTACCCCCACCAAATCCATTAGCATCTACTGGCTTTTTAATACCGCCATTTTTAAGGTACTGCACATGTTTCTCTAATTGCTCTCTTGCAAAGTCCTTCGCTTCATTAATTAGATCATTATGTGCTATTTTACCCGTCCCCTCAACCTTCTTCGCCGCGCTCTCTTCCATTTCCTTCATGACCTTGTTGTAATTCTTCTGCACATCTGTCTGTGGAAGTGGTCCGCTATCCATCTTATTAACGTGCGGAACCGCTGGAACTGGCGCTCCGTTGGCTGTTGCCAACTTCCCGGGGGCGAAGCCGTCTGCCATTTTACTCAGTTGCTCATTGAACTTCTGACCCAGTTTACTGCCGGCCTGCTCCAGCTTGTTTACAGCCTTGCCAAAGCCTGCTCCGACTGCATCTACGCCTTTGCCGATCCATTGCGGTGTAACTTTGCTGCCTACTTTTTCTGCGAATCCGCCGATGGCCTTCCCTACTTTGGAATCCAGTACGCCTACGGTGACAAAACTCAATCCCGCATCCTTTGCTACCGAGCCCCAGTTAATCTTTTCACCGCTCAACACCTGACTCGCCAGATTTTCCGCCGCATTGGTCACACCGCCGATCGCTGCTTTCCTCAGCAATGTTCCCCCTACGCCAAGAGGGCCAAAGATCGCTCCGGATACTGCCCCGATCCCCGCTTCTTTCAAGCCGGTCAGGGCATAGTCACTAAAGTCGCTCACTTCCCCTCGGGCGATATCTGATGCCGCCAAACTCGCTACACCCAAGCCACCCGCCAGCAGCGCTCCTCCGGCTACCGCCGCAATGACTACTGTACCTGCTCCAAGCGTTGCTACCGTAATGGCTGCCACCACGGCTACGGCTGCCACGACTGCCAAGCCTCCCAAAATATTCATCCCCAGCTTGCCCCAGTTAAACGGCTCAGGAGGTGGCGGCGGTGGAGGTGGCTCCCCTTCCTTCGGTTCATCATCAAACGGCGGGTATGCAGTTCGGTCGCTTCCGTCCGCCCAGACATTTCCTCCCAGCACATGGTATTCGTTTTCTACCGAAAGCCCCGTGCTTCCTCCCGTCTGGTACGCCATGACCTGGCTCGTCCCGTCAATAATAATTTGCTTCGGCGTATTCAGAATGATTTCCTGCTCTGCTTCTAACGTCAGCTTCTTCGGACTTGTAATTTCAATCCCCGTAGCGTCGTCCAGACTCATCTGCAATGTCCCACCCGGATCACCCATGATGTGGATGCGACCTGGGGCCATTTTCAGCTCACTTCCGTGCTCCGTACCAAAATATCGATCATTCGGATCACTCGTTTTCGCACATCCATCTCCGTTCGTACGAACTGCACCCAAAATCATCGCTCTGGAGCCGGATGCATCCGGAAAATACAGGCTTGCATGTGTGCCCACCTTCGGCATGCTGTACATCGCACTTCCTGTTGGGGGAGCAAAGGGATACCAATGCGGCTCGGATACCCCGTCATCGTTATCAATCGCCAGCCGTAGCTTCACTTCCTCTCCCCGTACCGCGAGGACCTCTCCTTCCAGAGAAATTCCAATCGTTTTGGAATTGGGAATGAAATCGCTGCGAATGCCCTCCGCGCGGGCCAACACATAACTGAATAGCAAATGTCCCTTTTCCATGCGGCTTCGTAATTCAGTTACAATCATCGTTTTCTGGCGAAATTGCACCTCGTCTCCGAGAGCATACCGTTCTCCACTTTCAATCTCGTATTTGAAAAAGTCGGTATCATGTAACCCGGCTGACGTCCCGCCTGCCCGTTGATAGCCCTTTAAGTCTTTGCTTGCCGTATGAGGCGTATCCTCCCGAATCGTCCGCTGGGTGCCTGCGGGCATGTCGAAATACAGCTTCGGCGCTGCGGATTCCCATATGTCGCTTACCACCACTGCATGTAAACGACTCGCCATTCGTTTTGTAAGCTCCCAGTCCGTTTCATCATATTGCAAAATGGCTTCGCCTACCGATCTCTAACCTGAAAATCGGTACGCCCTGATTGCTGCAACTCTGCCGCTTGCTCTCGCAATTCTCTGGCTTGCCGGGAGTAACCACGAATTTCCTCTATAAGCTGTTCGTATGCTACACGAGCCTGTGCAATAGACTGCACTTCTTTTTCTGTTTCTTGTGCTGGTTGCTGGTTCTTCATATCTTCTGCTACTACCTGTTCACGTTTTGTCATTCGTCTCATCCTCCTTTGAATTTGAGCATGCAAAAAAAGCTCATTCCTACTCATGGTTCAAGTGGGAAAGAGCTTTTGAAAGGTTATCAAGTGTTTGTTAAAGTTGTTTAGGGTTTAGTTTGTTGGTTGTATTATACGATCTTGTTGTTGGGATTGTAAAATTATAAATTTGAGCGGCGTTTAGCAAGCTGTTTACACTAAAATCGACAGACCTCTGACTTATTCCAAGTTTTCTTTTCATTAATTCTTCTTTTTGAATACATCTTTATCTTTTGTATACATTGCTAATAAGAATTCAGTAAATGAATCTGCAATTTTGTAAAAGTCATCCTGATCTGTACTCTCAGAATAGAAATAAATTGGAGGATTATCTCCTTCATCTAATTTAAAGAAACAAAACATACATCCTTGACTCATCCAAAAAACAAAATCATTTTCATTTAGTTTCTTGGAAAACTCGTTTTCCTCCAGTAATTCCTGCCCACCTTCATTTAGAATTAAAAGTTCATCCATAAAGCAAGAGTGGCCTCGTAAAAAAGTATGTTCTGTACCTCTACCCATTATTTTTAGAAATTCAATATATGCTTCTGGTAATTCGTTATCACCAATCGCCTCTTTCACCTGAGTCAAATCCTCATTTGTGCAAGGATTCATTGGTATTCTATCATTATTCAATAAACCAATAATTTCACTTAAATACCTCATTCTATTTTCCTCCCTTTGGTAATACTTCTACGCGAATTACTGTAATATTAGGGAAATCCCTTTGAAATTGATCAACTAAATCTATGCAGTTATCACAGTATGGTCGCTCAGAAATAATTTCAAATTGACCTTTGATATTAGGATAATCTTTGTACTTATTCCTTAAATATTCTACTATTTTTTGCTCCGTATGGTTAGTATACTCTGGAATTGGGCCTTGGTATTTATATTCTTCAGGTTGTGGAGGCTTAAAGTTCCCCTTATTAAAATGATCTTTATCAGTAAATTTCCCACTGACACTTTCTAAATCTATTATGTCGTCCCCAATTTCCCCCTTTGCAGCTGCAACATTTCTTGTTTTACCTGCCGTATACTTAGATCTTAATTGATCAATTAATTCACTATCCGCTTGAGTTGCTGTTCTAAATTCTCTATTTATAACAGCTTGTCCCGTCCCCTCAACCTTTTTCGCCGCATTCTCTTCCATTTCCTTCATGACCTTGTTGTAATTCTTCTGCACATCCGTCTGTGGAAGTGGTCCACTATCCATCTTATTAACGTGCGGAACCGCTGGAACTGGCGCTCCGTTGGCTGTTGCCAACTTCCCGGGGGCGAAGCCGTCTGCCATTTTACTCAGTTGCTCATTAAATTTCTGACCCAGTTTACTGCCGGCCTGCTCCAGCTTGTTTACAGCCTTGCCAAAGCCTGCTCCGACTGCATCTACGCCTTTGCCGATCCATTGCGGTGTAACTTTGCTACCTACTTTTTCTGCGAATCCGCCGATGGCCTTCCCTACTTTGGAATCCAGTACGCCTACGGTAACAAAACCCAATCCCACATCTTTTGCTACCTAGCTCCAGTTGATCTTTTCACCGCTCAACACCTGACTCGCCAGATTTTCCGCCGCATTGGTCACACCGCCGATCGCTGCTTTCCTCAGCAATGTTCCCCCTACACCGAGAGGGCCAAAGATCGCTCAAGATACTCCTCTGCTTCCTGAACCATTTTCATCGCTGCTGCCTTTGCATCTTCAAGTTCTTGTTGCTGCTGCTCTAGAGCAGCTTGGTTATACTGTACAAGTTGCCTCCAATCGGATGCTTCTCGCTCTAAACTATCTATGAGCAGCAGGACTTGCTGGCGCAGCAGTCCATCCTTCCAATCTGCTACCGCATCCAAATGTTCCGCACGGTTTAACAACTTCTGAATCTCTTCTCTAACATGAAAATCAATACGCCCTGAACGCTGCAACTCTGCTGCTTGCTCTCGCAGTTCTTTGGCTTGCTGGGAGCAATCACGGATTTCATCCATAAGCTGTTCGTATGCTGCGTACGCCTGAGCAATAGACCGCATTTCCTTTTCTACTTCTTGTGCTGGTTGTTGTTCCTTCAACTCTTCTGCTACTAACTGTTCACGTTTTGCCATTCGTTTCGTCCTCCTTCGATTTTGGGCATGAAAAAAAGGCTCATTCCTCCTCATTGTTCAAGTGGAATAAGCCTTTCAAAGTTTATCAAGTTTGGTTGTCAATGTTTTAAGTCTTTGGTTTGTTGGTTGTATTGTACGATCTTGCTACTAAGGTGTAAACCCGGCCTATTTTTCTGTATTTAGAGAGTGGTTATATTTGTTATTTGTTGAATCATAGGGTCATTTAGTACTAGGTAGCCCCTATCCCCAAGCATTCAAATTGCAACATCCTGATACCCTACTTCAACCACCTTTTCATCTGATAAACGAAGCCCCAGTCCATTTTCCTGATCCCATGTACAATTAAAAAGTATTCCGATATCGCGGCCCTCACGTATATCTCCATATGGAACAGCAATTCCATCCAAAGTAATCATGTCAATAAGTTCGTCGGTTGTTTCAATTAAGGGATAATTCTCATTAAAAGCAATATCATAACCCAGTTCATGTCTCTTTTGTTGGTAATAGTCTAAAATTGGTTGCAAGAAACTTTGCTGCAATTGCTCCCAATTTTGCATTAGCGATTGATACGCTGTATATTGATCTTCATCAAATTTACCGTCCTCATCCCCTTTAATTATGAGTGCTATCTCGGTTTCTTTCCCTAAGAAATTAATGGTAGTGTCCTTAGACCAAATATAATCATATTCAAGTTCACCAAAAATTGAATCGTTAATTGTCATTTTATAAATCTCCTTTTTTATTTTTGGCAAATCCTCCAGGTTCAAACGCCCCTGCATTTATCTCTCCTACACCGCCAAGATGCCCAAATGAACTGTTTATCTTAGTTGGTACAAGTTGCATTGTCTTGACATCATTTAATTCATGCCATGTTAATTTGTTTTTGTCTCTGAATTTTTCTATGTCCCTTGCAGTAATCGCACCAGGCTCCATCCCAAATTGACGTGCTAATTCAGGAGAATTATTAAGCTGATTAGCTAATTTTTGATCTGATTGAACAAAATTATATGCTCTAGCTTTTGACCCATATTTCCCCTTTCCACCTAACATATAGTTTATTTCTACCTCTGCTTTTGCTACTGGTAAAAAATTAGGAACAGCATTTTTATATTGTATACCATCAATTCCAGCTTCATCTAATATTTTTTTCAATTGTGGGTCTGGCGGTGGTTTAAGAGTACATTTAGATTCACCCCTTGTTCCTTCAAAACCAACCTTTGGATTATCAGGTCCAGGTGTTTGATTAAATCTAGCTTCATATGAACTGGAAAATTCAGTTTGCTTGAAGGCAGGTGGAATATTACCTTCACCCGTCCCCTCAACCTTCTTCGCCGCGCTCTCTTCCATTTCCTTCATGACCTTGTTGTAGTTCTTCTGCACATCCGTCTGTGGAAGCGGTCCGCTATCCATCTTATTAACGTGCGGAACCGCTGGAACTGACGCTCCGTTGGCTATTGCCAACTTCCCGGTGTTGAGGCCGTCTGCCATTTTACTCAGTTGCTCATTAAATTTCTGACCCAGTTTACTGCCGGCCTGCTCCAGCTTGTTTACAGCCTTGCCAAAGCCTGCTCCGACTGCATCTACGCCTTTGCCGATCCATTGCGGTGTAACTTTGCTGCCTACTTTTTCCGCGAATCCGCCGATGGCCTTCCCTACTTTGGAATCCAGTACGCCTACGGTAACAAAACCCAATCCCGCATCCTTTGCTACCGAGCCCCAGTTGATCTTTTCACCGCTCAACACCTGACTCGCCAGATTTTCCGCCGCATTGGTCACACCGCCGATTGCTGCTTTCCTCAGCAATGTTCCCCCTACGCCAAGAGGGCCAAAGATCGCTCCAGATACTGCCCCGATCCCCGCTTCTTTCAAGCCGGTCAGGGCATAGTCACTAAAGTCGCTCACTTCCCCTCGGGCGATATCTGATGCCGCCAAACTCGCTACACCCAAACCACCCGCCAGCAGCGCTCCTCCAGCTACCGCCGCAATGACTACTGTACCTGCTCCAAGCGTTGCTACCGTAATGGCTGCCACCACGGCTACGGCTGCCACGACTGCCAAGCCTCCCAAAATATTCATCCCCAGCTTGCCCCAGTTAAACGGCTCAGGAGGTGGCGGCGGTGGAGGTGGCTCCCCTTCCTTCGGTTCATCATCAAACGGCGGGTATGCAGTTCGGTCGCTTCCGTCCGCCCAGACGTTTCCCCCCAGCACATGGTATTCGTTTTCTACCGAAAGCCCCGTGCTTCCTCCCGTCTGGTACGCCATGACCTGGCTCGTCCCGTCAATAATAATTTGCTTCGGCGTATTCAGAATGATTTCCTGCTCTGCTTCTAACGTCAGCTTCTTCGGACTTGTAATTTCAATCCCCGTAGCGTCGTCCAGACTCATCTGCAATGTCCCACCCGGATCACCCATGATGTGGATGCGACCTGGGGCCATTTTCAGCTCACTTCCGTGCTCCGTACCAAAATATCGATCATTCGGATCACTCGTTTTCGCACATCCATCTCCGTTCGTACGAACTGCACCCAAAATCATCGCTCTGGAGCCGGATGCATCCGGAAAATACAGGTTTGCATGTGTGCCCACCTTCGGCATGCTGTACATCGCACTTCCTGTTGGGGGAGCAAAGGGATACCAATGCGGCTCGGATACCCCGTCATCGTTATCAATCGCCAGCCGTAGCTTCACTTCCTCTCCCCGTACCGCGAGGACCTCTCCTTCTAGAGAAATTCCAATCGTTTTGGAATTGGGAATGAAATCACTGCGAATGCCCTCCTTGCGGGCCAGCACATAACTGAATAGCAAATGTCCCTTTTCCATGCGGCTTCGCAATTCAGTTACAATCATCGTTTTCTGTCGAAATTGCACCTCGTCTCCGAGAGCATACCGTTCTCCACTTTCAATCTCGTATTTGAAAAAGTCGGTATCATGTAACCCGGCTGACGTCCCGCCTGCCCGTTGATAGCCCTTTAAGTCTTTGCTTGCCGTATAAGGCGTATCCTCCCGAATCGTCCGCTGGGTGCCTGCGGGCATGCCGAAATACAGCTTCGGCGCTGCGGATTCCCATATGTCGCTTACCACCACTGCATGTAAACGACTCGCCATCCGTTTTATAAGCTCCCAATCGGTTTCATCATATTGTAAAATGGCTTCGCCCACCGACTGCTCCCCGGTTTGATACAGCATATCACTTCGTGCATAGCCTTGAGCAAGCTTATTCACTAACTGCTTGTATGTTTGCTTTTCCTCAGGAAAAGACCGTTTTCTTTTGACAATATCCAGCTCAAATGAGCCACTGATTCCCTCTAGTGTAAGTGTATATACTCCATTATGGTTCTCAACTTCCACCGCATGGACGACACCCTTAAACAAGCTGATTTCCTCTTGTTCATTCTGCGCATACACATATAGCTGATCCTCTGAGGTCGCATCCAGCGCAGCCGTGGCATGACTCGACTCCTTACATATGCCTGTGAGTGTAATACGCCCATGCTCACCCGGCTTCCACTCGATCCGAACATCCTTTAAGACCTGAATAGGGTAGGGGGAATCTATTCGAATCTGATCATATCCTATCATGTTTTCAAACCTCCCTTCCAGCTACTCCTCCTGCTGGCCATTCGTATGAAATTCGATAAATCCATGATATAAACAAGTCTGAAATGAAGAGGTCGTCAAGGCTGGCTGGCCTTCCACCTTCGTATGTTCTTTTGTGTTTTTCCACTTGTCCGTCAGCATCGGCAGGCATGGCTTTCCAGAAATCGTAGAGCCATCTTCGGCGATCAGATAAACGGTTTCGGCACTCGGCTGTTCCGGACTATTGCAAATTCCAAAATGAGGAACATTTTCAGGAGAATAATCTCCTTCATTCATCATCGGTTTGCCATTAACAAAAGCCCCGTGACTGTTCGGCAAATTGATCTTTCGAGGATGGCTGCCGCAAGTGCAACGCATACAGGCCCCCCGTACGACATAATACTCATCGTCTGGCATGTTCTCTTTCCCTCCCTATTGCACCCGGACCTGTTCCAAAGTGATCCCGGTATAATCACGTCGCAATATACTTTCCGCCACGTCCAAACGGACGATGATCATCGGGGCGGTACTCTCCTGAATTCTAAATATTTTGTGGCCCCGAATAGCGTCTGCCTGTAATACCAGCTTTTTAAGCACACTTTGATCCAAATTCCATTCGCTTTCTGGGTGTACAGCAGTAAGCCGCTCCACAAAAGGAATATAGTAATTCTTCTGTATCTTCTGTTCGATCTGAGTAAGTATCGTTAATTTCAAAGGCAGCTCCGGCACATAGGCCTGGAAAAGACGCTTTAAAGAATCTGAAATGAGAGAAATGGGACCTTCTATATAATCAACAAAAGTACTTTCTGCATCTGCCTTCACATGGAACATCAATGGCTTGACAATATCCTCCGGCTGTAAATCATACAACTTCCACGGATCAATCGTTTCCATCACCTTTTTCAGCATAGGAACGTTGGTATACCGCACATCCTGCTTTAAGAGGAAATAATCCATGAAGATTCCCCCTCTCGCTCCCCGACTTCCCCTTTACTTGTAAAACGGCACAATATCTCGCTATCATCTCGATACTCTCCGGCAAAAACTGTGCATGTATCAGCTTTAGGCATCCTTTCTAGCGAGGGGGAAGCGACAAAGGCTGGCATCTGACTTTTCAGAAACTCAACAGTGAGCAGATGGTATTTAACCGCTTCAATTTGTTGAATTTGTTCAATATCCATCGTCGTAATCTTACGGGCATAATCGGACTTAAGCTTTTCCAGCTTAGCCATGCGATTGAACAGAGGCTGGAAAACAAAGTCTGCTGACCACTCCACAGCACATTCAGCCTCATCCAGAAACCAATTCTCATCATAGGCATCTATACGATAAACAGCTCTATTTTCCATAACACGGGTTCTGAGCAAGGAGATATAAATATATCGAATAGCCCCCTTGCAACCTTGCTCGTGCTGAGCGGTAGCGAGCTGGCATAGCGACTCTAAAGCCATTATAAGTTCCTCTTCAATAGCTTGCTGCTGTGTCAGAAAGTTGTTTTCAATCAGCGCCAGATCATGTATCCATTCCGTAAATACGTACTTTTCCAGCAAGTCCTGCAACGCCGCATCCCGGTCCATAAGCTTCATTCAATGTTCACCTTACCCCCGGTTAATCTCACATCGTCCATGATGTCGAGCTTGGCTCCGGATTGAATAAAACTTACGCCTTCTTTCCCCTCCATAATAATTTTGGCTCCCCCTGTGATTTGGATATCCTCCTGGGCAGACAGGGTTATTTTTTTGTTACTGTTAATTTCAATACCGCCTTCATCTGTGAGGCGCATCAGCATTTGCCCGCTGTTGATAATTTCCACCGCACCCGGCTTAAAAACCACCTGTTTGCCGTATTTGGTACTGATGCTTTTGACCGCAGGGTCACTTCTTTTAACGGGATCAGAGGAGGCAAGATCGACAGAACTGGCGGCAAAAGCATGCTGCTCCCGTTCATCCGGAAAATACAGACGAATTTGATCTCCTGATTCTGGCATGACATACCAGCCGCTGCCATCGGGAGAAGAATAAACAGTAGAATAGGGAAACCACATAGCCCCGGATTCGGTCGAGCCTTGATCAATTTCCAGCTTGATTTTCACTTTTTCTTTGGAAATATCAATCACCTTGCCAAACAGAGAAGCACCTGATAAATCATAGGCGTAGTGAGTTGGGCATTTTAGCCCATGTGCATCCCGTAAAATGTAACGATTCACGATCAGATTTCCTTCGGTGGTCGTCTCCGCCTTAGCTATGTAAAGAGTTCTTTTATGAAAAATGACGGAACTACCAAGTTCTAGCACTTTGTTGCTGGTAACCTCATAGCTCAAGCTGTTAGACTCACCATATTCCGGCAGTCCATTGCGGGACATGAGCTTGTGCTCCTTCAAGTCTTTTTTAATGGAATAGTTATATTCGTTCAGCGGTTGAGGGGCACTTGAATGGGGGACACCAATCACATATTTCAGTCCTTGTTGCATCGTAATTGGAATTAAAGCAGCATGCAGCCGAGAAGCAATTCTTTTCACAAAAGCCCAGTCCGTTTCATTGTATTGCACCAATAATTCACCGATCGCTGCGCCATGAGAAGCCTCATCAACCACTTCTGCATCTGTATATGAATCTGTAATATGCGAAAATAAGTTGTTATAAGACTCACCTGTTTTTTGGAAGGAACGGCGTTTGGGGAGAATATCCATCAATAAGGTCTTACTGCTGGCCTCAATGGTGAGCTCGCGTACTCCATTTACAGCTTTTACAGCAATATTCGTGACCATTCCCTGAAAGAGACGGATCTGCTTCCCTTCACTTTTTAAAAACACTTCAATATGCTCATCTTCATCCGCTTTTTCTACGTATTGATCCAGCTTGTCCTCCGAAACCATTCCACGAATGCTGAAGCTCACATGCTCGTTTAACTGTTTAATGAGATGGACACTTAATACACGCTGAAACTGATAAGGGGCCACCTGAACATCAGCCGTGGTATAAATGGGGTTATTCATTCATATCCCTCCTTTTCTGCCTCGTCAACCGTTTGAATGGTATGAATCATTTGAAGGGCGATATCCCGCCATTCAGCATACTGCTTATATGGACAGCAAAATGTTCCCATAACCGTCTTTCCTTCCAGCTCAAAGTAGAACATATTGTGGTAAATGGGCTGGTCCAAAGCCGGGCTTTTAAAGTCAAAATAGCCGATCTGCTTGCCGTGGATCTCTTCTACTTTTTCTTCATAAAATACATGGGCAGGATTCATATTTTTCATCATTGCTTTCATACCAGAGGTGAGTTGTTCCACCCATTCATCTTGCAGTGTCTGGTCTACCCGGTTCAGGGTAACATCCACACTGCCCAATTCATTCGTCAAAATGATTTCCGGACGCTGCTCATGAGGATACTTCATTTTTTGCAAATGCTTGGGCATTGGAGTGAACATAGAGGGGACATGCATTTTTAGCCGATCCTTAAAGAAAAATCGTTCTTCAAACACATAGGATTGACCGTCAATAATTACGGGACCTGTCAAAATATTTTTAGGCATCCTCAGCTTCTCCATCTCATGGAGCCGATCCAAAATCTTTTCATCCTCATATTTCATGGTTTTTCCTCCTTCGCATACAGACTAATCCACAATCATCCGTCCAGCTCCGCCACCTTGCCAACGACCTGCTGTGCGTTTCCCCCGTCCGGCCCCTTCCAGAATAAGAACTAACTGTCTGTGCAGCTGTACCTGGGAATAGTCTCTGTATTCCGAACCGCTTCGGTTTGCAATGTAATGCTGGATAGATTCTCTGTCCACGGCTTCCAGGTTCAGGCACATGAGCGCAAACATACAATCCATCGGATCGGTTGCGCCACTTTTAAGCAGCTCGGATGCAAAATACCGCATCGTTTCCGGGCGCAATGTACTTTGTTGCAAGCCCGCAAAGGGAGCATGGATATCGCTCCATGTATTGAATTCGGTAGCCATATCAGCAAAATCCTGATAGTCCGACCGAAGCACTGCTCCATCTTTGAGCTTGAACCTGCCCAGCTCCATCTCATCCAGACCAATCTCGGCCTCATCCTCCAGCACGATATCCGCATGATGAGCAGTGAAGTCCGGGCGATCGGTTTGTTCCAAAAAAAGCAGCTTCAACACCGACAGTCGACCTGTGGCTGTATATGGAACCTCTTGCTCCTGTTCCTGCAGGTATAGCCTGCCCTTATGCTTCACGATCCCTCTTCCAATGGTTAGCATGTGCTCTCCAACCATCACGTTCATCCCGGTAATAATGCCATCCGAATAATCCTGATACCGGATATCCAGAAAACTGCGGGGGTAATCTCGCAAATTTTCCAGCATCTCGGTTTTAAGAATACGGCCTTTTTCAAACTTTGGAACGATATGGGTTAACATGGTTCCCCTCCTTTCACTGTTCTTCTTTATTTAGGGGAACAGATAGCCGATTCACACCGGGCGCAGGAGGCGGAACAGTAACTCCATCATCGGTGGGTTGAGCTTTACTTACTCCAAGTAATCCAGTAAATAGGCGAAAATTCTTTTCTAAAAATCTGCGGATATCCATCGTGCTCCCCCTGTTTAAAATCTACCTTTACATCCCGGCTCCCCGCTCGGCCTGCTCACGCAGGATATGATTCAGCTCGCGTTTATCCACGACGTAGGTACGAGCGATCAGATCGTGAAGGGCCTGCTTTTTGGCCGTGAAAGCGGTCATGATAAAACCGATCATCAAAATGATGGAGGAAATTAACTTACTCCAGTAGCGGGCGCTGGCACGGCCAAAGCTGAGCTTCCGGTTATGCTCGTCTACCACGACGATTCCGAGGGCCAGCTTGCCAACCGTTGCTCTACATTTGGACGATTCCATAATGGCGGAATACAGCCATACAGCACCTAAATTCAATAAAATCTGTATAATCATTCTCGCCGTAAATATCGGTGCCTCGCCGGCTGTGATCAAGGATGCTTCCGCCGTTGAAGGCCCCGTGTCTCCAACTACTTGGATCACGAACATAATCAAACCGATAATCATAAATACGAACCATAAAATAAGACTGTCGATAATATGGGCCAAGACCCGTTTCCAAAAACCTGCGTATAACATACTTCATCCTCCAGATGTTGTATTTTTATTCCACGGTGTTTCATGGTGTTTCGCACTTCATAGTGTCTTCGTATCGCGCTATGTGCTGTCAATGTTGGCCTTTCTTACTTCGTACCGTCAAAGAAATCCAGCTCGGAAAGATCGTTTTCGAAGGCAAAAAAGCGTTTGGGCCCCAGATGCAGCAATTCATCCCGGCGGGTAATCGGCACCACGTAAAAGCCCCAACGGCTGTCGCCTGCAAAAACAAAATATTTCGTCTCGCCGTTGCGGATAGAGTCGGTATCATCCTGCGGAATATCCCGCCCGTACAGCACGGCGATTTCCTCATACGGCATCGGCTCGAAAGCTTCTGGCCGGCTGCGGTATACATGGCGCTGACGCAGCTTGCCGCCGTTTGCCGTCAGGAAAAATTCCACCTCGGCCGCATGGGACGGCCTGGAAATAGAGCCGCGTACGCGGTTGCTCTCCAAACTCGCAATCAGTTCCTTCTCGCGCCCCGTATGCGTCCATGCGCTGACAGTATACGGAATGGCCGGAATATGATTGGTAATGACAGGTTCAATCGTGCCCATTTTTTTGGCATTCAGATAACGGATGGCTCCGCGCAGACAGGCCATTTTCAACTCGGGCACCCGGCTCAGGTCTTCCGCCTTCTGACGGAACTCAATGCTGCGCCCCGGTACAAATTCCTTGAGCGCCTCGCGAAATACGTCAATTCGGCAGGACTGCCCGGTCAGCTTGATAATTGAGTAATCCTGCAAGCGCCCCTCCTGATAAAAATCATCCAGAAACTTGCGGACAATGTTGTAAATATCCGCCTTGAGAAGCTGCTGTATTTCACGGATATTGAACACCACATCAGGCAATCCGTATTCATCACGAAAACGTCCATTTTCGATGACTGAAACCAGCCAACGATCCATCACCGCAATGTTCAGGTCACTTTCGGCAGAAAATACCTGCTCGGATTCGAAGCGGCTGCGCAGTATGCCTGTACGTAGAAAGAATTCCTTTTTCATGTTTTCCGCCGCGCTCCACAGCAGATGAAAATTGCTCAGCACCCGCTGATATTCATCCCGTGTGGCATGCTCGTACTGTTTGAACGCTGTAGGCAAGATGGCCTCCGCCTCTCGATATCGTTCCTCCAGTCCAGCGTACACAGCATCTACGCCAAACTCATCCACATGGCGGTACAAATCCCCTGAAGGAATGCCGATCAAGGCATCAATATCCGTGTCAGGCAATCGCGTTTCAGCAGCATAATAGCCCGCAAACACAATTTTCATGAACTGCATAATCCGATACGTCAGATTGTTTCCGCCAAAATTGGTATCCCCATTTTCATAGGTGGTGTGAATATCAAGCTTATAGGCAATGCGTCCATCCTCAATGCGGAATCGGCACGATGACAAATCCGTTGTACCTCCACCGCAATCAATGACAAGAGCCTGATATTCCTCACCGTCCGCAAACGTTCCTCGTTCCATCTGGTCTGCCAGTGTGTTGTACAACACAGCCAGCCCTTCATCCAGCGCGTCCTCTGCTTCAATCCGGTAATCCGGTAAAATATCGCTGAACATCTCGATAAACTGCGGCTGTAGCTTGACGGGTGCCGAAAAATGCAGGTTACGAAACCGGCACTTGAATTGCTGCTCGGCTGTCGCAATCACATAGCGGATAAAGGCCGCCAAAATTTCGCTCCGCGAAGCGGTCGCCGTGTTCCCCTCGGAATCCATTAATTCCTCGGTTCGCTTATAGTCGTTGACCCAGCGCTTGATACCCCGCAGTACCGTCGCCCGGCTGCCCGCTACATCCGTTCCACGCAGTGCTTCCTCTCCGAATACATATACGATATGCTCCGGGTTAGAGCAGTCCGCAACACGAATGGCGGTCGGCAACACTTCGATCCAATCCCCCTCCGCTCCCTCCGGGCCGGGGAAGGACACATAATTAATCGCATTCAGCCGTACTGTACTGCTCATGCCCGCATCCGGGGCAGTAACGTAGGAACTATCCAGATATGCGCCTGCCGTTGTGTTCGAGGTACCAAAATCAACTGCCAGTACCGCATCTGTCGTTTCAGTACCGCGAATGATCAGCTCTGCCACCGGAATACGTTGGCCTTGAAGCTTCAATGGCAGCATGGGTTTATCTCCATAGTAGAGATTATAAAAATACTCCGATTCCTGTCTTCGCAGAAACAGCAGACTGTAATTATGATTGGCCGTCTCCCGCAGTTCAGCATCGAGATGTCGTGAAAGATAATATACGCCTGTCCGTCCCTCGTCCTTCACCAAATTCAAAACACCGCACAGTTCTCCCACCGCATTCACCAGCAGCACATTAGACGCGTTCAGCCAAGGCAAGTCGGATTCAATCCGGTAATTGTCCATTCGACCTGTCCGCACACCCTGATACAGCGTGATTTTGGCGGGAACCCGGATACCGCCGCTCTCCTGCCGTCGATCATTCCAATTTCGCCGCAGTGCCGATTCGATGCGCTCGAAGCCGCCGGAGTTGGGCCGTGTAATGAGCAGATGCTCCTCTGCGCTCCGAAACCGCAGAATCACGCGGATCAGCTCCTCACGTGCCAGACGATTAGCAAAGCCCTCGACCAGACGCTCCTTATCGCATATTCCGCGCAGCTGAAAGGTCGTCATTTGCTCTAGTTCCGCCCGCGTGTATTTCGCCGTAAAGCGAATGCCTTTTCGATCGGTGAGCGGGTCAAGCAACTTGTATGTATAGGGTCCGTTCATCGTTCACATGTCCTTTCTTAGCCATTTGACCTTTAATAGAGGGCAATAGCGTCTATTTTCATCGTCGGGTCTGCCTCCAAAATACCGAAATGACGTGTCCAGTACAGCTCAATCGTAAAACGCGCCGGAAGAAACAGATCCAGAATTAAATCCGCTTTGAGCCGCGACAGCTGCGTTTCCTCCTGACCGATATAGATGAGCAATTCGTCTTTTTCTTCACAATTGGTGTAAATGATCGAGCGGTGAAAAACGCGGCGCATCGTTTCTTTTAGCAGATGTACAGCTTCCCCCGTCTCATACAGCCGCAGCAATCCTTCGGCAATCGCATCCTGCTCCTCACGGTTTAACTGTGCAAAGCTTTCCCTCACCTTCGGGCCAAAAATGCCGTTCCCGATGTCACGCTGAACAAACTGAATATGGTACTCCCGCCGATTCATCCCTTGATACAAATCCGTTTCAGCCAGAAAATGTATCATAATATCGAACAGCGATTCTCTCAGCTCCAGGTACTCTTCAGCATCCGGCGGAAATAAGTCCCGAAAAATAGAATAAAAGCGGTAGTACGGATTGATTTCCACCACCTGCTCCAACTCGGATGTATTCAGCTCGGTCAGACTCAGCTCCATATACGGGGAGTAGCTAACAGCGGGTACAAACCGAAAACTATTCACATCTAACTCCTGTTCCTTCGCCCGCATAAGCAAATCCCAGACGTAATTCACAGCCATTCTCCTTCACATTTGTATTCCGGGAAATACATCTGCACTTCCGACACCAAAAAGCTCATCAAGTCAGATAAAATATAAGCGGGAAATGTTGGCGAAGCATCCGCAGAACCGTGTCTGAACCCCAATCGCATAATCTGCTTGCCTTCCTCCGTCCGCACGTTGTCACTGACAAACGGATTTAACGGATACGTCTGGGTTTGGGATAAAAGCTTGCTCACATCATTTCTGCCTGTGCCTCCCCAAATGTCCACACGCTCCAATTCCAATCCCTGTGCAGCTTCAAAAGAATGTACAATGCGCGTAATTTCCGCTTTGGCCCGGACGATCACAGCCTGTTTACCTGCATACCGGCCCAAAAAGCTGTCCTGCCGCCGATTGGACAACACCGGATAGGTCTGACGACTAAGCAGCGTCGGGACAGGCTTCGTAACCTTCAATACGTTCCACTCGCCAGACTTATCACGTGGCGTGACAATCGTCAGTTCCTCTTCCGTGCGTTTGATATACCGAATATCGTCTTCAGCTCCGTCGACCAGATAACCATGCTCGGGTCCTGTTTTGCGCAAAGGCAGCACATGCTCGTAGTTCACACGATCCATAGCGGGTATTGGAAAACCACTGTTCTTTAGGGGCAAGCGTTCAATATTCCATAGCGGAAAAACATCGGCCTTCTTAAAAATGTCGAATTCCTCCAAAGAGATCGTAATTTCGTGAATTTCCTCATCGACGGCAGGCTCACCTTCTCCTCCAATCAGTACACAATCGACAAATTTATAAGCGTACGGGTGATTAATCGTTTTCCATGGCATACCATTTTGCATGAACATAAGATACAACTTTTCAATCTCTAAAATATAAGAACGGTTGTGCTCCAGACGAAAACGAATCGGATAGCTTCCGGTTTCCGTTACCAATGTTCCCCCGAAAACCCGTTTGCTGCGTATAAGCGCGGTGATCTGCTCGGTCTCCATCTCCAGAAAAAGAGTAAATAGTGGCATCTCTCCACCTTCCCGAACGACCTCCGCCACATGGCTGATATCCATCACCTTGTCCTTGGTATCCGATGGCAACACCGGATATAAAAATTCATGAATCGGGTCATAGTCCTCACGTGATGTCAATGACACGTACACGTCAAACTTCTCTTCCGTATTCTCAATTTCCTCAAATACCCGCCGTTCCAACTGGCGGGTCATTTCTTCCTGATATTCGACGAGGTTCATAAACACCCCCGCCATCATATTTTTCAGCAAACGTCTCTGCTCCAGATCGTCCATCTTGCTCAAACGGTCCTGCACCAGTTCTTTCACGACGCCTCACTCCTTTCCGGCTCCAGCATTCATTGAACATGAAAACCTCAACTCCCGTTCGCAGCCCCCTGATCCTTGCTGCCTGAATCAGACGTACCTGCTTCTTTAGAGGTGGAATCAGCAGTTCCCTTCTCCTTGTTGGCAGCTGCCTGCGTCGAAGAAGCATTTCCATCACTCGTACTGCCGTTCTTTGTAGCTGATGAAGCTTCCTTCTTCGCGTCCGCTGTACCCCCTGAACTCGTTGTCGCAGCATTACCCGTAGTTGTCGCAGCCTTGGTTTGCGGTGTTGTAGCAGCGGGCGTAGCAACCGAAGCCGCAGCTTCGTCCGCCAGGTCACCTGTGCCTGTATCGTTCAGCGCTCCGTCCGACAATCCTGATCCAGCAGCAAGTTGGCCATTTTTCTGCTGCTCTGCGCTCTGCTTCTCCTCTGCCTTCGCAATACTCCGCTCCAGTGCCAGTACGCTTTCAAGCTTACCGATTTCCTGATAGATCTCCTGCGCCCCGCTATAAGCGTCGATGGCTCCTTCATAATCGAGGTCCTTCATCAGTCGATCCCCTCTGGCCTGAAGCTTGCCAGCCTGAATTTCCTTGAGCTGCTGCTGGATGGCAGTCATTTTATCATTGGTCTCGGTAATCTTCTTCTCCAGCTCTTTTTGTGCAGACGTATAACCGGATTCCATCGCAGCTTTATTCGCTTTCGTATACAGCTTGAGCGCACTCGTGTAATCGCCGCCCTGAAATTTTAAGTCTCCGTCCTTCATCCAGCTCGCCGTCTCCGCATAGCTGTCCAGCTGGTCGATTTTTTTCTCAATATCCTTCACATTGAAAGGCGGGTACAGACCGGCACTTTTCCTCGCTTTATCGTAGCTCGCTTCGGCTTTGGCAAAGTCTGCTTTTTCCACATATCCGTCTCCGTCAACCATGAGTTGAGATACTTTCTGCTCTGCCGTATACAGTCGCTTGTGAATCTTATCGTTAATTTTAACTGCCGCGTTTTTCGCTTCACTGTAGGACTTGAGCGCCTTCGCATAATCTCCTGCCCTGGCATAATCATCCGCAGCCTGGGCCGATTCGACCATCGTTTCCAACGCAGCCGCCTTGTTCGCAGCCATACGGGCCAGGGTAATCCACGCTCCTCCGCCTACAATTACAAAGGCGAGCAACGCAATCAAAATCCGTTTGATCAGCTTGCGGCGGTTCTTAGGCTTTTCCTGAAAAATTTTGTTCACATAGATGGCGGCAGCCGTATAATTGTTCACCGCCCGGCGCTGCTTGCTCAGCAGAACCTCTTCCAGCGTATCCGTCAGCATGACCGGGTCCTTGGCTTCCTCCAGCGCACCCAGCATTTCCGCCAGTTCAACATCTTCCCACATCCCTGATGTGGCAAGCAGCATTACATCTCCATCTGCAAGCTGCGTCTTTTTGGCATAATGGGCATGAACTCCATTCGGATTTCCCAGGTATTCCAGCAGATTGCCCCGTTCCTCATGCGTGCTGGTCGCTTCGTCGGGAATACGTCCGTCATCCGCCAATGACTGAGCCAAGCTATGATCCTTACTGCGAAAATTAAGCCGTCCATTGCGGAAATGATACAGCCTCACATTACCGCACGAAACGTATACCATTTTGTTATAGTTGGTCACCACCATGAGCAGACTGGCCTTGAGCCGCACACGGCGGCTTTCGAATTGCAGCCATTCCTGCGCTTCGCGCAAGTCTCTCATCAGGCGCCGCTTGGACATGGAAGGCTTCTCCATGAAGTTTTCCAGTACCGTTTTGACAACCATTTCTGCGCTGCGCAGCTCCTGATCCGAATCCAGACCGTCTGCGAGGACATAACAGGCCATGTCGTCCGTCTCCATGAATGCAAAATAGTCCCGGTTGTCTATGTAAGAGCCCGCTTCCGACACAAAGGCGGTACTAAAATCGCTGTTGTCCTTGCGCATCGCTACCCCCGTCTTTCTTGTTTCATCCTATCGCCAACATAACCACTGTCGCATTATCCTGACTTTTAAAGCCTTTATCATTAATCGTATCAATCATTGCTTCCGACATTTCCTGTGGTGTTCCACCTTTGCGCATGATCTCTTCCAGCTCAATCTCAGTCAGTGCCTCCTGAATGCCATCGCTGCACAACAGCACATGATCGCCTGCGTACAGGCGAATCGGTGCCGCACCAAGCTCCATGCTCTCAAAGCCCTCATAGCCCAAATAATTGACCAATTGATTACGAACCGGACTCGTTTTGGCCTCTTCCGAGGTCATTTGCCCAGCCAGCACGCGTTCCTCCAGCAAGGTTTCCGCCGTATGCTTGGAATTAACATTCTGAAAATGACCATTGCGGTAGATCATAATCAGGCTATCCCCCACTGCTCCGTAGTACAACTGATAGCCACAAATAATGACCGCCGCCAGCGTCGTTCCCCCGCCCTGCCCATTCAAATTTTGCAAAATACCGCGGTTGCTCTGAGTTGCCGCTTCTGCAAAATAACCGTTCAGGTTCGACGCATCCTCCAGCTTGGCGAACGCCTTCGTAAAGGTCGTCACCGCTAACGTACTGGACATGCGCCCATTAGCCAGTCCGCTGATGCCATCTGCGACAACTGCCAGCGTGCCGACAGGTGTCGTCATACTTGCAAAATAATCATCCTGCTCGCTTCGGCTCCCGATCGTTTGACCATTTCCGATCTCAATTCCACTCACGGTACGGCTGCCGGAACTTCGCGTCAGCCGCATGCGGATCATGAGAAGAACAGCGAATAGTACCGCAGCTCCGCATACAACAAAATAAGGCTGCATTTCGTTACCTCCCTGCACCATGCCCACTTCCGTTCTAGTTTTCGTTGTCCCACTCAAAATGGGCACCGCACAGCGGGATAAAGATAAATTTGCTATGTCCCAGTTGAATCACGTCATAAGCAGCCAGTTCCGCTGGTGAATATACCGCCTCGTTATTGTGGTATGCCAAGCCTGACGAATCCCCCGGCAGCAAATAGAAATTACGCTTCTTCGGATCATACACAATGACCGCATGATTTCTGCGGGAAATCGTGTTGTCCCCAATAATACGGACATGCATTTCCTCGGCGCGTCCAATAAAGTTTTTCTCGGCCATAATGCGGTAGTCCTGACCCACCTGCGCTCCTTCGATGCATACCAGCCACCCGGTTACCGGGTGAATCCCCACAGTCTCGCCCAAATACGGCATCGTTCTGTCATCGTCTCCCGCACCGTTTGTTTTTGCCGTTGGTTCAACACTTTTGGGTGCGGCTACATTTACCACCGTATTACAATAAGGACACGTATTTCCGTGCTTTCGTGTACTGAACATGTGTCCGTTCGGGCATCTTGTCAAACTCATAATCGGTTCCTTCCCCCATTGTCATGATTGTCTTTTCAGCTATTTAACGAGCAGCCTCGTATTGGCAATATATAATAAATCACCTGAGTAAATTCGGTACGGCTCACCGCTTTCCAGCTTCCTGGTCACACTTTCGTTCGCAGGCCGCAACCCCGTACCATTACCAGAATCCACATCCTCCACAAACCAGTCACTGTTCACCCGATTGAGCACCGCATGCTCCACACTTACTAGAGATGCGTAATCTGTGCCTGCCAAATCAATATCCGCCTCGGAACGGCCCGTTGTTTTGCCAATTAGGAGCGACGTTTCGCCTTCGATATACCATTCTTTAATGGACTCGCCCTCTTCATCCATCAGGATCAGCTTGGCAATCCGATTGCGCTGTGTCTGTGTCTTTGGCTTCGCCACACGTTCAACCGACACCAGATTACGCAGTATGTATACAAGCACGCCGATTCCGATACCTATCACGACCACGGTTTTCAAACCGCTGTAGCCTGTACGACTAAACATATAATAGGCGATCGCCAGCATCAGCCCGAACATGGTAACATCTATGATGAAAACCCATCTGTTCTGCGCCGTTTTCACTGCTTGCTTCCCCCGTTTCTATCCTAAAATCATCACTTTTTACGAATACCGAAAAACTGGTTAAACATCGCTGAGGTATCCGTCGGATCACCGGATTTTTTCGTTTTTTTCCCCGGCGACCCTTCCTTCGTTTTCGGATGAAAACCGAAAAATTGCTCAAAATCAGTTCCTATATCAGCCGGATTAAATCCTTTGGCTGCGGTGCGCGCACCGCCGGAAGATGCTGACCCTCTTCCTCTCTCTTGCTGCGGTCCGCCAGCTCCCTCTGTTTTTCGGATGAGCTCGGCATCGTATGCCTGCCGCAATGCTTCGTCACGCAAGGTATTGTAAGCCTCGTGAATCAGCTTGAACTTGCGCGTTGCTTCCTCGCTTCCCTGGTTGGTATCCGGATGATACTTTTTGGCCAGTTTGCGGTAAGCCTGCTTAATCTCTGTCTCCGAAGCATCCCGGCTGACACCGAGCAGCTCATAATAGTTGGTCATTGTGTGATGTTCCCCTCTCCGAAAAAAACAAATATTAAGAGACCCGAAGGCCTCTTAATATTGATCCACCCTGCACTTGAATGCGGGGTGAGTGTGTGTTCAAGCTGCGCTTAACGTCAAGACGTCAAGCTTAAACCGGATATCCGCCGTCGATCGTAGCAAGCTCGGTTTTGTCTTTCTTTTGTTTGATGTAGAGTGTAAATGCACCTACACCTTCTGTGTCACCGAAGTGCTCGTTGTAATCTACAACGAATGCGTTCGGGAAGTGGATTTTACGCACAACTTGGTCAGCTGCGATAACTTCCAGTGTTACTTTACGGTAGCTGTCTGCTTTTTCAGCAGGAACCAGGGACCACAAAGCCAGTTTCAGCGTGTCATCCGCGCTGTCGCCGTCTACGGCTGTGATAATTTTACCGCTGATGCGCAGTGTAGAGCCTACATCAGTGGAGCGTGCATTGGAGTCGTCTGGTGTATCGGTGTCATAAATAACCGTTTGGATGTTATCCAAGCCCAGCTCGATTGTTTCTTGTCCTTCAACTTTAAGTCTGAATCCCATGTGTGTTGCCTCCTTGAAATTAGGTAATATGATGGCGGGAGAAGCAGGGCTTCTCCGCAATTTATGTATAAAGGCGGTTCTGGATAGAAACGCCTCTAACATCTTTCGTAGCGCTCGGATCATGATTTGACCGAGCTGGTTCCTTTAGTAATCATGACTTCCAGGTTCTTCACATTGCCGTTGAAGACCAGATCGATATGACACATATTGCTTTTCTCATCAATAATGAAGCTCATATCGTCTCCGTCCTGAATGATCGAGTTAACAGATCCTCTGCTGCCCAGCCACTTGCTCTTTTGGCTGCTCGGATTGTTACTGAAGAAGCGGATGATGTTTTCGTGTTTGAAGTCTCCTGTCTGGTAGCGCAAAATACGTTCAATGTACGTGCTGACCAGCGTCTTGTAGATGGAGTCAAAGCCGTCCTCGGACATCGCCATGCTTCTCGCCTTGTAAACGGTAATCCGGCGGATATCCTTATCCTGAATCTGAGCATTCTCGGACGAGAATACAAAGCCGAAGTTTTTACGGTTGATGGCATCCTTGATTGTGTTAGTGAACCCGGTGATTTCCTTGGCCATCGTCGTCACCGTGCGCAGACTGTTGTCTCCCGCTTCGATGTCGAAGCGTACGCCAGGGAAGTTTTTGTTGACCGTTTTGAATGTCTCACGCAGGTACTCAGGACACTGATAAGAAGCGACCAAACCAGCGGCAACGTAGGCTGCACCCACATAAACGCCTTCGATCCACAGCTTGAGAATATCCTCTTTCTCCTTGGAGAGCTGCACACCGCTTTCGGTCTGTAGCATTTTGCTGTCGATAATGACACCCGATTTGTCCTTCGGAATAATCGTGAAGTTCGGTACGCAAGGAATTGCAAATTCGCTGTATTCTCTGCGAACAAGACTGGCGCATTTATCGACATATTTATCGATGCCTGCTGTCGCCATACTGTTGAAAGTCGTTTCTTCACCGGATTCAAAATTAAAGAACATTTGAATTTTATAATCCTTCACGACTTGCAGCAGCATCGAGAGCGATTCCATAGAATTTCCGCCCTGCTTAACGACCTTCTCGTTGCCCTTGAAGCGTTCACGTGAAACCTTCACCTTACCGGCTGCTTCCAGCTCGACCGATGGAACAATACCGAACCAGATCGTATCGCTGAATTCATTCTTGGCATTCACGGTGTTCAGATACGTTTCCAGTCGCGGGATGTTGCTGCTTTTCACCAGCATATCCAGCTTGTTATTTGCCACCAGCATGGTTGGCAACATACCTTTGCTCTTCGTTGCATATTGATCGAAGAACATTTTGACACCGAGGATTTTTTCCACAAGCGGCTTAACCGCCTTTACGAAATCATCCTTGGCATTTTTATAGAACTCCAGATACGTGTTGTAGTTCTGAACCTCAACCGCTGTATCGACCTTGGTCTGAACAGCTGGCAGCGGCACAAACGTGCGAACCACCAAATCCTTCACATAGTCGGAAGGCGTATCCGTAATAGAGTTGTAATCTTCCTCGAACACCTGTGACAGATCGCCTGTGCTGTTCTCATCCAGTAGCATCAGCTCGGTGCTGTCACTCTTCGGTGCTTCAATGATTTTCAGCTCGCCGCTTTCCCCAATGGAGAGCATACCCACCTGGATCAGCTCACCGGAGTTTTCCTCCTGGGCGCCACCGAGCAGAAGGCGGGTTTTGATATCCTCAATCGCCAGTGGCAGCATTGCCATAACGTTGTTGTAGTTCTGGCTCGCTTCCTCGAACATACCATTCAGCTTGTCGCCCATGTCGAGTTTCTTCGGATCACCGTCATCCAGCTTGTCGTATTCACCGTACATATAGTGAATTTCTTTGCGGACTTGGCGAATATCGTCCATAACCTTTTTCGGAGAAATCATATCCAGCAGATTTTCAAACTTAAAATCCACATTTGTGATTCCTTGACTGCGCTTGGTATCAATGAGTGTAAACAACATTTTCAGAAAATCGTTACTTTGATTCACGCGAATTTCAGAAATACTGTCCTCATCAATCCCCTCCGGTTTTTTGAGGGTGTAGACCACTTTTTGATTAGCCGCGTTAAAAAATGAGTACACGGTCGGCGAAAATTTATCCAAAAATTCGTCGAAGCTGCGCACCAGAAGGTGCTGGTTAATTTCCTTGATTTTCTCATCACTCAAGCTGTCAATACCCTTCACATCACCTACAATTGTGATCAGGTCCAGCTTTTCCGGATTGATTTCTTCAAAAAGCATTGTCCGGTTTGTTTGATAAATGATTTCCATCGCTGTCGGCAAACGAATAAAGTATGGATATACACCGAAAGCCCTATACACGGACACGGGATGTCCAATTTAGAGCAGCTGGGTTTCCACGCTTAGTTCTTTTGCCTCCTCCCCCCTACATAACATTCAAATTGGCCAAAGGATTCGGCTCATACTGCATACGCAGCACAGGCATGTAACCTCGAAAATCAGTCCGAAGCATTCATTTAACTTTTAATGGCAAAATTAACAAACGGAGATGTTTTGTTCAGGTAACAAAGAAAATTGCGTTTCTGTTATTCCGTGATCCTACTGTTATCCCAGTTTTTGCCGCTTATACGAGAGCTATCATACAAAGCATCCGTTAGTTTTGTCAATTTCTGTAGTCCAAGATTGAAACAGGGCAATTTGACTCATTTTATGCGTAAATACGTAATTTTTATGATATGTTAGACCTGTTTCTTCAGGGAATTATTCACAAATGGAACTCATTTACCGATAGAAGTCCATTGGATATTTCTGATAAGCGTAAAAGTATCAAATTCATGGCTAATGTGAGGGTTAACAGCTGTTTTGATCCTTTATCCCTTATATCCCAAGGATTAGGAGAGTGGGCGCGCCCGCATTGGCCTCGTCGATGGAGGGGCTTATGTTCAGAATGAGGAAATTAGGAATTATTGTTTTCATGACTTTTGTACTATTTTTTCAAATCGGCTCAAATGGGGTCATTTGGACTGTAAATCAGGCGAATGCAGCATCTTTGGGAGCCGATCCGGTCGAGGGTTATGATGCCGTTTTTGTATTGGATACCAGTTACTCCATGAGGGACACCGATCCCGAAGGCATTGCGGCCGAAGTCATCAATATGTTCATGGATTTGAGTGATGCAGACCGTACACGCGTCGGATTCGTCGCTTACAACCATCATGTAGTCGCCTCGAAGTCGCTGACTTCTATTGCAGTAGCAGCGCAAAAATCCCAAATTCAGCAGGAAATCAGAACGCTGAACCGTTCCGGTTATACAGATTTGGGACTTGGATTGCGTAAAGGCTCGGAACTGCTTGCCGCAGGGACTTCCAAAGGACGTCAGCCTTTTATGATCCTGTTATCCGATGGAGAGACTGATTTTGGAGCCTCTTCCGGTTCCCGATCCAAAGGAGACTCAAGTAATGACGTATCCTCCGTCATTAAGTCTGCACAGACTAAAGGTTACCCAGTGTATACGATTGGTCTGAATCATGACGGCACGGTGAACCGTCAGGAACTGGAACGAATCGCTTCGCAAACGGGGGGAGCTTCTTTTATAACGAGCAGCGCCGAGGATCTGCCGGAAATTTTAAACCGTATTTTCGCCAGCCAAATTCGTTCCAAGCTCGTTCCAGTCGCGGCGATTACGACCACTGGCGAAATGCAGGAATTAACGGTGGATATACCAGACTCTAGTATGGAAGAAGCCAATTTGGTACTTTTGTCGGAGCATCCTCTTCAGGAAACACAGCTCTATTCCAATTCAGAAAATGTCCGCAGGTACAAATCGAGCCGATATGCAATTTTAAAAATTGAGCATCCACAGGCAGGCAAAGTCAAGCTGAAACTGAGAGGCATACGCGGAGATTTGGTCAAAATCAATTTGCTTGGCAGCTATCGACTGGAAGCCGAAGCCTCCATGACAGGAAATAAGGAAACACCAACCAATGGAAACAAACCCGTGCAGCTACCTAAAGGGCAAGCCATACCGTTCAAAGCTCAGTTGTTGCTGCCGGATGGTCAAAGGCTTACAGACGAAGCCGTATATAAATCGCTTCAAGCCAATATCATGGTTACACCCGTAAAGGGCGGTACAAGCAAAAAGGTACCTATGACCTACAAGTCGGGATTTTTCCAGGCCGAATACGCGTTCCCACTAACGGCGGATTATACTTGGCAGCTGTCTTTGGACAGCCCGCAATGGTATCGTAAAGGAGCGGTCCATACCGTCCATGCAGTGAATGCTGCACCCCAGGCTTTAAAGGACCTGACGATTCGTCTGGTGAAGGAAGACGGGGATGCCCGCCGGAGTTTAAGCGAATTTTTTGCTGATCCGAATCATGACAAGCTCACCTATAAGCTGGACTCAGGAGCCTCCGGGGATGCGGCTAATGCTGAGATTAACGGCACAGATCTGCTGTTATCCGGGCTTCACACGGGCGACTCTGAGTTGAAAATTACCGCTACCGATTCGGAAGGAGCATCCAGCAGCGCTACGCTGACCGTTTCCGTACAGTCCCGGTATACAGCCATCAAATGGACGGTAGCGGTCAGTATCGTAGTGGCGGCGCTTCTGTACTGGTTCTTGCGGCCAAAACCGCAGTTTGCAGGAAGAATCGAAGGATATTTCCTTGCGACAGCAAGTGGACAGGAGATTCCGGTAAAATCTTGGCCGCTCACCTCCTTTCCGGGCCGGAAGGTCAGCTTGCAGGAGCTGTTCCGTACGCTTGACGTTCACGAACCTCTGCCAGAAGCGGAGCGGATCATCTTTTCCGCGGGTAAAAAAGGGACTCTTGTAGTCAAACATGATACACGCTGCGCCTTGCAGCACGGGAAAGTCAGAATTGCCCGCAATAAAAAAGCGGTGCTGGAGTACAGCGACAAGCTGTACATTACGTTCGAGGACGGTGTTACTGAAATCGAGCTGCGGTACAAAGCGATCAAGCCCAATACCTCCGTGTACACGGATCATATTCAAGCTCCGACAGGATAACGTCCGTCGGAAACAAAAAAGGGAAGTGCCGTCTCTTACGATTAACGAACCGTAAGAGTAGGGCGCTTCCCTTTTTTTATCCAATATTCCGCACGCAGTGCGGCTTTAAACCATCTAAGCGAGCGGCAACGCTTGTTCGCCTGTACCTCCAGACCACGCCGAATCACATACGGCAGCAGGGAAAGACCTGCATTTTCGATCTGAATCCGGTCGGCCTGATCTGCAAACAATCTGCCCGGCACATCCGGTGGAGGTGATCCTTTTCGGCAATAATACAGCGTGGCCGCCAGACTGTAGATATCTGACACGGGTCCTTGCTGCGAGCGGTTAGAGTAGAACTCCAGCGGAGAGTAGCCCGCCGTGGTGAAAATCGGATGCTCTTTGCCTTCAAAATGCACAGCCGATCCGAAATCAAGCAGCTTGATGTTGCCATTGTCCCCGATCATAATGTTGCCCGGCTTAATATCCCGATGAATAATGCCTTTATCATGAATATATTCCATGGCATCAATTAAAGGCAGCAGCGCATGGTACAAAAAAGCAGGATCGGATGTTGAAGCATCCTCTTCCTTCATCACCCTGTCCAGCGTCTTGCCGGCACAATATTCCATAACTAGATATGCGGTTCCATTTTCTTCAAAGTGATCTATATAACCGACAATACCCGGATGGCTTAATTCCTTGAGCATTTGCCCTTCACGCAAAAAATAATGCATAAACTCCACGTATTTGAATTGCATAGATGCACTGCAAGTCACCGTTTTTCGATCCGATCCCCGCAAAGCGAGCGCATTCGGAAAAAACTCCTTAACAATGACCTTTTCTCGATTATCCAACAGCCTTGCCGTATACACGATGGCCAGCTCACTGCGGGACAAGGCGCTTCGAATTTGATATGTATTTCGCAGCTTCGTATTGCGGGCAAGCAGATTCCCGCTTGTATCCACGATCATGACTCGTCCTCCTGTCAGGTTCTTAGCTTATGTCTTTTGTATATATCGGCTTATTACATATCTTTTTATTATACCGTAAAATCGAATAATGGAAAAACAAATAACCTGCCATAATCTCCCTCAGAGAAATGATGACAGGTCTTTTGGCATTCATTTGGTACTTTGTTCTCAATTCCTATTAACCCAGTTTCGTTTCAGGCTTCATGTTGCGCATGCTATTGGCATTTTTCTTCCGCTGGCTGCGCAGATTGCCTTGATCCGGGGTACGGATGGTAAGTGCAATCAGGAACGATACGACACACAGCACAGCAATCGTGGTAAAGGTCGGGATGAATCCGCCTAGCAAGGCTGCGATAAAGGAACCAGCCAGCGCACCGAGGCCAAAGCCCTGATACACGATACCATAGTTTTTGCTTTGATTTTTCAGGCCGAAGAAATCAGCTACGATGGCAGGAAAGACTGTAATGTTACCTCCGAAGCAGAATGCAATCCCTGCTACACAGGAAAAGAACAAACCGTAATTTAACGGCACCAGACTCAGCACTGTAACTGCGACCGCTGTTGTTAACAGCGCACCCGCTACCACTTTCAGACGACCGACTTTATCCGACAGCGCACCTAATATGATTCGGCCTGCCGTATTGAAAATAGCGACCATAGCAACCGCATTGGCAGCTGTAGCAACATCCAGACCCGCCATCCGTACGCCGATATCTTTTACAACTCCAATCAGATACAAGCCACTCATACAAGCCGTGAAGAACATGACGAATAGCAGATACGCCTGCTTGGTGCGCAACATTTCTTTAACCGTGTAGTCACGCTGCACAACTCCATTTTGTACCGAAGGCTTGTTCACCACTACAGCTTCTCTTACCAGGAAAGAACCGCCCACGATCATGATCATCACGATGATTCCCCAGTACAAAAACGCCTGCGTTACGCCAACGGACTGAATTAACGAACCATTGATGTATTTAAATACAAGACTGCCGGTTCCGTACGCCCCAACCGAGATACCGGAAATGAGTCCTTTTTTCTCAGGGAACCATTTGATCAGATTCGACAGTGATGTAATATAAGCCGTTCCATCCGCAAAACCTACGACAATTCCCGCCAAAATATACAACAGGGACAGAGAAGTTACCTGTGAACTGAGCATGAGTCCAGCGCCCAACACGACACCCGCGCACAAAATCAGGCGACGTAGTCCCCATTTATCCTGTAGCTTGCCTGCGAATAGCGTAGCAAACGCCAGTGCAAAACTGGTAATTGAAAATGTAATGGCGACCGAGCTGAGATTCCAGCCAAAACGGTCCACCAACGGTTGATTAAATAAACTCCATGTGTAAATTGTTCCTAATCCCATTTGGACAATAATCGTTCCAAGCACGACCAGCCAACGATTTCCGCTGTTTGTTTTCATATGAATCTCCTCTTTTCGTTCCGGCTCTACAGCTTATGAATACGTTACATGATAACCGGGAATCCAGTATGCTTTGCGCCTTGGGAGGAGCAAGTCAGTAAGGATTCTCTCTACATGGATTATTATAACGTCGTATGTTAGCCAGAATTCATTTGAGGAATGAAATGCACGTATAGCGGAATGAAGTGCCTTTATAGCCGCATAATTTGCCGAAATTCCTTGGCCTTGCTGCGGCTCACCGGAATCTCCGCGTCCAGACCACGCAAGCGTAGGAGATACGTATGATTGAACCATGGCACAATTTCACGAATCTGCGACAGATTCACCGTATAGGAACGGTGACAACGGAAAAAGTCCTGCTGCGGCAAGCGGGCATGAAATTCCGAGATGCTCATCGGCATCGTATATTCCTCGTGTCTTGTAAAGACACGGGTGACCTTTTCCTGTGCGCACGCATAATAAATATCGTTGGCATCCGTTACAATGATTTTGTCGTTTTTTAGCAGATTGATACGGCCCGGGCCGCTAACGGTGCTGGTTTCAGCAGGTCGGAGCTGCACAGGCTGGGCAGTCTCCTGTACCTGAACGTTTCGCTGCTCATAAGCATTTTCCAGCTTACGCAGCACGGCGGCGATCCGTTTTTCATCATACGGCTTGAGAATGTAATCAAATGCCTCCAGTTCGAAAGCCTGCGCGGCATGCTCTTTATAGGCGGTCGTGAAAATAATATAAGGCTTTTTGGCAAATTTGCTAATGTTCTGCGCCAGCAGCATCCCGTCCAGCGAAGGAATGTTAATATCGAGAAAAATAGCATCCGTCTCATGGTCCTGCAAAAAACGGAACACGTCCAGTCCGTCCTCAAAGCTGTTCGTCACTTCAATATGGCTGTGGGTCTGAATGAGATACTCCAGCTCTTCACGCGCCGGAATTTCGTCTTCTACAATGATGGCCTTCATGACTTCTCCTTTGGTATGTCAAAATAAACTTCGGTGCCTGGCTCATGCTTGAGAATAATAACCCCCTCGCCATACATGAGCTTGAGTCGTCTATGCACATTATACAAGCCAATTTGTTTGGCCGGAACCCGATCATGATACAGGTTATCCACGACATCATCCCGTATGCCTACTCCTGTATCTGCCACGGAAATCCGTACCTTTTCCCCTCGATCCTTTACAGAAATGGTAACTGTACCTGGTCCCTTTTTCTTGAGGATCCCATGATTAATCGCATTCTCAACCAGCGGCTGGATGATAAGGCTTGGAATACGCACGGATACCTCGTCCATAACATACTTCACCTGAAGCCGGTTGCCGAAGCGGGCTTTTTCAATTTCCACGTAATCAGACACCTGCTGAAGCTCCTTATGAATTTCAATTAAATCATCATTCAGCTCCAAATTATAACGCAGATATCCCGACAAATTAATGATCAGCTCTCGTGCCTTATCCGGCTTGGTGCGTGTCGTAGAGGCGATAGCGTTCAGTGCGTTGAACAGAAAATGCGGATTAATTTTAGTCTGGAGCGCCTTCAACTCGGCTTTATTCGCCGCTTCCTTAATTTGCTCCACCCGGGATACTTCCATTAATGTGGAAATAATTTGGGACAAGCCAATCGCCATCGTTTGCAACGGATACGTAATTTTATAAGCTTTGCGGTAGTAAATTTTCAGGGTTCCGGTCACCTCTCCCCGTTCCTCCAGCGGGATAATGAGCAGAGACTGGATTTGGGGCGTTTTATCGTCGGCAATATGGTTGCGAATTGTGATTTTACCGCTACGGATCGTTGATTTGGTCACATCGCTAATAATCTCGTCACCGATATGATAACGGTCCTCACCAAAACCGACATAGGCCAGTACATCTCTAGTATCCGTAATCGCCACCGCGTCCGCCTTGATATCCTCCTTAATGATCGAACAAATCGTATGAAGGGATTCGGCATTAATGGAGCGAAAATAAGGCAACGTCTTGTTGGCAATATCTAGAGCGAGCTTGGCCTGTCTGGCCGCGATATTTTCCTTTTCCCCCTCGACACTCTGAATCAGCAGAACGATCAGACCGACGCTGACTTGCCCGATAATCATGGGCAAACCGATTTTAGAGACGATGTCCAAACCAAGCTCGTACGGTTGTGCCATCACCAGAATAAGGAGCATCGTTAATGTTTCGCAGATCATCCCAGCGGCAATACCGACCAGCCACCTCTTGGAGCGGTCGACTCGGCGCCCGATATATCCCGATACCACACCTGCCAGAATACTCGTAATCAGACACGGAATCGAGGTCACTCCCCCGATATCAATCAGATAACGGTGAATACCCGATACAATACCCGTAATAATCCCGACCCACGGTCCGAACAAGATGCCGCCCGCCATAATCGCAATAATCCGGACATTGACGAGCGAACCTTCGACTTCAATCCCGGAGTACGTGCCAAACAGTGCAAACATGCAAAAAATCATCGTTAATAGCGTCAGCTCTGCCGGGGAATGGCTGTTCTTTTGCAAGGTTTCCTTAAACCGGGGAATACGGGTAATAAAAAATAGACAAATCAGCAACAACGCTGCGCGTTCAAATAGCTGCATCAACGTTTCCAAAAAGCCGTTCACATGCGTTCCTCCCAAATATAAACCCATCATCAAGCCTTCTCTACCCCACTCACTATTCACATATTTCCAGATCAATCATGCCATTCCGGGCGCAAATACTCGCCTTCCCGCCAATCGGATATGTAAATTGCGGTGTGGTGTGTCCGAAATCCGCATCTGCGATCACCGGAATAGAGGCCAGTTCCTTTTTCGAGCTAATGATTTTCCTCAGCAATTTTTCCGTCATATGAGAAGCCTGCTGAAAACGTCCGATGATGATTCCTCTCACCTGATCGAATCCCGGTTGGTGCAGCAATGATTGCAAATCCCGATCAAACGTAGCAGGGGAGCTTCCATAATCATCCTCAACAAATAGAATCGTTCCTTCCAGACTCGGCATATACGGCGTTCCCTGCAACAAATTCAGGGTACACAGGTTTCCACCCACAATTGTACCATGTGCTTCTCCTTCGTGAATCGCATAAGGCCCGACATTGCGGTGAAAGATTCGTTGATCCTGATCCAAATACCATGTATCGTCACTCCACTCTGGCGAAGACTGGATTTGAATACTGCCCTCTTCCAACATCATCCTTTGAAAATATGCTGTCGTGTATTCATTCCCTTGCTGCATGCCAAATGTAAAAAATTGGGGACCTGCATACGTGATAAGTCCTGTTTTCGCATATATGGCATGACTTAAAGCAGTGATATCCGAATAACCGCATAACCGTTTAGGATGAGAACCAATCAGTTCATAGTCAAGGTGGGCAAGGAGCTGATTAGCATTATACCCGCCAATGGCAGTCAGAATGCCCTTCACCTTCGAATCGGCAAAAGCTTCGTGCAAATCTGCCACTCTGGACTCTATTGAGGAAGATGTAAAATCATCGCTTTCCAGCACATGTTGCGAAAAGCTCACCGTAAACCCGAGTTGCTCCAGCTTTTGCTGGGCGATCAGGCGATTTTTCTCGGAAACGATAGACAAACTTCTGGACGGTGAAAGAATGCGTATCTCGTCTCCAGCCTTTAGTTTGGGCGCTTGCTTTCCTATGGTCATGGTCATCCCCCCTATTACGAAACATTTAAACTGCCACAAATTATACCATCAACCTCCATCTATATAAACTGAGCTTAAAAGTTACTTATTGCGCCACTGTGCAGTCGATTACCGTCTGATAGCGATATTCCCCGGCTCATTGGCCCGATGATGATGCTATTCAATTACTTGCTTTTGCTGGCGGTATGACTACTATCCTCATTCTTTTCCTGCACAAGCTCTTTCAATTGGATGTAATCACATATTATTTAAACGCAAAAAATCGCCCCTGATCAGGGAGCGATTTTAGATTTATGTTTGAATAACCGTCTTCAGCAGAAAGGCACTCATCTATCCGATGACCTACAGCATCAGGATTCCTTGTTTTCGGAAGCCACTTCAGTGCCTTCTGTTGCAGCTGCATCGCCTGCTATAGCAGCATTTTCCACCTCAACCGCACGCGGAACGATAATGGAAGCAAGCAGCTCTTCCTCAGGAACGTGCAACGTTACTCCTTTAGGAAGTTTCAGGTCGCTTGCGCTCAGCTTGTCACCGACATCCAGTGTGGATACATCCACCTCAATGGTAGATGGCAGGTCAGCAGGAAGACCCTCGACTTCGACTTCGGTTTCCTGAATTTGCAGAATACCGCCTGTTTTTGTACCTACAGGTGTACCCTGATAATCAATAGAAACACGCACGCGAAGCGGCTTGTTTTTGGAAATTTTCAAAAAATCGGCATGCAACCACTGGTTGTCGCGCTGCTGATAATCCTTAATGATGACCGGAATAGTTTCTCCACCCTCTACTGTGAGGTTGAACACCTCCGAACGTCCGGTTCTGACTACTTTATTAAATTCTTTGGCATCGACATGTACAGGGGTTCCTTCAAGTTCAGAGCCGTAAACCACAGCTGGAATCCGTCCTTTTAACCTCAATCCACGAAGTGCCGAACCCTTCTTCTCTGTTCTCGGCTGGGCGGTCAGTTGAATACTTCCTCCATTAGAACTCATGATTACAACCTCCTTCAGGTTACCTTACATAATGATTATTCCTCAAGAATCTTGCCTGTTCACCAGTCGTACTACAAGGTATAAGCCAGCAAGCTGGCAAAACTAAACAAGTCCATAATTCTATGTTACCCCTTTTTTCTGAAACTGACACACGTTTGCATAAAAAAATAGCATTTCTCGAAATAATCGAAAAATGCTATTTCTGAAAAATAAAGCTATCCTGCCCGGTTGTCGTTGACCAGCAGCATATATTCTTCTCTGCCACTGTGAATCAATACCTGCATCACAGATCGGTTCAGGTCTACATCAATATACCGGTCGGCCTCAATATCCTTGGCATCCCACTGATTTAGACGGATGATGTAGCCGATACGCCGCACATAAGGAGCCACTTGAATACGCGCTACTGCGCGACCGTCATCCAATTCACTCAATTCTACATGTCCGTCTCGGCATCCGGTGCCCCATACCCACACATTCCAGCCGGAATATTGTCGATCCGCACGCTCGTAAATCAACTCAATGGTGCGATACAACGCTGCTTCTTCGTACTGACCTGCGATTTCTTGGTCTGTTCCCTCATCCGAATCTTCCAATCCGTTCTCCCCCAGCTCCGTCGTCTGATCCTGTCCGGTCAAAAAGGAGACTTGAGCAGGTTCTTCCTGATCATACAGTACCATCATCGACCAGCGCGAAACGGTCACACGATGGCCTGCTACTTCATACCGTATCTCATTTCCAGCCCCGTGAGCATCCACAACGACACGCCAGCGATCCGATTCCGCAGGCAGCAGTATCGTCTGCTCCGTATCCGAGCCATTATAAATCACCACAATATGATTCCAGGCATCGCCGTTAGCATGGTGCCTCAATGCAAAAGCTACCACATGCCCGCTGCTGTGCAGCACTTCCATATGCTGCTCCACCAGCTCCCGGTGATCCATCCGGAATGCCGGATGACTGCGCCGTAAAGCAATTAATCCCTGATAATAATCAAATACGGGACGAAATCTCGCCTTGTTCTCCCAGCGAATAGCATTCACCACATCCACACTACGGTAGCTATTATGGTCTCCATATTTGGAGCGCAACAGTTCATCACCTGCATGGATAAAGGGAATGCCCTGGGAGGTCAGTACCATGCCGTTTGCCAGTAAGGATTTTCGTACGGTTTCTTCCTCCAGCAATTCATGTTCATTCACTTCCCGGTACGGGTCTGCTTCCGCCACGGCTTGCTCGGCTGTTCTCCCATCCTGCGGCTGACCCTGCTTCCATTGCGGAAAACCGCAGCGCTCCCGCAAATGCCGCACCGTCAAAATTTTATCCCATAGATTGAGATTATCGTGAGCCGTGACATAATTGACGGTCTCCGAAGGTTGAGCCGTAAAATCATGAATAGCGCCAAAAGCGCCTTTAAGCACCAGCTCCTCCTGATCCCATGCCCCCGTTGCAAAGCCACTTTCGGTACCATCACTGTCACCCTTAATAGCAGAACGGTAGTTGTCATTGAAGACGGCAAAGCCTTTGTCCCTTTGTGTTCCTTTTAACGTAAGCAGAGGCTGCGGGGATACTCCTCCCGTCCAAGGCTCTCCATAGATAAGCAGATCGGGACGAACCTCAGAGCGAAGCTCCTGTGTAAGCTGCTCCACAGTCGGCGTATCTATCAGTCCCATCAGATCAAAACGGAAGCCGTCTATATGATATTCTTCTGCCCAATAACGCAGTGAATCCTTGATATACTTGCGAACCATCGGGCGTTCGCTTGCCACCTCATTACCCACACCCGAGCCGTTGGAAAGCTGCCCATGCTCATCCGTACGGTAATAGTAACCCGGTACAACAGGCTCAAACGACCCTTTTTCCACCGAGAAAGTATGGTTGTACACGACGTCCATAATGACTCCGATGCCAGCAGTATGCAGGGATTGCACCAGCAGCTTCAACTCCCGTATACGCGCCTCCGGGTCAGCCGGATTCGAAGAATAAGATCCCTCCGGCACATTATAGTGCTGCGGATCATAGCCCCAGTTATATTTCGTGTCCCGTTCCGCAAAATCATTCACCGTATGGAAGTCAGCCACCGGAAGTAGATGAACATGTGTAATACCCAGCTCCAGCAAATGATCCAGTCCGATGCTGTTGCCTGCCGTATCTTTTAGTCCCTTATACGTAAAAGCTGCAAACCGTCCCTGTGCGACAGACAAGTCTTTTTCTCCAGTATTAAAATGTGCATCCATTGAAAAATCACGCACATGAAGCTCATATATAATGGCATCCGTAGCCCGGACAAGTGTGGGTCCAGCATCCTCTTTCCATCCGTCCGGATGGGTTTGAGCCAAATCGACGATTGCCGTACGCTGTCCATTGGCTGATACCGCTGTCGCATAAGGGTCGGCTGCATAATGAAGTGTGCGGTCTGCCCATTCCAGCCTATACATGTAATAATACTTATTCCAGTCGCCTTCCAGCTCTACGGACCATACACCGTGCTCATCACAGCTCATCGGAAATTCCCGGCCACCGCTATGGTCCTGAACGTTACCTTCCTGGTCGTACAATCCAGCGTTGTCATACAGCGCTACATGGACCTGCTTCGCAGTCGGTGCCCATACTTTAAACAGGCTGCCCGCAGGCGTATAAGTAAGACCCAAATCATGGCCTTCATATGTGGGATATGTTGTGTACTCAAGCTCCTTGAGTTGATTGAAATCAGACATTCCTATTCACCATCCATTTCTGTACAGCGGCTTTCAGCCTCTGTTCATCCATCATTTATGATGCATACGACTTGTCAGTATACCTACAGGATTTTGCAAAATCCTCACCTACTAGGCTATCAAAATAAGACAAGCTTGAAAAGTCGGATGATTTCAAATACGGATGCTGCTTTCATTTCACACGCACACTCCATTTTATGACAAAACCATGAACAGGCTACAACAGCAGCCCTTCAAGCACCATAAATAATTCCCTTTATCCCTTCACGTTCATGTAAAAAATATCAAAAAAAATTCAAGACAGCCTCCGGTTATCCATCTGAAACATATCGTCCGCAATTCGCATGGTGGAGCTTCGGTGGGAAACAAGGACAATCGTTTTATCCTGTTGCTGTTCCTTTAACGATTTTAAGATGATCGCTTCATTCAGGCTGTCCAAATTGCTGGTAGGCTCATCGAGCAGCAGGAGCGGAGCATCATGAACAAAGGCTCTGGCCAGCCCTAGCCGCTGACGTTCACCACCGGATAGCCTGTCCCCCAATTCTCCAACACGGCTGTCATATCCTTGAGACAAGGTCATAATAAAATCATGCACCGATGCCCTGCGGGCTGCTTCCACAACCTGCTCATGCGTAGCATCAGGTTTTCCAATTTTAATATTGGCCGCAATCGTATCATCGAACAGGAACGTATCCTGATCCACATAGCTTTGCAGACCTCTCAAATGCTTCGTTCCGATTTCTTTCAAATCGTGTCCAGATAGCAAAATCCCGCCCTGCTGTGGGTCCCTGAATCGCATCAGCAGCTTGAGCAAAGTGGACTTGCCGGAGCCGCTTTTCCCCTGAATACCTGTAATCCGCTTGTGCGAGATGGTAAGACTTACATTATCCAGCACCGTCTGACCATCATATGCAAAAGTGACCTTGTCCACCTGCGCCCCGGTAAAGGCAACGCTCATTCCCCCGATATTTTCCTCGACCTCCGGGGTTTCCTCCAGCAGACTCAGCACTCGTTCCCCGCTCGCCAGCGTTTGAAGCAGATTGTTGGACAAATTGCTAAGCGCAACTACCGGGCCAAACGAGCTAAACAGGGCAATGACGGAAATAAGCATCCCTGTAAAGCTGACCTGCCCCTTGGACATGCCATACAATCCAGCCAGCAGCATCAGAAATGAAAAACCCACTACCGCTGCATCCGTTATCGCTCTTGTGATGCCTTCATGATGCTTCAAGCTCTTCTGCTTGGCATCCAATTGATCCGTGCGACGGTTAATCTCCGCCAGCCGCTGTTCTCCGAGCCCGTATTGTACGATTTCCTTCATACCACGCAGACTATCCAGAAAATAACTGCTCAGCTTGCCGAAGCTGCTCCGATATTCCATGCCCTGACGTCTGCCCATACGCGACGTTAACAGGGGAATGAACAGACCGACTGTTAAGTAAGCAAGCACAGCGAGCCAACCTAACACAGGTTCATAGGAACCGATAAAGAATACCATCAACAGGGAAGTAATGATTCCAATTATAACAGGCGCTATCGTATGCGCATAAAACACTTCCAGCAGTTCAATATCACTTGTAATCAGCGAGATCAGATTCCCTTTGTCCTTGCCTTCGAGCTTAGCTGGTGCAAGTCTGCGCAGAGCTTGAAGCACCTTGTCACGCAGTACAGCCAGCAGTTTGAAGGCGAGGTAATGACCACTCATTTGCTCACCATAACGGAACACGCCGCGCAGTACAGCACAAACCACGATGAGCGTGAGCAGGAACGTCATGCTGTAGCCCGTCGGGATGCCCGTTGCTGTAAGCAGGGCAAGGGCTCCATAGACAATAATGCCAATAGCACAAGCAAATCCGAGCACTCCAGTAACGATCGTTATGAGCAAAATGGGTAACAGTGGCCCCGCCAGTGCCATTAATCGGGCCATAATCCGCAATCCGTGTCTACGCATATACAGCACCTCCTTTTACAAACTGTTCTACCCGGTGTTGACTGAGATACAACTCAGCATAGTGTCCCTGCTGGCTCATTAGTTCAGCATGTGTGCCGGACTCTGCCACTTGGCCATTCCGCAGCACATAAATGCGGTCGGATTGGACAACATTTTCCAGTCTATGCGAGATAAGAACAACGGTTTTGCTGCCTGCCAGCGCATGTATAACCTCCATAATGCCTGCCTCGCTCTCACTGTCTATGTTAGAGGTCGCCTCGTCAAAAATGTACACGCTACTATCATGCAGCAGCGCTCTTGCCAGCGCTAGCCGTTGGCGTTGTCCTCCTGACAGATTGGCTCCCTGCTCCTCCAGTTCATACTCCAGTCCTCCCTGTGAGAGAATGAAGTCATACAGCTTCACCTGCCGCAAGGCTTCCAGCATTTGTTCCTCATCAGCGTGCTCATTGCCCATTTTCAAATTAGCTTCGACCGTACCCTTGAAAATATAGCTGTTGAAGCCGATCCAGGTCATGTGACGCATACGGCTTTCTTCCGAACTGGCGACAAGCTCGGTTCCTCCAACGGTCAAGCTTCCCCGATAACCTTCGTGATGTCCGACGATTAATCCGGCTACCGTGCTTTTACCAGAGCCTGATTCCCCGACAATTGAAACAAAGCTGCCCTGGGGAATATCCATAGATATATTTCGTAGGGTGTCCCTTTCGTCGTAGGCAAAGTTCACCTGATCCAGTCGAATATCGGTAGTCTCAATGCTTTTTTTTCCTTGTACTAGCTCCTCTGTACTCAGAATTTGAAATATTTTGTCACTCGCTGCCATCCCATTCATAGCGATATGAAAGTAAGAGCCTAGCAGGCGCAGCGGAATGAAGAACTCCGCCGACAGCAGCACAATGATCAGCGCTCCCGCCAAGCCGATATGACCAGCGGAATATTCGCTCACTGCGACCAGAACGCCCGCAGCGGCACCGCCAAATGCGATAAGGTCCATGACTGCCACCGAGTTTAACTGCATAGTCAGTACTTTCATTGTCATTTTGCGAAAATCCTCGGCCGCCGTGTTCATTTCCTGGTGCTTCTCCTGATCTGTCCCATATATTTTAAGCGTGGTCAGGCCCTGTACATTTTCCAAAAAGCTGTGACCCAGATTGACATAGCTGCCCCAATATTTTCGAAACAGCTTTTTAGCCATCCTCATAATGACTATAATCGACACCGGAATCAACGGAACGCAGATCAACAGAATAATGGCAGCCTTGAAGCTGACAAAAGATAAGGTGATGAACAACGTTATGGGTGCAAGCAGACTGTAAAATAATTGGGGCATGTATCTGCCAAAATAGGTCTCAAGCTGCTCCACTCCTTCTACAGCAACCTGAATAACCCCCGATGTGGAGGTATGATCCGTGTACGCTGGCCCCAGCTTCAGCAGCTTGCCGTAAATTTGCGAGCGCAGCGTTTTTTTTGCATTCACGGAGGCCCGATAGGACAGCATACTGGCTGCATAATTGCACAAGCATCGGACTGCAATCGCAGCAATGACAATGGCCGTCACAGATAGAATCAGCTCACGGGTATCTTGTCCCGCCCATGCCTGCTGCAAAACATAGGACATGGACAAAACAGCGGCTATACTGCCTAAAAGACCGATCCACTGCACTAGTACACCCAGAACGATATATTTTCGGGAATGCTCCACCAGACCAAGCAGACGGCTGTCGACCATTTTAGACTTTTTCTTCGTGGTATCAACAGATAGAATTGGGGATGGAGTTTCTGCTGTAGTGCCTCTCACCGTTCCGATTCGGAATATAAAGTAATAATATTTGAAGAGGATGACCAATACGATGACCGCTTTGGCCCACACTTGGGGAGATAAAACAAAGCCAGTAATGAGCATCGCTGACGCCAATCCCAGTGCCGTGATTTTAGTGGAGAGCTTCAGCGATCTTGTTTGGACAAAGCTTTCCAGATGCTTTTGGTACAAAGAGGTGTTCGAAAACCATTGGTGAATCCGTTCAGACCCCCGCATAAAGAAAAAGGCTGCCAGCAGCAGAAAAGGCGTAGTCGGCAGCAACGGTACCACCACGCCAATAACTCCAAGCGCCAAAAATAGAAACCCTAAGGTAACATAGATCGGTTTCACTGTAATCCTCCCTAAATAGATATGATGATGATTCCATTTTATAGATAATGATAATCATTATCAATATAAACAATTTAAGCAGGTTGTTATGTGATGTAAATCACGCATATAAAAATCCTCTTGAAGCACATCCCTACAGAACACTTTAGTGTTGATGTGGATGTTTTGTCTTCAAGAGGATTACCGAAAATAATGCGCGTTATTTCGTTGTTTTATGAATTTATAATATCATATTGCTCCAATACCTGCCGATGTAGCGGGTGATCTGCGGGTATGGATGTATAGCGTGTCAGCGCCACACCCAGTCCTTCGCTGCGGATCACCTGCTGAAGCTCGACTGCCTCAGGGTCCTCCGCAATATCAAATTTACAGGCAGCAGCCATTCCTAACGCCAGATGATCCGTCGGGATGCCATACTCCTCTGCTTGCAGTGCCGGACGTACAAGACGGTCATTGGGAGACAGCTTCCGCAACGGTGAACGTCCAACCCGAGTGACCTCGTCTGTCAGATTAGGGTTTCTGAAGCGATCCAAAATTTTGGAAATGTACATCTTATGCTCCCCCTGATCCAAACCGAAGCGCTTCACAAGCACCGCCCCTGTTTCCTCCAGTGCCCCTTGTATCGAATCCACCACCTTGTCATCCTTCATCGCTTCCTGAATGGTAGCATAACCCGCGGTATAACCAAGGTAGGCCGCCACGCAATGTCCCGTATTCACCGTGAACAGCTTGCGTTCAATGTAAGGCTCCAGATCCTGTACGTAAAGGATGCCTTCGATCTCTTTATGGTCAGAAGCCATTTGCGATCGATCCACCACCCACTCGTAAAAAGGCTCTACCTGCACATACAACGGGTCTTCATGATGCTGGATCGGCACAATCCGGTCTACAGCAGCATTTGGAAAATAAACCGAAGCTTCTGCCTTGGCACGAGTCGCCTCATCCAGTAGCGCAAAAACATGCTCTTTCAGTTGGGCGCTGCCTCCGATTGCATTTTCGCAGGCGATCACATGCAGCGGTGCTGCCCCACGCTCTACCCGCCGCTTAATTCCCTCGGCAATGCCTGCTGCAATATGCTTGAGGATGCTGACACCCACTGCGGTCGTTACCAAATCAGCGTGGTCTACCGCGTCTGCTACAGCCCCCGCATCTTTGCCGTCAATCGCGGTTACATTCGTGACCATTTCTGTATCCTTGGTATCATTAGCTAGCTCTACAGTGTATTGCTTGCGGCGGCGTAACTCGGATACAAGGGTGTCGTTAACATCCGAAAAGACAACCTCATAGCCTGCACGCGACAGAATCAATCCGATAAACCCGCGACCGATATTTCCTGCTCCAAAGTGGACGGCTCTCATAGCTCCATCTCACTTTCGAACAGATCAATAATTTCCTGAGGGGTTACCGCGTTGCGAAGTTTATCCATGTTTTCTTCCTCGGCACACACCACCGCGATACTCGTCAGAATCTCCATATGATCGCCGCCTTGTGCTGCGATGCCGATCACCATATATGCTTTTTCTTCCCCAAAATCTACACCTTGCGGGAACTGAATGATCGAGATGCCTGTCGATTGAATGAACGTCTTGGATTCCTTCGTGCCGTGTGGAATAGCCAGCCCGTTCCCGATATAGGTGGACACGATCTCCTCACGTTCCAGCATCTTGTCAATGTACTCACCTGTAATATGTCCCGCATCCAGCAGGATTTGTCCAGCCATGCGAATCGCCTCATATTTGTCTTTGGCGGTTGCGTTCATTTTCACTTTGTCTATCGTCATAATACTCACGGTAGGTTCCTCCCTGTCCCTAATTTACTATGAAAAAATTCAGCCAGTTCACTTGATATATAATTGGCGATATGCTCACGGCTACCGTGTTTCAATAGCGTAACCATGTCTTCCCGAAGTAGTAATGCACTAATCTCGCTCAATACCTCCAAGCTTTCTCTCGGCAGCTCGCGAGGTCCCAACATAAGCAGCACGCAATCTACCTGTTCGCCTGCATCCGCCAGCAGCGGCTCTGCCAGCTTATACAGCGTAAGCGAAGGCTGGCGAATATAGCGGCTGCGCGTATGAAACAAAGCAATGGAGGTATCAGGAATAACCTGACTACCCTGGCGCTCTCTTTCCATGAGCTGTGCAGCAACGGCAGAAGGCTCTGTGACGTTCCCCCGCCCCGCCTCCAGCATGCAGATAGCCTGTACGGTAGCCTGCATATCCATCCCCTGATTTTCCAGCGTATACACTTGGAATTGCTGCACAATGTGAACAATTTCCTCCAGACTTTTTCGCAGCCCGGTGAGCCACTCCATGCCCTGACCGGTCTGAACGGCCTCCTCCTGCTGTTCATTGGGATGCTTGAGTGTAATATGCTGGATAAAATGACGCAGACGGTCACTCTCCTCCTGCGTCAGCAGCGGGCTGATCTTGAGATAGCGATCCGGTTCAAGCGGTAGCTCCACCGTCGAAATGATCAGATCATAATCCTTTTTCGGAATCCGTGCTGCCTCGTACCATGAGGCCCTATCCACGATTTTGATCTGTGGCAGCTCCTTGGCGAGCCTTGTTGCCAGCAGCCTGGATGATCCAATGCCGCTCGTGCAGACGACGATGGCCCGCACCTCTCGCCGCAATTGTCGCAGCCGCTCCAGCGAAGCGCCGAAATGCATGACGAGAAATCCGATCTCTTCATCTGGTACTTCCATTTCTGTCATGTCCGCCGCAGCCTTCTTCACCGAGTCGAACAAGCTGCCGTAATCCTTGCGGATTTGCTGGAGCAGGGGATTACGGATGGATCTGCCTTCCTTCAAACGTTTGAGTACCGGAGCCATATGGGCAATCAGCCCTTCACGCAGAACGCGATCCTCTGCCAATAGCGTGTCTGTCTCTTCCTCCACACGACGAATCAACTCATGAACCGACTCCAGCAGTACGAGATCATCCAACGGCAGCAGCCGGGTGGAATGATCCTCGGCATCACGGAACAGCAGTCTGAAATAAGATCGTTCCGGCTCCGGAAAATCAATATCCAGCGCCTCTGACAATTCCGTGCATATGCGTTCCACCATAGCTGTGCGCAGCATGATATTCTCATCCGAATCTGTTTTCGAATACGAGAGACGATGATCCACTACGTATCCGAGTCGCAGACGTGCCAGCGAAACGCAAATTTGAATCAACAGCTCCATATATTTGCTTTCCACCATGTTTTTCAGCCATTTCTCATGGGGCTGCCAGAGGGCATTTTCCACGGTCAGCAGGTTCTCCCTGCCAATCATCTCCAGCAACTTGTCGGCGACACGTGTCACAGGACGAAGCTCCTCCCGGCTGGAAAACAGATCCGATTCATCCAAATACTCTAGAGCCAGCTCGGAAATCGCCCGTCTTTTGTCTGTCTCTCGGCCTGTAATCTCGACCCCGTACCCGCGTCGGCGCACAAGCACGAGTCCCCGTTCTCCGATCCAGCCTTGCAATTCGTCCAGATCATGACTGACAGTAGTTACCGTTACCTTCAAATCAGCAGCCAGCGCTAACAGCTTGATCGGCTCCTGTGTATCCAGCAGCATACAGAGAATCACGATCTTTCTTTCCTCAGCCGAATATTCGTCCGACTTCGTATGCATCAATTGCTCCCGCAGACATACAAGCTGAGCCGGGTCGGCATCCACATAGATACCGATCCCTGATTTTTTCTCCAGCTTTACCTCATGAGCCGCCAACCAATGCTCGACTGCGCTGAGTTCCCGGTGAACCGTCCTTGTGCTGACATTAATCTTCGTGGCAATTTCCCCGGCCGTTACCTCTTGGGACTGCTCCAGAAGATATTCCACGATGTCACGTTGTCGTTTCGTAATATTCATAAGCGCATACCGTTCCTTCCCAAGCTCATCCCTTCCGCAGAACACATGAACTGCACACAGGCGGCCTGACTACTACGGGGGATTAAGAATCGGATTTCAGACGTTCCACCAGCGCTTCGTATTCAGGGCTTTTCAGGAAATTGTCAATAGAAATATGCTCGGCATTTGGAGCTACCGTTTTAGCACGGTTTGTCAACGTTTTTTGCGTAATGACAATATCCGCATCCTGCGGAATCTCACTGATTGCCGTGTTCGTTACCGTAACGTCCACACCCGCCTGCTTCATTTTTTTGCGTAAAATCGAGGCACCCATAGCGCTTGAGCCCATACCTGCATCACAGGAAAAGACGATCTTGTTGACATCTGATTTATCCTTAACCGTTTGAACTTCGGCAATCTCCGCAGCCCGATCAGCTTCGCGATTATCCTCCGTTACAGCGGCATTTTCGCTTGCACCCTTGCTTTGAGTTTTCATATCCTTCATGCGGGATGCCGCTTCCTCAAGACCCTCTTCTTTTTGCTTACTTGTTTTGAGTAACACAGCAGCAACAGCAAACGATACAACCGCAGCAGCGATCACACCGCTCAGCATTGGCAAATATCCGCCTTTTGGCGTCATCAGGAAATAAGCGATGATACTGCCCGGTGAAGGAGCTGCCACTAGTCCGGCACCTGTTAGCATGAAACAGAAGGTTCCCACAACGCCCCCTGCTATAGCAGCAAGAATCAGAATCGGCTTCATCAAAATATAAGGGAAATAAATTTCATGAATCCCGCCGAAAAAGTGAATGATGACCGCGCCGGGAGCCGATGACTTCGCAGAGCCTTTACCAAACAGGGAGTAGGCCAGCAAAATACCGAGCCCCGGTCCAGGGTTAGATTCAAGCATGAACAAAACGGATTTGCCTGTTCTAGAAGCTTCCTCCAGCGCAATCGGACTCAATACTCCGTGGTTCAGCGCGTTGTTTAAAAATAATACTTTTCCGGGCTCAATAATGAGGTTGACGAGCGGCAACAGCCCTGCGTTCACGAGGAACTGTACCCCTGCTGACAACACTTGACTGATAATTTGTACAAACGGGCCGATGGCCACATGGGCAAGCAATGCTAAAATCGCCCCGATAATCCCTGCCGAGAAGTTATTGACCAGCATTTCAAAGCCTGATTTAACTTTGCCATCAATCGCTTTGTCGAATTTCTTCAATATCCATGCAGCCAGCGGACCAGCTACCATCGCGCCGAGGAACATCGGAATGTCCGCCCCGACAATGACACCCATCGTCATAATGGCCCCGATCACACCTCCACGCTGTCCGTGAATCATTGTGCCACCCGTATAACCGATTAGTAGCGGCAGCAAATAATTTTTCATCGGATCAACCAGTTGTGCAAACCCCTCATTCGGGAACCATCCGGTCGGAATAAAGAGTGCCGTGATTAATCCCCATGCAATAAAGGCCCCCATATTGGGCATAACCATACCACTGAGAAAACGGCCAAAACGCTGTACGGCAACGCGCGCGCCACCGTTTGAATTGGACTTTGCGTCCACTGTGCTCATATTCATATCCTCCTTATAGGTAAAAAGCATCACTACCTTTTCTTAAAATTTATACTAAATGACAACGTTCTCTTCATCAACGAAATGAAAACGTACTTTCGTCATGAACGTTGATGACAACATTTAAATTTAAGATACACAGGCGCTGAATTATCCTACATAATTCCTTTTAATATGGCCTGTAACGTTAGAATTTAGTCGAGAAAACCATGCTGTCTTCTATACAAATTCTGTACAAGGACTATCCTCTAAATAAAGAAAAAACACGTAATTACGCTCACTAAAAAAGACAGCAAAAAATAGCCGCTATGTCCAATCATCGCGACTATTTTTATACAAAATCAAGCGGACAAACGCCGCTCTTATTCAGTTATCCAACCTACATTGCCCCATTATTACTCATTGGCAGTCAACTGCTCGTACTGATCCGCAGACAGCAGCTTGCTTAGTGCTTCCTCTACATCTTCTCCAATCTCCACTTCGATCATCCAGCCTTTTTCATAGGGAGATTCGTTTACCAGCTCAGGCGTACTTTCCAGCGCTTCATTCACCTTCAACACCGTTCCCGTCACCGGAGCGAATAGGTCGGATACTGTCTTTACCGATTCAATAGTACCAATCTCCGCCCCCTGCTCAATCGTTGCTCCCTCCCCAGGCAGCTCCACAAAAACGATATCCCCCAGTTGATGCTGTGCAAAGTCCGTAATACCGATTCGTACCGTTCCATTCTCTGTGCGCTGAACCCATTCGTGTTCCTCTGTGTACCAAAATTGCTGCTTTACTTCACTCATCCTGCTCCGCCTCGCTTCCATATGGATTAAATCGTTTCTCCTACCCGTCTGTGACAGGTTAAGATTATGACAACAAGAACTCTCATGTCAATAATACTAACAAAAATATTTCACATTGCTCCATGTTATCGTCTAACTAAAAATACGACAGGATATAACAAACGCTTACATATCCTTATTTATGAATAAAATGTTTTATAAAAAGATGTTGATGACATTTTTGTTGACATTTCGAATAAATTTGCGTATTAATGGGTTATAACAAGTGCTTTTGGAAATACCCGATAACTGTAAACGCGGATGAACGTGGAGGGAGAGACTGCCAAAACTCGCATAACTAGTTGCCGCCTGTGAAAACAAGGCAGCAAGCGAGTCGGATCAAGCTGTTACCGGCAGGGCCGGATGACGTAGCTGATTCAAGGGCAGCGCCGAAGGAGTAAACCTGCACCGCAGGTGAATCTCTCAGGCAAAAGGACCTCTGCCGGACGCATCTCTGGAGAGCATTCGCCATACAGGCGGATCACCCAAGGGGAAACCCGGTACGCACCGGGGTAACTCTCAGGTATCAAGGACAGAGCTGAAAAAAGTGTGTGGACTGCCGGCCATACGTTTTTTTCAGCCTGTCTTTTTTGTTTAGCTGATCACACAGGATAGGAGTGAAAAAATGACTAACTTGCGAAAAACGCCGCTGTATTCGTCCTACGGCACACGGCCGGGGGTTCGTTGCATTGATTTTGGCGGCTGGGAGCTGCCTGTACAGTTCAGCGGCATTCAAAAGGAGCATGAGGCCGTCCGACAACGCGCCGGATTGTTCGATGTATCGCATATGGGTGAATTTTTGGTCGAGGGTCAGGAAGCCGGGGCATTTCTGCAACAGGTGACGACGAACGATGTCAGTCAGTTGGAGCCAGGTCAGGCCCAATACTCGCTCCTGTGTTACCCGAATGGAGGCGTAGTGGACGACCTGCTTGTTTATTGTAAAGGGCCGGAGCGTTACATGCTCGTTGTGAATGCCTCCAATATCGACAAGGATTGGGATTGGCTGCTTCGCCATGCGCCTGCATCCGTTCATCTGGAAAACGTATCAGATGCGGTAGCACTGGTGGCATTGCAAGGACCTGAAGCCGCTCGTATTGCCGCAGCCGTGACAGACACGAACATTACGAATCTGGCATCCTTCCGATTCAATGAGGATGTGCAATTGTTCGGGGCAAAAGCGCTCGTCTCCCGCACCGGGTACACGGGTGAAGACGGCTTTGAATTTTATGTGCCCGCGGTGGATGCACTGGCAGTGTGGGACGGATTGCTTCGCATCGGTGAGCCGTATGGTCTGGTTCCCGCCGGACTCGGGGCCAGGGATACACTGCGTTTCGAGGCGCGGCTGCCGCTGTACGGACAGGAGTTGTCCGCTACTATTTCGCCACTGGAAGCTGGTTTAGGCTTCTTCGTCAAGCTGAATAAGGGAGATTTTATCGGCAGAGAGGCCCTGCAACGTCAAAAAGAACAAGGTATTCCACGCAAGCTGATCGGACTGGAAATGCTCGACCGCGGCATCCCGCGTGCCCACTATCCCGTTTTTGCGGAAGGACAGCACATTGGCGAGGTCACCACGGGAACCCAGTCACCCACCTTAAAGCGTAATCTGGGTTTGGCTCTGGTGGACAGCCGTTTCAGTTCCCTATCCACGCCGCTAGAGGTCGAGATTCGTGGCAAGCGCCTGCGCGCCGAGGTGGTAGCAGCGCCCTTTTATAAACGTCCACGCTGATTTAATTGCTGGGCTTACTATAACTATCGTGATCCGTTACTAAACGCTGCACAGTTGGCAATCGTTTATTAATTATTGGTTAACCGTTTTACGTTTTTACGATTTTTGTTGGTTGAAAGGAGCCAGACCGAATGAAACAGCATCGTTATCTTCCCATGACTGAACAGGACCAAACCGAAATGCTGCGCGTGGTCGGCGCATCGTCTATCGACGATCTATTCAGCGATATTCCTGAGGCAATCCGGTATAAAGGGGAGCTTCCCCTGTCTTCTCGGTTAGACGAAAGAGCCTTAACTCTCCACTTATCAGGGCTGGCCGGGCAAAATGCCAATACAGACACGCACGTCAGCTTTCTCGGCGCAGGGATTTACGATCATCATATTCCATCCGTCATCCAGCATATCATTTCACGTTCGGAATTTTATACGGCCTACACTCCTTATCAGCCGGAGGTAAGCCAGGGCGAGCTGCAAGCCATCTTCGAATTTCAATCGTATATATGCGAATTAACAGGCATGGCTGTAGCCAATGCCAGTATGTATGATGGAGCGACTGCGTTGGCAGAAGCGGGCTCATTGGCCGCCGCTGCCACCCGCCGCAAGCAGCTCATCGTATCGCGGGCCGTCCATCCGGAGGCACGTCAGGTGTTGGCTGCCTATGCGCGCGGGCTGGATTTGGATATCGTGGAGATTGGCTGTGCAGACGGTGTAACCGACGTGAAAGCATTAGCAACAGCCCTATCGGAACAGACGGCAGCTGTTTTGGTCCAAAGCCCTAATTTTTTCGGGGCCGTGGAAAATCTGAAGCCGATGGCTGACCTGATCCATGCGCACAAGGGTCTTATGGTCGTCAGCGCCAATCCGCTGGCGTTAGGCCTGCTGGAAGCACCCGGCAAGCAGGATGCGGATATTGTCGTAGGAGACGCGCAGCCGCTTGGCATCTCCTCCTCCCTCGGCGGCCCGACCTGCGGCTACTTTGCCGTTTCTCAGGCGCATATGCGCCGTATCCCCGGCCGTATTGTGGGACAGACCACAGACCGCAGCGGCAAACGTGGCTTCGTCCTGACCTTGCAGGCACGGGAACAGCATATCCGCCGGGAAAAGGCCACCTCTAACATATGCTCCAATCAGGCGCTGCTCGCTTTATCTGCCTCTGTGTATTTGTCCGTCATGGGTAGGCAGGGCATCGCGGAAGTAGCCGAGCTAAACTTGCACAAAAGCCGCTACGCATTGGAGCAATTACTCGGTTTGAAGGGCGTAACCGCCTCCTTTACCGCACCCACCTTTAACGAGTTTGCCCTTCGGTTACCTGAGGGTACGGATATAAATAAGCTGCAAGCCGGATTGCTTGCTGCTGGATTTATCGGCGGCTACGATATGGGCCGGAATTATGAGGAATATGCAGGTCACATACTGATTGCCGTGACAGAGCAACGGACAAAGGAAGAGATCGACCAATTCGTGCACACCTTGGAGGGATTGCTATGACGCATACTACAGGACAAGATCAGGCGCTCATTTTTGAATTGAGCAAACCGGGCCGTATCGCCTATTCCCTGCCTGAATGCGATGTTCCCCGGCATCCGGTGACAGAGCTTTTGCCGGATTATGCGCAGCGCAGCGAGCCTGCGGCATTGCCCGAGGTATACGAAGTAGACGTTATTCGACATTATACCGCCCTATCACGGCGTAATTTTGGCGTGGACAACGGATTTTATCCACTCGGCTCCTGTACGATGAAATACAATCCCAAGGTGAACGAGGATGTCGCCCGTTATGCAGGCTTCGCCAAAATCCATCCGTACCAGCCGGAGGACAGCATCCAAGGCGCCATGGCGCTGCTCCATACGCTTCAAAACGATCTGGCCGCGTTAACCGGCATGGATGCCGTCACCCTTCAGCCCGCCGCGGGCGCCCATGGCGAATGGACCGGGCTGATGATGATCCGCTCCTACCACGAAGCACGTGGTGAGCGACGTACCAAGGTGCTCGTGCCGGATTCCTCGCACGGAACGAACCCCGCCAGCGCCGCTGTGGCAGGCTTCGAAACGGTCACCCTCCCCTCCACACCGCAGGGGCTGGTGGATCTGGACGCGCTGCGTCAAGCCGTAGGCAACGACACCGCTGCGCTTATGCTAACCAACCCGAACACGCTCGGGCTGTTTGAGAAGCAAATCGCTGACATTGCCGCGATTGTGCATGAAGCGGGTGGCCTGCTCTACTATGATGGCGCGAACTCCAACGCCATTATGGGGATCACCCGCCCCGGGGATATGGGCTTTGACGTAGTGCATCTCAATTTGCACAAAACGATGAGTACCCCACATGGCGGAGGCGGACCCGGTGCGGGACCTGTGGGGGTAAAGCACCGGCTTATTCCGTATTTGCCCAAGCCGCTTGTCGTGCGAGATCCGCAGGGCACGTACCACTGGGACCGAGAACAGGGCGATTCCATCGGACGGGTCAAAGCCTTTTACGGCAACTTCGGTATTCTCGTCCGTGCCTATGCCTACATCCGCAGCTATGGTCCTGACGGCTTGAAGCGGGTATCCGAATGTGCCGTACTTAATGCCAATTACATGTTGCATCGGCTGGCTCCGCATTTTGACATCCCTTATCCAGGGTATTGCAAACACGAATTTGTAATGTCTGGACGCGGCTTAAAGAAATTCGGAGTGCGTACACTTGATGTTGCCAAGCGATTGCTCGATTTCGGCTACCATCCGCCTACCATTTATTTCCCGCTGAATGTAGAGGAATGTATCATGATCGAGCCGACAGAAACGGAAAGCAAGGAGACGCTTGATGCCTTCATTGACACCATGATCCAAATTGCGCGGGAAGCGGAGGAAACGCCTGAATTGGTGCTGAATGCTCCATATACCACTCCAGTCACGCGACTGGACGAAGCAACTGCAGCTCGCAAGCCTATATTGAATTGCTCATGCAGCTAAAAGCAAATTCCAACTCTGGGCATGCAAAAAAGCCGGTATCTAAATAGATACCGGCTGCTGTATGTAGACAGCAATTTTTTGTTGGAAAAAGATATAACCTTCGAAATGTAATACCCTTCCTTAGCCTTCGATGCTTTGAACCAATTCAACAACCTGTTCTGCTGTTTGCATGTCCAAAGCTTTTGCAGCCAGTTTTTCCATGTCCGCACGGGACAATTTGGAGATTAGACTGCGTGCTGGCAGAATGGAAGTTGCGCTCATACTGAACTCATCAAGTCCCAGACCCAGCAGCAACGGAATTGCTGTTGTATCCCCTGCCATTTCGCCACACATACCAGCCCAACGTCCTTCACGATGAGCTGCATCGATAACCATTTTCACCAGACGCAGAATGGATGGATTGTATGGTTGATACAAGTAAGACACGCGTTCGTTCATACGGTCTGCAGCCATTGTATATTGGATCAGATCATTCGTACCGATACTGAAGAAATCAACTTCTTTTGCGAATTGGTCAGCCAATACTGCTGTAGAAGGAATTTCTACCATGATGCCCAACTGAATTTCTTCAGATACGGCTACACCCTCGGCTACCAGCTTTTCCTTTTCCTCCAGCAATACAGCTTTGGATTCACGGAATTCATTCAGTGTAGCAATCATCGGGAACATGATCCGCAGGTTACCGTGTACACTTGCCCGCAGCAAAGCACGCAATTGAGTACGGAAAATGTCCTGACGGTCCAGACACAGACGAATCGCACGGAATCCGAGGAACGGATTCATTTCCTTCGGCAGATCCAGATAAGGAAGCTCCTTGTCGCCACCGATGTCCAACGTGCGGACTACAACCGGTTTGCCTTCCATTCTTTCCAGAACGGTTTTGTATGCTGTGTACTGTACTTCTTCGGATGGAAGCTTATCGCGTCCCATGTACAAGAATTCAGTACGATACAGGCCGACGCCTTCGCCACCGTTATCCAGTACACCAGCTACATCGTTAGGCGTACCGATATTGGCTGCCAGTTCGACGTGCACACCATCGACGGAAACCGTAGCTTCGCCGCGCAGCTTCCGCCACTCTTCGCGTTGCTTGTCGTATGCCACCTGTTTAGCCTGGTATTCTGCAACGATCTCTTCGGAAGGGTTCACAAATACGTGACCATCCAGACCGTCGACGATAATCAAATCGCCGCTTTTAGCTTGGGATAGTATATTTTTAGTTCCTACAACCGCAGGAATTTCAAGTGAACGAGCCATAATAGCCGAGTGCGAAGTACGTCCACCGATATTGGTTGCAAAACCTTTAACAAATTCGCGATTCAGCTGAGCTGTGTCGGAAGGTGTCAAATCTTCTGCAAGTACAATCGTTTCTTCGGCAATTTCCGCAGGACTGACAAAATGAACACCAAGCAGGTGATTCAGGATCCGCTTGGTTACATCACGCATGTCCGATGCGCGTTCTTGCAAATAGGCACTTTTCATGTTTTCGAACATGGAAATAAACTGTGTAGCTACCTCGTTCAGTGCGTAGTCAGCATTAAGCTGCTCGTCTCTGATCTTAGCTTTAACTGGATCGATCAGTTCAGGATCATTCAGGATCAACAGGTGAGAAGCAAAAATCTCTGCTTTTTTCTCGCCCAGCTCCTGTAAAGTTTTCTCCTTAATCGCTTCCAATTCGGTTTGAGATTCTACTAAAGCCGCATCCAATCTTGCAATTTCAGCTTCAGCATCACCAACCGCGCGTCTCTCAACAGCGTAATTCGGATGCTCCAAGATAAACGCCCGGGCAATAGCGATGCCTGCCGAAGCGGCAATCCCGGAAATTTTAAGCATGAATTTCGCCCAGCCCTTCGTTAACGATTACATTTTCAAGAGCTTTCAGAGCGTCAGCAGCTTCAGCGCCTTCACAGATGATGTTGATGGTATCTCCTTGTTCCAGACCAAGAGACAATACACCCAGAATGGATTTCAAAGTTACTTTTTTACCGTTAGCTTCGGCAAAAGATTCAGCACCGCTGAATTTGTTAGCTGTATTTACCAGCGCAGTTGCAGGACGTGCATGGATACCGTCTTCATCTGTAATTCTAAAAGTTGTTTGCATAATTGTTCCTCCCACTTTCCTAATGGATAATATTTGTTTACACGCTGTATACGTGTAGTGAAACCGGGTCGATGTGAGGCGACCTAAGCCGCCTCATCACTAATCCGAAACACATAGAGTTTATTTTATCGTAATTATACCATCTTCGCCAGCCTTCAATACTCCAGTTTTGTTTAAAGTTACCGAAGAACCTTCTGGAAGGTTGGTAAAAATGACTGGTGAGATGATGGATTTTGCGTTTGCCTTCACGTATTCCAGGTCTACTTTCATAATAGGCTGACCGGCTGACACAAGATCGCCTTCGTTCACCAAAACGTCAAATCCTTGGCCTTTAAGCTTCACTGTGTTTACCCCGATATGAACAAGCACTTCTTTACCGCCATCAGATTGGATACCAATAGCATGCTTGCTAGGGAATACATTGAATACTTTACCATAAACAGGGGATACAATCGTTCCATCATTTGGCACGACAGCAAAACCGTCTCCTGTCATACGTTCTGCAAATACCGGATCGGGAACAGTGGAAATATCAACCAATTCTCCGTTAACAGGCATCACGATATCTTCAACGATAATGGTCTGTTTTTGTTCACCAGCTTCCTTCTCTTCTTGCGGAGCAGGTTGAGCCGGGGCCGGGGCCGGAGCAGGTGTACGTCCCGCCATAATATCAGCCATTTGCGTTTTAATTGTGTCGGAACGTGTACCGAAAATGGCTTGTACGTTGTTGCCGACTTCGAGTACACCCGATGCGCCAAGCTGTTTCAAACGAGCCTTGTCAACATTGGACTTCTCGTTAACTTCAATACGAAGACGTGTGATACAAGCATCTAAATGCTTGATATTGGACGACCCGCCGAAGGCTGCCAAAATATTGCCCGGAAGCTCGTCTGTGGTACCGACTGCGGCTCCTTCAACATTTTCTGTGGCTTCTTCACGCCCTGGCGTTTTCAGGTTGAACTTCCGTATGATGAATCGGAATCCGAAGTAGTAGATAACCGCCAAAATCAGACCGACGATGATGACGTACCACCAAGGCGTACGATTCGGAATAATCCCGAAAATCAGGAAGTCGATAAATCCGCCAGAGAAGGTCATACCGATTTTAACATTCAAAATTTGCATGGTCATAAATGACAGACCTGCAAACACAGCATGCACTGCGAACAGCAGTGGAGCTACGAACAGGAAGGAAAATTCCAGTGGCTCCGTAATCCCTGTCAGGAAAGAAGTCAATGCTGCTGAACCCATAATACCTGCTACATATTTTTTGTGTTCTGGTCTTGCTTCATGATACATCGCAAACGCTGCGGCTGGCAAACCGAACATCATGAATGGGAACTTACCAACCTGGAACGTACTTGCTGTCAAAGTAACTCCATCGCGAAGCTGGTTAAAGAAGATTTGCTGGTCACCATGAATCGTTTGACCGGCTTTATTCACGTATTCGCCAAACTCAAACCAGAACGGTGAATACCAAATGTGATGCAATCCGAAAGGAATAAGTGAGCGTTCAATGACCCCAAAAATGAAAGCGGCCAGTGTCGGATTGGAGTCAACCATAAAGTGTGATACAACGTTCAATCCTTGTTGTACGGGAGGCCACACAATGACCAGCAATAGTCCGATTAGCAATGAAGACACTGCCGTTGCAATCGGAACGAAGCGCTTACCCGCGAAAAAGCCCAGATACGAAGGAAGCTCGATTTTGAAAAAGCGATTGTACATGGCCGCGGCCAGTATACCGATGATAATCCCGCCGAACACCCCGGTTTGCAGCGTTGGAATCCCCAACACGTTCGCATAGCCCGGTATTTTTTGAGCAATCAGACCCGGTGTAACGCCTACGGCTGTACCCAATGTAATATTCATAACGAGATAACCGATGATCGCAGCCAAACCTGCTACGCCTTCACCGCCTGCCAGACCGACGGCTACGCCGACTGCAAACAACAGTGCCAGATTATCAAAAACAATTTGTCCGGCATTCATCATGATCGTCGCTACCGATTGAACCCAGCCCGCATTTAATGCCGGAATGTACTGGAGAAAATCGGGATTGACCAGCATGTTGCCGATCCCCAATAAAAGTCCCGCAGCCGGCAAAATGGCTACAGGAAGCATTAAAGCTTTGCCGACACGCTGTAAAACGCCGAAAAGCTTTTTAAACATACGTTCCACTTCCTTCTCTGAAAATTAGAATACAGAGGCAAAACAACAAAAAAGGCATGAGCCGAATTAAGTATGTTTGAACACAACCTTGGGATATAGCTTACCCCAGTAGGCTGTAAACAATCATAACTTAAAACAACTCATGCCTGATCGAATCAGTAACACGTTAGATATTCATTTGTTGTCTTGCTCATTACGAGATTTATTATAGCATTCTGCCAAAAGTGAGGCAATACTTTTTTCGATTCTAGCTGTTCTAACGTTGCTCTCCCTGCTCTTTGCGTTGGGACAACCGCTGTAAATGCATCGTCAAATAGCTAACCTCAGCCGGATATACGGATTTGCGAAGCCTTTTCTCCATAATCTTCGTGAGCTTCCAGGATAACATATACATTTCCGGATACTCTTCATTCAAAAGCTTGTCCAATCGATAAATCTCCTGCACAATCTCTCCCCGACGTACACGTTCAATCGCAAACCTCAGATGAGTCAGCAGACGTGAGTAATCCAGAGATTGGAGAGGAATGCGATAATCCAGCGTAGTCTCTACTACCTGTACCATATCAGCAATCAATCGAGAATCCTTCCTGACCTCGGAAATATGCTGGTTCGTCATGGCACTGTAAATATGCAAGGCCACGAATCCGATTTCATCTTCTCCCAGATCCACACCCATCTTGTCCTTGATCAAAGAGACTGCCTGTTCAGCCATCTTGTATTCCTGAGGGTAAATTTCTCTCGTTTCATACAAAAACGGGTTATGGATCGTAATGCCCTGTTTCTGACGATTAATGGAAAAGGCGATGTGATCGGTTAAAGCAATCAATATGTGCTCATTTAGAGGCTTCTTCGCTTGAAGCTGAACATGGTGAAGCACCTCACCAATGACCTCAATGAGCTTTTCATCCAGCTCGGGAAGCAATCGCTTGTATTGCTCCTGCTCCTCATGGCTTTTTAATATAAATAATTTTTCAACTGAATCCAACGGTATAAGATCGCCGTTTTTGCGATTGAAACCGATTCCTTTTCCAATCACAACTACCTCATCATGCTCGGGATGCATCCCGATAATCACATTGTTATTCAGCGCTTTGGCCACTTGTAGGCTGCTCACATCCGCACCTCTTTTTATCTGAACCTTGATCCTAAGAATTAGAGCATGAAGCTCAGAGGAATCCACGTTAAAGTACCAAATATTTCGCTAAAGGTCAATAAAAAGAAAACGCTTTTCATCACAATAACGGGAAAAACCTGTGATGAAAAGCGTTCTTTCTGTTTAAGGGGCATCTGCTCCTGAAAGGCCTGGGGCTATTCTTTATCCCGCGGCGCAACCTCAACCGGGGCATGAATGTGCAGCTTATCCGTTTCACCGGAGGACGGTACGGAATGAAGACCCTTTTTCCCTGTGGTCAGCCCCTTAATTAACTGCTCCACATCAATACCGGACACACTCTTGAGCATCTCTGGAGCCGTAGCCATTAGCTCTGTGACATAATTGCTGACACGCGCTGCTCCTTCTCCCTTGCCTGTATCCACAACTGTTATTTTATCAATGGAGGCAATCGGCTCGGCAATCCGGCCGGCCAGTTCAGGCAGCATTTTCACGATAATATCGAGTACGGCTGCCTCACCAAACTTCTGGAACGCCTCCGCCAGCTTTTCCTTGGCCTCGGCCTCCGCCAGACCACGTAAACGGATGACGTCAGCATCCGCCGTACCTTTGGCGCGTTCCGCATCCGCTTCCGCTTGCCCATTCAGTCGTTTTTGTTCAGCTGACGCTTTAGCCTGTGTCTCAATCGAGTATTGCAGCGATTCCGCCTCACGCATTTTTCGCGATTTATCCGCCTCCGCTGCTTGCTCTACCGCATACCGATCGGCTTCCGCCTTCTTCTTCACTTCCGCATCATATTGCTTTTCACGCACCTGAATTTCCTTGGTCTGAAGATCAATTTCCCGCTCCTTGCGCACCAGTTCGACCTTCATCTGCTCTTCGACGGCAGTCTGCTTAGCTCGAGCCTCCTGAATGTGATATGCCTGATCGGCTTCCGCCTTGGCTGTATCCTGCTCCTTTTTAAACGAGGCCACTTTCAGTTCCTTCTCCTTGGCTGCCTCGGCAATGTTGGTATCACGCAAAAGTTCAGCCTTCTGACCTTCCTGTTCCGCACGCGCCTTTTGAATCCGGGCATCCCTTACCGCCTCAGCTTCGGCAATTTCTGCATCCCGTTTCACGGCGGCAATTCTCGGCTTACCAAGCGCATCCAGATATCCGTGCTTATCACGCACATCTTTAATCGTGAACGAGACAATTTGCAGCCCCATCTTTTTCAGATCGCGAGCCGCCACGCCCTGTACTTCCTGCGCAAACCGATCCCGATTACGATATACTTCCTCCACCGTCATCGAGCCGAGGATCGCACGTAAATGGCCCTCCAGCACTTCTTGAGCCTCTCCCCTAAGGGCCTCCAGCGGCTTCCCGATGAACTGCTCCGCTGCTGTTGCTACATCTTCAATGGAGCTGCCTACCTTGATGATCGCCACACCGTCTGCAATCACGGGAACTCCTTGCTCCGTATACACTTCCGGTGTTGTTACATCCAGCTTGTGGGACAATAAAGAAATAAATTCGGACTGCTGAAAAATAGGCCATATAAAAGCGCCACCGCCGCGCACAATTTTGATTTTGCGACCAGAATCATCCTCGGAGATATTTTTATTTCCCAAAAATGAACCCGTCACGATCATTCCTTCATCCGGTCCTACCGTTTTGTAACGGGCCCAAAAAGCGATCCCTAATATGACGATAACGATGACGACAATCCCCGGGACCAACACAATATCCTGCAAACTTGACACTCCCGTTCACGCTCCCTTCAAGTTAAGCGAATGCGCCGTCTACGTGTCCAGATACGCTACGCGGACGACACCCTCTGCGACCTCAACCACGACGATACGGGTACCCGCAGCTAGCGGTTTGTGATCAAAGCTAGATGCTGTATGTATGGTGTTGCCTGCACCCAAGCGGATCATAACCTCCCCGTAACCAACCTCAGGTACTGGAATGGTGACCTCGCCGATCCTGCCAGTGAGCTCACGCATCGAGAAGCCGCTGGATACCTCCGAGTTCGCCATTGGCTTGATAAACGCAAAAAATACGAGCACTCCGATCACAAACGCAATCGCAAGGGCAAACATAACGACCCAACTCGCGCTCAGCCCTGTATATTTTGTCAGCAGTACGCCAGCCCCGCCAAAAGCGGTCATCGCTCCAAGTAAGACGACGGGTCTGAACCAATCGAGGCCGGGAAGCTCCAATCCATTCAGCCAACCACCGAGTACATCCCCGATCAACACACTGACCACGGTAAAGATAGCGCCCCCTGCCAATAACCACCAAAATATAGTTTCCATGCGGCTCCTCCTTCCATGTACCTTTTCAGTCTGGTTTCCAGCCTATAACTATGTTTACGTATTCAACCTTAAAAAGTTTCAAAATTTTCCTCTAAAATTCCAAATCAAACCTAAAAAAGCACGTCCATACGTCTAATGACGTACAAACGTGCTTACAACTATCCAAAGACTGAATGACTGGATTACAGAGATGCTTTGTAAATTTCCACAACATCTTCGCGATTCAGCTTGTTAAATCCGCCAAAGGATCCGAATTTCACGGCTTTATCAGCCATAACGTCGATTTTGGAATCATCAATGTCATAATCAGCTAGACGGCTTGGCGCACCAATCGAGTTCCAAAAATCACGCAACGCCTGAATACCTTCGAGTGCTACTTGTTCATCACTTTTGCCTTCCGGGTTTACATGGAATACATTCACAGCCAGTTGCTTGAAGCGTTCAGGCTTCACATGCAGATTGTGCTTCATCCAGTTCGGGAACAGAATCGCCAGTCCTCCGCCATGTGGAATATCATAAACAGCAGACACAGCATGCTCGATATTATGAGTCGCCCAGTCACCTGTCAGCCCCATGTTCAGGAAGCCGTTCAGCGCCATCGTACCACAGAACATAATCGTTTCACGCAGCTCGTAGTTTTCCAGATCGTTGACCAGACCCGGAGCGGCATCAATAACTGTACGCAAAATCGTTTCACACCAGCCAAGCTGAACCGGAGTGTTAGATTCCAAATGGAAGTAATGCTCCAACGTATGTGACATCATGTCCACGATTCCGTACACCGTTTGATTCTGCGGCAGAGAATACGTGTTCACCGGATCAAGAATGGAAAACGCAGGGAACGCAAATACGCTACCCCAGCCCAGTTTTTCCTGTGTTTCTTCGTTCGTAATGACAGAACCTGCGTTCATTTCGGAACCGGTAGCTGCCATCGTCAGAACTGTACCTAAAGGCAATGCTGCCTGCGCAGACGCTTTACGCTCTGCAAAATCCCACATGTCGCCATCATATTTCGCCCCGACAGCAATCGCTTTGGAGCAATCCAGCACACTACCGCCGCCAACAGCCAGTACGAGGTCGATTTGATGTGTTTTACACAATTCCACGCCTTTATGTACTGTAGACAAGCGAGGATTTGGTTCTACACCAGCCAGTTCCGTTACCTCTGCGCCAATCTCTTTAAGCAGACTTATTACATTATCATACAAGCCGCTGCGCTTAATGCTGCCGCCTCCATATACAAGCAGTACACGTTTACCATATTTAGGAACTTCACGCTTGAGAGCCTCTAATTGCCCTTTACCGAAGATCAATTGAGTAGGATTATAAAATTCGAATGCTTTCATCGCAACCGTTCGCCTCCAATATTTTTCAAAGTTTAATGTTAAGAAACTACTCTATTATAACCTTTTCAGTTACAGGAAACAAATTTGCGTCTTTTTCAGAAAAAAGCCATGCTCCTTAAGGAGCATGGTTCCATGTCATATCTTGGGAGGGTTCTCGCACAGTATTATGCGCTGCCTGCATTTATTTTATTCCCCTATTGTATAACCCAGTTGCTTTATAAAACGTCCAAACGCTTGCTGACCTTCCGAATCACGCTTGTACACTCCTGCATGCTCCAAAATTTCACTGAACTTCAGTCCAACTTCATTTTGTACAGTGCGAACAGCCGTCTCCTTGTCAGGCAGGCGACCGAATCGGGTGTTCAACTGGTAAATCCAGTCCGCATGCTTGAATAGCGGATGCCCATCCAGCTGCATAGCTACAGCCAGCTCGTCGTTACCGCATAGAATATCTGCAATACCATCCAGTTCATCCTTAAGCCGCCCCGGTAAAATCGCAAGCCCCATAACCTCGATCAGGCCGATGTTTTCCTTTTTGATGTGATGCATCTCGCGATGAGGATGAAAAATACCTTCCGGGTACTCATCACTCGTCCGGTTGTTGCGCAGCACCAGATCCATCTGGTACTTTCCTTCTGCATCCCGGCGTACAATCGGTGTCACCGTATTATGCGGCACCATCTCTCCGTCCTGCTCCGTATGAGAGAGAACATCGGCTGCGGGATCGCTGTAAGCCTTCCAGGCTTCAAAAGCGGCATTCCCCGCCTCCAGCAATGCTTCGGCATCCGTTGATGTAAAGCGGATCACGGACATCGGCCAGTTCACAACCCCTGCTGTGACCTGCGGGAAGGCTTCATTGCGGTACAAGACGTCCACACCCGCTTTTTCAATCGGAAACGTATGACGTCCACCTTGAAAATGGTCGTGAGTCAGAATAGATCCTCCAACAATCGGCAGATCGGCATTGGAACCGATAAAATAGTGCGGGAACGCTTTCGTAAATGCCAGCAACCGCCGCAGCGTGTCCTTCGTAAGCTTCATCGGCACATGATCGTGATGGAACACAATACAATGCTCGTTGTAGTACACATAGGGCGAATATTGAAAAAACCACGGTTCCCCGTTCAATTCCAACGGAATGATGCGCAGGTTTTGGCGGGACGGATGATTCACCCTTCCGGCATACCCAACGTTTTCACGGCATAATTGACATTTAGGATAGACAGGCGGCGGAAGAAGCTTCGCCATTGCGATTTCCTTCGGACTTTTCTCCGGCTTGGACAGATTAATCGTGATTTCCATATCCCCGTACGGTGTCTGCTGGTTCCAGTACACATTGCTGGCAACGCGGTCCATTCGGATGTAATTCGAGTCGATAGACAATTGATAAAAAGCATCTGTCGCTGCGTCTATGCCTCGTTCGGCCTCCGTTTGGTGAAAATCACGGGTGACTTCAGACGGTCTTGCCATCAGCAGACCCATGATTTTGGAATCCAGCAAATCACGGTACGTATCTGTGTTTTCCGATATAAGTCCAATCGCATACCCATAATCAATCAATACATTAAGCACTGGCTGAAGAACTTCGGGGGCTGTGATGCCCCCTGCCTCCCCGCCAGAATAAGGCTCCGAAAACCCGAACTGCTCCAGCAGCAGATTACGGCTGTAATCTGTATCTTGCAGACCAACCAATCCCCGGTTTTGTGCGAATGCAACCAGTTGCTCAATCGCATATAGAGCGGCTTGCTGTATAGTTTCATCGATGTCATGGGCCGCATGCCGGGAAAGTTCCCGGCCTTGACCTCTATCTGCGAATTGACTCTTGCTCATCATGTCATCGTCTCCCGTCTATTCGTCGCCGTAGCCCTGAGGGTGCGACTGATGCCAGCCCCAAGCTCCACTAATAATGTCCTCCAGTTGGGTACGCGCCGGACTCCAGCCCAGCACCGAACGTGCCTTTTCAGAAGAGGCAACCAATACTGCCGGATCACCCGAGCGCCGTGGCTCTGTAACGACCGGAATGTCGAGTCCAGTGACCTTGCGTGCCGTCTCGATAACTTCCTTCACCGAGAAGCCCTGTCCGTTGCCCAGATTAAACACGTTGCTGTCATGGCCTTCGCGCAAATAATTTACTGCTCGCACATGGGCATCTGCCAGATCGCTCACGTGAATATAATCCCGGACGCACGTTCCATCCGGCGTCGCATAATCCTCACCAAATACCGCGATGTGTGGGCGCTGCTTCAGTGCTGTCTGGAGTACCAGCGGAATCAGATGACTTTCCGGACGATGATCCTCACCGATTTTGCCGCTCTCATGCGCACCAGCCGCATTAAAGTACCGCAAGGACACATATTTGATGCCCAATACTTTATCAAACCACGACATCATACGCTCCATCATCAGCTTTGTTTCACCATATACATTCGTTGGCTCCGTACGGTCGCCCTCTTCAATTGGCACCTTTTCCGGTTCACCATAGGTAGCCGCAGTGGAGGAAAATACGATCCTGCGCACACCGGCATCCTTCATGGCCTCCAGTAAGCTCAACGTGCCGAATACGTTATTGTCATAATATTTACCAGGATTTTGCATACTTTCCCCGACCAGCGAGTTGGCTGCAAAATGGATAACTGCGTCGATACTATTTTCGGAAAACAGTCTGGACAGCAGTTCTTTATCTCTCAGATCACCTTCATACAGCTTGCCTCCGAGCAGTGCTGCCTTGTGCCCGGTTTGCAAATTGTCCAGCACCACAACTTCTTCTCCCCGATCCAACAGTTCTGCTACGGTATGTGAACCAATATATCCAGCTCCGCCTGTTACTAAAATGGCCATGTTATTCGTCCTCCTTCTGTTCTTTAACTCCGTCTCCCGCCTTACATACATAAAAGCTGGCTTCCAGCCCTGTCCGGGTCTGATAAGCTTCGCCGACTTCCTTCACAAACCGTTCCACATCGTCCTCATGGACCAGTGAAACCGTACAGCCCCCAAATCCGGCTCCCGTCATACGCGCACCCAGCGTGCCAGGAATGCGCCGTGCTTCCTCGACCATCACATCCAGCTCCATGCAGCTAACTTCATACAAATCGCGCAATGAATCATGCGAAGTGTTCATCAATTGCCCAAAAGCTGCAAGATCATTCGCAGCAAGAGCATCGACAGAGGCTAGCACGCGAGCATTTTCCAATACCACATGCTGTGCCCGGCGACGTACCGTTTCATCCGCAATATAATGCTGGAGCTCACCGAAACGGGCCTCATCCAGCTGAGCGAGGTATTCCAGCGTCGGCTCCTGCTGCTGCAAAATAGACAGCGCTTCAGCACATTGGCTACGGCGCTCGTTATAGGCTGAATCCACCAGCCCGCGGCGCTTATTCGTGTTGCCGATGACCAGCTTATAAACTCCTGTACGGAAAGGCACCTTGCGATACTCCAGCGTATCGCACATCAGCAGAATGGCATGGTCAGCCGCACCATTCGCTACAGCGAACTGGTCCATAATACCGCAATTGACACCCACGTAATTGTTTTCTGCCCGCTGGGACAATAAAGCAATTTCGACTGTGTTCGTTTCCTGTTCTTCGGTAGTGAGGAACGCGTATCCCGTTACAACCTCAATGGAGGCAGATGAGGATAATCCGGCACCGTTCGGTATTTCTCCATGATAGAGCAGGTCGTATCCGCTAGACGGATAAACTCCCTTTTCAGCCAGCTCCACCAGCACACCGACTGGATAGTCCACCCACTCATCGGTTTTACTTTTACCTATTTCTCCGCGTGGGATAGATACTTCATACGAAAGGTTTGTCGAAGCAAAATGAATTTCATCATCATTACGCGCACGAAGAATCAGCGTCGTACCGAATTCCAGTGCAGCCGGGAGTACATAACCACCGTTGTAGTCAATATGCTCCCCAATCAAATTAACACGCCCGGGAGCATGAAATATCCGCAGCTCATGGCTGCTTTCACCATATTTGTCGATAAAACGTTTCTTTATTTCAGTAGTGTCCATATCCACATCCACCTCATCACCGTTAGTAAAGGTCCCCCTGACTTCCCTGTAACAAACTTAATCAGGTTGGCGCTTCTTATGCTTTCAGTATAAATGAAAGCGTTAAATAATGTAATGCATCCATGTGTTAAAGCTATGGATAAATGTGACTTGGATATGTACAATGTAAGTATACCGTATCTAATAAACCATTCACAAATCTAGGAAGGATGACCATATTTGCAAACGCATTCATATAGTTATGCTGTGGCCTCCAATCCGGTGTTTTATGAAAATAGCCCGCTGCACGTGCTTTTTGCCGGGGAGAGTCAAACCAAATCCGCTCATGCCGTCGGGCCGAAGCTCTATGATTACTATTTGCTTCATTTTGTAGAATCTGGAAAAGGCATCTTCCGAACCGAGCAGCACTCATATCAGCTTGAAAAAAACGATTTTTTCCTGATCCATCCCGGTCAGCTCGTAAGCTACACCTCCGATGAAGAGGAGCCGTGGCGATATCGCTGGTCTGCGTTTACGGGACAGCATACCGAACAGATGGTGCAGGAAGCAGGACTGCGCGTGCGCCAGCCTGTCTTCCACGCTTCCAGTGAAAGCCTGATCCCCAGCTATTTGGAGCAGATGCAGCTAGCCTTTTACAGCCGAAAATCCAGCTCGCATCTTGCAGCCCTCGGCTACCTGTATCTGATCATGGGGGAAGCGGGTAATCATTTAAGCGACTGGTCTGACCCAACCGGGGCGGATTCGCAAATTCGGCGGACGGTCAAGCAGATGGTCCAATATATGTCCACTCAATATGCGCATCCCGTTTCTATCGAACAAATGTCCGAAGGACTTGGTTATAACCGTGCGTATTTGTCACGTATATTCAAGAAGGAGACGGGCATCTCCCCTGTCACCTATCTGCTCAAGCTGCGAATTGACAAGTCTCGTCAACTGCTACGCGAGCGTCCCGAGCTTTCGGTGGAGCAGGTGGCCGCTTCGGTGGGATTGACAGACGCTTTGTATTTCTCGCGTCAATTCAAGCGCTTCTGCGGTCAGTCGCCAACCCAATATCGAAGCAAGATTCAGCAATATCCGCATCCTTAACAGACTTTAACCAATCACATGAGCAACGACCCATCTGATATGGTTCGGAAAATGGCAAACAGCCCGCATCCTTCAACGGATACGGGCTGTCGCGTGTATATTGGGTATGAGAAATTGCACGTTAAACCGATAATGATGGAATAGCTTTTGGGCTTTTAGGCTGTGCCGCCGTCCTGTAAGTTCCCGGCATTCAGAATCGAATCAATCCGATCCAGCTCTTCCTGTGAAAAGTCCAGATTGGACAAGGCAGCAACGTTTTCTTCAATTTGGCTCACACGGCTTGCCCCAATCAAAGCAGAGGTTAAGCGACCCCCGCGTAGAGACCAGGCGAGTGAAAATTGGGCCAAGCTTTGTCCTCGTGCAGCCGCCATCTGATTAAGAGCACGCACCTTACGAAGTGTTTCAGGTGTCACATTGTTCTCATTCAAGAAAACTGATGTACTCGCCGCACGTGAATCCTCGGGAATTCCGTTCAAATATTTGTTAGTCAACAGTCCCTGAGCCAGCGGGCAAAAGGCAATACTACCGATCCCGTTTTCGTCCAGTACATCCTGCAACCCATTCTCAATCCAGCGGTCAAGCAAGGAATATCTCGGTTGATGAATCAGCAGCGGTGTTCCCAGTTCCTTTAGAATACGAGCCGCTTCTGCCGTTTGCTCCGCACTATAATTAGACACGCCCACATACAACGCTTTGCCGGAACGTACGATATGATCCAGAGCCTGCATTGTTTCTTCCAGCGGCGTATCAGGATCAAACCGGTGGGAGTAAAATATGTCGACGTAATCCAGACCCAATCGCTTCAAGCTCTGATCCAGACTGGATATCAGATACTTGCGTGAGCCCCAATCACCGTAAGGTCCTGGCCACATATAGTAGCCCGCCTTGGTTGAAATGACCATCTCATCCCGGTACGGCTTCAAATCACTAGCCAACACTTGTCCGAAAAATTCCTCTGCTGAACCCGCCGGTGGACCATAGTTATTAGCCAGATCAAAATGCGTAATCCCCAGATCAAAGGAGCGGGTAACCATGTTACGGCCGTTCTCCGCATTGTTGATCCCGCCAAAATTGTGCCACAAGCCCAGTGAAATGGCAGGCAGCTTAAGGCCCGATCTCCCTGTACGGTTATATTTCATACTTTCATAACGATCATCGCCAGCCAAATAAACCATGCTATCCCAGCCCCTCTCGAAACATTGTTATGTCCATTACAACAACATCATAGCGCTTTTATCCGACCATTGACAAGAAAACGATTACAAACTCAATTGACTGCCGAGTTCTCCCATAACCCTGGCTATGGGATCGGTAATCAGGAGATCCGCCTTGTGATCATATGAAGTTGGGTCTGTATTAAGCAGTACCGTATGTTTACCGTGAAAATAAGTAATTAGCCCCGCCGCAGGATGCACCGTCAGTGAGGTTCCTCCAATTAATAGCAGATCTGCCTGCGAGATAGCCTGAATGGATCGGACAAGCGTATCCTGATCCAGCTCTTCCTCGTATAAAACGACCTCCGGTTTGATAATTCCCCCGTCTTCTGGGCATTTGGGCACCACCTCGGAGCTGTCCATCACTTCGTTCAGACTGTAAAAGCGCCCGCATTCCATACAATGGTTGCGATGCACCGAGCCGTGAAGCTCAAGCACATTCACACTGCCTGCGGCCTGATGCAATCCGTCAATGTTTTGCGTCACGACCGCTTTGAGTCGTCCTTGCTGTTCCAGTGATGCAAGGAAACGATGGCAGCCGTTCGGCTCCGCATCCCGATGCAGCATTTTGCTGCGATAGAAGCCAAAGAACACTTCAGGATGCTTTACAAAAAAAGAACGGCTAAGCATAACCTCCGGGGGATAAGGCAGTTTTTCCTCACTCTGATACAGACCAGCCGCCGAACGAAAATCCGGGATACCGCTCTCCGTCGACGTACCCGCCCCGCCGAAAAAAACAATATTTTGTGATTGCTGTATCCATTCAGCCAACGTTTTTACTTTGTCCATGCTTCACGCACCTCCATCTCTTCATATCCGCGGACGATGATGTCCGCGTCCAGCAAATGACCGGAACGTTCAGGCTCTGGCGCAAATCCGATGGCCAGCCGCACCCCGGCACGCTTGCCCATCTGCATATCCCCGTTGCTGTCTCCGATGACAACTACATCCGCTGGCGACAATCCTAGCAAATCGCAGGCTTTTTCAGCCATTTCCGGGTCCGGTTTGCCGTATGTAACCCTGTCGTGTCCGATGACCTCGTCAAAATATGACGTCAGCCCCATCCAATCCAGGTGCTCCTGCGCGGCCTCTGTACTGTCAGAGGTCACGACCGCCAGCTTCAATCCGGCACGGCGGCTTTGCTCCAGTAACGTGCGTAAACCCGGAAATACCTTCGCGGCCCGATGTCGCCGAATATCAGCCATCGCCATTTTGTTAAAATCCCGAACAAGCCTCACCGCTTCATTCCACGGTACACCGACAGTATAAAGCTGCCAAGCCAGCACACCCGTGGTCTCATCCACCGTCCCCATCGCCAGCGGGCCGGAAGGGTCATAGCCGATCACGCGACCCACGGGATCGTGGATCGTACCCAGAATGCTGCCTTTTTCCACGGTAAAGTCAGTACCCGCCACGGCAAGATGCTGTTCCATCATATCCAGTATAGAACGGGCCCAGGGACCCCACAACTGAATAAAATCCAGCAGCGTGCCATCCTTGTCCAATAAAATGCCACGGCATGGAAACCGCTGTCCCTGCACGACTAACTCAGACATGCAGCCCGCCTCCTTTTACTGGTTTTTTGGAGCTGAATCTACACTCTCTTTCATCCAGTCCTGCAAAGCTGAAACTGTTTGATTCCATTGCTCGGCCGAGCTAATTTTCGCTGGGTTATCGCCCTTTTGGGCTCCGTAGCTGCCGAATTGGGCATGATTGCCGCCCTCAACTGTAAAATACAGCGTATTGGCTGGTAGATAGGCTCTTCCACTCTGAACACTATCCATTTTAATGACTCCATCATCACTTCCAAGCAGGGAAATGACCGGCAGATTTTTATCCTTCAAATCGCCCTTACTGTCCGGGTAGGAAGCAAGGAAAAATACGCCCTTGACCTGATCGGGATGTGCAGCGGCATAGCGTGCAGCCATAACACCGCCTAACGAATGGCCTCCGATCACAAAAGTTTCTTTCGGATATGCCTTCAACACCTCGCCCGCCAAATCCGGGGAAGTCAATGCAAGATTCAGCGGCATTTTTGCAATGATCACATGATGCCCCTTTTCCGCCAGACGGCGGGCCAAAGGAGCGTAACTTTCGGGCTTCACCAACGCACCCGGATACAAAATAACTCCGGCACCGTTCCTTTTTGCAGGCTCAAAACCAACCCAATGCTCTTGTTCGTTCACCTTCACAGCATCGGCTGCTTCTGTTAATGCAGCAGTAGCTGTGCTGTCAGGTTGATAGGGCGTAAATACTTTCCATGCTCCCCAGCCTGCGATAAGCACAATGACAATCAGGATTCCCAAAAGGATTTTCCATATTTTCCTGGGACCGCGTGTCCCATATGAGCTATATGATCTTCTCGTTCTTCTTCTCATTTTAAAGGTTCCTTTCGTATTTCGTACCTCATGTTTCATGATGTGTGTATGAAGTTTTTTGCTGCATAAATCAGCTTATCTATAGCCTAGTTAGGGTACCATCCTTGCGCACACAGGGTCAAATAAGAAGACATTTCCAGACATTAGCCCGGTCTTTTCCCCCTGTTCAAGCTTCCGCCACATAATAAGTACATGATAGCGCTTACCATTGTGAATAAAATCACAATGGTAAGGCTCAGAGTATCGTACCTTGTTCCTTGTAAGGATTATTTTCCACAGAGTTTACTCGGCAAATGCCGTTCGGAGGTAATTACATGACGACAAGCCATGACATACAAGGAGAAAGCTTTTTTCTCAATTTGCGCTTTATGCTGATCATATGCGTATTTGCAGGCAATGCTCTGGAGCCCTTGGTTGGCTCGCTTCACATCGCCCAACAATGGTTTAGCTGGATATTCATGTTTCATATGCCGTTGTTCGTGCTCGTTACAGGCTACTTTGCCAAATCATCATTAGGGGGACCCACAGGCCGAAAAGTCTTGCTTCAGATCGGTATGCAATATCTTATTTTCCAATCTCTCTATTCGATATTGGATGCTGCACTTTTCCATGTCCCCCATATTCATCATTCTTTTTTCGCACCTTATCTGCTGCTCTGGTTCCTCGCCAGCCATATCTGCTGGAGACTGCTGATGCTTGCTTTCCAGGGAATGCCGCCCGTTGTCCAATTAGGTATATCCGTGCTGCTGGGTATCCTTGTCGGATATCTCCCGGTGGATGGCGTCTGGCTCAGCGTGTGCAGAACCTTTGTTTATTTGCCTTTTTTTATAGCAGGGTATCATCTGCATTATGCAGATGTTCGACGCTTCTTCACGACTCCAGTCCGTGTGATCGCAGGCGTAGTGTCTCTTCTGCTTATGATACTGGCGGGAACGTCGTACTATGGCATTCCGGCAGGGTGGTTGTATGGCAGCATGACTTATGGTGAGCTGGGCCATACCGAATGGTATGCGGGGATTTACCGCATTGGCATTTACGGACTGCAATTCGTAGCGGCTATCGCGTTTCTGAGCTTTGTTCCAGCCATCACTGGACGTATGACTGAAATGGGGCGGCGGACATTATACGTCTTTTTGCTCCATGGTCTGATTGTCCGTACCGCTGCTGCTAAGGGGATTTACGATTATATAGATACTCCGGTGGAAGTGATTCTGATCGTAGCGTGTGCTGCGGGTCTGTGCTGTCTACTGACTCTGCCTTGGGTGCGGAATGCGACACATCCTTTAATCGAGCCACGGGTCGACTGGATGCTTAAGCCGTCTCCTTATCTTTTTAAACGATCCGCATAACTTTCTATGTCCATCCTAATACAAGCGTCAGTACGCGACAAAGCGCTATCAGACGAAGAACTAGGCGGACCATGATCCTCTTTACTTAGCAAGGGGCCTGTTTCATCAAGGCGTGATGTGGTAAGTAAAGGATGCGCGCAACAAAAAACAACTTTTCATTAAGGAGTGATTTGTAATGGCACGTAATCAGGATCAAGGTAAAATGAGTCGCGAAGAGGCAGGTCGTATGGGTGGGGAAGCTACATCCAAGAAGCACAACAAGGAATTTTATCAGGAGATTGGTAAAAAAGGCGGGCAAGCTACCGCTAACTCCCATGATAAAGAATTTTATCAGGAAATTGGTAAACGCGGCGGCGATGCTACGGCTGAGTCCCATGACAAAGATTTCTACAGGGACATTGGACGCAAAGGCGGCAGAAATTAATGTGCAGTACCACATAAAACACCTTTCGTAGCTATAATAGCAAGCTCAAGCCCCTCCCGCTTTATTGCGGATTGGGCTTTTTCATATTTTGCCGACATCACAAAAATCCAAACGATTACTTTCTATATATGTAGAAATATGCGCACATGTATGATAGACTCTTTAGAAAACATCTGCGCTTATTCGGCGTCATTCGCACGCCATACCATTTTTTTACTTTGGGGGGAAACCAGCATCATGACAGCTAAGACGAAAATGCGTTCCGATATGATTAAAAAAGGCTTTGACCGCGCTCCTCACCGCAGCTTGCTGCGCGCAGCGGGCGTTAAAGAAGAAGATTTTGACAAACCATTTATCGCGGTGTGTAACTCGTATATCGACATCGTACCGGGCCACGTCCATCTGCAGGAATTCGGCAAAATTGTCAAGCAAGCCATTCGTGAAGCAGGCGGAGTACCTTTCGAGTTTAACACCATCGGTGTAGATGACGGCATTGCCATGGGACACATTGGTATGCGTTATTCTCTGCCGAGCCGTGAAATTATTGCCGACTCCCTGGAAACTGTCGTTTCCGCTCACTGGTTTGACGGCATGGTCTGCATTCCAAACTGTGATAAAATCACACCCGGCATGATGATGGGCGCATTGCGCGTGAACATCCCGACTATTTTCGTCAGCGGCGGCCCAATGAAAGCTGGTAAAGACAAGAACGGGCGCTCCATCTCCCTGACCTCCGTCTTCGAAGGCGTAGGTGCATATCAGGCTGGTAAAATCGACGATCAAAGCTTGCTGGAATTAGAACAATACGGCTGTCCAACTTGTGGCTCTTGCTCAGGTATGTTCACAGCGAACTCCATGAACTGTCTCGCTGAAGCCATGGGTCTGGCTATGCCCGGTAACGGCACCATTCTCGCAGTAGCGGAAGAACGTAAAGAATTCGTCAAACAATCTGCACGTCAATTGATGGAATTGATCAAGCTGGATCTGAAACCACGCGATATCGTGACTAAAGAAGCTATTGATAACGCATTTGCGCTGGATATGGCAATGGGTGGTTCCACCAATACGGTATTGCACACATTGGCACTGGCTCATGAAGCTGAAGTAGACTACCCGATCGAACGGATTAATGAAGTGGCGAACCGCGTACCTCATTTGTCCAAATTGGCACCTGCTTCCGACTATCATATCGAGGATGTTCATAATGCAGGCGGCGTAAGCGCAGTGCTGAATGAACTGTTGAAGAAGCCAGGCGCACTGCATGGTGACTGTATTACCGTAACCGGAAAAACGATCCGTGAAAATGTAGAGGGGCATGAAATTCAGGATACCAATGTTATCCACAAGCTGGACAACCCTTATTCCGAACGCGGCGGTTTGGCTGTATTGTTCGGTAATCTGGCACCGCAAGGCTCCATCATTAAAGTCGGTGCAGTGGATCCGTCTGTTGGTGGTTATCACAAAGGCCCTGCCATCTGCTTTGATTCACAGGAAGATGCGCTGGCTGGCATCGCAAACGGTAAAATCACAGAAGGCCACGTTGTTGTGATCCGTTATGAAGGTCCTAAGGGTGGACCGGGTATGCCCGAAATGCTTGCTCCAACTTCGCAAATCGTTGGTATGGGACTTGGTGCCAAAGTCGGCCTGATTACAGACGGACGCTTCTCAGGCGCCTCCCGTGGTATCTCCATCGGTCACATTTCCCCCGAAGCAGCAGAAGGCGGCCCTATTGCTTTTGTTGAGGACGGCGATATTATCGAGCTGGATCTGAACAATCGTACGATTGAGCTGCAAATTAGTGACGAAGAATTTGAACGTCGTCGTGCAAACTGGAAAGGCTTCGAGCCGAAGGTTAAAACAGGTTACCTGGCACGTTACTCCAAGCTGGTGACCAATGCAAGCAACGGCGGTATTATGAAAATCTAATCCTTATCATGATTTGTTTACAAAACGAATAAACAAAAGCCTCCCGAACTCCCTGATCACAGGGGGTGGGGAGGCTTTTTTAGCGTTAATTCAACTACTTGATCTTGTATCTGCTGCTTGCGAGGCTCTAACTGTTTCCTGAATAGGATCTGTTTTGCTTTGACCTTGATCCGTAGGGTATGAATCCCCCAGCCAGAAGCGACCAAACAGAGTATCAATCGGCATCACAATCATCTTCGGCACCATCTTATCCCTTTTTTCATTCAACTGCTCTGGGCCAGAAGGATGGATAACACTAAATAACAGCTTTAAATATAAGGTTGACGCTATCCTGAACAGTCCCTTGGGAAGCTCTCGTATCTGAAAACCCAGCTTCTCCGGTCCCCGGTTAATCATGCTCACTGCATAAACGGCCTTAATACCGTTCATTTTGGGGTCATCTGCAATTCGATAGGCGAGATCAGGAAGTTGTCGTTTTACAATCCGAATCAGTTGAATAGCCAAATGCACCATAGACTTGGCGGTTGTGCCTAACTGAAACAGCATTTTATTATCAAAATGCAGCTCAACCACGGCATCCCCTTTTTCCAGCCACCTGCCGTTCTCCATGTTCACATTTGGCCCGTGATAGATACTACGCTTGTAGTAAAAGATCGTGTCCTCCTTACGCACCGGACGTAGACGGAACAGAACGTGAAATAACCGCTCATACAGCAACCATCCGAATACTAACGTTCTTTTAAACCAACTCGTACTGGATGTTTCGGTGGTAGCAGGTCTGCTGGCAGACTCTCGACAAAATAAGGTATCGACACGCACGCTGCGCAGTTTCCGTTCTTGGGCAACCACCAACAGCTTCTCCAGCGCAATCAGCATGTTTTGCGGAGCGCCTGCGTCTGCCCCCAGTGTTGTACCGCAGTCATGGAGCAGCATCACCTCGCCACCTCTCAGCTTTTTGAGCATCCGCTCAGCCAACTGTTTTGCTCCGATGCTTGCCTTCCAGTCCCCGAACATGGAGGACCATAATACGATTCGGCGACCATTCGAGTTGGAAATATCAAAGAAATTCACAATTCCCCATGGTGGGCGGTAAAAGGTCGTTCCTTCTCCGGTTACCCGCCGAATAACAGCCTCTGTCCGAGCAATTTGTCTTCTGACCGTGACGGGCCGCATAAGCCAATTCGATTTGTGCACATAATTATGAATACCGATCAAGTGACCTTCGTCATGCATGCGTTTCAAAAGCTCCGGGTGTTTTTCCGCATGTATGCCTACTACAAAAAAAGTAGCCTTGGCATCAAAACGCTTCAGCAAATCAAGCAACTGCGGCGTATACACTGGATCAGGACCATCATCGAAGGTGAGCGCATACTCTTGCTCACTTTTGCCCCGCCGGAACACCCGAAATCCAAACAATCGACTGACCAGCGCCGGAATAAAAGCATAAAAAGTTGAAATGTAAAACATCCATAACAGTAAAGTCTGCACGTTTTATCCCCACTTTTCTATTTCTGGACTACCAAGCAGGCTTCTGAGGAAAACTCACTTACTTATATGTTATCACAAAGACGTAAGCGTGCCGAGATTTTACTGCATTCTTTCTTGAGCATAACGATCAACTACTGGGCTAACCGTTGCTGCACTAGGTTTTGATTCTGTATTTTAGTACTGTGTAAGCAGCATTGAGATCCAATATAGTGTACAATAGGTAAAAATCTTAAAGGAGTCGTTGCATACATATGCTTCCATTGTACAAAAAATATTGGAGGACCGTTTTTGATATCTGTCTGATTGTATTAACCGTGTATTTAATTATGTTTGTATCCAGTAAGCTGTATCAGCTCGCAGCCCCTGTGTTCCTGTCGTTCGTTGTGTTTTGGTGCATTGAACCTGTGGCCCGCTATTTCCACCGTAAAGGTATGAAGAAGCCCTTCGCTTCCGCACTCTCTGTTTTGCTGTTTATCATCCTTTTACTCGCCATTTTTTTTGGATTGGGTCTAATTCTGGTTACGCAATTTACGAAAGTGGCGCAAAATCTCCCACAGTATACCCAGATTATCCAAACGGAATTCACACGTTATCTTCATCTTTCCCAGGATAAAATTGCCGCCTTGCCGCCGGGGGTTACCGAACGTGTTAACGATTATTTTGAAACTGCGACTGCCATTGCCACCAAATGGGCGCAGCTGGGGCTATCCTTTTTCATACAGTTTCTCAGCTCCTTCACTGTCTTTATGGGCAACTTTGCAGTTGCCATTATTTTGGCTTTCTTTTTAAGTATGGAGATCAATCTTTGGAAGGGCATTGCCCGTAGTAAAACACCCAAGACGCTTAAAACCGCTTTTCTTTTTCTTAAAAATCATGTACTCAAAGCAATTTCGGCCTTTCTAAAAGCACAAGCCATGCTGGTAAGCATTACCTTTGTTCTCGTATTTATAGGTTTACTCATTTTGCAGGTGGATAATGCCCTGTCGTTGGCTCTTGTGGCGGCTTTGTTCGATATTTTGCCCTTGCTGGGTGTACCCGTTATTTTTATTCCGTGGGCAGTCTATTTGTTCATCACAGGCAACACCAGTCTGGCTGTAGGGCTGCTCATTGTCATGGCTGTTACGGTAATCGTTCGTCAGTTGGCAGAGCCTAAAATCACCGGTAATTCCATCGGCGTTTCATCCGCTTATCTGATGCTTTCCTTTGCCATCATCTCACTGTCGATCTTCGGATTGGCTGGTTTGATCCTGTCTCCAATCCTGATCATTTTACTGAAGGAATTGTGGCAGCAAGGCTATTTGCAGCAATGGATTCGATTTCCAACAGAAGAATTCGAGGAGCCTCCCTTTATCGTCAAAATTCAGGAGGAGGATCGTGTAGCTCCTCGTGGAACCGAGGAAAATTGAGCCAACAGGTCCATCACTTGACCAAACAGTACTGTGGCCTGATTTGCAGAATGCTGTGGCGCATTTTGTACCAAGACGGCAACGGCATAACGAGGATGCTCCACCGGGCCATAACCGATAAACCATTGGTGATTCACAGGTTGCCCGTCCTTTTGAGCTTGGGCTGTGCCCGATTTTCCAGCCAGATGCCAAGACCTTCCACGCAAGGATGCACCTGTGCCGTGGGCTACGACCTTCTCCATCGCTTCACGAAGCGTGTGGGCCGTGGAAGCGTGAATCGGACGGCTTCCTTCGGGAGATGGAGAAGCGTGAGCTGGCAGATCCAGCAGCGTGCCTCCGTCTGCGTACCCGATATGCTTCACCAGCCGTGGAGCATGCACCTGACCTTCATGCAGCAGTGTCACGATGAGATTGGCGGCTTGGAGGGGCGTGACCAGCACATCTCGCTGGCCGATAGCTGTCTGGACACGCACACCCGGATCAGTCGCATGCGTATGGGAGCCGAAAACGGCTCCCTTTTCTTCGTGATCCAACGGACTGAACTGTGACATGCCTGCAAGATTGCGCTCCTGCCAGCCGACGATCCGACTCAATCCGAGAGCAGAGGCTGTCGCCTGAATTTGGGCAGAGCTCAGCCGTTCACCCAGATGAGCAAACACGATATTACAGGATACGGCCAGCCCTTCCTCCAGATTCAGGGTGCCGTGCCCCTCTTTTTTCCAGCAAGCCAAACCATACTTCCCATAGGTCCCATGACAATGGAATTGCTCCTTCGGTTGGACTACCCCCGATTCAAGCGCAGCCGCCGCCGTAACAAGCTTGAAAATAGAGCCGGGCGTCACCGCCTTAAGAGCACGATTAGACCAACCCGTTGCCTGCTGCGGATCAACATGAACAGGGTTATAAAAAGGACGAGACACCATCGCCAGCGCATCGGCGTTCCCCGCATCCAGCACAACCACCGCCCCTTCTGCCAGGTGATTGGTTTCCGTCAGCTTTTCAAGCTGCTGCTGTAATGGGAGATCAATTGTCGTCTGGATCTGTAGAGGATAGTGATCATTGGATGGCGCACTGACCCGTAACGGCAAATGATCCAATGGACGGCGCTGCGCATCCACAAACCGGGAGACGAACGTTTCACCGACACCACTTAGCAGCGGCTCCAGCGTTCTTTCCAGCCCGGCTGCCCCGGTCGGCGGTTGACCCGGTCGATCTGATCGCTCATACAGGAAGCCTAGCCACTGCTTGCCATTGGGTAAATTCTTGTAGCGTGTCGAATACGGTACAAGCTCTACCAGCGAAGGTGCGAGGCTAAGCAGTTTACCCGCCTCATCCGGCTTGATTTGCAAGGGTTCTCCGCGCCTATCTCGCCATAACAGCGGAGATTGCAGCCCCTTCCATCGAGCCAGCAGCTTTTTCTTGTCTGTCCGCAGCAGCTTAGCAAGTTGTTCTCCGTGCAGAGCTGTTTTACCGTCTACATCAGGAAAAAGCACTGGCGTCCATACCACACCCCCAGTTAACGGTCGTCCGTACCGATCCGTAAATTGTCCCCGCCCCGAGTCTATTGCAATTCCCTCTTGCCGCTGGCGTACAGACATTTCCTTGAGTGAATGCCCCCCGTAAGCAGACATTTGGATACCCGCCGTCCCCTGTATCCAAGCCAGCCGCAATAGCAAAATGAGTAGCAATGACGTAATGCCCAAAGCCATATATGCAATTCGACGTTTTCGAATGAAACTGCTGCCACGCCTCGGCACACGCATCCTTCTTTCATCTTTTTCCAGTAGTATGTCCTGTAATTGTTTTTTCCAATCTGTATGCTTTATAGCATGTCATTTGTTGAAAAAGAAAACCACCCAGCTTGAGAAGCTGAGTGGTACTGAAACATTCCCTTCACAATTGTTTGCTAATTAAATCCAAATGGCTTTAGTGATGATAACCAACAGGATAAAGAGCACCAAAATTGCACCAGTAGAAGTCCATACGCCGTAACCACCTTCAATTCCACCCATGGCTCGATCCCCCCTTTAATGTGTAGTCATTTCAGCATATGTAGAAGATTACTCAAGGACAGGGCGTTCGGGCAAACAAATAAGGCTCTACCAGTACGATGCGGTAGAGCCCACAATGTTATATGAGAAATGTTCTCAAGATGATCACTAGCAAAATAAACAGTGTCAGGATAGCGGCTATTGATGTCCACACTCCTCCGAAGCCTCTTTCCATTTCCCCCACAAAAACGCCTCCTTTGTTTTAGCGTACTGTATAGGCTATGCAGAGTATTGGCTAAGGAAAGGGCTTCTGGGTAAACAATAAATTTCATATAACACAATAATCCTCAAACGCCGGGAAGTTCTACAATTTATGGATACGCCCGCCTTACACTGTAAACCGTGAGAGCTGCTCCTTCAAATTGACCGATACCCCTTCCAGCTTATCAGACAATCCTACCAGTTGATTCCCGATATTCGCCTGCTCGGTGCTGAGAGAAGCGACTTCCTGCGAAGTGGCGGATGACTGCTCGGCTACCGCACTCACACTGGTCATCGCCTCCGACAAGATCGCCTGCGATTCACTCAGCTCCTGAATGGATGAGGTAACCGTACCCAATCGAAGCGCAAATTCTCCCATTTGCTGCTGTACCGATTGGAAAATGTCCGTCGTCTCCTGTACTGCTCCCATCTGCTGTCGGAACAGTGGGTACACCTCCGATAACGCCTGAACCGTCTCGTTCATCTCGCCGACGATGTTATTAATAATTCCCGTCGCCGTGCGAATGGCTTGACGTGATTGTTCAGCCAACTGCCGAACCTCATTTGCCACAACCATAAATCCACGCCCTGCCGTTCCAGCCCTTGCCGCTTCAATCGTAGCATTCAACGATAAAATATTCGTTTGCTTCGCAATATCTTGTAGTACGTCCAGCACCTTGAAGACATCTGAAGTCGTCTCCTTCAACTTGTCTACTTTGCCCACAAGCGCATGCGTCGTTTCTTCGGTGACCTGAGTCTTACTCAGGAGGTTTTTCAGCTGAACCGTTCCTTGTTCACTGGATTGCTCGACCTCGTGTGCAACCTTACTCATTTCATTGTTGGAAGCTATAACCGTACCCATTTGCTGTGATATGTTTCCTGTCAGTCCGCTGCCACGTTCAGCCTCTGTCGCTAAACTGGCAGATCCGTGAGCAATTTCCTCAGTAGCCGCTGCAATTTCCTTCGCTGAGATGGCTGTCTTCTTCGAGGCATTACTGAGTTCCGTCGCTGTATCCAGCACCTCTTGAGCTGAAACGTTCGTCTGCTCTACCAGCAAAGTAATCTGCTCCATCATCGTATCAAAGCTTACAGACAATTGCCCGATTTCATCCTGCGCATTGTAGTTGGTACGAACTTGCAGATTGCCTTTGGCTCCTTCCAGCATCAGATCTTTTAAATGCGTTAAAGGGAGAGCTACAAGGCGCACTATCCACAAACCGATGAACAACGCGATCAGTGCCGCCACCGTAGCAAAAATCCAAGTCGCCGTTAAAATCCCTTCGGCATCTTTAACCAGCACAGATACAGGTACGACACCCAGGAGAATCCACTTGGAGGTGCCCAGTGTATTATGCACCGCCAGCACATTTTGCACTTTCCCATCTGCGGACTGCTCCAAAATTTGATTTCCTTCAACACCCTGGAGCTGTGAAACGTAATCCAGCTTTTGGTTCCCTCCTGCCAGAGCATCAATGTTGGAGCCTATAAAAACACCATCCTGTGTAATAAGGCTAATCATACTGCCCGCGCCCAAATCAATACTCTTCAACTGATCATCCACGGCACTGGACTTCAAATCCATAACCAAGACGTAAGTCCCACCCAAGCCCGACATGCTGTTCATGGAACGAGCCAGACGAAACGTCTTACCGCCGTTTTCATTTACCTGTGTAGGCAACCAGACAATCCCTTTATTTTTTAAAATATCCTTGAACCATGCCTCCTGCCGCACATCTTTTTGTGTTCCTGTGCCCATAGCAGCCAGATTTGTTTGTTCCGGATACAGATAAAGCGAGTCAATTTCCTTGTTTGTAAATGCAATATTCGTTAACTTCTTGTTTACTTCCCCCATAGCGACAAAGGAATCAAACGAATTTTTCCCCTGCTTTGCCGCCTTTTGTAGCTGATCACTTAATTCAGTATCAAAGAATACCTGTGTCGAGGTATCCTGAAAGCGTTCCAAAATGATATCCAGCTTTTCTGCCGTTTGTTGAACCGTTTGCTGATAAGCCATAGCTGCATTTTGCTCAATTGTGTTTTTGGCTTTAAAATATGAGATCATCCCCAAACTGATCACAAACAACATAATCGCTGTAAAAAAGATCAAAAACAGCTTCATGCCAACCGAACGGACCGGATTATAGTTTTTGACCAAGTGCATAAAATCCCTACTGTATTTTTCCGGCTTGAGTAAGCGCTTTAAATTATATGCGCTTACACGAGTAGCCTTAGAGAACCAGGGAACGACCTTCGAAGACATCCCCACTGTTTTGTCTCCTTTAGCCGTTGTCGCCTTGCTACCCTTCAACCCTTTAATTAGAGCCGTTTTCTTGGGTTGCTTCTTCGTTGTATTCCCCTCTTTTTTCCGAAAACCCATTTCTCTCACCTACCACCCTATAATTAGTTTCCTGATCCACGTATCCGTTATGTATCTATTATCTATATCCTATCTATCGGAACTATTCGACAAGGAATGTAGCTTTCCTTTCAACACCCCCTAAATTTTGTGAAACTTTTTTCCTAGAAAAGTATTCAAAAAAAAGCCCCTCCAACCGATAGGAGAGGCTTTTGGATCTTTTTATCCGAGACTTAAGACTTAATTACTTCTTCTTTCGCATCATGTCAAAATAAGATACAGGCTGATCTACCTTCATTTTGATCCGTTGAAGCGGGTGACGGGCAGCATCCAGTTCGTTGCCTTCTTCATCCCAGATTGTTCCAACCGTTTGTTTAAAGAACGTTCCGTTCGGACCAAAAAATTCAATTTCATGTCCCGGTTTAAAATGGTTACGCTGTTGAATGGTAGCTATACCGCTCGCCGCATCGTAGTCCATAACCAGTCCGGCAAAATCATAAGGCACAGCCTTTTCTTCCGGCTCATAAATATGATCTTCGTGATCCGGTGTATCGTAGAAAAAGCCAGTGTTCAGCGGACGATTAGCCGCCTTGTTTATTTCATCAATCCATTCCGGTTTGAGCACATAATTTTCAGGATCAGCCATATACGAGTCAATCGCTTGACGATAGACATTTACAACCGTAGCCACATAATGAATGGACTTCATACGTCCCTCTACTTTGAAGCTGTCCACACCGACATCAATCAGATCAGGGACATTTTCAATCATGCACAGATCCTTAGAGCCCATAGAAAAGGCATTATCACTTTCCTCAAACAATGGAATCTGATTAACGCCAAGCTGGAACTGCTTCAGCACGTTGCTATCCTGCGCCTCTTCTTCTGATATCCACACCTCGTCTTGACGGGCATCCTCAAACAGATCGTATTTCCAGCGGCAGGACTGACAGCAGCCCCCACGATTGGAATCCCGGTCCGTAAAGTGATTGGACAGTACGCAACGACCGGAAAATGAAGAGCACATCGCACCATGGACAAAGGCTTCGATTTCGATGTCCACATGCTTTTTAATTTCTTCAATTTCCTCCAAGCTTGTCTCACGGCCCAATACCACACGCGGTAATCCTTCATTCTTCCAGAACTTTACCGCCTGCCAGTTCAGCGTAGATTGCTGGGTGCTCAAATGCACTTCCAGCTCCGGCACCGTACGCAATGCCACAGATACAATCGCCGGATCAGCGACAATTACAGCATGAATACCCGCCTCGTACAAATTACGCAGGTATTCTTCAATCCCCGCAATATCCTCATTGTGCGCATAGATATTGGTGGCCACAAGCACCTTAGCACCGTACTTGTTAGCAAATTCCACACCTTCACGCATTTCTTCAAAACTGAAATTATCGGCGTTAGAACGCAAACCGTATTTTTGTCCACCAATATACACGGCATCCGCACCATAGTGAATAGCAAACTTCAGCTTTTCCAGATTTCCAGCAGGAGCCAGCAGCTCCGGCTTATCCAAACGATTCCGTTTACCTGTATATTTTCTCGTTTTGGTCATCGTTCCCATGACGTTCCCCCCTCTGTGTACTCATTTTAAAATTAATAAACCTGTTCTTTATAGAAAAATCCGAAGGACAGCTCCCGTTCAGGATCTTGAAGACGGCGAACCTCATCCAGCCAGCTTTCATCATAAGCATAAGCGTCAGGATCGGCTGTAAAGGTGTCAATCGCCTTACGATAAGCCCGAACGACCGCCGCGTTGTATGCCGTAGGCTTCAACAAACCTTCGACCTTAAAGCTATGCACGCCAGCCTCCATCAGAATATGCAGATCCTCCATAATGCAAAAATCATCCGAACTCATAATATGCGTTCCGTTGATATCCTCATAAATCGGAAACTTCTCTTCCTGCCGCTCTGCTTCGATCAAAAACAAGCCACGCTCTCTGCCCAGATCACCTTCCACCGGACGTCCCTGATGCAGCATATAGCTTTGCACAAGCTTGCGCTTGGAATGATAAATATTAGTCATGCCATGTATCTGAACCTGCGCCTCCATGTTCAGCTTTGGCACCATTTCCGTAATTTCGTCCATACTCAGCTCACGAGCCAAAATAACGCGCGAAGCGCCCTTCTCTCCCCAATAGTTGGCGGTTGCGAAGTTGGTGGAAATCATTTCACCGTTCCAGAACAACTTCAAATGAGGGGCGTATTCCTTTACCGTCATCAATATTGCCGGATCATTAAACTCAATGGCATCTACACCGCATCCGGCAAGCGTCTGCACGTATTCGGGAAGGAACGGCAATAGCTCGTTCGTCATCAAGTTGGTCATGGATACATATACCTGGGCCGTATGCTTTCGAGCTTCTTCCACAACCTCACGGATTTGATCTGGTGTAAAATGTCCCGGTAGCCGCATTCCAAAGCGGTCATCTCCAATAAGTAATGCGCTCGCTCCTGCCTCCAGCATATGACGGGCATCCTCTGGAGAGCTGGCAGTTACCAATAGTTCGGGTCTGTAAGCCATAGGCTCACCTCCTAATTTGTCTTACGGTTGCTTACCTGAATATTATGCAAATGTTCTTTATATGTCTTGGCAAACAAATGTCCGTGCGTTCCATCTTTTTTGGTCACATAAAATAAATAATCCGTAGCATCTGGCTGCAAAGCTGCCACCACTGATTTCAGGCTGGGGCTTGCGATCGGCCCCGGTGGAAGTCCCTGATGCAAATACGTATTATATGGGCTTTCTACAGCCAAATCCTTGTAATACAGCCGTTCCTTTTGCTTGTCCAGCATATATTGAACGGTAGCGTCAATTTCCAGCTTCTTATCCTGCTTGAGTCGGTTATAAATGACGCTAGCTACGACAGGGCGTTCCTCATCTACAACTACCTCGCGCTCCACCAGAGAAGCAACCGTCAGCAGTTGATGCAGCGTTTCACCCCGCTGTTTCAGCTTGGCGTCCAAATCGGGAACGGTCTCCAGACGTTTTTGCGTCTGTTCCAGCATCGCCTGTATAATATCTTTGGTCGTACTGCCCTTTTTCAGCTCATAGGTTTCCGGGAAAAGATAGCCTTCCAGCGCATAGCGAAGCCCCGCCTGCTTTGGAATGTCCCGCACCAGCGCGACGTCAAAAGCGGACGGATCGTTGGCCAGCTGCAAAAATTGCTTCTGGTCCGCCAGTCCTTCCTTGTGCAGCTTATCAGCCATCTGTCTGATCGTAAATCCTTCCGGTATCGTAAAACGGATCATTTCCTCTTTCACAACGTCCCCTGCCGAGAGCTTGGCAATCAGTTGATCGAAGGTAGCACCGGGCTGAGCCTCATATTTTCCGGCCTGAAATGTGCTTCCTTGCTGTTTGAATTTAAGGTAAGCCTTAAACACGAGCGCATTACGTATAAGTCCCTTTTGCTCCAGTGTATCTGCTATAGTGGAAATACCCGTTCCCTTCACTACTGTAAATACAACCGGCTGCGTTTTCGCCTGAACAGGCTGCATGGCATTCCAAATATAGAGAGTCGCTCCGCCTGCTATGATCACAATCAACAGAAGCAACGTAACCAACGTCGTCCTTCGCTTCACTTCCACCCAACTCCTTCACAGCCAAAAAGGGCGGACTGGTCCGCCCTTTCAGGTTTGATCTCCTCGTTATCCAGACCTTACAGCTCTTCCGGCAGCGTGCATTCATCATACAGCTCGGAAATATCTTCCCACTCATCGTCATCCTCAATCGTGGTGATGGAAATATCGCCTTCCGGGGATGGGCTCACATGATACAGCTCATGCTCGCCTTCAGCAGCTCCGGGTTTGCGCAATACGGCGTACCGTTGCTCTCCTACCTTGAACTCTGCTTCCAGTTCCATGCGTACTGCACGGCCCTGTTCATCCTGTAGCTCTACATCGCCGCCGAACGCTTCCTTCAAATCAGAGGTCCAGCTCAGGTCTTCACGTGAATAGTTCGTCATTTCCCGTCTTCCTCTTCCTCTTCTTCCACAAATGTATTAAAGGTCTCTTCAACGATTTCCCATTCGGCATCGTCTTGGATCACAAACAATTTAATATCATCGCCTTCTTCCTCGTAACGGAAGGCGTACACATCGGACTCGTCGGCTTCAGGGTCCACTGGCGCAACCATCATGTACTTCGCTTCGGAACCGTCTACCTCAAACTTCATAATGACCTCGAACTCTTCCTCGTTGCCCTCGTCATCGGCAATGTAAATAATTTCCGGCTCTTCTTCCATACCCACTTGATTTTCAGCCATTACGAAATCCCCCTCACCTTGTACTGTGTGCGTCCAAATAGTTTTGCAAGATCAGGCTTGCGGCCAGTTTGTCTACCACCTGCTTGCGTTTTTTTCGGCTGACGTCGGCCTCCAGGAGCGTGCGCTCTGCCGAACGCGTCGTCAGCCGTTCATCCCAAAGGTGAACGGGTAAACCCAGTAACTCCTTGAGTCGGTTCGCAAACTCAATGCAAATCTCACCGCGTGGACCCACGGTGCCGTTCATGTTTTTCGGCAAGCCTACTACAACCTCGCCAACCTCATTGTCACGGACCAGATTTGCAATTTTACCGAACTCGCTGTCGTCACCACGTCGTTCTATGACTTCCAATCCTTGGGCGGTCCAGCCGAAGGCATCACTTACGGCGACCCCAATTCGGCGGTCCCCGTAATCCAATCCCATTACTTTCATGCCTGTCTCCTAACGGTGCTTGGCCAGATAGAAACGAACCAGCTCTTCAATCAATTCATCGCGTTCTTTTTTGCGTACCAGGCTTCTGGCATTATTATGCCGTGGCACATAAGCCGGATCACCTGACAACAAGTACCCGACAATCTGATTGATCGGATTGTATTCTTTTTCCACCAAAGCATCATATACGGTCAACAAAATCTCCTGAGCAGAAGCTTCCTTCTCATCCGCCTTGACATTAAATTTGACCGTTTTGTCCATGGAATCCACTGTTGACACCTCGCTTCCACAAAACATGTGTACATGTTTATGCCAGCTTATTCTTATACATCATACCATAAGCAGAGCCGTTCAAGGAAATGTCTAAGTTCGGTTTTTTCCAAAATTCCGCAAAAATTATCGAACTTTATCCTTGAGTAGCCGCCACTACCAATTCACGGGCGCGCACGAGCGCTTCGTCCAGCCTGCTGGCATCCTTGCCTCCGGCTTGCGCCATATCCGGACGGCCGCCGCCACCGCCGCCGCATACTGCAGCAATTTCCTTCACAAGCTTGCCTGCATGAAGCCCAGCCTTGGTATGCTCTGCCGGTACAACTACGACAAAATTGACTTTGTCGTCCATTGCAGCCCCAAGTACTAGCACAGCAGTTGGAAGCTTGCCTTTTAGCTCATCGGCAATCGCACGCAGCGCATCCATACTGGAAGCCTGTACACGTGCAGCCAACAGTTGTACTCCGCCAGCTTGCACGACCTGATCGGTCAACTGGCCCGCTTCAATAACACTCAGCTTGCTTTGCAGCGATTCATTTTCACGACTGAGGTCCTTAATTTGCTGTTGTAAGGATTCAATGCGTTTTGGCACCTCGGACAGCTTGGATTTCACCAGACCTGCCGATACTTTTAACAGTTCCAACTGGCCTTCTATATATTCAAAGCCAAAGCGTCCGGTCACCGCTTCAATACGGCGAACACCCGATCCGATGCCGCTCTCACTGACAAGCTTGAACAGTCCGATTTGTGAGGTGTTGCTCACATGACAGCCGCCACACAGCTCAATGCTGTAATCGCCTACCTTGACGACACGTACGATATCTCCATATTTTTCACCAAACAGCGCCATCGCTCCGAGAGCCTTGGCTTCATCAATCGGTTTCAGTTCAATATTTACATCCAACTGGCTCCAAATAGCACGATTTACACGCAGCTCAATATCCGTCAGTTCCTCCGGCGTAATGCTTCCAAAATGAGAGAAGTCAAAACGCAGACGCCCAGGCTCCACCAGTGAACCCGCCTGATTGACATGGTCGCCCAGCACTTCCTTAAGCGCTTTGTGAAGTAAGTGCGTAGCGGTATGGTTTTTTTCGATCTCACCACGGGATGCTTGGTCCACTTCCGCTTTCACAGTATCGCCAACGTTCAGCTCACCGGCTTCCACGACAACCTGATGTACATGCTGGCCTTGAGGCGCCTTGAACAGTCCTTCGACCTTCGCCGTTACCGTACCCCCGCGCAGCAAGCCGTGGTCACTTACCTGTCCGCCACTTTCGGCATAAAAAGGAGTCACGTCCAGCACAACCTGACAGGTCTGTCCTTCACTAACACTATCCACCAGCACATCTTCATATACAATAGCCACAATTTTAGACTCTGTTACGAGGTCATTATATCCAACAAAATCGCTTTTAACCGCCAAGTCAGACAGGGCTCCACCCTGAATCTTCATGCTGGCATTGTCCTGATGAGCGTCACGCGCACGTTGCCGTTGCTCCTGCATCGCTTCATCAAAACCCTCACGGTCTACTTTCAAGCCCTGCTCGTCCGCATAATCCTCTGTGAGGTCAAATGGGAAGCCGTACGTGTCATACAGTTTGAATGCGTCTGCTCCGCTGATGACATTGCGACCTTCCGCTTTCGCCTGGGCACTGATATCAGCCAAAATAGCCAATCCGTCTGTCAGTGTCTCGTGGAAGCGTTCCTCTTCTGTTTTGATCACCTTGATGATGAAATCACGCTTGTCCACCACCTCAGGGTAGTACACACCCATAACATCCCCCACCGTTTCCACCAGTTCAAACATAAATGGACGGTTCATACCCAGCATTTTCCCGTAACGTACAGCACGGCGTAGCAAACGGCGGATAACATAACCACGGCCTTCGTTGGAAGGCAGCACACCATCACCAATCGCAAAAGTAACGGTGCGGACATGGTCAGCAATAACTTTGAGAGCCACATCGCTGTCCACATTTTCGTTATATTTGACTCCTGCCATTGCAGCAGTTTTCTGGATCAGCGGCTGGAAAATATCTGTATCAAAATTGGAATCCACATTTTGCAAAATGGATGCAAAACGCTCCAATCCCGCGCCTGTATCAATATTTTTGTTCGGAAGCGGTGTGTAGCTGCCATCCTTGTTATGGTTGAATTGTGAGAATACGAGGTTCCATACTTCCAGATAACGCTCGTTTTCACCGCCCGGATACATTTCAGGGTCCGTCATGTCGCTGCCGTAAGCTTCGCCACGATCATAAAAAATTTCCGTACAAGGTCCGCAAGGGCCTTCGCCGATATCCCAGAAGTTATCTTCCAGCTTGATAATTCGTTCAGCAGGAAGCCCCACCTTTTCGTTCCACAGCTTGTACGCCTCTTCATCCTCAGGATATACAGTTACAGCCAGACGCTCCGGGTCAAAGCCGATCCACTTCGGATCCGTCAGAAACTCCCACGCCCATACAATGACTTCTTCCTTAAAATAGTCGCCAATCGAAAAATTACCGAGCATTTCGAAAAAAGTGTGGTGACGGCGCGTTTTGCCGACATTTTCAATGTCATTGGTACGAATACATTTTTGTGAATTAGCGATACGCGGATTTTCAGGCTTCACACGTCCGTCAAAATAAGGCTTAAGCGGTGCCATCCCCGCATTAATCCACAGCAGGGAAGGATCTTTATGCGGAACAAGCGGTGCGCTTGGTTCAATCACATGTCCCTTGCTTTCAAAAAACTCCAGCCATTTGGAGCGGATTTCACTAGCTTTCATATAAGTAGCCTCCTAATTATGGTGTCACTTGTACTTGGCATAGGCCATAAAAAACAGAAAAACGCCCCTGAACGGATCAGGGACGATTGTATCGCGGTACCACCCTGGTTATCGTCGTCCCCTCTGTACGAAATGCTACATGCGCAAGCTGCACACTCAGGCATCTGATTAACGGACGAGCGATCGCCTTGTTTTCACTGGTAACGGGAGCATCCCGGCGGGTTCAGCCCGCACTCCGAAATGAGCTTTCCCAACTGGATAAACACATTTAAACACACTCAATTCAGTATATCCGTGTCATTTAGCCGTGTCAACGCGATTTCAGACGGGGATATGGACGAAATCAGATCGTTTTGCGCTTCACGTAATAAGCAAAAAAATGCTGAAGCGCCACCTTCAAGACCGCCATCACCGGAACCGCTAAAATTAGCCCGGTTATTCCCGCTATTTCCCCGCCCACCAGCAATGCGAAAATGATGGCAATCGGATGCAAATGCAAGGTTCGTCCAACCACCTGGGGAGAAATGACGTTGCTTTCCAATACTTGAATACAGGTGTTGACAACTACGACCAGCAGTACCATTTTAAAAGAAACCGTAGAAGCCATAACGACCGCCGGAGCAGCCCCCAAAAACGGCCCTAAATACGGCACGATATTGAATACAGCTACCACTCCTGCCAGCAGCAACGCATAAGGCATCCCAACCAGCATATATCCGATATAGGCCATTACCCCGATAATGACGCACACCAACAGTTGTCCGCGCACATAGTTACCGAGCGCCTGATCAATTTCCTTGAGCACCGTTACAATGGCCTTGCGACGGGATCGCGGGAGATAAGACACAATAGCCCGTTCGAACACATCGAAATCCTTTAAAATATAAAAAATGAGAAACGGAACAATGAACACATTGAACAACATATTGATCATCCCGCCGATGTTGTCCATAAAAGCAGCAATGCCTGTAGCCATCCGATTTTCGAGTTGAAAAAACCACTGATTCATACCTGAGCGTACCCCTTGGGGTACAATACTTCCGTCCATATTCGTCATTAATCCCTGTGCATGCATGGTCAGCTCAGGCAGATGCTCATTCAGTTCATCCAGTTGTTCAATAAACATCGGAATCAGGTGCATCAGAATAACGACGAGACTGCCCAAAAATACAGCATAAATGAGCAGGACGGCTACACTTCGAGGTACCTTGCGTCCACCCAGCATATTGACCACAGGATTAAGCACATAGGAAATAATCATCGCCACCGCAAATGGCGCAATAATCGTTTTCAGAAAATCATACAGGTGCAAAAACAAAGGCCGCAGCAGCCAGATAAAATACAGAATGACAAGTCCCAGCAGTGTCCATATTCCGTATCGGAACAGCCTGCTTTTCGTTAATTGCTCCATACCGTGCCCCCTTACCGGACTAGCCTCTTTTAAGTATATGCCTGTACCTTTACTTTAATCCTTCCCGTAACTGTGGAGCGCCTTAAATAATGATTATGAAGGAAGAATTAAAAGAATTGAAAATGATTAACAAAGTCATTCTATCTGACGATATAAGTACAAAGAACTATTTGAGCTTTCACATTTCTGAATCATCGGGGGTCGTTACATGAACTTGAAAATGAAGCTTATTCTCCTTTTCACCTGTATTGTTATCGTTGCAGCTGGGCCATTGTCCGTCATTAGCATGACAAGTATTAAAAATCAGGCCAACCGTGACATACAAGAGCTTATGAACAGTAAAGCCACCGAAACCGTCAACCAGCTCGACGGATGGACAAGCGGCAATGCCAAAATTATCGAGACATTAGCTACAGGTCTGGAATCCGGCAATATTCCGCCAGATGCCAAAATAGCTTCTCTAAAAGCGGCCTTTCAAAACTATAAGGATCAAAGCATCGCTAACATTTATGCAGGATTTGAGGATGGAACCTACTGGGATGGCTCTGGCTGGTCTGATGCGAGCTACGATCCTCGCACACGTCCGTGGTACAAGGATGCCAAAACCAAGGGGGAATTGTATTATTCCTCACCGTACATTGATGCAGGAAGCCAGGACTTCACTATTTCTATTGCAAAGCCTCTCAAGGACTCCAATGGCTCTATCACTGGGGTGATCAGTGAAGATATTATGTTAAACGACATGACAAAAATCATTAAAAATATAAACCTGAACGGATTAGGCTACGCATTTCTGATTGACCAGAATGGAATCGTGGTCGCGCATCCGGACAGCAAGCTAGCTGGTAAAAATCTCAAGGATACGCCCGAGCTGGGTTCATCAACAGCTGCCCTACTCAGCGCCCCTTCGGGAAAAGCCGACTACAACTACAATGGCAGCGACCGCCAGCTTTATTTTAAGAAAATGCCCAGCACAGGCTGGATTGTAGGCTTGTCTATCTCAAAAGATATTGCTTTTCAGGAGTACTACTCCACTCGTAACCAACTGTTGATTACTGTAGCTATTATTTTCGTTGTTGCTATGCTTTTGGCGATCTGGGCGGCGAACAGCTTTATCAAGCCGATTCGGAGGCTTCAAGCGAACGTCAAGCGGATTGCTGAAGGGGATATGACGGCACGTGTGGATATTAAGGGCAAAGATGAAATTGCCAGCTTGGGTACGGATTTTAATATCATGTCGGATAATCTTTCTCACTTGCTGCGCAAAGTGGCAGATACGGCTGGCGAGGTCAGCTCAGCTTCTCATGACATGCACCAGCACGCCAAGGATACCGGGACCATTGCATCACAAATCTCCAGTGCCGTTCAGGAGCTTGCCCAAGGAGCAAGTGATCAGGCCGAGGCTGTATATTCCGGCTCTGAAAAGCTATCGCATATGACGGGCTCCATCGACCAAATCGGCGAAAGCGTCAAGCGAACCCAAACCGCCGTGCTGGAAACGGACTCTGCCGTGCTAGCTGGGTACGAAACAGCGGAGCGTCAAGCGAAGCTTGCAGCCGAGTCCAGACAAACAACAACCGCTGTAGGTGAAGCTGTAGACTCGCTCACGTTGAAAACACAGGATATTGAACGGCTGGCCGGGGCCATTCATGATATCGCAGCCCAAACAAATCTGCTGGCGCTGAATGCTTCCATTGAAGCAGCCCGCGCCGGGGAACACGGACGCGGCTTTGCCGTCGTTGCCGGGGAAGTACGCAAGCTGGCTGAACAAGCAGGAAGTTCCAGTGACAGCATTATGCACAAGCTGGAGGAAATCAAGGTTGCGGGACTGCGGAGCGCAGAGGAAATGAAGAAGGCTCTCTCCGTAACAGTAGAACAGGAGCATGCGGCTACTGCTACGAGACAGGCGTTCGAGTCCATACGGGGAGCTTCTCAGCATATGCTGAACCAGATTGAAGATGTATCCGCTGCGGCTGATCATCTCCGTACAAACGCCGGACATATTTCCGATGTCATTTCCAGCGTGGTCGCCGTTTCTGAGCAAAGCGCAGCTTCCACCGAGGAAGTGGCTTCCTCCGTACAGGAGCAAGGGCATTCCATGAACAATATTGCCGAGCTTTCCGCCAAACTTGACTCGCACGCAGACCTGCTGCTGGAAGAGGTTAAACGCTTTAAGCTGTAAAACACTTCTGCCCAAAAACAGATAAACAGCATGCTATCTATCCAGACAGGAATCCACATGAAAAAGAGGGTGGCTCTCAGGCTATTACAGCCATCGGGAGTCACCCTCTTCGTTATTCATCAAGCATGGTCCAATCTATTATCCGGTCATCTGCTGAACGGTATAGTCACATCTCATATAGATGGACAGCCTGTCCCCGCTCCAGGTTTAAACTTAGGAAGAAGCGTGGATCTGGGGCAGGTCCTGTTGTGCCATTTCATCTCCAAAGAACAGGTCGTCCAGCGAACTGAGCGTACCGTCCTCTTCCACTTGGTAGACGGACATTTTTTCACCATTCACCTGAAGTTCGATGAAGCATCCCCAACAATAAAATTGATGGGAGCCGATTTTGCCGATATCTTTGGAATTACAATTCGGACATCTCAATAAACTCACCCTATCCATTAACAGAATATATGGCTTTTTCCAAACGCTGTTCGCTTAACGGGGGCACCATAACGGCATTCTCCCCGATGGACATTTCTTCGGTGCAGGGCAGCCATTTCCGCCCTTCTATAATATCCGAAACAAAACCATCGCTGATTTCCAAGCCTATTATGTTATTGCCCATTCCCTGGTCAAAATAAACATCCGAAATGTGTCCGAGCATAAGTCCTTCCTCTGTAAGCACGGATAAATCCTTCAATTTACCGGGTCCAAGCAAATACGTATGTTGAATATCGTCGGCTTCCGTTTTACGGACAGCTTGCTGATTGCGGATCATAATCGCATCTTCGCCATAAGCAACGATGTCATCCCAAGCCACCATTTTCACTTGAGATGAAAAAAGGCCTTTGCCCTCCAACTCGATCCCTGTAATTTTCCAATCAACCGTCACCATAAAATCGTGTATTTTACCGATCTGCTTCCCGTCCTCTACATCGAAAACGGCAAGTCCGATCATATCCTGAAGCTTCATATATAGGGTACCTCCTCATTCTGCAATCCGAACGGAGGTGCGGTCCTTTCCTTCATGCGTGTCAGACCTTGGTTCCGTTCATGCAATGAAATGGAAAACCGCCCCTCCCTTCTTATTAAAGTGCGGAGAAATCCCTAGTACCTAGTACGTAGCCGCTTCCATATGGTTTCAATTTTCTTGGCCGTGTATTCCATTTCTTCCGTAGTATTACCCAAACCGAAGCTAAACCGAATCGCAGATTTCAAAACATCTTCAGGAAGATCCATCGCCTGCAATACATGTGACAATTCCAAAGACCCGGAAGTACAAGCTGAACCGCTGGCTGCTGCAATTCCTTCCATATCCAGATTCATCAGCATGGTCTCCGTACCGATATCCGGAAAGCTAAGATTCAGAACATTCGGTAAAGAATACTCAGGGTCGCCGTTGATTACAAAAGCGTCTTTGCCCAAAGTGTCTTCCAGCGCTTTCAGCAAAGTTTGACGAAGAGTCATATCATGCGCCCAACGTTCCTCTATTGAGGTGTTGGCAAGAGTTGCTGCTTTAGCCAAACCTGCAATCCCGGCAACGTTTTCCGTACCAGCACGGCGTTTCTTCTCCTGAAGTCCCCCGTGCATCAAAGGTTGGATACGTGTACCCTGACGGATATACAATGCTCCAACGCCTTGCGGGCCGTTAATTTTATGACCGGATACGCTAAGCAAATCAACCGGAAGGCTCTGGCAGTCTATCTGAATATGACCGTAAGCTTGAACCGCATCTACATGGAATACAATGCCATGTTCTCCCGCAATCTGTCCCACTTCATGGATCGGTTGAATTACGCCTACCTCGTTGTTGGCATACATCATGCTGATCAAAAAAGTATCCGGTCGGATCGCAGCCTCTATATCGGCTGGATTGACGCGCCCAAAGCTGTTGACTGGCACATAGGTCACTTCGTATCCCGCTTTTTCAAGTTCAGCGCAAGCATGAAGCACCGCATGATGCTCAATAGTTGTCGTAATGATATGGCCGGAAATGCGTCCATCTGCCGTAGCCGTCCCGAACAGGGCCAGATTATCGCTTTCTGTCCCTCCGCTTGTAAATATGATTTCTTCGGACTTGCAGCCCAAAGAGGCCGCAACGGCATCCCGCGCAGCGCTGACGGTGCGCTTGGCATCCCGGCCAAAGGCATGAACGCTTGAAGCGTTACCGAATTGGCCGGTCATGATGTCCATCATAGTCTGCGCAGCCTCAGGATGCATAGGAGTCGATGCGGCATGATCCAGATAAATTCTGTTCATGTCAATTCACCTCAAATGTAAAACATCTTGTTTTTAGTATCGCCGAAGTTCAATTATATACTTCTTTCTTAACATAATGCACTTTAAATGTTTTTGTAAGAACATTGCAAACGCGGGTATTCGCCGGAAATGTGATTTTTTTATTTTTAAATAACAGTATTGATTCTCACAAAACTCAGTATTTCCAACATTTACTCCACAATTGTATATCAATGTGTACAGTGTAGCAATGATGCCCTTGTTCCAAAGCCAGCAAACCCGCTCGAATGTCCTTTATGCGTCTCCCTGTCTTTATCTGTTGACCTATGTAACCTGAGAATAAGACTACTTGGCAACCCGTGAAGGCTAATGAAAAACAATTTGTACAAGTGCATGTGCATGTTAAAGCTTGTTTGAAACATACGTCTAAAGCCTAATGAAGAAGTCGCTAAGTAAAAATAAGCTCTACCAGTAATATACTGGTAGAACCCTTTTATTGAAGCAACGGAGTAGAGATTGCCATGCAATTGATTTCACGAAATTAAACCCAACATGCTTTAGTGATTATAACCAACAAGATAAAGAGTACCAAGATTGCACCTGTAGAAGTCCACATACCATAACCACCTTCATATCCACCCATGGCTTTAACCTCCTTTATTTGTTGTACACCTTAATGTATGTATAATTATGCTCGGTGACAGGGCAAACAGGTAACAAAAATAAAGGCTCATACCAGATTTGCTGGTAGAGCCTTTTATACCGAAACAACAAGGTGTTACTGCCGCGATGCTTTAAAAATCAAACCCAGCACGCTTTTTCTTGTTTTTAGCTGGATTCAAAACTAGATGTAAAACATATAATTATCCAATTCATCATGTTCCTGGTATGTGATCAAGTCCTTGAGTGTAGTGGAATCCAGTACTTCTGCAATACTGTCACGAATCCGTAGCCATAGCTGACGCTTCGCTGGGTCGTCCTCTTCCGTGAAATCTACTGGAGAAATCGGACCCTCCAATACACGAATAATGTCTCCTGCCGTTACCCCTGCCGGTTCACCCGCCAGAATATAACCGCCGTAAGCACCACGGATACTTTTTACCAAACCTGCATTGCGCAAAGGCGCAATAAGCTGCTCCAGATAATGCTCGGAGAGCTGATTTTTCTCGGCTATACTTTTCAAGGACGTCGGACCTTCGCCAAACCTGGCTGCAAGTTCCATCATAATCGTCAGGCCGTAGCGGCCTTTTGTTGATATTTTCAATTGTGCCACCTCACTTATAGTAACAATTCCGTTAAACACGCGGAATAACTGGTGTTATAAACCTCTCTATTCCGATCTTAACCCTCAGCTTATGTTAACATATTAGGGTAGGTAAAGGGAAATATTACGGTAACAATCTTAAAAAAAGTTGTTTTCGGACCATTTGGAACCGCTTTGGCCCATTTTATTGAACTTTCTCCCATCGTTCTCTGTGTCGTTGGATCGTCCAGCCATCGTAACTTATTATCGTTTATGTTATAATAGGAGGGTTCTACAACAATATTGAGAGAATTGGGTGATGACCATGGCTAAAGCCAATCATGAAACCCGTGTCGTCGTCGGCATGTCCGGGGGCGTCGACTCATCCGTTACCGCGCTGCTGCTGAAGGAGCAGGGCTATGACGTAATCGGCATCTTCATGAAAAACTGGGATGACACGGATGAATTTGGCCGTTGTACGGCTGAGGAGGATGCGGAGGATGTACGCCGTGTCTGTGAGCAGATCGACATTCCTTACTATACCGTCAATTTTGAAAAAGAATACTTCGATAAAGTATTCTCGTATTTTCTTGATGAATATAAGGCTGGACGTACTCCAAACCCGGATGTCATGTGCAACCGTGAAATTAAATTCGGCGAATTTCTCAATAAAGCGCTGGATTTGGGCGCGGATTATGTTGCTACAGGACATTACGCTCGGGTTGTGGATGAAGACGGCCATTTCACCTTGCTACGGGGCGTGGACAGCAACAAGGATCAGACCTACTTCCTGAATGCATTGAGCCAAAAACAATTGTCTCGGGCTATGTTCCCCATTGGCCATTTGCCGAAACCGGAAGTCCGAAAAATTGCGGAAGCCGCAGGATTGTATACGGCCAAGAAGAAAGACAGCACTGGCGTATGCTTCATCGGCGAGCGTAATTTCAAGGAGTTTTTGAGCGGATATCTGCCTGCTAAAGGCGGAGACATGGTGGATATCGCTACAGGTGAAGTCAAAGGACGCCATGATGGTCTGATGTACTATACACTCGGCCAACGGCAAGGCTTGGGTATAGGCGGCTCCGGTTCAGGCGAACCGTGGTTCGTAGCCGACAAGGATCTGGAGCGGAACATTTTGTATGTGGTACAGGGCGACCGTCACCACAGCTTGTATTCCACCAGTCTAATTGCTACCGACGTGAACTGGATTGCAGGCGCGGATACACGTCCATCCGGCGAATTCCGTTGCACAGCCAAGTTCCGTTATCGCCAGCCTGACCAGCAAGTGACTTTACAATGGCTTGAGGATGGAACCGTACACGTCGTATTCGACGTACATCAAAAAGCCATTACCCCTGGACAAGCCGTCGTATTTTACGATGGTGAACGGTGTCTGGGCGGCGGAACCATTGACAAGGTGCAAAAGCTCCAGCCTGAAACGGTTTAAAGTAATCCCCGTTTAATGCTGGCATAAGTGCTTAAACAGGAGGCGTCTCTTCTTTCTATGGAGGGACGCTTTTTTATGAAATGATGCTCTTTTTCCATTTGGGTATATGATGTAGACAAGATGACAATAAGCAGCGTGTGACCACCATATCATAAAGAAAAAACACATTCGGCAAAATTAATTACTTGGTGTGTTCATTCTTTATACATGGTTTATACATTGCTATAAGTGGATGATTCGATTATGTATTTTGCGAAAAGTGGTTTTGCTACTCTTAACTGTCTACCTACCTTCATCACTGGGAAATTGCCGGAATTTAATTCGTTGTAGGCTACTGCCTGACCTACCATTAAGATTTCCCGAATGTGAGTTACGTCTAAAAGTGGTGGGTATGACTGCTTAAATAATAACTATTTTCTATGTATTTTCATTTAAAACGTAAATAAAAGCCTGTAGTGGTTTTCTACACTACAGGCTAAAAATGCTTGATATTATTGGGTACTTTTACTTGGTCAGGACAAGCTCCTCACTAGTTGGCTCTCTTGGATTGAATTTATTTTCCTACATACTCATCCAAAAAGCGATCTACTCTTTGGAAATATTCAGTGGGGTAATGGTTGATAGCATCGATGTGTTCCGTATTTTTCGGGTACCACACTTCTGCACTTGGGTTATCTTTTAAGGACTCGTAAATAAGTTCTGTATTTTTATAACTAATTTGCTGATCTCCAGTACCATGAATGAGCATAACTGGCTTGTCTTGCATCTTTTTTACCGCATCCATAGGAGATATGGAATCAAGATCAACCTTAAAGACCCAATTTGCCATCCATGTCGATGTATAACTGAATGGGAACGCAGGTAAACCTGAAAAGTAGGGCAAACCCTCTCTCAGAAATAGACCAGCATTACGAAAAGGGCTATCCGCAATTACGGCTTTGATGTCATCACTTTCACTTGCGGCTAGCAAAGAAGTAGCAGCACCCATTGAAAAGCCGATAACTCCAATGTTATCACCCGTATGGTCTTTGGATTTTAAATAGCTTACAGCTCCTAGCAAATCGTATTTTTCATTGAGGCCCAGTGTAATCAAATCACCATCGGATTTACCTTGCGAGCTGAGGTCAAATGCCAGTACATTGTAGCCTTTCGGAACGAAATGCTCTACTAACTTTTGGGTCCGCCCTTTGACTAAACGATTGCTCGTATATCCATGGACGACAATAATTGTCTTATTACTCGATTTACCAGAAAGACCACTTGCAGGAAAGAAGGAACCTCTAATCGTATTATCATTTTTCAAGCTCTTGAACTCGACCTCTTCGTAGGGAGTTTTATCGATATTCAATTCGTAGCTGACATTAGTGTCTCTAGGATGGTGCAACAAGGTGTCTACTACTTTATAAGATATAAAAAATACAAGAGCCATCACAAGCAAAAGCACGATCCCTAGGCTCCATAAAATTTTCTTCCGTTTTTTCACACGAACGTTAGATGTCAGATCGGGTTGTAATGATGTTTGGCTCATTCAGACTCCTCCAGTTTTTCTTTAGGTTGTATGGGTGCGAACAAATAAAAGGCATGCCCCTTCAGATTCTCCCACTCAGGATGATGAATAATACTTTCTCCAAGAGTTAAGCCCACTCCATTTAAGAAAGAGATATAGGCACGAGAGATCATTGCTGGAGAAAAGCTTTTGTTGAATTCTCCCATTAACTGTCCCTTGGCATAGACGGATTCGATCGCATCTGTCATTACCTTTATACTTTCAAGGACCTTCTGTGTAAGTTCAGGGAATCTTATTCGTTGTCCTAAGACAGATTGAACAAGCCGCAATTCATTTGTATAGAAGTAGATATGGTTGAATTGTTCTGCCACCATGTTCTTAATCAATACGCCCGGCGTCCCCTCTTGTTGTAGACAAGCAAGCGATTTTACCTGAATATCAGCAAGCGGCTCAAGGACAGCGGCATAGTATAAAGCTTCTTTGCTAGGGAAATATTGAAAAATGGTTCCAGGAGTCACTCCCACACTCTGCGCAATGATAGCCGTTGTGGTATTAGAATATCCACTTTCTGCGAACAGGATAATAGCTTCTTTTAGGATACGTTTACGCCGCTCTAGTCTTTTTTCTTCATTGATGGGTCTTGCCAAATGTATTCCCCTCTCTTTAAACTAAACTTTCATTAATTAATTAAATGATTGGTTATTTAATTAATAATATATCTTAAATTACGACTTATAGCAAGAGTGAATTTATTTATCTTACTTACGAGCAGGATGAAACTCAACAAATAAAAACAAGCCGGAGTGCTGCCCAACATGCGCCTCCGGCTTGTTAATATCAGGTTACTTTGGATGAGTACACGTTCCGCCTTCCTTAAGTATTTCAGCGGATTTTCAAAGGTATAAAGGCACGTAGAACGAAACAATTTCAGCTTTACACTATAATGTGGAGATAGTTGAACGATAACTTCCCTGTTCCCAACAGATAAGAAAATAGGTTTATTTGCTCGTCTCGGCTATATCAAATTAGCCAACTACTTTTACAGTCATCATTCTTTCTTAATTGAACGTATCCTGACCATTCATGGCTTGCTTGTTTGCTTTTTTCGTCATTAGGTATCTTCCTCCTTGAGATATTGGTAAAATGGCAATAGATTTTTATTTGGAGGATGTCCAATTAATGAAATTAACAATAAAATCGAAAGAAGTAATGGAAGAAAAAGGAATTACTCAATTGGAATTAGCTAAGAAAGCAAATGTGCGACAAGCTGCAATTTCCGAGCTATGTAGAAATGCTCGTGAAGAAGTTAATTTAGCAATGTTAACAAGGATAGCAAAGCATTAGATATAAATGATATATCTGTATGAGTTTATTTAATGGTTAAGGAGCGTCAAATTTGAGGCACCCATATTTGAGGAGGATGAAGATACATCCAAAAGTTGTTTCCGAAAGATTGGGACATCGTAGTGTTTAGGATTGAGTAATTTACTGAGTAAAAAAGAAGTATCTGATCCACTAGAAATTGAAGAAAAATTTTGTGACCAAAAGCGTGACCAGAAAGTCAAAAATGTAGCCGTTTAGACCAAGAAAAGCCAAGATACATAAGGGATTTTTGATAATACCTCCATTTGGGTATATGATGTAGACAAGATATCATACTTCAATTGAAAAGGAGCGTGCCTCTATGTCTGATTCATTAGGAATGCTGACGCCGGGTAAGAAAGTTTCTCTGAAAGAGTGGGACCCCAAGGATACGAAGGATATCAAAAATAAAGAAGAAATTCAGCAGGAAACAGATCAATTGAAGGAACGTTTCGCGGAATTACAAAGCAAACTATTCACGGAAAAGAAGCAGGCGGTTTTGTTTGTATTTCAGGGTATGGATTGCAGCGGAAAAGATGGTGTCATCAAGCAGGTATTTTCCAATCTCAATCCGGCGGGTGTGACTGTCCACAGTTTTAAATCCCCTACATCCGAAGAATTAAGTCACGACTTCCTGTGGCGTGCCCACTGCGTAACCCCGGGGCGTGGATATATCGCGGCGTTCAACCGTTCTTATTACGAGGATGTGCTGATTACACGTGTTCACGGTCAGGTATCCGACAAGCAGGCCAAACGAAGTATTAAACATATCAAACATTTTGAACAACTGCTGCTGGATAGCGGTGTAAAGGTCGTCAAAATCTTTTTACATATTTCAAAGCAATTCCAGCTGGAAAAGCTAATCGACCGGATTGAAAAACCTCATAAAAACTGGAAACTAGATCCGAGTGATTTGCAGGAACGTAAATTTTGGAAGCAATATACCCAATATTATGAGGACGTACTCGAACTAAGTGCAACCAAGCAGGCTCCGTGGTATGTCGTTCCTTCGGATAACCGTTGGTACAGAGATTACACCGTACTGCGAATTGCCGTCCAAACGCTAGAGGAGATGAAGTTGTCCGATCCTGAACCAAGACCGGAACTGGAATCCCTTTTGCCTGAGCTCTATAAAGAACGGGATAAAAAATAACTTCGCAAGCACAGTACTCAATCAATTTTTCATTAACACACCAAATAAAAAAGCTTTCAAAACCTTACTCATGGCTGAAATGTTGGGGTAGGGATTCTGGAGGCTTTTTTTGCGTTTTACAGACTATTTTGGAGACTAATAAAGTTCAACTGATTATATATCCAACAGCCGCCGCCGCTACTCCTACTATTACGGAAGACAGCACATACACAGCTGTACGCCGATATTCGTTGCGCTCCATCAGTTGGAGAGATTCATACCCGAATGTTGAAAAGGTGGTATAGCCGCCACAAAAGCCTGTTCCTAGCAGCATCCAGAGTGCAGGAGACAGATTGTGCTGCGTAAATTCGCCGTACAACCAGCCGAGCAGCAGTGAGCCGCTGATGTTAATGATCCACGTTCCCCACGGAAATGCGGTGCCAAACCTTTTTCCAACCCACATGCCAAGTCCGTACCTCGCCAATGTACCGACCATTCCACCTGCTGCCGCCCACCAAATCATAAGCTATACCTCCTGGGGAGCAGCTTGCGTCATTTTCGTGCCCAGACGAATACCAGTCCATGTCAAAAACAGACCTCCACATACACTGAGCAACAGATACAACACAGCCGTAAGCGCATGATCATGAACCGTCAGGCGTACAGCATCCATTGCAAAGGTGGAAAAGGTTGTAAAGCCCCCAGTAAATCCTGTTCCGATGGCAAGACGCCAGCGAGGTTTGATTCGCCACGAGCGCAAGGTTACCGTGAAAAACCAACCGAGAAACAGACAGCCGATCCAATTGATTAACAGTACACCAAGTGGAAAATCGGCCCCTGCCACAGGCAGCAATGATTGTACGCCGTAACGGACAGAGGTTCCAAGCGCTCCACCCGCCCCGACGAATAGCACGTCTTTCATCTTTATATCCCCTTCTTCACTCTTGCAGTATTCATGGATGTAATAGTGGCTATACCTAATATTACACACTGCGTAAATTCTACGACTGTGAATCCCGCCACTGCTGGTTCTGTCTGATTTTTGACTCATTCCCCTGCTCAGAAGCCTGGTAAAAGGTCTGACCTGCTATCGAATCGGGCAAATATTGCTGTTTCACATAATGATTCGGATAATTGTGTGGATATTGATACCCGACATGACCGAGCTTCACCGAGCCTTTGTAATGTGCGTCGCGCAAATGCAGCGGCACCTCGGCCGATTTGATATCGTCCATAGCCGACATTGCCCGTGAAATCGCCGTATAGACGGCATTCGATTTTGGGCTTTCCACTGCGAACAAAATGGCCTGTGCAATGTTCAGCTTGGCCTCGGGCCAGCCGTTATTGCGATAGGCTTCAAGCGCACTCACCGCTTGCACCATCGCCTGCGGATTCGCCAGGCCAATATCCTCGCTGCTCGCCGCGATGAGGCGGCGGAGAAAGGTCATCGGGTCCATGCCGAGCTTCTCTACGGCGTACAGAAACCAGAACAGCGCCGCGTCGCTGGAGCCGCGAATGCTTTTGTGAAAAGCAGACAGCACGTCATACTGCGTGGACTCGTCTGCCTTGACAATCGGGCGGCGAATAGATTCCTCCGCGACTTCTAACGTCACGTGAATTGTGCCGTCTGCCAGCGGAGGCGTCGTGAGCGCCGCCAGTTCCAACGCGTTCAAGGCGCGGCGGATATCACCATTCGCCATGGACGCGATGTGGTCCAGCGCAGCTTCGTCCACCTGAAGCTGCATATAGCCGAGCCCCTTGTCCGCATCGCCCAAGGCGCGGCGCATGGCTGCCAGCGAATGCTCCTGCGTCAGCGATTCGAGCTGAAATAACGTAGAGCGGCTCAGCAAGGCGCCGTTTACGTAGTGAAAGGGGTTTTCGGTTGTGGCGCCGATAAACACGATCGTACCCTTTTCCACTGCAGGCAGCAGTGCATCCTGGCGTGAGCTGTTGAAACGATGTACCTCATCGAGAAACAGGATGGTCTTTTTTCCATACATCGATTTATTCGTTTGTGCGCGGTCAATCACTTCCCTCACGTCCTTCACAGACGCTTCCACTGCATTCAGACGGACAAATTCGCCTTGCGTGTGTTGTGAAATGATATGCGCCAGCGTCGTCTTGCCACATCCCGGCGGTCCGTACAGGAGGATCGAAGAAACCTGATCTGCCTCTATAGCTCTTCGCAGCAGCTTGCCCGGACCGACGACATGCTCCTGTCCAATATATTCATCCAGCGAAGTCGGACGCAGTCGGTCAGCAAGCAGCCGATTGCTTGGCGTCGAATCCTGGGAATATGAAAATAAGTCCATTTCATTCACTTCCTTATGGTTATATGGACGAATACCGCTTGGAAAACATTCTTGATCATATTCGCCCATACAGTTAAAAAAACTGAAAATTCAAATCATCAATTGTATTGAAACGCTATGAACCGCCTCTTATTCTACCATACCCGCAAACAAGTTGCAGATAGCATGGTCATGGCACAGCTTGTATACCTATAAGTCTACCCATACAATAAGAAAGAACAGCCCTGGAAAAATGAATTCCGCGGCTGTTCTTAGACTAGCATACTCCCCATAGTATCCACCACAAACGGTGAACAGTAACTTAAGTTAGGACACAAGTGATTTTTACAGTGTGTTCCCCCTACTCCGGCTGCTTCTGCACATAGCTTGGAAGCTTACCGTCATGCATGAGCCACAGCTCATGCAGCGCACGGGTACAGCCCACATACAGCAGCTTGGCATCCCATGCCAGCTCTCCATAATGTTCTCGGTCGGCATCCGCTACAATGACTGCGTCGAACTCCAGTCCTTTGGACAGGTATACAGGCAGCACGGACAATCCGCCTTCGTATTGCTTTTTACCGCCGTCAATCAGATTCACATCTAACCCTGCATTTGTAAAAGCTTCATGCAGCTCCACTGCCTCCTTCAAGGTACGTGTCAGCACAGATACAGTACGGTATTCCTTGGAAGAAAGCTCTTGCAGAGCGGTCAGCAAACTCTGTTCACGTCCCGATGTACCGTATGGCAGTGTACGCACCGGATCGCCGCTACGGAATACCGGAACTGCCGTAATGCCGCCGCGAACCCCCTGCTCCAAAATCGTATTTGCAAACTCTATAATTTCCAGCGTAGATCTGTAGCTTCGGGTAAGTGCAAAATACCCCGTATGTTCCGGTGCAAAAAGAGAGCTCATTTCCTCCCACGCATGTACGCCACGATATTCATGAATCCCCTGCGACAAATCGCCCAATATCGTGAAGGAATGTCCTTTTACGAACAAATCCAGCAAAGTGATATGAAAAGGTGAGAAATCCTGCGCTTCATCAATAACCACATGGTCAAAACGCTGAGACGATTCCACCTCATGAATCAGCACATGAAGATATACCAAGGCAGTAAGATCCTCTTCGCGGATAATCTGTTTACGCAGGTCCGACTGTGTGGCCTTAAAAATAGCAGCAGGCAAAGAAGCCTTCAGCTCCGCAGCCGTGTCTGCAGGTAATCCTTTAGCTGCCTGAAAAAGCTGCTTGTAAAGCGTCAGTGCGTCGTATTGGGGCCATTTTTTAGCATATGCCTTTTCCCGGGGCCCCGATTTTTTCTTGCGTTCCTTGAGCGCAGCCGCCGAGGGCGACTTTTTCAGCTCCATTTCAATCCAGCGGTGGACTCTTGCAAGCACACGCTCTTTTCGCTTCGCGAGCGGATAGGGCTTGTATTCCTCATTGAACCAGTTCAAAATCTCAGCTCGCGGGAGCACCGCCCCATCCCATGGTGAAAAATCTCCCTCCGGCACCGAGACAGGCTCCAGCCGCTCCACAAAAGCTTGAAGCAGCTTCATAAAGTGAATCGAACCTTTGAATCGTCCTGGCGCCTCATCCATTGATTCCGTTCTCAGACTACCACTCTCAAACCAATAAGCCAACGTTTCAGCAGGATCAGCTAAAGGTAAATCAAGCCCCAACAAATGAAGCGCCCAGTCCGTAAATGTACTTTGCTGAATATTTCCGACCCCTAGCTCTGGAAGTACATCTGAAATATAATCGAGAAACATATGGTTTGGTGCAAAAATAACCATCTTGTCCGCCGATACTTGCTCCTTGTATTGATACAGCAAAAATGCGAGACGATGCAGCGCTACCGTCGTCTTGCCACTACCCGCTACCCCTTGAATAACGAGGGCTGTATTTTTAGCCGCACGGATAATTTGATCCTGCTCTGCCTGAATCGTAGATACGATATCCCGCAATCGGTTATCCTTGTTCTCTCCCAGACGATAGACGAGAAATTCATCGGAAACCGCAGGCTCGTCGCTTTCACGATTGTACGTATCGGCCACCCGTTCCAGTATTCTTTTACGAATGACAACGTTTCGCTTTAGATACACCAAGCCCTCAATCGTTCCCTCAGGAGCTTCGTAGGACGCGATTTCTTCACCGCCTGTAAAAGAATAAAACAAGCTGGCAATCGGCGCGCGCCAATCAATCACAAGCGGATACGCAGACGCTTCCTCGCGCTCCACCCCGATTTTGCCGATGTAGAGCGGCTTACGCTGTCCCCTGCCACGTTCGTCAAAATCCATACGTCCAAAATAAGGCTCCTGCGCACTTTTGGCCAAAGCCTGACGTTTTTCCTCCCGCCCGGATTCCAGCACCTGCTCCGTAAAATCATGTCCCGTGTACACCGGCGTATTGCGAAGCCGTTCCAATCTGCGATCAATTTCCTCCATAGCAAGCGACAGCCTGTGCTGTTCTTCTTGATAGGCACTTTGAAACCCGTTCTCCATTTCAGTTACCTCCTAAGAATATCAAGTCTCGATTTCTGCATCCCATTTACTTGCTCTGACACAAAAAAAGGAAAGTAAGCGTAACACATTAAACCCCAAAAATCCAACTTTATTTTCTTAATTACACTAATCCTCTAAAAACCCAAGGCTCACTTCTACACAGCCTCATAGCAGCGACGCCACTCCGTTAGGGTTGTTTTGCATATGCCGTATTTGTTGCTTTGGCATAAAAAACACCCCTTACAGCAGTAGGTTTTATGAATTAACCTGTCTGTTGTAAGGGGAACATATCGGCTATAAACCGCATTGCCGTTATATTGCAGGTGGCGCTAGACATAAATTTTCCAACATGATTGTGACTGCCAGTAAATCAGCGGAGCCACCAGGACTAACATTTTTTTGCACAAAATCATCGTTCATTTGATGAATCATGGCGGCACCTCTCTCTGACAAGATACCGCCCGCCTCTAGCGCCTGCTTGGCATATTGCTGGACATAGGTTAGCATCTCCCGATCGTGTCTACCAACGACATTCGTATCTTCGTTGACAGCCATCAATTGTAGCAGGGTTTGAACACAGATATCATTCACATGATATCGTTGTGATGACTTCAACTCACGATAGACGGGCAGAGCATACGCTCGCACAGTGGGAAAGCCTGCTTCCACCTCACCACGTATACCCGTCATGCCCCACTCTCTATACAACCGTTCGCCGACCGTTAAGCCTGTTGATTTTTTCAGAGACGCAAGCTCACTCGCACATAAACCTTTGGTCATCTGAGCAATGGTCTCACAAATGATTTGTTCATCCAGCCTGCCAGCAGATGCTCGTGTCGTACAACAATACGCAGCAGCAGCACAAATAATTCCTAGCGAAAAAATAAGACCTTTATGTGTGTTCACTCCACCTGTTGCGGCAAACATAGCCTGTTCGGCTTCCTGTCCCAAGGGACGTAGATTCGCAAATAGTACACGAAGATCCTCTCCATGAAGGGAAGCTCCCGCTTTTGAACATCTTTCAAAATAGCCGGAAAGTGCAGCCGCACTAGACATAAACGTAAAGAAGTCCATATCCTTGTGAGCACCACGATTAAACCGGTCTACCAGTCCCGGCTTGGGGCTGGCGGAGACCTCTGTTAGCAGCGCAAGGACAGCCTGTTGACCAAGAGAAATGGCCATACTAACAACCTTCTTCCCTGGATTTTTTAATGATGATGAACGATCATGCTCGTTTGACTACTTGCTGGTTTCGCGTATAGCTGTCCACCAGTGCTTTGATAGCTTCCAGCAATTCGGGAAGTGCATGTGCTCTACTCCGTCCACAACCATGCGCAGCCTGCGAGCACATGAGACATTTTCGTCCGCCCAAGCCAAGTTCATCTCTGGAGATTGCCCTTCCATGGGGTCCAATCACATCCAGATCCAGTAATCTTCCTAGTGGATGCCCATCTTCAATCGCAATGACCAACTTTTTCAATATTCGTGAGTCTGCCTGAACGGCAACATATGCTTCCGGGCCTGTCTGCAGATCATACGCTTCACTGTGCAGCGGTGTCATTTGGTTCACCGCCAGCTGACTCGTCAAGATACGATAGCCTTCTTGAAAAACGTATTTACTAGTTGGAGAGGACTTCTGTGGTCCCGGGATATTGATCGTCATGCTGATCAGAGGTACCGCGTACCTGCTGATCAGTTGTCTTTGTTTATCTGCCCGGTTTTCACGTGCCTGTAGCATTTCTTCAAGGGTCACCTCATACGAATACATATCATGACATCTCCCTGATACGCCTGATGATTTCTTCAGCTTCCACTGACAATAAAAACTGATAGGTCGTGTCCGGTACAAGCTGCTTCACTTTATCCATTTGCCCCAGACGGATATATTTGCGGACCGCAGAGGCGCTGATTGCGTCCCCTTCCCATAGCAGTCGCGGTATTTCCTCTACGTCGATTCCAACGGAAGGCAGTAATTTTTTCATGATCGTGTTGTACCTGCGGGTCAAGACACAGCTTGGCTCCTCACCGATATATCGTTTTTGAATATTTAGCAACGGAGCTATATACTGGCTAAATATTTTTAAATCTAGTGATATATGCGTACTTGCTGCCTCTTCATCATTTTTGAGGAAGTAAGAAGGAAACGTTGCGCTCGAGATGATATAGTCTTTGCCTTTGTGCAAGACCACATTGGCCAAATGTCTCACGCCTTCTTCCACAAGACTGTATCTGGCATCTGATGGAAAAATGGATCGGTCCTCCCAGACTACAAAAAGATGTACCTTTTCCCAAACCGCCGCTGCATGCTCGATTAAGTGCAAATGTCCAAGTGTGAATGGATTACAGTTCATAACAATCGCAGCCGAAGGTACGAGATCGCCCGATTCCTGCAAAAGCTCTTGCTGATACTGCCTGACACCATCCCATCGGTTTTCCAACAAGACAGCCTTGGAGGATTCCTCCACGATTGGATAAAAGCCGAGATCCTTGAAAATGTGTTTATTTGCTGGTTTTGTATAAATAAACAGGTGAGCTCTTCCCCGCCTGTATTCTTCATTTACTAAATGGCTAACGATTTGTGCCGATAGCCCCTGGTCTTTATAAGCTTCATCCACAGCAATGCACTTCAGTACACTGCCTGAAAAGGAACCCGTAGCGGCAATGTCGCTGCCATCTACAATTTCCATCGTATATTCCATTTGATCGTCTATTCTAAGACCTTGGCGCTTGAGGAAATCGCGAAGCTTTCTTTGAGCGTCTTCAGAGCTTGGATTTAAAATCTCTTCACGCAAATGTTCCATCCACATAGCCATCATAATCACCGTTTTCCTGCATGAAAGTCAGAATAAGCAGAATGACGCATCCCACACTCTGCAAGCGAAAGGATAGGATGCGCATTCTGTTTATTTGTTCTGAGAAGACAATGTCTTTATTTTCTTACAACGCCGCTTTGTTCTGCGACGATTTTTACTGCTTTACTAACTGCTGCACTTACTCTTTTGTCAATCGCATCTGGAACGATATAGGTATCATCAAGCTCCTCGTCTGTTACCAGATCTGCAATGCTTGTGGCTGCCGCTAATTTCATTTCCATCGTGATGTCCGTGGCTTTGGCATCAAACGCGCCTCTGAAAATACCGGGGAATGCCAGCAGGTTATTGATTTGGTTGTGAAAATCCGATCTGCCGGTCGCTACAATTCTTGCTCCGCCTTTGTGTGCTTCCTCCGGCAAAATTTCTGGAATTGGATTGGCAAGGGCAAAAATGATGCTTTCATTGCTCATGGTTTGCACCATTTCTTTGGTCATCACATCTGCAACCGATAAGCCGATAAAGATGTCCTTACCTTTGATGACTTCTGCAAGGCTGCCTGTTTCTTTATCACGATTCGTCAGCTTGGCGATTTGCTGCTGAGGTTCATTGAGAGAGGTGTCGCCTTCGACCAAGGCACCATTGATATCGCATAGAACCATGCGGTTCGCTCCTGCAGCAAGCAATAGCTTGGCGGTGGCAATACCCGAAGCTCCTGCTCCATTGATGAGGATGCGCACATCCTCCATTTTTTTGCCCACAAGTTTCAAGGCATTACATAACCCTGCAAGCACAGCAACTGCCGTTCCATGCTGATCATCATGATAAACCGGAATGTTCAGTTTTTCTTTTAATTTGTCTTCAATATAGAAGCATTCTGGCGCCTTGATGTCTTCAAGATGAATGCCTCCAAAGCCTGGAGCGATCACTTCAACCGTGCGCACAAACTCGTCTGGATCAGTGCTGTCGATACAGATAGGGTACGCATTCACCCCGCCAAATTCTTTGAGCAACAAGGCCTTGCCCTCAATGACAGGCAGCCCTGCCTCAGGGCCAATATCCCCCAGACCCAGCACGGCTGTCCCATTCGTCAGAATCGCCACGGTGCTCCCTTTAATCGTGTATTCATAGGCTTTGCTCTTATCTTTAGCGATTTCCTTGCATGGCTCGGCAACGCCAGGTGTATAAGCTATCGCTAAATCCTCTTTACTAACGACCGGTACTGTCCCTGTAATCTCCAGCTTACCATTTCTTACGCGGTGTGCCTGTAAGGCGGCTTCTTTTATACTCATAAGTTTGTTTGTACTGAGCAGCTGCTCAATACTTCCTCCTCTTGGTTTATAATTTTAGCGTCCTTGTTTCACTTGACGAATGACATCAATTACGGAACCATCACGATATTTGATCACACCCACAATTTTATCTTCCCATTGAATCGGCTCTGGTTTGCCGACAATCCGCGTAGCCTTCTCTTGCAACTCTTCGATCGTGAAGACAGGTAGCTTGGCGGCTTTGAAGCCAGCCAGGAGATCCTGGCGGAGAGGGTTCACAGCGATGCCCTGATCGGTAACCAGTACGTCAACCGTATGACCTGGTGTGATAATGGTATTTACACGATCAAGAATGGCAGGCATTCTTCCGCGAATCAGCGGAGCGACGATGATGGATACTGCAGCGCCTGCGGCAGTGTCGCAGTGTCCGCCGGAAGCTCCACGGATGACCCCATCGGACCCGGTAATTACGTTCACATTAAAATTCAGATCAATCTCCAGCGCACTCAACACAACAACATCCAGTTGGTGAGCAGCGCAGCCTATATTTTCAGGGCTTGCATAATATTCCGCACTAATTTGTTGATGGAATTTGTTCTTTCTCAGCGATTCTACGGCACGCAGGTCGAAGCTCTGCACGTCCAAAAGCTTTTCAATCAATCCTTCTTCATGCAGGTCAACGATTTGTTGGGTAATACCCCCCAGCGCAAAGCTTGCTTTGATATTGGCGGCAAGCATTTTTTCCCGCAGAAATCTGGTCGTTGCAAGCGCAGCACCCCCGGAGCCGGTTTGCAATGAGAATCCATCCACGAAATATCCGGATGCTTCAATCACATCTGCCGCGTTTTTGGCAATTAACAGTTCCTTCGGATTCTTCGTGTAACGGGTAGCCCCTGAGACAATCCCTTTCTGATCACCGATGCGATCCACGACGACCACATAATCCACCTGGGTTTCAGGAATGGCGAATGGAGTGTTCGGATAGGAGACCAAATTGTCCGTGATTATCACAACATTGCGCGCATACTGTGCATCTACCATGGCATAACCCAGGGAGCCGCATGCCGATGGAGCTTCGTTTACGCTGGAAGTTCCGTTTGCATTGCCGTATGCATCACAAGAAGGAGCACCCAAAAAGGCTACGTCAATCGGGCATTCCCCTGATGCAATCGCTCTTGCGCGACCTCCGTGAGAGTTAATTGTCACCGGAATATCAAACCATCCGTAGGAATATGCCTGAGCCAGCTCGCCTCTAAGGCCACTGGTCTCGATTCTGCGGATGACACCGTTTCGCACATGCTCTACCAACGGCGCATGAATATCCGTCAAGGAACTGGCTGCCAGGACGAGATCACGAATACCCATTTTGGCGATTTGATCCATAACCATATTCAAGATAAAGTCCCCGTTGCGGAAATGGTGGTGGAACGAGATCGTCATCCCATTACGCAAGCCTGTAGCTTCAATGGCTTTCTCCATCGAATCCATGATTTTGTTTTTGGCAGGATTTTGCTGGCGGTCTTTTAACCGCTCTGTATTTTTAAATTGCCCGTAAGTCGATTTGCGATCAAAGGGAGTTATCCCATCAAGTCCCTCAATAGCTAGAGGAATTTCTCTCCCAGCACCGTTTAGCATAACATCCACCTTACTCTACGTTTATTTTTGCCGCTTCCGCCAGGTCAAGTATTCTACGTGCACGTTCTACAATCGGACGGTCAATCATTTTACCGTCGAGACTGATCACACCTGAGCCTTTGGCCTCCGCTTCGAGACTGGCTTCAATGATCCGCTTTGATTTTTTGATCTCTGCTTCTGTTGGCGTATAGATGCGGTTTACAATCTCGATCTGACGTGGGTTAATAATGGATTTGCCATCAAAGCCCAGCTGTTTGATCAGCTTCACCTCGCTCGCAAAGCCTTCCTCATTATTTACATCCGAGTAGACTGTATCGACAGCAGCAATGCCAGCAGCTCTTGCCGCAAATAATATAAGGCTTCGTGCTGTCAATAGCTCAATGCCTTCTGGCGAGCGCGTTGTCTTCAGGTCTGTGACAAAATCCTCCGCTCCAATGGCGATGCCGATCAGCCGCTTGCTGGCAACTGCAATTTGCGCCGCATTCAATGCGCCCTTGCCACTCTCAACCGCTGCAAAAAGCTTGATTGTCCCATGCTCCATGCCGATCTTTTGTTCAATTTCGGTAATCAATTCATCCGCCTCAATCACGTCATCGGCGGTCTCCGTTTTCGGCAATCGAATGGCAGTTGGCTGCGCTCGTACAATCGCTTCAAAATCGTCTCTGCCATACGGCGTATTGAGTGGGTTGACCCTGACCAGCACCTCGATGCCCCCGAAATCAAAGGTTTTCAGCGCCTGGTACACCAGCAAACGTGCCGCATCTTTTTCGTATAGGGAAACGGAATCCTCAAGGTCGATCATAATCGAATCTGCCCCATAGATATGAGCGTCCCGGATCATCCCTGGGTTATTCCCTGGAACATACAACATGGTCCTTCTCAGCTTCTGCATCTATTCCGCCTCCCATGGTCGGCAGTCGCCGTCGACCACTCTGCTTACGGCTGTCATTACTCTAGCCTTAATGGCGCAATCCAGTGCGCCTTTATCATTCGCGCGGACATATGCATGTTCAATGCCCATTCCTTGTAATGTTTCGAGAATCACTTTGCGAATCTGGTTCCCGAACTGATTCTCTACGGTACTTTTCAACTCGATTTCAATACCTTTCGTCCCGTTCGGCTCGATGGAAATCGTAATATCGCTTGATTCCAGTGTACCGGCCATGCCTACTTGCTGAATAATCAATGTCTACACCTCTTTTGCCAATTGGATGGTAGATACTCCCCATCTTCAGGATTGCAGAACCTTATAAATCATTTGTGCCATATCTGAACCTGCTACAGGCTTACACATGTATTCATCAATGATCAATCTCTCCTTGTATGCCACCACATGATCCTCGACATAACCGGTAATCAGGATGATCTTCATACTTGGGTTGATTACCTTGATACGTTCAGCCAATTCCGTACCAGTCAGATAAGGCATTGCCTGATCCGTAATGACCAGATCGTAATGGTTTGGAGACTTTTCAAACCGCTGCAATGCTTCCACACTGTCTGATTCTGTCTCAACATAGAAACCATACGATTCCAGTCCTCTTCTCATCGCTTTCAATACGCGCTGTTTATCATCGACCAAAAGAATGCGCTTTTGTTCCGTAAACACAGGGTTCATATTGATCTCTGTCTCTTTTGCTACAAACTCCGTTTTCGGCAGATACACCGTAAACGCACTCCCCTTGCCCAGCTCCGAATCCACGGTAATAAATCCTTGATGTTTTTCGAGAATGCTTTGGACGATATACAATCCAAGCCCCGTACCCTCTCCTGCCGGTTTGGTTGTGAAAAAAGGATCAAAGATTTTCTGCAAGGTGTCGTCACTCATCCCTCTACCCGTATCCGAGACAGATAAAGTAACGTAATCGCTGACTTCCAGGACGTTCTCGCGGATTTTTTTTACCTCTTGCAAGGGAATGGTATCCAATATGATTTTTAGTTCGCCACCGGCAGTTTTCATTGCTTGATAGGCATTGTTGCACAGATTCATAATGACTTGATGGATCTGTACTTTATTTGCAAAAATAACGGCTGAATCTACCCGTTTATTGAACACAGCACTCACTTTGGGCGAGAGGAAGGATTTTATGAGTCCCAGTGCCTCTTCGACCTGCTCTTCAACTTTGACCGGAGCGTTTTTCTTGACCTTTCCACTCTCCAGCCGGCTCAATAGCAGGATTTCCTCGATGATCACTCTTGCTTTCTCGGAAGCATCATAAATCTCACTGACATAATCATAAATTTCTTCAGTAGGATCTATACTGCTAAGCATGATTTCTGCATAGCCTCTGATAGGAGTCAGAAAATTATTGAAATCATGGGCGATTTCCCCTGATAGCGTGCCAATCAACTGTAGCTTCTGCGAGTGCTGTAATTGTAGATCCTTTTTTCTCAGCAGCTCGTTTTTGTTATTCAGTTCCCGCAAATACCTCGTCTCGTATTCCAGAGCCTCTTTATTTTTCTTCGTCCTCATGATGATATAAACGGCACAAGCCAGCGTCAGGACGATCATTGAAAAAATCTCAATGGTTTTAATTCGATTCTGTGCAATCGGCTCTCTGACATCATCGTAGTTCATGGCGGCGGCAACCACCCAAAACGAGTCACCGAGATGAACACGGGAAAATGCCTCAATCTTTTTCGTCTTGGTATAGAATTTGTCGCCCCACCAGTACGAATGGTAGAAAGCTGAGCCTTGTTCCTGAGTAAGCTGCATTTTGAACAGTTTCTCCAGGTCGCGGTAATCAAGCCCCGGGTATTTGGCTTTCATCGCTGATAGCGATAACCCGATATTTTCTTCGCTTGGGTGCATGAGATAGTGGCCTTGCTGATCCTTGACGTGGATATAACCTTTGGTCCCCACGCGAATCGGCTTCAACAGCTTCTCATACACAGCGTTCAGATTTACCACACTGATGAGCGCGCCTTGAAATTTCCCATCGAGATAAACAGGCTGGAACAGATGCACAATATAGTGGCCTTGCTTCTCCAGCTTGGCACTTGCGATGAACGGTTTTTTTTCTCGCAGCACCCTTTGAATATCATCCTTGATTAATTCATAGGCTTTCATCGCATCCGTACGATTGCGCTTGGGTAAAGTGTGTACCACTCTCCCTTCCAGATTCACCTGGCTAATCCGATAAATGCTATCTTTTTTGGCGGTATAATAAGCAGATAGGTTTTCGTCAATCACAGTTTCATTCTTATTTGCTATAGCGAGCGACATCTGCCGGTTGCCTGCCAATATTTGCAGCGTGTGCATCTGTTCGTCGAAAAATGATTCAATAGACGTGCTGTTTAGCTTGGCAATCGTTAGCAATTGTTCCTGCTGCTGTTCAATTACGGTACGTTCTCCGTCCATATACGAGCCGTAGGCCATCCACAGCAGAACTAGAAAAGAAATCGGAAGCGCTAGCATCGTGATGAATGAAAAATGGCTTCGATAATGAAACAGTATCTCTCGTTGAAATCTCATCCTGCTTTACCATCTCCATCGAGCTAGTAGCCCATCATTCCCTATCCCTAGTGCTAGGGACTAGTTCGCTTCCGATTATATCAGTCATTCACGTTCGTCTACTAAATGGTGTCTCAAGACAACTTCATTGTAATGACAAGATCTTAAAGTATCCTGTCAAATTATTAATTTTTTTTAAGATTTCACTATCTTAATGTGTAAGGTATCGCAGCAGGAAAATAGCAAGTGTTACCGTTGCTGCACCACCGAGACGTGTAGATACCTGGGCAAATGGCATGAGTACCATTCTATCGGCTGCAGAGAGAATCGCAACATCCCCTGTTCCGCCTTGGCTGCATCGGGTAGAAGTAATAATCGCAGCTTCAACCGGATACATTTTCATCCATTTACCCGCAAAATATCCACTCGCAACCACGGTCAATACAGTTACAAAAATGGTGATGAAATAAGCAGGGCTAATTACAGAAATCAGTGCCTCCCATGGTGTTTTAGCGACACCTACCGCAAGCAGGAGCGGGTACGTTACGGCGATCACAAAGAAACGTTGCATCTGTTGCGCTCCGTCTTCAAGGAATTTAGGCAACCAGCCAAAATATTTGGCCAGGAATGCCGCAAAGAGCATTACGATCGGACCAGGCAGGCCAACTAACTCAGCGGCTAAGGTTCCTACCATGAAGAATGCGATAGCTAAAATGGCTCCGGCTGCCATTTGATATAGATCAAGCGGTTTTTTGTTTTTATCCTCTGCAAGTCCCAAAACATCGCTATCCCCTGTTTTGAGCAGCGTGCCGTTACCGGTAAGTTCTGGTTTTCTATCCCCCAGTTTTTTCAACAAGCCGGACAGGATAATAGCACACAAGCTACCCAACATGACCGCAGGAATAACCATGGCAAATTGTTCACCTTGGGTTGAACCTAAAATTTGGGCGTAGCCGATAGAGAGTGGAATCGCCCCTTCACCAACGCCTCCTGCCATGATAGGAACAAGGATGTAAAACAAGGTATCATACGCAGGGATTCCCAAAGCCACACCGGTAAGCAAACCGACGCCTGTTCCGAGAATGGAGCCGATCGTCAAAGGGACAGCCAATCTCACGACCGCTTTTATCATGAGTTCCCGGTTCATGCCAAGGATACTGCCAGCGATAACAATTGCGATGTACACATACAGGAAATTGGTATTATCCATAAAGACAGTAACGGAATCAATTGCTGACTGCGGGAGAAGATGAGCATACACCATGTAAGATGGAACAAACGTTGCCATAATGGCAGCACCACCGATATCCTTCAGAATCGGAATTCGCTTTCCGATTTCCGCCAGAATAAAGCCATACAACACCATGACAGATACAGCCCCAGGCATATCACTATCGAGCTTTCCAGAGTTCATCAGCAAGTAGATAACAGCCATAAACGGGATGTAAAGACCTGCAGGAATGACCCCTCCAATCTTGTAATTCAACACCTTTTGCCATTTGGACTCTGTTCGTGGCTGTAGCTTAAGCTCTGCGGCTTCTTGTAGATGATTAGTAACCACTTGATCGCCTCCTAGATGATCAATCTGCGTTTTATCCTCGAATCAATCACTAGTCCAGGGGTTTACAAGACTTTGTAGTAAAACGTTTTCAATGGATGATTCGAGATAACTAAATTGTAAAAAGAAAATCTTAAAGTATTCTGATTAATCCTTAAATGTTTTTAAGAACCATGTGACAAAAATATGTCAGCGCTTTCAATGTGTTTGAGGTAGGCTAAAAGATCTCGACGAGCATGACAAACTCACCGCAGCGGAGAATGTGTTCGTTGGATAGAGAAATAATCAGCCATAGAAAAAAAGCCCCCCGGGTCCATCGGCGCGCTTTCAAGAGAACGTATGTAATTGGATCGTGTATAGCTAATCTATCTTTCAACGGAAAAACGATACCCGATTCCCCAGACGGTTTTGATATATTTCGGATTCGTGGGATTTTCCTCAATTTTGGTCCGCAGGTGTCTGATATAGACCATAATCGTATTATTATCGACAACCGTATCTTTCCAGATGTTTTGATATAGCTGTTCTTTCGAGAAGACCTGATTGGGGTGCTCCATAAAAAATTTCATGAGTTGTAATTCTTTTGATGACAACGCGATTTCCTGATTATTTTTTTGAAACGTATAGGTATGATGATTGAATAGAAATGGTCCCAACGCAATGTGTAAGGCTTGTTGTTTTGATTCCTGAAACTGGCGATATCTTTTAATCTGGTTCTTTACCTGAGCACAAAGCACAGGAGGACTAAATGGCTTGGTAACATAGGCATCTGCCCCAAGTCCAAGTCCAATGATCTGATCTGTGTCTTCTTTTTTCCCGCTCAGAAAAATGATTGGCGTATGGATGCCCATATTGCGCGTTTGACCAAGCACATCATAGCCATCAACATTTTCCATCATAATGTCCAGGAGGACGAGATCGAATGGCTCCTCGCTAATCATCCGCATGGCTTCCATGCCGTTTTCAGCCTGAAGCACAACCATTCCATCGGCTTCAAGAACCGTTTTAATCAATTTTCTGATAGCGTTTTCATCATCAACGACCAATACTCTCGGTTTGCTCATTCTTGACCCCATTCCTTTCTATCCCTCGATACAGCTTGCTTGCGAAAATGTCATATTTTAGTCTAGCACCATTTTAGCCAACTCTATATGTTGTATGTCATACAGCTTCAAAAAACTCCCTGATTCCTTGTTAAATATCTTTATAAAACCTTTTCGTCAAGATTTTGGAAAAACTAATTCCGCACAATTATTTCTTTGTTCCTTCTCAGATGCTCTTGCTCTTATATCCTTGAACCTTGCCCTTGCCCTTGACCTTCCCTGCCCTTCCATCAAAGTATGGACCTTTGCGGCATCAGCGAAGCGGGTGATTTGAATCCGAAGAAGCGGAGCGTTCGCCTTTGCCTCTGAATTCCACCCTTGTTCTCATTACAATCAGAGGAATTCAGAGGCAACAGCGATCGGAGGATCAAATCACACGCGAAGCGGCCTCTAATGCTCCATACTCCTCTCCCCCATCTCCACAAACTGCTTCTGAGCCAGCTCTCGGTACACTTCATGGGACTCAATCAGCTCCGCATGGGTTCCTGCACCGGTCACCTTCCCCTTGTCTAACACGATAATCTGATCGGAATGAACCACAGTAGACAAACGGTGAGCGATGACAATCGTCGTTCGTCCTTCCATCAGATTCGCCAGCGCTTTCTGCACCTCATGCTCGGAAGAGCTGTCCAGACTGGATGTAGCCTCGTCCAGCATAAGAATATCCGGGCTACGCAGAAGCGCACGAGCAATGGCAATCCGTTGACGTTGCCCACCGGAGAGCTTCATCCCCCGCTCACCCACCTCAGTCTCATAGCCTTGCGGTAAATCCATAATAAATGCATCCGCATACGCCATCGTGGCTGCTTGTCTCACTTCCTCCAGGTCAGCTTCCCGTCCCAAGCCATACGTGATGTTATCTCTGACCGTTCCAGTCATCATCGAGCTTTCCTGAGACACATAGCCGATTTTGGAGCGCCAGGAGGATAATGTATACAATGATATCGGTTCCTCTCCATAACGAATCTCTCCTGTATCTGGTATATAAAAACGCTCCAGCAACGAAAACAGAGTGGACTTGCCGCTCCCGCTCGGTCCAACAAATGCAGTTGTCCGGTTAGCCGGAATGACCAAGCTGGCATGATGAAGAACCTCTTCACCTTCGGTATAGGAAAAGGCAACATCACGCAGCACGATATCCTTGCTCTCTTTTGTCGCTTCCTGCTTCAATTCCAGCGGTTCCTCTTCATGATCCAAAATAGTCTGAATTCGTTCCGTGGCTCCCACCACCTTTTGCAGACGTGAATACAAGGTCGTGAACTGGGCCATCGGTGTAATCACTTGAAACAGCAGCAAAATAAAAGCTACCAAATCCCCGGCAGTCAGCACACCCGATGCGACACGAACACCACCAACACCCAAAATAATAACGAGTACAGCAGTCAGCAAAAAAGTAGAGATTGGACCTACCAGCGCCAAAATGCGAGATTCCTGCAAGCCAAAGCGGAACATCCGGTAAATACGATCCTCCCCAGCCTGTGCCTCTCTGCTTTCGGTTCCGTACGCCTTTACCAGCCTGATTTCTCCAATAACTTGACTCAGTACCGAGGTCAGATCAGCCATCTCATCCTGCTGCTTTTTGGAGATACGGTACATTTTCCTGCCCACGGGAAACAAAATCAACGCTGTTAACGGAACGATAGCCATAATGATGAGCGTCATGACCCAATCGAGATAAAACAACAAGGCAATACCGCCAATAATGGCAATCACGTTAGAAATCAGATTCACAAGATACTCCGTAATCAGGTTCATAATTAGGCTTGTATCATTGGTGACACGACTCATCGTATCTCCGGAACGGTTCCGGTCAAAATAAGGAATGGGAAGAGACAAAATTTTATGCCATAAGCGTTTACGTAAATTAGCTACAATTTTATGTCCGGCATAATTCAACATATAAATGGAAACCGCTGAAGCCACAGCCTGGAGCACAAAAGCACCCAGCAGGCCAAAAATGACCATACGATTCAGTGAAGAAAAAGTTAAACCGTCGATCAGTCCCTTGGTCATCAGCGGTACAATTAAACCGGCAATCGTCTGAACCAGAGTCAGGATCAGGGCGATAATAAGAATGGCCTTGGGAGGATGCGCACTCGCAATCAATTTCACAAACCGGCCCATGCCAGCCTTATCAGGTCTTTTCCCCGACTTTTCCTTTTTCTCGTCCTGGTGTTCATCTTGCTGTAGATCATGCTCCTTTTCCATATATCATCAACCTCGCTTCCTGTCTGACCATTCTTGTCCAAAATAAGAACACCCGCGCTCTGCGCGGGCATACACGGTACAGCCTAACTTTGAGTTTACTACACCAGAGAATGAAGCACAAAGTTCGCCACAAACAGTACAGAAATGATATACAAAGCGACAGGGACTTCCTTGCCACGCCCTGCTGCCAGCTTGGCTACGGGGTATGCAATAAAACCAAATGCCATCCCGTCTACAATGCTATAAGTAAAGGGCATCATTACCATGATCAGAAATGCAGGAAACGCCTCGGTAAAATCACTAAAATCCATCTCACGCACATTTTGCACCATCAGTCCGCCAATGATGATGAGCACGGGTGCAATGGCACTATCCGGAATGTAAGCTAGCAGCGGAATAAAAAAGAAGGTTGCCCCGAATAAAATGGCAGTTACCAGCGGTGTCGCCCCTGAGCGACCTCCTGCCGCAATACCAGCCGTCGATTCTGCAGCCGCTACAGCAGGACTGCTCCCTAAAATACCGGCAAAAATATTGGTTACCGCCAGCACTCGCAAGCTGTTCTTGAACGTGTCTGGTCTTCCGATCATGTTGGTCTGCGCTGCAATCATCCCAATGTTTTCGAACAAAACAATTAGCAGTAGCAGAAAAACAGCGATCCAGAAGGCTACCGAAACGATGCCTGAAAAGGATAGCTCACCAAACAGTTGCCCATACTGCCGTACTGTTTCGGAGGTTCGCACTCCACTTGTCGGTTCTACAGCCCCCAGTACGTAGGCAAGTCCTGTTCCTGCCAAAATACTAATTAGCAGCCCTCCCTGCACGTTGCGCACAAACAACACAATAGCGAGCAGCAATGTTACACAAGCCGTGATGACCTTCGGATCATTAAAATGGCCGATAGCGACAAAAGTCGTTTGGTGAGCAATCACGATGCCGCTTTTTTGCAATCCGATAAAGGTCAAAAACAAACCAATTCCTACCGTAATTCCGTGCTGTAAATTATGAGGAATCGCCTGGCTAATCAGCTTGTACAAGGACGTAAATGCAACAACGGCGAATATAATACCTGTAATGGTGACCACCATCAATGCTTCCTGCCAGCTCAGCTTCATAGAATGTACAAGCGTATAAGTGAAAAAAGCATTAATCCCCATCCCTGGTACAACAACCATTGGGGACTTTCCGCCAAAGGCCATAAGCAGGCAGCCGATAATCGACGTGAGCAGTGTACCCAGCATTGCTCCTTGTAATGGAATCCCGGCATCTGCCAAAATGGTCGCATTGACCATTACAATATATACAACGGAAAAATAGGAAATGGCACCAGCAACCACTTCCTTTTTCCAATGATGCTCGGGTTTGAAACCGAGACTTCTGGACCATAGTCCACCCTTCATACCAAAACCCTCCAGCAAGTTGTTCGATCTGTTTACAGCAAACGTATTACCCACTTTCAGACTTACACGCCAGCGTTGTTTAACAAATCCTTGACAGCCACACTGACCATGATCAACCCTGCCACGGGAGGTACAAAAGCATTACTCGCAGGCGGCTGCTTCGCCTTCCGGATTTCGGGTGCGTTCGCAGGTACGATTTTTTTCGTAATCTCTTCACGCGGCTTCATCGGTTCCTCATCCGAAAATACGACCTTAACGCCTTTTGTAATGCCTTCCTTACGCAGCTTGGTACGGATTACACGGGCAATTGGGTCCATTTTCGTTTGAGAGATATCCGCCACCTGAAAGCGACTTGGGTCCATTTTATTGGCCGCGCCCATACTGGAGATCATCGGAATCCCCCGCTTCAGACATTCCTTGATCAAATGAATTTTGTAAATAATCGTATCCGAGGCATCCAGCACATAATCCAGATCGTACTTGAACAGCTCCTCATACGTTTCTTCCGTATAAAACATGTTCAGTGCAATCGCTTCACATTCAGGATTAATCAGCTTTACACGCTCTACCATCAGATCAGCCTTTTTTTGGCCTACCGTTGTCGTCAACGCATGAATTTGACGATTAATATTAGTAATATCTACGACATCTTTATCAATCAAAATGATGCGTCCAACACCCGTACGCGCCAGCGCCTCCACTGCAATGGAGCCGACACCACCGATACCTAGCACGGCTACTGTGCTATTTTTCATAACCTCCAGCCCCTCAGTCCCGATGGCCAGCTCTGTTCGTGAAAATTGATGCAGCATATGGTATATATCCTCCCTCACTGATTTAGACACTATGCTTAAACTCCATGCATACAAACCACGAACCCATTATCCATAAGAGGGTAACGGGTTCATGGCATTTTTCTTCGCTATTCACAGGCCCAAATAAGGCACTTATAGAATCAAATGTTCGTCTTAAGCTTTAGGAGCAACTGGCTTTGGAGCAAGACGGATATGAAGCTGCTCCAATTGAGCTTGATCCACTTCGGATGGTGCATCCATAAGCAGGTCTGTCGCACTAGCTGTTTTCGGGAATGCAATCGTTTCACGCAGGTTTGTACGGCCTGCAAGCAGCATCACAAGACGGTCAAAACCGAAGGCAATACCTCCATGTGGAGGCGCACCATATTCGAACGCATTCAACAGGTAACCGAATTTATCTTGAACTTCTTCCGGCGACAGGCGGAGAGCATTGAACATTTTTTCCTGAACATCACGTTTGTGAATCCGCATCGAACCGCCGCCCACTTCGTAGCCGTTCAGCACGATATCATAAGCCTGGGCACGAACCTGACCTGGTTCTGTATCCAAGAGGGCAAGGTCTTCGTCCTTCGGACGCGTGAACGGATGGTGTTCCGCCACATAACGTTTTTGATCTTCGTCATAGCCGAGCAGCGGGAAGTCTACAACCCATGCAAATTTGAATGTGTTGTCGTCGATCAGCCCCAATTGACGGCCAATTTTCAGACGAAGCGCACCCAACACATCAGCTACGACTTTTTTGTTATCCGCAGAGAAGAGCAGCAGATCGCCTTCTTCAGCTCCCGTGCGCTCTTTCAGCGCTTCGATTTCTTCTGGTGTAAAGAATTTCACGATAGGCCCCTTGAATTCACCTTCCTTCACTTGAATCCAAGCTAAGCCTTTAGCTCCATAACGTGCAGCAAAAGGACCCAGATCATCAATGTCCTTACGGCTCCATGTTCCACAGCCCTTAGCATTGAGGACTTTAACCTCGCCGCCCTTTTCGATTACAGAAGCAAATACCTTCACGCCGCTGCTTGCCACGATATCATTGACATTAATTAGCTCAAGGCCAAAACGCAGATCCGGCTTGTCAGAGCCGTACTTGTCCATTGCATCTGCATGTGTAATCCGTTGGAACGGTGTTTCAAGCTCGACACCAATCGTTTCTTTGAGCAGTTTGACCATAAGCTTCTCCATCATAGGCAGCAAGTCATCCTGTTGCATGAAGGAGGTCTCAATGTCGACCTGAGTAAATTCAGGCTGACGGTCAGCACGCAAATCTTCATCGCGGAAACAACGTGCAATTTGGTAGTAGCGCTCTACGCCACCCACCATCAGCAATTGCTTGTAAATTTGCGGCGATTGCGGCAATGCAAAGAACTCTCCCTCATGCACACGGCTTGGCACCAAATAGTCACGAGCACCCTCCGGCGAGCTTTTCGTCAAAATCGGTGTTTCCACTTCGATGAAATCTTCGCCGTCCAGGAAGTCACGGAACACCTTAGCCGCTTTGGAGCGCAGTTTCAGCGTCTGGTGCATCTCAGGACGACGCAGGTCCAGATAACGGTATTTCAAACGCAGCGACTCGTCTACTTCCACGCCATCCTCAATGAAGAACGGAGGTGTTTTGGCTGCATTCAATACTTCAATTTCCGTAATACGTACTTCAATTTCACCAGTAGGCAGGTTCGCGTTAATGGTTTCTGCATCCCGCTTGACAACAGTACCGGTAACCTCCAGCACGTATTCACTACGAACACGGTCCGCGATTTGCAGCGCGTCACCGGAATATGCCGGGTTAAACACGATTTGTACAATCCCGCTGCGGTCACGCAGGTCGATAAAAAGTACGCCTCCCAGGTCACGACGGGTTTGTACCCAACCGTTCAATGTAACTGTTTCTCCGATATGCGCATGGGTTAATGCGCCGCATTGATGACTCCTTTTCATAATACACACTCCTGTTTATTGTTTTAGTGGTTGATGATAGAAGAGGGTCTGGATTTTAACCCAACTCTTCCACCAGTTGATCCAGCTTGACGGTACGCTGTTCGCCAGTTTCCATATTTTTCAGTGCAATTTCACCGCGAACCAGTTCATCCTCGCCCAAAATCGCTGTATAGCGTGCTTTAAACCGATCTGCTGATTTCATCTGTGCCTTCATTTTGCGACCCAGGTAATCTCGCTCTGCGGAAAATCCGGCTTGGCGCAGCTTGAACAGCTGTCTGGTCACTTCCGTTTCTGCCGCTTCACCCAACGCCACCATATAGACATCCAGCGGCTTGGCTTCGTTCAGTTCGACACCCTGATGCTCCAAGATTAGCTGAATCCGCTCCAGTCCGATGCCGAAGCCTATACCCGGCTGATCCGGTCCGCCCAGATCGCCAACCAATCCGTTGTAGCGTCCGCCTCCACCGATGGTGTCAATGGCTCCAATTCCTTCGGCTTTGAATTCGAACGCGGTCAACGTATAGTAATCCAGCCCCCGTACCAATCGCGGGTTGACTGTATATTCCACGCCCATAGCGTCCAAACTTTGCTTTACCTTCTCAAAATGCGTGCTTGATTCCTCGTCCAAGCTATCCAAAATGGAAGGCGCACCGCCAAATTTGTCCTGGTCATCCTTGCTATCCAGCACTCGCAACGGGTTACGCTCAATACGCGCTTGGCTCTCCTTGGTCAACGTATCCTTGATCGGCAAGAGGAAATCCACCAGATGCTGACGGTAAGCTGCACGACTGGCTGCATTGCCGACAGAGTTAATCTCTACCTTTACCCCCTTCAAGCCCAGCTCACGACAGAACTGATACCCGAAAGCGATAACCTCTGCGTCCAGTGCAGGATCTACCGCACCTAAAGCTTCAATACCGAATTGGTGGAACTGGCGCTGACGCCCAGCCTGTGGACGCTCATAGCGAAACATTGGACCGATATAATACAGCTTCGTTACATCCGGCTCCCCGTACAGCTTGTTCTCCACATAGGAGCGAACCACGCCTGCTGTCCCTTCCGGACGTAAAGTCATACTACGTTTCCCTTTATCCTCAAAGGTGTACATTTCCTTTTCCACCACATCCGTTGTTTCACCCACACCCCGAACAAACAAATTCGTCTGCTCGAACATCGGTGTACGGATTTCACGATAATTAAAGCGGCGGCTAATTTCACGGGCTTTTTCCTCGACAACTTGCCATCTTTCTACATTGCCCGGCAGCAAATCCTGCGTTCCCGTCGGTTTTTGAAAGGCCATTAACATATCCCCCCGTCTGTGTATTTCTTGTTTCAATATAAAACAAAAAATCCCTCGCCCTGTTAAATTAACAGGGACGAGAGATTGTCGTTTACGAATCACCCGTGGTACCACCCACATTCCGGAGTTTGCCAGACAACCAGCATAAAAACGCTCAGTGCCCGTCAGCATTGCGCTGACTCCGCTCATACGTATAACGCCCGTAACGCGCAGTACGGCTATTATGCAGGATCATCCGCTGTTCAGTACAATTACCATGTATTCTAAGCGTGTATTCCTCAATTGTTCGCCGTCTGTTCTCGGGGAAGTCATTCGTCCGCTCATCAAGGGAATTTTTACAGCCTGGAAATTCCTCTCTGCGCTTGTGGATTCGGAGTACTTGGTCCCGTCATCAAATCATTTTTCATTATTTTATGATTTTAATGAACCGCTTCGACAAAGTCAAGACATTCCCTTCACAATAAGACAAATAAGTCCTAAAAAAAGAAAATAACCTGCGGAAACGGTCCGCAGGTTCAAAAGATATATCAAAAGGGGGTCATGCTGTTATTATAAACAACGAATATTAAGGAATGATGTTTTGAATGTTACAATTACATTACAGCCGTTTCTATAACAACTCAATTCCTCATTTTGTCGACAAACCTGTGACAATTTTTTCAGCTTTAATCCAGCCGTGCTACATAACCGCGGTTTGAACGAAGCTTATAAATGACCTCATCGTAATCGGCATCATTCACCTTCGCGGACAAAACATACCGCAACTCATCCTGATCACCGTTAATATAGACGTCTGTTTCATGAAGTAGCCTAGTGTCGTGATCCGTCGTCCCGCTACGGTCTTCGTTCAAATCCCTGCGTGCAGTGCCACGGTCAGTCTCGCCATTCTCCGCCTCTGGAATAATGTTCTCACCATAAGCGCCAGCGACAGGTATCGCCGCGCCAGCAGTGCCAGTGTTGTTATAGGGCAGCATTGGGATTAATACCCGCGTGTCCCTGCCGAGCACATCATCCAGCGCACCTACTTCCAAATGCTCCGTTCTATAGGCTTGGAGCGAAGCTCTGGCGCCCTCAGCTTCATCCTCAGTGCGAAAATAAGCCTGAATTTGCTTTGCCATATCAAATCCTCCTCAAAATTGGGATTGTACAGGCATGAATTCCAGTGAAATTTACAGTACCTTCAACAGCTCACGCACAAAAGCAGGCTCATCTTTAGGTGTACGAGACGTAATAAAGTTTCCGTCCACAACCGCCTCGCGATCCTCAAAATGCGCACCCGCATTAATCAAGTCATCCTTCAAAGGAGGATAAGCTGTAATCGTTCGTCCCTGTAACAAATCAGCGCTCGCCAAAATTTGCGGACCGTGGCAAATCGCGCCGATCGTTTTCTTTGCTTCATTAATTTCAGTCACAAATTTTAGAACATACGCATTCAGACGCAGATTTTCCGGGGATGATCCGCCGGGAATAACGACAGCATCATAGTCACTTGACTCCACATCCGCAATGGATTTTTCGATGGTGTAGCTTGCTTTTCCCTGCTTGCCGTTCACCTTTTCGCCTTGTTTTAGCCCGATAATATCCGCCTCATGTCCCGCTTTCTTTAATTCATCGTAAGGCACTTGCATTTCAGAATCCTCAAATTGATCGGCCAACAAAAACGCAATTTTACTCATAATCGTTCAGATCTCCTTTCCGGTTATCCTCAAGATGAGTTGTAAGTTAAGTTTGTGACAAATTTTCATTTGTCTATCACGCTTTGTTATTACCCGCTTGATCTATTTTTATAACAATTTGAAGCAGCGAAAAAGAAAAAGGAGCCTCTCGGCTCCTTCCCTACCTGCGCGGCAAAGCGCCACGTCCCGGCTTGTCCATAGCTGCTGCAACATGCTGCAATAACGTATCACTCTCACGAGTGAGGTTGGTTGCCTCCTGAATGCTACCGGGAAAAAAAAGTGCAGCAGTTCGATAACCGTCCATTTTCGGGGTTTGACGCATGACTTCGTCTCTCCTGTCCCCTTAAGGCTATCCATCTGGCTAAACACCAGCGGAGATGACATTATCCTCCCCTAGAACGGTCATTTTATACTGCTCCACGTTACGAACGTTCGCTATCCAGAATCAGCGTTACCGGACCCCAGTTGGTCAATGACACATCCATCATAGCCCCGAAAATTCCCGTCTCGACCTCCAAGCCTTTTGCTCTTAGCTGACTGTTAAAAAAATCATACAGCTTCTCTGCTTCCTCAGGCTTGGCCGCCCCCATGAAGTTCGGTCTTCTGCCCTTACGGCAGTCACCATACAGCGTAAACTGAGAGACGGACAAAATAGCTCCGCCAACATCCAACACACTGTCGTTCATTTTGCCTTCAGTATCATCAAATATACGTAATCCCGCTGTTTTGTCCGCCAAATAAACGGCATCGGCCGCCGTATCTCCCTGACCAATACCAACCAGCAGCATCAATCCGGTTCCGATCTTGCCTACCACCTTTTGATTAACCTCTACCTGAGCGTCTTTACAGCGTTGAATAATAATCTTCATTGCCTGTCCGCTGTCTCCTTTATCCTTGCCCTTTACAAGCCGTATACAGGCACGCCACGTCTCTTTTAGCAACATAACGTGTCCTTGTACCAAAATGCGTTACAAAGGCTGTAAACCTATTTTCACACCCACAAGGGTTATTGCATAATCCGGTGAACGGTGTACACATCTTTCACCCGTTTGATTCGCTCAACAACAGAGTGCAAATGATCCGTGTTGCGGATGAGAATCGTAATGTGAATCATCGCCATTTTATTTTTGTCCGTACGGCCTGTAACGGCTGAGAAGCTGGTTTTATTTTCAGAAATAGCCTGAAGCACCTCGTTCAACAAGCCGTTACGATCATGTCCCGTAATTTCAATATCGACGCTGTAATTCACTTCTGCGGCTTCTTCCCACTCAACCTCAATCACACGCGCCTGATCTTCGCCCGTACCCGAAGGGATATTAGGACAATCTGTGCGGTGAACAGATACCCCGCGGCCACGTGTTACATAACCGATAATGTCGTCTCCCGGCACAGGATTACAACAGCGTGCAAAACGAACGAGCAAATTGTCTACGCCTCTGACGCTGACACCATTGGTCGGTGTTTTTTTCCGTTCGCCCTGCGGCTTATATTCCTTGACCTCGGTCGTCAGCTCAATCAGCCGCGCTTCTTCTTGCTCCCGTCGCAGCTTCTCTGTCAAACGTGTGCAGACCTGCGCTGCTGTAATTCCACCAAAGCCGATGGCAGACAGCATATCCTCAATATCGTTAAAAGAAAACTTTTGCGCAACTTCCTGAAGCTTGTCGTCGGTCATCCACACCGAAGGCTCTATATCGCGTTTTCTCAGCTCACGTTCCAGATTCTCGCGGCCTTTTTCGACATTCTCCTCACGCTTTTCCTTCTTGAACCACTGTTTGATTTTACTGCGCGCGTGAGAGGACTGAGCAATTTTGAGCCAGTCCTGACTAGGTCCATAAGAATGCTTGGACGTCATAATTTCGACGATATCGCCGGTTTTAAGCCGATAGTCCAGCGGCACAATTCTGCCGTTTACCTTGGAGCCGATTGTGCGGTTCCCGACTTCGGTATGGATACGGAAAGCAAAGTCCAGCGGAACCGATCCGGCTGGCAGCTCAATAACCTCTCCTTTTGGCGTAAATACAAAAACAAGGTCGGAGAAAAAGTCCATTTTGAGCGATTCCACAAATTCCGACGCGTCCTTCGCCTCATTTTGCAGCTCCAGAATTTCGCGAAAAAAGGTGATTTTATCCTCAAAATTGGTGTTATTCGATCCATTGCCTTCTTTGTAGGCCCAGTGAGCCGCGATCCCGAACTCAGCAGTACGGTGCATATCTACCGTGCGTATCTGTACCTCGGTTGGTTCGCCATTCGGACCTACTACTGTCGTATGAAGGGACTGATACATGTTGGCCTTAGGCATGGCGATATAGTCTTTAAACCGCCCCGGCATCGGCTTCCACAATGTATGAATAATGCCCAGTGTGGCATAGCAGTCCTTAATGTTATCCACAATGATCCGAATCGCCAGCAAATCATATATTTCATTGAATTGCTTGTTTTTCGTTGTCATTTTTTTAAACACACTGTAAATATGCTTGGGACGCCCGGATAGATCGGCCTGTATACCCATCTCTTCCAGCTTCTCAGCAATGCGTTCTATAACGTTATCAATAAACTGCTCCCGCTCTGCCCGCTTCTTATGCATTAAATTAGCGATGCGATAATATTGCTGAGGATTTAGATAGCGCAGAGCAATATCTTCCATTTCCCATTTAATCGCTGAAATACCCAGTCGGTTCGCAATCGGACAGAAAATTTCCAACGTTTCATAAGCGATCCGGCGCTGGCTTTCCTCGGACTGGTATTTCAAGGTGCGCATGTTATGCAGACGATCCGCCAACTTGATGACAATGACGCGAATGTCCTGTGCCATGGCAATAAACATTTTACGATAATTTTCGTTCTGTTGTTCTTCCTTGGAACGGAACTGGATACGCTCCAGCTTCGTCAGACCATCGACAAGCATCCCACATGTATCGCCAAAATGCTCGCGAATCTGCGCCAAAGACACCGTCGTATCCTCCACAACGTCATGTAAAAGAGCGGCGATAATGGAGATGGTATCCATCTGCATATTAACGACGATATCAGCAACCGCAAGCGGATGCAGAATATAAGGTTCACCGGACTTGCGAGTCTGGCCGGAATGGGCCTGCTCAGCAAAATTGTAGGCTTCCCTGATGCGGATAAGATCTGCTTCTCTGGTATAGGCCCCAGCCTTTTTAAGTAATTGCTCTATCCCCATTCTGCTCTATTCCGTGTCCTTTCTATGCAAAATGGAACCCGCCGATCAATGTCGCGCAAAGGTTCCCTTTTAAAAGTGATTTCCTACAATTATGACGGTTACCACGTCACACGTCAACTATTACAGGTTTGGCATTGTCGTGTCATTCCGACACATATAGGCCAATGAAATCAGGATTGTTGACGAAATGAAACGAATTATATTGAAAAAAAAACAAAAAGTAATTAATGTATAAAAGGATAATTGAAAGAACTAAGGAGTGAACTGCGTTGCAACGCGAAATTCAAGTTAATGAAAAGCTTCCGGCAGGACCCGGGTTCCTGCTCAGCGTACAGCATTTGTTTGCCATGTTTGGCAGTACCGTGCTGGTACCGAATATCTTCGGTGTCGATCCCGGCATGATTTTGCTAATGAACGGAATTGGCACATTGCTGTACATCTGGATCTGCCGTGGCAAAATTCCCGCCTATCTCGGCTCCAGCTTCGCTTTTATCGCTCCAGTAAGTCTCGTGCTTAAAAATAACCCTGGCGGCAATGGTTATGCCATGGCCCTCGGCGCTTTCATTGTTACAGGTATTATTTTCTGCCTTGTTGCGCTGGTGATCAAATACGCCGGAACCCGGTGGCTGGACGTTGTATTCCCACCGGCTGTCATGGGCTCCATCGTAGCCCTGATTGGTCTGGAGCTGGTTCCGGTTGCAGCGGGCATGGCAGGCATTATCAATGCCGATCCCACCCAAGCCTGGACCCCGGATCCCAAAACCATTACCCTTTCCCTTGTTACACTAGGTGTCACTGTTCTGGGAGCCGTGCTGTTTCGCGGGTTTGCCAAAATCATTCATATTCTGATTGGTATCGTGGTTGGGTATGTGCTCGCTTATTTTATGGGTATGGTAAACACGCAAGCCATTGCGGACGCTCCTTTTTTCGGACATCCTGCAATTACCACTCCAGTATTTAACACCTCGGCTATGCTGACAATTCTTCCAGTCGCTCTGGTCGTTATCGTGGAGCATATCGGGCATTTGCTTGTGACTAGCAACATTGTCGGACGCGAGTTGTCCAAAGATCCCGGCCTGCATCGTTCGCTGCTGGGTAACGGTATCTCCACTATCTTTTCTGGTTTTGTCGGCTCAACGCCCAATACAACCTATGGTGAAAATATCGGTGTCATGGCATTAACGAAAGTGTACTCTGTATGGGTCATTGGCGGAGCCGCTGTCATTGCCATCCTGTTGTCCTTCTCAGGCACCTTCTCGGCGATTGTTTCCAATATCCCGGCTCCGGTCATGGGTGGCGTATCCTTGCTGTTGTTCGGTGTCATCGCTGCCTCCGGTCTGAGAATCTTCGTGGAGCAAAAAGTTGATTTCGCCAAGCCTACTAACATGCTGCTTGCTACGGTCGTACTGGTCGTCGGAATCAGTGGTACTACACTCACTTGGGGCGCTGTTACCCTCAAAGGTATGGCGTTGGCTACAATCATTGGGATTATCCTTAGCTTGTTCTTCAAGCTGATTGACGTACTCGGCTGGTCCAATGATAAAACTTAGGAACCCTTGACCGAAAAAACACCGGATTGATCCCTGTCCCATCACATTAAAAATCGCCGACTCCATGTGCTGCGATAAACACCACCTGCCAAAACGGCAAAGCGTGTTGAGCCACGGCCCATGGAGAACGGCGATTTTTTTTATTGCAGCGCCTGTATTTTCAAACAACATCACACACGAAAATGGGATACCACCTGATTGAGCGTGTCAGAAACACCTGTAAGTGACTTCGCTGAGCTATCCAGACTTTCCAACGCTTTCAATTGCCGTTCAGATCGTTCAGAGGCTTGCCCAGCACGTTCAGCAGAAGCTTTTGCAATATCGGCAAGGTAACTAATAAATGCCGCAACTTCCTCTGAGCCTGCTGACATTTGCTCCGAAGCCGATGAAACCTCCTGCACTTCAATCGCCACCTGCTGGATATCCTGATTCATCGCAGCAAAGCGCTGTTCCACCTCCTGCAAAATTGCCACACCTTCATCCATCTCCAGAGTGCCCTGTTGCATCCCTTCCATTGCTAATTTCGTTTCTTCCTGCATGGACCGGATTCGGCTCGTAATTTGCTCTGCTGACTGGCTGACATTTAAGGCAAGCTTGCCGATCTCTGAAGCCACAACAGCGAACCCTCGGCCATGCTCACCCGCACGTGCTGCCTCAATAGGGGCATTCAGCGACAATAGCTTGGTCTGTCCACTAATTTCTTGAATGATCTCGATAATGCTGCCAATTTGGGCCGACCGTTCATTCAACGAGCCTACTACCTTGCCTGCTTCATCCATAGATGCCTTCGCTTTATGCATTCCTCGGGTGACCTCGGTCAAACGTTCAATTCCGATAGCACTAACGATAAGGAGCAGCTTAAGCATTTCGTTCGCAGGACGATTCAGCTCCGAATCCGGCAGCAGCACCCCAATTTTCCAACCGGTTTGTGGTATTGTATCATACAATATCCGATAATCCTCATTCCCGATGGACGCAGATATCTGCCCGGAAACACCATTTTGGATAGTTTGTGCCGCCTCCGTACCCAACACTTTCGCCAGCGGTTCACCTGCTTTTATGGATTGGAGCCCCGATGACAGGATCGCTCCATTCTTGTCCATCAAAACCGCACTTCCTTGAGCATCGAATTTCATCCGTTCGATATAGGCTTGAATACTCGCCATACTTAAGTCACCTGTAATGACACCCATCAGCTTACCTGTTCGGTCATAAAATGCTTTTCCGGCAGTAATCATATTTACTTTCAGCTTGGAATCTAAAAAGGCTCCGTAAAGTTTATATCTTTACCACGCTCAACAGCCCCTGTATACCACAGCTGTGTTAAATAGTTATATTGTGGATCATCATATTCGGTCGTTTGCTTCATCTGTCCGCCATTTCTATACACATAATTGGATCGATATGTCGTATCTGGCTCATACGCATCCTTGGCGAAAAAAACACCCAGACCATAGGTCATATCATTCAATGCCAGCTCTTGTTCATACAAATGTCCATAATCGTCAATCTTCATTCCTGTTCCCAACTGCTTTGCACTCTTGGCCAGCATGGAGACAAGTAAAGCATGTCGATCCACATGAGCTGCAATATCTGCTTTAACTCCCGACAAAGAGTGGGTAGCATTCTGGCTAATTTCCGCATCCAGCTTTTGCTTGGCAAAAAAGTAAGACAATAAACTGATTAAAATCAAAGTCACAAGTACAAGAGGAATCAAGGTAGAGAATGTTCGTGCCTGTAAGCTTTTAAATTGAAATGTACGCAATATGACCACCCCTGCCCCTTTTTAACTGTTTATCGACATTTCGTTTAAATTTTTTATAACGATTTTCGTAAATAAATTGAAAGTTTATGTAAATTACATTTCCAAGCAAAAGCACTCCTAAACAAAAATAGCCCGATGGAGCAACTCTTTAAGAAAAGAGATGTTCCATCGAGCTATTTAGGATATTCATGCTCAAATATTTCCCGGGAAACCCCCAGGCTTAGAGCGCTTAGTACGTAATCAGCGTAAATACATCTACGTCAGGCAATTTCGCCCGTCCATTCAGATCAGACAGCTCTATAAGAAAAGCAGCCCCTACCACATTTCCACCAAGTTGACGTACCAAATTCACTGATGTAGCGATGGTTCCGCCTGTAGCAAGCAGATCATCCGCAATCAAAACATTTTGTCCCGGCTCAATTGCATCCTTATGCATAGCCAGCATGTCCTTGCCGTATTCCAAACCGTATGCTTCCTCGATCGTCTCACCAGGCAGCTTGCCGCTTTTACGGATGGGAATAAAACCGACACCAAGTGCATAAGCCAGAGGAGCACCTACAACGAACCCACGTGCTTCGGGACCTGCAATCAGATCAATTTTCAAATCCGATACCAGTTCCTTCATATCATTGATTGCCTTGCGGTACAATTCTCCATTTTTCATCAGGGTCGTAATGTCCTTAAAACTAATCCCTGGTTGTGGGAAATCGGGAATCACCCGAATGTATTCTTTGTAGTCCAACTTAGTTCCTCCTACTGTAAACTTCTAATTTAATATAGCCATCCTACATCATCAGCATCGAGGCTATGCCTCAAGACGCGCCCTTCATAAGCGACATAATCCAGCTTGTCATCTGGGTTGTATCCGCATCCAGCAGATAACGCTCCATTTCAGCCATATCATGCAATTCCTGATAACGTGGAGAAGACGTTAAATCCCGCTTGGGTGGATTGGACACAAAACAGAAGCGCCCTTCTGTACGCGTTATAAACTCAAGCTCCTCGAAAATGTCCAGCACTTTAGACAGCATCCGTACTGAACAGGAGCATTGACGACTAAGAGCGGGCAGCGTCGCTTTTTCATCCACAGGCTGTGCCCCCATTCGGGAAAGCACAACGTAAATACGCTTGAACAGCTCTCTGTCCGGGCTGACGAGCCGACCGCCTCGTTCACTGACCGAATGAAGGAGAAACACATTCTCTACATCTTCAAATGTAGACCACAATGCCTGCAACTGCTCCGGTGTATCCGGTGGCTCCAACACGAACAATGACTTTACAGAGTGTTGTGTATCCCTTCGATCATCGCCGGGAGTAACGCCGCCCTCCTTATCATATACCCATATGGAATCGGCGTTCACTGGACGAGAAGGACGAAGCCTGGACGATGGATGCATCACAACAGCAACGTCATTTTTTCGTTCTTCTATACGAGGATGAAAGATCTTTAGCCCCCGCTCCAGCTCAGCAAAAGGGTCCGATACTCCCCGATAATCAAAAATTTGCGGAGCCTGTACACGGATATCCTGCATCATTAGTTGGAGGGAGCGTTTACCGTTCCATTCATTAATAGACAGCTCGCCCAGCAGATCAAGCTCGGTTTGCTGCTGCAAAAAATCAGCCAGATCACCACGCCGGAAGGCAATCGCATCCAGCGATAATCCGTTCTGCTCCAGCAACAGCTTTACATGATTTTTCTCACGCCCCATTTTACGAGCCTCACGCAATTGAAGACCCTGTAACACGAAACGTGGAGACGGGTTCCCCATACCAAAGGGCTGGAGTAACTCCAGTTCTTCAACCACCTGTAAAGATACCTCGTCCAAACGACAAACCATATCTGCCTCGGCTACAGGAACGAGATTGTCTGGCGTCAGAATGGAAGCGGCATAGCGATTTAACCGCTCCTCAAACGATGCCAGATTGTCCCGAGACAGCGTCATACCCGCAGCCGAAGGATGACCGCCAAAGTGCTCCATCAGGTCATGACTATCTGTCAGAGCACTGTAAATATCCAAGGCCGGAATAGAACGGGCAGACCCTTTGCACATTCCTGTCTCTGCATCTATGCCCAGAATAATGGTTGGACGATAATAGCGATCCAGCAACTTGGATGCCACAATCCCCACGACACCTACGTTCCAGCCTTCACCAGCCAATACGATGACAGACGGCAGCGTGCCTCCATTCAGCTTGGCTGCCAGCTGCTGCTCGGCCTGCTCCACAATACGTTCAACTACTTGCTGACGCTCCCGATTGAGCAGATCCAGCGCATGCGCGAGCTGATCCGCTTCTTCCTCCTGCTCTGTCGTTAAAAGGGAGACCGCCCGTCCTGCATGATCCAGACGTCCGCTGGCATTAATCCGGGGAGCCAAGGCAAATGCAATGTTGACAGAGGTCACTGTAGACATATCCACACCCGCTATACCAAGCAACGCCCGAATACCCGGAAACGCAGAGCTTCTCATGGACTGAATCCCTCTACGTACCATCGTCCGGTTCTCACCATGTAACGGCATCAGATCAGCTACCGTACCGATAGCAGCAATTTCAAACCATTCCTCGGGTACTTCACCCAGCAGCGCCTGTGCCAGCTTTAGAGCGACACCGACACCAGCAAGACCCTTGAATGGATAGGGACAGCCGGGCAGCTTCGGATTGATCAGAGCATACGCTTCAGGAAGCATAGCAGGAGGCTCGTGATGGTCTGTTACAATAACATCTATACCCAAGGTTGCCGCATAAGCGATTTGCTCTACTGCACTAATTCCCGTGTCCACGGTAATGACGAGCGTAACCCCCTGCTGGTTAGCCCAATCAAGGGCATGATTATGCAGTCCATATCCCTCATTGGAGCGGTGCGGAATATAAATATCATACGAAGCTTTCAGGAAGCGCATAAGCTGAATCATCAATGACGTACTGGATACCCCGTCCGCATCATAATCACCATAAATTAATATGTGCTCGCCACGCTCTAGCGCCTGACGGATCCTCGGCACTGCCTCTTTCATGCCCATGAGCAGAAAAGGGTCGTGTATGTCGTCTACACTTCCGTACAAAAAGCGGTTTGCTTCCCCGGCCGTAGTGACACCCCGATTCACTAAAAGCCGGGACAACAATGGTGAAATCCCCAGCTCTTCCGTCAACGGCTGGGCCGCTTCCAGGTTAACCTCCGGGGTCTTCCATCGGTACTGCGAATGAAGCAATCCTATTCACCTTTCTTTCATAGTCGTCCTGCAATTATTGCAGCAAGGACGACACATCATTATCCGGTAGTTCATGATTAGACTTGTAAGGATACCCGGCTTGATAAGAAACAAACTGCATCTGTACATGGGTCACCTGCGGAAAACGCGCCAGTAGCAGATTTTTTGCCCGATCAGCAATTTCCTGCGCTTCTTGCACCGTAATCCGGGGATTCACGCTAATGGTTACATCCACAGTTATAAAATGACCTGCTTCCTGCGCATGCATATGCTCAACTGTTACAATACCATGCACCCGCTGAATCGTCTCCATAAAGCGTTGTGAGTCTTCCTCACGCAGAGGTTGTGCAGGAGCCGGATAGGCGGTATTCAGTACCATCAGATATCCTTTACGCAACACCAGACAGGCTACCAGCAACGCAGCAGTCGGGTCAAGATATAATAATGCAGGCCACTCCATCGCTTCGCCTGTCATTGCCCCAATCATACCGATCAGTGCAATCAGCGATGCATAAAGTGAATACCGTTCATGATTAGCGTACAAATCTGCTTCGGCCTTATGACCGTGTTTAATGGAGTAGCGGTATTGAAACTGAAACAGCGCCTCTCTCAGTACCAAAGCAGCAAAAGCGGTAATTAGTGCATACAGACCTGGAGCCTGCGGCTCTGGACTGCTTAAAGAACGAACAGCCAATATGCCCAGTTGAAGGCCACTCATCAGCACCAATATAGCCAGTACCACCGATACGACAGTCCGGACTTTTTCACCGTTCCGTAACCGTGCCAGTATACCATGCTCTGCTGCACCTTTGGAAAACAAAAGCTCCTGCAAACGGGAAGCACTATCCGCAGCCGTATGCAGCGCATCCCCCATCAACGCCTTGCTGTTTGCCGCATAACCGACGGTTCCCTTTAGAACAGCCAATGCAAGATTACCCACAATCCCGCTCCACGCCGCAGTTTCCAATGATCGGCTGCGCTCGCTATTCACAACGTTTCCCCCTCAATCCTGAACTGACAATTTCCCGGTAATGCTCCATTTCAAATTCTCCAAACCTTAGAAAACCGCGCCCATGCAGACGCGGCTCTCTCTTTAATTCATACTGCTGATGTTAAGCGTAATTTAAGACTTTGCAGTCTTGGCTGCACCACCGCCAGTTGCCGGAGACTTTTGTTTCCCTTTCAAGGCTACCCATAACGGGCTGGCAATGAAGATGGAAGAATAAGCACCGAACAACAAACCGATAACCATCGCAAGCGAGAACATCCGAATCGACTCGCCGCCAAAAATGAACAAGCACAAGGAGGCAATAAACACAGTAAACACGGTTGCAAGTGAACGAGTCATCGTCTGTGCAATACTGTGATCGACCACCTGTTCCAAGTCGTCCCTGGACTTCTTCTTCGCAAATCGTAAATTTTCCCGAATACGGTCAAAAATAACGACGGTGTCATTGATGGAGAAGCCGACAATCGTCAGAATTGCCGTAATAAAGGTCAAATCCACCTCAAGTCGGAAGATGGAAAAAATACTGATAACAAGAAATGCATCATGCAACAGCGAAACAATTGCTGCAATGGCAAACCGCCATTCAAACCGGATCGAGATATAGGCAGCGATGGCTACACAGGCCAGCAAAATTGCCCATATTGCATTTCGCTCCAGCTCTTGCGCCATTTCCGTATCCACCGTATTTACCTCAAAAGAAGCCTTTGGATCAAGCTCTTTATTGAAAGATGTTTTAAAATCATTCACTTGTTGATCCGTCAATACCTGCGAAAAACGAATACCGAAGCGCTCTTTACCCGGCGTATAATCCACCTCTTTGCCGATACCCTTCTTGTCCAGCAAGGTTTGAATCTGTTCCTGTGTAACTGCTTTGGTCAAATTGACATCCACATTGGAACCGGAACGGAAATCAACACCGTAATTCAAACCGAAAATCGACAAGCTCAAAATACCAAGCAGGGTGATAATAATCGAAAACGTGTAAAACCACTTGCTCATCTTGATATATTTAAAGTCCCAATTAAAGCGCACTGATATCACTCTCCTTCACACCAAAATACTTGGGCTTCTTCACAGCATCCGCTTTAACCAGCAGATTGAGCAAGAAACGGGAGAAGAAGATATTCGTCAAAATACTGGTGACAATATCAACGATGAGCACCAGAGCGAAACCTCTAACCGAGCCTGTTCCCAGACCGAACATAACAGCAGCCGCTATAATTGTCGTAACATTGGCATCCATAACGGTACGGAACGAGGCCTTACTACCTGCGATGACAGAAGAACGAATCGTTTTACCTGTCTTGATTTCTTCTTTAATACGCTCATACGTAATGATATTGGCATCGACCGCCATCCCGATCCCCAGCACGAACGCTGCGATACCCGGAAGCGTAAGCACAAAACCACCAAAATAGAAGATCGCAAGCACCAGCCAGGTATGAACGATGAGACAGAAGCTGGCAACCAGTCCCGGTACACGGAACATCAAAATCATGAATACCAGAATAATGATCGAACCAATCAAACCGGCACGAATCGTTTGATCCAGTGACAATTGGCCCAGTGTAGCGCCTACACTCTGAGAATATTTTTCCGTCAGTTTGAGCGGAAGTGCACCCAGGTTAATCGTATCGGCCAGCTTGTTCGCTTCATCACGAGTATAGCTACCTGTGATCGATGCGCTGCCATCCGTCAGTTCTCCACGTACCGTTGGGGCGGAGAGCAATTCCTGATCCAGGAAAATAGCCAACTCTTTGTTAAGAAGTCGCTTTGTAATCTCAGCAAACTTGGCTTTGTCTTTCACTTTGATACTAATTTCAGGTTGATTCAGTTGGTCAAAGCCGACAACAGCGCCATTCTCCACAAAATCATTACCGCGAAGCTCAATTTTGCTGAATTGGCCCGGCTTTTTGGCATCCTCTGCCGTCGCACTGCGGAACGTCAGCTCGGCAGGCTTTTTCAGCATGGAGCGGACTTCTGCCTCATTGGAGACACCAGCAAGCCGCACACGAATACGGTCGCTACCCTCCGTTGTTACTTCCGGTTCAGTCGTACCGAGCGCATTAATCCGTCTCTCCAGGCTTTGAGCTGTTTGTATGAGAGACTGTTTGGTTACACTCTGCCCGGCTTCCAAAGGCTGGGCTTCATATAAGATTTCAAAGCCTCCCTTTAAATCGAGGCCTAGTTTTAAACTGTTTAGCAGGCCCGGGCTTGTCCCGACCATAACACCAGTGGTTATGAGCACGACCACGATGAAACTTAGAATTCTCTTCATTCCGTCCCATGTTCCCCTTTCATTCTCAATATTCCTATTATAGCTACCCCTCAAAAAGCAGTCAATTTGAACGCAAAAAAAGACCCCCTTCTATTCGAAAGTGGAGCCCCGTAATGCGGACATTGTCAAATAGTTCATAAAGCTCGTCGCTTTAAGGGAAAGTATATCGTTAACGAGCTTGTGCAGCGGAGGAATACCCTCCTTTTCATATTTATGGCTGACGCAATTCCACACGTCCTTGCTTGTGACATGCTCATAGCCCACGAGAATCAACTCGTCCGCCTTGCTTTGACACAGCATCTCAATTGCGTCATCCCAATCCTGCTCATCCAGCTCTTCCATACCCACGATGGCCGTTCCTCCTCCCAGCGACTCCGGTTCCGCAGATCAGCAATTAACGGGTTATTGACTGCTTTATAGAACATTTCTGCCCTGATCCTGGAAAACCCTTCTTTTTCGTCGAAAATAGCCGTAAACCAACAATATATGCATTCATTTCGATCGTCAATAGCAGAATTCACCACTCCCTCTCTTGTTGTCCTGATCCCTATGCTTTCATTCGGAAAAGCTTGTCATGAACATGGACAGGTCTGGCATATCTTTTAAAGTAACACATAGACGCGGAATTCATTTTGGGGAAGAGGGAGTTGCGATTGAAAAAGCAGACATTCATCCATGGAGCAATTATTTTATTAGCGGCTGGAATTATCAATCGGCTGCTGGGTTTTATTCCGCGAATCGCGCTCCCGCGTATTATCGGTCCCGAAGGGGTCGGCTTGTACCAACAGGGGTATCCCTTTTTTATCGTGTTGGTAACCCTTATTACCGGGGGGATACCGCTTGCCGTAGCCAAGCTTGTAGCCGAGTCTGAAACCGCGGGTCAGCCCGAAATGTCACGACGTATTTTGCACAGCAGCCTGCGTTTCACCGTTACACTCAGCCTGCTGGCCATGGTGCTCTGTCTTCTCTTTGCCCCCTGGATTACAAGCCACCTGCTGACAGACAGCCGTGTATATTATACATTTGTCAGCATGAGCCCGATGATTGTTATAGTTGCTGTTTCCTCTGCCTACAGAGGCTATTTTCAGGGAAAACAAAATATGATTCCGTCCGCAAGCTCCTCCATTGCCGAGACTGTCATACGCATTTTTTGCGTCATTTGGTTTGCTTACCTTCTCCTTCCGCATGGCGTAGCCTATGCTGCTGCGGGGGCGATGCTCGGTGCACTGGCAGGTGAACTTATCGGCATGATTGTTCTTCTATGGCAATACAAGTGGAACCAGCAAAAAAGTGATATACCCCTACAACCGGAAGTATCTCCATCTTCAGGAGCTCATTCCGATCAACCGTCTGTGTTGTCACGACTTCTGTCTATATCGGTTCCCGTAACAGCCGGAAGACTTGTGGGATCGTTGTCCTATTTGCTCGAATCTATTCTATGTATGCGCAGCCTGGCCGTAGCAGGTATTGCCACCGGAGTGGCAACCGCCCAATACGGGGCCATGCAGGGGATGGTTATTCCTGTATTGTTACTCCCCGGTGTCCTCACCAGTTCACTGGCTGTTTCCCTTGTACCTTCTTTATCCGAAGCTGCTGCCAAGGGACAAATGACAGCCATTCATAAGCGATTGCATCAATCACTTCGGCTTGCTTTAGTTGCAGGAGCCCCTTTTGCTGTCATCATGTATGTATTGGCAGAGCCTCTGTGCCTGCTCCTCTACAACAATGGCGACATTGCGGGCATGCTTAAGCTCATGGCTCCCTTTGCTCTTTTTATGTACATCCAGGCCCCGCTTCAGGCAGCACTTCAGGCTCTGGATCGTCCCGGAAGCGCCTTATTCAATACCTTTGTCGGAGCCGTTATCAAAATCGCCCTTATCGTCTGGCTTGCTTCCCAGCCTCAATACGGTATCTATGGAGCTGTCATCGCCATTTGTATCAATAGTGCCATAGTCACTCTTCTGCATGGCTTCAGTGTAAGCAGACTGCTTCGGTTTCGCGTGCGACTGCTTGATTTCTGGAATACCGGAGTCGGGATGGTTATCATGGCGGCTGCCGTCTTATATGCTTACAGACATCTAACGGTTTTCAGTCAAATGTGGCTGCAATTTCTCTTCGCCGCAGGCTTGGGCATTATTCTGTACCTTTTTCTGATGACCCTGACCAAAATGATCGACTGGGACAATCTCACCCGTATCCCCATCCTAAGAAGATGGTTTAAGGCATAGCAGGCTTAATCCAAGGATTCCCCGAAGGCCGGCGGCGTAATATATACATCGCCTTTATGGTTAACCGAGCACAAGAAAACATCCTTAAAATCTTTATGTCCTTGAGCTTGAATCTGATTTTTAAGCCAAAAACGGTTCATATCCATACGTTCCAAATTTCGATCCAGCACCTTGCCATCCATAATCAACGGAATGGGAAGACCTTCATATCTAAACTTCCCGCCGATTTGAGGCGAATGATGGACTTTATTCTCCTGTTGATCGTTGTTTGTCAAATTCGTTTGTCCTAAATTTTGTTTCTGCTTATCAGATTCACTATCTTCAACGTTATCATCTTTACGTATGACCGTGAGCTTGCCTGTCGTTTCCAAAATAACATATTCTACATGGTCCAAGCCTTCGATATTTTGTTCCCGAAGTTGTAACAGCAGATCATCTAAATTGTAGCGTTGCTTCAGCATTTCTTCCCTGTTTATTTGTCCATTGGAGAACAATACACTGGGCTTACCATCGAATAGCAGCCGCAGACGCCGACTTTTAAGACTGAAATACGAAATTCCGATCTGCAAAATCAGCAGCACGCCCAAAGGAATCAGCCCTTCATACAACGGACGTTTTATATCTTCCAAACTGAATACAGCGATTTCCGCAATCATAATGGATATCACGAGGTCAAAAACAGATAATTTTCCGATCTCCCGTTTACCCATTAAGCGCATAACCAGAAATACAATAAAATACATGAGCAACGTTCGAAATATATGTGCAAAAATATCGTGACCCAACATGTCGCCTCCTCTCCTGTACTTGCGACAAGACATTCGCCGTTCATTGTACACGTATTCTGACCGTTTCTCATATCAACCATACAAAAAAACAAAAGGTTAAATTATTCAAATAAAGACAAAGACTGCTTGCGACTTGGTACTAAGCCGGGAGGCTTGGCCATAGAATTATAATAGTCCAAACCTTGGTACAGGAGGAATTATCAATGGAGCTCATTCGCCGCTGGTGTTCGTTTCGTCTGGCCCATCCCATTTTATCCGGCTTGTTTTATGCTTTTGCATGGATGTTGCTTGGCGCATTTATCCTTTCGCTACTCTTGTGGCTGACACAGATGCAGGAACAGGATTTATCGTTGTATACGTACATCGTTCATGCATTCGCCATGGTATCCGGCGGCTTCGTCGCTGGTAAAAGATCCACGAACAAAGGCTGGTATCAAGGCGGTATTACAGGCATCCTATATGGGCTAATCGTGCTGCTGGTCGGTTTTCTGGCACTGGATGCAGGCATGAACGCCAAGGATCTTTTGCATCTGGGAATTGCTTTTATCATTGGAGCCGGGGGCGGGATGTTTGGGATTAACCTGAGCAGATAATCAAAATGTATGTGGCGAAACAACACAAAAAACCGAGCCCTTCTCAAAGGCTCGGTTTTTGCATGTTATGCCCATATGCTATGATTTGGAAACAACTTCCTCGGAAGCTGCATCTTTTGCAATCGCATTGCTGATCGCGCTGCGATCAAAGGTCAGCTTCGTAACATCATTCACACGCAAAACGACCACATCGTCCGTAATCTCCATAATTGTACCGTGAAGACCTCCGATTGTAATAACTTTATCGCCCTTTTTCAAGGCTTGAAGCATCGTTTGACGCTGCTTTTGTTTTTTCTGATTCGGACGAATCAGCAAGAAATAGAAGATTACAAACATCAGAGCCAGTGGCCAGATCATTTGAAAAAGTCCTCCAGTTCCACCGGGTGCAGCAGCAGCTGTAGCAAAATGAAACATGTTAAATCCCCCTTTCGTATACTCTCCCTAAAACTTAAAAACCTTTATCATTATCATGAAGACCGTACTGCTCAAAAAATTCGTCGCGGAAATCAAGCAGTCTGTCATCCATAATCGCTTGTCTGACATTGCGCATCAATTGAATTAAGAAATGCAAATTATGATACGTTGTCAGTCGGAGCCCGAAGGTTTCATCCGCTTTAATCAAGTGTCGTAAGTAAGCACGTGAATAATTACGACAGGTATAGCAATCACAAGCCGGATCAAGCGGGCCGAAATCTCTTGCATATTGGGCATTGCGAACAACAAGACGGCCTTGGCTGGTCATCGTTGTCCCGTTGCGAGCAATTCGTGTTGGAAGTACGCAATCAAACATATCCACACCACGGATAGCGCCTTCAATCAAGGCATCCGGAGAACCTACGCCCATCAAATAGCGTGGCTTGTTAGTGGGAAGCAAAGGAAGCGTATAATCCAGCACTTCATACATCAAATGCTTCGGTTCACCTACGCTCAGTCCACCAATAGCATACCCCGGGAAATCCATGGAAGTCAAATCCGCCGCGCTCTGCTTGCGCAAATCTTCATGCATCCCTCCTTGAACAATGGCAAACAACCCTTGATCATGAGGACGCGCATGCGCCTCCAGGCAGCGCTCAGCCCAACGGCTGGTGCGTTCCAACGACTTTTTCACATACTCATATTCAGCCGGAAAAGGAGGACATTCATCGAAGGCCATCATAATATCCGAGCCGAGCGAGTTTTGAATTTCCATTGCCACCTCCGGCGAAAGAAACTTCTTATCTCCATTCAAATGAGAGCGAAAATGAACGCCCTCTTCCGTAATTTTACGCATTTCACTTAATGAAAACACTTGAAACCCGCCGCTGTCCGTTAAAATAGGACGATCCCAGTTCATAAACTTATGCAGCCCACCCGCTTCACGAATAATATCGTGACCAGGACGAAGAAACAGATGGTACGTATTACTCAAAATAATCTGAGCATCCATCTCTTTCAGTTCCTCAGGACTCATCGTTTTAACTGTAGCTTGTGTTCCTACAGGCATAAAGGTTGGTGTTTCTATAACCCCGTGAGGTGTATGCACACGCCCAAGACGGGCTCCCGATTGCTTGCAGGTTTTAATATGTTCGTATCTTATTGCTGGTGCCATATTTTCTCTACCATCCTTAATTAATAAATGAACATTGCGTCCCCAAAGCTGAAAAACCGATATTCCCGGTCAATCGCCTCCTGGTAAGCATGCATAATATTCTCCCTGCCCGCCAGTGCGCTGACCAGCATAACCAATGTGGATTTAGGCAAATGAAAATTCGTAATCATCGCATCTACCACACGGAATTCATAACCTGGATAAATAAAAATCTGCGTCCAGCCGCTGCTGGCCTGCAATAGTCCGTCACCGAATGTATTGCCCACAGTCTCCAGCGTCCGACAACTGGTTGTCCCCACTGCCACGACTCTTCCGCCACGCGCTTTGGTTTCATTCAGCACATCTGCCGTTTCCTGTGACAACGAGTAATATTCTTCATGCATCACATGCTCTTCAATCGTATCCACAGACATGGGTCTGAACGTTCCTAAACCGACGTGAAGGGTGACAAAGGCAATGGAAACACCCTTTTCTCTAATTCGGTCCAGCAATTCCTCTGTAAAATGTAATCCTGCGGTTGGAGCCGCAGCTGAGCCTTCATGCCGGGCATAAACCGTCTGATAACGCTCACGGTCATCCAGTTGCTCCTTGATATACGGTGGAAGCGGCATTTGCCCAAGACGATCCAATATCTCCTGAAAAATACCTTCATATGAGAAGGAGAGCACTCTTCCGCCCATATCGCCTTCTTCCTCAATGACCGCCTTCAGCTCATCACCGAAAACGATGACCGCGCCCTTTTTCAACTTCTTGCCGGGTTTTACCAATGCTTCCCATCGGTCACCCTCCAGTTGTTTGAGCAGTAACACCTCGGCCTTAGCCCCCGTATCTTCCTTGATACCAAACAAGCGTGCAGGAATCACTCGCGTATCATTCAGCACCAGCGTATCGCCCGGTTGAAGATACTGCACAATATCTGAAAATGTATGATGACCCACTTCACCGCTCCCCTTGCTCAACGTCAGCAATCTGGAAGCACTTCGATCAAGCAAAGGCGTCTGTGCAATTAATGTTTCAGGTAATTCAAAATCGTAATCGTTTACGTTCATATATTGGTCAGTCCTTAACTATATCCACATTTTTGTAATAGTGTTGCAAAATTTTCTTGTAATCATACCCCTGATCAGCCAAACCGTTGGCTCCCCATTGTGACAAGCCCAAACCGTGACCATTCCCTTTGCCTGTAAAAATAAAGCTTTGCGTTTTGTCGATGACTCGCGCATGACGATCTTCATTCATGATGATCACCCCGTTACCACTGGAAGTGCTGCTCCCTGATGCCGACAGGATTGTAGTTCCCTGTGCACCATTTACATGAGTAGTAGCCCCATCAGCGCCTAATACAGTATAACTGCCAGTACTCGCAATATCAAACAGCGTGCTCGGCAATCCTCCCATCGCTGAACGATACATATCAGGATATTTCACCTTTAAGGGCGATCCGTTCGCTTCAACCTCCACCACTCGTCCAGACGGACCGCGTTTGGTGACATCGAGATGGTCAATAGTGGACGGTACTGTACCCGTTACTTTCCCTTGCAAGGATTTTACAAGCTGAGCGGCCGTAAAGGGTCCCCGCACCCATGCGTAGTCTCCAGATTGAGGCACCTTTTCCAGTACAATCATTTCTTCACCCGGTTGTGCCTTGGCTACTGCTGTCACAGTTGATTGAATTTGAGGAATGGGACGCACATTGGTATTTTCAGCAGTCACGGTGACCTTGTCTAGCCCCGCCTCTGTGACTCCCTCCAACTCCTTAACGTTATCTTCTCGGATATAGCCTGTTTTTCCGCTGGAGAGAAGCACGTGATACCACTCTTGTGCTCCTTTTTGCGCCGAAGTATCTCCAGAGCTATCTACGCTGGCAAACGCTTCGCCGCCACTGTTCCACACCTCGGAAGCATCCGCTGTAACGCCACCCGCATTGGATGAAAATACAGCTTCAACTACCTTGCCACCACTTTTAATCACTTCACCAGCGGTTGCATCTACAGCCTCGCTAACATTTGCATGCTCCGAGCCTTTGCCGTTATAAGCCTGGCTTAACGTTCCATCCACCACGTTACCGATCTGAAAACGATTGCCTTGGGCAAGCGCATAGCTGCGAGCCGCTACCGCTTGTGCCTTGAGCGCTTCATCCGGCCATGAGGAATAGACTTCAGCTCCTACCACGGAATACAAATACTGCTCCAACGGCACTTCGTTTACTAGCGCTAGCTGTCCTGACGTCATGCCAATCTCCATGTCTCCACGATATGTACGCTGTGATCTCTCAACCACCTGAATTCCATCGTTGCCTCCGTTGACCATAACCTTGCTATTATCAGAACCGCTCAGCACGTAATGAGTCATCACCTGAGAGCCTGTCGTTACTCCTGCTTCCTGTCTCACAATCAGTCCAGTTTGAGTAGCATTGACTTTAGAGAGGGTAAGTCGCGGTTGCTTGCTTTCCAGTTCTGTTTTCAAAGCGGACAACTTGCTGTCATTACTCTCTTCACCGATCCACACAGCATATTGACCTCTCGATTGAACTACGGTAAAAGCATCAAAACCTGCGGCAGCAATCGTCGTTCGGACGAGATTGGCCTCTTGCTCACTGCCATAGTTCCCTGTAGACCAATGCTTGTTCCCCGTAACTTCGGCCTGTGCTCCGGTTGCAGTAGAAATGCGCTGTACAGCGGCCTGCGCCGCCTGTTCACTCGCATATATTCCCGCATACACCTGATAGACAGAGCTACCGTTTTTCGAGCCAATAAAAACCGTCGGTTTATCATTGGTCTTCTGCAATACTTGAGCCGCTTTTATCGCAGCCGCTTCATTTCCTTCAAGTACCTTCACCCGATAGCTGTCTACACTAAAACGTGCTGTGCTGTCCGGAAGTCCCGTCCAGGCCTGAAAGCTGCCCCCACTGTTTTGTCCGACACTCAGCCCCCCTGATGATTTCAAGGTAACAGCAGGTGTAGTCGCTTTATATTTGCTGCCCAGATCCGCAAAGATCACTACACGAATATCCTCTTGGACGGCAGCGGCGTGAACAGTCGGAGACCAAGGCAGGCAAACAACAGCTATTACTATAGCCGCTGTTGCCCGTTTTGCCCGACCCGCCCATGTGCCGAAAATTGTGTTTGGATTCAACGCTTTTTCACTCATTTCTGGCTCCCCCATTTCTGGCTGTCATAGCACGCATACTGCATGATTTGGCGGGAACTTGACTCATACCTGTCCCTGTTAATACATCGGCGAAATACGCCTAAACTTGAACCCGCTCAAATCTTAATTCACGCACTCTCTTTTCTCATACCATCCATCTCGCAATATCATATTTGTCATAGCCGTGTAATCACGTTAAGAACTAATCTCAGCTACACTTTCCTGTGTATGAGCCGCTACTGCCTGCTCTCATGTGATAAAAGTACACACTCCCTGCTCAACGTGAATCCGTTGGCATGGGAATTCCGAGGTGAGCATAGGCCGCCGGAGTCACCATCCGTCCCCGCGGTGTTCTTTGCAGAAAGCCGATTTGCAACAAATATGGCTCGTACACATCCTCAATCGTCTGACTTTCTTCGCCAATGGTCGCTGCAATTGTATCCAATCCCACAGGTCCGCCACGGAATGAATGAATCATCGCCTTAAGCATTTTATGGTCAATTTCATCCAGTCCACGCGGATCAATTTGCAGTCTCTTCAACGCCTCTGCGGCCAACTCTGAATGTATAATACCGTCTCCTGCAACTTGGGCAAAATCACGCACCCTTTTTAACAGCCGATTCGCAATCCGTGGTGTCCCTCGTGAACGCAATGCAATTTCCTCAGCCGCATCTCCGACAATCTCAATCTCCATAATATCTGCGTTCCTTGATACGATGTAGGCCAGCTCGTCTGTCGTATAGAACTCCAATCGACTAATGACACCAAATCGGTCACGCAAGGGCGCAGAAAGCAGCCCAGCGCGTGTTGTAGCCCCTATAAGCGTAAAGGGCGGCAAATCCAGACGAACCGAACGCGCACTCGGGCCTTTACCAATCATAATGTCAAGCGCAAAATCTTCCATTGCCGGATACATGACCTCTTCCACCGTACGGTGCAAGCGATGTATCTCGTCAATGAACAAAACATCGCCCTCTTGAAGATTAGTCAGCAACGCTGCCAGGTCTCCAGGTCTTTCAATTGCCGGGCCTGAGGTTGTGCGTAAATTAACACCCAGCTCGTTGGCGATAATATTGGCGAGCGTCGTTTTGCCCAATCCAGGCGGACCGTACAGCAGCACATGATCCAGCGCCTCTTTACGCATCTTGGCCGCTTCAATATATATTTTCAAATTTTCTTTTACCTGATTTTGCCCGATATATTCATTCAGATAACGGGGGCGAAGGCTTAGCTCCGCCGTCTGGTCTTCCATCATCAAATTGGCGGAAATAATCCGGTCATCCATATTCCATCGCTCCTCCTTTTCACCAGACTTCTTTTAACGGACATCATCGTCCTATCCGGCAAACAACAGTTGCAAAGCCCGCTTCATCAAAATATCGGCGGATTCATCAGGTTTCGCATCTTTCTTCATTCTGCTCCATACCTTATCCAGCTCTGCATCTGTGTAGCCCAGCGCCTTAAGCGCTTCTCGTGCCTCGCTCCAATAGGAACCCTCGCCTTCTTCCACGACAGGCTCCGCAAACAATCCCGTCGCAATGCCGATTGAACCGATGCCGTCCAGCTTATCCTTCAAATCCAAAATCATGCGCTGTGCTGTCTTTTTACCGATACCCGGCAGTTTGGTGAGAAATGCGATGTTCTCCTGATAGATTGCCGTTACCACATGAGTAGGTGTACCGCCTCCCAAGATGCCTAGTGCCACACGCGGCCCAATTCCGGATACATCAATCAGCTTACGGAACAACTGCTGTTCCTCACGAGTCGCAAACCCGAACAATAAAATAGCATCTTCCCTTACATGATGATGAATATAAATGACAACAGGCCCTTCCTTTTTGGCAAAGGCATAAGGATTTGGACAAAACACCCGGTACCCGACACCCTGCACATCCAAAACGACATATTCATTTTCCAAGTGAGCCACGGAACCACGCAAGAAATCTATCATTTTCGCAATACCTCATTTAACTTTGAATTTAGTCCATATGAATGTGCATGACAAATAGCCACTGCCAAAGCATCCGCCACATCATCCGGTTTGGGCACAACTTGAAGCTTCAGAAACATTCTAACCATTTCCTGTACCTGCTTCTTCTCAGCCTTTCCATACCCTACAATAGCCTGTTTCACCTGCATAGGCGTATATTCCCCTATAGGCAGACCACGTTGTTTCGCAGCCAGCACCAGCACACCGCGCGCCTGACTCACAGACATTGCAGTTGTTACGTTACGATTAAAAAAAAGCTTCTCCAGCGCTACCGCATCAGGCTTATATTTATCAATCAATTGCAGCATGCCTTCATACACATGAAGCAACCGCTCTTCTTCCGGTGTATGGGCCTCCGTCTGGATGCAGCCATATTGAACAGGAACCACCTTACTGCCAATCTTGTCTACAAATCCAAAGCCCACAATTGCAATACCCGGATCAATTCCTAGAAAACGCAAAAAAATCTCTCCCCTATCGCCAAAAATACGACGTTAACTAGCCACCAACGATCAATATCGAAACCATAATCATTGCCAAATACTAAACAAAGCGAACATATGTGTCGTTCATTTCATTATAACAAAACTTTGCATCTAATAGAGTAAAAAGTTTAACTCTAAGTTCAGCACAAAAAAAGAGACGTTGTACGCCTCACCCCCCGGGCAAAGCCTACACGCCTCCCTCTTGCATGTAATCAATATTGCTGCTTCAATACCCGCTGTGTTCGTTCCACTGCAAAATCACCAAAAGTAGAAATCACGCTGTTGTATTCGTTCATATCCTGCACACGGATTCCCTGCCGGAGCTGCTCATACACTCCCTCAGGCAGAGCTGTCTCCATTGATCCCACATCCAGCTGAAAGAAAGTCCGAATTACTTTTTCTTTTTTAGGCGGTCCTTCAAACAAAGTAAGCTGTCCATCCATACTAATACCCATGTAGGCGTGCTGTTTGCATAACTCCGACAAATCCTCTACCTTACGCTCCAGCCACACTTCGCCCCTAGAATTTAACCGTCCCTTCCAATCGGGATGCTGCTTCAGCAAACTCTCTAACTGCTGCGAACTTAACGTTCCCAAGGAAAGTGTCTCTGTGCCGCACACATAGGTAGTTAACAAATGAGTCTTTCTGCTGATGCCCGAAGCACGGATACTTTGTAATACCTGCACCTGCGAGGAATGCACTTCGGCCGGATTCGTGTAAGAAGGCTCCTCCGTATCAACTTCCGCCATAGCGGTAACAGCAAGGGGCTGTGACAGCATCGTCTGCATATGACGTGAAAACAGGATACCTAAACCTGCCAGCAAACAAGACGATCCAAAAATAGTACAGGCCCACACCGTTCTTCTCCACTGCTTCCAGCGTCGTTTAATGTGTTTTTTCCAACCTAATCGCTTCACAGTAATCCCTTCCGTCCCACTTTTTGTGTTAGTGTGACCTGACGATTACTGATTTATACAAAAAAAGACAACAAATACAACAAAAAAAGCCGCTTCTTCAAGCGACTTTCCTTTTGAATCGGGATGACACGATTTGAACATGCGACCCCCTGGTCCCAAACCAGGTGCTCTACCAAGCTGAGCTACATCCCGGAATACATGCCGGTGAGAGGACTCGAACCTCCACGGTTTCCCTCACGATTTTGAGTCGCGCGCGTCTGCCAATTCCGCCACACCGGCTTATGAAGTTAAATGGCGCGCCCTGAGAGATTCGAACTCCCGGCCTTTTGATTCGTAGTCAAACGCTCTATCCAGCTGAGCTAAGGGCGCAAATATGGAGCGGACGACGGGAATCGAACCCGCGACCCTCGCCTTGGCAAGGCGATGCTCTACCGCTGAGCCACGTCCGCAATACAATGATATCCATGACATATAAGTTCATGAATGGTGAGCCATGAAGGACTCGAACCTTCGACACCCTGATTAAAAGTCAGGTGCTCTACCAACTGAGCTAATGGCTCCCAACAGGGTAGTATAACTTTTTTTAAAAAAATGGCGGAACTGACGGGATTCGAACCCGCGATCTCCTGCGTGACAGGCAGGCATGTTAGGCCTCTACACCACAGTTCCAAAAGGCATTTCCTTAAGG